>NZ_JAVBXX010000010.1 GCF_030824335.1 Azonexus sp.
CGGAGCGAATGTCATCAGGGCCGGTGCCGACGGGCATCACAGTAGGCCGGATAGATTCCTGCAGCCTGTTACCAAAGAACCAACAACTTATTACTTGCAAATCGGGGGAGTCCATAGATGAACGTTAGGCCTTTATGAAGTACTACAAGAAGCGCATTCCCGAGAAGTGGCAAGTATTTGCGTTCGAGGTCGACGGTTCGCAGGACGCTTATGTCAGCGACGACATGATTCCAATAACGCCGACGGAGGCGCAGGAAATCGCGGCCATGCCTCCGCAAGATGGACTTGTGCTCGATATCCTAAGGTCAGCTTCCACCAAACGAAATTGGACATGGCCGCCCAGGGCGTATCAAGAGGCGATCGGTCAAATCGTTGTGATTTCGTCGAGCATCGAAGTCATGATACGAACCGTTATTTGGCATATCGCTGGCTTGGACAGCATCGCGGGCCGGGCGTTTACGGGTAAGGCTCGCATAAGCGAGCTGACAGAAACGCTGAAGGCGCTGATTGAATGCAAGGCTCCTCATTTGAAAGATAAGGCGGCTTCCATCAGTGGAAGAATCAAAGAGGCCTTTAATCGACGAGCTGTATACGTGCACCAGGTTTGGACAATCCATGAAGATGGAACCCCGGCGGTTGGCAAGTTGTTCATCGAGCGATATGAGCGTCTTGAAAAGCCAACACCTGTTTCGCTTACCAGCATGTACCAGCTAGCAGACGAGATGCTTCAGATTCAAGCCGATTTAATGGCGTCCATTCTGAGCCCACTACTTCCCACGAGTCAGCAGACAAATGGCTAAGAACCTCGAAGGCCTAACACTGCAGTCAACCGGACCTGCGCGAAAAGTCGCGCAGGTCCGGTTACTTTGAACGTTAGGCGTCGGCAATCATGTCCTGCTACTCATGCTGTTCCTGCGAGTGTTTGGAGACACCACTCGACTTTGATGCTGCTGTTGCAGCAGAGACACGCTTCACTTGGCGTCTACACGATGTGTGCCACTCCAACATCGGCTGGTACACCGACAAAACAATCAGCGATCAGCAACTTCTCGAGGACTGGATAGCCAAGGATGCATTTGGCGCATACGTGCTATGGCATAAGGACGACTACTGCGAAATCCACAGCATGTTCCACATGAGAGCGCTGTATGTGGGAAAGGGTCAGATTGGGAAGCGACTGCTAGCCCACTGGAAGGGAAAGGACTTTTCGGCAGAAATGCTCGTTTACTGGACATTCCTTGAGATGCCAAATCGCCAAGCAAAGTACTGCGAGCAACTGCTCTTAGATACTTATCGCGTACCTCTTAACAAAGCTGAGTCAACTGGGGAGTTGTTACTTTGCGCGCACTTCACACAAACGGAAGTGGATTAACAACAACGCCTAACAGGCGCTTCGAGTGGGACGCAAAAACAGCCGGCTTCGCCGCCTATTTTCGCGCCCCTCAAGCTAAACGTTAGCCATCTTCATTGGAGCACATGATGCAAAAGGTAGTTGATTGGGCCTTATCGCGTTTTCCTCGCGAAACAGCCCGCGCAAATGAAACTGAGCGCCTAGATGCAACAATGAAAACAACGGCAGTGAATCGCTATAACGCGTCAAATCGCCTAAGAGCACAAGGAAAATTCACGTTCTTCACAACGACAATCTTGTCTCTTGGTTTGATCTTCATTCCACTAATGCAACTTGCTGATGCGCAATTGGCATTGCCAGACCGATTGCTGAACGCGATACAAATTTTCCTAGCCGTCTCCATTCTGGTTTACTCAGTCATTATTGGCACTGCTCGCTACGACTTACGTAGCGAACAATTGAACGACTGCGGAGATAACATCAAAGAGCTAATTCGAGAACTCCGCAGAGAGAAGGAAGCTGCAGGAGGACAGGTTGGCAAGGAGAAATTAGCCGAACTACAAGATAGGTATTCTTCGATTACAACCGACGTCGAAAATCACACTAGAAATGACTATCGCTTGACGGTATTGCAGTTGCCAGAGATGTTCAAAGTCACCGGCTTTGTCAGGGCGGGTACGTGGGGGCTGTACTGGACTGCGTTTATCGCACAGTTTCTTCCTTCGCTGATGTTGCTAGCTATTGTGTTGGGGTTTTTTCTGGAGGTGTTCGGCATCACTGCCGGCCTCACGCAACTATTGAAATTCCCGAGAACGCCGCATGGCTAACTCATCATTCCACCGGACCTGCGCGAAAAGCCGCGCAGGCCGGTGAATTCAAACGTTAGGTTGCTTGAAACATGTCGCTGACTCATCGCCCAGTCGCCGGGAAAGACATACAAGCCATTTGCGGTTTTCCACAAAGCGAAGACGAATTATTCTTCATGTTTCCAAAGGCTGAATTCCCGTTGGCACCATCGCTGTTGCAGGAGTCGATTGCGCAGCGCTCGAACTCAACTGTCGTAGAACTTGACGGTGAAGTCGTCGCCTTCGCCAATTTCTACCGTTGGGAAACTGGCGGCAGTTGCTCCATTGGGAACGTCATCGTTTCCCCGCTAGCCCGAGGGCGCGGCATCGGCCGGTATCTCATCGAGCAAATGACGAACCTTGCTTTCTCGAAACATCTGGCAACCGAGGTGACAGTATCCTGCTTCAATCAAAACGTTGCTGGCCTGCTGCTGTACCCAAAACTTGGGTTTCAGCCGTATACCGTCGAGGAGCGAAAAAACAGAAATGGAAATCGGGTTGCACTCATTCACATGCGGTTGGCGCGAAATGCAACCTAACATTACGGTCAAGGCGCGGCCTTCGGCCGCTGGGACGTCCCGCAAGCGGGCCGCCCCTTACCTTGTACGTTACGCATCAATGGACCCCCCCCATGCCATTCCCACCGGAAGAACGTAAGGCGTTGCTCGGCGTGAAAGGTGTTGGCCCCACGGTGGTGGCTCGCCTCGAACAAATGGGATTTGAATCACTGGCCCATCTGAGCAAAGCCAATGCGTTGGATATCGTCTCTCAAGCCTCGGCTATCGTCGGTTCCACTTGCTGGAAGAACAGTCCGCAAGCTCGCGCTGCTATCCAGGCTGCCATTGCATTGGCCCAGTCGCGCCATGCACCACAAGTTCGTTAACCGGACCGCCAAAAAGCTGTGCTTTTTGTCGCCCGGTTACGTCCAAGGCAGGGCATCTCAGTAATGAAACCGCAACTGAGCAATCTGGAGTGCATCCCCTTCAACGCGATATACCATGCGATGTTCGTCTGTTATACGGCGTGACCAAAAACCCGATAGCGCGTGCTTCAATGCTTCCGGTTTTCCTACACCGGCAAAGGGTTCGCGTTGGGTTTCACGAATCAGCTTGTTTATCCGCTCAACCATGCGCTTATCTTGTTTTTGCCAGTAGAGGTAGTCTTCCCATGCCTCAGCCGCAAAAATCAGCTTCACTGTGACAGTTCCCGCTCGGTGCCTTTGCTGGCGTTCAGTTGTGCAACTGCCGAGAGAAGTCGTTTGGCGTTAGCCGGGGTACGCAAGAGATAAGCGGTCTCCTCAAGCGCTTTGTAATCCTCAAGGGAAAGCATCACCACGGATTGCTCACCATTGCGGGTAATAATCAAAGCTTCGTGGTCGTTACAAACCCTGTCCATGATGCTGGCGAGGTTTGCTCGAACGGCGGTGTAGGTCATCGCATCCATTTAAGGCCTCCGTATATGTACATTTTAATGTACAACACACTTCGCGAAGTGTCCAGCGCACGGGGAGCTAAACGGCCACCCCATCATTCCCCCTGGCCTGCGCGAAAAGCCACACAGAGACTGGCAGCGGCGATCAAGGGCTGAATCTCACGGTCGACGGCCATTTTTGGGCAAAAACGGCGGTTGACCGTGAAACTCGGCCCAGATCGGGCGATTTGCCCGGGACTGGCTCCCCTCCCGCCGCCTAGACTCGCTCCACCTCAACGGTGGAGATTTTCATGCAACATCGCCCGACAATCGGGAAACCACGTCGGCTGACAGCAGCCCTGGCCGTGCTCGCCGGCCTGATTCTGGGCAGCACCGCTTGTGGTGCCGAAACGCCCGACGAAGGCGACCTCAGCTACCGCGCCCACATCGACAGCCCGCACCGCTTCAAATGCCTCTACGGCTACGCCGCCGACAAGACCGGCGACCATGCCTCGGCCATCCGCATCTTCGAGGACTGCATCGCGCGCTGGAACGATGTCTATTCGATGATCTGGCTGGCGCAGATTCTCGAAACCGGCATCGGCATCCCGCGCGACGAGGCGCGAGCCGCCCGCCTGATGGAACAAGGCGCCCAGATCGAGAACGACGCCCACGCCCGCCTGGCCCGTTATCACTGGGGCGTTGCGCTGGCTGAGGGACGCGGCGTGCCCGCCGACCTGGCGGCAGCGCGCCGCTGGCTACGCCGGGCCGCCGCCGAGGGCGTGACCGAGGCCGCCGAATACCTCGAACGATTCAACCGGAACACCGCTTTCAACCCCCCCAAGGAGAACCCATGATCGGCATCTGGCAACACGCCAACCAAACCTTCCTGCTCGGCCTGTGCATCGTCACGACCCTCGCGTTCGCGCTGCCCATCACCTTCGCCCCGCTGCGCTGGGCGGCGCTGATGCGCTGGCGGCTGCCGGTCGACACCGATCTGGCAGTCTATTTCGGCCGCTGTCTGGGCTGTTTCATCCTGATCGTCGAGGTGTTGATGCTGCGCGCAGCACTCGATGGCACGGCGCTGGTCACCGTCTTTGAAATCCTCACGCTGATCTTCGCCAGCATGGTGCTGCTGCACATCATCGGCGCCATCCAGCGCATCCAGCCGTGGACGGAAACCGCCGAAATCGGCCTGTACAGCGCGCTGTTCCTGCTGACCCTGGCCTTTTTCCCGGTCGCCGCCTGAAACAGCCGCCGGCTCAGTCGCCCAGACCGAGCCGGCGGGCGATGCGCACCAGTTCGAAATCGTTGGCTGCTTCCAGCCGGGTCTTGATCTGGTAATGCGTGTTGTGCACCGTCTTCGGACTCAGGCACAGGGCGGCGGCAATCTCAGGCACCGACGTACCGGCGAGCAGCAGGCGCAGCACCTCCAGCTCGCGCGGGCTGAGGCTGTCGGCAGCGTTCGGCGGCTCGGCCTCACGCAACGCAGCGCGCAGTTCGGCAGCCAGGTCCGGGCTGCAGAAACGCCGCCCGCCGGCCACCTCGCGCACCGCCTGTTGCAACACTTCCGGCGGACTGCTCTTGGTCACGTAACCCAAGGCGCCGGCGCGCACCGCCTGCACCGCCCACAACACGTCGCGATGCATGCTGAAGGCCAGCAGGCGCGCCTGCGCGTCGCGCTGGCGGATGCGCGCCAACAGTTCGAGACCGCCGATGTCGGGCAGCGCCAGGTCGAGAATCGCCACGTCCGGCTGCAATTCACGCCACAGGCGTAACCCCTCGGCGCCGGTAGACGCTTCGCCGGCCACCACCATGTTGCCCTGCTGCTCGAGCAGGCGACGGTAGCCCTGACGCACCACCGCGTGGTCGTCAACCAGCAGCAGGCGAATCACGCCGCCACCTCCATCGGGGGCAAGGGCCAGACAGCGGCCAGGCGCATGCCGCCCGCTGGCAAAGGCGCCAGCTCGACGCTGCCGCCGAAAGCCGCAACGCGCTCGGCGATGCCGATCAGGCCGCGACCGCCGCGACGTTCGCCGGAAGCCGGTTCGGCCTCGCCATCGTCGATCACCTCCACCAGCACCCGGCCGGCCACGCAGCTCAGCGACACCGCCACCCGGCTGGCGCGCGCATGGCGCAGCGCGTTGGTCAGCCCTTCCTGGACGATGCGGTAGGCGTGCGCCGCACATTCGCCGGGCAGCGCCTCGACATCGCCCTGCAAGTTCAGGGTCGTGGCAACGGCCACGCCATCCGGCCGCCGTTGTTCCTCGCGTACCAGCTGGCGCAGGCATTCGCCGAGACCGAAGGCATCCAGCCCCGGCGGGCGCAGGCGGTGGACGATGTCCTGCACGCTCTCGTGCAATTGCGCCAGACTGCTCTCGATGGCCGCCAGGCTCGGACGCAGCGCCGGGGCCTCGCCCGCGCCGTGGCGCAGGAAGGCGGTTTCGGCACGCAGCGAGGTCAGGTGCTGGCCCATGTCGTCGTGCAGTTCGCGGGCCAGATGGCGACGTTCAGCCTCACGCGCGTCGAGCAGGCTGGTGGCCAAGCGGCGCTCGGCCACGCGGGTGGCGCCAAGCTGGCCGGCCAAGCTGTTGAAATCCTCGCCGATGCGCCGGAATTCGCGCAATTCGAACGCCGGCAGGCGAACGGCAGTGTCGCCTGCCTCCAGTTGACCGATGGCGGCGAGAATGCGGTCGGCCGGCCGCAAGGCCCGCCGCACCGGCGCCACCAGCGCGACGGCGAGCACGGCGAGCGCCGCCCAGGCCAGCGCCAGCATACCGAGCGCGCCGAGCCAGCCGGAGAGTTCCGCCGCCCAGTTGGGCGACACCCGGATCTCGCCGACGAACACGCCGGGCGGCCGCAGCAGGGGATGGCGGGCAATCCCCGACTCGCCGGCCAAGGCGGCCAGCCAATCCCCGACCCGGGCGCTGCCAGCCAGCGGCGGATGCGGCGTCGGGCAAGCCCGGGCAATGGCGTGGCCGCGCACGTCGTCCACCTCGACACAAAAGGCCAGGCGTCTGGCCAGCGGCGTCAGTACCGCCAGGTCGACAGCAATCTCCTCACGGTTGAAGGTGTCAGCCAGCCGGGGCTGGTCCTGATTGAGCAGCTGCTGGACGATTGCCCCGCTGGGCGGCAGGTCGGCCAGCGCCTGCCGGTAGCCGCGCCAGCCATGCACCCCCAGCATTAGCAGGGAAACCGCCAGGCCGAACACGACGATACGCAACAGCAGGGCGCGCTGCAGGTCGAAAGCGGCAGCGCTGGCGGTGGGATGCGGCGAATTCATCGAAAAAACGGGGATGGCGGCGTGGGAAAGCGCGCCATCCTACGGCAGACAAAATCGCCGCCGTTCAAGCCTCGATCAACCCATTCCGCACTGCAACCAGCGTCAGTTCGGCCGCGTTCTGCACATTGAGTTTCTGCTTGATGTGATAAAGGTGGGTGCCGATTGTGGACGGGCTGAGACAGAAATCGGCGGCCACGTCGTTGACCGAGCGGCCTTCGGCCAGTTTCAGGAAAACGGCCAGTTCCTTTTCGGTCAGCGTGTCGACCGGGTTGGCCGAGCCGGACAACTGGGCCAGCGCAACCGTTTGCGCCAGTTCCGGGTCGAGATAGCGACGACCGTTCGCCACTTGGCCGACGGCGCGCAGGAATTCCTCCGGCGCGGCGCGTTTGCACAGGTAGCCGGCGGCACCGAGACGCAGGGCGCGCACCGGCACGATGTCGTCGTGGTGCGCCGACAGCATCAGCACGCGGGCTTTCGCCTCCCAGACGAGCAAGCGCTCCAGCGCGGCAAGGCCGCCGATGCCTGGCATCGAGACATCCATGATCAACAGGTCGGGGATCGTTTCGGCGTACAGGCGAATGGCGTTCTCGCCACTCTCGGCCTCACCGATCACACAGGCCCCTGCCCCTTCGAGCAGCAGGCGAAAACCAAGGCGGACGACCGCGTGATCGTCGGCCAGCAGGACACGTACACCGTGCAGGGTCTGGTTCATGGCACTTCCTCCAACAAAACTTGATCGGGCAGACAGGCGTGCAGGCCGAAGCCGCCGCCTGCCGGCCGGGTGAATTCGAGACGACCGCCGAGCAGCGCAACGCGCTCGGCCATGCCGGCCAGGCCAAGGCCGCAGCCGGCCTGGGGTGATACGCCGCCAGGATGACCGCGACCATCGTCGCGCAGGCTGAGTTGCAGATAACCGGCGCCCCGGACGATCAGCAGATCGACGCGGCTGGCGGCGGCGTGACGCGCCACATTGGTCAAACCTTCCTGGACGATGCGGATGACCGTCTGGGCGGTTTCATCGGCCAGTGGTCGGGTGCCGAGTTCCAGTTCGGCATGCAGGGCGATGTCTTCATGCTGAGCGCGCCAGTTGTCCAGCAATCGTTCCAGCGCGTGACCCAGGCTGTCGCCCGCCGGCGGGCGCAGACGATGCAGGATGGCCTTGACGCCCTGCTGCATTTCGCCGGTAACCGCCACAATGCTTTGTGCCGGGCTGTACAGCGCCGGCTGTTCGGTCGTGCGCTGGGCGATGGCGCCGGCCAGCGCACGCACGGCGGTGATGCCCTGCGCCAGTTCGTCGTGCAATTCGCGGGCGATCACCCGGCGCTCCTGCTCCAGCCCGGCCTGCATGCGCTCGGCAACTTCGCGCTCGGTTTCCAGCCTTACATTGTCGTTGACCGCAGCATTCAGCCGGTCGGCCATGCCATTGAAGGCACGCGACAAACGCCCGAGTTCAGGCGTCGAAAATACCGGCAAACGGGTGTCGAAACGACCGCGACCGGTGCGGTCGAGCGCCTGCATCACCTGTTCCAGCGGACGCAGCGCACAGGCCAGCGCCTTGCCGGCGGCGACATAAAGCAAACCGAGCAGGGCCAGCGCCCAGCCGGCCATCGCCAGCAGATCGTCCCAGGCGTCGATCACCGCACGCGAAGCATCCGGCACGAGGACCAGACGCAAGTCGCCAACCGTCAGGCTGCGTTGCTCGAAGACCGGATGCAGCAAATCAACGAACCATTCGGGTACCTGACGGCCGGCCTTGTAGGTCGGCGGTGGCGAGCGATAGAGCAGGCTGCCATCGGCAGCGAGCAGTTGCAGTTCATTGGCCCGGATGCGGCCAAGCGGACGAACGACGGCAAGCAGCGCCTCCGCCCCGACTGCCGGTTGCTGCGCGACAAACGCGGCCAGCCATTGCTCGGAAACACGACTGGCCGCTTCGACCTCTTCGTGAATGCCCTGCCGCGCCCCATGCAGCCAGAGCGCGGCCAGTACCAGCAACAGGCTGGCCGCCAGCCCGGTGAACACCAGGCTGATGCGGGTGTGCAGACGGAAGGGGCGCATCGACATCGGACTCAGTCTCAGCGAGCGCCGAAGCGGTAGCGCACGCCGACCCAGGCCGCACGCGGGGCGCCCGGCGCGACGAAGGTTTCGCGTTGCCAGTCGCCGGAATCGCTCTGGAAGCTGCCGGCGCTGTTGAACGGGTTCTCGGCCAGCGCAGCGGCAGTGGCATAACGCTTGTCGAACACATTGTTCACCCGGGCAAAAACCTGCCAGTCCCGATCAAGCCTGGCCTCGGCATTCAGATTGAGAATGCCGTAACCGGCAAGCTTGCCCGAACCGTTGAAGGTCCGGCTTTTGCCGAAGGCATCGGTCGTCGTCCCGGCACGGTGCGCATTGTTTTCATTGCCTCGAGCGTACTGGCTGGAAAATGCCTGCACATCGCCGCCGATACGCAGCCAGTCGGTGGCCCGCCAACTCAGGCCGAACTTGACGCTGTGCTTGGGCAGGCCGGGCAAATAGTCGCCCTTGCCGACATGGATTTCATCGTCCTGTCCATTGGCCGTACACGCTGCGTCGGTGCCGCGCGAGCTGTTGTTCTCGGCCAGCATGCAGGCGTCGGAGCGGAAGCTGGCGTGCAGGTAACTGTAGTTGGCAAACCAGTCGAAGCGGCCCTGGCGCCCGTTCAGGCCAAGTTCCAGCCCCTGCCGCTGGGTCTTGCCGAAATTGGTGAAATAGCCGGCGCTGGTGGATGTGCCGACAAAGAGGATGTCATCGCTGGAAATCGTCCGATACACCCCGGCGTTCCAGCCGATATCGCCCGGCAACTTGCCACGCAGGCCGGCTTCCAGCGTGCGTGCGACGACCTGTTTCAGATACGGGTCGGCGGCCATCGAATTGGGCAGGGTGCAAGGATTGGCCGGATCGGCGCAGCCCAGCTCGATCGGTGTCGGCACCCGGTTGCCCTGGCTGGCGCCCAGATAGGCATTCAATACCGGCGCAATCTGCCAGGTCAGGCCGAGCGACGGATTCAGTTTGCGGTAATGGTGATCGCCATCGAGATTCGGCGCCGTGCGGTTCAGCTTGTCGAAAGTCGTGACATGGCTGAAGTTGTAGCGTGCCGATGCCGTCAGGTGCAAGGCCGGCGTCAGGGCATAGGTATCGGTGACGAACAGGCTGGCGGTACGGGTCGTGCCACGCAGCGCATTTTCCACATCTTCTGCGCCGGTATTGGAGACACCGCGCGACGCATCGATCACGCCGATCTGCTGGGTCTGGGCAAAACTCACCCGCGCCTGGTCAAGCGAAGTCCCCAGCGTCAACTGGTGCCGTTCGCCCAGCAAATTCCATTGCAGTGACGCCCCCGTGCCGCGCTGCGCTGTCCGGGTGCGATTATTGGCGCCGGAATCCTGATCCGAGATGCCATCGAATGGGCCATCCTCGAAATCGTCGTTGGCATCGCCGTTCAAGGTGCGCGTGGTGTTGCGCCGATGATAGACATTGCCCGACAGGCTCTGTTTGTCGTTCAGCCAGAAACGGCCGCTCAGGGCGATCTGGGTCAGGTCGTTCCGCGTCTGGTCCGGGTGGGTGAAAATCTGCGCCCGACGTTGGGCATACATCGATTCGGGCAGCAGGCCATTGCCCGTCATCTTGGTCACCGCACGGCTCAGCGTCAGATCGGCCTCGCCGCTCGCGCTCTTGTGCGACAACTTGCCGAAAAACTGCCGGGCATCGGATTTGGAATGATCGCGCCAGCCATCTTCGGCAAACAGATCGCTGCTCACATACCAGCCCAGCGAACCGCTATGACCGCCATATTCCAGCCCAAGGTTGCGCCGGTCGAAACTCCCGCCGGACACTTCGATCTGCCCGCCGGGATGGCTGAAGCCGCTCTTGGTACGGATGGCCAATGCCCCGCCCAGCGTATTCAGACCGAACACCGGGTTCGAACCGGGCATCAGGTCCATGCCGGCGATTGCCGTATGCGGCAGCAAATCCCAGTTGACCGTATCGCCGAAGGGTTCGTTCACCCGCACCCCGTCGAGGTAAACCGACAAGCCCTGCGGCGTGCCCAGCAAGGGCGACGCGGTGAAACCGCGATAATTCACATCCTGCTGGAACGGATTGCCCTGCACTTCATTGACATTGACGCTGGGCAACTGGCGAGCCATGAACTCCGGCAGATTCATGCTTTCCTGTTCGTCGATCTGCTGACCGCTAATCGACTGAACGTTGGCCGGAATCTGCAGCTTGGGAATACCGATACCTGCCAGCGGCGAGTTGCCGACGATCTCCAGGGTTTCGAGCCGGATCGCCGGGTCAGCGGCCAGCGCCGAACCGAACAAACCGCTCAGGGTCAGAGCCAGCAGGCTACGCGAGGGGCGGGCAAATTGTCTTTGTCTCTTCATGTCGTTTTTCTCAGTTTGTAATTGATCGGGATGACCACCTGGAGTTCGCTGTCATTGAGCGCCTCGGGAAAAGGCGGCAGCGTGCCAAAACCGGCCAGCATCGCCAGCGCATGCTTGTCCAGCACATCGAAGCCGCTGGAATGTTCGAGATGAACCGCGAGCAACTGGCCCTTGCGCGCCACCTGCAGACGCAGTCGAACCTCGCCTTCCCAGCCGCGCAATGCGGCAACGCGCGGATATTCCTGCTGCCGGGCGAGCAATTCGCTTAGTTGACGCCGATAAGCCAGCAGCAAATCGGACGAAGAAGCAGCCGATGACGCAGCGGTTGCGGATGGCGGCACCGGGGCAGACACGGCCGGAACCGGTTGAAGGGTCGCCGGCGATGGCGGCGCCGCTGCGGCGATTGCCGGCTGACTGGTCGGAGTGGCCGGCCCTTGCTGCACCACATGGGCCGGCCCGGCAGCCTCTGGCACGCGGGAAGTGGGGGACATCTTCCGGGGCGGCTCTGGCTGCCGGACCTTCGTTGGAAGCACCGCTGCCGGCATGGCAGCGACAGATGCTTCGGGTTCGACGGGAGGAATCAAACGCAAGCTCGCCTGGATGGGTGGCGAAACTCGCTCATGCGAGGTTTGCTGCGTCGATGCCGTGAATAGCAGCGCCCCGTGCAACAGCAAGGACGCCGCCAAAATCAGCGAAAAACGCCGGTCGACCGCAGGCGGCAGGCAATAAACCCGGTGCACGGTCGAAGCCATCTCAGTAGCGGCCTTCCAGCACGCCCTGCTCGGCGGCCGGGAACAGATGGCCGACGGAACGGCGATATTCGCTCCGGGCCTGCGGCCATTGGGCAAAATCGGGCGCGACCGGCAGTTCCAGCACTTCGTTCATGTCCTGTCCGGCCTGTGCGGCACGGCGCAGCGCACCTTGCAACCAGGTCAGCCAGGCGCGGGTCTGGCGGATGGGCTGCGCATCGCGACTGACCTCTCCGTGTCCCGGCACCAATGCGGTGAAGCCGGGTTCGCGGGTGATGGCTTCCAGCGTATCGAGCGCGGCCAGCCAGCGCGTTACATCGGCGTGCGGCGTCGTCGGCGCCCGGCGGTTGAAGGCCAGATCGCCGGCAAACAGGACACCGCTGGTTTCGTCATAAACCGCCAGATCGGCCCCGGTGTGGCCATCCAGCGCGATCAGGCGCAAGCGGCGGCCGGCAATATCGCTCGTCCCGACGGCCAGTGTTTTGTTCGGCACCTGCACTTCGGTGTCTTTCATCCAGTCGCCGCTCAGGCGAAACAGGTTCTCGGCAAAGGCATTACCCTCCTCGGCGATGCCCTTGACGGTTGCCGGCAAGGCACCGATCGGCAGATCGGCAAAGGCCTGATTTCCCAAAAAATGGTCCGGATGATGATGGGTGTTGATCAGCATCACCGGCGATTTACCGGTTTGCGCCGTCATGCTTTGGCGCATCTGCCGGCCGTAACGCAAGGAGGGACCGCTGTCGATCACGATCAGGCCGGCCGGCGCGACGATGAAACCGGTGTTGACGATATTGCCGCCGTTTTCCATCGTGAAATCTTCGGTCCGCCCAATGAAGGCATACACGCCATCGGCCACCTTGCGGGCCTGCAGGGCGTAATCGAACTCGGCCGCCGGGAGCAAACCGGGCAACAGGCCGCTCAGGCCGGCCAGCAGGAAAGCGAGCCGGCGTTTCATGGCGCAATATTTCATGGCGCAATCCTTGCCCGGAAGGCGTTGCCGTTGTTATCCCGGCCGCTGGCTTCGACCGCACCGGCATTCTCCCCGGCCTGCAAGGTGAAGACCGGGTTCTCGCTGACCGGCTCGAAGGTTTGCAAACGCATCAGACGCTGACCGGCGGCATCGTGAAAATCGATCTCCTCGAGATGAAAGGCCGGCGTGCCGGCCACCAGCCCGGTGTCCATCGGATGTTCGATGCGCAGGCGCAGCCGACCGGCATTCGGCCCGGTAGACCATTGCCGGCCGCTGACCGCATTCAGGCGCTGCTGCCAGTCCTTGGCTGCCGCACTACCGGCTGGCGCGGTACATCCGCCGCCGACGGTATTCACCCAGGTGCCGCCCACATGCCAGATTCCGTCCGCCGTGCGGACGGCCGCCCGCACCGGGGTCGATTGCTGCAGCTTGACGCGAAAACCGAGGTAGGCCGAGGCGTGCTCGGGATAGAAACGCAACACCTGCACAATCGGGTTGAAGTCGGCGAAGACAAGCACCTCGACCACCTTGCCCAATTGCGTCGCATCGACCGTTACCGGCACCTGCAACGGATCTTCTGCCATCGACGGGGCAATCACCTTGACCCGCGGGTCGAACAACACAGGAGCGCCGGCCAGGAAGCTTTTTTCCATCTCGCCCCAGCGGGCCGAAGCCAGCGGATCGCCGGTTTCGCTGAGGGCAGCCGCATCGGCCGCCGGCATCAAGGCAGCCAAGGCAAGCGCCGCGATGGTCATCGGGAATTTCATGGTGTCTCTCTCCAATCGCCCTGTGGGCTGTTTGTCTGAAGAGAGTGCAAGCGCCGTGCCAAACCCGTGCAACCCCCGCCAAGGCCCGAGCCATCAAGGAATCGGGGTTTTACGTCGAAACCGCCGGTCGACCGCAACAAACGAACTGTGCAACTGTGGAACACCTGTATCCATTTGCAGCAGACCGACCTGCGACATGGCACACATTGCCCGGCCCCCGGGAATTCCCCGCCCGGCCGCATGGATGGCGGCCTTGCGGCCATCCCGCAAGGTGTGGCACAGGCCTTGCAGACGGCGCTACTCACCGGCGGCTGCTCCACGGCAATTGGCGCAGCCACCGTTTGGCTTTCCGCACCGGACCACGGCAAGGTTCTGTGCATGCGTGCGGAATTCATACTCACACAAGGAGACTATCAATGCACCGTCATTCCCTCCCCCAGCGTCACCGACTCGGTCTCGCGCTGGCTGTCGCCCTGGCCTTCGCCGGCAGCCCAGCCACCGCCACCGTCACCGATGCCGACATCCTCAACGATGCCAAGACCACCGGCGATGTCGTCAGCTTCGGCCTCGGCACCCAGGGCCAGCGTTTCAGCCCATCGACCCAGATCAATACCAAATCCGTCAAGGATCTGGTGCCGGCCTGGTCGATGTCCTTCGGCGGCGAAAAACAACGCGGCCAGGAATCGCAACCGGTCATCCACAACGGCAAGATGTTCGTCACCGCCTCGTATAGCCGCCTTTTTGCGGTCGACGCCAAATCGGGCAAGAAACTGTGGAAGTACGAACACCGCCTGCCGGACGGCATCATGCCCTGCTGCGATGTGATCAACCGCGGCGCCGCCCTGTACGGCAACCTGGTCTTTTTCGCCACGCTCGACGCTCAACTGGTCGCCCTCAACCAGGACACCGGCAAAGTGGTCTGGAAGGAAAAGCTGGGTGATTACGCCGCCGGCTACTCTGCCACTGCTGCCCCGATCATCGCCAAGGGCAAGCTGATCACCGGCGTTTCCGGCGGCGAATTCGGCGCTGTTGGCCGGATCGATGCACGCGACCCGATGACCGGCAAGCTGATCTGGACCCGTCCGACCGTCGAAGGTCACATGGGCTACCGTTACGAAAACGGCCAGGAAATCGAAAACGGCATTTCCGGCACGCTCAACGCCACCTGGGAAGGCGACCTGTGGAAGACCGGCGGTGCAGCGACCTGGAACGGCGCCACCTACGATCCGGAAACCAACCTGATCTTCGCCGGCACCGGCAACCCGGCCCCGTGGAACAGCCACCTGCGTCCGGGCGACAACCTGTTCTCGTCGTCCACCGTCGCCATCGACGCCGATACCGGCAAGATCAGCTGGCACTATCAGAACACCCCGCACGACGGCTGGGACTTTGACGGTGTGAACGAATTCGTTTCCTTCGACTACAAGGACCCGAAGACCGGCAAGGTGATCAAGGCGGGCGGCAAGGCTGACCGTAACGGCTTCTTCTTCGTCAACGACCGGACCAACGGCAAGCTGTTGAACGCTTTCCCCTTCGTCAAGAAGATCACCTGGGCCACCGGCTTCAACCTGGAAACCGGCCGTCCGAACTACATTGAAGAAGGCCGCCCCGGCGACCCGACGCAAGGTGTTGACGGCAAGAAGGGCAAGGTTGTCTTCTCGGCGCCGTCCTTCCTCGGCGGCAAGAACCAGCAGCAGATGGCCTACAGCCCGCAGACCGGCCTGTTCTACGTGCCGGCCAACGAGTGGTCGATGGATATCTGGAACGAGCCGGTTTCGTACAAGAAGGGCGCCGCCTACCTGGGCGCCGGCTTCACCATCAAGGCCATCCACGATGACCATATCGGCGTGCTGCGCGCAGTCGATCCGGCCACCGGCAAGATCGTCTGGGAAAACAAGAACTACGCCCCGCTCTGGGGTGGCGTGCTGACCACGGCTGGCGGCCTGATTTTCTACGGTACCCCGGAAGGCTTCCTGAAGGGTGTTGACGCCAAGACCGGCAAGGAGCTGTGGTCCTTCCAGACCGGCACCGGCATCGTTGCACCGCCGGTCAGCTGGGAACAGGATGGCGAGCAGATGATCGCCGTGACGACCGGCTGGGGCGGCGCTGTGCCGCTGTGGGGCGGCGACGTGGCCAAGCGCGTGAACTTCCTCGAACAGGGCGGTTCCGTCTGGGTCTTCAAGCTGCACAAGCGTTAAACGATTTCCACCAAGGGCGCTGCATCGCCCGCTCCAGACGGCGCACTGGCTTCGGCCAGCGCGCCGTTTTTTTGCCTGCTTTCCGGGTTGACCGCAAAAATTCACTACGGCTCCCGGCGTACGCGGGATTCGATGAAGGTCTGGATGGCCCAGGCCAGTTCCTGCTTGAGCACACCGTCCCACGGCGGCATGTGCGTTATGCCGACAATGACCTTCCCCTGACGCACGGTCTTGGCGAAATAGGCGTCGTTGTCGCGCAGGCAGGCAGCTTGCAATTCGGCATCGCCGATGCGCCGGCAATAGCGGTTGAGATTGCGCAGGTCGGGTGCCGGTGCGGCATTGGTACTGGCATCGGCCCCGTGGCAGCGGGCGCAGGCCTGGTTGTAGGCCTGCTGGCCGATGTCGATGGCGAGCGCATTGCCCCGGTAGGGATTGCCCTCCAGCCATGACGTACCGAGCACCGGCAAGCCGGCAGGTTCGACGCTCGGCGCCACGGCAACTTCGTTGGCGATGGCCGAACTGGAGAGCAGGAAGGCGAACAGGACAGCGAACAGCGGGGAGATCATTTTGCGCATGCAAATCACCAGTCGGTCGGGCAAGCCGTACAGCCCTCGAAATCGGCTTCATGGAATACCGCGAAGCGGCGATAGGTGCCGGAAAGATCGGCTTTACGGAAGTTGACCGTAAAAAACTTGCTTTCCTGCAGGTTGGCGTTAGTCAGTTTGGCGCCGGCCATCCAGGCGAAATTCACCTTGGCGGCTTCCAGATTGGCTGCGGTCAGATCGGCACCCGTGAAATCGGCGCGAAACAAGCGGGCGAATTCCAGATCGGCACCAATCAGTTTGGCGCCGCGAAAAGTCGCCGTCGGCGCGCTGACCTTGCCCAGGCGCGCCCCGGTCAGATCGGCCCCGTCGAGGTTGGCGCCCGCCAGGTTGGCCCCGCGCAGATCGGCACGGGCCAGTTGCGCACCGCTCAAGTCGGCACCGGCGAGATTCTTGCCCGCCAGATTGGCGTGGCGCAGGTCGGCCCCTGGGCAACGGGCATGCGGCCAGATGCCGCAACCGTTGATCACCAGCGGCTCAATCGGCTCGGCAGCGAATGTTGCGGTCGACAGGCTCAGCAGGGCAAAAAGCAAGGGAGAGAAACGCATCGTGATTCCGATCAACAGAAACACCGTCACCCCCGCAAATACGGGGATGACGGTTATTGCCGACTTAGTTCTTCAGCGACTTCGGCAGCTTGAATACCCACATCGAGCCGCCCTGCGTCACCTGCTTGGTCAGGTCGGCCATGTCGCCGCCCCACAAAGGCACAGCACCGCCGTAGCCGGACTGGATGCCGACATACTGCTCGCCGTCCATTTCCCAGGTGATCGGCACGGAAACCACGCCGGAGCCGGTCTGGAACTTCCACAGTTCCTTGCCGTTCTTGGCGTCGAAAGCCTTGACGTAGCCGTCCGACGTGCCGGTGAACAACAGGCCGCCGGCGGTGGTCATGGTGCCAGCCCAGAGCGGGAATTTCTCCTTGTGCTCCCAGGCGACCTTGCCGGTCTTCGGATCGATCGCACGCAGGATGCCGACATGGTCGTCGAACAGGCGCTTGATGCGGAAACCCTGGCCGAGATAGGCGGAACCGGCCTTGTAGGTCAGTTTTTCAGTCCAGTAATCCATCGCCCAGTGATTGGCCGGGATGTAGAACAGTTCGGTCTGCTGGCTGAAGCTCATCGGCATCCAGTTGGTGCCGCCCAGGAAAGGCGGCGAAACGTAGACTGAATCCCCCTTCTCGGCGCCTTCCTTGACCTTCGGCGGACGGTTGTCTTTCTCGATCGGCTTGCCGGTCTTCAGGTCGAAACCGGAGGCCCAGGTGATGCCATCGACAAACGGCCAGGCGCCGATCAGCGAGGTTGGCTTGTTCGGGTAGCCGGCACCGGACGACAGCTTCTCGCGGTCGGTGACGAAGAAGAAGCCGTTGCGGTCAGCGTGGGCGGAAGCCTTGACCTGCTTGCCGGTTTTCGGATCCTTGTATTCGAAGAGCACCACCGAGTTGTTGCCGGAGAAGTCCCAGGCATCGTTCGGCGTGTGCTGGAAGAAGCCTTTCAGCTCGCCAGTGTTGGCATCGACGTAAGCCTGGCCGGAGGTGAACAGGCTGTCCCAGTTGCGCGGATCGTCGCCTTCCTTGGTCCGGTGCCAGGTATTCCACGGTGCCGGGTTGCCGGTACCGATGACCACCATGTTCTTGTCCACGTCGTAGCTGGCCGTCTGCCACGGCGCACCGCCGCCGTGATTCCAGGCATCGACCTTCTTGCCATCCGGACCTTCCGGCCAGCTAGGCGCCTTGGCGTCGCCGGTCGGCGTGCTGTCCTTGCCATTCAAGCGGCCCATGTGACCTTCGACCATCGGCCGCGCCCAGACTTCTTCCCCCGTCTCGGGATCGCGGGCGAACAAATAGCCGACGACGCCGAATTCGTCACCCGAGGAACCATGCACCAGCAAGACCTTCCCGCTCTTCTCGTCCTTCACGACGAAAGGTGCGCCGGTCATCGTGTAGCCGACCTTGTGATCGCCGAACTTCTTGCGCCAGGCGACCTTGCCGGTGTCCTTGTCGAGCGCGACGATGGCCGCGTCGAGCGTACCGAAGTAAATCTTGTTGCCGTAGATCGCGGCGCCGCGGTTGACCACGTCGCAGCACGGACGGATGTCGTCGGGCAAGCGGGCTTCATATTCCCAGAGGCGTTTGCCGGTGCGCGCATCAATCGCAAAAATGCGCGAATACGACGCGGTGACGTAGATCACGCCGTCGTGCACCAGCGCCTGCGCTTCCTGACCGCGCTGCTTTTCGCCGCCGAAGGAGAAGCTCCAGGCCGGCACGAGGTGATCGACGTTCTTGGTATTGATCTTGGTCAACGGGCTGAACCGCTGCGCCTTCAGGCCAAGACCGTAAGACAGCACATCCTGCGTCGTCTTGTCGTCGTTGAGAATATCCTCCCAACTCACCGTCTTGGCCGCCATTGCCGGCGTACAGAAGGTGGCCGCAAGCAATGCGGCGAGAAGGGTCTGGCGGTGATTGAACCGGATTGATTTCATGTTTTCTTTCGTC
Organism: Azonexus sp.; assembly: GCF_030824335.1. GTDB lineage: Bacteria > Pseudomonadota > Gammaproteobacteria > Burkholderiales > Rhodocyclaceae > Azonexus. The sequence continues at coordinate 19,070 of NZ_JAVBXX010000010.1, forward strand.
TCCAGAAGGGTGTCCTTGCGTTCCCGAAGCTTCGGGCCGGCCTGAGTTGATGAGCAGGCGAGCCGAGTATCGGCCGTAGCGCAAAGCCATGTCTCGGGACAACGACACCGGCAATCCGGGAGTTTTTCCCGAGCTTTTCGGGAAGGCGGTACGAAACCTGCTCTATCGATGACAAGACAGATGAGGCAGGTAGCGCATGGATTTAAGAAAACGACTGGTTTGGGCACTCGGCATGCTGCTCGGCGGACTGGTGGCGATGACCATGCTGGTCAACCTGTATTCGTTACGGCAAGACGTCGAAGCCGAAATCCGCGCCTCCGAACAACTGCTTGCCGTGCTGCTGCAAGCCAGCCGGATTCCTGCACCGGCAAGGGATGAACTCACGGCCCTGCTGGAAAACGCAGCCCTGCGCCATCTGACCATTCAAGCGGCGGAGGACGCCAGCCCGCCAGCGGAGCAGCTCGGCTGGCTGAGTCGTTGGCTCGGGATCAGCAGCCCGGAAAATGCCGGGCAAACGATGAAAATCGGCGAACACACCCTGCGCATCACGAGCAATCCGGCCTCGGAAATCGATGAGCGATTTGATGACACTGTTCGACTTTGTATCACCCTGTTGTTCTTTTCTGGAGCAACTCTGCTCGTGGCATGGTGGTCGGCACACCGTGCCCTGGCACCGGTGCGCGAACTGGAAGCCGGCTTGCAACGGCTGGCCGGCGGTGAAGTCGATGCGGCGCTACCCGGCTTTGCGCTGCGGGAATTCACGCGGGTGGCCGAAGCCATCGACACGCTGGCCGGCGCGCTGGCCGACTCGCGCCATGCCCAGCATCAGCTCGCCCAATTGCTGATCACCGTGCAAGAAGAAGAAAGACAAAGCCTGGCAAGAGAATTGCACGACGAGATGGGGCAGACCCTGACCGCGATTGGCGTTACCGCCGCCTTCATCGAGCGCAATGCCAGCCAGCTTGATCCGGTACGCGTCGCCGAATGCGCCGCTGACCTGCGGCGAGATCTCCGTAACGGCAACATCCAACTGAAAAACATGCTTAAACAACTGCGACCACACGGCCTTGATGCCACCGAACTGACTTATGTCTTGCGCGAATTGGTCAGTAGCTGGCAACAACGGGCCGCCACCATCGATTTCCAGTTATCCATGCCGGCACAACTACCCGGCCTGAGCGAAAAAGTCTGTCTCATCGCTTATCGGGTGACCCAGGAAGCCCTGACCAATGTGGTACGCCACAGCGACGCCCGGAATTGCTGGATCAACGTCGACATCAACGATGAAGGCTTGCACCTGAACATAAGAGATAACGGCAAAGGCTTGCCGGATTCGGCACCACCGCGGATGGGCAGCGGCCTGCTCGGGATGACCGAACGACTGGAGATGATCGGCGGTCGCCTGAGCATCACCGGCGCGGCAGGTCAGGGCCTGCAAGTTGACGCCAGTTTGCCGCTTGAAAAAACAGAAAAAAAGGAGACACAACATGATTCGCATCATTCTGGTTGACGATCACGCCGTCGTCCGTAACGGCTATCGGCGCTTGCTCGATGCCGAGCCTGGCATGCAGGTGGTCGGCGAAGCGGCCAGTGCCGATGAGGCCAACGCCCTGGTGCTGCGCACGGTGGCCGACGTGGCGCTGGTCGACCTGAGCCTGCGCGGTAGCAGCGGGATTGAAGCCATCCGCGGCATGCTGGTCCGTCAGCCCATGCTGAAGATACTGGTGCTATCCATGCATGACGGCGCCGGACACGTCACCCAGGCCTTGCGCAGCGGTGCGCTTGGTTACCTGACCAAATACAGCGAACCCGACGAGGTGATCGACGGCATCCGGCGCATTGCCGCCGGCAAGCGCGTCTTTTCGCCGGAGATCGCCCAGGTGCTGGCCGAGGAAGCGATCGACGGCGACGGCGCATTGACCCACCTGACCCCGCGTGAGTTCGAAGTGCTGCGCATGCTGGCACATGGCGAGTCAGCCAACCGGATCGCCAATTCCATGCACCTCAGTCCGAAAACTGTCTTGAACTACCTGTCCCTGATTCGGCAAAAACTCGACGCCGACAACGATTTCAAACTGCTGCACCTGGCTGCCCGGCACGGACTGGTGGATATCCAGCACGCCCTCGGCACCTGAACAAGCCCCCAACGACCTCACCCCAACAGGAGAATACCCATGCTTCGCCATTCCCGTCTGATCGCTCTTTTGAGTTGCAGTCTGCTCAGCCCGCTCGCCCTGGCCGATGCAAAGACCGATACCAACATGCAGAAACTGGCCTCGACCAGCGGCTGCATGACCTGCCACAGCATCGAATCGGGCAAACCCGGCCCGGACGGCATGAAACCCATCGGCCCGGCCTGGCTCGATGTCGCCAAGCAATACAGCGGCAAACCCGGCGCCACCGAATTCCTCACCCGCGTCGTCCTTGAAGGCTCCAACCCGTACAGCAGCCACTGGAAAGGCAAGGTCAGCGGTCTGTCCATGCCACCCAACGCGGTCGCCATTACCGAAGGCAACGCCCGCTTGCTGGTGAACTGGATTTTGGCCATGAAATAGGCGTTGACCGCAATAACGGCAAGCAAACCGGCCCGCGTGGCCGGTTTTGTTTTTTCGGGTTTTCAGGTGCGGTGATGAAAACGGTGGAGTATTCTTGTTTGCAAGAAACACGGTCTTTTTTTCCACTTGGCATCGGTAACTCAGAGCAACAACAATGCAACTCAAACGACCTGGCGCGATGAGTGTCTACCAGCGATACGTAGGCAAGCTTTCGGCCATCGTCGTGACGCTGTGTTTCATTGTTGCGCTACTGGCTGCCTGGTCTTTGCAACGAAGCTTCGACAACCACCAGGAACGCGCCGAAACCGCCACGCAGAATGTCACCCTGCTGGTGGTGAACCAGATCGGCGGGATTTTTGACGAAGTCGACCGGGCACTATTGACCCTGGTTTCCGATTTTTCACATTGGGAAAAGCACAAACGGGCATCCAGGCATTACATGGATGAACAGATCAAATTTCATCTGGCACTGCACCCTGAGTTGGTATCCATCCGCATAGGGAATCAACACGGTGAAATCACCCACGGGTTTGACGGCGAAAAAGCACCGCCGGGAAGTGACATGACCGACCGGAGTTATTTTCAACAGCACTTGAACGACAAGAATGCCGGGCTGCTCATCAGTGAACCCTTGCAGGGAAAAATCAGTGGCAAGTGGGGCGTCATATTCTCCCGCCGTCTGTCCCACGCAGACGGCAGCTTCGCCGGCGTAATCATTGCCAACGTCAAACTTGATTACTTCATGGCACGCTTCCAAGCCGTCAAATTGGGGCAAAAAGGCTCTGTGGCACTCAGGGATGAGAAGCTCGGCATCATCGCGCGCCACCCCGATGTCGGTGGCAAGACGGCGATCAAATCAAACGTCATCTCTACCGACTTCCGGGCTGCGCTCGATGCCGGCCCATCGGGCGGCACCTACATCAGCAGAAGTACCTGCATTGACGGCACTTCCCGAGTCCACACCTACCAGCAGCACAAAAAATACCGTTTTTATGTCAATACCGGCATTGCCCGCGACGAGTTTCTGACCGACTGGTACACGGAAGTCAAAATCACGTTGCTGCTGGCCTCGATTTTCTGCATCAGCCTGATCGCCGTTGCCGTTGTGCTGGCCCGTGCTTATCGCCAAAACGATGCGGCGACCACCGAACTGAGAGACAGCGAACATCGCTTCCGCTCACTCTACGAGTCGATGTCGGAGGGCTTGGCCATCCATGAAATGGTCTTCGACAACCAGGAACGGGCTGTCGACTACCGCATCCTGGAAGTCAATCCGATGTTCGAGTCGCTGACCGGACTGGCCCGGCACCGGGTGGTCGGGCGCTTGGCCAGTGAGGTCTATGGCATGCAACCACCGCCATTTCTGGATATCTACGCCCGCGTTGCGCTGAGTGAAAATGCAGACCACTTTGACCAATGGTTTGAGCCTATGGGGAAGGCATTTTCAATCTCCGTTTTCTGTCATGCGAAAAACCGTTTTGCTACAGTCTTCGAGGACATCACATCACGGATGCACGCAGCGCAGGAACAAAAAAGACTCTCCCGTGCCTTGCGTCTGCTGAGCCAGTGTAATTTCGCTCTGGTCCGGGTTGAGGATGAGAAAAAACTGTTCGAGGATATTTGTCGCCTGCTGGTCGAAACGGGCGGCTATGTTTTCGCCTGGGTGGGCATTGCCGAAAACGATGCAGAAAAGCGCGTGCGGCCGGAAACGTATTACGGATGCGAAACAGGCTATCTGGACGACATCCACATTTCCTGGGACGCATCACGGGAAGCCGGGCGCGGCCCCAGCGGTACAGCGATCCGGACAGGCAAGGCGCAGGTTAATTCAGACATTCTGAATAATCCCGCCATGCTGCCGTGGCGTGATTCAGCAATTCGACACGGCTATCGCGCCAGCATCGCCCTGCCGTTGCTGGTCGATGGACGATGCTTTGGCGCCGTGATGATTTATTCCAGCGATGCCAACGCCTTCGCCAACGAAGAAGTCACGCTGCTCGAAGAACTGGCGACCAATGTGTCTTTCGGCATTCAGTCGCTGCGTAATCGCGTGCGGCGAGAATCCGCCGAAGCGGCCAATGTAGCCAAAAGCGCATTCCTGGCAAACATGAGCCATGAAATCAGGACACCACTCAACGCCATTTCGGGTATGGCATTCCTGATTCGCCGTTTGGGTGTCTCGGATGAAGTAACTGACAAACTGAACAAGATAGAAACAGCGAATCGTCATCTGCTCGAAATCATCAATGACATTCTTGAGTTGTCGAAAATCGAGGCGGGAAAATTGATCCTGGAGGAGCGGGAAGTAAAAATCGAGGCTGTGGTCGCCGACGTAATCTCCATGGTGCAAAACCGAGCCGCCGAGAAACAGCTTGAACTAAAGACCGAAATCGAACCCTCCGCCCTGCGTCTGCTGGGCGATCCAACCCGACTGCACCAGGTGCTGCTGAACTATGCCGGCAACGCGATCAAGTTCACCGAACATGGGCGGGTAACCATCCGCACCCATACGCAGGATATTGGCCAGCAAAAAACCCTGGTGCGCTTCGAGGTCGAAGACACCGGGATTGGAATTCACGCGGAAGCAATCGCCAGATTGTTTACGCCCTTTGAGCAGGCAGACAATTCGACCACGAGAAAATACGGCGGCACCGGGCTTGGCCTTGCCATCGCAAAGAAGCTGGCCAACTTGATGGGCGGCGATATCGGCGTGGAAAGCCTGCCCAACCAGGGCAGCAAGTTCTGGTTCACGGCCGTGCTGAAGCAGGCATCGGTCACTGCCCCGGCTCATGTTGCGCAGTTTGTGGAAACCGACGCCTCGGCAGCACTGCTGGTCAAATCCTATGCCGGACGCAAACTCCTTCTGGTCGAGGACGACCCGGTGAACCAGGAAATCGGCCGGGAACTCCTGGAGGAAGTCGGACTGCAAGTGGATGTCGCCAACAACGGTCTGGAGGCACTGGAAATGCTCAACAGCAAAATTTACGACCTGGTGCTGATGGACATGCAGATGCCTGAAATGGGCGGCCTGGAAGCGACAAGAAGGATACGCGCCGAATTGAAGCAGCCTGACTTGCCGATTATCGCCATGACCGCCAACGCTTTCGCTGAAGACCGGACGCAATGCATGGCGGCGGGAATGAACGACTTCATGGCCAAACCGGTGATTCCCGAGAAGTTGTTTGCCCTTGTTGCCAAGTGGTTAAAGCCTTGAAGAGCTTTACAAACGAGGCGCTAGCAGCACAAAAACTCAGCGCGAATACGCCGCTTGATCGCCATGCACCTGATGAAGCACAGCCTCACACACAGCTGATTCCACTGGCAGCATTTCAGCCAATAAGGTTTCCGGAGCAATATCTTGTTCGTTAGGCCAAGTTATCGCACCAAACTGAATCCCCACCCGATTGAAATAATGCACATCCCGCAGTTCACGAAAAACGCCGCGATCTAAATAGGGGCTCAAGTCGAAGACCCCTTTGCGCCCATCTTCGATTTCGAAATAAACCCGGAAATTCGGCAGCGCTTTGACGGTTTTTACATCCCAGTACATGGCAAGCTCACAACGGTTCGATCTTATAGGGGGTTTCGCCAAGAACTGCGAGTTCCCAGTCTGCCACCAGTTCGTCGCGATGAAGTTCTATCCAAGCCTGCACCAATCTTAATTGTTTGCGGGGCAATTCACCCGCAAGAATTTCACCGTCTCCGAGACAAATGGACGCCTCGAATTCCGCATATTTGGCATGGATATGGGGCAAGTTATGATGCTGATTGTCGATCAAGTACAGGCGGATGATTATGCCGTAGAACATTGAAATGATTGGCACGTTCGCACTCCACGATCTCAGTAAGGCTGCCAGTTTAAATGTACTGGTACACCTTGCGCAAAAATAGTTCCCGGCGACCAAGAAAAAACAATTCAGCGAGGATTGGTTTTTTCCTGGTCGTCCGGTCGACAGCCTTCCCCCCGCCGGCCCCATTCGCTGCATGACCGTCACGGAAAAACAATTCGCCGGTATTCGCCTCCTGGTCGGCATGCCACTTTTTCAGGAAAAAAGGTTGCGGCGAACCAGATGTTGCTGTTCTGACTCAAAATTTAATTAAAAAAATTCCCACCCAGCTACGCGGGGCGGGAATTTTGGGTCGGTCAATTGTAGCTTTCCGGGGTGAGAAGGACTCAACCCGCCATACCAGCAGTCGTAAAAACGCAGTTCCGCCCGGCTCTCTTGGCGCTGTACAGCGCGCTATCGGCTTGTTCGACGATATTGCGATCAACACCCTGTGCGGGGCAAAATTCAACCACCCCGGCGCTGAAGCTTACCTGGAAGACCGACTCACGGGCATGCTGGTGAAGGGCGGCGAAACGGGTGCGTAAGTCGTCCAGGACACGTACGGCATCGGCCAGCGCCGTGTCGGGCAAAACGACCAGAAACTCTTCGCCACCGTAGCGGCCGATGATGTCCACCACGCGCAGTCGCTCGCGCAGCAGGCGGGCCAGGCTGACAATCACGTTGTCTCCGACGACATGTCCCCAGCGGTCGTTGACCATCTTGAAATGATCGATATCGATCAGCCCGACCGACAGCGGGCTGCCGCGCCGGGTCGCGCGATCAATCTCATGGTCGAGTTGTTCGAGCAGGCGGGCGTGATTGAGCAGACCGGTCAGGCTGTCCTTCAACATCAGCGCGCGTAGCGACTGGTAGTGCTTGGCCCGGATGGTCACTGCCTTGATCAGGTTGTCGGGTTCCACCGGTTTGGTCAGGAAGTTGTCGCCCCCCTGCCCCAGCGCGAGCAGTTGCTTGGCCGGATCGCGTTCTGCCGACAAGAAAATGACCGGCACGCCGAGATAGCTGCGATGTTGCTGGATCACCTGAGCCAACTCGATGCCGTTGACCTCCGGCATGTAAATGTCCATCAGGATAAGGTCCGGGCAGAAACGATCCAGCGCCGAAAGCAGTGCCATGGGCTGGGTCAGCACCTCGGTAATCATGCCTGCGCCGGTGAGCGTGCTGGCATAGAGTCGGGCCAGCGAGGGGGCATCTTCGACAATCAAGACCCGGTACGGCGCGCGCCGCTCCAGCCCAAGCACGTGGTCCACCGTATCCAGCAGATCAGTGACCTTGAACGGTTTGCGAAAAAAGGCATGGCCGCCAGCCCGGATCGCCGCCAACCGGCTCTCCAGACTGTCGTGTGCGCTGATGAAAATGACGGGTGTCGAGTTCCCCGGCGCCAGGTAACTCTGTTCGACGACTTGCAGCCCCTTCTGGTTTTCAGGACGCAGCATGTCCATGACCACCAAGTCAGGGGTGTGAGTCGCGAGGTAGGCGCGAAAATCCTGGGCCGATGCCAGATGGTCAACCGCAAAGCCGAAATGGGCGATTTCGGCGGCAAGGAACTGGGCAAAGTCGGCATCGCTGTCGACGATCGCGATGCGGCGTGCCAGTGGGTCAGCGCCGCTAGCCATCGGCACGCCTGGCACCAGCGGCTTGTCCGGCTGCGGACGGGCCAGCATGGCACCCAGGGCGTTCAGATGCTGATACAGGGCGTGTTGCCGAGCGCTGTCGTTATGCCCGAAATTTTCCAGCATCGAGCCAACATTGTCCTCAACGAGGGTAGCCACTTCGGCCAGCGCCAGATAACCATGTGCGGCCCCCAGACTACTCAGTTCGTGGGCGATCGTCTTGATGCGCAACAGACTGGCTTGGGTACCCCGCTCATGGCCTTGCCACAAGGTCTGCAATTCCTTGAGGCGGGCCGGCAGTTCCTGTGCGAAGTCGGTGATCAACATATTTTTATCCGGTGAAATCATCGGGCGCCTGGTGCGCAATCCATCGTGAATCGGGGGCAGTCAACCAGAATACGATTCAAGGCCTGTCGGGCCGCGTCAAAATCGTAAGCTTCAATGGCCGAATCCATGACATCCAGCACGGCGACATCCGGCACATTCAGCAAGGAACGCAGTCCCTGCCAGACGCCAACCGCAGCAACGTCGTCTTCGGCAAGCAGACGCTGCAGATAGTTCAACGTCTGCTGCACCGACGCGACGGCCGGCGGACCGACGACCTCGCTCACCGTGCCACGCGCCATTTCCAGAGGCAGCACAATGCGCACCAGGCACCCCTGGCCGGGTTGGCTGCTGAGCGTCAATTGACCGGACATCAACTCGACCAAACAGCGGGAAATGGCCAAACCCAGGCCACAGCCGCCAAATTTCCGGGTCGAAGAATTGTCGCCCTGCTCGAAGAGATTGAAAATGCGCTGCTGTTGCTCGGTCGAGATGCCGGCCCCCTGATCCTCGATCTCGAAAACCACCAGCATGCCGTGCCCGCTATCGCCACGCTTGCGGCAGCGCAGCGTGATGCAACCGCGCTCGGAAAATTTTTCGGCATTGTCGAGTACATGATTGAGCACTTGGGCAATGCGCAAAGGGTCGCCATGTAATCCCAGCGGCAAGGCCGGGTCGATTTCACGGACCAGCAGCAGATCCTTTTTCTGCAGCTTCGGCTGAATCCGCCGCTCACAGGTTTCCAGCATGGAGAGCAGGTTGAAATCCTGGGCATCGACCTGATAACGCCGGGCATCCAGATAGGCCGCCTCAAGCATGCTGTTGACCACGTTGAGCAGTCGTTGACCGGAGGTATCGATGTGTGTGACGTAGGGCAGCAGCGCTGCATCCTGCAACTTGCGTCCCAGCAGATTGGCCATGCCCAGGATGCCGTTGAGCGGCGTGCGCAACTCGTGGCTCATGTTGGCGAGAAAATCACTCTTGGCCTCGTTCGCTTTTTCGGCCCGGCTCAGGGCATCGCGCAGTGCCGCGGTGCGCTCCTCTACCTGCTGAGCCAGGGTGTTGCGGGCATTCAGGCATTCTCCCTTGGCTTCTTCCAGCTCCAGGGTTCGGCGGACCCGTGCCCGGACCACGTCGCGATTGATCGGCTTGTGGATGAAGTCGATGGCGCCACCGGCCAGCGCCCGGCTCTCGCTTTCGGCATCGGTACGGGCCGTCACGAAAATAACCGGAATCTCGCGGGTTTTGGGATCGTGCTTGAGCAGATCGCAGACTTCATAGCCGTCCATGCCCGGCATCATCACGTCGAGCAGGATCAGGTCGGGGGGGCTCTCCTGGACCATCGCCAGGCATTCCGGTCCGGACAGGCTGAAGCGCAATTCACAGAAATCCTGCAGGCAGGCGGCCAGCAGTTCGATATTGTCGGCAACGTCGTCGACGATGAGCAGGTTGGGACGCAGGGATGTCAGCATGTTCAGTTGGCCTCCAGGTCGGGGCAAAACCGGGTTCGGAATTCGGCCAGGGCCGCTTCGGCTTCCCGAAAACGTAGCTGTCGCGTGGCATGGCTGACGTTCTGGAAGGCATCCATCCTACCGGATTCCGCCAACTGACTTTCAATGTCGTGCAGCAGGGCACGGGCCGCCAGTTTGTTGCCGGCCAGTTGAATGGCCAATTCGGCAAGTTCGGGCGCCAGCCGGGCCTGTTGTGCCGGCGCCAGCGGAATGGCCGGCGTGGCGGGCTGTACGAGCGTGGGCTGGAGGGCATTGGGCGCTGCGCCGGACAGGCTTTCCCGCGATTCGGGCAATGTTGCGGTCGACCCGCTGTATTCGGCAAAAACCAGGGTGATGTGGAAGCAACTCCCCTCGCCCGGTACGCTATCCACCGTGATCGTTCCCCCCTGCAAGTCGACCAGGTTCTTGACGATGGAGAGGCCCAGCCCGGTGCCGCCAAAACGCCGGCTGATCGAGCTGTCGGCTTGGACGAAGGCAGAAAATAGCTGCGCGATTGCCGCCGGTTCCAGACCAATCCCGGTATCGCACACCGAGAAACGCAGCGGCAGCCCCGCTGCCGTTACTGGCAGCGCGCTGACGGCGAGGCTGATCCGGCCGGCACTGGTGAATTTGATCGCGTTGCTGATCAGGTTCATCAATATCTGCTCAAGCCGCAAGGCATCACCGACTACATTGGCCGGCAAATCGGGGGCCAGGCTGATACTCCAGGCCAAGCCCTTTTCCTGGCAGGGCAGTTCAAACAGGCTGGCGACGTTGCGGATGGGCTCAAGCAGCGGGAAGGCGGTCGTCTCGATGGGCATTTGACCGGCCTCGATCTTGGAGTAATCCAGCACATCATTGAGGATGCGCAACAAGGTCCGGGCGGCGCGGCGTACTTTCTGCAGATAATCCTTCTGGACCGGATTGAGGTCGGTCTCCAGCACCACCTGGGTCATGCCGATGATGGCATTCATCGGCGTGCGGATTTCATGGCTCATCGTGGCGACAAACTCGCTTTTGGCGCGGCTGGCGATTTCAGCGCTTTCACGGGCAGCTTGCAATGAGCTTTCGAGCGTCCGCTGGGCAGTGATATCACGATTGATGCCTATCATCATGCTCGGGCGGCCATCGCGCCCCGGCTCCAGAACGTAAGCCGCCTGGATGTGACGGATATCGCCGGCGCGGCCAAGCACCCGGAACTCATCGGTTTGTACACCTGGATTGACTTGAGCCCAGGCCAGGCGGGCCTCGGAGGCAACGATGTCATCCGGGTGAACGCGGCTGCGCCAGAGGGCATAGTCGAGATCGGCATCGGCCAGGTCCGGCGGTGCGTCGTACCAGCGGCGCACGCGTTCGTCCCAGAGCAAACTGTTGTCCTGCAAATTCAAGGACCAGATGCCGATATCGGCCGCTTCCACCGCCAGTTCCAGGCGATGCAACAGCGCCAGGTTGCTTTGCTCCAGTTGCTTGCGCTCGGAAATATCGTTGAGGGCGACGATCACGAAAGGCTCGCCATCGAAGTGCAGCGTACTCAGGCTGATTTCGACCGGCAAGGTCCTGCCATTCAAGGCTCTGGCCTCGATATCACGACGAGCGCTCATCCGGCCATTGGCCGGTGTAGCGTGATAGCCGGCACGCAATTGGGCGTGAGTTGCGGCCATGGGAATAGGTACCAACTCCTCGACCAAGCGGCCGACCAGGCTGTCCTCACCGGACCCAAGCAAGGTTTCGGCATGCTTGTTGTTCATCACGATGCTGCCATCTTCGCTGACCAACAACATGGCAACCGGCGTACCCAGCAGGATTTCCCGGGTCCGCGCCTCGCTTTCGTACAACTCGGCAGTACGCTCGGCGACCCGGGTTTCCAGCATCTGGTTGTTCTGCCGCAGCGCCTCGGCAGCGGCTTGCCGGCGCTGGAACTCACGCAATGCAATATGGCCGAGCAGCAAAATCACGCCATTGGCCAGCAAACCGAAAACCAGGGTGGTGATCGTATGGCCTTGCCAGGAAACCAGCGTGGCCTGGCGATCCAGGCGACCGATGACGTGAACCGGATAGCGCGCCGAGCGGAGCTGGCGGATGGTCTTGTCAGCTTCGTCGGGCAACGACCATCTGTTAGTCAGACAATCCGGCAGGATGGCCGAACACACCAGCGCATGGCCCGAATCGAGCAAGACCTTGATGTCATGAGTCGGCGACGGTGCCAGAAATATGGCTTCGTGAAATCGATCCGGGGCAATACCGGCAGAAGCCACACCGACCAATTCTCCAACGCGGTTGCGGATAGCCCGACTGACCGGGATGAACGGCTGTTGCGTTGTCCGACCGTTTTGCGCATTGCCGATGAACAGCAGACTGGCATCCGGTACATCCAGGTGAGCGAGGAAATGCGGGCGATCCTGCAAGTCGATTTGTGGCGCGGGGAAGGCCAGGCTATGCAGCACCAAAGAACCATCCGGTGCAATCAGAGAAAGCCAGTTAAGCGAAGGGGTAATGCCATGGCGTCGAACCAGCAGCCGATGCACTTCGAGATCGTCGATGCGCAGCGGCTGACCATGAAAATGCACGGCCTCGGCGATACCGGAGAGCGTCCGGTCTACCTTGTCCAGTTGCGATTCCGTCCGCCGCAAGGCACCTTCCACGGCTTGCTGCAACGCCTGCTCGGCACTGCTGAGCGTTTCGTGATGACTGCGACGCAGATCGGCGACCAGCAGCAGGTCGGCCAGCAGGCAGAGCAAGCCAAGCAAGAGCATGGCCTGATGGCGTTTCAAGAAGGAAGGCACGCGGAGTCATCCTTGATAATGGATAACGAGCATACAGGCGCCCGCCAACCAAAGGCAAGCCGACAGCAAGCGACTGCTCCATTGCTGAACACCTGTTGAGCCGTTGATCACGCGACTGCCCGCGAGAGACAACAACGAACCCGGCATACAAAACCCAAGCCTTTGAAAATTAGTCGTTTTATCCGGTTGACCGCAGAATTGGCATGGCTGGCACACGGCATGCACATAAGACGGCACGAGTCACGGCAGGTCGTCATCACGAAACAACCGAATCTGCCGGCCTTGAGTTACCCCGTTCGCAACTTCGTTCAAGAATACTGGAGACAAATATGATTTATGCAGCTCCCGGCGCCGCTGGCGCAAAGATCGCCTACAAGGCTCAGTACAACAACTTCATCGGTGGCCAGTGGGTCGCCCCGGTCAAGGGTGAATATTTCGACGTGGTCACCCCGACGACCGGCAAGGTTTACACCAAGGCCGCCCGTTCCACCGCCGAAGACATCGAGCTGGCCCTCGACGCCGCTCACGCTGCTGCTGATGCCTGGGGCAAGACCAGTGTCGCCGAACGTTCCAACCTGCTGCTGAAGATTGCCGACCGCCTGGAAGCCAATCTGGAAACCCTGGCCTACGCCGAAACCGTCGATAACGGCAAGGCCATCCGCGAAACGCTGAACGCCGACATCCCGCTGACCATCGACCACTTCCGTTACTTCGCCGGTTGCCTGCGCTCGCAGGAAGGCGCCCTGTCCGACATCGACGAAAACACCGTCGCTTACCACTACCACGAGCCGCTCGGCGTCGTCGGCCAGATCATCCCCTGGAACTTCCCGATTCTGATGGCGGCCTGGAAACTGGCCCCGGCCATTGGTGCTGGTAACTGCGTGGTCCTGAAGCCGGCCGAATCGACCCCGATCTCCATCCTGATCCTGGCCGAACTGATCGCCGACCTGCTGCCGCCGGGCGTCCTGAACATCGTCAATGGTTTCGGTCGCGAAGCCGGCATGCCGCTCGCCACCAGCAAGCGCATCGCCAAGATCGCCTTCACCGGCTCGACCTCCACCGGCCGCGTCATCGCTCAAGCCGCTGCCAACAACCTGATCCCGGCCACGCTGGAACTGGGTGGCAAGTCGCCGAACATCTTCTTCGCCGACGTGATGGACAAGGATGATGGCTTCCTCGACAAGGCCATCGAAGGCATGGTGCTGTTCGCCTTCAACCAGGGTGAAGTGTGTACCTGCCCGAGCCGCGCGCTGATCCAGGAATCGATCTACGACAAGTTCATGGAACGCGTGCTGGCCCGCGTTGCCGCCATCAAGCAGGGCAACCCGCTCGACACCGACTGCATGATGGGTGCCCAGGCATCGCAAGAGCAGATGACCAAGATCATGTCCTACCTCGACGTGGGCAAGCAGGAAGGCGCTGAATGCCTGATCGGCGGCGCCCGTGCCATCCTCGAAGGCGACCTGGCCGGCGGCTACTACATCCAGCCGACCCTGTTCAAGGGCCACAACAAGATGCGCATCTTCCAGGAAGAAATCTTCGGACCGGTTCTGGCCGTGACCACCTTCAAGGACGAAGCCGAAGCCCTGGCCATCGCCAACGACACCCTGTACGGCCTCGGCGCCGGCGTCTGGAGCCGCAACGGCAACGTCGCCTACCGCATGGGTCGCGCCATCAAGGCCGGCCGCGTATGGACCAATTGCTACCACGCCTACCCGGCACACGCAGCATTCGGCGGTTACAAGGAATCCGGCATCGGTCGCGAAACCCACAAGGTCATGCTGGACCACTATCAACAGACGAAGAACCTGCTTGTTTCCTACAGCGAAAACAAGCTGGGCTTCTTCTAAACCGCGTATCTCCTCCACTGGCCCAGTTTGCGGGCAACTCTTAGGGGGCGGGCAACCGCCCCCCTTTTTTAGGAGAAAACCATGGTCGACCGCGTTATTGCCACCCCGGCTACGCTGGAACTGATCGCGCTCCTGAAACAGCGCTACGGCCCCGCCCTGCTCTTCCACCAATCCGGTGGTTGCTGCGACAACAGCGCAGCCAATTGCTACCTGCCCACCGACCTGACCATTGGCCCCTACGACGTGCATCTGGGTGATATCGGCGATGTGCCTTTCTATATCAGCGCCTCGCAATACGAATACTGGAAGCACACGCAATTGATCATCGATGTGATCGATGGCCAGGGCGGTACTTTTTCACTCGAAGGCAATACCGGCAAGGCTTTCCACACCCGTTCGCGACTGTTCACCGACAGCGAATGGCGCGAACTGCAGGCCGCCGGACTCGTCTGACATTGCAAGGAATCATCATGAAACAATTCACCAAACTGATGTTGCCGCTGCTGGCGGCTGGACTATTGATCAACGCCGCGCCGGTCAGCGCGAGCGAAGCCATCGTCAAGAAGGCCCGCTGCGTGGCCTGCCATGCCGTCGATAGCAAGCGCGTCGGCCCGGCTTACAAAGAAGTTGCCGCCAAGTACAAGGGCGACAGCAAAGCGCCCGCGCAACTGTTCGAGAAGGTTCGTCACGGCGGTTCGGGTAACTGGGGCAATGTACCGATGCTGCCGCACCCGGCCGACAAGATCAGCGATGACGACCTGAAGGCCGCCGTCGCCTGGATTCTCTCGCTGGAATAAGCCCCCCCCCAAGGCTGGCTTTGCTGCATCACGCAAGCCAGCCTTTCCTTCAGGGCTGATTTACTTGCCACCTACCGGCGTCAGACGCAGCAACTTGCCATCTGGCGCATCGGTCAGCAGGTAGAGCAAACCATCCGGCCCCTGCCGGACATCCCGGATACGCCCCTGTTGCCCGACCAGCAAACGCTCTTCATGCCGTATGCGCTCGCCGTCGAGCTCCAGCCGAACCAGCATCTGGAACTTGAGCGCCCCGACGAACAGATTGCCGCGCCAGGCCGGAAAACGATCGGCCGTATAGAAGGCCATACCGGACGGTGCGATTGATGGCGTCCACTGATGCAGCGGCTGTTCCAGACCGGCCTGCTGAGTACCGACACCAATTTTCGTCCCAAAACCGTAGTTGACCCCATAAGTAATGGTCGGCCAGCCATAGTTGCGCCCGGCCCGCACCACGTTGATCTCGTCGCCCCCCTGCGGGCCATGTTCATGCGTCCATAGCTCGCCGCTCGCCGGATGCAGGGCCGCCCCCTGCACGCTGCGATGGCCCAGGCTGAAAATCTCCGGCCGCACACCGGGCTTGCCTTGCCAGGGATTGTCCTGCGGCACGCGACCGTCGTCATGCAGGCGCACCAGTTTGCCGGCCAGATCATCCGGTTTCTGGGCGCGGGCCATCTCGCCGCGATCCCCTTGGGTGATGTAGAGAAAGCCCGCCCGATCAAACACCAGACGGGAGCCGAAATGGACGCCGCCATTCGATTTCGGCTGTTGCCGATAAATGACCTGCAGGCCCTCCAGACGATTGCCAGCACGATCCGACACCCAGCGCCCGCGTGCCACTTCCGTCCCCACGCCACCTGCCCCGGCGGCCGAATAACTCAGATAGACCCAGCCATTTGCGGCAAACTCCGGATGCAAAACCACATCAAGCAAACCACCCTGACCAACAGCCGCCACGGCAGGGACACCACTTACCGGCTGCGGATCAAGCGTACCGTCAGCGGCCAGCAGGCGCAGGCGTCCAGCCCGTTCAGTCACCAGGTAACGGCCGTCCGGCAAAAATGCCAGGCTCCACGGATGCACCAGGCCGCCAGCCACCTGCTCAACGCGAAAACTCGCTTTTTCACTGCCTATGGGTAGCGGCGCAGCCTGTGCTGCGACACAGGACAAGCTCAGACAGCAGACAAACAAATGATGGAACGCTCGATTGATCATCTCGGCCTCACTTAATTGTGCGGGAGGGATCATTATCGGCGGGCAAGCCGGAGCATTTCAAAAATATTGTGGAGCACCGGGTGCTCCACAAAACAACAGGTGTTCAATTATTGATCACGCCGACCAGGCAACATTCGCCTCAATGTCCCGTCACGCAAAAAAACATGTTTCAGCGCACCGAGCAGATGCAATGCGATCAAGCCGGCTCCGCCCCAGACGACAATCAGATGCAATTGTTTGAACAGGGCGTTCAACGACTCATCGGCCGGAAACAATTTCGGTAACTCGATACCGAAAAATTTGACTGCATAAGGCGTGAAAGCCGAAGCCAGATAACCGGCCAGCGGTGCCAACAGCAGGAAAACATACAAGCCGCCGTGCACGCGTTTGGCCAGAAAAGCCTCCCGGCCCTGGCCTATGGCCGGCGGTGCCGGATGACGCGCACGCCAGGCGAGGCGCAGGCCGACCAGCAACAAGGCGAGCAAGCCCAGCGACTTGTGCAGCCCGTAGGCGGCGCTGCGCTCCGCCCCCTTCGGCAGGTCGGTCATCGTCCAGCCCAGCCAGAGCAACCAGACGATCAGGATGGCCTGCCCCCAGTGCAAGGCCATCGCCGTCAGCGTATAGCGTGGCTGGCTCATTGAATGCCAACCCCCCAGGGCAATTCACCCACTGCGATATCACGCAGCTTCTGCAAGCTTGCCGTATCGATCACCGAAACGCTGCCTGACCGGCCATTGGCGACGTAAAGCTTGCCGCCATCCGGCGTCAATGCCATGTTCCAGGGGCGTTTGCCGACCGGAATCGTCGCAATCACCGCATTACTGCCCACGTCGATGGCCATCACCGAGGCGTCACGCCCGTTCGACACGAAGACCCGCTTGCCATCCGGATGCACGGCAATCCCGTTTGGATACTGACCGGCCGGAATCTCGGCAATCGTCCGGCGCTGGGCAACGTCAATGACGTAGACCTTGCCGGCCAATTCACTGGCCACGTAGGCGCGGCTACCATCAGGCAGGAAACCGATCCCGCGTGGCCGCAGACCGACTGGAATGCTGGCGACCTGGCGTTGCGCCGTGACATCGATCACGTCAACCTGTTCGGCTTCCTCTGCACTGACATACAACCAGCGGCCGTCCGGACTGAATACGGCATGTTCCGGATTACGCCCGCTGACCTTGATGCGTGCCAGCGCCTGAGTCGCCGGCAGACTCAGCAACAGGATGCTGTTGTCGTCTTCGACGGCCACGGCCAGCAACTTGCCATCACGGGAAATACTCACCCCCTCCGGCGAATCGCCGACCGGCACCGAACGCGCCAGCTTACCCGTCGCCTTGTCTACCACCAGCAGACTGCCCGTTTTGCCATCCGTCAGATAAAGACGGGTTTCATCCAGCGCGATGCCGCGCGGTCGCTGACCGACCGGGAAGTCGCCACGACGCTGGTCGGTCGCCGTATCGATGACGCTGATACTGGCGCTCTTTTCATTCGGGACGTAAGCCAGTGGCCCTGCGATGACCGTGCCGGCAAACAGCAGGGGCAAGAGGGAGAGCATTTTCAGTCGCATGATGGCCTCAAGCAGACGTGTGAGTTACACCGTACTGGCGGAAGATCGCAGCAATGCTGCCATCCCGTTTCAGCTCGGCGACAATGCTGGCGATGGCCGTTGCCAGCGCCTGTTCCTCGGCCTTGACGGCCATACCCACCGGCCAGCTATCCACCTGCAACTCGGCAAAACGCACGGCATCCAGCGGGAAGCGGCTTTTGTCCTGCACCGCCGATTCAAGCTCGGCACGCGGCGCCAGAATGGCCGAAATGCTGCCTTGCGCAAGGGCCTTGCCAGCATCGGTCACACTGGTGAAATGCACGACGTTTTCACGCAAACGCCCGTTCAGCACGCCGAGCAAAAACGAGTCGGCCAGCGACGCAGTCTCAACGCCGATTTTTTCCCGGGTAAAGACTTCAAGAGCCACGGCGGCCGAACCCGACACGGCCGGCACACGCTCCGGATTACGAGCCAGCGCCAGCGTCTCGCGGTGATAAGCACCGAAAATGCGTACCTTGTCATTGGCGCGGGCCAAAACTTCATCGACCGGCACATGCAGCATCAGGTCAGCCGGTTGGGTCCCGAGGTAATGCCCCTTCCAGACCATGTTGCGCAGATCGTCATTCATGTCCTCGTCGGCATTGAAGCCGACGATTTCAGCCGTCACCCCCAGACGGCTGGCAATGGCCCGCCCGATATCGGCATCAATCCCCTTGCCGCCCGGCAGCGAATAAGGCGGAAAATCGTTGTAGACCGCAACACGCAAGCGACCGCGCTGACGAATGAGATCCAGCGTCTCGGCCCAGGCCGGTAGAGCAAAACCGATGGGCAAGGCGGCCAGCGCCTTGAGCCAGCGACGACGATCATTCTTCATGGACGGTCTCCAGCCAGGCCCGGATGGCCCACATGGCTTCCTGGCTCAGCGTTCCTTCGAACGGCGGCATGTAAACACGACCATCGCGCACAGCGCCTTTCCGGATACGCTGCATGAAGATTTCGTCGCCTTCGTCGCCTTTGGGCAAATAGCGTAGATCCGGGGCAATGCCGCCGGAAACCGCCCCGAGACCATGACAGCGCGCACAGTTCTGATTGAAGGCCGAATCGCCGATCCGGATTGCCGTCTTGTCCTGGCGGTAAGGATTGGCTGCCTGCCAGTCGTTACCAAGATTTTTCAGACCGGTAATATCCACCGCCTGCGGTACGACATCACCGTGCGCGATGGCATGCGGCACAGGCAGTGCGAAAGCCAGCGCGGCAAACAGCGCGGCAAGAGGATTGATTGAATGCTTCACAGAGGGCTCCTTTGGTTATTGTGACTGACTGCTTGTAAGCGGACTCGTCTGCAATCCCCGTGCCAGTACAATTCGCCCAAGCTCAAATCAATACTCGCAACGTTCTGGCGCAGACGATCCCGCAACATCGCCACAAGGGTTCCTGGCACGCCCCTTGCGAATGGGAAGACAGAAACTGTGCTGCACATTGCTGATAAATTAAGCAATGTGTTAAATTATTAAACAGTACAAAAATAATAAATATTACAAATCACTGGAGAGACGATGGGACAACTACAAATCTTGACCGGCGTTCACGGTCCGCGACTGCAAGAAGCCCGACAAATATTTTTTGATCGCGGCGAATTGCCGGCCGGGTTGGTGGACCCGATGATTCTTCGCTCCTGGGAACGTTGCCGACGCTTCGGGCTGACCGAACATCACGCCCAACCCGGCGCAGAGTCGCTTGATCGCATGGCCCTGAAAACCGAACAGGAACGCAATCGCTACCTGGTGCAGCAAGTACGGCCCATCATGGAGCATGTCTACGAGCAGATTCGCGAGTCGGGCAGCATGGTCATCCTGGCCGACGCCAGCGGTCTGCTGCTGGAAACGGTCGGCGATCCCGATTTTGTCGACCGTGCCGACCGCATCGCCCTGAGTGCGGGTGCCTCCTGGGATGAAAACCAGCGCGGCACCAACGCCATCGGTACCGCTCTCTCCGAAGAAAAGCCGGTAGAGGTTCTGGGGGCCGAACACTTCCTGAATCACAACAGTTTCCTGACCTGCTGCGCCAGCCCGATCTTCGGGCCGGATGGCCGCCTGATCGGCGTACTCGACATTTCCGGCGATTATCGCGCCACCCAGCGGCACACGCTCGGATTGGCCAGACTGTCTACGGCCATTGCCGAAAAGCGCTTGTTCGAATCGCTGCACGCCAACGACATCATCGTCAGCTTCCATGGCCGTGCCGATTATCTGGGCAGTCCCAAAGAGGGACTGGCAGCCGTGACACCGGATGGACAGGTACTGGCAATCAACTACAACGGCCTGGAAATTCTCGGCATTCGCCGGGTCGACGCGGTACGCCGTGATTTTTCCATGGTCTTCGAATCCGCGCTGTCCAGCCTGATCGACCGTCAACGCCTGAACCCGCAAGGCAGTTTAGAGACGCGAATCAACGGCCGGATGGTCAGCCTGCAACTGCGTGGCCGATTGCCTGCGGCGGCCTCCGCAGGGCGCGTTTTCGACGACCCCCCAAGTGCACGTCCGGCGACACAACGCCCGGAGGCTACGCCGCGTCCGCTGCTGACACTGGATACCCTGAATACCGGCGACCCCCGTTTGCAAGCTGCAATCGACCGCGTTCGCCGCATGCTGGGACGCGACATCCCGATCATGATCCAGGGCGAATCGGGCGCCGGCAAGGAAATGTTTGCCAAGGCGTTCCACAACAGCGGGCCGCGCCATGCCGAACCTTTTGTTGCCCTGAATTGCGCCTCCATTCCCGAAACGCTGATCGAGTCGGAGCTTTTCGGCTACCAGGGCGGCGCCTTCACTGGTGCCCGCAAGGAAGGAGCGCCAGGCAAGATCCAGCAGGCGCATGGCGGCACCTTGTTCCTCGATGAAATCGGCGATATGCCGCTCAACCTGCAGGCCCGGCTACTGCGCGTCCTGCAGGAGCGTAGCGTCACCCCGCTGGGCAGCACGCGTGCCATCCAGGTTGATATTTCTCTGGTCTGTGCAACGCACCGCCGCCTGCGTGAGGAAGTGGCCCGTGGCAGTTTCCGCGAGGATTTGTATTACCGGCTGAATGGTCTGAGCGTCACCCTCCCGGCCCTGCGCGAACGTACCGATATCCGTCAGTTGGTGGCTAAACTGGCAGCAGAGGAAGTTCGCCAAAGCACGCCAATCCGCTTCTCGGAAAGTGCCATGCAGGCCATTGAGCGCTATAACTGGCCCGGTAACATTCGCCAGCTATTCAATGTCGTTCGGGTCGCCATTGCCTTGCTTGATGAGGGTGAAACGCTGATTACCGAAAGTCACCTGCCCGAGGAACTCTTCGAAGCCCCACTCAGCCCGGGCAATGCCACCCCCCTGATGAGTGGCCGGGACCCCTGGGCACCGGCCCCGCTGGACAACGAACCCGGCAGCCTGGAAGAAATTGGCCGTCTGGCGGCGTTGCGCACGCTGGAGTCCGTCGGCGGCAACATCTCTGCAGCGGCCCGTCAATTGGGTATCAGCCGGAATACGCTGTACCGCAAACTGGGCAAACTATGAATTGGGGTGGCCGGCCTACCAGCCGGCCAACGGGCTGCGCTGTACGGCAACGCTGACGATATAGGCGTAGGTCAGCAAGGCCAGGATGGCAAAACCCCGGCGCATGCCCAGCGTGCGCCCGCGCTTGAGGGCGATGGCACCAAATACGATATAGGCGAGCAGGGCAAAAAATTTCGCGGTCAGCCAGTCGGCGGAAAATGGATATTGCCCACTCATCCAGGCCAGCAGCAGCGCACTGCCCAGCAGCAGGGAGTCGATCACATGCGGTAACACCCGCGCCAGGCGATGGTTCAGGGCTGGCGACTCGAGCCACATCAAACCGGCCCGCCAGATGAAACCGAGTCCGCTCAGGAGCACGCAAGTCACGTGTACATGCTTCAGGACAAGGTAGCTCATACGGCCGGCACCGTGTTGACGGGCAGGCAAAACCGGCGATAACGCCGGACAACACGCCACAGATTCCAGCCCAGGCCGGCATTGGCCAGCATGAAAACCAGGCCGGCAGGACGTGCTAGCGCTTCGGGCCACAAGCATGCTGCGGTCAACAAGCCAAACGCGGCAAAAAAGACGCGCATCTGCTGGCGCATCTCGGCTTCGCTCAGAAACTTGTTCATGGCCGGCAAGCTACCGCCAGAAGAACCTCTGTTCTGCAAATGCAACCAGGCGAGAAACGGCGCAATCTTGTATAGCATGCCGTTGATAAAGGCGATGAATCCGCCAACCAGCACCAGCACGCCGAACAGTGGTGACCACATCGGCAGTTGCGACAGTGCGGGCCAGATTGCTGCGGTCAACAGCATCAACAAGGCAGAAATCAACGATCCCAGCCCCAATTGCCAGTAATGCAGCGTGACATCGGGGCGTGGCCGCCGTCGCTGTGACTGCAAGCGCAACGTCAGCAGGCAAAACGCGATGCCGACCAGTGCCAGAGAAAATTGGCTGATTGCCGCCAGCCATACCCAGTCACACCAGAACGCCAGACTCCAGAGCAGCAAGGGGAAAATGATCAGCCAGGGGAAGGCCCACCCTGAGCGGGCCGAGTAACCAGGCGTAAGCTGGAACATCGGCACAACGACATACGCCACGGCCGACAGCAGGATACCGGTCCACCCGGCCAAACCCCAGCCGGCGTGCAGATCGGTCAGTGGCATCAACGGCAAGGACCAGCCCCGGCTCAAGGCCAGCAGCAAAACCAGCCCCAGGGCAGCTGTCACCAACAGGCCGGACAAAGCCAGCTTCAGTCCCCGAATGGTTGGGCTGGTCGATGGCACATGCAATAAAGCCCGTGCAGCGGCGAACAAAAAACCACCGATACTGAGCAGCAGCAACACCCCGGCCGCTTGCAACAGACCCGGCGCAGCCGCGAGGAAGCCGGCCACCAGCAACAAACAGCCAAGATTCAGGAGTGGATGAACCAGAGCGGCCAGCCGGGCCGGCTGCGCCAGATTGGCGCCAGCGACTACGGGCAGAATCTGGATCAAGGCGCCGAGCATGATCTGCAACATGAAACCCAGCGTAAGCAAATGCGTCGCTGCCAGCGCTGCCGGCGTCCAGCGCGATGCCAGCAAATCAGCACCTTCGATCATCAGCAAAGCCCCTGCCAGCACACCGTACAGCGGCGCCGTCAGAAGAAAGCGCAGCGGCGCCGTCAGGGGGGGGCTCTGGTCAAAAGACAGCAAGGCCTGCATCAGCAAGACTCAGCAGGTAATCACGACGGCAAACGTTCCATCCGGGCGCAATTCGCTTTTCCAGTCGTGTCCGTTTTGCTGCAACACCCTGTAAAGCGGATGCGGCTCGCGATACAGCAGCAGCAACATCTCTTCACCGGGCTGTAGCGTATCGAGCATCTCCATCGTTGCGACAAACGGCTGTGGCGGCTCCATGTAGCGTGCGTCGACGATGCGTTCGGCAGGAAAATCCATCAAACTTCCTTCAATTCGCTACGCAAGCGTTCGATCAATGCGGCACTGCCGTCTGCCAGATGCTGGTCGCACATGGGGTAAAGCACGTTTTCTTCTTTCATGTTGTGCTGCTGCATCATGATCAACAGGGTTTCGGTCTGGCCGAAGAAATCGTCGGTATTTCCCGCCTGCAAGGCGCCTGCCGCCGCATCCATCAATTCGCGCATTTGTCCGTGTTCCATGCGCATGACTTGGGTCGGCCCCATGCTCATGCCGGTACGTGCTTCGAAAGCAGGGAACAGCGTTTGTTCTTCCGTCGCGAAATGCCGCAGCATGGCCGCGCGAAACTGTCCGAATGATGCACCGGCAGCAGCCAAGTCACCGGCGTTGGCCGATTGTTCGGCAGCGGCAAACAGATCGTCGCAATGGCGATGATCTGTTGCAAGGAAATCTCGAATGGTCATTTTATCTATCCGGCTAAGTTGAGGAGTAAGGGCATTTTCTGCCTGCCACACCCGCCGGAGCCTTGATCGGTATCAAAGCCGCTGGCGGAAACTAGCTCCCCAGCACACCAACCTGCAACTCATCAAACCAGTTGATGAAGCGTTGCACATCGCTCCCTTGATAAATCGCCCCGTGCTGCGGGCAGAGCAGATTGATCTCCATGGACGCAACGCGCTCACACCAGCGCCGCTTGGCGTCGTTGGAACCCATCCAGCGTTTATGAAAACCTTCGGCATAACGGATGTGGGTATCGAAATTTTCGACAAACAAAGCATCCTGTCCGGCGGGCAGCAAGGCGGCACCGACATCACCGGAAAACAGGATTTTGGCCTGCTTATCATACAAATGGAAATTACCCGAAGAATGCAAGTAATGCGCCGGAACTGCCTGCAGGCTCAAACCACCGAGGAAAATATCCATGCCCGGATCGGGAATCGTGACAAAGGTCTCTTTCGTTCCGCCAAAATGCGGGATGAAACTTTCCCATAGCCAACTGACGTAGCAACGCATGCCCGGATTGAATTCCAGCCACAGCGCCAGCGACGAACAGATATCCGGATCCTGGTGCGAAGCAAATACAGCACTCAGGGCAGAGGGATCGAACTCGCCGGAGAGTGCGGAAAACACCGCAGGAAAAACCTCTGCGCCACCTGGATCAAGCAACATCCCCTGCCCACCATGCGTTACCAGATACTCGTTCGTATCCACCAGATGCCCGGGGCGATCCGGATCGCGCACGATGGCCACCCACTTATGATCGCCATCCTGAAAAATGGTATTTGTTTTTTTCACACCGCCCCCGGACTGTAATGAATTTACTTGAAAAACTCGGAATGCCGCAGTGCGAGCAAGGAATTGCGTATTTCCTCGACCACCCCGTCAAACTCACCGGACACCTGAGCCAGCGAAGCGGCAAAGGATTGCCCGTAAGCGGCTTCGATTTTGGCTGACTTGGCCAGCACGCCACCCAATTCGACCAGTTGAAAGGCATCGTCGAGCGCGCGCAGCAACTGGCGCCGCAATGCGGCCAGACGCTCCTGATGTTCGATATTCTCCCGCTCACGTCGAACCACCACCGGGTTCAACTTGCTCAGCGCCGACAAGCTGACTGCCTCGCTCAGCAAACGCGTTTTCCGGATGTCCTGCAGAACAACGGAAACCTCGGTAACGCAGCGATGGATCAATACCGTCAGCGCCCCCATGCAACTGCGCAAATCCTGGGAAAAGGTGCGCAACTCGTTGGACAGCACGCCGAAGCCAAGCGCTGCCGTACCGGCCCGCTTGGCGAGGAAAATGGCATTCAGCGCCATGATGTTGATTTTGAACGCAACACCGACAACTGCCTTGATTTCTTCGTTAATGCGCACAATGCGCAACAGATCAATCCCGGCCTGCGGTTCTTTTGCTGCAATCGACGGGTTCATCGGGCTCATTTTTCCAGCACGTAGGTACCGGGTGCATCGGCCAGCGCGGGGAACTTGCGGTTGGCGGCCGGATACGCTTCGACCAGTTCACCGGTCCTTTCCCCCAACCATGCCGTCCAGTCTTCCCACCAGGTACCGGGTTTCTTCTCGGCACGATCCAGCCATTGTTCCCAATGCTCGTTGCGTTCCGGTTCGGCAATCCAGTAAGCCCGCTTGGGCGGATTAACCGGCGGATTGACCACGCCCAGAATGTGCCCGGAAGTCGACAGGACGAAACGTACCGGCGCGGCGACATTCACATACTTGCGAATGCGGTAGCACTGCTTCCACGGCGCGATATGGTCGTCCTCGGCCGTCACGGCGTAGAGCGGCTGGACGATGCGGTCGAGATCGATAGACTCGCCGGCAATCGTCAGCTTGTCGCGCTTGATCAGGTTGTTGTGCAGGTACATCTCGCGCAGGTAGAAGGAATGCATCGCCTGCGGCATGCGCGTCGCATCAACGTTCCAGTACAGCACGTCGAACGGTGGTAGCGGCTGGCCGAGCAGGTAACTGCTCACCCAGTAACTCCAGATCAGGCCATTCGAACGCAGCAGGCGGAAGGAAGTCGCCATTTCGCTGCCATCGAGATAGCCCTTCTTGGCCATCGATTCTTCCAGCGCACCGATGCAGGCCTCGTCGATGAACACATCAATGTCGCCCGGATGCGAAAAATCGGTCAGGGTCGTAAACAGGGTCCAGTGCGCCACCGGCACCTTGTCCTTGCCAAAACGCTTGTTCGCCCAGGCCATGTAGGTCGATACCAGCGTGCCACCGATGCAGTAGCCGACCAGATGCACCTTCGGCACATTGCAGAATTCGCTGGCCACGCGCACCACCTCGTTGACGCCTTCCAGCAGGTAGTCGTCGAAGCGGACTTCGGACATGTCCGGCGTCGGATTTTTCCAGCTCGTCACGAAAACCGAGAAGCCCTGATCGGTCAGGTACTTCAGCATGCTCTTCTTGGCATTCAGATCGAGGATGTAGAACTTGTTGATCCACGGCGTGATGATGACGATGGGCGTTGCCCGCACCTTTTCGGTGGTCGGCGTGTAATGGATCAGTTCGACCAGGCGGTTGCGGAACACCACCTTGCCTGGGGTCGTCGCCAGGTCCTTGCCGACCTCGAAGGCATCGGGCTCGACCATCAGGATGTTCTTGGCCTTGACGTCGCGCTGGAAGTTTTCCCAGCCCTGCTTCAGGCTTTCGCCCTGCGTGGCGACACAACGCTCGATGGCGGCCGGATTCGACCAGAAAAAATTGGTCGGTGCGACCATGTTCAGCCATTCGCGCAGCCAGAAGGCAGCCCGCCGACGCTCCTTGGTGGACAAACCCGGTGTTTCGAAATACATGTCCTGCAGACGGTGGGTGAATGCCAGGTACCATTCCTTGGTGATGTCCCAAGTCGCCGAATTGGTCCAGATCGGGTCGGCAAAACGGGCATCGTCGGGGTTCGGCTGGATCACGTCTTCGGATGGAATTCCCATGGCCCGGCGCATGACGTGCGACTGAAGCGCCAGCAGATCATCGGACAAACCGTTGATGGTGCGCACCAGTTCCTGCGGATGCATCAGCCAGGCAACCTGGGCATTGAGCAGCGAGGTGGTGACACCGAATGGATCAACCGCCTTGCTGACCGAACTGGTCAAGGACTCGACGAGACTCTGAGTGCTGGTATCAATACTGCCATGCTTGGCGACAGAACTTCCGGACATTGCAATTTCTCCGATCCATAAGGCTTTTGCTATCTTACAGCGTGATGAACTCGCCGGGTTGTGGCAGATGCACGTCTGACCAGCCGAGACGGTCCTTGATCGCCTGTGCGAAATCGGCCGATGCACCGGCCTCACCATGGACGACGAAAACTTTTCCCGGCGGCTGGTGAAACCCATTCAACCAGGCAATCAACGCATCCTGATCGGCGTGTGCCGACAGGCCACCCACCGTGCAGACTTTTGCCCTGACCGCCACCGTTTCGCCAAAGATCCGGGCTACGCGTGCGCCATCGACCAGCCTGCGCCCTAGTGTGCCAGCCGCCTGGAAACCGGCGATCAGGACGGTACATTCGCTGCGCGGCAGATTTTCGCGCAGGTGATACTTGATCCGTCCGGCATCGCACATACCGCTGGCCGAGATGATCACGGCACCGTGGCGAATGTCGTTCAGTTGCCGCGAGCGCTCGACATCGGCGACGAACTCGATGTGCATCTTTTCTGGATGTGCCTGCTGCCAGTCGATCAGCGCACAGGTTTCCGCATCGAGCAATTCCCGGTGTTCCAGCGTAATGCGGGTCGCCGAATTGGCCATCGGCGAATCGACATAGACCTTGAGTGGATGCAAGCGACCGCGTCGGACCAAGCCAGCCAGCAGATAAAGAATTTCCTGCGTACGCCCAACAGCAAACGCTGGAATGATCAAGTTGCCGCCAGCCGCCCGGGTACGTTCGAAAGCCGCGACAATTTCGTCCTCGGTTTCGGCAAATGGACGATGCTGACGATTGCCGTAGGTCGATTCGATCAACAACACATCGGCCTCGCCGGGTGGCGGTTCCGGATCGTTAAGCACCGGCCGGTCCGGCATGCCGAGATCACCGGAAAAGACCAATTTTCGCGGTCGACCGCCGGCATTGACGGAAATCTCCAACGAAGCCGAACCGAGAATATGCCCGGCATCGTGAAACCGCACACTGATCCCCTCGACCGGCCGCAGGGTTTCACCGTAATTCACCGTGTGCAATAGTTTCAAGGCAGCCAGCGCCTGGGCCACGGAATAGAGCGGCGGCTGAATGCCGCGTTCGCTGCGCCCGCGCCGATGCCGATTGCGCAACTGCCACTCGGCTTCCTTTTCCTGAATGTGTGCGCTATCGGGCAACAAGACCTCGATCAAGGCCTTGGTCGCCGGTGTCGTATAAACCGGACCGCGATAGCCGAGCATGCTCAGACGGGGCAACAGCCCCGAATGATCGATGTGGGCGTGCGTCAGCAGAACGAAATCCAGCCGACGCACATCGAAGCCGAAATTCAGCGCGCGTTCGTTCTTCTGTCGCGCTTCTGCTCCACCCTGAAACATGCCGCAGTCAACCAGAAAGCGGAACTCGCCGGTATCCACCAGCGTACAGGAACCGGTCACTTCACCGGCCGCACCGAAAAAGCCTAGTCGCATGTTCAAAATCCTCAAGACTTGGCGTAGCATGAACCTCAAGCAGGCGGAAAGCAACGCCAGCAGACCATTTCAGGAGGTAAAGCATGTTCAAGCACATTCTCGTTCCGACCGATGGTTCGGAACTTTCCCGCGCCACGGCGCAACGCGCCATCACCTTTGCCAAGGAAAACGGTGCCCGCATTACAGCGTTCTACGCCAAGCCGGAGTATCCGATTGCCTACTTTGGCGAAGGTGCCTTGATCGATCCGACCACGCCGGACAAATTTGCCGAAATGGCTGATCAGCAGGCCACCGAATATCTCGGAGAAGTCACTGCCTGGTGTGCGGAAGCCGGCGTCGAATGCAGCACCATTGCCGCGACCAGCGACATTCCTTACGAAGCCATCATCAATGCCGCCGAAACTTCGGGCTGCGATCTGATTTTCATGGCTTCGCACGGCAGGCGTGGGATCAGCGGCTTTTTGCTGGGCAGCGAGACCAACAAGGTGCTGACCCACTCCAAGGTGCCGGTGCTGGTCTATCGCTAAGGGTTTATCGCCCAAGGCCTAGGGCTGGCAGTTCGCCAGCCAGGCCGCCGGATCGGGCTGGCGACATAGCTCGGTCAGAAATGCCAGCGCGGCTGCCATGTGTTGTGTGGCCCCCGCGCTGAGTTCTTCGCCCAGTTCAAATTCCTCGCCACGAATGCACAGCACAAAAGCTGGCGGCGGAGCTTCGCCTTCGGTCTGCCGGTAAACCTGCAAGACAGCTTCCGGCGACAAGGCGTGCGTCGTATGCGCGATTGCGGTCGACGGCTGGATTTGCTGAAAAACAAAGGGCGCCGGCGTGCGTTCGCCCGCATCGACAAACAGCACCAGACGACGGCCGGACAAATCCAGCGCATGCTCGATCTGCAGCTGGAAATCCTCAAGCAGTTCGAAGTGCTCGGCCAAGCCGGCATTTTCCAGAAATTTCGCCAGTTGACCGCACAACAGCGGGCCGAGGGCGTCATCGCCCCGGCTCGGATTGCCGACGAAGAAAATCGCGACCGGCGCCAGCATCAGAGACTCGGCCACAACTCAATCACGACTCAAGCTGTGCACTACGGCACCTTCCACATCGACCAGTTCGACGGTCAGCGGCATCTTGCCCAGGGCGTGCGTCGCACACGACAGACAGGGATCAAAGGCACGAATCGCCACTTCAATGTGATTGAGCAAACCCTCGGTGATTTCGCGGCCGTTCAGATAGCGACGGGCTACATGGCGGATCGCCTCGTTCATCGCCTGATTGTTGTTGGTGGTCGAAACGATCAGGTTGGCCATCGTCACGATGTCGTTCTCGTCCACTTGGTAGTGGTGGAACAGCGTGCCGCGCGGCGCTTCGATCACGCCAACGCCTTCCATCTGACGCTCGCCCTTGACCATCAGGTCGTCCGACAACAGATCGTCGTCGTGCAGCAACTCCTTGATCACCTCAGCCGCGTGCAGCATCTCGATCATGCGCGTCCAGTGATAGGCCAATGGCGCGTGCATCGGCGTACCACCGGCGTAATCGATGAATTCCTTGCGCTCGTGTTCGGCAAACGGCGTCGATATCTGGTCACAGTTCTGCACCCGCGCCAGCGGACCAACTTTGTACCAGCCATGCTCCTTGCCGATAGACCGGAAGTACGGGAATTTCATGTAACTCCACGGCCGGACTTCTTCTTCGATGTAATCGTTGTACTGCTGGTAATCGACATGGTCGAACAGTAGCTTGCCGTTGTCGTCGCGGGCGCGCAGGGTGCCATGATAAAAATCGAGATCGCCGTTGTTGCCGACGATGGACATGAAATTCGAGCGGAAGATACCGAAGCTGTTGTACAGGCCGGGGTCCTGGGTGTGCACCTTCTGGATCATGTGCACCGCTTCGCGTGACCACTGGACGATGTGATAAATATCCTTGAGCAACTCGTCGCGCTCGGCAATCGTCAGCGACTTGTTGACGCCGCCCGGCACCGCCCCCGTACCATGGACTCGCTTGCCGGCCGTGACGCGGATGACTTCCTGGCCGAACTTGCGCAGCAGCACGCCGCGCTTGGCGGTTTCCGGATGCGCCATGGCCACGCCGACGATATTGCGCTTGGTGATGTCGCTGTCGAAACCGAACAGCAAATCCGGCGAACACAGATGGAAGAAATGCAGCGCATGCGATTGCAACATCTGGCCATAATGCATCAGGCGACGCAGCTTCTCCGCCGCCGGCGTCAGTTTTTTCGCACCGACGATGATGTCCAGCGCCTTCGAGGCCGCCAGATGGTGCGACACCGGACAAATCCCGCACAGCCGCTGGACCATGACCGGCACTTCCCAATACGGCCGGCCCTGGATGAATTTTTCGAAGCCGCGAAACTCGACAATGTGCAGGCGCACCTGATGCACCTTGTTCTGGTCGTCGAGCAGGATGGTGACCTTGCCATGCCCTTCAACCCGCGATACCGGGTCAATCGCCACGCGGCGCAGGTTTTCGGGATGCTGGGCGGTTTCCAGGTTGTAAGTCATTTGCTACCTCAGTCGTAATGCATCAGGCCATGTTCAAGGCTGGGTTCCTTGCCGGCCAGCAGATCGGTCAGCACTTTCCAGATGGCGTCAGCCGACGGCGGGCAACCGGGAATGAAGTAATCGATCTTGACCACTTCATGAATCGGGTGCACCTGGTTGAGCGGCAGCGGCAACTCCGGGTCGTTCGGGATCATGCCGTTCCGAACCCCCGGGCTGGTGTGATAAACCTCTTCCAGAATCGTCGTCAGCGGCAGATGATTCCTTTGTGCCGGCAAACCGCCGTTGATCGCACACGCGCCGATGGCAATCAGCGTCGTGCAGTTGGCCCGGAACTCGCGCAGCACATGGACGTTCTCGGCATTGCACAGCCCGCCTTCGATGATGCCGATATCCGTACCCGGCGTGACGTGCTTGATATCGGTCAGCGGCGAGCGGTCGAACTCGATGTATTCGAGCAGCGTGAACAGCCGTTCGTCGATGTCGAGAAAGGACATGTGACAGCCAAAGCAACCGGCCAGCGAGGTGGTCGCGACCTTGAGTTTTTTCTTTTCGCTCATGTCAGCCCTCCTCCGTCAGTTTGTTCTGCTCGGTCATCGCTGAAATCGGCGCCTTGTCGTACTTGCGTTCGCCAATCGGCACAGCAAAGCCCTGGCGCTTTTTCAGGATGACGCCGACCGGACAAACCTGCGCTGCCTTGTCGTCGAGTGTGAAGTCGGTATCGGTCAGACGCCCGGATTTCGCATTGACGATCAGATGCGTCTTGATGCCGCGTCCCGACAGGGCAA
Organism: Azonexus sp.; assembly: GCF_030824335.1. Classification (GTDB taxonomy): domain Bacteria; phylum Pseudomonadota; class Gammaproteobacteria; order Burkholderiales; family Rhodocyclaceae; genus Azonexus. The sequence goes on from NZ_JAVBXX010000010.1 coordinate 50,970, forward strand.
AGACATTCTTGCCATCGACATCGCGGCTGGCGCGCACGCACAGGGAACACAGGATGCAACGGTTGAAGTCGAGCAAAACCTCGGGGTGCGACGCGTCGACCGCACGATTCGGGAAAAAATGGTCGTAATGCGGACTCATCATGCCCAAGTGGTAGGCCGTTGCCTGCAATTGGCAATTACCGCTCTTTTCGCACGACGGGCAGAAATGGTTGCCTTCGACGAACAGCATTTGGGTCAGCGCCCGACGTTCGGCGTTGATTTCCTCGGTATTGCTCTCAACCACCATGCCGGGCACAGCGCGCATCGTGCATGACGCCGTTTGTCGGCCATTGGCCTTCACCGTACATAATTTGCACGAGCCATGCGGCTTGAATTCCGGGTGATAACAAAGATGCGGAATGAACACACCGGCCGCTTCTGCGGCCTGCAGGATGGTTTGCCCGGGTTCAAAGGCAATGCTCTGACCATCCAGGCTGAAAGTCTGGCTCATGCGGCACCTCCGTGTTCGGTACTCAGGTGGGCGGCAGCATCGTCGCGACCGGTCATCTGGCGCGCTTGCGACAACGCCTGATCGAGATCGAAAGCCGGCGTGAAATCCTGCTGCATCATGCGTTTATCGTAGGCCGGACGGAACCGGGCAATCGTGTCGAGCACCGGATTGCAGGCCGTATGGCCAAGGCCACAGTGACTCATGGACTGCAACAATTGGTTCAGCTTCTCGATCTCGGCAAAGTCGTAGGGCGAACCGCAACCCTTGTGCAATTTATCCATCAGGTTTTTCAGCAACGAAGTCCCCACGCGACACGGCGTGCAGAAACCACAGCTTTCATGCTGGAAGAAATGCACGTAATTGCGCGCCACCTCGAACATGTCGCGCGACGTATCGAAAATCGTGAAGGCGCCGGCCGTCGGAATATCTTCGAAGCCGATGATGCGATCGAATTCGGCCGGCGCGATGCAGACACCGGACGGTCCGCTGACCTGCACCGCCTGCGTATCGCTGGCGCCGCAATCTTCCAGCACCTGGCGCACGGTGACGCCGAAGGGATACTCGTAAATACCGGGCCGGGCACAGTCGCCAGAGACCGACAGAATCTTGGTACCGGCCGAATGTTTGGTACCGATGGCGGCGTACCAGTCGCCCCCGTGCAGTGCAATCAGTGCTGCGGCAGCGAAGGTTTCGACGTTGTTGACGATGGTCGGCTGGTCCATATAGCCGTTGGTCACCGGGAAAGGCGGCCGATTGCGCGGCGTACCGCGCTTGCCTTCGAGCGACTCGATCAGCGCCGATTCCTCGCCGCAGACATAGGCGCCGGCACCGAGATGAATTTCGATATCGAAATTGGCACCGGGGATGCCCAGGATGTTCGCCCCCAGCAGGTTTTCTGTCCGCCGGCGCGCCAGCACGGCATTCAGCGCATCGAGTAAATAACGATATTCGCCGCGCAGGTAGATGAAGCCGCGCGTGGCGCCAACGGCATAGGCCGCTACGGTCATGCCTTCGATGACCAGATCGGCCTGACGGGTGAGCAGGACACGATCCTTGAAAGTACCCGGCTCACCTTCATCCGCGTTGCACACGACGATCCGTTGCTGCCCGGCTTTCAGCGGGGCGTTGCGGCAGGCCTCCCACTTCAGCGCCGTCGTAAACCCGGCGCCGCCCCGGCCGCGCAAATTGGCCCGCTTGATTTCGTCGAGCACCGCCGCCGGCCCGCCCAGTCCGGTCGGCAGGCCCTCGCGCCAGGAGCGCATGTTGGAGGCCAGCAAACCTTCGTCCGGAGCCAGTGCCCGCGCGGCACGCAAGGCATCGCCGGGCTTGATGTCGCTGGCGAGCAGGATGTCGGCGCGCTGGATGTTATCTTCGATCAGGAAAAACTCGGCCGGCCAGTCGACCAATGGCGTCTCGCTACGCACCAGTTCGGCAATCCGGTCGATGCGTTCTGCGGTCAACCGCCCGATGGCCAGATTATTCACCAGCAAGGCCGGCCCCTGGTCGCACAAGCCGGTACACGACGTATGATCGACACTGACCAGCCCGTCTTCCGACACCTTGCCCGGCTCAATCCACAGGCTGTTGCACAAGCGCTCCAGCAATGCCTGGTTACCGAGCATGCGGTCGGTGATGTTGTCGGAAAAGAGAATCCGGTAACGCCCGCGCGGCTCAAGATAGAGGAAGGAATAGAAGCCGGCGACACCTTCGATCTTGGTGCGCGGCACCTGCAATAAAGCTTCCAGCAGGTCGATGGCCTCCGGCGAAATCCAGTCCAGCGCCTCCTGCACCTCGCGCAGTATCTGCACCATGCAGGATGAATCGCATCCGTATCTATCGACGACGGCTCGAACAATTTCGTTCAATCTGGCGCTAGCGGTCACATTCGCTCCCAAAAGCAAGAAGTATCTTTGTGCAGACTAGCACCGCTGGGTGAAGTTTTTTTGTCTCAGATCAAATCCGGATACGGATCGCCGTCAACAAAGCGCAACAATTATGTGCAAGAATCATGTTGCAGCACAGCATAAAATCTATCTTTCGATTACGGAAAGCCGCTTACCAGCTTCCCGCAGCGCAGCAAAATCAAAACCAAGGAAAATGGCATGAGCACAACAGAAAACTCCTCACATCTCCCCCTCGCCGGCAAAAAAGGCCTGGTCACCGGCGTTGCCAATGACAAGTCGATTGCCTACGCCGTGGCCAAAGCCATCGTCGCGCTGGGTGGCGAAATCGCCATCACCTACCAGAATGAAAAAACCGCCAAGTACACCCAGCCGCTAGCTGAAGGACTTGGCGCCAAGCTGTTCCTGAAGCTCGACGTCGCCGAAGAAGGCAGCCTGGAAAGCGTCATCGCCCAATGTGGCGAAACCTTTGGCGAACTCGATTTTGCCATTCACTCGATGGCTTTCTGCAACGCCGACGACCTGCACGGGCGCGTCATCGATGCGACCGAGGAAGGCTTCGATGCCGCAATGAACGTCTCCTGCCACAGCTTCCTGCGCATGGCCAAGGCCCTCGAGCCGCTGATGGCCCACGGCGGTTCGCTGATCACCATGTCCTATCTCGGCGCCGAGCGCGTCGTACGCAATTACGGTGTGATGGGCATCATCAAGGCAGCACTTGAGTCGGCCGTCCGCTACATGGCCTACGACCTCGGCCCCAAGGGCATCCGCGTTTTTGCCGTGTCGCCCGGCCCGATCATGACCCGTGCCGCTTCGGGCATTGCCAACTTCAACAACCTGCTCGAGTCCGATGCCCAGAAGGCGCCGCTCGGCCGCACCGTGACCATCGAGGAAGTCGGTGCACTGACCGCCTTCCTGTGTACCTCAGGCTCTTCGGGCATGACTGGCCAGACTGTCTATGTCGATGGCGGTGCGCATATCGTCGCCTAAGCCGAAGGCCGCAAGTCGGGGCAAGCCCGCCCGACTTGCGGTATGCTCGTATGAAAACTGGCGAGCTAGGGAGCAAACATGGACGAGAATCCAGCCTGCATCATCACCGACCCGGTACCCGACCACCCGCTGCTCAACGGCAGACCGGAAATCGGACGGGGTGAGAGCACCATCGTTCTGGAGGCCGACACGGTCGATGGTCAGGAACGCGTGTACAAGGTGCTCTCCTCACCCACTGACTATGCCTATTACACGGCACCGGATCGTCCGACCGGCCGGCACTTCCCGATCGTTTTCGCCGACCATGGCAAAGTGGGCCGCTCCAGCCGCGGATTCCCGTTTTATGTGGTCGAAGTTGAACGGCTTTATCCGCTACCCGGCTCCGGCGATGCCGCCGAGGTAGCGACCAAGATTTCCACCTCGTATTTCGATGCCTGCATGATGTGGCGCAATCTGGCCCAGGACATGGGGCGAATTGCCCTGCATCATCTGGCTGTTACACCGATGGGCTGGGCAGATACCGTGCAGCAGTCGCTGCAGGCGCTGGAAACTTTCTCCGGCGAATACGGCGCCCTGCCCGACCTGATCAAGGCCGATAATCTGATGATGCGCAAGGACGGCACACTGGTTTTTTCGGACCCGGTGTTCATGGAATGAAAAATCCGATAAATCACCTGTCGACCGCAAAATGACCATCAACCGAGTTCTGTTTACCTCCCGCAAGCTGGCTGAATCGCTGAATGGCAATCCTTACATGGCGGTCATTTCGATTACCGACCCAACCACCCCGGAAGCCAATCTCGACCCGCTGTTCCGGCACGTGCTGCGCCTTTCCTTCTTCGATGCCATCCCGGCCGATGAATACCAGCCGATGCTGCCCGGCCTGTTCAATCGTTCGCTGGCCAAAAGCATTGATGATTTTGTCAGTGAAGTGCATGCAGCACCGTTCGAGATGTCGGTCATGGTGCATTGCGAATACGGCGTCAGCCGCTCGGCTGCCGTCGCATTGTTTGTCGAAGCCTTCTCCGGCGCACCGCTGGAAGCGCGCGAGTTCACCTACGAGGCCAATCCCTGGGTACTCGACACGCTGCTTGCCCTGCATCCGGAATTGAGCGTCGAGATTCCCTCACCAGACGGTGTCCGCGACCGGCGGACGGCGATTCGCGCCTGAACACTACCCCTTCTTCACCGGAGCCTGACCATGCGTGAGAAAAGCGAACAGCGATATCTCATCAACAAGACTTATGACGAAATCGCCGTTGGCGATACTGCCAGCCTGACCCGCACGCTGATGCCGGAAGATGTCAAACTTTTTGCCATCCTGACCGGCGACGTCAACCCGGCAACCAACGACCCGAATTACTCGGAAAGCGGCATGTTCCGCGAAGCCATCGCCCACGGCATGTGGAGCGGTTCGCTGATCTCGACCGTGCTGGCCACCCAGTTCCCCGGACCGGGCACGATCCTGATCGACCAGTCGCTGCATTTCGCCCGACCGGTCACCATCGGCGATCGCATCGTCATCACCGTGACCGTCAAGCAGAAGTTCGAACATAACAAGCATGTGATTTTCGACTGCGTCTGCGTCAATCAGGAAGGGCTTCAAGTCGTGCGCGGCACCGCCGAGGTACTGGCGCCGAGCGAAAAAATTTCCCGGCTGCAGGATAGCCACACGCCGGAAATCCACATCGACGACAAGCACGCGCGCTATACCCAGCTGCTTTCCCGGGTCAAAGGCCTCGAACCCATTCCGACCGCGGTCGCCCACCCCTGCGATCAGGAATCACTGCGCGGTCCGATCATGGCGTTCCAGGCCGGCATCATTGAACCCATCCTGGTCGGCCCGGAAAACAAGATCCGCTCGCTGGCCGAAGAATTTGGCATCGACCTGCACGGCGTCCGCATCGTCAATGCGGCACACAGCCATGACTCGGCGGCGATGGCCGTTTCGCTGGTCCGTACCGGCGATGCCGAGGCCTTGATGAAGGGCAGCCTGCACACCGACGAACTGATGGCCGAAGTCGTTGCCCGGGCCAACGGCCTGCGCACCAGCCGGCGCATCAGCCACGTTTTCCTGATGGATGTACCGACCTACCATCGGCCACTGCTGATCACCGACGCGGCGATCAACATCGCACCGACACTGGAAGAAAAAGCCGACATCATCCGCAACGCCATTGATCTGGCGCACATCATCGGCATTCCCGAACCGAAGGTGGCGATCCTGTCCGCCGTCGAGACGGTCAATCCGAAGATCCAGTCCACCCTCGATGCTGCAGCGCTGTGCAAGATGGCCGACCGAGGCCAGATCAAGGGCGGCATCCTCGACGGCCCGCTGGCTTTCGACAATGCCGTTTCGATCATCGCGGCGAAGACCAAGGGGATCAATTCGGCGGTCGCCGGCCATGCTGAAATCCTCGTCGTCCCCGATCTGGAATCCGGCAACATGGTAGCCAAACAACTTGAATATCTGGCCAATGCACTGACTGCCGGCATCGTCCTCGGCACCAAAGTCCCCATCGTGCTGACCAGCCGCGCCGACACGGCCGAAACCCGCACCGCCTCCTGCGTGATCGCCGCTCTGGTCGCTCACGCCAACCGCAAGAACGGAACTGTCTAAACATGAAACAAGGTATTTTGACGATCAACGCTGGATCGTCCTCGATCAAGTTCGCCCTTTTTCCACTCGCCCATCCAATCTCACCGGATGCCGAGGTTTCCGGCCAGATCGACGGGATTGGCACCAACGCCACCCGACTGGTCGCCAAAGACCGGGCTGGCGAGCGCATTGCCGACCAGTTGATCGCTGGGGAAGCGGTCAGCCACGACCAGGCATTTGACGCCCTGCTCCAGTGGTTCCTGGCCAGCCAGCGCAACTGGGAAATCGTCGTCGTCGGCCACCGCGTCGTTCATGGTGGCGACCTGTACTCGCAACCGACCGTGGTCGATGCCCAGGTGCTGGAACACCTGACCGGTTTCATCCCGCTCGCCCCTTTGCATGAACCACATAACGTTGCCGGGATCAAGGCCTTGCAAACCCTGTTGCCCAACGTGCCACAGGTCGCTTGCTTCGACACAGCCTTCCACCGCAGCCAGCCGGATGTGGCCCAGCTTTTTGGCCTGCCGCGCGCGTTGACCGCAGAAGGCATCAAACGCTACGGTTTCCACGGCTTGTCCTATGAATACATCGCCCGCACGCTGCCGCAGCACTCGCACCGTGCCGACGGCCGTGTCATCGTCGCCCACTTGGGCAACGGCGCCAGCATGGCGGCGATGGTCAATCGCAAATGCGTCGGCACGACGCTCGGCTTCTCGACCATCGACGGCCTGATGATGGGCACCCGCTGCGGCAACCTCGACCCCGGCGTGATCCTGCACTTGATGGAAACCAAGGGGCTGACGGTCAAGGACATGACCCGCATCCTGTACAAGGAATCCGGCTTGCTCGGCGTTTCCGGCATCAGCCAGGACATGCGCACCTTGCTCTCCAGCAACAAGCCGGAAGCCCGCGAAGCGGTCGAGCTGTTCTGTTACCGCATTGCCCGCGAGCTCGGCTCGCTGGCCGCTGCGGCTGGCGGTGTCGATGCCGTGGTGTTCACCGGCGGGATCGGCGAGCATGCAGCGGAAGTCCGTCGCCGCGTCTGCCTGCAATCCGAATGGCTGGGCATCCGCCTCAACCCGGAAGCCAACGCCCGCCACGACATCGTGATCAGCGCAGGAAACAGTCCGGTCGACGTACTGGTCATTCCGACCAACGAGGAATGGATGATGGCGCACCACGCACAAACGCTGCTGGCGCTCTAAGCATTTTTCCAACGGCCCCGCCGGCGAAAGTCGGCGGGGCTTTGTCACTTGATGACATAGTGAATTCGCTTGCGCTAGAGTGCGCCATTCCCTTTTGAATCAGGACCGATTGCGCATGGACGATCTCGCCAGGCTGGAAGAACTGCTACTGCAAAAGCAGGGACTGGTAGTCATCAACACCCACGAAGAACAACGCATTCTTTCGCTGCTGGAGCGCTTTGCCCTGCTCAACAGTCGCTATGTGACCACCTGGAGTGTCACAAGTGGGCTCCGCGAAGGCAGTGCGCGCAAACCGGTCTACAACACCGACGAAATTCCTGATGCACTCAGGCACATCCTGAAGTCACCAGAAAATTCGATTTATGTGTTTTTCGATGCACATCACTTCCTCGGCGACCCCATTGTCATTCGCTTGCTGAAAGACCTTCAGACAACGGACTCCGGGCGCATGCTGGTGATGATCGCACCCGAATTCGAATTGCCTATTGATCTGCGGAAGATCGCCATACTTCTGGAACCAAGCTTGCCCGGCAAGGAACGGATTTTTCAGATTCTCAAGGAAGAGGCCGCGAAATGGGCCGACCACTCCGGGCAAAAAGTTTCCGCATCGCGCGAATCGATCAGCTTGCTGATTCAGCATCTCAGCGGCCTGACAGAGAGCGACGTACGCAAGCTGTGCCGGATATCGATCCATGATGATGGTGCGGTAACGGCAGGGGATATCAACAGTGTTCTGCGCCACAAGCACCAGATGATGGAATCCGCGGAACTCCTCACGCTGGAGACGGATGTCCCTGAACTGGAGGAAATTGGCGGTTTGAACCGCCTCAAACAATGGCTCCGCATTCGCCGCGAGGTTTTCATCGATCCGAAAAACTCGCCCGGCCTGCCCCCACCAAAAGGCGTCCTGCTACTTGGCGTTCAGGGGGCCGGCAAGAGTCTGGCCGCAAAATGCGTTGCCGGCTCATGGCGCTTACCCTTGTTCCGCCTCGACTTTGGGCAGCTGTATGGCAAATTTCACGGCGAGAGCGAGGCCAATCTCCGCAACGCACTCAACATTGCGCGGACGATTGCTCCCTGCGTATTGTGGATGGATGAAATCGAGAAAGGACTGGCTACCGATAGCGGCGATGGCGACGGCGGCGTATCACGCCGCATGCTCGCAACCCTGCTGACCTGGATGAACGAGCGCGAAGAACCCGTATTCATCGTCGCGACCGCCAACGACATCGCCTCGCTACCGCCTGAGTTACTGCGCAAGGGACGGTTTGACGAAATTTTCTTTGTCGATCTGCCCGACGATGCAGCTCGCCGCCAGATTTTTTCCATCCATTTGGGCAAACGCGAACTCGAACCAGGTCTTTTTGACCTTGGCCGCCTGGCCGAACTGGCAAGCGATTATTCCGGAGCCGAAATCGAGCAGGCCATCGTCGCGGCAGGCTACGCTGCCCACGCGGATAGACGCCCCTTGACGCAGCCGGATGTCGAAAACGCCATTACCAGCACGCAGCCATTATCGGTGGTCATGGCGGAACAAATTGCAGCCTTGCGCGCTTGGGCCAGTAGCCGGACAGTGCCGGCCAACTGAAAGACGAAATCAACACCCAATGCTGCAAGGATTTTTACCGAAAATAGCAGCGTCGATATATCGCGCGTGCCAGGCAATGAAACACTGATGATGGCGCATCACGCACCGACACCTCCCACCCTCTGAAAAAAATTTTCCCCATCTGGCTCCGCTACCAAAAAGTAGCGGAGCCTTGTTTTTTTAAGGGTTTACAGCCCATGAAAAATCCACATCGGGCACATTCACAAAACACTGCATGTAGTCAACGCCTTCCACCGAACCACTATATATAGTAGATTACCACCCCTTGAATACAGACAGAAACAAGCCAAGAGGAGCCATCAATGAGCAAAGTCGCCGAGCAGCTGTCACTGACCGACATTCCCGCCCCCCCGCAATTCGCACCATTGCCGAAACAGGAAATTTCCGGCGAAGTGCTCATTGAAAAATACGCCAAGGGTAAGGAAACCAACGTTCATGACGTCCGCAAACGGGTGGCTTATGCACTGGCTCAAGTAGAAAAGGAAGCTGATCGCGCTCACTGGGAAGCAAAATTCCTGTGGGCTCAGGAAAACGGTTTCATCCCGGCCGGCCGCATCAACTCCGCCGCCGGCACCGACCTGCAGGCAACGCTGATCAACTGCTTCGTCCAGCCGGTCGGCGACTCCATCGTCGAGAATACCGACGGCAAGCCCGGCATCTACACCGCCCTCGCCCAGGCCGCTGAAACCATGCGCCGCGGCGGTGGCGTCGGCTACGATTTCTCCTCCATCCGGCCGCAAGGCGCCCGCGTCAAGGGTACGCAATCGCGTGCCTCCGGCCCGGTGTCGTACATGCGCGTTTTCGACCGCTCCTGCGAAACCGTCGAATCCGCCGGCGCCCGTCGCGGTGCCCAGATGGGCGTGCTGCGCTGCGACCATCCGGACATCGAAGAATTCATCCATGCCAAGGACAAGGGCGACCTGACCAATTTCAATATTTCCATCGGCGTCACCGACGCTTTCATGGAAGCTGTCGATGCCGATGGCGATGTCGAACTGGCGCACCGCGCCGAACCGAATAGCGAGATGCGCGATGCCGGCGCCTACCAGCGCGACGACGGTATCTGGGTTTACCGCAAAGTACGCGCTCGTGATCTGTGGGATCAGGTCATGAAGTCCACCTATGACCACGCAGAACCCGGCATCCTATTCCTTGACCGGATGAACAAGGACAACAACCTCAATTACTGCGAAGTTATCGAGGCAACCAACCCGTGCGCCGAACAGCCCTTGCCACCCTACGGATGCTGCTGCCTGGGTTCGATCAATCTGACTTTGTTCGTGAGCGATGCCTTCTCCGACAAGGCAGAATTCAACTTTGACGAGTTTGCCGAAGTTTGCCGCATCTCCACCCGCATGCTCGACAACGTGCTCGACGCCACCCACTGGCCGCTCGAACGCCAGCAGCAGGAAGCCGCCAACAAGCGCCGCGTCGGCCTCGGCTTCACCGGCCTCGGGGATGCGCTGGCCATGCTGCGCCTGCGCTACGACAAGGCCGAAGCCCGCGCCATGGCCGCCCGCATCAGCGAATTCATGCGCGATACCGCCTACCTGTACTCGGTCGACATGGCCAAGGAACGCGGCGCCTTCCCGCTGTTCAACGCCGAACTGTATCTCTCCGGCGGCAATTTCGCCTCGCGTCTGCCCGCTGACGTCAAGGCCGAAATCCGCAAGCACGGCCTGCGCAACTCGCACCTGCTGTCGATCGCGCCGACCGGCACGATCTCGCTGGCCTTCGCCGACAATGCCTCGAACGGCATCGAACCGCCGTTCTCCTGGACCTACAACCGCAAGAAGCGGATGCAGGACGGCACGATCAAGGAATATTCGGTCGAGGACTACGCCTGGCGCCTGTACAAGCATCAGGGCGGCGATGTCAGCAAGCTGCCGGACTACTTCGTCACCGCCCTGGAAATCTCGGCCAAAGCCCACGCCGACATGGTCGCTGCCGTTGCCCCCTTCGTCGACACCTCGATCTCGAAGACGGTCAACGTCCCCGGCGACTATCCGTATGAAGACTTCCAGGATCTCTACATGCAAGCCTGGAAGGCCGGCCTGAAAGGTCTGGCCACCTACCGCCCGAACAGCGTGCTGGGCTCCGTGCTCTCGGTCACCTCGAACGAACCGGCCAAGGAAACCGCCGACGACGCCAAGTCGCCGCAGGATTTCGTCACCGATGCCAACCGCCGCCTGTCGATCAAGAACCTGCCGGCGCCGGTGCTCTCCAGCCTGCGCTGGCCGGGCCGTCCGAACCTGCCGGAAGGCAACCTGTGCTGGACCTACATGGTCGACTCGCCGATCGGCAAGTTCGCGCTGTTCGTCGGCCACGTCGAGCAGGAAGGCCATGCCTGGCCGTTCGAAGTCTGGGCCAACGGCCCGGCCGAACCGCGCGGCCTTGGCGCCGTTGCCAAGACGCTGTCGATGGACATGCGCGCCAACGACCACGCCTGGCTGGAAATGAAGCTCGAAGCCCTGTCCAAGACCCCGGGCGATGCCTTCGAAATGCACATGCCGCCGCATGGCGAAAAGAAGCGCATGCCATCCGTCGTCTCGGCCATGGCCCAGGTCATCAGCTGGCGCGTCGAACAGCTCGGCGCCCTCTCGCACGACGGCCCGACCCCGGTCAAGGACGCCCTGTTCAGCACCAAGGAGCCGAAGACCGGCACCGACGGCACGCTGTCCTGGACGGTGGACATCAACAACGCCTCGACCGGCGAAGACTTCGTCCTCGGCCTGAAGGAAATCACGCTGCCCGACGGCGTCACCCGCCCCTACTCGATGTGGCTCGCCGGCAACTACCCGCGTGCCCTCGACGGCCTGTGCAAGCTGCTTTCCCTCGACATGCGCGTCGTCGATCCGGCCTGGATCGGCATGAAGTTGCGCAAGCTGCTCGACTACTCCGAGCCGTTCGGCGACTTCATGGCCTTCGTCCCGGGTTCGCGCAAGCAGCAGACCTACCCGTCGACGGTCGCCTACATCGCCCAGCTGATCATCCACCGCTACGCCATGCTCGGCATCCTCGACGAAGCCGGCTTCCCGCTGCAGCAGATGGGCATCCTCGAAGCGCCGGAAGATACCACCAGCAACAAGGTGCTGCCGACCCAAGGTAAGTTATGCCCGGAATGCGGCAACCATACGATGATTCGCAAGGATGGTTGCGACTTCTGCACCGCCTGCGGCGCCGTGGGAACCTGCGGCTGATCCCGACTAAGCCACCAAGCCCAAACTGATCGGCGCAAATAGCCGATACAAGCCCGCCAACTGAACGGTTGGCGGGCTTTCATTTATGCTAAAAGCCAAGACTGGAAAACATCACACTCTGGCTTGTGGAGCCCGCATCAGCCCAAGAAGCTTGGTTCTCAATGCTGGTAAGACCACCTCATTCTGCTAGAATGCTGGATACGCAAGGTCGCATCGCCCATAAATGCAGAGTAAAAAATGACAACTCAAGAATCGACCACATTCATCATTATCGGCGTTACCAAGGAAGGTAAAAAATTTCGCCCCAGCGACTGGGCCGAACGCCTCTGTGGCGTCATGTCGGCCTTTGGTGCCGAACGCAAGATGAAATATTCGCCATACGTCGGGCCTGGCGACCACAACGGTGACAAGGCGGTATTCGTCGATGGCCGTCTCGGAGAAATTGAACCGATGGCCTATCGTTTCATGCTCAACTTCGCTCAAGACAATGATCTGCAGATCATTGATGGCGTCTGCCTGCTGGAAGACAAGAAATAAGCAAATTCTGCGGTCGACCCTAGCACCAGCATTTTTTCCGGGATCAAAGCAGCAACACAAAAAGCATAAAACAAAAAAGGCGCCCGCAGGCGCCATTTTTACGGGTTGATGCCTGCCAGCTTAGGCGGCAGCAACACCCAGTGCCTTGATCTGGGCAGACAGACGGCTCTTGGTACGAGCCACAGCATTCTTGTGTACGATCTTCTTGTCAGCGATACGGTCGATCACTGCAACGGAGGTCTGAAACACGCTCTGTGCGGCGGCTTTGTCACCGGCGACGATTGCTTTGCGAACGCTCTTGATTGCGGTACGCAGGGTCGAACGCAGGCTTGCGTTATGGGCACGCTGTCCGTCAGCTTGACGGGCGCGCTTGCGGGCTTGTGCACTGTTGGCCATTAAATACTCTCAGAAAATGTTCTTACGGAAGCGCAGGATTCTACACCAGAACCAAGCTGGCAATCAACAATACTTTACGCAAAAATCAGTTAACCAGCTCCTTGGGCAAGGCAAACGAAACCCCTTCCTCAACGCCCTGAAGCTGACCAACCTCGGCACCAGAAGACGCCTTCAGACGGTCAACCACCCGCCGCACCAGAATCTCCGGCGCCGACGCACCGGCCGTTACGCCAATACGCGCCTTGTCAGTCAGCCAGGCTTCCCGGATTTCATCGGCACTATCGATCAAATAAGCCTCGATACCCAAGCCAGCGGCCACTTCCTTGAGGCGACGGGAATTGGAGCTGTTGGGGCTACCGACCACAATCACCAGATCACATTGCCCGGCCAACGCCTTGACGGCATCCTGACGATTCTGCGTGGCATAGCAAATATCATCTTTCTTGGGGCCCTGTATCTCCGGAAAACGCACTCTGAGTGCGTCAATCACCACAGTCGCATCGTCCACCGACAGCGTGGTTTGGGTCACAAAGGAAAGTTGACCGGGGAATTTCACCTCGAGACTGGCAACATCGGCGACAGTCTCAACCAGATACATTCCGCCCTCGCTCTGCCCCATCGTTCCTTCGACCTCCGGATGCCCTTTGTGGCCGATCATGACGACTTCACGCGTCTGTTTGCGCATCTTGTCGACTTCGACATGCACCTTGGTGACCAGCGGACAAGTTGCATCGAAGACTTTCAGGCCACGCTGCTCGGCTTCCGTACGAACGGCTTTCGATACGCCATGCGCACTGAAAATCACCGTGCTGCCGGCCGGCACATCAGCCAGCTCCTCGATGAAAATCGCCCCCTTGGCCCGCAGATCATCACAGACAAACTTGTTGTGTACCACTTCGTGGCGCACGTAAATCGGCGCGCCAAACTTCTCCAGGGCGCGCTCGACAATCGTGATGGCGCGCTCGACGCCGGCGCAGAAACCACGCGGGTTGGCGAGAAGGATTTCCATTACATGATTCCGATGATTTTGACTTCAAACCGGATGGTCTTGCCGGCCATCGGATGATTGAAGTCGAACAAGGCGTGTGTGGCATCCAGTTCGCGCAGGAAACCGGCAAAGGTGCCGCCATTCGGCGCAGTGAATTCCACCACGGAGTTTTCCTTGAGTTCCATCTCGGCTGGCAAGCCGGCCCGGGCAATACGTTCGACCAGGCGTTCGTTATGCATGCCGAAGGCCTGCGCCGGCTCCAGTTCGAAGACGAAATGCTCCATCGCCGGCAAGCCGACCAGAACGCTTTCCAGATTTTCCGCCAGCTGACCACTACCCATCTGCAGGGTGGCCGGACTCATGTCGAAAGTCGACAGGAACTCCTCGCCATCCAGCGTGGAAATTCGGTAATGCAGGGTCAGATAACTGTCGGGGCGAACCGTCGTGCTCATGCTTGATCTTCTTTCGTGTTTTTTGCGGTCAACGAGGCAAAAATCAGTAAAACCGCGCCAATGCTGATGGCCGAATCGGCGATATTGAAGGCTGGCCAGTAAAACCCGGCGGCATGCCACTGGATGAAATCGACAACCGCGCCAAAGCGCACGCGATCGATCACGTTACCCAGCGCGCCGCCCATGACCAGCGTCAGAGCCAGCGACATCAGTTTTTGTTCCGGATGTTTTTTCAATTCCAGCGCGATCCAGCCGGAAACACCCAGCGCCAGCACGCTGAAGAACCAGCGCTGCCAGCCCGGCTGATCGGCCAGAAAACTGAATGCGGCGCCTGGATTGAAGGTCAGCACCCAGTTCCAGAACGGCGCGACATAAATCACCTCGCCGTAAGCGATGTTCTGCAACACCACCCACTTGCTCAACTGATCGAGAACGATGACCAGCGCCGCCAGCGCATACCACTGCCGCGGCTGCAAATGGCGCTCAGGCACAGGTGCGCGCCTCGCCGGCGCCATGCAGGTTGCTCACACAACGACCGCACAGGCCCGGATGTTCAGCATGCGCACCAACGTCCTCGCGCACATGCCAGCAACGTTCGCACTTGGCGTGAGCGAGCGGCGTCGCAACGACCTGCTCGGTTTCATTGCTGATGAGTGCGGTCGACGAACAAATGAAGACAAATTTCAGGTCGTCACCCAAGGAAGCCAGCGCGTCGTATTTCTCGCCGGCGCAATGAATTTCCACTGTGGCCTGCAGTGCCGAACCGATTTTCCCGGCTTCGCGCTGTTCTTCCAGCGCCTTGGTGACATCGGCCCGCGCCGTGCGCACCAGCGCCCATTTGGCGAGCAAGGCCGACTCATCGGCCGGCTTCGGCAGTTCATGCCATTGCTGGAACATGATCGAATCGTCAGCATTGCCACTGAGTACCGCCCAAACCTCTTCCGCCGTAAAGGCGGTGATCGGCGCCAGCAGGCGGACGAAACTTTGCGTGATGTGCCACAACGCCGATTGCGCTGAACGACGGGCCACCGACTGCGGTGCCGTGGTGTACAGACGGTCCTTCAGGATATCGAGGTAGAAACCGCCGAGGTCTTCCGAGCAGAAGGTCTGCAGCGCCTGGACGACGCGGTGGAATTCGTACTTGTCGAAATCGGCACGACAGCCTTCCTGCAACTCGCGGGTCAGCGCCAGCGCGTAGCGGTCGATTTCCAGCCAGTCTTCCACCGGCAACATTGCGGTCGACGCGTCGAAATCGGAAATATTGGCCAACAGGAAACGCAGGGTATTGCGGATGCGGCGATAGCCTTCGACCACGCGCTTGAGGATTTCGTCAGAAATGGTCAGCTCACCCGAGTAATCGGTCGATGCCGTCCACAGGCGCAGGATATCGGCGCCCATCTTGTCGGAAACCTGTTGCGGCGCGATGACGTTGCCCTTCGACTTCGACATCTTGTGGCCCTTGCCATCGACCACGAAGCCATGCGTCAGCAGCGCCTTGTACGGGGCGCGGCCGTCGATGGCACAACCGGACAGCAGGGAGGACTGGAACCAGCCGCGGTGCTGGTCGGAGCCTTCCAGATACAGATCGGCCGGGTAAGCCGAAACTTCGGCGTGCGAACCGCGCAGCACGTGCCAGTGCGTCGTCCCGGAATCGAACCAGACATCCAGCGTGTCTTTCATCTTGACGTACTGTTCGGCCTCGGCACCGAGCAACTCGGCGGCATCCAGGCTGAACCAGGCTTCGATACCGGCCTTTTCAACACGCTGGGCGACCAGTTCGACCAATTCGGCGGTACGCGGATGCGGCTGGCCGGTTTCCTTGTGCAGGAAAAACGGAATCGGCACGCCCCAGTTGCGCTGGCGCGAGACGCACCAGTCCGGCCGGGTCTTCATCATGCCTTCCAGACGGGCACGGCCCCAAGCCGGGAAAAATTGCGTTTCGTCGACCGCACGCTCGGCGATCCAGCGCAGCGTCGGCTCACTCTCGGACTTGCGATTCTCCATGCCAATGAACCACTGCGTCGTTGCGCGGAAGATGATCGGCGTCTTGTGCCGCCAGCAATGCGGGTAGCTGTGGCGGATTTTCTCTTCGAAAAGCAGTCGACCGCGCGCGGCCAGTTCGGCCAGCACCAGCGGATTGGCTTCCCACACGCTCTTGCCGGCCAGTTCTCCGGTCGACAGCGCGGGAACGGTAGAAATGAACTTGCCGTCGTTACCGACCGGGTTGTTCACCGGCAGGCCATACTGGCGGCCGACGTTGTAGTCATCCACAC
Source organism: Azonexus sp. (assembly GCF_030824335.1). Lineage (GTDB taxonomy): Bacteria > Pseudomonadota > Gammaproteobacteria > Burkholderiales > Rhodocyclaceae > Azonexus. Next base: position 67,610 of record NZ_JAVBXX010000010.1, read on the forward strand.
CATGCGCCGGCGCGGTATGCACCAGGCCGGTACCGGCTTCGGTCGTCACATGCTTGCCGCAGATGATCGCCACATCGCGCGGCTGGAACGGGTGTTTGAGCAGGATCTGGTCGAGCTTGTCGCCAGTCGTCGAGGCAACCACCGTGCCGGTCAGTTCATAGCGCTTGAGCGCAGCTTCGGCCAGTTCGCGAACCAGGATCAGCGCGCCCTTTTCGGTTTCGATCAGGTCGTAAGTCAGTTCCGGATGCACGCTGACCGCCTCGTTGGCTGGCAGCGTCCATGGCGTGGTCGTCCAGATCACGGCAAAGGCCGGGCCGCGCAGATGGGTCAGACCGAAAGCGTGCGCCAGTTTCTCGGCGTGGTTTTCATGGACTTCGAAAGCCACATCGATGGCCGGCGACGTCTTGTCCTCGTATTCAACCTCGGCTTCAGCCAGTGCCGAGCCGCAATCCAGACACCAGTTCACCGGCTTCAGCCCCTGGTACAGGTAGCCTTGCTCAAGGATTTTGCCCAGCGCGCGAATTTCTTCGGCCTCGGCCTTGAAATTCATCGTCAGGTAAGGATTGTCCCAATCGCCCAGCACGCCCAGGCGGATGAAATCCTTCTTCTGGCGTTCGACCTGCTCGGCGGCGTAGGCACGGCACAGTTCGCGGACCTTGTCGGCCGGGATGTTCTTGCCGTGCAGCTTCTCGATCTGGTGCTCGATCGGCAGGCCATGACAGTCCCAACCCGGCACGTAGGGCGCATCGAAACCGGACAGCGTCTTCGAGCGGACGATAATGTCCTTCAAAACCTTGTTGACCGCATGACCGATGTGGATGTCGCCGTTGGCATACGGCGGGCCGTCATGCAGCACAAAGCGCGGGCGGCCGGCGCTGATTTCGCGAATCTTCTGATAGAGCTTTTTCTGCTGCCACTGACCGACCCATTGCGGCTCGCGCTTGGGCAGGTCGCCGCGCATCGGAAAAGCGGTATCGGGAAGATTCAGCGTGTCTTTGTAATCAGCCATTTTGCGTGCTCACGAAGAAGGCCCGCGCCGCCGCGGCATCGGCCGCGATCTGCGCCTTGAGGGCGTCGAAATTGGGAAAACGTTGCTCATCGCGCAATTTATGCACGAAGCGCACCGAGATATGTGCACCGTAAATGTCGCGATCGAAATCGAACAGATGCACTTCAAGCAGCGGCCGCGTGCCGCCGACGGTTGGCCGGATACCGAGATTCGCTACGCCGGGCAAAGGCTTGTCAGCCAATCCGGCAACCTCGACGGCAAACACACCGGCCATCGGCAAGGGATTGTGCTTGATGCGCAGATTGGCCGTGGCAAAGCCCAACTGACGGCCCAGTTTCTGGCCATGCGACACCTGGCCATCAATCATGTAGGGACGCCCCAGCAGACGGGCGGCAAGTTCCATATCACCAACAGCCAGCGCTCGCCGCACCCCGGAACTGGATACCCGCTCACCGTCGACCGTAACACTGCCCATCGCTTCGACAACGAAACCGTGACGTTTGCCGGCATCCTGCAACAACGCAAAATCACCCACCCGCCCTTGGCCAAAACGAAAATCATCGCCAATGACCAGATGACGAACCTGCAGTGCGCGGACCAGCACCCGTTCAACAAATTGCTCTGCCGTCAGCGCAGCAAATGCCTGATTGAACGGACAAATCATCGCCTGCGTGACGCCGCTATCAGACAGCAATTCGAGCTTTTCCCGCAGGGTACTCAAGCGGGCCGGCGCCGAAGCGGGCTTGAAGAATTCGCGCGGATGCGGCTCGAAACTCAGCACGGCAGGCGTCAGTCCATGCTGCCGTGCAACATCGGTCAATCGACCAATCAGCGCAGCATGCCCCAGATGCACGCCATCGAAATTACCAATGGCCAACGCAACCGGAGCAGGAACTGAACGAGAATAACCGCGAAAGACGCGCATGAAACGGAGCCGCAAAAAAGCGCGATTATACCGAGGCCAATCGACATAACGGCGACATCACGGGCAAATCCACACAAAAACAGCCTCTTGCCACGCTGACCTGTCGTTATAATCGCAGGGTTATCCGACAGACTCTGGAAGCCAATGCTTGACCTGATCAACCATGTCGTCAGAATTTCGGCGCGGCGCGACCGTACCGAAATCAATGCGGCCATGGTCGATGCACTGATGGATCTTTTTGCCCCGCAAAAGCTGACGATCTACCGTTGCTACGCAGGCAAGCGAAAAACCGTTATTTTCCCGTGTGCCGGCTATGGCCCTCAAGGGAAATTCCTGCGTAATGCCTATCTGCCGGAACAACGCCTGTGCAAGCCTCTTGATCGCGATCCATTGCTCAAGCGCAGCCAGAAAGAACTCAGCGCCGTTATCGAATGCCATGAGGATGGCTCACACCGAATCGCCTTCCCGGTACTGCGCCGGGACGAAACAATTTATTTCATTGATCTGGAACTGTCGGATGAGTTTTCCCCCGACAAACGCATCGCGCTCACCGGCCTGATCGAGTATTTCGGCAATCACATCACGCTACTCGATTATGGCGAAACGGACACCCTGACCGGACTGCTTAGCCGTAAAACCTTCGACAAACATCTGTTCGAACTGCTAGGCCAAGCAAGCACCGACGATACGGCAAGCCAGAATCCACAATTCGCCCGGCGCACACTATCCCCCAACGGCAATCACTGGCTTGCCGTTTGCGACGTAGACCACTTCAAGCAGATCAATGACAATTTCGGCCACCTGATTGGCGACGAAGTACTGATCATGCTATCCCAAGTCATGCGGCACTCTTTCCGCTTCGACGATCAGCTATTCCGTTTTGGCGGCGAGGAGTTTGTTGCCTTGCTGCAACCAACGAGTCGCGAACGAGCCCTGGCCACATTGGAACGTTTCCGTAGCGACGTCGAAGCCACCACCTTCAGCCGTGTCGGCCACGTCACGGTCAGTATCGGGTTCAGTCAATTGCTGAGCAACGACACACCGACTGATGTCATCGACCGGGCGGACGAAGCACTGTATTACGCCAAACGCAGCGGCCGGAACCGGGTGGAAAACTACGAACAGCTAATTGCCGACCAGAAACTGACGGCCAGGGAAATCGCCAAGGGCGAAGTTGAGCTATTTTGAGGAAAGGTACTGAGCGATCAAGCCAGATGCCTGATCAATAAAGCAAATCAAGACCGACGGGCGGCAGCCCTGATTTGCCTCAAGCATGCAATGTACCGAACAACGTAGTGGCTAAGTACTGGCCACACCTGACTGAACAGGCATCAACGAACGGGCGGAAACGATGAGCCTTCTGCTGATGCCCGGACCGATTTTTCGTTCAACCTCCCACATCGGCAATCCTTTGACCACAGCTACCTGCTGAACCGCAGTGACCACGTCGCCGAACTTGGTACACAAATATTCAGCACCATGCTTAATCGAAGTCGTTACTTTCATTTGCCAAAGCCTCCTGTGGTGTCAGCCGAAAGCTCATCCTACAGAAATATTTCAATACATCACACAAACATAGCTGATGTATTTATTCGATTAAACCGAAGTTTTCTGAACCTGCGCTACGACACACAAACCAGGATTCTGTTGAATTCACCGATCAGCCCAGGCGGGCCATCCGTGCTTTCGGCCCCGGCGGGTGCTTGGTGAAGAACTGGCGGATACCACGCATCATGGCGTCGGCCAACTGATCCTGATAGGCCTCGTCCTTCAGACGCAATTCCTCTTCCGGATTGGAAATGAAGGCAGTCTCGATCAAGGCCGAAGGGATATCCGGTGCTTTCAGCACGGCGAACCCAGCCTGTTCAACGTTGGCCTTGTGCAAACGATTGATCGTCCCAAGCTCACCCAACAAATACTTACCCAGTTTCAGGCTGTCGTTGATCGTTGCAGTCTGCGATAGGTCAAGCAGCGTACGCGCCAGAAACATATCCTTGGTAGCGCTGATATTCACCCCGCCGATCAAGTCGGCATCATTCTCTTTCTGGGCCAGCAAACGGGCCTGCGTGCTACTCGCCCCTTTTTCCGACAAGACGAACACCGACGAGCCACGCGCATCCGGCTTGATCCACGCATCGGCGTGGATCGACAGGAACAAGTCGGCCTGGATACGCCGGGCTTTCTGGACGCGTACATTCAGCGGTACGAAGAAATCGCCATCGCGGGTCATCACGGCCCGCATGTTCGGCTCGGCATCAATCCGTGCCTTCAGGCGGCGTGCCACACCCAGCGTGACATCCTTCTCGTAAGTCCCGCGTTTGCCGACAGCGCCAGGATCTTCGCCGCCATGACCGGCATCGAGCATGATGGTCACCAGGCGATCGACAATCGCCTTGCCCGGACGCCGGGCAATTTGTTGTTCCTGGGGCTGAGAGTGTGGCTGGGGCTGCGGTTTCTTTTCGCTTGCCGCCGCTTCCGGTTCGGTTTTCAGCGGCTCGACTGCATCCTGACGACCTTCAAGCAGCGCCATCAGCGGATCGACCGGATTTTGCGGATAAACGTCCAGCACCAGTCGATGTCCGTATTCCGCCACCGGGGCCAGCGAAAACACCTGGGGTACGACACGGGTCTTCAGTTCCATGACCAGACGCACAACTCCCGGCTTGAAGCGACCGGCACGGACGAGTTTGATATAGGGATCGTTATCGGCCACCTTGCCGGCCAGACTGTCGAGTACGCCGTTGAATTCGACGCCTTCGATATCGACCACCAGCCGATCCGGATTTTCCACCGTGAAATGTTTGAATTTCAGGGGGATGTTGTGCTCCAGCGTCACCCGGGTGTAATCCTCGGCCGGCCAGATACGGACCGCCAGAATAGCCGGTGCGCTGGCCGCCAGACCCGCCAGCGGCGTGACCGAGAGAACTAGGGTCGACCCGGCGTAGCGCAGGAAATGCCGGCGCCGATGGTCGAGGTGAGTGTCTTTATGCATGACGCCCCCCTTTCAGAAGAAGCCAGGAGTTCCGCGACACGTGCGGCGCCTGAGTGCTGCAAGTGCACACGGAGATCCGGCAAAGGGACGCAGCCAGCCGCCTTCTCCGGCCACTCGACCAGACAGACGGACGCATCGTTGAAGTATTCGCCAAACCCCGCATCGAGGAACTCCTCTGGTGACTCGAAGCGATAAAAATCAAAGTGATACAAGTATAAACTCGAAACTACGTAAACTTCAACCAAAGCATAGGTCGGACTTTTCACCGGACCGTTGTGACCGAGTGCGCGAATCAGTGCCCGTGCCAGCGTCGTCTTGCCGGCGCCGAGATCGCCGTCGAGAAAAATCACCAACCCCGGCTGCAGGGCAGTTGCCAGTTTTTCGCCCAGGCGCTGGGTAGCGGCCTCATCGGGCAAATCAAAAACAGCGGTAACATCCGGGCTATGCATGATGATGACTCCACGATGAACGGTGCGGCACTCAAGGCGAGCATCCGCGAGATTGGCCGCACACTGGGCTTTGCCGAAATCGGCGTCGCCCGCGCCGAACCGGGCGCTGCCGTCGCCGGCCTGCGTGCATGGCTGGCCGAGGGCATGCACGGGGAGATGGATTATATGGCGCGCCACGCCGAACTGCGCGCCCAACCGCAGCAACTCCAGCCGGGCACCATCACCGTCATCTCTGCTGCGGTCGACTACCTGCCACACGACAAAACCGACGATACGCCAGCGCAAGCTGCGATTTCCCGCTATGCCCAGGGACGCGATTACCACAAGATCGTGCGCACCCGGCTGCAGAAACTGGCCGATGCAATCAGCGAACTGGCCGGGCCTTTCGGCTACCGCGTTTTTTCCGATTCGGCCCCGGTCATGGAAGTCGAGTTCGCCAGCCAGGCCGGCCTGGGCTGGCGCGGCAAACATACGCTACTGCTGTCGAAGCAAGGTTCCTGGCGCTTTCTCGGCGAAATTTACTGCGACCTGCCGCTGCCGCCCGATACGCCAAGCGAGCCGCATTGCGGCACCTGTACCGCCTGCATAACCGCCTGCCCGACCGCCGCCATCGTCGCGCCATACAAGGTCGATGCAAGGCGCTGCATTTCCTACCTGACCATCGAACTGGCCGGCGCCATCCCTGAGGAGTTCCGGCCACTAATCGGCAACCGGATATACGGCTGCGACGACTGCCAGTTGTGCTGCCCGTGGAACCGCTTTGCCCGTATCGGCGACCCGGCATTTGCACCGCGCCAGGGACTGGACTCAGCCAGTCTGGTCGAATTGTTTGCATGGAGCGAACAGCAGTTCAATGACCGACTGGCCGGCAGCCCGATCCGGCGCATCGGTCACGAACGCTGGCTGAGAAATATCGCCGTCGCGCTAGGCAACGGCCCGACCACGACAGAATCGCGAGCCGCACTGGAAAACCGGGCCGGCGATTCATCCCCGCTGGTCCGCGAACATGTGGCCTGGGCGCTGGCTACCCATCGGGCAGAATGACCACGTACCATCGCTCGGAACTTTCGGATCAAGCTGCCGGAATCAATAAGTAATCATCGGCCGCTGCGGATCGGCACACCACTCGCTCCACGAGCCGCCGTACAGACGCGATCCCGGCAGGCCGGCGATTTCCATGGCCAGAATGTTGTGGCAGGCCGAAACACCGGAACCGCAGTAATGCACTACCTGCTCGGCCGAATTACCGGCCAGCACGCCTTGCCACTCGGCCGACAAATCACGCGCCGGCTTGAAGCGGCCGTCGGCCTGCAGGTTGTCGCGAAAGAAACGGTTGGTCGCCCCGGGAATATGGCCACCGACCGGATCGATGGTTTCATTTTCGCCACGGAAACGATCTTCGGCCCGTCCGTCGATCAGGCGCATGGCCGGCGATTTGAGCATTTTCCCGACAAAAAGCGCGTCGACCGCAAAAGAACGCTGAACAGGCGTGAAACTGCCAGTACGAACCATCGGCAGTTCATTTGACACATCCCCGCCTGCCTCGCACCAGGCTTGCCAGCCACCGTCGAGCACGGCCACCCGATCATGCCCCAACCAACGCAACAGCCACCACAAGCGGCCGGCAATCATGCCCTGCGCATCGTCGTAGACCACGACTTGAGTTGCTGGTTTATTGACACCGATTTCGACCAGCCGCCCGGCCAGACGCTGCGGATCAGGCAACGGATGGCGGCCATTGCTACCGGTCAGCGGACCGGACAGATCGCGGTCGCAATGCAGAAAATGCGCGCCGGGAATGTGCGCTTCGGCATACGCGCGTTCGCCATAACCGACATCGGCCAGCTGGTGGCGGACATCGATCACCACACAGTCCGGATCGCCGAGATGCGCTTGCAACAAGCCGGCGTCAATGAGTGTCGTGAAATTCAAGCCGCCGCCTCCAGCCAGCCTTTTGCCTCAAGCGCATCGTCGAAAACTTCGACATCGGCATTGACGAAAGTCTGCGAAACCCAGGCACTCCAAGTCACCCATTGGCTGTCGGTGACCACGGCAACCCGATTGAAATCGTTGGCGTGGGCACGGGAGAACTTCACTTCCTCCCAAGCCACATCGAGTGTCAGGCCAGCCATTTGCGACAAGTCGAAGAACAGGTTAACCGGCCCTTCAAACTTGACCTTGTAATTGACGACTTCCTCGAACTCCTTGTAATCCGCCAGCGTAAATTCACCGAAAACAGACACATTGACGCGATTGGGTTGGTGGTCGATGACAATCATGACTTTTCTCCTTTGTTATTTATTGCCAGTTTAATCCTGCTCTACCGGGCTGGCACGCGAAAAGTGCGTGGCCACAATGCCCGACAGGATGATCAGCCCGATCGCCATCCAGGCCGATGCACTAAGCACCTCGCCCCAGAACAACATGCCGAACAGGCTGGAAAAAATCACCGTGCTGTAGGCCAGTGATGCCGACATCAAGGTTTTACCCCGCGTAAATGCACGAGTCATGGCGAGCTGGGCCAAGGTGGCAAAACCGCCGACGCCGAACAAAATCAGGCCGCTTTCGCGGTCGACCGGATGAATTTCACCAAAACCCAGCCAGAGCAGCGAACAGACGGTAGCGACCAGGGAAAAATAGAAAACGGTCCGGGTTTCGGACTCGCCACGCGCCCCCAACTCCCGCACGCTGAAATAAGCCATGCCAGCCATCGCGCCGGAGCCGAGGCCGATCAAGCCGGGCAGCAATTGATCCGCCTGCAGGCTGGGCTTGAGCAACAGCGCGACGCCAGCCAGACCAATGCACAGCGCACCCAGCATGCCGATGCGCAAGCGCCAGCCAGCCAAAGCCAGGTACAAGGCAAGAAATATCGCCGAGGTGTAATTGAGCGTGACGGCAGTCGCCAGCGGCAACAGGGTAATTGCATAAAAATAAGCAAACAGGGCGGAAAAACCGACCACGCCGCGGGTGATCTGCCACTGCCAATGCGCGGTTTTCAGGCTGACGCCGCGCAGGCGTACCAGACCGAACATCAGAATCAAGGCAATGAAGCTGCGATAGAAGGTGATTTCAACCGCCGAGTGCGTCGCGGCAGCCAGCTTGACGCAGACGCCCATGCAGGCAAAAAGAAAGCTGGCGGCGATCATCCACAAGGATTGCATGCAGGGCTCAAGAAGGAAAAAACAAAGGGCGGCGGATTTTACCCCGACGCCCCGGTCGACCGCAGAAATTGGCCAAAAACGCTCAGCGCGCCTCAATATCCTTCTGCATGATCCGGCGGTAGAACTCGTGGAAGTGCTGCATGCCGTCTTCCATCGGGCTCTGGTACGGGCCGACCTCGTTCTTGCCTTCGGCCAGCAGCGCCTTGCGGCCGCGGTCCATGCGTTCGCCGATATCGTCGTCCTCAATCGCCGTTTCCATGTAGGCCGCGCGCTCGGCCTCAATGAATTCGCGCTCGAAATCGACAATCTCCTCGGGGTAGTAGAACTCGACGACATTCATCGTCTTGTCCGGCCCTTGCGGAATCAGCGTCGACACGACCAGCACGTGCGGATACCACTCAACCATGATGTTCGGGTAGTAGGTCAGCCAGATCGCGCCTTGCGGCGGCGTCTGCCCGCGATCACCGTAGTACTCGCGGACGACCTTCTGCCAGCGGTTGTAGGTGGCAGAGGAGGATTCCTTCATCAGCGAAGTGATGCCGACCTTCTGCACCGAGTACCAGTCGCCGAACTGCCAGGTCAGGTCGTCACAGGTGACGAAGTTGCCGAGGCCCGGGTGGTAAGGCACAACGTGGTAATCCTCCAGGTAGACCTCGATGAAGGTCTTCCAGTTGTAATTGCACTCGTGCATCTCGACATGGTCGAGCTTGTAGCCGGTGAAATCGAGATCACGCGCGACGTTCATGCCACCAAGGTCGCCATTGGCCGAGCGCGGGCCCTTGAAGAGCAGGCCGTTCCAGTTTTCCAGCTTGACCTTGTCGAGATTCAGACAGGGATTCTGCGGGAAGTGCGGCGCGCCGATCAGCTCACCCGACTGCTCGTAAGTCCACCGATGAATCGGGCAGACCACCGGCCCTTCGAGCTTGCCCGAACCCTGCAGCATGATCGCCTGGCGATGCCGGCAGACGTTGGACATCTGCCAGATGCCGGCATTCTTGCCGACGCTGCCGCCGTTGAGCAGCATCTGGCCGTGATCCTTCCATTCCAGCGAACGGTAATCGCCCGCTTCCGGCACCATCAACTGGTGGCCTACATAGCCCGGACCGGCATCGAAGATGAGTTTCTTCTCCAGCGCATGAATCCGTTCATCGAAATACCAGTCCACAGGCAGTTGGGAAACTGCAGGTGCCAACCGGGACGACGTCGCCATGTCGGACATTCCAAGCCTCCAGCGGGGGTTAAAAGACCGGGGATTTTACCCTCAATTTGACCGAAAGACCCCTGATGGAGTATTTTCACGCGTTTCCCCGACCCCGCCTGCCATGGATCCGACGCCAATTGCCGACATGAAATTCGAGACAGCCTTGGCCGAACTTGAGGCCATTGTTGGCGGCATGGAAAATGGCCAGCTGGAACTAGAGGCATCAATCGCGGCCTACCAGCGCGGTACGGCGCTGATGCAGCACTGCCAGATGCAGCTCGACAAGGCCGAGGAGCAGATTCGCATCCTCGAAAACGGCGAATTCAAATACGTGGACCGTGCCCTGCAAGAAGCCCCGCCGATGGGCAAACCTCAGGAGAGTCAGTGAGCATTCCCTTTGCCGATTGGATGGCCGCCACGCAAGCTCGCGTCGAAGCCGCCCTCGCCCGCCATCTACCGGGCAGTGACTGCATTCCCCACCGCCTGCACGATGCAATGCGCTACGCCACGCTGGGCGGCGGCAAGCGCGTCCGTCCGCTGCTCGCCTTCGCCGCTGGCGAACTGACCGGCGCCAACGCCGAACAACTGGATACGGTCGCCTGCGCGGTCGAACTGATCCACGCTTACTCGCTGGTACACGACGACCTGCCTTGCATGGACGACGACGTGCTGCGGCGCGGTCGACCGACCTGTCACGTCGAATACGACGAACCGACTGCATTATTGGTCGGCGACAGCCTGCAGACGCTGGCCTTCGAACTGCTTGCTGGCCAGCCGCTGGGTGACCCCAGACAACAACTCGAAATGATCACCTTGCTCGCCCACGCCAGCGGTTCGCGCGGCATGGCCGGCGGTCAGGCCATCGACCTGGCGTCAGTTGGCAAACCACTCGAACAGCTCGAGCTGGAACTGATGCACGCGCTGAAAACCGGCGCACTGATTCGGGCTGCCGTATTGCTTGGCGCACTGGCTGGCTCCCCGCTGTCTGCCGAGGAAAGAAGCGGCCTTGACCGTTTCGCCAAGCGCGCCGGTCTGCTTTTTCAAGTAGTCGACGACATTCTCGACTGCACCGCCAGCACGGCAACCCTCGGCAAGACGGCCGGCAAGGACGAAGCCGCCGACAAACCGACCTATGTGGCGCTGCTCGGCCTCGAGGCAGCCCGCGAATACGCCGAAGAATTGCGAACCGATGCCCTCGCGGCGCTGTCCATCTTCGGCCAACGCGCCGGGCGACTGACCCAACTGGCCGATTTCATTTGTCACCGGCAATTCTGAAAATGAACGCAGTGAAAATGAATGCAGCAAATCCACTCGACCTGCTGGAAAGCATCAACAGCCCCGCTGACTTGCGCGCCCTGGAACGCAAACAACTGGCCCAACTGGCCAGCGAACTGCGCAGCTTCCTGATTAACTCTGTCTCGCAGACGGGCGGCCACCTGTCGTCCAATCTGGGCACCGTCGAACTGACCATCGCGCTGCATTACGTGTTCAACACCCCGGAAGACCGGCTGGTCTGGGACGTTGGCCACCAATGCTATCCGCACAAGGTACTGACCGGGCGGCGTGAAGGCATGGACCGCTTGCGCATGCGCGGTGGCATCGCCGGTTTTCCCAAGCGTTGCGAAAGCGAATACGACACCTTTGGCGTCGGCCATTCATCGACCTCGATCTCGGCCGCGCTGGGCATGGCCCTGGCTGCCAAGCACAAGGGCGAGGCACGCAAGGCGATTGCGGTGATCGGCGACGGCGCGATGTCGGCCGGCATGGCTTTCGAAGCCCTGAACAATGCCGGCGTCGCCGATGCCGACATGCTGGTCATCCTGAACGACAACGAGATGTCGATCTCGCCGCCGGTCGGCGCGCTGAACAACATCCTGACCCGATTGATGTCGGGCAAGACCTTCAACGTGGCCCGCGAAGCCGGCCGGCACATGCTCGGTTTTGCCCCGCCACTGCTTGAGCTGGCCCGCCGTGCCGAAGAGCACGTCAAGGGCATGATCGCCCCCGGCACCCTGTTCGAGGAATTCGGCTTTCACTATTACGGCCCGATCGACGGACACAATCTCGACGCCCTGATCCCGACCCTGGAAAACCTGCGCGGCCTGAAAGGCCCGAAGTTTCTCCACGTCATTACCAAGAAGGGCCAGGGTTACAAGCTGGCCGAAGCCGACCCCATTCTTTACCACGGCGTCGCTAAATTCGCCCCCGGTGAAGGCATCCTGGCAGCCAAGGGGCCGGGCAAGCTGACTTACACGCAGGTCTTTGGCGACTGGCTATGCGACATGGCCAAAGCGGATGATCGGCTGATCGGGATTACCCCGGCCATGCGCGAAGGCTCCGGCATGGTCCGCTTTGCCAACGAACACGCCGACCGCTACTACGATGTCGGCATCGCCGAACAACACGCCGTGACCTTTGCCGCGGGCCTTGCCTGCGAAGGCCTGAAGCCGGTGGTCGCGATCTACTCGACCTTCCTGCAGCGCGCCTACGATCAGCTGATCCACGACGTCGCGCTGCAGAATTTACCGGTGATTTTTGCGGTCGACCGCGGCGGTCTGGTCGGCGCCGACGGTCCGACGCATCACGGCACCTTTGACCTGTCGTTTACCGCCTGCATCCCGAACATGGTGGTCATGGCACCGGCCGACGAAGCCGAATGCCGGCGCATGCTGTCCACCGCTTACAGCCTGGATGGTCCAAGCATGGTGCGCTACCCGCGCGGCGGCGGCAACGGTGTAATCCCGAATACGCAACTCGATACCCTGCCGGTCGGCAAGGCAGAAATCCGCCGGCGTGGGCAGGGCGTCGCACTGCTGGCTTTCGGCAGTCTGGTCGCAGCCGCCGAGGCGGCCGGCAATGAACTGGATGCAAGCGTCGTCAACATGCGCTTCATCAAACCGCTGGATGTCGACCTGATAATTGAACTTGCCGGGAACCATTCCCTGCTGGTCAGCATCGAAGAGAATGCCGTGATTGGCGGTGCCGGCTCGGAAATCGAGCGGGTGCTGGCCGAACGCGGGTTGAACGTGGCCGTGCTGCGTCTCGGCCTGCCGGATCGCTTTGTCGATCACGGAGAACAGGGGCAGCTCCTCGCCGAGCTTGGCCTAGACAAGGATGGTATCGTGCGCAGCGTACGTGAACGCCTCGCTAACCAAATAACACGACAGAACAGCCAATGACAGCCACAACCCCCATCGCCGACGTCCAGAGCTCGGCCGACACCCGCCAGATCGCCATCAACAAGGTCGGCATCAAATCCATTCGCCACCCGATCAAGGTGCAGGACAAATCGACCGGCGTGCAGCACACGGTCGCCATGTTCAACATGTACGTCGGCCTGCCGCACAACTTCAAGGGCACGCACATGTCCCGCTTCGTGGAGATACTGAACAGCCACGAACGTGAAATTTCCGTCGAAAACTTTCCGGTCATGTTGCGCGACATGCTGGTCAAGCTCGAAGCCGAAACCGGCCACATCGAGATGAACTTTCCGTATTTCATCAACAAAACGGCCCCGGTCTCCGGCGTGCAGAGCCTGATGGATTACGACGTCACCCTGATCGGTGACATCAGCAACGGCGAAATCGTCACCGCTACCAAAGTGGTCGTCCCGGTCACCAGCCTGTGCCCCTGCTCAAAGAAGATTTCCGAACGCGGCGCCCACAACCAGCGCTCACACGTCACCGTGACGGCCCGCACCAACGACTTCATGTGGATCGAAGAACTGGTGCAACTGGTCGAAGCCGAGGCTTCCTGCGAGTTGTTCGGCCTCTTGAAACGCCCGGACGAAAAATACGTCACCGAACGCGCCTACGACAATCCGAAATTCGTCGAAGACATGGTGCGCGACGTCGCTGCCCGCCTCAATGCCGAAGCACGCATCGATGCTTACGTTGTCGAATCCGAGAACTTCGAGTCCATCCACAACCATTCAGCCTATGCGCTGATTGAACGGGACAAGAAAAACGGCTGATTATTGCGGTCGACGCTGGAATTCATCAAAAAGAGGCTGCGGCCTCTTTTTTATTTTTACCAAATTTTTTAGGCGCAAAAAAAGGGGCCGAAGCCCCTTTTCATGCACCGCAAGAAACTGCTGATCAGGCAGCAGTCTTCTTGGCTGGCAGCTTTTCCTTGATGCGTGCCGACTTGCCTGAACGTTCGCGCAGGTAGTACAGCTTGGCACGACGCACATCACCGCGACGCTTGACTTCGATCGAAACCACCAGCGGGGAATAGGTCTGGAACGTACGCTCGACGCCTTCACCGGAAGAAATCTTGCGGACGGTGAAACCGGAGTTCAGACCACGGTTACGCTTGGCGATAACGACGCCTTCGTAAGCCTGCAGACGCTCGCGATTACCTTCCTTGACCTTGACCTGAACGACAATGGTGTCGCCCGGTGCGAAGTCGGGAATGGTCTTGCCCAGACGGGCAATTTCTTCTTGTTCCAGCTGTTGAATCAGGTTCATGTGAGATCCTTTTTATAAAACATTACTCACCGCATTGCTCCTCTCCGGAAATTTCCGTGAGGAGTTGCGCTTCTTCCGCGGTCAACCCGCGGTGCGCCAGCAAATCCGGCCGGCGCTTCCGGGTTCGTGCCAACGACTGTTTCAGCCGCCAGCGACGAATTCTTTTATGGTCACCGGACAACAACACATCCGGCACTGCCACCCCCGCGTAAACCTCGGGTCGCGTGTAGTGCGGACAATCCAGCAAACCACCGACAAACGAATCTTCTACTGCCGAGGCGGCATCACCAAGCACGCCCGGCAACTGGCGGACAACGGCATCAATCAAGGCCATCGCCGGCAACTCGCCACCGGACAGAACAAAATCACCGATCGAAATTTCTTCATCGACACAGCGCTCGATCAAACGCTCGTCAATTCCTTCATAGCGACCACAGAGCAGGATCAATCCTACCTCCCCTGTCGCCAACTGCATGACCCGCTCATGGGTCAATGGCGCGCCTTGCGGCGAAAGGTAAATCACCCGAGTCGCCAGCATGCCGGCTTCGCGCTGCCCGGCCTTTGCCAAAGCGATCGCCTTTTCCAGCGGCCCCGGCTGCATCACCATGCCAGGTCCGCCGCCAAACGGTCGATCATCAACTCGCCGCCAGGCATTCTCGGCGAAATCACGGGGATTCCAGCCCTGCCAAGCCCAGCGCCCCTCTTCCAAGGCTCGACGGGTAATACCGCATTGCGTGACAGCGGCAAACATCTCGGGGAAGAGGGTTATGCAGTCAAACCGGATCACCGGCCGCTGCCCCTGCAACTCACCAGTCACTCTCCCACGCCACGCGAATCACACCGGCGTCTTTGTCAACTGCCAGAACAACCGCATCGACAAAAGGCAGAAGGCGTTCAACCCCATCGTCGGCCACAACGCGCAAAACGTCGTTGGCACCGGTTTCGATCAGGCTCGCCACCACACCGAGTTTTTCCTCAGTGCCATTGACGACAGCAAGGCCGATCAGATCGCCCCAATAAAATTCATCGTCGTCGGTCGCCGGCAACATGTCATGCGGCGCACCGACCAACATCCCTTTGAGCGACTCGGCAGCAGTCCGATCGGCAACGCCATCAAGCAGCATAACGACACCGTTACCATGAGTTTTCAAGCCTTTCAGCTTGATTTCACGCCACGGACCACCTTCCTGACAGATCCACCAAGTAGGCATTTCAGCCCAAGCCAAGGGATCGTCCCCGTAAGGACGAAGCTTGATCCAGCCTTGTATCCCGTAAGGGTCGGTTAACCGACCCAAAACAACGATATCGTTAGCGGTCAAAGCCAAAAACGACTCAAGCGGCTTGCTGGGCAGCGTGCTGCTTGACCAGGCGAGCAACGGTCGGGGACATCTGAGCACCATTCTGCTGCCAGTAGGTCAGACGATCCACGGAAACACGCAGGGCTTCGGCATTGCCGGAGGCAACCGGATTGTAGAAACCGATGCGCTCAACGAAACGGCCGTCACGACGGTTACGGGAATCGGTAACAACCATGTTGTAGAACGGACGCTTCTTGGCGCCACCACGGGCAAGACGGATAACAACCATTGGGATACTTTCGTTAGCTGGGAAAAAGACGCAAGATTATATCGTTAAAACGATAAAAAACAAGCCACTTACCACGGCTAAATTATCCCCCCACGGGCCTTGATGCCCCGACAATAGGGAGGAAGGCTTTTTTTTGCTATGCTTTCCAGACTATGGTCAAAACTCCGCAACACGACACCCCACAAGCTCCGGAAGGTGGCATCAAAGGAATTCTTGAGTGGCTGGCCTTGGCACATGGACGGACAACACCAGAAGACGCCGAGGAACTATTGCGGAATGCTCTCTATTTGAGAGACGCACCGGTTTCAACTGCACAACGCATCAAACTTCTTGACCTGCTCTACGTCCACACGGAAGGCATTGTCCGCCTCGAACTGCAGCAGCTAAAAGAACTATCACTACCCATTCCCCGTAAAACCCGACAGCGCATGAAGCGCCTGCTGGAATTACTGGAAACACTGACCCAAGATTATTTCAACACACTGGCCATCCTGTTCGACCCGGACGACACAACAGCCACGCACACACCGCAAACCGCGCTCCGGCGGGCAATCTTGTCGATTGCTTGGCAAATACGAATTTATCACCTGATTTCAGCCCCGCCGCGCCAAGGGTTATGGCAGCAACTCCATGCCGCATTTCGGACGGCACGCCGACTTGAAATAGATCAACAAGCCGGCCCTCGCGACACGCCCAGCATCCAGCGCCTTTACACAAACACGCTGTTGATTGGCATTGCCCAGCCAGCTTCCTTTTCTTCAGGCGAACTGGAGTTCATCAACACACTGGTTGAGCAATCAAATTGCGAGATATCGCCCGACAAGCAGGTCATTGAACCAGTTGGCAGCACTTTCTGGATTGACCCGGATCGTGACTTTCCCGCGCACGCACTAGTCAGGCGCACACCCGGCAACGATATCGAGCCGCTTTACTTCTCCTGCGCCGAGATGGCGCAACATGTCGCCACTGTTCGGCAGACACTCGGCAGCGGAAAGTCACCGGAAGTATTAGCACTACCGAACTTTGCCAGCACCCCAAGCGGGCAAGGCGTACTTCGGCGACTGGAAAAACTATGGGGACAACCCGCGAAACGAAAATTCCCCCGCCGACGGCAATCTCATCGCACCCGCCTTTGCTCCGGACTGGATACACTACACCGCCTGCTAGGCGACGGGGAATGCACAGAAGAATTCAGCGAATGGATGGTTACCAACGAGAGCCCTGATGGATTTGCCTTGATGCACATGACAGGCAACACCACCCAACTGAAAGTTGGCGATCTCGTCGCAATGCAGATACTGGACGAACAAAACCAGCGCAACGATGCCTGGCTTTTGTGCATGCTACGCTGGGCAATTTCGGAAAATCCGGAACATGTAGAGATCGGACTTCAATTATTGGCATCCAGGGCCATTCCAACCAAAATCGCCTATTCGGACAATCCGGCAGCTGGCGCCGCAGACGCCCTGATCTTGCCCGAAACCCCTCCCTTGCGAACTACGCAATCTCTGGTCGCCCCGCCCGGTTTTCTCAAAGAAAACACACGCGGAATCGTTGCACTCGTCGAACAGGGCAATTTGTCGATACGCGAAATCCAGACCTCTCAACTGGATGAGCAGACGGGCTCACTCGAGATTTTCTCCATTCGTCCAGAAAACGAGGACGAATAGCCAGAGAGTGGCAGGACGTATAATCCTGCCCCATGCAAGAAATACTCATTCTGTACTACAGTCACCGCGGCTCCGTCCGAGCACTGGCGGAACGCATGGCGCGTGGCGTCGAGTCGATCCATGGCGTCCAAGCCAAGCTGCGCACCGTGCCACGCGTATCCACAATTTGCGAAGCAACGGAAGCCGACATCCCCGAGGCTGGCGCCCCTTACGTCGAAGCGTCAGACATTGACTCATGCTCAGGTTTGGCACTAGGCAGCCCCGTACGCTTTGGCAACATGGCAGCACCGATGAAATATTTTTGGGACGGCACCATTGCGGCTTGGCAAAATGGCACACTCGCTGGCAAACCTGCCTGCGTCTTCACCTCCAGCAGCAGCCAGCATGGTGGCAACGAAACCACGCTGATCAGCATGATGTTGCCACTACTACATCATGGCATGTTACTGATGGGGCTACCTTATACGGAACATGAACTTTCCACCACGACGAGTGGTGGCACACCTTACGGAGCCAGCCATATCGCTGGCGCATCCGGCAATCCACTGCTCTCCGACGCAGAAAATCGCCTAGCATTTGCGCAGGGTCAGCGCTTAGCAAATATCGTACAAAAACTGGGGCGACCGTGAACACGCGCTTATTTCAGAATCTCACCAGCACGGCGTTGATTGCCTTGATCTTTTTGTGTCTTGCCTGGGAGGCATGGCTGGCCCCGCTACGCCCCGGCGGCTCATGGATGACCCTGAAAGCCGTTTTTCTGCTGGCACCACTATTTGGCATTCTGCGTGGCAAGCGCTACACCTACAAGTGGTTATCGCTATTCATCCAGTTTTACCTGCTGGAAGGACTTACCCGCGCCACCAGTGACCAAGGCCTCTCGCAATGGCTGGCTACCGGAGAAACCATTCTCGCCTTACTCGTTTTCATTGGAACAGTCCTGTTTCTGCGGTCGACACGCGTGTCGGCCATAAAAAAACCCGCGTCGGATTGACGCGGTTTTTTTATGCAACCAACTGCCGTAATCAGATATCGCCTTGAGCGCGAACCTTTTCCAGCGTGGAATGCAGCTTGTTCAGCGCATTCAAATAGGAACGGGCTGAGGCAATCACGATATCGGTATCCGCCCCGTTACCATTGACAATACGCCCGCCCTTGGTCAAGCGCGTCGTCACCTCTCCCTGGGCATCAGTCCCCGTCGTGATCGCATTGACCGAGTAGAGCAGCAGTTCCGCCCCACTACCGACGATGCTTTCGATTGCCTTGAAAGTTGCATCTACAGGACCACCACCATTGGCTTCGGCTTTATGCTCCACACCGCCCACATTCAGAATGACCGATGCCCGTGGCATCTCACCAGTTTCCGAACAAACACGTGAGTACACCAGTTTGTAATGCTCATGCTCGGGTGTAACCAGTTCATCGGAGACCAACGCGTGCAGGTCTTCGTCAAAAATCTCATGCTTTTTGTCTGCCAGTTCTTTGAAGCGGGCAAAAGCGGCATTCAACGATTCGTCGCTATCAAGTTCAATCCCCAGCTCCTGCAAACGGCTCTTGAAGGCATTGCGTCCGGAATGCTTGCCAAGGACCAGCTTGTTCTGCGACCAACCCACATCCTGGGCACGCATGATCTCGTAGGTCTCGCGATGCTTGAGCACGCCGTCCTGATGGATACCAGACTCATGAGCAAAAGCGTTGGCACCAACCACTGCCTTGTTCGGCTGTACCGGATACCCGGTAATCTGCGAGACCAGCTTCGACGCTGAAACGATCTGCGTCGTATCGATGCGCGTCTCAACCGGAAAAACGTCGGCACGCGTGCGTACGGCCATGACGATTTCCTCAAGCGCGGCATTGCCAGCTCGCTCACCAAGACCATTGATCGTGCACTCGACTTGACGCGCACCGGCAAGTACCGCTGCCAGTGAATTGGAGACAGCCAAACCGAGGTCGTTATGGCAATGTACCGACCAGATGACCTTGTCTGAATTCGGCACGCGCTCAATCAACTGGCGCATGGTTTCCGCATACTGTGACGGAATGTTATAGCCGACAGTATCAGGAACGTTGATAGTCTTTGCACCAGCCTTGATCACGGCCTCGAAAATCCGGCAAAGGAAATCAATTTCCGAGCGTCCGGCATCTTCGGCCGAAAACTCGACATCATCGGTGTACTGCCGCGCCCAGCCAATCGCTTTGACCGCCTGCTCGACGACCTGATCGGGCGTCATACGCAACTTCTTCTCCATGTGAATCGGGCTGGTCGCAATAAAAGTGTGAATCCGCCCTGATTTGGCCGGACGGATCGCCTCGCCGGAACGGGCGATATCGTTCTCGCTAGCGCGCGCCAGCGAACAAACGGTGGAGTCCTTGATAGCCTGTGCAATAGCATTGATCGAGTCGAAATCGCCAGGAGAAGCAGCAGCAAAACCTGCTTCAATCACGTCTACCCGCATTTTTTCCAGTTGTCGGGCAACGCGAATTTTTTCTTCTTTAGTCATCGATGCGCCAGGACTCTGCTCTCCATCGCGCAAGGTGGTATCAAAAATAACCAGATGATCTTTCATGTTTTGCTCCAAAAATACTAGGCCCGGCGCTTGATCAGCGCGACAGTTGCCAGCACATAACCCGATAAGCCGTAGAGGACAAAAAAGCCGAAGAGTGCAATTTCCGGACTATAGGCGACCAGTGCAAAACCCAGGGCAATCGCCGCAATGGCAAAGAAAGGCACGCTTTTCTTCAGGTTAACGTCCTTGAAACTGTAATACCGAATATTCGACACCATCGTCACACCGGCAAAGATGGTCAATACACAAGCCAGCCAGGGAACATCGCTACCGGGAACACCTGCCACAATCATCACCCAGACCAAGCCAGCAACCAGTGCAGCAGCGGCAGGGGAAGGCAAGCCTTGGAAAAAGCGCTTGTCGGTCACTTCAAGGGTTGTATTGAACCGGGCCAGCCGCAATGCTGCGCCGGCACAATAGATAAAAGCTGCAATCCACCCCAGGCGACCGAGATCCTGCAAAGCCCACTCGTACATCACCAAGGCAGGTGCAGCACCGAAACTGACCATATCGGACAAGGAATCGTACTCTGCACCAAAAGCCGACTGAGTATTGGTCAGACGAGCCACTCGACCATCCAGCCCGTCCAGCACCATCGCAATAAAAATCGCCATCGCCGCACGCTCGAAATCCCCCTGCATCGCCTGAACGATGGCAAAAAATCCGGCAAACAATGCTGCTGTGGTAAATAAATTAGGTAACAAATAAATACCACGCCGTTTCAATTCGGGATTGAAAAGGGCTTTACGAGGCTTGAGTTCGGTCATGAGTCGCAATGAAATAGGTAACCGGAAAAGGATACACCCGGCACCAGCAAAATCCACAAACAACAAGGGCGGTGCAGTTTCCTACACCGCCCGAAGCGAAGGTAACGCTAGCTGATCTTGCACCAGCAGAGTGCAGACAAGCACGCATTACCGAGCCAACGAAGCACCAATTAGTTCTTGGTCTGATCGACCAGCTTGTTCTTCTTGATCCAGGGCATCATGTCACGCAGCTGGCCACCGACCGTCTCAATCGGATGCACGGCGTTCAAGCGACGGCGAGCCGTCATCGAAGGATAGTTGGTACGGCCTTCGAGGATGAACATCTTGGCGTATTCGCCAGTCTGGATACGCTTCAGGGCATTGCGCATAGCTTCGCGCGACTGCTCGTTGATGACTTCCGGACCGGTCACGTACTCGCCGTACTCGGCGTTGTTCGAGATCGAGTAGTTCATGTTGGCGATGCCACCTTCGTACATCAGGTCGACGATCAGCTTCAGTTCGTGCAGGCACTCGAAGTAGGCCATTTCCGGCGCATAGCCGGCTTCGGTCAAGGTTTCGAAACCCATCTTGACCAGTTCGACAGCACCGCCGCACAGAACAGCCTGCTCACCGAACAGGTCGGTTTCGGTTTCTTCGCGGAAGTTGGTCTCGATGACACCACCCTTGGTGCCGCCATTAGCAGCAGCGTAGGACAGTGCGATGTCCTTGGCCTTGCCAGACTTGTCTTGATAGATGGCGATCAGCGACGGCACGCCGCCACCCTTCAGGTACTCGGAACGCACGGTGTGGCCCGGGCCCTTCGGCGCGACCATGATCACGTCGAGGTCAGCACGCGGAACGACCTGGTTGTAATGCACGTTGAAGCCGTGAGCGAAAGCCAGGGTTGCACCCTGCTTGATGTTCGGTTCAATGTCATTCTTGTAAACTTCTGGAATGTTTTCGTCCGGCAACAGGATCATGACCAGATCGGCGGCTGCGACGGCATCCTTGACTTCTGCAACCTTCAGGCCAGCACCTTCGGCCTTGGACCAGGAAGCACCGCTCTTGCGCAGACCGACTGTGACGTTGACGCCGGAGTCGCGCAGGTTCTGGGCGTGAGCATGGCCTTGCGAGCCGTAGCCAACGATGGTGACATTCTTGCCCTTGATCAGGGAGAGGTCGGCGTCCTTGTCGTAATAAACTTTCATGAAATCCTCTTTATAAACAATTAGTTAAACTTTAAGAATACGATCACCGCGACCGATGCCACAAACGCCGGTGCGAACGGTTTCCAGAATCAGGCCCGCATCAAGTGCGGCAATAAAGGAGTCGAGCTTTGAACTTGCGCCGGTCAACTCGATTACATAGGTCGATTCCGTCACGTCGATGATACGGCCACGGAAAATATCGGCCATCCGCTTCATCTCTTCACGATCCTTGCCGGTCGCCCGAACCTTGATCAACATCAGTTCGCGCTCAACATGCGCAGCCTCGGAGAGATCGACCACCTTGACCACATCAACCAGCTTGTTGAGCTGCTTGGTGATCTGCTCGAGCACGTCGTCCGAGCCCGAGGTCAGGATGGTCATCCGGGACAACGAGGGATCTTCCGTCGGTGCCACGGTCAGCGATTCAATATTGTAGCCACGCGCGGAAAACAGGCCGGCTACACGGGACAAGGCACCCGATTCGTTTTCGATCAGGATGGAAATGATATGTCGCATAGTATTTTCCTTCCCCGCTTACAGTTCTTCAGCGAGGATCATTTCGGTCAGGCCCTTGCCTGCCGCCACCATCGGAAAGACATTGGCACCCGGGTCAATGATGAAGTCCATGAAGACCAGATCATCCTTGTGCTCGGTGAAGGCCTTGCGTAATGCTGGCTCAACATCTTCAGGCTTTTCGATACGCATGCCGACGTGACCATAAGCCTCCGCCAATTTGACAAAATCGGGCAGCGAGGTGACATAAGACTGCGAGTAGCGCTTGGAGTAGAACATCTCCTGCCACTGACGCACCATGCCGAGCATACCGTTGTTCAGGTTGATGATCTTGATCGGCAGGCCGTACTGTTTGCAGGTCGACATTTCCTGGATGCACATCTGGATAGAGCCTTCGCCAGTCACACAGGCAACCTGCGCCCCGGGGTTAGCCATCAATACACCCATCCCATAGGGGAGACCAACACCCATCGTGCCCAAACCGCCGGAATTGATCCAGCGACGCGGCTTGTCGAACTTGTAGTACTGCGCAGCAAACATCTGGTGCTGGCCGACATCGGAAGTAATGAAGGCATCACCGCCAGTCACTTCATAGAGCTTTTCGACGACAAACTGCGGCATGATGTGGTCGCTCTGGCGATAGGCCAGCGACTTGCGGCCACGCCACTCATCGATCTGCTTCCACCAGTCGGCAACTTCCGGATCGGTAGTGAAACCACCGTCTAGCAGTTTGAGCATTTCATCAATGACATCAAGGACATTGCCAACAATCGGCACATCAACCTTGACGCGTTTGGAAATCGACGATGGGTCGATATCGATATGAATAACGCGACGCTTCTCGCTACTGAAATGCTCCGGATTGCCGATTACCCGGTCATCAAAGCGCGCACCAACGGCCAAAATCACATCGGCATAGTGCATCGCGTTATTGGCTTCGAAGGTACCGTGCATACCGAGCATGCCGACGGACTGAGCATCAGTTGCCGGATAGCCACCCAAGCCCATCAGGGTATTGGTTACCGGGAAATTGAGCTTACGCGCCAATTCGGTAAGCTTCT
This sequence comes from Azonexus sp., assembly GCF_030824335.1. Taxonomy (GTDB): domain Bacteria; phylum Pseudomonadota; class Gammaproteobacteria; order Burkholderiales; family Rhodocyclaceae; genus Azonexus. The sequence continues at coordinate 91,165 of NZ_JAVBXX010000010.1, forward strand.
CGGCCGCGTCCGACAAGATCACGCCACCACCGGCGTAAATAATCGGGCGCTTGGCTTCCTGAAGTATCTGCACGGCCTTCTTGATTTGTCCAAGATGTCCCTTGACTACAGGATTGTACGAACGCATCTGGATCGACTTTGGATAGTCGAACTCGCACATTTGTGCGGTTATGTCCTTCGGGATATCAACCACAACCGGGCCTGGGCGGCCGGTCGCTGCAATATGGAAGGCTTTTTTGATTGTCAGGGCAAGATCCTTGACATCCTTGACCAGGAAATTGTGTTTGACACAGGGCCGGGTAATGCCGACCGTATCACACTCCTGGAATGCGTCCTGACCGATATATTGGGTTGGCACCTGCCCAGTCAGCACGACCATGGGGATGGAATCCATATACGCCGTTGCAATACCCGTCACCGTATTGGTCACGCCAGGCCCCGAAGTCACAAGTGCCACGCCGACCCGCTGCGAAGAACGGGAATAAGCATCCGCTGCATGCACAGCAGCCTGCTCATGGCGGACCAGAATGTGCTTTACCTGATCCTGCTTGAAAAGGGCATCGTAAATGTGCAATACGGAACCGCCGGGGTATCCGAACACACAATCGACCTTTTCTTCTTGCAGACACCTGATTACAATTTCCGCACCGCTGATCATCATACTCGAGCCTAAAAAGCTGTTAGCCTAAAGGGCGTAACCTTAATCGACACCATCGGAGCGGTCAAGGTTTCTACGCGCAAAACGCAATTGACTCGAGTCTCAAGCTGAAAGAATTATCCTGTCCTCGCCGCGTCAGCTCTCCACATTTCTCGAAAACGTCGAACGCCGTGCCTTCAAGCAGGCCATGTATGCAGTACGCGACGAAGATGCTGCACTTGATATCGTTCAGGACTCGATGATGAAACTCGCCGAGAAATACGGCGATCGTCCGGAAGAAGAATTTCCGATGCTATTCCAACGCATCCTGCAAAACACCATCCGTGACTACTATCGACGCAGCAAGGTACGTTCAATGTGGACAACGCTGCTCTCGGCATTTTCCTCAGAGGAAGATCAGGACCCGCTGGAAATGCTGCAGTCCTTGCAAACACACGAAGGCTCCAGCGCGCCCGAGAGCGAACTTCAGACCAGCCAGACGCTAACAATCATCGAGAACGAAATAAAAAAACTCCCCGCACGTCAACGGGAAGCTTTCATCATGCGTTATTGGGAAGATATGGATGTCGCTGAAACCGCAAACGCTATGGGCTGCTCCGAAGGAAGCGTAAAAACGCATTGTTCTCGCGCAACGCACACACTGGCATCCGCGCTTTTGGCCAAAGGAATTTCGCTATGAACGAAGAAAGACAAGCGTATCGAATCCGGCAATTGCTCAATTACGGCCTGCAAGATATATCCAGGACCTCAATACGCCGCATGGAAGCCGCGCGCCACATGGCTCTCTCGCGCCAGAAGGCACCGACAGCCATACTGAGCATCGCCGGATTTGGCAGCATGGAGACCCAGATAATCTCGCGGGGAAGCAACGGCAAGCAGAATTCTGGATTCAAACAAATACTGGCCATTTGCGCCCTGCTTTTTGGCATGTGGCTATCCTTCAATTGGCACAGCGACCAATATGTTGCCGAAGTAGAAGCCGTCGATAGCGCATTGCTGACCGACGACCTGCCACCCGATGTTTTTCTGGATACCGAATTTCTCGAATGGCTAAAAGACGACACATCGGAGGAGTAGCAATCGTATTGGTACTGGCCTGCGCAATCACTGCACAAGCCACACCGCCTACCACCGCAATTCTGGGAACACCACCCCAACCGGAGTGGACCGCATTATCTGCAAGCCAGAAAAAAACACTGGCACCGCTCGCCAAAGACTGGAACGGCATGGAAAACATTCGCCGAAAACAGTGGCTCAGTACCGCCGAACGCTATCCAGCAATGAGCGAAACCGAAAAAGAACGGGTGCAAAAGCGCATGCAAGACTGGGCAAAACTCAGCCCGGAACAACGCGCAAAAGCACGCGACAACTATCGCAACATCAACCAACTCCCCAATGACCAAAAAGATTTGATCAAGAAAAAGTGGTCGGCTTACGCAAATTTGCCAGAAGAAGAAAAGCAAGGGGTTCGGGAAAAGCACAAATCAGCTATTCTTCTCGCCCCGCCACCCTCGCCGGAAGAATCGACGAACGAAGCGCCAAGCTCCGTCAATCAGTAAACCGGCAATAAAACTCATGATTCACGACCCGTCCAGCATTGGTCGCCGCTTAGGCGCCATGCTCTATGAAAGCCTTGTTGTTTTCGCCATCCTGCTTGTCGGATTCATGTTTCCACAAATCGTCCTTTCCGGCTTTGGCATGAGCCTGAGCGGGAAAGCCATGTGGCTTCACTTGTTTGTCGTGCTCATGGCCTATTTTGTCTGGTTTTGGTTACACGGCGGCCAAACGCTCCCGATGAAAACATGGAAACTGAAACTAGTCGATCAAAGCGGGTTGCCACCACGTCCAATGCAAGCCATATTGCGTTATTTTGCAGCATGGCCAAGCACACTGCTCTTCGGCGTCGGCATCTTCTGGGCGCTATTTGATCGTGACGGCCAATTTCTGCACGACAGAATTGCCGGCACAAGGATTATCACGGAGCTCGCTTCACCGCCGCTCAACCCACCAGATCATGACACCGGCCGCCAATAAAAATAACGCCGAGGGGGCCGCAGCACTAGCCAGAGGCGGCCAAGCATTGATCACCCCAAGATTGGAAAACAAGCCGTTGAGTGCATAAAATGCAATACCCAACATGACACCGGCAAAAATCTTCAAGCTCACTCCACCGACTCTGTCGTGGGAGTAACCGAACGGTAAGGCAAGCGTCACCATGACCAGGGAAGCCATGGGATAAAGGATCTTCTTCCAGATCGCGATTTCGTAGCGTTCTGTATTTTGCCGGTTATCCGAAAGGTGCTTGGTGTAGCCGAACAAATCATAAAGCGACATTCTCTCCGGGGAAACCATGAGCGCAGAAAGCAAATCCGGGGTAATGGAAGATTGCCAGACATCCCCATCAAGATGGGTGACACGGGCCTCTTCACCGAGCAAATTTGTTCTCTGTACATCGCGCATCAACCACCCTTGCGGCGCCGCAAAGGATGCACTCGCCGCCTCAGTCACCGAACGCAGCGCATTCGCAGAATCGAAGCTGTAAATCCGCACACCTTCCAGGTAACTGTCACTGACTGCATTACGGATATTGATAAAATCCCTGCCATCCTTGACCCAGATACCACTCAGAAAGCCTTGCTGAGCAAATGACTTGTTCATTGCTTCAGCCTTGACCTCTTGGGCCAGACGATCCGAAACAGGCACCAGAACCTCCCCTAGCACAAAGGTTGCAATCGCCAGCATTGCCGCTACCCGATATAGCGTCATCAATAACTGCCCAGTCGCCAAACCCGATGCACGCAACACGGTAATTTCAGAATGACGCGCCAGTGTCGCGAGAGCGTAAAGCGTGCCAATCAAAGCAGCCACCGGAATCAATTCGTAGACCAAACCAGGCAGACTGAGCAATACCACTACGAATGCATAGCCCGCACTATAATTTTCCTGCCCAACCCGGCGCATTTCATCGACAAAGTCGAAGAAACTGAACAAAGCAATAAATGCCAGCAGGACGAGCAGTACCGCAGCCAGTGTTTCGCGCACCAGATAACGCTGATACACCATTTTAAGCCGCATCAATCACCTCGCCTTTGCCAAATACCAAACACCGACATCCGCTTATGAAACAAAAAAAGCATGGGCAATAGCATTAGCAGGTGTGGCAGAAACAAGCCAAGGCTGAAATGGATCACGCCACTCGCCACCCAAGCTTGGGCAATGGAAATGAAATTGCTGTAAATCGCATACAAAATAATGGCAATCAACATATTGGCCGATCGCCCCGCCCGTGGATTGACATAAGAGAGCGGGATGGCAAGCAACGCCAGAACCACAGCCGAAACCGGCATAGCGATCCGCCAGAGCAATTCCGAAAGCATGTTATTACCCCCTTCGCGCAGCAAATCAACGGTCGACGTCTTGCGCGGCGAGGCTCCACTCTGCTTTACCTCTCCATCCTCGGTACGGACCAGATAGCGCTCGAACGCCATCACCCGAAAAGCTGCCGTTCCCGGCTCAACCTCGTAACGCCGGCCGTGCTCAAGCACCAGAAAACGGTCGCCGTTCTCCATGGTCTGTTGACCACCGGAATCAGACATCACGACACCCAGCTTGCCATCCTGAATTGAAGCGACAAAAACATTGCCGATCTTCCCGGTATCGCCATCCATGCGTTCAATAAAGTAAACCTGACGCCCCTTTCTTACCTCCTTGAATGCGCCGGGAGAGACAGAGGAAAGCTCGGAACGTGCGGAAAGGGCTGCCTGGAAATTGCTCTGTGCCTGATTGGCCCACGGGGAAAGAACCAGCGACAACACGCCAACCGCCAGCACAATGGGCAACGCAAACCGCATGACTGGTCGAACCCAGGCGGTCAGCGGCAGGCCGCTGGAAAGCCAGACGACCATTTCCGAATCGCGGTACATACGAGAAAGTGCCAGCAGAACGGCGACAAACAGCGTCAACGTCAGAAGCATCGGCAGAAACTTGACAGCGGCAAAGCCTAGTAGCGCTAGCACACCTTCAGGCGCAATTCGACCGCCAGCCGCATCCTTGAGCAGCCGAATCAATTGTATGGAGGTCAGAATAGCCAGCAGCACAACGCTGATGCCGGCAGCTGCCTGAGCAAATTCGCGCCGGGCGGCGCGCTCGAATATCATGCTTTGACGAAACCGAAAAAATACGTGGATAATCCACCGGATGCCGATATTTCCTTGTTCAGGAGCAGCGCGTGGAATTTAGCATAAAAAGTGGAAGCCCGGAAAAACAGCGTAGTGGTTGCGTCGTCGTCGGCATATTCGAAAACCGACGCCTGACCCTGCCGGCGGAATTGCTCGACAACGCATCCAGTGGATTTGTCAGCGAAATTGTTCGCCGCGGCGACATGAACGGAAAATCCGGTACGTCGTTGCTTTTGCACAACGTACCGGGCACCTCATCCGAGCGAGTTCTTTTAGTCGGGCTAGGCAAGGAAAAGGATTTCCGCGAAAAAGATTTCTGCGCCGCGATCCGTCTTTCCGTCAAGGCACTGGCTGAAACGGGGACGCAGGACGCGACCCTGTTCATCACCGAGCTTGCGGTACGTAAACGTGACACCGCCTGGCGCATTCGCCAATCGGCCATTGCTGCCATCGATGCAAGCTATCGCTTCGATCACTACAAGACCAAGCAGGACGAATTGCGACGCCCCCTGCGCAAACTGACCCTGATCGTCGAGCGGCGCAACGAATTGTCCATCGCAGAAGAAGCCCTGCAGCAAGGTATTGCCATCGCCGAGGGCTGCACACTGGCGCGCGACTTGGGCAATTTGCCGCCGAACATCTGCCATCCGGAATACCTCGCCCAACAGGCCCGCGAACTGGCAACCGAATTCAAGCTGGAATGCGAGATTCTCGAACGCGCCGACATGGAAAAACTGGGCATGAATGCCCTGCTTGCCGTTGCCAGAGGCGCACATCAACCCCCGAAGTTGGTCGTCCTGCACTACAAGGGCGGAAAAAATTCCGCCAAACCCGTCGTCCTGATCGGCAAAGGCGTCACTTTTGACACCGGTGGCATTTCGCTGAAGCCGGCGGCCGAAATGGATGAGATGAAATACGACATGTGTGGCGCTGCCGCAGTGCTAGGTACCATGAAGGCTGTCGCACGCATGGCGCTGCCGATCAATCTGACAATCATTGTACCGGCCACTGAAAACATGCCGGATGGTAATGCCACCCGACCTGGAGACATCGTTGAATCAATGTCGGGTCAGACCATTGAAATCCTCAATACCGATGCCGAAGGGCGATTGATTCTCTGCGATGCGCTGACCTATGCCGAGCGTTTCCAGCCGGAAAGAGTCATTGATGTCGCGACATTGACTGGCGCCTGCGTTGTTGCACTGGGTCACGTTGCCAGTGGCCTGTTTGCCAACAAGGATGGCTTGGCCCGCGATCTCATCGAAGCAGGCGAGGAGTCAGGCGACCGTGCCTGGCACATGCCGCTCTGGGATGAATACCAGGAACTGCTGAAAAGCCCGTTCGCCGACATGGGGAATATCGGGGGACGCTGGGGCGGTGCCATTACGGCAGCCTGTTTCCTCTCCCGCTTCAGCAAAAAATTCGACTGGGCACACATCGACATTGCCGGAACTGCCTGGAAATCGGGTGCGGACAAAGGTGCAACAGGGCGACCGATCCCGCTACTAACCCACTATCTGCTGCAACACGCCGGAAAAATAGATTGACGCAGGTATTTTTCTACCACGGCGCGTCGGACAAAATTGCTGCCGCCTGCGCCTTGATCAGCGGCGCGTGGACCAAACGCAAACCCCTATTGGTCTATGCGCCGGAAAAACCGATTGCCGACAGCGTTGACCGCATACTTTGGACCAATGCCCAACTCAGTTTCATTCCGCATTGTCGCGCCGACTCTCCGTTGGCGGCAGAAACCCCCATTCTGATCGCGGACCGCCTGACAGAAATCACGCAAAGCGAACGCCTGATGAATCTGTCGAATGAAATCCCTCCCGGCTATTCCCGCTTCCAAAGCCTGATCGAAGTCGTCGGTCAGGCCGAAGATGAGCGACTGGCCGCTCGCGAGCGCGTCCGCCAGTACAAGGAACAAGGCTGTGACGTGCGCTACTTCGACCTGAACGACCGTTAGGAATAGCGCCATGCCCAGCCCGATTCTTGCCCGCGCCGATGCCTTGATGCAACGACGCCACCTGAGCGGCAACGACCCTGAAGAGGTGCCGGTACTGACAGATGCCATCGACATCGACGATGACATCCCACTGCTCGTTGACATGGAAATTGCTGATGCAGCAATGCCGCAGGAAAGCATCGCGCCAGCTAATCAGACACCGCCCCCCTCCGCCGAGCTCTCCGAACAATTACTCAACGAACTGGCGCGTCGAGTCGAACAACGCCTGCAGGCAGAAATCCCGCAAATCATCGCGTCGACCGTACGCGAATTGCTGGCCGAGCGAGAAAACCCGGCCCGCCTCCCGCCAGACTGAGATCACGACTATCCATGGACGGCACGCCGGCATCGGCGCTCCGGTATAATTGCCGGTTTTCCCCTTTTCCGACAAGCCCATGGAACTCGCCAAAGCCTTTGAACCCGCCGACATCGAACGCCGCTGGTATCCCGAGTGGGAAGCGCAAAATTACTTCGCGGCCGGGGTCGACCGCAGCAAAACGGATAATTTCTGCATCCAGCTGCCGCCGCCCAACGTCACCGGCACGCTGCACATGGGCCACGGTTTCAACCAGACGATCATGGACGCGCTCACCCGCTATTACCGGATGCGCGGCCACAACACGCTGTGGCAACCGGGCACCGACCACGCTGGCATCGCGACGCAGATCGTCGTCGAGCGCCAGCTCGATGCACAAGGCATCTCGCGCCACGATTTAGGCCGCGAGAAGTTCCTGGAAAAAGTCTGGGAATGGAAGGAATACTCCGGCAATACCATCACCAAGCAGATGCGCCGCATGGGCACCAGCCCGGACTGGACGCGCGAACGCTTCACGATGGATGCCGGCCTCAACAAGGTCGTTACCGAAACCTTCGTCCGCCTGTTCAAGGAAGGCCTGATTTACCGCGGCAAGCGCCTGGTGAACTGGGATCCGAAGCTACACACGGCTGTTTCCGACCTCGAAGTGGTACAGGAAGAAGAAGACGGCTTCATGTGGCACATCCGCTACCCGCTGGCCGATGGCAGCGATAGCCTGGTGGTCGCCACGACGCGTCCGGAAACCATGCTTGGCGACACCGCCGTGATGGTCCATCCGGAAGACGAACGCTACAAGCACATGATCGGCAAGATGGTGAAGCTGCCGCTGACCGGGCGCGAAATCCCGATCATCGCCGACAGCTACGTCGATCTCGAATTCGGCACCGGCTGCGTCAAGGTCACGCCAGCGCATGACTTCAACGACTATGCGGTCGGCCAGCGCCACAAACTGCCGATGATTTCGATCCTGACGCTGGATGCGAAGATCAACGAAAACGCGCCGGAAAAATATCGCGGGCTGGACCGTTTCGACGCACGCAAGGCCGTCGTCGCCGACCTCGAAACCCTCGGCATCCTGGAAAAAACCGACAAGCACAAACTCAAAGTGCCGCGAGGCGACCGGACCAATGTCGTCATCGAGCCGATGCTCACCGACCAGTGGTTCGTCGCGATGAGCAAGCCGGGCGACGACGGCAAGTCGATCACGGAAAAGGCGCTCGACGTCGTGCATTCCGGCGAGATCAAGTTCTATCCGGAAAACTGGGTCAATACCTACAACCAGTGGCTGAACAACATCCAGGACTGGTGTATTTCCCGTCAGCTATGGTGGGGCCACCAGATTCCAGCCTGGTACGGCGACAACGGCGAAATTTTCGTCGCCCACAGCGAAGAAGAAGCCAAAGCTGAAGCTGCCAAACAGGGCTACACCGGCGCGCTGAGCCGTGACGAAGATGTCCTCGACACCTGGTTCTCGTCGGCGCTGTGGCCGTTCTCGACGCTGGACTGGACCGGCGACGAGGCGATTGATGCGGTCAACCCGCTGTTGCAGCAATATTTGCCGTCGTCAGTACTGGTCACCGGCTTCGACATCATCTTCTTCTGGGTCGCCCGCATGGTCATGATGACCAAGCAGATCACCGGCAAGATTCCGTTCAAGCACGTCTATGTGCACGGCCTGATCCGCGACGGCGAAGGCCAGAAGATGTCGAAATCGAAGGGCAACGTACTCGACCCGATCGACCTGATCGACGGCATCGGCCTCGACGCGCTGGTCGAAAAGCGCACCACCGGCCTGATGAACCCGAAACAGGCGGAAAGCATCGCCAAGAAGACGAAGAAGGAATTCCCGGAAGGCATTGCCGCTTTCGGCACCGACGCGCTGCGCTTCACCTTCGCCTCGCTCGCTTCGCCCGGCCGCGACATCAAGTTCGACCTGAACCGCTGCGACGGTTACCGCAATTTCTGCAACAAGCTGTGGAACGCTACGCGCTTCGTGCTGATGAACGTTGAAGGCCATGACCTGGCGCTCAACCACCAGCAGAACGGCGCAACCTGCGGCGGCTCTGCCCCACTCGAATTCTCCTTCGCCGACCGCTGGATCGTCAGCCAGTTGCAACGCGTCGAACAGGAAGTCGAGCGCCATTTCACCGACTACCGTTTCGACCTGATCGCCCAGGCCATCTACAAGTTCGTCTGGGACGAGTTCTGTGACTGGTATCTGGAAATCGCCAAGGTCGAAATCCAGACCGGTAACGACGCGCAGCAGCGTGGCGCCCGCCGCACGCTGATCCGCACGCTGGAAGCCATCCTGCGTCTCGCCCATCCGCTGATTCCCTTCGTTACCGAAGAACTGTGGCAGACGGTGGCGCCGATTGCCGGGCGCAAGACGCACGACTCGATCATGCTCGCTGCCTACCCGCGCGCTGAAGAATTCAAGATCGATGCCGCCAGCGAGGCCAAGGTCGAACGCCTGAAGGCGCTGGCTTACGCCTGCCGCAACCTGCGCGGCGAAATGAACGTCTCGCCAGCCCTGCGCATGCCGCTGCTGGTCGCTGGCGGTGGTGACGAGATCGCCGAGTTCGCCCCCATCCTGCAAGCATTGGCCAAACTATCCGAAGTCCAGATCGTTGACGACATGCCGGCCGATGCGATGGCGCCGGTCGCCGTGGTCGGCGAAACCCGCCTGATGCTCAAGGTCGAAATCGATGTTGCCGCGGAGAAAATTCGTCTGGCCAAGGAAATCGAAAAACTGGAAAAGCAGATTTCGATTGCCCAGGGCAAGCTGAACAACGAGGGCTTCGTCGCTCGCGCGCCAGCCGCCGTGATCGACCAGGAAAAACAGCGGGTAGCCGATTTCACGGCAACACTTGAGCAATTGAAACCGCAACTGGCCAAACTGGGTTAAACGATGAACGATCTGAATCAACGCATCTTCTCGTTCATGCGCGTTTTCGGCGGGATGATGTCGTTTTGCATCCTCGTCTGGATGTGGACCGTCGCCTTCATCATCGGCTGGCCCTATAGCAAAACCGACGTCTGGCAGCCGCACTTCCGACTGATCGCGGTTTGCGCCGAGCAGCAGCCCTGTGGCATCAATTACGGCGATCTGGCGGCAGCGCGGGCGGCAGGCAAGGCACAACTGCTGAAACCCGACGCCACCGGCGAGAGCGAACTGATGGAACCCGACACGCTGCTGCGCTGGTCGCTCCGGGACAACGGCGTCATTCAGACGCGCGTATCAAACTGGAGCATGCAGAACACCGTGCGCTACCGCATCGAAGGCGAAGGGGCCAATGCGGTCCCGGTGCTGCTGGAATACCAGGAAGTCGGTGCGAATCAGTTGTACTACGCGCTGGCGGCCGCGATATTCACCATGATCGGTTTGTATTTGCGCAAGTTGCGCAAATAAGACGGCAAACAATGCCAAGTTTTTCAGGGAGCGAGCGTAAGGGTAATGGCTTGCGCCACGGGGCTGGCTTTGCGCACAGCATGAAGCAATGCCCCGCTTCCTGATTTACTGCATCGTCTTCATCGAGGGTTTCTGCTCGCTCGGCGCAGAAATCATCGCCCTGCGCCGACTGCTGCCACACATCGGCAGCTCGATCGTCGTCACTGCCCCGACCATCGCCTTGTTCCTGCTGGCACTGGCGCTGGGCTACGCTTCCGGCGGGCGCGTTGCAACCAATTACCCGGCCATCGTGGCGCGCAACTTCCTGATCGCCGCCCTGCTCGTTGCCTGCGGCCTGGCCGGCATCACCGTCGACTGGCTGTTCGCCCATTTGCAACCGACGCTCATCGCCTACTGCGTATTCATCGGCGGCGTGCTCTGCCCGATTGCCTGGCTGCTCGGCCAGACCGTGCCGATCCTGACCAATCTGATGAAACACGAGCGCACCGGGGAAGCGAGTGGCACCGCCCTGTACTGGTCGACACTGGGGTCGTTTCTCGGCTCGATCAGCCTGTCGCTGCTCGTCATGCAATGGCTGGGGGTTTCTGCCGCCGTGATGATTTGTGCGCTGGGCTTGCTGCTCGGCACGCTGTTGCTGCACGGCAAAAAACCCTATGCGCTGGCTGGCAGCCTGGCGGTTGCCGTACTCGGCATCGCAACCAACCTGCAGCATGACGCCGTTGCCGACACCGCTTACGCCGAATACATTGTCGGCCCGGTCGAACTGGCGGGACAAGACAATCCGCGAGCCTTCTGGGTCAACAAATCGACGGCCTCGCTGATCGACGACAGCGAACCACCGAACTACACCCGTTACATCAAGCATCTGCGACGGATTCTGCTCGATGAACTGGACTTTCGCGACAAGGACATCCTGGTGCTCGGCGCCGGCGGCTTCACGTTGTCGCATCGCGAAACACTGAATCGCTACACCTACGTGGACATCGACCCGGCGATTCGCGAGATCGCGGAAAAACATTTCCTGAAAGAAGCAGTTCACAGCGAATTCATCGTCGACGATGCCCGCCGTTTCGTCGCCAGCACGACACGCCGATTCGATGCCGTGGTGGTCGATGTCTTCAGTTCGCACACCGCCATTCCCGGTCATCTGGTGACCCGCGAATTCTGGACCGACACCCGACGCACGCTGAAAGCCGACGGCGTGTTGCTGATCAACCTGATTCTCGATGGTCGCCTGGAAACGCCCTACGCCCGCAACATGCTGGCCAGCATCGAGAGCGTCTACGGCCGCTGCGCCATCGAAGTCCTGCACAAGGGCAAGCCGCTGGCCAATGTCGAACTGACCTGCTTCGCCAGCAGCATCGCCGGTCCGACACAAATCTATCGTGATGAGAAAAATCCGGCCGATCTCGATCTGGCACGCTCGCGCTGAGCGCAGCGTCGACTCGGCTGCTTAAACGACCAATTAATCGGTCAATCTGACGGGAATCAAGCCACGCAGCGCATTACCGACGAAAAAACCACCCTGCAGGTCGGTTGACCGCAGAATTGCCTCACGCGCCCGCCCAGTCTTGATCAACTCGGCGCGCAACACGCCCGGCAAGGCACCGCTGCTCAAGGGCGGCGTCAGCAGGAGTCCGTCGCGCTCGACAAACACGTTGCTGCGTGCGCCTTCGGCCACTTCCCCACGCTCGTTGAAGAAAACCACATCAAAAACGGCGGGGACGTCAGCCAAGGTTTGCAGCGCCGCATCGTAGATGGCTCTATCCGTCGTCTTGTGGCCGCGCAGCGGGTGGCGGAAATCGACAGGCGTATCGGCCAGACGCGCCAGACGGTGCGTTGCGGCTTCATCCGACAAGGGAAACGCCTGCACGACAAACGTGCCGTCATGCGCCAAAGCCAGACGCACGCGCCATAACCCGACCTCTGGTTGAGCCGCCAGCGCAGCCAGTACCGCCGCCTCATCAAGGGAAAACCCCAGCCAGGCCGCGGAATGGCGCAAACGCGCCAGATGACCGTCCAGCCTTGGATAAGAGCCGTTCTCACGGCGCAAAGTCTCGATCAACTGGATGCCGGGATCAGCCTGGGTCAGGAAACGTGCCTTGGCCAGGCATTCCTGCCACTCGTCCGGCCCGCTCGAATCGGCAACCACTCCGCTGCCGATACCCATCCGGCCTTGTCCATCCGGCGCAATTTCCAGGGTACGGATCGGCACGTTCAGACGAAAATCGCCATTTGGCGCCAGGTAGCCGAAGGCACCAGTGTACAAACCGCGGGCCTGCCCCTCCAGTTCGCCAATGATCTGCATGGCGCGAATTTTTGGCGCACCGGTGATCGAACCGCAGGGAAACAGGGCCGACAATAATTCGCCGAAACTGCGGCCGGGAACGCGGGCCGACACCTCGGACACCATCTGCCAGACCGTCGGATAATCCTCGATCGCGAACAATCGACCGACTTCAACGCTACCGGTTTCGCTCACCCGTCCGAGATCGTTGCGCAGCAGATCAACGATCATCAGATTCTCGGCCCGGTCCTTCGCCGATTCGGCCAGCACGGCGGGGGCTAGTGAGCGCGGTGCGGTGCCCTTCATCGGACGTGTGGTCAGACGATCACCGGAACGCTCGATGAACAGTTCCGGCGACAGGGAAACAATGCCCTGCCGGGTATCGCCAACGAAGCCACCGTAACGTACCGGTTGACGCTCACGCAGTCGGAGATAAAGATCCAGCGGCGAGCCGTAACAAGTGAATTCGAGCGGAAAGGTGAAATTGACCTGATAGCAATCGCCGGCAGAAATCAGCGTTTTGATGCGGTCGACCGCAGAAAGATAGTCTTTTTCATCGATTGCACTGCGCACGCCACCAATGCCGGCAATATGCCCGGAAGCTTGCTGCGCCAGCCACGTTTGCGCCTCGTCGGCACTCAGATCAACGCGGGTCGCAAATTGCCAGAAACGCGCCAGCGGGCGTTCACCAGGCTGCCAGCCGGCAGGCGCCGACTTCGCTTCCAGCAAATAGCCCAATTCATAATCGATGGCAACGACGGTCCACAACGACGCATTCGCCAGGCGGGCCAGCGCGGCATCCAGACCTGGACGGTCGAATACCGTCAGGCAATCCTGAAAATCCTGAAAATACCAAGCGGCGGGTTCGCCCGGAAGCGCCCGCCGATCTTCAAAAAAAGCGATGAAATCCGGGTTTATTTGCGTTTCAGGTAGTACTCGAAAACCTTGTTTTCTTCCTGCTGCTGCAGCAATTCGTTACCGGTCTGCTTGGCAAATGCGGGGAAGTCCTTCAGGGAGCCCGGATCGGTCGCCTGCACGCGCAGTACTTGGCCAGATTCCATTTCAGCCAGCGTCTTCTTGGTCCGCAGGATGGGCAACGGGCAATTCAGCCCTTTAACGTCGAGTTCGCGATCAAATTCCATGGTCGTTTGGCAATGAAGTCAGGAGTCAAGCCGAGGATTCTAACCTCAATTGCGCCGCTCCTTGAGTTCTTCGAGTCTGAGGAGTTTGAGTTCGCGCAAGCGCGCATCGATAGCAGACATCTCGTAAAAATTGGCATCCCCCGCTTTTTGCGCCAGCAACAACTGCTCGATGGCCCCCGCTGTCATATTTTGCAAGGCAAAGACTTCGGCCAGCGCACGATGCTGCATCGCCCGCTGCCCCAAACCAGCGTAGCTTTCTGCACGCATCCGGTGAATGCGCAAATCCTCGGAACGGCTTTGCAACTGCAACTCGGCAAAACGCAAAGCCTCGCCAAACTGGCGCGCTTCGATCAGCGCACCACCGTAACCGTAGATCAGGGCCAGGTTGAGTGGGTAGCGCAACATGGCATCTTGGTAAATACGCAAACCTGCATCGGTCTTGCCTTGGACGATCCGGACATCTGCGGCCATGCGATCCAGGATCACCGACGATTGCCCCAAGGTGCGCGCGGCATCGATCTCACGCTGCGCCGCCGGCCAGTTCCGGTCACGATAATAGGCCTGAGCCAAACCATAACGAATGGCTGCCTCCGAAACGAATTTGCGTTCGTTCAGCAAGGTCGTGAAATCCTTGATGGCCTCAACCGGTCGTCCCAGCATGGCACGCAATTTGGCCCGTACCAAATGAAACTCCAGGCTGTCAGGCACCTGTTTGTAAGACAAGCCACGTTCGCGATTCTGCATGTCCGCCATACGCTCACCGCTCAGCGGATGGGTACGCAAATAGGCCGTGGCATTGTTTTCGTATAACCGCACGGCTTGTTGCAGCCGTACGAAAAACTTGGCCATGCCGTGCTCGTCAAAGCCCGCCCGCCCGAGCATCTCGAAACCCAATCGATCCGACTCGCGTTCGAAGTCACGCGAATAAGCCAGTTGCGCCGAAATCGCCCCCGCCTGGGAGGTTGCAATCGCCGCGCTGGCGGCCTGCGGACTCGAGCGCGCGGCCAGCAAGCCCAGCCCCATCGCCACCATCGAAGCAATCCCGATGCGCTTCGATTGGAATAACTGACGGGCAATGTGCCGCTGCGTTACATGTGATACCTCATGCGCCAGCACACCAGCCAACTCCGACTCACTCTGAGCCGCCAGAATGAGCCCGCTATGCACGCCGATATAACCGCCAGGCATCGCAAACGCATTGATACTCGGATCATTGAGCGCAAAAAACTCCAGGCCATAACCCGGGTCACTGCTCACACCGCCCAAACGTCCGCCCAACTGATTGAGATAGAATTCGACGTCATAGTCATCGAGATAGCTCGCCTCGCGCTGGCGAATCTGGCGCATGATCTGCTGGCCGATTTTTTTCTCTGTCGTAATCGAAAAATCGTCGCTCGACACTTCACCGAGTTCCGGCAGATTCTGCGCGGCAACAGGCGGCGCGGCCAGCAAACAAGCCAGCAGAAGGGCAAGGGAGCGTTGGCTAAAACGTCTGAAAAAAGGCATGGTGCTATGATAGCGCAGTCATTTGACCGCCCACCGGGCACTTCGTAACCAAAAGTTAGCTATCGTGACCGACTCCCCCCTGACCCATTTCGATAACGCCGGCCAGGCCCATATGGTCGACGTCGGCGCAAAAACCGAAACAGCCCGCATGGCCCGAGCCGCCGGCAGCATTTTCATGCAACCGGAGACCCTTGCCCTGATCTGCGAAGGCTCCTCCAAAAAAGGCGACGTCCTTGGTATTGCACGTATTGCCGCCATCCAGGCAGCCAAACGGACCGGCGATCTGATCCCGCTCTGCCACCCCATTGCCTTGACCCGCGTCGCGGCCGAATTCACCATCGACCAGGCCAATCACGCCGTACATTGCACCGTCACAACGGAATGTTTTGGCCGGACCGGTGTCGAAATGGAAGCATTGACAGCCACCACGACCGGCCTGCTGACCATTTACGACATGTGCAAGGCTGTAGACCGTGGAATGCGCATTGACAACGTCCGCCTGATCGAAAAAGTGGGCGGAAAATCTGGCCACTGGCTAGGCCAATAAACCGGAACCCCGAACGACAATGATGGAATTTCGCAGAAAACTACTGAAAGGCGGCACCTCACTTGCCCTGCTTGCCCCCCTGCTCGGCACAGGACTACTGGCCCCGACCCGCGTTCTTGCCGCAGACTGGAAGCGTGATGCGTTCAGCGCACGCAATGCCAGCGATGCAATGAAACTGGCCGGGATCACATCACCAATCGAATCCCGCGACATCGTAATCAATGCCCCGGAAATTGCCGAAAATGGCGCCAAGGTCGAACTGGAAATCACCAGCAACCTGGCCAATACGCGCCGTCTCCTTGTATTTGCCGACAAGAATCCGATGCCACTATGCGCCGACCTTGACTTTTCAGGCGCCGCCCTGCCCTACGCCAAAGTACAACTGAAAATGGCAGAAACCATGCGCGTTCGCGCCATTGCCAAAACGGCCGACGGCAAATCACATGTTGCCTATCGGGAAATCAAGGTCACCCTTGGCGGGTGCGGAGGCTGACATGACTGAAGCAATCAAGATACGCGCACAAATTCAGGGCGAAATTACCGACATACGCATCCTGATGCAGCATCCGATGGAAACCGGACAGCGGCGGGATGAAAATGGCAAGTCATTGCCGACCCACTTTATTCAGGTATTTACGGTGAAACACAACGGCCAGATCATCGTCGACGGTCAGTTGAACACATCGATTTCGCGGAACCCGTTGTTCGCCTTCAAATCGAAAGGCATCCGGCCTGGCGACAAGCTGGCAGTTCATTGGACCGACAACACCGGCGCCCAGCGCCAGGATGAAATCACGCTCACCTGAGTTGCTTTGTCAGCAGGCAGCAGCCTGCTCAGACGTAAAAAAGCCCGCCTCATTCAAGGCGGGCTTTTTGTCTTTCATCTATCCGGGAGTCAGGGACGCTGGATATTGGAAGCCTGCTTGCCCTTTGGGCCTTGCACTACGTCGAAGGAGACTTTGTCGCCTTCCTTCAGGGTCTTGAAACCACTCATGTTGATGGCGGAAAAATGAGCGAAGAGGTCTTCGCTGCCATCATCGGGCGTAATAAAACCAAAGCCCTTGGAATCATTGAACCACTTGACAGTACCTAATGCCATATTTAATACTTTCTTACAAAAAACTTACAAATTTCCGGGTCTCCCCGAGTCCCTGTTTGAACCCAACGCCCCGGCACGCATTGCGCCATCGATGCAATTTAAATCCAAACACAGTGTTTTTTTACGCCGGTTGGATTATTGCGTCAACAAATTTTAATGACGCACCGCAGCAAGCCGCGGGCAAGAGAATTGCTTATCCATGACTTGAGTTTGGCACTTTCTCCCGCATTTGTTGCAGATTGAAACGGACTGTATAGAATCGAACGCATGGCTACGAAGATTCAGGAAGACAGACAGCTTGAGGCGTTACGCAGTAAATTGCAGCCGCCCAGGATGTACAAGGTAATGTTGTTGAACGACGATTACACGCCGATGGAATTCGTCATCACCGTTTTGCAACGTTTTTTTTCGTTGGATACTGAACAAGCAACACGAATCATGCTCAAAGTTCACAACGAAGGTCGTGGTGTCTGCGGAATTTTTCCGCGGGATATCGCGGCAACCAAGGTTGAACAGGTGGGTGCATACGCCCTCCAGCATCAACACCCGCTTGCTTGCATCATGGAGGAAAACTGATGATTGCCCAGGAACTCGAAGTCAGCCTGCACATGGCTTTTGTCGAGGCGCGCCAGAAACGCCACGAGTTCATTACCGTCGAGCATTTGCTGCTCGCGTTAATCGACAATCCATCGGCCGCTGATGCGCTGCGCGCCTGTGGCGCGAAACCCGATGCGCTGCGCAAGGATCTGACCAATTTCATCAACGAACACACGCCCACGGTATCCGGTGAAGACGATATCGATACGCAGCCGACTCTGGGCTTCCAGCGCGTCATCCAGCGCGCCATCCTGCATGTCCAGTCTTCCGGCAAAAAAGAAGTGAATGGTGCCAACGTACTGATCGCAATTTACGGCGAAAAGGACTCGCATGCGGTGTATTTCCTGCAAAAGCAGGGCGTCACCCGACTCGATGTGGTCAATTACATTTCGCACGGCATCAGCAAGGTGCCACAGCAAAAGGCCACACCGGAAGGCGAAGCTGAAACAGAGGGTGAAAAAGCCGAAGCGGGGCCGCTTGAGCAATACACCATCAATCTGAACGCCTTGGCACTGCAGGGAAAAATTGACCCATTGATTGGCCGCGACAAAGAACTGGAGCGTGTCATCCAGACCTTGTGCCGTCGCCGGAAGAACAATCCGCTATTGGTCGGCGAAGCCGGTGTCGGCAAGACGGCAATAGCCGAAGGTCTGGCGCGCAAGGTCGTTGAAGGCGAAGTGCCGGAAATCTTGGCCAAAGCCAATGTCTATGCGCTGGATATGGGTTCCTTGCTGGCTGGCACTAAATATCGTGGCGACTTTGAACAACGCCTGAAAGGTGTACTGAAAGCCTTGCAGGACAACCCGAACGCCATTCTGTTCATCGACGAAATTCATACCTTGATCGGTGCCGGCTCGGCATCGGGCGGCACGCTGGATGCTTCCAATCTGCTCAAGCCGGCACTCTCTTCCGGCCAGTTGAAGTGCATCGGGGCGACGACTTATACCGAATTCCGCGGCATTTTCGAAAAAGACAGCGCGCTCTCCCGTCGCTTCCAGAAAATCGACGTGAATGAACCGTCGGTTGCCGAAACCGTAGAAATCCTGAAAGGTCTGAAATCCCGTTTCGAGGCACACCACGGCATCAAGTACTCAGCCACGGCAATCTCCTCGGCCGTTGAGCTGGCGGTGCGCTACATCACCGACCGTCACCTGCCGGACAAGGCCATTGACGTGATCGACGAAGCGGGTGCGGCCCAACGCATCCTGCCCAAATCGAAGCAGAAAAAGGTCATCAACAAGACCGACATTGAAGAAATTGTCGCCAAGATTGCCCGCATCCCATCGCAACACGTATCGCTCGATGACCGTGGTGCACTGAAAAATCTCGACCGCGACCTGAAAGCCGTGGTCTTTGGTCAGGACAAGGCCATCGATGCATTGGCCCGCGCCATCAAGATGGCCCGCTCCGGCCTCGGCAATCCGGGCAAGCCGATTGGCTCCTTCCTGTTCAGCGGCCCGACCGGCGTTGGCAAGACCGAGGTCGCCAAGCAACTGGCCTACTGCCTGGGCATCGAACTGCAACGTTTCGACATGTCCGAATACATGGAACGCCACGCCGTTTCACGCCTGATCGGCGCGCCGCCGGGCTACGTCGGATTTGACCAAGGCGGCCTGTTGACCGAAGCAATCACCAAGAAGCCGTATTGCGTATTGCTGCTCGATGAAATCGAGAAAGCGCATCCGGATATCTTCAACATCCTGCTGCAGGTCATGGACCATGGCACGCTGACCGACAACAACGGACGCAAGGCGGATTTCCGCAACGTGATGATCATCATGACGACCAATGCCGGCGCTGCCGATCTGCAGAAATCCAGCATGGGCTTTACATCGAGCAAGGAAGCCGGCGACGAAATGGCCGAAATCAAGCGCCTGTTCACACCGGAATTCCGCAACCGCCTTGATGCCACCATTTCCTTCCGGCCGCTCGATCACGAGATCATCCTGCGTGTGGTCGACAAGTTCCTGATCGAACTGGAAGAGCAATTGCACGAGAAGAAGGTGGAAGCTCACTTCACTGAAGCGGTCAAGGAAATGCTGGCCAAAAAAGGCTTTGATCCGCTGATGGGCGCGCGTCCGATGGCTCGCCTGATCCAGGACACGATCCGCTCGGCACTGGCGGATGAACTGCTGTTCGGCAAATTGTCCAGTGGCGGTCATGTCACGGTCGACCTCGATAAAGAGGGCAAAATCAGGCTGCTCTTTGAAGAGGAACCCAGCGAAGCAGTCGTCTGACGATTGCCTTCTCCCCCTAAAGCCGTGCAAGATTGCACGGCTTTTTCATTTTAGGAACCGAACATGAGTTTCAAGACCCCTGACCTTTGTGATCAATTCGAAGCCGAACTGGGCAAAACCGTCCGTGTTGTCGCGCCGATGTTCCAGCGCTACGGCGCCCGTACCGCCTTTTCCGGCGAAATCGTCACGCTGAAGATCTTTGAGGACAACACGCTGGTCCGCGAAATTTTCAACGAAAACGGCCAAGGCAAAGTGCTGGTCATCGATGGTGGCGGCTCCCTGCGCTGCGCACTGGTCGGCGATCAACTGGCCATCCTGGCGCACAAGAACGGCTGGGAAGGTGTGGTGGTTTATGGCTGCATCCGCGACTCGGGCGACATCAACGGCATCGACATCGGCGTCCGGGCACTCAATACGCACCCGCAAAAAACTGTCAAGAAAGGCATTGGCGATCGCCATCTGGCCTTGACCTTCGGCGGCGTCACTTTCGCACCGGGCGAATATCTCTACGCCGATGAAGACGGCGTGCTGGTCTCCAGCAAGCCGCTGGTCTGATCCCGCTTCATGATCGCAAAATCAGGCAGTGTATGGCGAACGTCACCACTCTGCCTGATTCTTCTTGTGTGGCAATTGCCAACACATGGCGAAGTCAGCGAACAGATCCACTACAAGGATTATCCAGCCGAACATCGTGCCGGACACACGCTACTGAGCGCACTGAATGAAGGCTCACCAATCCGCCAGCAAGGCAATATTTTCCATGGTTACACCAGTTGGCGTATCGAATGGCGCTTTCGCTGGTGGGAAGAAAGCGATGGTCGATGCCGGATCACGGAAAACCAGACTCGACTGCGTGCCGAGATCACGCTGCCCAAGCTCGCGACCAAAGACAGTGACGCAATGGCTGCGTTCACGCACTACCTGAGCGCTCTGCGCGCCCATGAACTGACGCATGTGAAGATTGCCCGCGACTACGCCGGGCGCATCGACCGGGGCATTCTGAACCTGCCAGAAATGAAATCCTGCCGGACGCTGGAAGATGCGGCAAATCGCCTGGGGCATCAATTGCTGCAGCAGGCAACCAGCGAAGAGAAAGAGATGGATAAGCTGACCGCTCACGGGCGTACGCAAGGCGCCTTTCTGGCGCGCTAGCAATGCCTTCCTTGCTCTCCCCGGTGTAATCCCAAAGGCGTATTGCCAAGGCTTGCCATGGGATGACACTATGACCAATCCAATCCGGATGAGTCAGCCATGTCAGCCAGCGCTTCAAATCTCGATATTGCCGCCCTGATCGGCCGCCTGCCTTTGTTCTCCAGCATGTCGCCCGACGAGGTCGCCCGGATCACGCGTGGCACACGGGAAATCCGCGTCAACAAGGGCGATATCCTGTTTCACAAGGGCGATCCCAACCAGGGCTTTCACCTGCTGTTATCCGGCCAGGTCAAGCTTGCCTTTACCTCGGCTCAGGGCAACGAGAAAGTCGTCGAAATCGTCGGGCCGGGACAAACCTTCGGCGAAGCCATCATGTTCATGGACACGCCGTACATTGTGTTCGCCCAGGCACTGAGCGACTCGCAGTTGCTGCACATCTCGAAAGCGGCGCTTTACGAGGAACTGGAGAACGACCCGCGCCTGGCGCGCAAGATGCTGGCCAGCATGGCCATGCGCCTGCATCAGTTGATGCATGACATGGAGGGCTACTCGCTGCACTCCGGCAAAGAGCGCATCACTGATTACCTGCTGCGCGAATTGCCGGAAAACACCGTCAGCGGTCCAGCCACTGTTTCGCTGACTACCACCAAAGGCATCATCGCCTCGCGCCTCAATCTCACCCAGGAACACTTCTCGCGCATCCTGCACGAACTGGTCGAGGACAAGCTGATCATCGTCAAAGGACGCGATATCGAGATTCCGGATGTCGCCCGTTTACGCCAGCAACGCGGTTAAACCCAGGGGAAAATAAGGTTTTTTTGCGGTCGACCGCAATTACAGCGAAAAACCCGGCAGTTTTTTCTCAACCCGCCGATTTTGCAGATGCACGTAATCGGGCAAACCATTGCGGTACGGCGGCGGATCCTCTCCTTCGATCAGCGGCTGCAGGTAGGCGCGGCAAGCCTCGGTAATGTGAAAGCCGCCGGGAGAAATGAACTCGGCCGGCATCCGGCGCGTCGCGCCGGCCACGCTATCCAGCGGCACACTACCAATGTCCCAGCAATAAGGCCGGTCGGACAAGCGCCGCAAGGTCAACATGATATTGTTTTCGCCGGCCAGCGCCCGGTTAACTGCCGCTACCCCCAAGGCGTGCGCCTGCATGACATCGGTTGCCGACGCCAGATGACGCGCTGCCCGCTGTAAATAATCGGCCAGCGCCAGATGGTATTTGTAACCCAGCCGGGTATGAATCAACTCGGCAATGAAACGCCCGACTCCCACACTCAAGGAACCGCTCAGCGCACGATCCAGGCTGGCATCGCCCAGGTTGCAATGATCGTCGGCACACAAACCTTCGGCCACGGCAATGGCACAGTAACCATGCTGCTCGACGCACTCAGCCACCCGGGCAAGAAACGCTTCGTGATCGAAAGGCACTTCGGGAAATAACAGAATATGCGGCGGATCGCCCTCACGTTCAGCCGCCAGGCCGCAGGCAGCGGCAATCCAGCCGGCGTGGCGCCCCATCGCTTCGAGGATGAAGACTCGTGTAGACGTTCTTGCCATTGAGGCCACGTCAAAACTCGCCTCGCGCATCGAGGTGGCCACATATTTGGCCACCGAACCGAAGCCCGGACAAGTATCGGTCAGCGCCAGATCGTTATCCACCGTCTTGGGAATGCCGATGACGGTCAACGAGTGACCCAGTGCAGCAAAAATCTGCGCCAGATGCCAGGCCGCCCCCATCGAACCATCGCCGCCATTGATGAAAAAATAGCCGATATCGTGGGCTCGAAATACTTCAACCAGACGCTCGAACTGCGCCCGGTGCGTCTCCAGCGTACCGAGACGGTAACGACTCGAACCAAAAGCGCCGCCTGGGCTATAACGCAAACGGGCAATATCGGCATCGGATTCGAGGCTGGTATCGATCAGGTCTTCGGTCAACGCGCCGATGATGCCATCGTGACCGGCATAAACCTTGCCGATGCGTTCCGGATGCAGCAAATGCAAACGGCGTGCTTCCTGAATCAGGCCGCACGCCGTGGCGTTGATCACGGCGGTAACGCCTCCCGACTGCGCGTAGAAGGCATTTTTCGCCGTCATGAAGCTTATTTCAATGCGTCAAAAACTGCTGCCGTGATGCTATCGACACTGCCGACACCGGCAATCTTGCGCACTTTCGGCGCAGCGGCATCGCCTTCAGCCGCCCACTTGCCGTAGAAATCGACCAGCGGCTTGGTTTGCGAGTGATAGACATCCAGACGCTTCTTGACCGTTTCTTCCTTGTCGTCGTCACGCTGCACCAGATCTTCGCCGGTGACATCATCCTTGCCTTCAACCTTCGGCGGGTTGAACTTGACGTGATAGGTACGACCCGACGGCAGGTGAGCCCGGCGACCGGCCATGCGCTCGACGATATCGCTATCCGGCACGTCGATTTCGAGTACGAACTCGATCGGCACGCCAGCGTCCTTCATGGCCTGTGCCTGGGGAATCGTGCGCGGAAAACCGTCGAACAGGTAACCGTTCTTGCAGTCGTCCTGGGTCAGGCGATCCTTGACCATGCCGATGATCACGGCATCCGGCACCAGGCCGCCCGCATCCATGTGCTTTTTGGCTTCGAGGCCGAGCGGGGTACCCGCCTTGACCTGAGCGCGCAACATGTCGCCGGTGGAAATCTGCGGAATACCGAACTGCTTTGAAATGAAGGTCGCTTGCGTACCCTTGCCGGCGCCGGGTGCGCCCAAAAGAATCAATTTCATGGAGTGTCCCTCTGGTTATAAATGAAAATTCTTGTTGTCGGCTTATCCAAGTATCCAGGCGCCGCTCTTTAAGTTCCGGAAGCTCTGGAAATTACCTGCTAATTCAGGCCGGGTCAAACAGTTTGCGCATCCGCTCGAAGTCTTCCGGGGTATCGACCCCGGCGGCTGGTGCGGCGTCGATCAAGGTCACGCTGATCCGGTAACCATGCCACAGCGCACGCAATTGTTCGAGCGCTTCAAAGTTTTCCGTCGGTGCTGCGGTCAACCCGGCATAAGCCTTCAAAAAGCCGGCCCGGTAGGCGTAAAGCCCGACATGCCGATAGGCGGGAAAGTTCTCCGGCAGGCTATTGCCACCGGCTTCCCGGGCAAAATGATCGCGCGCATAGGGAATCGGTGCACGGGAAAAATACGCCGCATCGCCATCCGCCCGACAAACCACCTTGACCACATTCGGATTGAAGAAATCGGCCGGATCGACAATCGGATGCGCCACCGTGGCGATATCGGCGCCGCTGACCGCCAGTTGGCGCGCCGTCTGCATGATCAGGGCTGGCTCGATCAAGGGTTCGTCGCCCTGTACATTGACCACGATGGTGTCGTTGCTCCAGCCGCGCTGCTCGACCACCTCGGCCAGCCGGTCCGTCCCGGTGGCGTGATCGGTACGTGTCATCAAGGCAGCAAATTCATGCGCCATGCAAGCAGCGTGCACGCCTTCGTGATCGGTCGCCACCCAGATTTCCTCGGCGCCGGACAAATAAGCCTGCTCAGCCACCCGGACGACCATCGGCTTGCCTCCCAAGTCAAGCAGCGGCTTGCCCGGCAAGCGGGTCGACGCGTAACGCGCCGGAATGACAACCTTGAACGCCGGGGTCATCAAGCTTCGTCGGCGCCAAGCTGGCGCGCTTCGTCTTCCAGCATCACAGGAATGTCGTCGCGAATCGGAAAAGCCAGCTTGCACGGCTTGCACACCAGTTCCTGTGCGCTTTTCTTGTGTTCGAGGGGTCCCTTGCAAATCGGGCAAACGAGAATTTCAAGCAACCTGGCGTCCACGGAGTTTCTCCACAATCAAATCAATCAGTGCCGGCGACAACTCGGCCTCAACGGGCAGCACCCAAGCTTCCCTTGTCGTCAGAGCTGCGCATTTTACTGCATCCTTCTCCGTCATCAGCAGCACACTACCGTCACTGAACGCCAAATCATCTGCCTGATAGGCATGGTGATCGGGAAACGGATGCGCCACAAAGTCCAGGCCCAGCGCCTGAAGGGTACGGAAAAATCGCGACGGATCGCCAATCCCGGCCAAGGCATGCAGGGATTTCCCCCGCAGGGCATCGGCATTGCAACGTATCGATGCATCGTCCAGCCGATAGAAAACGCCCGGCAGCAAACGCATGGCAAAACCCGGAGTTGTACCCGGTAATTGTTGAGTCGGGAAATCGTTGCCAATGACTGCGTCGACCGCGGCAAGCCGCGCCGGCGACTCGCGTAGCGGCCCCAGCGGCAGACGCCAGCCGTTACCCATGCCACGCCGGTCGAACACCGCCAGTTCGACATCGCGTGCCAGCCGGACATGTTGCAGGCCATCGTCGCACAGCAAAACATCCACCGCTGGATGCGCTGCCAGCAAAGCCGCGCCAACCGCCGCCCGGTCACGCCCCACCCACACCGGCAAAGCACTGTGCCGGACGAGCAATAAAGGCTCGTCACCGACCTCCTGCGCCAACGAGTCGGCCCGTACCGGGCGCGCTGCCAGACCTGCAGCGCCATAACCACGACTCACAATCCCCGGCTGCCAACCCCGCGCGACGAGTTGTTGGGCCAGCCATAGCGTCAGCGGCGTCTTGCCGGCACCGCCGACAGTGATATTGCCCACCACCACAACCGGCACGGGCAAATGCACCGGCTTGACCGTGCGCCGACGCCAGCCGGAAATAGCAATGAAAAGCAGGTTGACCGGAAGCAGCAGCGGCAACAAAAGCCACAACGCCGGCGTCAGCCGGCGTTGGAACCATTGTCGCTGTAACCAGCGGGAAAACATCAATTGACTGACTGGGTGGCGAAGGAGATATGCGGGTAACCAGCCGACTGGGCCGCTTGCATGACATCGACCACGCGCTGGTGCGTCGCCTTTGCATCGGCATTGATCACGATGACCGGATCAGCCCGTCCACCTGCCGCCCGCCGCAAGGCTTCGGAGATCGCGGTCCCATCGCCGCTGGCCAGCGGCGATTTATTGACCAGGATGTCGCCAGCAGCGGTCACCGCCACGTCAATCTCGTTCGGCTGATCGTTCTGCTTGCTCGAATCGGCCGTCGGCAAATTGATTTCCAGACCGGAGAACTTGGCGTAGGTCGTCGTCAGCATCAGGAAGATGATGATCACCAGCAACACGTCGATCATCGGAATCAAATTGATTTCCGGCTCTTCACGGTAGCGTCCGCGCTGAAATTTCATCGCTTACTTCCGATCGCCGTGCATGTATTCGACCAGACGCACCGCCTGCTGCTCCATGCCCACCACGTAGCCGTCGACCAAGGCCCGGAAATGGCGCCAGAAAATCATGCTCGGAATGGCGATGAAGATGCCGAAACCGGTGTTGTACAAGGCAATCGAAATACCGTGGGCCAACTGTTGCGGATTGCCGGTGCCCGGCGTCTGCGAACCAAAAATTTCGATCATCCCGATCACCGTACCGAACAAGCCCATCAACGGACTGATCGAAGCAATCGTGCCGAGCGTCGTCAGGTAACGATTCAACTCATGCGACACCGCCGATCCAGCCTCCTCGATCGACTCTTTCATGACCTCACGCGGATTATTGACATTGCGCAAACCCGCCGACAACACCCGGCCCAACGGCGAGTGACGCTCCAGATCATCGAGCAGCTTGCTGTTATCGGCACCACGCCGAAACTCGCCGACCGCCCGCTGGAGCAGTCCGGGCGGGAGAATTTTGACCCGGCGCAAAGCCACCAGACGCTCGATGATCAGTGCGACCGAAATGACTGAAGCCAACAACAAGGGCCAGATGGGCCAACCGGCCGCTTTGACGATTTCAAACACGTGACAATGTCCTTAGAGGGAATTCAGTCCGCAATTCTGCCTCCCCCCAGCCGTAGGGGCAAGTGCGACGATTTTATGCGCTCGCCGGAGCTTATCCCCAAAAGCTGTGGATAAGTCTGTGGATGAACTGTAGGCAGTTAGCGCAAACCCGCAAGAAACAAGGATTTTCCTTACCCTGCCAAAAAACGAGGCACAAAATTAAAATCCATACAAATCAATATTTTAAGTTTATCCATGGATGTCAAGCCGCTATCGCCATGAACGAACGCCAGTTAGAATTCAACGATGCAATCCTCCGTTCGCCCTGTCGATAATTCCGTCCTGAGCGTCAGCGCACTGAACCGTCTGGTGCGTGACTGCCTCGAATCCGCCTTCCCGCTCAGTTGGGTTGGGGGAGAAATTTCCAACCTGACCTATGCCACTTCAGGCCATGTCTATTTTTCGCTAAAGGATGCTGGCGCCCAGGTCCGCTGCGTCATGTGGCGCAGCCGGGCGCAAACGCTCGGCTGGCGGCTGGAAAACGGGCAGAAGATCGAAGCCCGTGCGCTGGTTTCGTTTTACGAACCGCGCGGTGAATTCCAGCTCAACATCGAAAGTATCCGGCGTGCCGGCCAGGGCGATCTGTTCGAACGTTTCATGCGGCTCAAGGCGCAACTGGAAAATGAGGGGCTTTTTGCCGTTGACCGCAAGCGGGCAATTCCACCCATGCCACGCCACCTGGCCATCGTTACCAGCCCGCAGGCCGCCGCACTGCGCGATGTGCTGAGCACGCTGCACCGCCGTGCGCCGCACGTTGCCATCACGCTGTACCCGACCCCGGTTCAGGGCGACGGCGCCGGTCTGCGTATCGCTGAAGCACTAGAGGCGGCCGGGCGGGGCGATTGCGATGCGATCATTTTGTGTCGCGGTGGCGGCAGTATCGAAGACCTCTGGGCCTTCAATGAAGAATGTGTCGCCCGCGCCATCGTCGCCAGCCGGCTGCCGGTGATCAGCGGCGTCGGGCACGAAACCGACTTCACGATTGCCGACTTCGCCGCCGACCTGCGCGCCCCGACACCAACAGCGGCCGCCGAACAAGCGGCCCCTGACCGCAACACCCTGCTCAACCGACTCAATGCCTTGCAGGACCGCCTGACCCGCCAGACCAGCCGGCGTCTGGCCGACCGACAACAAGCGCTCGACTGGTGGCGCAGCCGCCTGGTCCACCCGGCCGAACGAATTTCCCGCCAGCGTACCGGGCTCGATCAACTGGCCCGACACCTGAATCAGGCAAGCACCTGGCAACGATCGCGCTGGCAGATGAAACTAAATACACTTGCCGGCAGTCTGAAACATCTCGACCCGCTTGCCGTATTATCACGCGGCTACGCACTGGTCATCGGGCCGGATGGTCGGGCGTTGCGCAGCAATCTTGCGGTCAACACCGGTGACCGGCTCAAAATCACGCTGACCCAAGGCAGCCTGGACGCCTCGGTGCTGCCTGTTGTCGCACCGCCGGATGCTGAATAGAATTTTTTGCCTGACTTTGCCCAATCCAGCTTTACCCCGCTTTAACCCTTAATAAACAACGGAGAAAACAATGGAACATCAACTACCTGCCCTGCCTTTCGCCAAAGATGCCCTAGCCCCGCATATGTCGGCCGAAACCTTTGATTACCACTACAGCAAGCACCACAATGCCTACGTGGTTAACCTGAACAACCTGATCAAGGGCACCGAGTTCGAAAACCTCGACCTCGAAGCCATCGTCAAGAAGGCCCCGGCTGGCGGCGTGTACAACAACGCCGCCCAGGTCTGGAACCACACTTTCTTCTGGAACTGTCTGACCCCGAATGGTGGTGGCGCCCCGAGCGGTGCTCTGGCTGATGCCATCAACGCCAAGTGGGGTTCGCTGGAAGCCTTCAAGAGCGCCTTCCAGACCTCCGCCGTAGGCAACTTCGGTTCCGGCTGGACCTGGCTGGTCAAGAAGGCCGACGGTTCGCTCGACATCGTCAACATGGGCGCCGCCGGCACCCCGCTGACCACCGGCGACAAGGCCCTGCTCTGCGTCGACGTTTGGGAACACGCCTACTACATCGACTACCGCAACCTGCGTCCGAAGTTCGTCGAAACCTTCCTGAACAGCTTGGTCAACTGGTCGTTCGCCGAAGCCAACTTCGCCGCTTGAGTCGTAAAAATCGTGCCGTAAAAACGGGAGCCAAGGCTCCCGTTTTTTATGGAAAACTCGCGCAGACGCAGTCGCCCTAGCACAAAACTTCTCATCGGTTTTTTCAACATATCGCTTCCGAGTATCCGATTAATCCAATTTTTATTTTCGGCTTACCATCGATGCATCACGCAACACGGAAAGCATTTCCATGGACATCTCCACCGACACTTTTGCCACTGGCCCCATGTGGGCGGGCTTCATTGCCTTTGTGGTCGCCATGCTGGCACTCGACCTGTTCGTTTTCGGCGGCCGCAAATCGCACCGGGTTTCCGTCAAGGAAGCATTGATCTGGGTGATCGCCTGGGCCTGTCTGGCGCTGGCCTTTGCCGGCCTGTTGTGGTGGTATCTGAACGATACGCAAGGCGCCGAGATTGCGCAGCGCAAGACGCTCGAATTCCTCGCCGGCTACCTGATCGAGCAATCGCTCTCCGTCGACAACATGTTCGTCTTCGTGATGATCTTCGGCTACTTCGCCGTACCGCCCGAATTGCAACGCCGCGTGCTGCTCTACGGTGTTCTCGGCGCCATCGTCATGCGCGCCGGCATGATCCTCGGCGGCGTCTGGCTGGTTTCCCAGTTTTCCTGGCTGCTCTACGTTTTCGGCGCCTTTCTCGTCGTCACCGGCATCAAGATGATCGTTTTTGCCGAAGCCGAGCCCGATCTTGAACAAAACCCGCTGTTGCGCTGGCTACGCAGCCATTTGCGCATCACGCAGAACTTCCAGGGCGAAGCCTTTTTCGTCCGCCAGAACGGCATTCTTTGGGCCACCCCGATGTTCCTGGTGCTGATCCTGATCGAAGCCAGCGACGTGGTTTTTGCGGTCGACAGCATTCCGGCCATTTTTGCCGTCACCACTGACCCATTCATCGTCTTTACCTCCAACATCTTCGCCATCATGGGCTTGCGGGCACTCTATTTCCTGCTCGCCGACATGGCGGATCGCTTTCATCTGCTCAAATACGGCCTGGCCATCGTGCTCGTCTTCATTGGTGGAAAAATGCTGGCCGCGCCGTGGTTCCACATGCCGATCCAGTGGTCACTCGCCATTGTCGGCGCCATCATCCTGGGATCGGTCGCCCTGAGTCTGATCATGTCGCGCAAAGAAAGCGCTTGAGGGAGAAAATCATGAATGCAACGCAAATTTCAACGATGCCCCCAGCCAGCGCCAGCTATCGCGATGCCGACGGACGACTGACCGGATTGCGCATCGAATCGAATCCGCCACCGGCCGCTCCGGCCAAAAACAGCTGGTTACTGGCCATCGATGGATCGAAACATGCCCAGCAAGCGATTGATGAAGCGCTGCGCCTGGCCGATGACATGAAGACGTTCAGCATCGAACTGGTCCACGTCGAACACTGGCTGAGCAAGGAAGCCGCCGAGACAGAACTGGCCGAGCGCGGCTGGGCCATCACCGACGAAGCAAGGCGGACGCTCGATGCCGCGGGCCATCCCTGGTGCCTGCACCTCGTCATGGGTGAATGCGCCGAATCCATTGTCAGGATTGCCGAAGAACGCGCTTGCCGGGGCATCATCATGGGCAGCCGCGGCCTCGGTGCTACAGAAAACCTGCTGCTCGGCTCGGTGGCGCATAAAGTCATTCACCTGAGCCCGATCCCGGTGTTGATCGCCGGGTAATCCCGCAGACAAGCCGGGAATGACTTGCAGCGACAAGATTCCCACGATAAAAACCCCGTCTCCTCACACGCCTGCCTGACTCGCTCAGCCCATTGCGGCCAAAGGATGAATCTGTAAGCCAACTGAAAGTATTGTCAGTTGGCTGTAAGTTTCCCTGACCACACTGGACAACGTGGCGGTGCTGTATTGCGCAGCCCGTCCCTTTAATTTTCACAGGAGGAGATAACAATGGAAGATCAAGGCAAAGCCTATTGGTCAGCCACGCTCGGCCTGCTAGGGAAGATCCTGGCAGTCTGGTTCGTGTTCTCGTTCGGCACAGGCATCCTGTTTGTCGAAGCGATGAATGGCATTTCACTCGGGGGCTACCCGCTGGGCTTCTGGTTTGCCCATCAGGGCGCGATCTACATCTTCATTGCTTTGATTTTTTACTACGGTAAAGCAATGGGCGATCTCGACCGCAAGTTCGACGTTCACGAAGACTAAGGAGCCAGCATGGATCTGCAAACTATTACTTACCTGATGGTCGGCGCATCTTTTGCGCTGTACATCGGGATCGCGATCTGGGCACGTGCTGGTAGCACGTCCGAGTTCTACGCTGCCGGCGGCAACATTCACCCAGTCACCAACGGCATGGCAACCGCCGCCGACTGGATGTCCGCAGCTTCTTTCATCTCCATGGCCGGCTTGATCGCCAACATGGGGTACGGTGGTGGCCTGTTCCTGATGGGCTGGACAGGTGGCTATGTGCTGCTGGCGATGCTGCTGGCACCGTACCTGCGCAAGTTCGGCAAGTTCACCGTACCGCAATTCATCGGTGACCGCTTCTACTCGCAAGGCGCTTCCACTGTCGCGGTCATCTGCCTGCTGACTGCCTCCATCACGTACATCATCGGTCAGATGACCGGCGTTGGCGTGGCCTTCTCTCGCTTCCTGGGCGTTTCCAGCGACACCGGTATCTACATGGGTATGGGTATCGTGTTCGCCTACGCTGTGTTCGGCGGCATGAAGGGCATCACCTACACCCAGGTTGCACAGTACATCGTGCTGATCCTAGCTTACACGGTGCCGGCCATCTTCATCTCCCTGCAACTGACCGGCAACGCCATCCCGCAACTGGGTCTGGGTTCCGACATCAGCGGCACCGACATGGCGCTGCTGACCAAGCTGGACCAGGTCGTTACCGACCTCGGTTTCGGTCAATACACGACGACCACGGCCGGCTCCAAGCTGAACATGTTCGTCTACACGATGTCGCTGATGATCGGTACCGCCGGTCTGCCGCACGTCATCATGCGCTTCTTCACGGTGGCCAAGGTGTCTGACGCCCGCTCCTCCGCTGGTTGGGCACTGGTCTTCATCGCATTGCTGTACACGACCGCTCCGGCTGTCGGCGCCATGGCCAAGCTGAACCTGCATGGTACGGTCAACTCCGCTGTCGGCCTGGAAACGGCTGCCGACGGCTCCATGAAGGTCAATCCGGAAACCGTCAAGGCCCGTGCAGACGTCTATGCGACCGAAGCCAGCCTGGTTTACGAAAAACGTCCGGACTGGATGAAGCGCTGGGAAAAGACCGGCCTTTTGAAGTTTGAAGACAAGAATGGCGACGGTCGTATCCAGTACTACAACGACAAGACCAAGAACGCCGATGCCAAGGCCAAGGCCGATGCTGCTGGCTGGAAGGGTAACGAGCTGACGGTCAACGCCGACATCATCGTGCTGGCCAATCCGGAAATCGCGCTGCTGCCGAACTGGGTTATCGCCCTGGTCGCTGCTGGTGGTCTGGCTGCCGCTCTGTCGACCGCTGCCGGTCTGCTGATGGCCATCTCCTCCGCCGTGTCACATGACTTGGTGAAGGGTGTGTTCAATCCGGGCATCAGCGAAAAGAACGAGCTGCTGGCTGGCAAGATCTCCATGGCTGTCGCCATCGTGATTGCCGGCTACCTCGGTCTGAACCCCCCGGGCTTCGCTGCCGGCACGGTTGCGCTGGCCTTCGGTATTGCCGCCTCCTCCCTGTTCCCCGCCATCATGATGGGTATCTTCTCCAAGAAGATGAACAAGGAAGGCGCCATGGCCGGCATGCTGGCTGGTCTGTTCATCACCCTGTTCTACGTGTTCGCACACAAGGGCATCTTCTTCATCAAGGGTACCGACTTCGTCAATCTGATCGGCGGCCCGAATGCCTTCTTCGGCATCACGCCGGAAGCCTTCGGTGCCATCGGCGCGCTGGTCAACTTCATCGTTGCCTTCGCAGTCGACAAGGTCACCAAGGAACCGCCTGAGCACATCCAGCACATGGTTGAAGCAGTACGTATCCCGCGCGGCGCCAAGGCTGTTGATGGCGCACACTAAGTAAGCGCTCTTGAGGTAAGCTTCCCCGTCCGGACATCGGGCGGGGATTCGAAAACCCCGTTGGCGATGTCGACGGGGTTTTTTTATTTAGCGAAGGGCATCTTGCCCTGCTGCAGAAGCACCGAGGTCTAGTATGGTTTTCAATGTCCATGTCGCGCTCACCTGGATTCTGTTCCTGGCGCTGTTTCCCATGGCGTTTTTCTGGCTGCGCCGTGCCTGGCGTATTGCGATCAACAAGGATTTTTCCGAAGTCGCCATCAAGTACGGCGAGTCGCCCCCCAACCCGGAAAAATACGCGCCTTACGAGGCGGTCATCAATCTCGTCGCCGGCAGCATTGCGCTAGCCGTCATTGCCGGCGTTCTGGCCGGCGAACTCGATTACGACACCTGGATGGCCATTGCCGGCAGTACCATCTGGTGCAAGTTCTTCCTCAGCTTTGCCCTGAGCCGCCAGGCACACCCGATGAATCTACCCAGTTTCCTGCAGCGCAAGTCCCAGGACCCCAAAGCTCCGCCGGAAGCTGAAGTCAAATAAGTTATTGCTGGCTGTCGAACGCTTCGAGCATCTCGATTGTCGGCAAAAATACCTCGGTCACCAGAACACTGCTCTGACCGAGGTGATGGCGGGAACGCCTCGCCCAAATCACGGGTTCGACCTCGGTTCGAGGCTTCTTCGCAATGACAGCGCAGGCAAGCAGACGCCGATACAAAGGGTGCCGTTGAGGCAAACGCAAGAACTCAATCTTCGCCCGGCGAAAGCCGGCGTGGGTAAACAACAGCGATCCCAGAGACTGACTCCCCAGACGGGAAAACCAACGCCCCAGCCGACCGCTTCTTGCGGTCGACAGCACGCTGTGGGCAAAAATCACCGGCACACCATCGCATTCAAGCAGCACTTCGCGCACCGGCAAACGCCGCCGCCCCGGCCCGTCATCCAGCGGCGTTAGCCTGCCCTGGCGCAACACCCGCACGCGGAAATCACGACAATGTTGCTGGCAGCGCAAGGTTAACGAACCGGTCTCGCACAGCCAACTACGCAATCGATCTTCGGGACGGCGCCCGACCAGTTGCGACCGCCAACCGGCGACGTCAGCGCGAGTAGTTGCGCGAAGGTTCATCAGCGCGCTTGCGGGGCGCGTTCCAGACCACGCAGTTTGGTCCCGGCGCCAATGCCCCGCTGGGCAAACCAGCCGCGATTCATTTCCAGCGCATAACGCGCCGGCTGCCGGGCGCAGTGATTCTCTTCACTGTGCGGCTGCATATCTGCGATATTGATGATCCGCCCCTCTTTATCCATGAAAGCAACGGAAAGCGGGATCAGCGTATTGCGCATCCACATACAGTGGGTGTTGGCCTGCGGGAAGACGAAAAGCATGCCGCGCTGGACCGGCATGCTTGGCCGGTTCATCAGGCCAACCTGCCGATGACTATCCTGCGCGGCCACTTCGGCTTCAATCCGATGGAATCCTGCGGTCAACTCGATTGTCGGCATCGATTCCTGCGCCACGACGGCGCTTGCCAGGCATACCCCGAACATGCCGCCCAGAATTGTCCCCGCCAACTGCCTAAGCCCGTAAATCATCAAAACTCCCTTCGATCTGTCGCCATTCACCCAAACCCAGGCCGGCGACCGAAATGCCGCCAACGGCCGCCCGGATCAGGCGCAATACAGGATAACCGATGGCCGCCGCCATCCGCCGCACTTGCCGGTTCTTGCCTTCGGCAATACGGATTTCCAGCCACGACGTTGGAATGGACTGGCGATAACGAATCGGCGGATCACGCTCCCACAAACCGGCCGGCTGATCGATCAATTTGACCTTGGCCGGCAGTGCCGTGAAGTCGGAGAGTCGGATTCCCCGACGCAAGGGTTCCAGGTCGGCATCCGCCGGCTGACCTTCGACCTGCGCCCAGTAGGTTTTTTCCAGTTTGTGCTTGGGATCGGCGATTTTCGCCTGCAGCTTGCCGTCATCGGTCAGCAGCAGCAAGCCCTCGCTATCGGCATCAAGCCGTCCGGCCACATAAACGCCTTTCACCGGAATGAACTCGTCGAGCGCCCGCCAACGCCCTTCCGGCGTAAATTGGCTGAGCACGCCGTAAGGCTTGTTGAAAATGACGATTTTCGACACGTTGACCGCAAAATTCCCGAAAAGCCCGATTTTACGGCACACCCGGTCAACCCGGCGAGTGGATCGCACGTTACAAAGACACGCGTTACAAGCACACGCGTCACCTCCACACTCACAGCCCCTCGGCTATACTCCCCCGATGCCCTCGTCGAACCAAACTATTGCCGGCCCTGCTTCGCACGGCCCTGTTGCTCCCTATCCTGTATCTCATGTCCCGGCGCTGCCTGAGCATTGGTCAGCCCGCGTAAGCACCTCGCTACAGGCAGATGAAAATCTCCAGGCCTGGCTGCAACCCGATCTCGACAGCCGCCTGCATTTTGCCGAAGGCCTGCTCGCCCTGACCAACCGGCGTCTGTTGGCCTGGTTACCCGGCAGCAACGAATATCAGGAATGGCCGCTGTCCGGCGAGTTGCGCCTCGACCACCACGACCACGCCGGCGTCGGCACGCTGGAATTGCTCGATGCGTCCGGCCGTCTGGCCTGCTGGCGCTACACGCTGGCCAACAACCTCGATGCCCTGCGCCTGATCGGCGAATTCGACCTGCAACGCGACAGCATCGTCAGCGGCCACGCCGCACAACGCCCGGATGAGGAACTCTGCCCCAAGTGCAAGGCACCGCTGG
The DNA here is from genome assembly GCF_030824335.1 of Azonexus sp. Lineage (GTDB taxonomy): Bacteria > Pseudomonadota > Gammaproteobacteria > Burkholderiales > Rhodocyclaceae > Azonexus. Next base: position 127,074 of record NZ_JAVBXX010000010.1, read on the forward strand.
AGCCGGGGGCCGAAGAATGTCCGATCTGCAATCGTGAATCCGCCGTTGCCCCATCGACCTGGACATTGTTCCGCCTGTGGCGTTTTGCCCGCCCCTACCGCTGGCAACTGTTTCTGGGTTTTGTCCTGACGCTGGCGTCGACCGCAGCAACGCTGGTCCCCCCCTACCTGACCATGCCGCTGATGGACGAGGTGCTGATCCCCTTCCAGAACGGCAAGCCGATCGACTGGGAACTGGTCTCGATGTATCTCGGCGGCCTGCTCGGCGCCGCTGTCGTGGCCTGGGGTCTGGGCTGGATACGTACGTATATTCTGTCGCTGGTTTCAGAACGCATGGGGCGCGACCTGCGCACGCAGACCTACGACCACCTGCTCGGCCTGTCGCTCGAATATTTCGGCGGCAAGCGCACCGGCGACCTGATGGCACGCATCGGTAACGAAACCGACCGCATCAATATCTTCCTGTCGCTCGACCTGCTCAATTTCGCCACCGACGTATTGATGATCACGATGACTGCCGTCATCCTGTTCTCGATCAACCCGTGGCTGGCGCTGGTCACCTTGCTGCCCTTGCCGATCATTGCCTGGCTGATCCATTTCGTCCGGGAAAAACTGCGCACCGGCTTCGAAAAAATCGACCGCGTCTGGGCCGAAGTCACCAACGTGCTGGCCGACACCATCCCCGGCATCCGCGTAGTGAAAGCCTTTGCCCAGGAGAAGCGCGAAGGCGACCGCTTCCGCACGGCCAACGAACACAACCTGGTGATGAACGACAAGCTGAACCGCACCTGGTCGCTGTTCACGCCGACGGTGACCTTGCTCACCGAAATCGGCCTGCTTGTCGTCTGGGTCTTCGGTATCTGGCAGATTTCCAAGGGCGCCAGCACGGTCGGCGTACTGACCGCTTTCCTCGCCTACATCGGCCGTTTCTACACCCGCCTCGATTCGATGAGCCGCATTGTGTCGGCCACCCAGCGTGCGGCGTCTTCCACCAAGCGCATCTTCGACATCCTCGACCACGTTTCCAGCGTGCCTGAACCGACGAAACCCATCCATCTGCAAAACGTCACCGGCCGCCTGGAACTGAAAAAAGCCAGCTTCCGCTACGGCACACGTACCGTCACCAAAGATGTTGATCTGGTCATCCAGCCCGGCGAAATGATCGGCTTGGTTGGCCACAGCGGCTCGGGCAAATCGACGCTGGTCAACCTGATCTGCCGCTTCTACGACGTCACCGAAGGCCAGGTGCTGATCGACGGCGTCGACGTGCGCTCGGTGCCGGTTGCCGAATTCCGCAGCCATATCGGCCTGGTGCTGCAGGAACCCTTCCTGTTCTTCGGCACCATTGCCGACAATATCGCCTACGGCAAGCCGGAAGCCACGCGGGCCGAGATCATTGCCGCCGCCCGTGCCGCGCATGCCCACGAATTCATCCTGCGCCTGCCGCATGGTTACGATTCACTGGTCGGCGAACGCGGCCAAGGCTTGTCCGGCGGCGAACGCCAGCGCATCTCGATTGCCCGCGCCCTGTTGATCGACCCGCGCATCCTGATCCTCGACGAGGCAACTTCTGCGGTCGACACCGAAACCGAGAAGGAAATCCAGAAAGCGCTCGACAACCTGGTCAAGGGCCGCACCACCATCGCTATCGCCCACCGCCTGAGCACCCTGCGCAAGGCCGACCGACTGGTCGTCATGGATCGCGGGCGCATTGTCGAAGTGGGTAATCACGATGAACTGATGGCCACCGAAGGGCATTATTTCAAGCTGTACACGGCACAACTGCGCAATGTTGATACCGAGGCACTCGAACCGGCCGGTCCGAATCAACCGAAAACCGTTAGCGCCTGAGGAAACAGCATGCCGAACGTAAATTTCAGCTTACATCGCGACAACTACGGTCGACTGGTCTTTCTGGCCGAAAATGGCGAGCGCCACGAAGGCGTCACGCCGGTCCGCGCCTTTCCCATCGCCGCGCCGGACGAAGGCATTGCGCTGATCAACTACGAAGGCCATGAAATCGCCTGGACCGACCGCCTTGCCGACCTGCCGGACGCCACTCGCCAGTTGATCGAAGAAGAACTGGCCAGCCGCGAATTCGTCCCGGAAATCGAACAACTGCTCGAGGTCTCCAGTTTCGCCTGCCCCAGTACCTGGCAAGTCCGCACCAACCGCGGCAGCGCTGCACTGCTGCTCAAGGGCGAGGAAGACATCCGGCGCCTGTCGCGTACCCGACTGCTGATCGCCGATGCGCACGGCATCCAGTACCTGGTGCGCGACCTGACGCAGCTCGACCGGCACAGCCGCAAGCTGCTCGACCGTTTCCTTTGAGCCGGACCAATGTGACGGCCTGTACCGGAAGGTAATACTTTTTGCCGCCGGTCAGCCGCTGGCGGGAAAAAACGTTAATAATCCGCAGACCTCAGAACAACAACTCACAACAATTCATCACCGCTGCCAACGGACACAAGGCCAAAGAGCATGAAGAAACAAGACATCATCTTCCGTACCCAGACCGCCCTGCGCGGGCCCAGCATCTGGACCTACCCGCCCAGCTTCGAAACCTGGATCGACATCGGGGAACTCGAAGACCTCCCCTCCAACAAGATTCCCGGCCTTTACGAACGTCTTTGCACCTGGCTGCCCTCGCTGGTCGAACACCGTTGCAATTACGACGAACGCGGCGGTTTCCTGCGCCGTCTGCAGGAAGGCACCTGGGCCGGCCACATTCTCGAGCACGTGACCCTTGAACTGATGAGCCTGGCCGGCCTGCCCGATGGTTTCGGTCGCACCCGCGAGACCACCGAACGCGGCGTCTACAAGCTGATCGTCAGCAATTTCCATGAAGAATGCACCCGCCTGGCGCTCGATCTCGCCCGCGACTTGTTGCTGGCTGCCATCAACGATGAGGCTTTCGATGTCGAAGCCACGGTAAAAACCTTGCGCCGCAAGGTCGACCGCAAATATCTCGGCCCGTCGACCGCCGCCATCGTCAATGCTGCCGAAGCCCGCAAGATTCCGCATATCCGTCTGCTCGACGACGGCAATCTCGTCCAACTCGGCTACGGTGCCGCGATGCGCCGGATCTGGACAGCCGAAACCGACCGGACCAGCGCGATTGCCGAGACCATTTCGCGCGACAAGGATTTGACCAAGGAACTGATTTCGTCGGTCGGCGTCCCGGTGCCGGAAGGCCGCGAAGTAGACAGCGCCGATGATGCGGTCGAAGCGGCCGAAGACATCGGTTACCCGGTGGTCGTCAAGCCAACCGACGGCAATCACGGCCGTGGCGTATTCATCGACCTGATGAACGCCGACGACGTGAAGAAAGCCTGGGCCATCGCCACCGAGGAAGGCTCGGGCGTACTGGTCGAGCGCTCGATCCAGGGCATCGAACACCGTCTGCTGGTCGTTGGCGGAAAACTGGTTGCCGCCAACCGCAGCGACCTGATCACCATCAACGGCGACGGCAAGTCTACCGTCCAGCAACTGATCGACACCCAGATCAACACCGACCCACGGCGCGGCGAAACGGAACTGCATCCGCTGTCCATCATCCGCATCGACACCGCGGCAAAGATGGAACTCGAACGCCAGGGCCTGAACGGTGACAGCGTGCCAGCCAACGGCCGCGAAGTGCTGATCCAGCGCAACGCCAACCACGCCTTCGACTGTACCGACGAAGTCCATCCGGATACCGCCGAGGTGGCCGCACTGGCTGCCCGCGTCGTCGGGCTGGACATTGCCGGTATCGACCTGGTTTGTTCCGATATTTCACAGCCGCTCGCCGAACAGGGCGGGGCCATCGTCGAAGTCAATGCCGGCCCCAGCCTGCTGATGCACATCAAGCCGGGCATCGGCAAACCGCGCCCGGTCGGCCAGGCGATTGTCGATAATCTTTTCGCCCCGCACGAAAGCGGCCGTGTTCCGGTCGTCGGCGTCTCGGGTTCGCGCGGCAAGACGCCGGTTGCCCGCATCGTCGCCCACCTGCTGCACCTGTCCGGCAAGCATGTCGGGCTGGCCTGCAGCGATGGCGTCTTCCTCGGTCGGCGGCAGGTCCAGAAAACGGATGCTGCCAACTGGGCCGGCGGCCATCGCCTGTTGATGACGCGCGCCGTCGAGGCAGCGGTCATCGAGAATGGCGGCAAGGTCATTCTCGGCGAAGGTCTGTCTTACGACCGTTGCCAGATTGGCATCGTCACCAACGTCCTGCCAGCAGCCGAAGACCTGTCGCGCTGGGACATCCAGCCAACGGGTGGCGAGTACTACACCACCTGGCGCTCGACTTACCGCACCCAGGTCGACGTCGTGCTCAAGTCGGGCTGTGCCGTACTCAATGCCTGCGATCCGCAGGTTGCCGACTTTGCCGAACTGTGCGACGGGGAAGTCATCCTGTTCGCCACCGACCCGGATTGCCCGGTGCTCGACGAACATCTGGCCGCCGGAAAACGTGCGGTCTACGTCAGTGAAAGCCGTATTTACCTCGGCACCGGCCAGGACGAAGTTCGCCTTTGCCGCCTCGGTGACGTACCTTTCATCGGCAAGGCCAAGAAACCGGAAACCATTGCCAATGTGCTGGCAGCGGTCGCTGCCGGCTGGGCACTCGGCCTGTCGCAGGATGTCATCGTCACCGGCATCAAGACCTACGGCCTCGAACTGGCCGATCCCTTTGCCCTGCTCCCCCGACGTACCCGCAAGTCGGCCCGCGTCGCCAGCCGCATCTAATAACACGCATCTAAAAAACATTTAGGAAGCACGTTCATGGACGTTTCCCGCATCCGCGCCTTGCGTGGCCCCAATTTGTGGAGCCGCCACACCGCCATCCAGGCCATTGTCACTTGCTCCGGCAACGAATCGGCCATTGCCGACCTGCCCGGCTTCGAAGCCCGCCTGCGCGCGCGCTTTCCCGAACTGGGCGACCTGATTCCAGCCGATCACCTAGATACCGTCTCGATGGCGCATGCCCTCGAGTTTGCCGCACTCGGTCTGCAAGCCCAGGCGGGCTGCCCGGTGACCTTCAGCCGGACGACGCAGACCGTCGATACCGGCGTTTATCAGGTGGTGGTTGAATACACCGAAGAAGATGTCGGCCGCCTGGCTTTCGAACGTGCCGAGCAGTTGTGCAATGCGGCCCTGGCCGACACGCCTTTCGACCTCGACGGCACGTTGAAGGAATTGCGCGATCTGGACGAAGACATTCGCCTCGGACCATCGACCGGCGCCATTGTCACCGCAGCACTGGCCCGCGGCATTCCCTATCGCCGGCTGACCCAGGGCAGCCTGGTGCAGTTCGGCTGGGGCAGCAAGCAGAAACGCATCCAGGCCGCAGAAACCAGCCTGACCAGCGCCATCGGTGAAGCCATCGCCCAGGACAAGGAACTGACCAAGAACCTGCTGCACGCCGCTGGCGTTGCCGTGCCGACCGGCCGCCCGGTCGAAGATGAAGACGATGCCTGGCGCGCCGCCCTTGAAGTTGGTTTGCCGGTGGTGGTCAAGCCGCAGGACGGCAATCAGGGCAAGGGTATTTCGGTCAACCTGACCAGCGAAGAACAAGTCCGCCACGCCTATCAGGTTGCGGTCAGCTTCTTCGATGACATCATGGTCGAGAAATACCTGCCCGGCCACGACTGGCGCCTGCTGGTCATCGGCGACAAGCTGATCGCTGCCGCCCGGCGTGACCCACCGCTGGTCGTCGGCGATGGCACGCACACCGTGCGCGAACTGGTCGACATCGTGAATAGCGACCCACGCCGTTCGGATGGTCACGCCACCTCGCTGACCAAGATCCGTTTCGACGAAATCGCCATCGCCCGCCTGGCCGAACAAGGCTACACCGCCGATTCGATTCCCGAGCGTGGCGTGCGCGTCGTACTGCGCAACAATGCCAATCTGTCGACCGGTGGCACGGCGACCGACGTGACCGACGATGTGCATCCTGAACTAGCCGCTGCGGCGGTTGCTGCGGCACAGACGGTCGGCCTCGACATTGCCGGCATCGACGTGGTGTGCGACACCATCCTGAAGCCACTCGAAGAACAGGGTGGTGGCATTGTCGAAGTCAATGCCGCACCGGGCCTGCGCATGCACCTCGCCCCCTCTTTCGGCAAAGGCCGTCCGGTGGGCGAGGCCATCGTCGGCATGATGTTCCCGGATGGGGACAACGCCCGTATCCCCGTGGTTGCCGTCACCGGCACCAATGGCAAGACGACGACCAGCCGGTTGATCGGCCGCATTTTCGAGGCCAACAATCTGCGCGTCGGCATGACCAGCACCGATGGCATCTATGTTCAGAACAAGCGCATCGAAACCGGCGACTGTTCCGGCCCGCGCAGTGCACGTAACGTGCTGGGCCACCCGGATGTCGACGCGGCGGTTCTGGAAACCGCCCGCGGCGGCCTGTTGCGCGAAGGCCTGGGCTTCGACGTGTGCGATGTCGCCGTCGTCACCAACATCGGCCTCGGCGATCACCTCGGCCTGAACTACATCACGACCGTACAGGAGCTCGCCGTCATCAAGCGGGTTATTGTCGAAAACGTCGCGCCGACCGGCACCGCGGTGCTCAATGCAGCCGACCCGGTGGTCGCCTCGATGGCCCAATACTGCGCTGGCAACGTCACCTTCTTCGCCCTTGATCCAACGCACCCGGTACTGGCCACACATCGCGCCTTGGGCAAACGCGTGCTTTACGTTGATCAGGGCGATATCGTTTGCGGCGAAGGCCGGCGCAAACACCGCATCTCGATGGCCGGCATTCCGCTGACTCGCAATGGCAGCATCGGCTTCCAGATCGAAAACGCCATGGCTGCTATCGCCACCGCCTGGGCACTCGGCTACGATTGGTCGATGATCGAAGCGGCGCTGGCCGGCTTCGTCAGCGACACGGCAACAGCCCCTGGTCGCTTCAACGTCTTCGACTACAAGGAAGCCACGCTGATCGCCGATTACGGTCATAACCCGGACGCCATGCTGGCGCTGGTCAAGGCAGTCGAAAACCTGCCGGCAAAAACCCGCTCGGTCGTCATCAGCGGCGCTGGCGACCGACGCGACGAAGACATCACGCAACAAACCGAGATTCTCGGCGAGGCCTTCGACGAAGTCGTTCTTTATCAAGATGCCTGCCAGCGCGGCCGGGCCGATGGCGAAGTCATCTCGCTGCTGCGCGCCGGTCTGAGCAAATCAAAGCGGGTGCGCCACATCGAAGCCATCGATGGCGAGTTTGCGGCAATTGACGTTGCCCTGGCTCGCCTGCAACCCGGCGACCTCTGCCTGATCCTGATCGATCAAGTGGAAGATGCACTGGCGCATATCGACCAACGCATTACGGAAGCCCAAGCTTCATGACCGCATTCCGGACTGAGCAATGAAATCCTTGCCTATCCTGTTACTGGGCCTGCTGGCCGGTTCGGCGCATGCCTACACCGGCCAGGAATTGCTGGAAGATTGCCGGGCAGCAGAAGCACTGTATGCCGAGGTTAAAAACAGCGACCCACATCACGCGATACGCAGTAGCCGTTGCATCTCCTACATTGCCGGATTCGCCGATGGCTACGCAATCAGCGACTATCTTGCCGAAAAGATAGGCGTTCAACTCAATGCTTTTTGCCTGCCAAACGATCCTGATCTTTCGCAACGTCTGGTTCGAGCAGTGGTCATCCACGTAGAGCGCACACCGCCGCAAAATACTGCCAGCACGGCTACACTGGTTGCCGGAGCACTGGCAAAAAGTTTTCCCTGTGCAGATTTACTTGAACGAAAGCCGTGATTCATGGATAATCCGGCCTCCACAAGCCCCGGTGGCGGAATCGGTAGACGCAGCGGATTCAAAATCCGCCGCCGAAAGGTGTGCCAGTTCGAGTCTGGCCCGGGGCACCAGTATTAGAATCAAGCAGTTAGGCCAATTCTTCGGAGTTGGCCTTTTTGCTTTCTGGCTTCGGCAAATTCCATTGCTCCCCTATTGCTCCCTTGGCGAAAAATGCAGCGCGGTGTGTCAAGGATGCGCCTTGGCGCGGATAGTTGAGCTGTCGCACATCACCACACTGTGAGGGGGGTGTTTATTTGGCACAGTCCTGTGGGGCTGAAAATTTTGGCCTGGCAATTGGGAAAGGCCGGGATGGTGCGGGTTTCGGCGGGATGGGTGGAAAAATTTTGCGCGCTGGTTGTTTGGCGCGGAATGCTGGAATTCAGACAATTTCCGCTCAGATTTGCGCGATTAATGGCACAGTTCCAGAGCCAAATAAACAGAACTGCTCGCAGAGCCGACGGGATGTCGTTGGCAGCGGTGGCCGGGGCGTTATTGAAGGTGCCGGCCTGGGCATAGACGCCACTTAGTAACGGGCGCGGGGCGCCTTGGTCGTTATCAACCTGCTGCCGCCAGGCGGCTACCAGCCCAAGCATCCATAGATATTGTTCCGGCCCCCTTTCCATGGGGGCGCAGCATGCCACGGCCCGGCGCAGCGGCCAATCAGACGAAAGTCATATCGATATCAGGCGGCGCCTTCGAGGTTGCCTTTGCCTTCGCCGTCTTCGGTGATGAGCCCCTGATCAAAACAATACAGGTAGAAGGCAACGGCCTTGCGGGCTGTCTGGGCAAGGGTTTCGCCCTTGGGAGCGGTCTGCAGCGTGACGGCGTAGGCGTGCGCCAGGGCGTCGACGTTGATGCGCTGCGGCTCGGGCTTGGGTGCTGCTGCCGGGGCTGGCGCGGCCAGATCGGCGAGCAGCATCGGGCCTTCACCGGTCAGCAGCCAGTTGGCGTTGATGCCGGCACGGACAAAGGCGGTTATTGACCCAGCCCCCGGCGATTTCAGGTCGCGCTCATAGTCTTGGTACGTTCGTGAAGGCACCCCAAAGTGTGCCGCCGCATCCTTTTGAGACAGCCCGCTCTGCTCTCGCCACACCCGTAAGGCGGATCCAATACTGTGCACAGTTAGCACCCCCTCGAACTGTGCACGCGTCCTGTGCACAGAACTGCGTGCACACTTGGCGCAACCAGTTGATTAACAAGAGAAAAACAAACTGCTTTCATTTTTGTGCCAAAAATCGAAGTGTGCACGTCAATGGTGTTGACATGCGCACTCTTTAGGGTGTCTAATGCCATTCAACAACCACCCACCACGGAAGTTAAGAAATGTCAAAGAACACCGCTAAAAAAGCCAGTCAAGAGGACTGGCACCCGGCCGATATTCTGGCTGCTCTGCACAAGCGCGGCATCACGTTATTGGAGGTGGCAAGACGGCACAATATTCGCGGCTCGTCGACGCTCTCCAAGGCGATGAATCAGACCGCGTACCCGATCAACGAGAAGCGGCTGGCTGATGTGCTGGGCTTGCACCCGATGGACATTTGGCCGACCCGTTACAACGCTGACGGTACGCGCAAATCTTTCGGCTTGCGTGCCTTGAAGTCTACCCAATCTGACTGCCAACACAATGGCAATAATCGGATGGCGGCGTAGACATCATGAAAACCCGTCACGACTCGCTGACGCTGGACTTGTTCGAAGTGCCCGTAGCGCGTTCGCCGCTGCCTGGTGCCCTGGCCATCGGCCCCGCGTTGCGCCACTTGCTGGCCGACCTGCTTAAGGCTTCGCCGCGCCAGCGTTTCGAGATTGCCGCGCATATGACCGAACTGGTCGGGCATGAAATCACCAAGAACCAACTGGATAGCTGGACTGCGGACAGCCGCGAGGGCTGGCGCTTTCCGCTGGAGTATCTGCCGGCCTTTGAGGTGGCTTGCGAAACGCATGCGCTGACGGCTTGGCTGGCAGATTTGCGCGGCTGCAAGGTGCTGGTCGGCAAAGAAGCGCTGGATGCCGAGATTGGCAAGCTGGAGCGTCTGAAGGAAGACGCGGCCAAGAAGATCAAACAACTGAAACATGCGATGGGAGAAATGGAGTGAGTCATTCAATCCCTGCGGATGGCGGAGCCGAGGAGTGGATTCCCCGCAACCGGATCACGGGTGGGGGCGGATACACGGCTTATGTCAGGCATTCCCGGTTGGATCAGGGATTTCCCCCTTCATCCGCTTTGCCCAAGAAGTCTGACGCGCCTCAAACGATGCCTCTTCAACAGCCCGATACATCTGAATAAGCAGAAGGGTTACCTGTTCATGTGTCTCGCTACTGCCATCGTCTCGAAAGTTTCTGCGATGCCGAAGGTCGCCATTGGCGATAAAGGCGGCAGCCAGCGTCGTGGCGTGTTCCATCATTTTCTCATGTTCCATGAGGGGTCTCCTGTGAAGTTAGTTGGAATGCAGATTGGATGCCTGCTTGCTCATTCTAATGGAATGGCGAGACCCCTCACCTTTACGCAGGTGATGGCATGAATGCCCCGTTACCGACTGCCGTGCCGCGTTATTCGCTGGCTGATATTGCCGAGGCGCTTGGCGCTCACCGCACCAGCGTGCTGCGGCGAGCCAACAAGGAAGCGTGGCCGGCTGAGAAGGCTGGGCGAGGCCTTGCTTACCCCGCTTCCTCACTCCCGAAAGCCATTCGCGAAACCGTCCAGGACTGGGCGACGCGCAAGCTGTTCAAGGGTCTGCCCGAGGTGGCGTCGGCCCCTGTTTCGGCGATGGTTGTTACCAAGCCGCTGGCGATCCGTGCGCCGATCAGCGCCGAGCAGGCGGATGCCGAGCAGTTGATTTGCCAACAGGCGCGGCTGTGCATTCTGGCTTCGCTGCGCAAGGCGGTGGCGAGCGGGCAAGCAAAGAGCGAATCGGCGGCGATTGATGCCTGGCTGACGATCCTGGTCAATGGCGAAGCCACCCCGCAGCAGGTGTTTTGGAGTGCGCTGGCAAATGACAAGAACGGTTTTCGGTATGAAGTGAGCTACGCGACCGGCACGCCGGTGGCGATTGCCCTGGAAGGTCAGGAGATTGAGACGTTTGCGGCCAAGCTGACCAAGCGCAGCCTGCAGCGCTGGCTGGCCCAGTGGAAGGAGGACGGCGACAACGCCTTGATTCCGGGAAAACGCACGCCGGACATGACCTTTCCGGGCTGGGCGCCGTATTTCCTCGCTTACATGCAGCGACCGCAGAAGCCAACAATGAAATCGGCCTATGAGGCGATGGAAAAGCAACTGAAGGCCGACGGCTGGAAGCCGCACAGCGGTGCCGGCACGGTGAAAGCGAAGGAATACCCGGACTACTCGACGGTGACCAAGTGGTACAACGCGAAATATTCCAAGCTGGACGCCAAGAAGGGCCGGAATACGGGCAGCGCGCTGAACCCGTTCAAGTTCCACCATGTGCGTTCGGCCGAGGGCATGGTGCCCTTGCAGGAAGTGCATTCGGACGGCTGGAGCACGAAGTTTTACGCGCCGCACCCGGTGTCCGGCAAGTGGGTGACGGGCGAAGTCTGGCACAGCCACGACGTGGCGACGCGCAAGGCGTATGTGCATGAGCGGGCCATCGGGCTTTCGGAGTCGACGACCGTGATCATGGGCAGCTTGTACGCCGTGTGCATTGAGGATGGCGAGCCGCTGTTCTGGCAGACGGACAACACCGGCGCCGTGAAGAACGACCGCGTTGAGTTTGACCCGGTGGCGTCGATGGCAGCGCGGCGATCCATCGAGATCGTGCACAACATCCCCGGCAACAGCCAGGCGAACGGGATTGCCGAGTCGTTCAACCGTTACCTGCAGGAACGCGCCAAAGAACTGGCGACGTACAAGGGCGACGGGCAGGACAGCAAGACGCAGATTCGCATTCACAAGATCACCAACAAGCTGACGAAAGCCGCCAGTGCCGCCGATGCGGCCGAGTTTGACCGCCTGCGGGCCGAGGCCCAGAAGGTTGGATGTGGCGTGGTGTTCTCTTGCTGGGCAGACGCAGTGGCCTGGGTGAAACAGGTGGTTGCCGAGTTCAACGACATGCCGCACCGCAGCTTGCCGAAGATCGTTTGCCCGACGACGGGAAAACGTCGGCACCAGACACCCAATGAGCGGCTGGCTGATTTTGTGGCCGATGGATGGGAGCGCAAGCCGCTCTCCGGTGAGGAGTTGATCGACGCCTTCCGCGTGCATGAAGTGAAGCGGGTCACGCGGGGCTGTGTGCAGATCATGGGCCAGCGTTATCACCATGCCGACCTGGACCACCACAACGGCGAAGACGTGCTGGTGGCTTACGACATTGAGGATGGCAGCCAGGTCTATATCAAGAACCTGGCCGGGGTGCCCATGTACACCGCCAGCTTCTACGAAAGTCCTGGCTACCGGGCGATGAGCTTTGTCGAGATTGCCATGAACAAGCGGGTCGATAAGCAGCTTGAGCGCCTGGATACGAAGAAGCAGGCGATTGAGGCGCAGCGCCCTGGCGTGGTGCTGGAGCAGCCCGATTTTCGGCAATTCATGGCCCAAGGCCACGTGGTCGAGTCGACCGCAGTACGGGTGGCGCTTGAAGCCGAACCAGAAGCCCAGCCGGCCAAGCCAAGCGCCGAGGTGCTACCCAGCCCGGTCGATGCCGAGATCGTGCGCAATCGGCGCATCAACCAGATGGAAGACCCGGCCCTGGTTCGGCATCTGCACGCCAACCCGGCCGACATCAACCCGGCGCGGGCCGGCTACCTACTGGAACAGGCCGAGAAGATCGCGCCGCTGTACCGCTTGATTGACGAACTGGGGATGTGGGGCGCGCTGGAAGGCGCCAAGGCGAGAAATTTTGAAGGGCGGGTGGCTGTCAGCGCCAACTGAAAGCCACCCATTTACAGCAACGACGTAGCAACCAAACCACCATCGCAATTTGGGAGTGTATTACATGAAAGACCTGTTCGTAAAAACCAGCAATTACGTGGCCTTCGAGGCCGGCATCAACAAGGCGCTGTCACGCGGCGCCATGGAAGCCACCAACGTGCTGGTGTATGGCCCGCCGGGCACCGGCAAGACCGAGAACATCGACTACTGGGCCGTACAGAACGACGCCATTCACTTGCGCGCCAACGAAGGCTGGACGCCGCGCCAGTTCATGAAGGAGCTGGCGACAAAGGCCGGCATTGATAGCTCCGGCAGCGCCCAAGCCCTGTTTGAGCGGCTGCTGTCGTTCATGGTCGGCACCGGCACGCCGCTGGTGGTTGATGAGGTGAATTTCTGCCTGGCAGAGAACGCTGCCGTGATGGAGAAGATTCGCGACTTTTCCGACCGCACCGAGACGCTGGTGATCTATGCCGGCGATGAACGGGTTATTCCCAAGATTGGCCGGCATGCGCAGATCGCCAGCCGCTTTGCGGCGGTGGTCGAGTTCAAGATGGCCAGCCTGGCGGACGTGCGTCTGCTCTGTGACGAACTGGCCGAGGTGCAGATTGCCGACGACCTGGCGAGCTACCTGCACCAGCAGAGCGGTGGCCGGGTGCGCAACATCATCGACGGCATTGCCGTGGCCGAGCGCATCGGCAAGAAGACCAGCGGCCGGGTTGGCCTGGCGGACTGCGAGGGCATGGAGATGATGTTCGACTGGCAGACGCGCCGCAGCGCGGTGGTCAAGGCTGTGCGGAAGGCTGGGCAATGAGTGCTTTGCCTAACAAGTCCGGCCCCAAAGGACCGCACGGCAAGCCGCGCCTGGTGCAAGGTACGCTGCGCCAGAAGGCGTGGCGGGCGATGCAGATCAAGGGGAAGTTCACGCTTTCTGACCTGGTGCGCAATGCCCTGGCTGACGACGCCGAGGCGAAAGACCCGCGCAACAACATCGGGCGCTATGTGAAGGCGTTGTGCACGGTGGGCATTTTGGTTGAGATGAAGCGACGCATGGCGCCCACAGTTTTTGGTAGCAACGGCGAAAAGCGCTGGATGTTGGTGCGTGACCTGGGGCGGCTGGCGCCGACGGTGCGAAGCCTGACCGAGGTTTATGACCCAAACAGCAAGATGGTGATTGCTGCCGTGATTGAGACGGAGGCCGGCGATGCCCAGTAGCACAGAAACAACGGCTGTCACCAGTAACGCCCGCGCTATCGCACTTGCCTTGATCGAAGGCGGCATGACCAAGGCGCAGCTCGGCCGAGAAATTGGCTATGAACGGGCGACGGTCAGCCGCTGGATCAATGAGCCGGACTACAACGGCACCCATATCGAAGCAGCTGTACTGGAACGGTTCAGCCGCTTTGCCTGCCCGCACCTGAAGGCCGATATCACGCCGGCGCAGTGCGCTTCGTATGCGCTGCGCCCTTGCCCGACCTGCAATGCCCGCGAAGTCCGGCACTGGAAAAGCTGCCAGACCTGCCCCCACAAACCCACCAAGGAAGGAAGTGCGAAATGAGTGCCCAGATTCACGCCCTGTTTCATCCCGGCTATGCGCCGGAACATCTTTCACCCTCTTTGGCTCAACCTGTTGGCGGGCCGATCAATGGCCAGCGCGAGAAAGATCATCGCTGCGACTTCGAGCGCCTGCAGAAAGACCAGCGCACCGCCTGGGCTTTTGCGCAGCGGCATCACCTCGCGGTGCTGACGGTTGCCGCCGACCGCAATGGGGCTTACCTGGTCGTGGCGCCGGCGCAGCGCCTGCTCAGCATTTTTGATGATGAGTGCGCATGCTGGCGCAGCGAGCCATCAAACAACGGCATGAAGATCGAGCACTGGGTAGGACTGGCAAACGGAAACATCCGGGTTTTCTGGAGGGATGTGAAATGCGCGCATTGACCTTCCCCCTGCGCGCCGTCGCCCGCCTTGGGCTGGCCGTGAAGTTCTACGGTCGACTCGGCTACTCCTGGCATTTGGCCTGGGTGAAGGCGGCGCGATGAGCGGCTATATCTCGATCAAAGTTGCCCCGGAGCGCCGGCTCGGCATTGTGGTCGGCAGCCTTGGCCACCGGATTCTGCTGGCCTTGCGTGCCCCAGGCGGCATGACCTACAGCCAACTCAAAGCGCGGTTCGGTGCGCATGTGTCCACGGCGATGAGCCAGATCCGCAAGGAAGGCCTGATTTTCGAACAGGAAGGCGCAACCAGCGCACCGGTCCTGTTAAGCGAAAAAGGCCGAGAAGTCGTCTCGCCGGATGGCCCGCTGGCCCGTCGCAAAACCCTGAACACCTACTGCCAACTTTAAGGAGACACCATGGCAACCAAAAAAACCCGCATCAAGTCGGCCGCAGCTGCGGTCGACGTGCCGCAAAACCGCGAAATGGCTGCGTCGGCCATCGCTGAAATCGGCCGTCACAGCCGCGAATTGGCGCGCATTCAGGCCGACATGAACGACAGCATGTCGCTCTTGAAGGAATCCTTTGAAAAGGAGGCCGAACCGTTCCGCCTCAAGATCGAAGGCCTCACCAACGGCCTGCAGATGTACGCCGAAGCCAACCGCGCCGCGCTGACCAACAACTACAAGGTCAAGACCGTGGGCATGACCACCGGCGAACTGCTCTGGCGCACCACGCCGCCCAGCGTGCGCCTGACCGATACCGAAGAAAACGTCATTGCCGCCTGCGAAGCCGCCGGCCTCGAAGAGTTCATCCGCCGCACACCCAGCCTCAACCGCGACGCCATCAAGGCCAACCCGGAAGAAGCCAAGCATATCCAGGGCATCAAGATCGGCCAGGGCGAACAGTTCGTGGTGGTGCCGTTTGAGGCGGAATTGGCGGAGGTGGCGTGATGCGCGACAACCTACGCCAAAAAATCAAGGACAAGCTCGAATCCGAGGGATTTAGCGGGCTTTATGTATCCGGTGAATGCGCGTGTTGCACTGATGATCTTGCTGCATGCGGTGAGTGTAGCCAGGACGACGGTGACGAGTATTTGAACGGATGTGAACCGGGTTACAAACATGTCGATCCTGAGCGCCCTGGGTTTTGGGTGATCAGCATGCATAAAGAATCGCCGACGCAGGAACGCTTCGACACTCTTTTCGAGCAGGTGGGATGATGTGGTTCAAATCCCTCCAACTCTACCGCCTGCCATCACCCTGGGCGCTTTCCCTAACAGGTACGCGCCAGGATGGGTTGGAAGTCGCCGAAGGAGCGTAAGGACGACGGCAAGCCGCACATTGCCTGTCGCACTTGCCGGCTTTTCTATCTGAAGGAGCTGCCGAGTCGGGATGGCGGCTGTGGCAATAACTCGCCCTACTGTGGCCATCCGCATGCAGCTGGTTCGGCCGGACATGCCACCCGCGAAAGCGCGGTCTGTGATTGCTGGGAGCTGAAGCCATAACCCACATCCCCGCGCCGTGAAGCGCATCCCCATTACCTTTTTTCCAACCCTCCCCATTGAAAGGGAAAACACCATGAACCGAATGCAAATGATCAACACGCTCGCAGCCACCGGCGACGTTACAAAGAAGGTGGCGGAGCAGCAACTGACCGCGCTGCTTGGCGCCATCAAGGATTCGCTGTCTGCCGGCGAAGAGGTGGTGGTTACCGACAACTTCAAGCTGTCGGTTGACACCCGAGCCGCCCGTGCGGGCCGCAACCCAAAGACCGGCGAAGCGCTAGCGATACCGGCCAAGCGCGTCATCAAGTTCACCGCCTTCAAGCATTTCCGCGACGCGGTTGGCGGTGCGTAATGGATCAGTTTGAACTGGGCGTACTGGCCGATTTCCTGGGCGAGAACTGGCTGGCATTCGTTGCGTTTGCGGAAGAGCGAGATCTCGACGAGACGCAGTGTGAAGAGTTGAGCAACAAGCTGGACCGAGAGGCCGGCCGAACCTAAACCCCCACTTCAAGCCCGCTGGTCGTTACTGGCGGGCTTCTGGAGATGGTTTTTAACGGGGACTGACATGAAATTGACCAAGGAACAGAAAGACAAGTTGGCCGACGAACTGAATATGCCGTGGGCCGGTGTTCATCTGCTTTGCGACGGCTATCGCGTATCGCTGCAGGTGCAACGTTCGAAGGGGAGCATGGTGTATCGCGTGATGACCTTCGTGAACGGCGTGTTCCGTGGTGAATGGGTTAGCGGCACCGAAACGCACCCCGAGCAAAAACTCCTGCGCAAGTCAGTCCGTCCGCTGTGCTCTCCTGCACAAAAAGCGAAAGCAGAAAAAGCCTTGGGCAAACGGTGGGTGGCGAAAGACCCGTACTACACCGCCAAATTGACTCTTTTTATGCCGGACTGGGCCAGCGGAAAGGCTGCCATTTCTCATTTGTGCAAGGTCTGCGACTCCGTTGAGATCATCACGGACGGGGCCGCTACGCTATGACCGCCACCGAAAACCTCGCCCTCTTTGTCCATGCGACCACGTTGGCATGGTGGCCTGTCACCGTATTGAGTGCTGCGGTCGACGGCTATCACAAGGCGTTTTTTGCTGTACTGGATGGTCGGCCGCTATGAGCATGATTGGCGTCAAGAAAGCAGCCCGCATCCGGGCGATTCACGCGGCCTGCCGGGCGAACGGGATTGATGCCGATGCCCGTCACGATCTGCAGTTGGCGCTGACCGGCAAGGCCAGTTTGTCCGAGATGGATTTCAGCGAGGTCACACGCGTACTCGACCATCTGAACCGGCGTAGCAATGCGGGTGCGGAGTGGAAGTTCGTCTTTCGCTTGACCTCTGATCGCCAAGTCTATGGCCGGAAAATCTACCGCCTGGCTGAGCGCATTGGCGCGTTGCAAACCCCGCCAGTGGCGATTATCTCGAAGGCCTACATCGAGGGCATCACCAAGCAGATGCGCGGCACTGAGCAGCCGCTGGAATTCTGCGACTGCGAGCAACTGCGCAAAGTTGTGCAGGCGCTTGAGGTCTATGTGAAACGGCACGGGGTCTGACATGGCACTACCGCCTACCATTCAAACCATCGTCGGCATTATCGGACACGGCCCGACCATGTGCTTGGTGCGCGAGATGGGCGGGCAAGATTTCCGCTTTCCAACGGGTAAGCGCGGTGCGAACTGGGAAGCCCTGGTTGAGATTGTTGGTGCAAGAGAGGCAGGCAAACTACTCGCCAGCTTCGGCGGCGATGAGGTCTACATTGCGCTGTGTGACCAGGCACTGCGCGCCGACCGAAATCGCCGGATGATCGCTCGTTACGATGCCTTGTTGGGTGAAGGGCGTAGCGGCCGGGGTGCTGTGTCCATCCTAGTGCAGGAATTCCGACCGATCAGCAATCGCTCAGTGGAGAAGATCGTCAATGGCCCGGTGCCGTCGACTCAGCCAGAGATGCTTACCCAGGGATCATTGTTTTAATAACTTTGTCATTGCTGGGCAGATGAAAGCGCTGTTTTTCAGGGCTTTTGTCACAATGCTTTTGTTTACCATACCCAACTTTGGCGTTACCATTCGCACATTGAATAACGCCAGCCAACCGTAGCTGGCTTTTTTGCACTCGCAATGAGGACGAAAGTGGAAAAAAAAGCCCTGTTTGAGGCCAAGGAAAAAAGTACGCCGCACCTTGGCGTGTTGCCGACTAATGAACTTCGCGAAGATGCAGTTGCTGTTTTCATTAACGGAGATGCCAGCGCTCAGACAAAGTCACTGTCAAATCGTGATGTCGCAAGTAGTGCGTTTCGTTCAGTTTTTTCCGATGTATTTTCCGGGGAAACCAACGCATCCCGTTTGTTCTGACGGGGCGAGGCATGAACAAAAGAACGGCGCCAGTCGCCGAAGATGTTATTGGTGACCGGTCGACGCCTCAGCAGCGTGAGCAACGTCTGGTGGATATCACTAATTGGTTGCAGTATTTCCAGGAAGACTGTCAGCGAGAGTTCGGCGGCACGGTTGTTTATGCCGAAAATGCCGCTCGTGACATAAATCATGTTTATTGGGAAACGCTTGAAGAGTGTGTTCGGCCGCGCATTACTTCGCAAAGCGGCAAAGAGGTTACGGTAGATCGTCACAAGATTTGCTCGCTAACCGAACTGATAATCGCCCACCAATCGCCGGTAGAGCATGACGATGCGGCAAAGAAGATCGATTTATCTGCCCGCTTGGCATATTACTGTGCGCTGAATATTCTTGGGTGCTGGGATTCTAGGATTGCGACCGAGCTTCATGTCAGTGACTCTTTCGAGCGCGAGCACTTAACCTGGCTACGAAACCTGCAGCGTTGCAGCGAAAATTTTCCAATCTTCTCCAATGCCGCAACTTGGTATCTTGTTGAACGGCTGTTCATTGAACGCTCAGAGCGTTCCGTTGCTTAAAACGACCCGCTTCGGCGGGTTTTTTTTGGATGTTGGCGCTTAGTCACATGGATACTTTACTTTGCCCCAGCGGGCGCTCGGCGCGACAATTGCGCCAATCACTTGGCCTGAATCAACAAGCCTTCTGGAACAAAATCGGCATCACCCAATCCGGGGGAAGCCGCTACGAATCGGGGCGAGATATGCCGATTCAGGTTGTCTGGCTTCTGGATATCGCTTACGGCACAGAGGACCAAGCTCAAGCCAGAGTGGCCGCGCTGCGGGAAATAGTAAAAGAATAACAGGGGGCTGTGTCTGTGCTGGTGCAGGAATTTCGGCCAATCGCTAATCGGAAGGTGGAAAATATCGTCAATGGCCCATCGCCGTAGAAGCTGCCAGAGATGGTGATGCAATGCTCACTGTTTTAATAGATTTACACACTGCCAGCAGCTCGACCAGCCAGCATTCCATCCAATCGGGCTTGTTTTTTTACATAGCTTCTCTCTGCTTTTTCTAATCTCATTTTTCGCCTCCTATCGATGTATCCCCATGCTTAGCCAGTAGTGCTTTCATCTGCTCAACATACCGCTCACGCTCGTTATGAGCCTTTTTGTTCTGTTCGGACAATTTCGCCAGCGTGACCTTGTGGCTTTCGTCATACTCCCTTTGGCTGGCAGGATCACTTTCATGTGGGAAGTTTCTCTCGATGACGTCCATAATGTTGCGTATACGGGAAATTTCTGAGTAGGCAGCCGTGGCAAGTCCGGACAGAGCAGCCAGTTTCACCAGCTCCGTTTGGGCCTCAGTTGTCTTTTTTAATTCCTCGCGCGTCTCCGACAGTTCGCGCCTCTGAAGCTTCACCGACTGGGTCAGCCAGTAGAAGGCAGCGAAGGCCACGATGGGATTGAGCAGCCCGCCCACAAAATCCCCAAAGGCGCCCCATTCGCCTGCATCTGTCGCAGCAGGCAGGTTTTGATAAAGTGCGAAGTACAGGAAATAGGCGAAGACCAGCGCGGCCCCGATTGCAGTGAGACCTTTCTTCCAAGCGTTGATACGCCCATCGAGATCCTCGTCATCAGATGTCCCTGCCTCATTTTCTCTCATGATTACCCCTCCGAAATTGACTATTTGACCATCGCGGCACCCCAAGGGGAGCGGCTTCCCCCTGCCTGCGAAGGCGCCATTCCATCACTATTCGCTGGAAGACGGTGCGACCACCGCAGTGCTGGAACACTGACGGTAGCCACCTCCGGCAGATTTAACCTGCGTTCGGCCAAGGCACCGTGCTGTGCACACAGCACGTCGAGGCTATCACGCTGGAATAGTTCGTGGAAACGATACGCTGCACCGAATGTAATAAAAAACTCGCAGAGGCCGAGTATTTAAGCCTCTCTATCAAGTGCCCGCGCTGCGGACACCTCAACAATTTGAAGGCCGGCGAGCCTCGACATTTGGAGGATCGCCATGTCAAAGCCCAGCCCAATCGTCCCGTGGATCGGCGGCAAGCGCCGCCTGGCTAAACACCTGTTGCCGCTGTTTCCGGCGCATCGCTGTTACGTCGAACCTTTTGCCGGTGGTGCCGCGCTGTTCTTCCTGAAGGTGCCATCCGATGTTGAGGTCTTGAATGACATCAACGGCGAGCTGGTCAATCTGTACCGGGTGGTCAAGCACCACCTGGGAGAGCTGGCGCAGCAGTTTCGGTGGGCGCTGATCAGCCGGCAAATGTACGGCTGGCTGCAAGCGCAACCGGAAGAAACGCTGACGGACATCCAGCGCGCAGCGCGTTTTCTCTATCTCCAGAAGATGGCCTTTGGCGGCAAGGTGGCCAATCAGACATTCGGCATTGCGCCAAGCGCGCCGCCCAGGATGAACTTGACGCGGCTGGAGGAGGACTTATCTGCCGCACACCTTCGACTGGCCAGGACGTACATCGAGCACATGCCCTGGGCTGATGTGATCAAGCGCTACGACCGGCCGGAGACATTGTTTTACCTTGATCCGCCGTACTGGGGAACCGAGGGGTACGGGGTGGATTTTGGTCTGGACGAATATTCCAAGATGGCGGCGCTGGCCCGTTCGATCAAAGGAAAGATGATCATTTCGGTGAATGACATCCCCGAGATGCGCGAGGCGTTTGCTGGGCTGGCCATGCGGCAGGTTGGCGTGACTTACACGGTGGGTGGTGCCGGAAAGTCAAAAGGGCCAGCCGGGGAACTGATCATTACCAGCTGGTAGCGCCGAAGCCCGTCCCCCTGCCGGCAGTTCATGCCCACACGTAACCTGTGGGCATGAACTGTCGAACCTGCCAACACTACTTGCCTTCAAAAGACGCCGGTCAACGGGCGTACATGGACGGCTACGGCTACTGCAAAGCCGGGCATACCCGCGAGCAGCGGTGTATGTTTTTTCAATGCGATCAGCCTTGCTGGATTGCGCCGGTCAAGTACCAGGAGCGCCGGCCATGAAGGAACGCATCGTCGTTACCATGCTGGCACTCACTGCTGCCGGCTTTTCCTATACGGCGCTTCAGGAAGGTTACTCCAGTGCGCCGATCACGCCGGTGCCCGGCGACAAACTGACCATCGGCCTCGGCAGCACGACCCGCGATGATGGAACGTCGGTGCAGGCTGGCGACCGCATCACGCCACCGCAGGCTATCCGCAGGGCGGTGCGTGACCTGGCGGTTAAGGAAGACAGCCTGCGCCGTTGTTTTGGCGAACAAGCCCGACTCTACCCGCACGAATGGGATGCCTACGTTGACCTCAGTTACAACGTTGGGGCACCAGCGGTTTGCCGCTCATCCATCGTGCGCAAGGTGCAGGCCGGCCAGTACGAGGCTGCCTGCCGGACCATTCTGGACTTCAAGAAGGTGCAAGGGCGCGATTGCTTCGCACCGGAAAACGCCAAGTTCTGCGGCGGCATCCCTATCCGGCGTCGGGAAATGGCGCATCAATGTCTTACCGGAGAGCGCCCATGAAACTGGATTTCAATCTGATCCCGGACTGGGCTTATGCGTTACTCGCTGTGCTGCTGATAACGCTGGCCTTCGGGGCTGGCTGGACGGCGAATGGCTGGCGCAAGGATGCCCAGATCGCCGAAATCAACCATGGGCATGCCAAAGCCAAAGCACGGGCGGCAGAGGAAAACGCCGCATCGCTCGCAGCAGCCAACCTTCGCGGCGACAACATCGCGCTCCAGCTCGCTGGCTGGGAAAACACATTGACCGTATTTGCCCAGGAGAAGACCCATGAAATCGAACGCCTTACTGTTGGCCGGCGCTGCCTTGACAGCGCTGCTGTCCGCGTGCTCAACCAGTCCGTCAGCCACCAGCCGGCACGGCCTATACCCGAAGCCACCAGCGAGCCTGTACGCACCGATGCCGCCTTTGCCACCGATACCGATGTCGGGTCGTGGATCGCAAACGCCCAGCGCAGCTACGACACCTGCCGGGGGCGCATCGACGCCATAGCAAGGTTTTACTCAGGGGGCACCAGTGCAAGTGAATAAGGACAAAGGCCGGGACTGCCCGGCCGAACGAGCACCCTCCATGCAGCCGGCCAAGGCAGGTGATAGCGCCTTCCGCTGCATGGATTGTGGTGCAGCAATCCCGACCGCCCAGCTGATGGACGTGCCGGCCATAAATCGCTGCATTGCGTGCCAGCGCGATATCAAAAACATGGGCAAGTGGGACTGGGGGATGGCGGAATAATGGAAATACGTGACTGGCTTTTGACGATCTCAATGATTCTGCACTTCGCGAGAACCATCTGGGACTACGTCGACAAACGCAATGACAAGACCAACGAGCGCATTGAAGAGCTGGCCTTGAAGTTTGATCGACTCGACAAGGATGTTTCGGCGCTGGAAACCGCTGCTGGCGCGGCGCCCAATCATGCGGACCTCGGCAAGGTCTATGAATCCATCAACATCCTGGCCGGCACGGTCAATCAGCTGGTTGGCGAGAACCGGGGCCAAAGCGACACGCTGCGCCTGATCCTCAACCAGGTCATGCAGAAAGGGCTGAAATGAACGATCAAGACAGGAAGCGTCGCAACTCGTTGCTGTGCACCTTGACCTTCGCCGGCGGCAACAGCGTTGCGCGTGAGCTGCGCAACGAGCTGGAGAGCGTGCACGGTGTGGCAGTAACGCTCGACAAGGTGCGCGCCGATCTGCGTGTGCTGGCTGACGTCGGTGCCGTGCGCCTGAATGACGACCTGGTGCAGATCACGGCCGAGGGCCGCGAACATGCACAACTGCTGCGGGAATTGTTCTGATGGCCCACCCGCCAGAAAAACGCATGGAGTTACGCTCCGCCTACATCGGCGGTTTGCCGCTGGAAGCAGCTGCTGACAAGACCGGCGTGCCTTACGCCACGGCCCGTAACTGGTTTCGTGCTGCCCGGGAAGAAGGCGACGACTGGGACAAGTTCCGTGCGGCCTCGTTGATCGTTGCCGGTGGCGGCATCGAACAGGCCATGGGGCGGATCATCGCCGCTGGTCTGATGCGCTGTGAGGCGCTGCTGGAACGGGTGGCACTGCTCGAAGACCCGAATGAAGCGGTCAAGGCGATGGCCATCCTGGGCGACACGGTTTCAAAGCTCCGGGCAGCAGGCAAATCGATGATGCCCGAGGCGGACAAGCTGGGTGTGGCGATGGACGTGATCAAGCGCCTTATCGCCTACCTCCGGGAAAACCACCCGCAGCAGGCCGATGCCTTTGCTGAGCTGCTGCCGGTGTTTGGTGATGAATTGGCGAGGGCGTATGGCTAGGCTAGAAAGGCTCTACTTCGGGATAGAACATCGGGTTACCCGAAGATTTCAGCGCTTGGCTCTTCAAGCGCTGAAGGGCGTCAAGCGCGACACGATAGTGTCCAATTGCAGTGAGAAGTTTGTCGATATTGATTTCCCGCAGGTTGTCGACCATCTCCCTCTTGGGAACGTAATACGCACCATCCTTCTCCTCAATCGTCGATCCTGCAAGAACCTGTTTGAGCACGTTGTAGTGCTCATCAAGTTCGCTGATTTTCTGGTCAATCAAGTGTTTCGAAATAACTGCCATAGCGCCTCCTGTGTGAGAAATGAAAATGGTAAATGCGTAAATTAACCCAAACCACCGAAAAAGACTTCCTGGAAGAACTCCAGGAAATCTCCCGTGCTGCCCGTGCCGAGATAGAGGCCCGGTCAATCGGTCTCGATCCATCGCCCGCCGCCCGTGGCGAGCGCCGACGCCGGGTGTTGCTCGACCGTGATTTCGAGTTCTTCGCCTACACCTATCTGCCGCATCACATCCGGCCGCCGGCGTCGAACTTCCACCGGCATTTCTTTGAGCGTTATCCGCAGTTGCTGGATAAGCCATCCGGCGCTAAGGAATGGTGGATCGCCCCGCGAGGCGAGGCCAAATCCTCGTTGACCACCAAGGTTGGCCCAGTGTGGTGCGCAGTCATCGCCCTGGTGCAGAAGGAAAGCATCCGCGCTGAGATCGGCTGGCCAGCTGACCGTCCGCTGCCTTATTTCATTGATTACATCACCATGCTCGGCGCCGAAACGAAGCTGCCAACCAAGCTGCTTGAGGTCGTTAAAACGGAGTTGATGTTTAACGCGGCGCTGGCGCTGGACTTTCCCGAGGCCTGCGGCGGCACAAAGCAATGGAAGATCGGCGAATTCACCACGAAGAGTGGCGTCAAAATGGAGGCCTTCGGTGCCGAGCAGGCCATCCGGGGCACCTTCCATGGCGCCAGCCGCCCCAAGCTGCTCCTGGGCGACGACCTGATTACTGACAAGGAAGCGAAAAGCCCGACCGAGCGCGACAACCGCTGGGACTGGCTGGAAAAGGCCGTCGACTTCCTTGGTCCGCCGGATGGCACGGTCAAGTTTGTGGGTGTCGGCACCATTCTCAACAAGGATGACCCGATCAGCAGAGCCAAGAAGGCCATCGGCCACCTGGTGCATCACTTCCGCGCCATCGAGCGCCTGCCGGATCACATGGATCTGTGGGAACGCTGCCAGGAGATCATGCTCAACGAGGACAAGCCGGCCGAGGAAGACGCCGCAGGCCGGGGCGAAGTGCTCGGCGAACAGCAATTGCCGTCTTACCTGTTCTACCTGGACAACAAGGCCGACATGGATGCCGGCGCCGAGATTTCGTGGCCACAAGTGCGCTCGCTGTTCTGGCTGATGCGCCAGCGTGCCAAGAACGCTCGAGCGTTCGGTACAGAAATGCAGGGCGAGCCGAGGAGTGATGAAGACAAGGTGTTTTCGCCGGTGCACTTCTCGGTTGGCCGCCTGCCGCACTTCGTGATGTTCGGCGCTTGCGACCCGTCGATGGGTAAAGGGGAACGTTCAGACCCATCGGCCTTGGTCGCTGGTGCCTGGGACCGCGAACGCAAAAAGCTGCATGTCGTCGAGGCGTTGATCAAGCGCCGCGTACCCTCCAAGCTGGAAGCCGACCTGATCACATTCCAGCGCGAATTCCGCTGTCTTGCCATCGGATTCGAGAACAACAACGCGTACGAACACAGCCGCCAGACCTTCATCAAGGCCGGCCTTGAGGCGCCGCAACCGATTGCATTGCCGCTCGTTGCAGTCACCGCGACGGTTGAACAGGAACTGCGCATCGACAGTCTGGAGCCGTTCATTACCGATGCCTTCGAGCCGCGCATCCTGTTTAACCCCGCACTCACACAGCTACTGGCCGAACTCGACGCCTGGCCGGAGAAGCAGACCGGCCACCACTTCGACGGCCTGTGCGCCCTGCATATTCTGTGGGTGATTGCTAGCACACGTGGCGGCGCGCTTGGCTCGACAGGTGTCGCATCACGGCCGCGCAAAGATCGTGACAGCGTCAATTTCCAAGGCTACTGACCTCATGCAAAATCTGACCGACCACATTGCCCTGCGTTCGCGCAGTATCGACTTCACGGCGCTGGGCTTCTTCCTACCTAACCCAGACCCCATCCTGCGCGCCCGTGGCGGCAGAATCGAGATCTATCGCGAACTGCGCACCGATTCCCATGTGGGCGGCTGCGTACGGCGCCGCAAATCTGCCGTCAAGGCGCTGGAATGGGGGCTGGATCGTCGCCAGGCGCCGGCCCGTATTGCCAAGGAAATTAAGGCGCTCTTTGCCGACCTGGACATGGATCGCATCATCGGCGAGATGCTCGATGCCGTTTTCTATGGCTACCAGCCGATGGAAAACCTGTGGCAGAAAACCGGCAGTCTGGTCGTGCCTGGCGATATTGTTGGCAAGCCACCGGAGTGGTTCCATTTCGACGACAACAACCAGTTGCGCTTCAAGACACGGACCAACCCGGTCAATGGCGAGGAGTTGCCGCCGCGCAAGTTCCTGCTGCCCCGGCAAGATGCCACCTACCAGAATCCCTACGGCTTTGCCGATCTGTCGATGTGCTTCTGGCCCATCGTGTTCAAGAAAGGTGGCGTCAAGTTCTGGATGCGCTTTGTCGAGAAATTCGGCAGTGCCTTCTCGGTCGGCAAGCTGCCGCGCACGGCCAGCCCTGAAGAGCGCGCCGAATTACTCGATAGCCTGGATGCGTTGATACAAGATGGCGTGGCCACCATTCCAGACGACGGTAGCGTCGAACTGATCGAGATGGCCGGCAAAAGCGCCAGCGCCGATCTGTACGAACGCCTGGTGATGTACTGCCGCAGCGAGGTCAGCATCGCGCTGACCGGCACCAATCAGACGACAGAGGCCAATAGCAACAAAGCCAGCGCCAGCGCCGGGCTGGAAGTGGCCGATGACTTGCGCGATGGTGATGCTGAAATTGTTGCCGCAGCGATGAATCAACTGATCCGCTGGGTGGTCGAAATCAACTGGGGTAATCAAGCGGCACCGGTGTTCGAGTTCTGGGACCAGGCAGCACGCGACCAGATGCAGGCCACTCGCGACAAGTCGAACTACGATGCCGGGGCGCGCTTCACCAATGCCTACTGGGTGCGCGCCTATGGCTACCAGGAAGGGGATTTGCAGGAAGCCAGCGCGCCGGCCGAATTGCCCAATGTTGCGGTCGACCGGCCGGAAAAGGCAAAAACGCCCGCGCTAGTCGAGGCCGAGACGCAAGCCGAGGATGCCGACGAGGGCGGCGAAACCGGCAAGGCCGACTTTGCCGAAGCGGCAGTACAGGCGAGCACGCCTGGGCAGCTTGCAGGTCAATTGTCCAAGCACGAACAACCGCACGTTGCCCAACTGTTGCAAGAGATTGTCTCGCTGGTCGACGCCGCATCGGATCAGCCCGCACTGCAAGACGCATTGCTTAAAGCCTACGGGGATCTCGATACTGACGCGCTGACACAACTGATGGCGGCTGGATTCGCCTTGGCTGAATTGAAGGGTATGGCTGCGGTGCGTGATGAGGCGGGTCATGGCTGACATCGCCTTCGGCTTTGGTACGCCGTTTTCCGAGCAGCTCGATTTCTTCCGCCAGAAACTCAATCTACCCAGCGAGCGCTGGGATGACATCAAGCAGGCCGCACACGACCGCGCATTCATTGTCGCGGGTGCCATGAAAGCAGATCTGCTCGCCGATCTGCGCGGCGCCGTCGATAAAGCCATCGGGGAAGGCCGAGGACTGGATGCCTTTCGCAAAGACTTTAAGGCGATTGTGGCAAAGCACGGCTGGACGGGCTGGACAGGCGAAGGCACAAAGGCTGGCGAAGCCTGGCGCACCCGAGTCATCTGGGAAACCAATATGGCTACGAGCTACGCCGCTGGGCGTTACCGCCAGCTCACAGATCCTGAGTTTTTAACGCTCTACCCCTACTGGCGCTACCGGCATGCGGACTGGGTTGCAAATCCGCGGATGCAGCATGTGTCCTGGAACAATCTCACACTGCCGCATTACCACCTGTTCTGGAAATCCCACTTCCCGCCGAATGGCTGGGGTTGTCACTGCTGGGTAACACCGGTCAGCGCGGCCGAATACGCCAAAGCACAAGCGGCAGGCCAAACGGAACCACCGGCCGGGTGGGACCAGCGCGGCGACACAGGGCAATTGCCGGGCATCGCACCGGGATTCGACTATGCCCCAGGCGCCAGCATCAAGAAACCGCTTACGGATTTCATCTCTGAAAAGCTGATCAAGCTCGATGCCCCGATTGGTGCAGACATGTACGAGTCGCTGCGGCCAGCCCTGATTGATGAAATGCGCCTGGCTGTCACCGAGCTGGTCGACGTAGCTGCTTCCCGCATGAAGCCGGCTGGAGAAGCGGCCTTGGTGCATGTCGTAGCACCTCGCACCATCGCGGCATTGGCCGAGCGAAATATAGCAATGGAGTCGGCTGACGTGTGGCTGCGCGACGAAGAATTGATCCATGCCCTGCGCCACACCAAGGATGCTCGCGGTGCCACGTTGCCGCTGACCGTGTGGCGCGAGCTGGTCGCGGTGCTGGATGGTGCAGATCCCTATCTCGACACTCACGATTCAGCGCTGGTCTATGCCTTCGATATGCCTGACGGCGTTGGTAAGGTGCTGGTGCGAGTCAATTACGCCGACAAAGTCCGCGTCCAAGGAAAGCGGTCGCGGCTGACGTCGAATTTTGTTCGCACGGGTGGTGTCGTCAAGGTTGAGGACATCCGCAATGGTGCGCAGTACGTGAAACTTGAGAAGTAAGGCGGTGCCGGATTCGAACCGGATCATAGCGACCGAAGCCCCTAACCATTCCCATTGGAAACAACCGCCTCCGTTTAAGTATAGCCCCTAGTCATTGCCAGTAAAAGGAACCAACATGTTCAGCATTGAAGTCAACGACCGGGCAGTCAATGCTGCGCTGGAAGCAATCGCCCAGCGCGTCGGCAACCTTCAGCCAATCCTGCAGGGCATTGGTGAAGAGATCATGGAGCGCGCCAAACAGCGCTTTTCGACAAGCACCGGAGCGGATGGCCAGCGCTGGCAGCCGAATGCTGTGGCCACAGTGCAGGCACTGATTGAGGATGTGCGGGGGAAGAAAGGTGGCGTGCAGAAGAATGGCAACCTCTCAAAGAAAAGCCAGGCCACTTTGGCGGGTAAGAAAGTATTGATCGATACAGGCGCACTGGCCCGCCAGTTTCACGTCAGCAGCAACGGCAACAGCGTGACCGTCGGCAACAGCATGATCTACGCCGCGATCCACCAGTTTGGCGGGCAGGCAGGCCGAGGCCGCAAGGTCACGATTCCCGCCCGGCCCTTTCTGCCCGTCAAGCAGGATGGGAGTCTTTACCCGACCGAGCAGGCGGCCATCCTCTCCGCGCTAAACGACTACCTGGCTGGCAAGTAAAAAGCCCGGCTCGGGGCCGGGCTTCAGAATCGCGCCGTAGGCGATTTTTCCAGATAGGTGGGGTGCTGGTATTCCTTTGAAAAAATACCCCCGTTAAGTACCCGTTACTGGCAGTCGTAGGCGCATTGTCGATTGCCGATGTTGTTCTGTTTTGCTAATCGATGGGAAAATCGGCGTAAAAGCTTCAGGATTTAGTCTTCAGTGATGGCGTTGCGCGAAATCACACTAATCTGACCACTGAATCACATCAACTTGACCGGCTCGAATCGACCCGAAGCGGAAGTTGGTTGCCAGGGAAAGCGGACGTTCAACGTGGAAGTCACCGGAGCTGCACGGCTTTATCGCGCAGCGTCCGGTGGACCGCAGGGTCAGACACTTTCTACCGTCGGCAGAGGTTTCTTCTTCACGCGGGGACGACGGGCAGTGGATGTTTTTGACTCGGCGGGCTCATTAGTAGAAGACTCCTTGCCGTTAGTAGGGGCAGCTTTTTTCTTGGCGCTAGCGGCCTTCTCTCGGAGCTGAGTGAGCCAAGACTTCATATCCGAATTGGATCGTAGATCCTCAAATAGAGGCCAGTCGGATAGCTCGGAAAGTGAAAAGCGCTTCCCCTTATAGAGGCGCATTATCAAAGTTAGGGCAGCGTCGTGTTCATCCAGCAGACAATGGCGCGCTAACCGAAAGAGGTCATCTTTGGCTGAGACGTCGAAATCGGTTACTTCGACTTTGATTGCGTCCAGCCCACCCACACGCTTGCGAGCTATCCATGCATTGACTTTGGCCATCAGTATTGAAATTTCGTCCGCGGCCTTGTCTCTTACAATGAACTCCGCAATCTCGGTTGCCACGTTCCAACGCTTGTTCTGAAGAGCGTCATATGATGAATGGACTATGAGCGAAGGACGTTCGTCGCTTTTTTTCTCGCACTTAGCCCATAGCTCGAACGCAAGTTGGAGAAATGCAGATTCGAAGCAGTCAATCGCTGAGAACAGGTAGGTCCTAGATACGCTAAGACTCTTGTCCAGCATGTCTGGCTTGGTGAGACTTTTGCTGACCTTCGACAGGTATATCTTGTTCACTACGCCATCGTTGTGGACGAAAAGATTTCTGCGCTGAAAGTTTTCAACGAGCTGATCATGATGCTTGTTGATTCCAGGAAGCTCCAGCTTGAGCTGACTCCTAAAGTACTCAACCCAATCGTCGTAGCTGCCGCGGAGAAGGTTTTCAATCTTCCAGCTCACAAGATAAGTGCGCGCATCTTCTAGGCTTGAGAATGCGGATAGCTCTTCAAAGGTGAACTGCTTCTCCTTGGCGTTGACGGCAGAGGGATGCTTGCGGAAGAAAAGATGGAGAAGGCGCGACAGGAAGGACTCGACAACACTAACCAGGCTTATGAGTGAGCTACGGTGCAAGTGTTGGACACCACTTTCACTCCGTAGAATTGTGCTGATGGTTTTATCAAAATCTTTCAGGTCGTCGCGGTGGCCGAATGCCGAAAGGTGCACCTTGCCATTTCCGTTGTCTTTTACTTCGAACCGGAGTGACGATTCGCAGGGCGTTTGGTTTTCCGCACAAGCGTCCTGAATTAAGTGGATGTCGGACTTGAGCGTGTCATCGAGTTGACACAAGGCTTCACCAAGTCCGTCATAGCGGGATAGCGCGGTCTCAAGCTCCTTGAGCTTGTGCTTCTTGATTAGGCTCTCGACAAGCTCCGAGAACTCGCGCAAGTCGGTAAGGCTGCGACTGAAGCGAAATATGGCTGATGAAAAGTCACTATCAAATGACGATGCAGATTCGTCTGATTTGGAAAATTTAGTCATATCGCCATACGCCTTTCGATACGGTCAGTGAAGGAAGATAAGTGTCTAAGGTAAAGCGGACAACAATATTGCAGGGTTTCTCGGTTTCACGACGTATGACCTAGCGGCGTTCATTGGTGCAATCCGTTGTTTTTTAACTACAACTGGTGAATCTTTCGGCCTGCATACAGTACTTAACAGTTCCGAAAGCCCTGCAAGCACCCCAGGACGTGCCAATGGCATTATACGACAGCTTTAGAGCGTATTCGACCACTGGCTGCTGATGGCCGATGCTGTTGAAAAACTCGCTTTCTGGTGGAAAAGGAGCTTGGGCCAAAAAGCTCGACGTTCACAATCGCTCTGTATTCGACGATCTCGCCACCGGGAAGGTTTCGGCATACCTTGGAAAAGCATGGTTTTGAGTTTTTCAACAGAATCGGCCGGTTACTGACTATCACCAACTAGCCGACACCAAATATAGCATAGTCATATATAACGAGTTCGGGCCGACAACTTAGTTGAGATTTCGCACCGTTGCGACTCACTAAGCACACCATGCTATATTGATACGTCATCAATACGATTGGCCGAGTTAGTCATGAAAGAAAAGAAAATTTTGTTACTTGTGGCGTCTATCGCCCTATCAGGATGCCTCGGCATCTTTGCTTATTTTTTTGGGTGGCCGCTTTACCAGGAAGCTGTAGCAAGCAAAGAGGGCGAGAAAAAAATAGCCTTGGCACAGGAAAAGGTTGCGTCAGAACTCCTTGATCCATCAAGCGCGCAATTCAGAGAATCAAAAGTCGACTTTTCCGGAAGCGTCTGTGGGCAAGTTAACGGGAAAAATGCCTACGGAGCCTATGTTGGATTTCGGTGGTTTTATGTAACGACTACATCGGTAACAGTTGATCATCCAGATGCCGCTATTAAGCTTGCAGAAGTTATGTGCAAAAACAAGTAACACAATTTATGTCGACGATCTTACCGAGAGCCTCGCGAGGTCATTGAACTGCCGACGCCCGTCCCCCTGACCGCGTAAAGCCCATGTCGCCAAACTGGCGGCATGGCACATCAAACCACTCCCCTGCAGATTTTCAAGCCCGGCCGGCATGCCGCGATGAGCGGTGCCGAGCTGACGTTTTCCGATAGCGATGTCGCTGCGTCGGCGGCAGCCTATGACCCGGCCTTGTTCGAAGCACCGCTGGTGGTGGGGCATCCGCAGCTTGATGCGCCCGCCTATGGCTGGGTGAAGTCACTCGGCTTTGCCGATGGCGCACTTGAAGCACTACCACAGCAAGTCGACCCAGCCTTTGCCGAAATGGTCGCCGCTGGCCGCTTCAAGAAAATTTCCGCTTCCTTCTTCCACCCCGCCGCACGGAATAACCCCGTGCCGGGGGTCTATTACCTACGCCATGTCGGCTTTCTCGGGGCGCAGGCACCGGCCGTCAAGGGCTTGCGAACACCGGAGTTTGCCAGCAGCGACGACGATAGCGAGATCGTCAGCTTCGAATTTTCCACCCCTGTTTTTCAACCCGCCCCGCAAGGGGATACCGGCCCTCTGGGCCATAAGGAGGCGTCGACCGTGACACCTGAAGAAAAGGCCGCGCTGGAGGCCGAGAATGCCCAGCTCAAGAAGAAAGTGGCCGATGCCGAGGCAGAAACCAAGCGCTTGGCACAGGCACAGATCGAAGCACAGCACACGGCCTTTGCCGAGGGCTTGATCGGCCAGGGCAAATTGCTGCCGGCCGACAAGGCTGTGGTGGTGGCGACCATGAACCTGTTTGCCAACGAATCGCTGAGTTTTTCCGATGGCGACGGCGAGAAGGCCTTGCTCGATGGCTTCAAGGATTTCTTGAACACCTTGCCGCCGCGTATCGAATTTGCCGAAACGGCCACGGCCGCCAAGGCAGCGGGCGCCGATCCGCGCGTCGAGTTCGCCGCACCGCAAGGCTATGGCATCGACCAGGACGCCTTGGCCACCCATCAGAAGGCGCTCGCCTACCAGGCGCAGCATCAATGCGATTACCCAGCCGCCGTCCGTGCGGTGATGGCTTAACCCGAGGAGGATTTCATGAGCCAACAAGCGATTTCCCTGCTTGCCCTGACGGTCGGCCTGACCGGCGCAGCGGCAGCCAACCGTTTCATTACCCCGGCGGGCGCCCAGGCGGGCGCTGGCGCCAATACCTTGGGCGTTACCCGCTCGGCCGGCAGTATCGGCGAGAAGGTTCCCGTCGATGTGATCGGCACGGCAGTTGTCGAGGCCGGCGCGGCAATCACGCAGGGCGACACCCTGAAGGTTGACGCCAATGGCAAGGCGATTACCTGGGCTGTCTCGGGTGCCAAGGTCGCCATTGCGCTGCAAGCCGCTGGCGCCGACGGTGCCCTGATCGAAGTGCTGTTGCTTCCCAACGCTTAAAGGAGATTGACCATGACGCAAATGACAACTGGCCAGGCCCGGGTCATCGATCCGATTCTGACCACGGTGGCCAAGGGCTACCAGAATGCCGAATTTGTCGGCGGCGCCCTGTTTCCCAAGGTGCCGGTTCAGCAGCGCGGCGGCAAGATTCTGTCGTTCGGCCGCGAGGATTTCCGGCTTTACGCCACCGGCCGCACGCCGGGCACCAACACCAAGCGCGTGCAGTTCGGCCATTCGTCGGGCAATTACGCCCTGGAGCAGCATGCGCTGGAAGGCGTGGTGCCGTTCGAGCTGCTTGAAGAAGCCAACCGCGTGCCGGGTGTGGATCTGGGGCAGAACGCCGTCCGCAAGACGCAGGACATCATCAGCCTGCGCCTGGAAAAAGCCCAGGCCGATCTGGCCACCGATGCCAGCAAGTACGCGTCCAGCAACAAGACAACGCTGGCTGGCACCGACCAGTGGAGCGATTACTCGGGCACCTCGGAGCCGATTGACGACGTCAAGACCGGCATCGAGGCAGTACGCCAGAAGATCGGCAAGCGGCCAAACACCGTGGTGATGGGCGCCGCCGTCTGGTCCAAGCTGCAGTATCACCCCAAGGTGATCGACCGCATCAAGTACACCGGCCGCGATGCCGCGACCCCGGAGTTACTGGCGCAACTGTTCGGCGTCAAGCAGGTGCTGATCGGCGATGCCTTGTACGAGAACGACGCGGGCGAACTGGTCGATGTCTGGGGCAAGAAGGTGGTGATTGCCTACACCGAAGTGGGTGGCGTGTCTGACATGGGGCGGCCGACCTTCGGCTATACCTATCAGTTGGGCGGTTATCCGGTGGTCGAGCAGGCTTACCAGGACCGCAACGCCAAGAGTTGGGTGTATCCGGTGACCGACGAAGTGTCGCCGGTCCTCGCGGGGGCTGATGCCGGTTACCTGATCTCGGCGGCGGTGGCTTGATCATGGCGGCCAATAGCAAGGCAGCGGCCGCCAAGGCCGCGCCCGCCAAGGCCGCGTCCAGCGCCGCAGATGATGCAGCGTTGGTGGTCATGGCTGTCCTTGAACCGCTCAAGTATCGCGGCAAGCGTTATCTACCTGGTGAGCCGCTACTCGCCGTGCCGGATGACTTACCCGCCTTGATCGACGCGGGGCTGGCAGAAGTCGCCGACCTGACGGAAGCCGGGCAGTAAGCCATGCCCTACGCCACCCAGTCTGATCTGGAAGAGCGCTTTGGCAGTGAGGAGCTGGCGCAACTGACTGACCGTGTCAACGGATCAATCATTGATGCCGCAGTGGTGGGGCGAGCCTTGGCAGATGCGCATGCAGAAATCGATAGCCACCTTGCGGTGCGCTACCCGCTACCGCTGTCCAGCTCGCCGGAGGTGCTGGTCGCTATCGCTTGCGACATTGCCCGTTACCGGCTGCACGATGAACGCGCTACCGAGATTGTGGCCAAACGCTACGAAGAGGCGGCACGCCGCCTGCGTGCGCTGGCCTCCGGCGCGGCGGTGCTTGTCGGAATTTCCCAGCCGGCAGCGGCGGGTGGCGTGAACGTTACTGTACGGTCGTCGGCACGGTTTTTTGACGCCGACGGGCTGGCGGAATACTAAGTGAACCTGAAGCCCATCAAAGATCGCCTGGTGGCGGTCAAGCCAGCCGGCGTGCGCAAAGTGGGTAGCGCCGCCGACCTTGCCGCGCTCAAATCCGGCCGAGTGCCAGCGCCGGCTTTATATCTGCTGCCGATGGATGAGCAGGCGGGGAAAATGAATGTGGCCAGCGATACCATCGTGCGCGTCGCTGCGGGTTTTGCTGTTGTATTTGCCGTGAAAAATTGTAGTGACGGTGATGGCGGTGCAGCGATTGATGACCTGGAGCCATTTCGTGATGCTGTGAAGATCGCGCTGCACGGCTGGTCACCCGATACGTATCTTGACCCGGTTGAGTTTTCCAGCGGGCGGCTGATGTCCTTTGACGATGGGGTGGTGTTCTGGATGGATGAGTACCGAACCGCCTACTACATGCGTCCATCCACCTAGAGCGCCGACGCCCGTCCCCCTGACGACCAATCGGCCCGGCGCTCAAACTCGGGGTGTTTTCACATTCCGGAGTAATCCATGACCGATGCAGCAAAAGACCCGACCAGTTGCCCGAACTGGGGCAAAGGTGGTCGTTACGTGATTGACCCTGTCACGAAGCAGCGCGTTCCTGCTGCCGCTGTGCCGCAAGTGCCGGCAGTCCAGGCGCCTGCCGATGAAAAATCCTCTGTCAAGAAAGGCAAATAAGCCATGGCAAATCTGCTCGCACAGCCGCGCAAGTGGGACCGCAAGGCGATTTACATTACGGACGAATCCGGGGGGTATGGCGTTGATGCCGCGCCAACCGGTCTGCTCAATTTTGTCGAAGCGCGCAATGTCACGCTGACTTCGTTCGAGGCTGAGACCGTCGACCGCAACATTGTCATGCCCCATATGGGTAATGGCGGCAAGATCATTACGTCGATCTGGTCAAAACTCTCGTTCGAGATCGCGCTGACCGGCGCTGGCGCGGCAGGCACTGCGCCGAAATACGCTTTTCTTCTGCTCGGCCTGGCATTCAGCGAAACGCTCGACGCCGGCACCTCGGCGACGTACAACGTTGTGTCGGAAAATTTCGATAGCTTGTCGGCCTATATCAACATCGACGGCACGTTGCATAAATTGCTCGGCTGCCGGGGTGAGGCCAAGTTCGCCCTATCTGCCAAGGGTTTGCCGATTCTCAAGATCGAGCTAACGAGCCTTTACACTGCGCCTGCCGCTGCTGGCATGCCGGCGGTTGATAAGACGGGCTGGTTGATTGAAGAAGCGGTGAATGCGGTCAAGACCGGCCCGCTTACAGTCAACGGCGTTGATCTCGCGTTTTCCAGCTTTGAATGGTCCTGCGGTAACAAGATTGCGCGGATCGATCTGCCCGGCCCACAGCGCGAAGTGGCGATCACGAACCGTGCGCCGACGGCATCGGCAACGGTGCTGGCGCCCGCTCTGGGCGTCTTCAATCCGTACGCCCTGGCAGAAGCCAATACGCCGGTTTTGGTCAGCAATACCCACGGCAGTGCGGCGGGTAAAAAGGTCAAGACTGACCTCAAGGCCACCATCTCCGGCGTCTCGGAGGATCAAGTCGAGGGCATGCTGGCTTACAAGCTGAGCTTTAGCCTTGATCCTGTTGTCGGCAACGACGAAATCACGCTCACTATCCTGTAAGGACTCTCACCATGGCATTCGCTGTACGTAAACTCAAACACCGGCCGTGGCCGGTTACGGTCACCCTCCAGTCCGCCAACGCCGACGGCGATATCGTCGAGACTGAGCACAAGTTCATTGGGCACTTTGCGCCGTTTTCCGAGAAGGAATACAAGGCGCTCGTTGAAGCGTTGAAAGCGCCGGTGCCCGTCGCTGAGCAGCCGACGACCAACGACCAGGTTGCCGCCGAGCTGGCGATTGCCGATGTGCTTGAGCGCAACGCAAAGCTGTTCTCTCGGGTGCTTGTTGGCTGGGAGAAGGTGGAAGACGAATCGGGTCAGCCGCTGCCGTATTCGCATGATGAATTGCATGCGATGGTCACCGGCCCGGACGGCTTGGCCATCTCGAATGGGTTTGGTCGCGCAATCTCCGAAATTCGTTTCGGCGGTGCTGCAGCAAAAAACTTGAACACCTCGGTCGAGCCTGGGCAAAAGTCCGGCGCGGCCGAGGCAGCGACGAGTTCGCCTCAGACCTGATCGAAGCCGGGTTCACTACGGCAGAGCTGCTTGAGCGGGGCATTGATATCACGCCGCCCGAAATCGATCTGTGGCCCGAGCAGCATCGCGTGTTTGATGTTTGGGTCGCGCTGCAGAACGCTTGGCAGATTGTGGCCGGCATGAACGGCATTGCGTATATCGGCTTTGATCGCCCGGCAGCCGAATCTGTCATGCGGATGTCGGGTGTTAAAAAGCGGGATCGTGGCAAGCTGCTGGAAGACTTATCAACGGTCGAATCCGCTGCGCTGCCGATATTGAACAGCAAGTAAAGCGCCGACGCCCGTCCCCCTGACGGTTAAAACCCCCACCCCGGAAAATTCGGGTGTGGGGGTTTTTTTATGGCCGACGAAATAAAGGCCGCAGCGTGTAGCCAGCGATGAAGAGTAACCACCCAACGGCAAGCGCTGGGTGCGCAGACCACATCAAAGCAAATGGAATCAGGATGGCGATGACGCCAAGGGCAATCGAGAGCATGGGCGTACTATGACACAAGAACTTGGCATACGGATTAGCGTTGATGGCCGTGCCGGCGAAGCCGGGCTGCGGTCCTTCAACAACAGCCTGCAGGGCACACAGGGTCATGTCGCCAATATCGAACGTGCCGCCAGTTCGGCAACAGCCAGCTTGGCGCGCATGGGGCATGCCGCAGTAACGGCGCTGTCGGTACGAGAGTTGGCGGCAACAGCCGATGCCTACGTTTCGATCAACGCACAGTTGAAGATTGCCACCGGTAGTGCGCTGGCGGGTGCGCAGGCCTACGAGGGAGCACTCCGAATCGCCCTGGATTCCGGGCAGGCGCTGAGTGAAGTGTCCAACGTTTATAAGCGATTTGCCGACAACGCGACGACACTGGGCATGTCGCAAAAGCAAGTGGCGCAAGCAACCGAAACGGTTGCTCAGGCCATGGCGCTGTCCGGTGGTTCAGCTGAGTCAGCCAAAGCCGCTTTGGTGCAATTCGGACAGGGGTTGGCCTCTGGCACATTGCGCGGTGAAGAACTGAACAGTGTCCTGGAACAGGCACCGAGGTTGGCAAGGCTGGTTGCTGATGGATTTGACGCCCCGGTCGGAAAACTCCGCGAATTAGCGGAACAGGGGAATATCACCAGCGAAGTGCTGGCCGAGATTCTTCAAGGCGATGCCGCCAAAAAAGTGGCGACTGAATTTGCCGAATTGCCGGTCACCATTGGTCGTGCCATGACCAACCTGAAAACCGGCTTTACCGACGTGGTCGGCGATTTTGAAAAGAGCACCGGGGTTTTTGCTTTGGTTGCTTCCGGGCTTGATGGTATTGCCAGGCACATGGATGTCATCGCGGCCGGCGCCGGCGCTGTTGCTGCGGTGATGGCTGGGCGGATGGTATCAAGTTTGTCGGCATCGGCTGTTGCCGCGATTGCCGCTGGCAATGCCAATCGTGCCTTGGTTGGCGCCGAGCTGCAGGCTGCGCAAGCGGCTGTTGCATCGGCGACCGCACGGGCGGCGAGCATAGGGATGTTGGCCGGCGAAACAGCGACCACAAACGCGCTGGCCGCTGCAAAGCTACGGCTGGCCGAAGCGCAGCAGGCCGCGACCGCCGCCAGCCGGGCCGGGATGGTTATTGGGGCGCTGGGCGGCCCGATTGGTTTGGTGACTACTGCCTTGACGCTGGGTATTACGGCCTGGTCGATGTGGAGTGACAAAACTCAGCAGGCGACGTTAGACGCTGCGCGCAGTGCCTCCGAACATATCGACAGCATGATCAACAAGGTTGCGGAATTGAATGGCCGGCTAGCTGAGGTGTCGAGAAAGTCCTACGACGCTACGATCAGTGCGGCAACCAAGGATGTCTCGGAGAATGCCAAAGCCTATAGCGCGACGTTGATCGAAATTGAAAAATTGGCGGCAAAAGGTGATAGCCGTCTCGTCGAGCGATTGGCGCTTGAGCGCCAGGCGCAGGGTTTGCTCGAGAAAGGTGGTCAGCTTGAGAAGGAACTTGCTACAGCCCGCGCAGGCTATGCCGAAGTCGGCACTGCCGCACTAAATCGTTTTTCTGAAGCGAATGCCGTCGGCCCTGAAAAAGTGGTCGTCAAGCAAACGAAGCTGCTGCAGGAATACGCCCAGGCGATCGCGGCAACCGGCGGTGTGTTTGATGCGTCCAATGCGGCCCACAAGCGGGCATACGATGCGCTTAATGCCGGACTGGCTGATGCGGCAAAAACCTCTCAAAACGGTCTCAAGAATGACTTGTCGCAAATCGGCAAGGCGCAGATCGAGGAGCTGCGCAGCAACAGCAAGACAGAAATCGAGCTGGTTAAAGACAAGCTGGCGCGCCGCCTGATTGCAGAAGAAGATGCGGCAGAGCAGATCAAAGCCATTCAGATCAAGTCATCGCAAGATGAAGTTGCTGCCTTGGCAAAGCGCTACGACAGCACGAAAGACCAGGGTGAGCGCAGTGCACTGATCGCGCAAATGAATGAAGCGAGCAATGCCGCCATGCGTGCGATTTCCGATGCGGATGCTGCTATGCAGAAGCTGGACGATGATGCCTTGCGACGCCATCAGGATTGGATGGTCGGCATTGGCAATGAAACGGGGGCTTTGCTTGAAAAAGCTGCAGCGGCCGAGCTTGAGCTGCAAACGATTGGCCTGTCTGCCGAGCAACTTGCCGTGCTCACTGCGCGGCGCTACGACGAGCAGATCGCCCTAAAGCAAAAGCGTATCGACCAGATCGGCACCAACGAAGCCATGCAGGCTGAGGTGTATCTCCTGGAGCAGCAGATTTCTGCACTTAACCGGCTGAAGTCTGCCGAAGTTGCCCGGCCTCGACTGCAGGAACAAGCCGAGTTTTGGCGCAGCATCGAATCGACCGCACACGCGACGTTTGTCAGCATTGCGGATGGTGGCAAGGATACCTGGCAGCGGCTGAAGGACACCGGGAAGAATATCTTCTTCGACTGGCTCTATCAGATGACGCTGAAAAAATGGCTGTTCAATATCTCGGCTACGGTTTCCGGCACGGGGATGGCCACGTCTGCAATGGGTGCGACGGGTGATGCGGGAAGCTGGATATCTGGTGCGCAGAACGCATACAGCGCTTACAACGGCTTGGGAAATATTGCGAATTCCTTTGGGGGCACAGGAAGCGGCGCGATTGTTGGATCAACTCAGATTGCAAATGGGGTTGGCGCTCTCGGCGGCGATTCGCTTGGCACTTTTATCGACCTCAATGCCAGCAACTGGGGAACCACCGCTGGAAACTCATTCACCAGCACAGTCGGCACAGGTCTGTCCTACGCCGGCGCCGGTCTCTCAGCTTACGGCGCGGGTCAGTATCTCGGCCAAAAGTACGGGACCGCTGCCGGTGCGGTGGGCGGCACAGCCGTGGGCGCAGGCTCTGTTGCTCTCGGTGGCGCGGTCAGCGGTGCTGTGGCGGGAACCGGCGCGATGGCCGGCGCCAGTGCGGCACTGGCGGCGATACCCGTGTGGGGTTGGGCTGCGATGGCAGCGCTGGCGATCTTCGGCGCGTCGGGCAAAAAACCGAAATTGCCGACGCTGGAGCTGTACAACAACCAGGCGGACGAAGCAGCAGCTTACGGCGCGAAACATAACGTGCCGGCGATTGATACCGCATTCGGCACCTTGGCTTACAGCGGTCAACACCTCAAAGAGGGCAAAATCGACATCAACCAGCTGATGGAAGAGCGGTTGAAACCCATTGCATCACTCGATGCCGCGATGGCATCCGTGATGACAGCCAATCAGTACGGATCAGCTCGCTCGCGGATGGAGAACTGGTCGGCAATGGAGGTCAATAAGGGCAAGAGCGTGATTGATCCGCTGGAGCAACGTCTCTTTGACATCATTGCGCCGATTGATGGTTGGGTTGGCTCCCTGCTCGACACGGTTGCCGGCACCGTCGATGAAAAGTATGCCCAGGCGATCAGCACGCTTGCTGCCCAAGGTACTACCGGTGGTGAGGAAATCGCCCAGGCGCTGTTGAGCGGTATCACGACGGGCATGGATGAGGGAGAAACCTTGGCGGGCGCGTTCGGCCGGATGGCGGGCGCGCTGGGCCAAATCAATCCATTGTTCGACGACCTCGGGCTGAAGCTGTACGACGTGTCACTGGCTGGCGCGGATGCGGCGAGCGACTTGATCGGTGTGTATGGCGGGCTTGAGAATCTGCAGAACGCCTTTGCCAGCTATTACGACAATTTCTATTCCGAAGAGGAAAAGCGGGCGAATACGATTCGCAAGATCGGTGATGAACTGGCGTCGGCCGGCGCGGATTTGTCGGCGATGAACCTCGGACAAATGACGCGCCAGCAGTTCCGTCAGATGTACGAATCGGTGGTCAATACAAAGGGGGCTGCCGATCCGCTGGCCCTTGCGCTGATGCGGGTTCAAGGCGCGTTCGCAAGCGTGACGGACGCAGCAACGAGCGCATCGAATGCCGCTGAGCGCCTGGCCATCGTGGCCGACATTGCGAACAGCCGCCAGATGTCCGCGCTGGATGTTTATAACGCGGCGCTCGATGCCAGTAACGACCAAGCCGCAGCTTTTGCTGACAATTACTCGACGTCGATACAGGCTCAAGTGCAGGCGCAGAAGTCCCTGCT
The DNA here is from genome assembly GCF_030824335.1 of Azonexus sp. Classification (GTDB taxonomy): domain Bacteria; phylum Pseudomonadota; class Gammaproteobacteria; order Burkholderiales; family Rhodocyclaceae; genus Azonexus. Next base: position 168,931 of record NZ_JAVBXX010000010.1, read on the forward strand.
CGATGCGTTCCGGACCTCTGTCGACTCGATCCGGAAATACCGGGATACGCTGGCGCTGTCGGATTTGTCGGTGCTGTCGCCGGAACAGAAGTATCTCGAAGCCCAGCGTCAGTTCGACGAAGCATCGCGCCTGGCACAACTGGGCAATGCGGATGCCCTGGCAACACTGCCCGATGTCGCAAACCGGATGCTGGAAGCTAGCCGAGGCTACAACGCGTCCGGCGGGGCTTATGCGGTCGACTACGCGAAGGTGTTGGACGTGCTCGACAAGTCGGAAGATGTCGCAGCACGCAATGCTGACCGCGCCAATGCATCGCTTGTCACGCTCGAGCGCGAGCTGTCGTACATCAATGGGCACAGCGCGTCGGCTGCGCGCTCGTTGCTGTCTGTCGATGATGCGATGGCGGCGCTGCTGGTTGAAGTGCGCAACTCGGCTGCGATGGGGGTTTCACTCAGCGCCGAAGTGGTCGCGGCACTCAAATCTGCAGGCATGACTGGCAAGGTCGTTGAGACGCAGGCCGGCTTGTCTTACACATCGGATCGAGGCGCCAGCGCGTTCATCAACGACCAGGGCGGGATCTCGATCACCGGCAAAACCGGCACCTGGTCGCAGGACTGGATGATCTCTGCAGCGACGGCAGCGGTGAGCGCCGGCAACACGCGAGACATTTACGATGCGGCATGGCGCGAGGGGCTGACGCTGGCCGAACTGGATGCGGTGCTGAAGCTGCCGGCCGGATCGGCTGAGGAATGGGCGCGGCAGAATGGTTTGCCGGCGTTTGCTGGCGGTGGTCAGTATCAGGGCGGCGCGGCCCTGGTCGGCGAAGACGGCCCGGAAATCATCCGGTTCTCCAGTCCTGGCCAGGTCTATACAGCCGAGCAGACTGAGGCGCTGTTTTCTCCGCGTCAGCAGCAAGTGATCATTCAGCAGGACAACCGGGATTTGATCGCCGCGATCCTGCAGTCGCAGGATGCGAACGCGACCGGACAAGCCGCAATCGTGACGAAGCTGGCAGGCATTGAAGGCCGGCTGTCGGCTATCGAGCAAAACGGTTCGTTGGCGAGGGCGGCGTAATGGCGTCGATCTATCTTGCCCACATCACGGTTTATGACCCTGCGCTGGCCGGTACTCGCACCCTCTATCTGTCGACCGCAGGCTTTACCACTGGCACGGCGAATCTACCGCCCGGCGGCGTGGCACACACTGCGTACGACCCGAGGATTTCTCAGCCGGCGAACATGCGTCGCGATGTGTTCAGTCGGGGAACGACCGGCGGTGAAAGCGACGTCGGTTATGGTGCCATGGAACTGGTCAATATCGACGGTGGCTTGGATGCTCTGTCGGATTATGGTCTGGATGGTCAGCCGATCTCGATCATCGTCGGTGATGTACGCCGGGGCGGTGTGCCGTCCTGGACTGTTGTTCTGCAGGGAACGATGGAACAACCCTCGCCCGGGTGGAGCAACGTCACGATCCGCCTGCGCGACCGGCAGGCCGAGTTGTCAAAACCGGCGAGCCCGAACAAGTTTGCCGGGAGCAATGCTCTGCCGGCCGGGCTGGAGGGGGTTGTTGGCGACCTGCAGGGCAAACCGAAGCCGAAGGTCTTTGGCCGCGTATTCAACATACCAACACCGTGTGTAAATACCTCGCGCCTGATCTACCAGGTGAATGATGGCGCGGTCACCACGCTGGATGCGGTCTATGACCGGGGTGTTGCCCTGGCTGCCGGTGCTGCGTATGCCTCGCAGGCTGAAATGGAGTCGACCGCGCCGGCCGCAGGTCAGTATCGCGTCTGGCTTGCTGGCGGCTATTTCCGCTTGGGCAGCACGCCGGCCGGCATGGTGACAGCCGATGTGACGCAGGGTGCGACCGCCGCCGCTCGCACGGTCGGCCAGCTGCTCAAGTCGGTGGCCACCGGACCTGGTGGGATTTCTGCGGTCGACGTGGTCGATGCCGATATTTCTGCGCTGGATACCAAGAACTCGGCACAGGTCGGCATCTGGGTAGATGGCAAGTCATGCCGCGAAGTACTCGACCAGTTGTGTGCATCCATCGGTGCTTGGTGGGGGTTTGACCGACTGGGCAAGTTTCGATGCGGCAGGCTGGAAGCGCCGGCAGGCGTGCCAGTCATCGAGATCCTGCCGGCGGACATCATCAGCATTGATCGGATCGCCAGTAACGACCCCGGCCGGGGCGTGCCGGCGTACCAGGTTGTGCTCAAGTACAAGCGGATCTGGGCGACGCAGCCGACCGACATTGCGGGCGCTGTGACGGATGCACGCCGGGCCGAGTTGCGCGAGGAATACCGCACTGTCACTGCAACCGATGCGGCGATTCAGACCAAACACAGACTGGCCGTGGTGCTTGAGTTCGAAACGCTGCTGGTGGCCAGCGCCGATGCATCGGCCGAGGCAGCACGCCGACTGGCGCTGTATAGCGCTGATCGCCAGATGTACGAGACCAAGATTGCATACGACGCATCGCTTGTGGCCAGCGTCGATATCGGCAACGTCGCGATGCTGCGCATTGACCGGTTCGGCATGGCCGGCGGCAAGCTGTTTGTTGTGATCGGCGTGCGCTCGGACCTGAAAAACAAGCTGCTCTACTTAACGCTCTGGGGATAACAACGATGGGCAAAATCACCCTCGGTTTGGCGAACTACATTGATGAAGCGGTGCTGACTGGCGGCGCCTGGATGGGCACCCTGCCGCTCTCGAATGTTCAGAATCGCCGCTTGTCGCGTGTGGCCAGGTCCGCGAACGCGCTGGCCGCATCGACCAAGTTCGACATCGCATTAAGCAAGGCACGGCGGGTGCGCTGCCTCGCGCTGATCGTGCATAACCTCTCTGTGTCATCGACGGTGCGCGTGTTGGCAGACGATGAGGCATCGTTTGCAACGCCTCTATACGACTCGGGCGCTGTGGCCATGTGGCCGTCCGGCACAATTTCTGATGATCTTCTCGAATGGGAAGACGACAACTTTTGGCTTGCCACCGTCTCGCAAGAGGCCGTCGCCGGCTATCAGGCACCGTTCATTCATTTGCTGCCTGCTGCAATCCCGGCCCGTTACTGGCGTGTCGAAATTAACGACACTGCAAACCCGGATGGCTGGGTGCATATCGGCCGGGTTTATATCGCAGACGCATGGACGCCGGACTACAACCTTGAATACGGAAACGACCTCAGCTTTGAGGACGTCAGCGCGGTCGAAACGTCGCTGGCCAGCGAAGAGTTTTTCGAGGCCCGCAGGAAGCGCCGCAAGTTCCGTTTCAACCTGCCCAGGTTGTCAATTAACGAAGGCTATCAGCAAGCGCTCGATCTGGAACGCCGTGCCGGCACGACCGGGGAAGTCCTGGTCGTTGCAGATCCCGATGATGTCCAGAACGGCGTGCGCCGCAACTTTTTGGGCCGTATCAGCGCGTTGTCCGGTCTGCAGCATGCTGCGCATAACGTCATGACGAAACGCTTTGAAATTGCGGAGGTGCTATGAGTGAGGTGTTTTTTGACCCGGCGGTGGGCGGGGATGGCTCGACGGTTTCAGACGATGGGAACCCCGCCACTGGGCTGGCAAATAGCGGGCACAGGACGCGGTTTGTGCCGGCGCTGGCTCAGATTGTGGCCGTAGCCGCACACGTTGTATTAAAGGCTCAACTTGCGGCTGACAAAGCCAGCGCTGCCGAGGGCTTTGCCTCTGACGCGTCCGGATTCAAAAACGCAGCAGAAGATGCTGCAACGCTGGCCGCCGAAATAAATGATGCGGTTGTCTTGCTTGCAGCCGCTGCTGAGAGTTCTGCAGCAGCGGCTGCGGCGTCTGCAGCGGCAGTTGATTTTCCAGCGCCATCGGTCGCCGCCCAAAATAAAGTCATCGCGGTAAACGCACTCGGACAGTGGGTTCTGAAGCTGCTCAGTGCGACGGACGTCGGTGCAGAGCCGACGATCAGCGCTGGAACAGCAAACGACTACATCGCGGGCAACAAGACTATTCGTGACTTTGGCGCGAACGTCCGGATGACGGTCTTGACGGGCCTATCAACGGCGAGTGCAGCAGCGATTACTGCAGTAGACAGTGCGTTGGCAGCGTTCGGCAAGCTACAGGCCCAGCTCAACGATAAGCAAACACAAATCAACGGCAAGCAAGCGGCGCTGGTGTCGGGGTCAAACATCAAGACCATTGGCGGGGTCAGTCCGCTGGGTGGGGGGAATATTGGGGTTCTGACATCGGATTTTGGGCATGGAAATGTTGGTAGCCTCGCGTTAATTTTGCGCAATGCGAGTACAGAAATTCCTGCCGGAACAGTTGTGTCATCTGCTGAGTATGCAGTTATCGGCGGTGGATATGCATCTCCAACATCCGGCGGCAGTGCTCCCGGCTCCTGGCGATTGCTGGGCAAGGCGCCAGCATTCAGCCCAAATCCGGTTGCTGTACTCGCACAAAGGATCGCATGATGGAAGTCATTGACGTAAAAAACTGCATTTGGGCCAGCCCAGCGCAAACCCTCATAAACTGTGATGTGTTATTTGATGGCTTCGGTGGATACATCCCGTTTTCTGCATCTCCCGACGACCCCGAGGCGCACGGTGTATCAATCTATAATCGCGCGCTGGATGGTGAATTTGGTCCGATTGGTCTCTATATCGCACCACAACTGACTGCGCCACAACTTGTTGATGCAGTAAATGCCCGCCGCGATTTGCTGGAAACCCAAGGTTTCCCGCATGCGGGTCTCTGGTTTCAATCTGATGAGAGGTCAGTCGCACGCATCAACTCGACAGCGCTGGCGGCAGTCAGCGCTTTGATGGGTGGCCAGAATCCAGCATTCCCGGATTGGATCGCGGCTGACAATACGCCTCTGCAGGTTAATGCTGCGGGCGTGCTGGCGCTACAGGCAAGCCTGACGGCGCATGCCGGCGCACTGCATGCCCACGCCCGCATCCTGAAAGCCGCGATTAACGCAGCGACATCAATTGATGAGTTGTCGATGATCGACATCGAGGCAGGCTGGCCGTGAGCAGTTGGCGCTACCGTATCGACCAGCCCTTCGTCCTTACATCCCGCTGGCTTGCCGGCGTTCGATACAACGGCGAGTGGGCACGAATCGAATCACAGACCATCGAGATCGCCACGGCATACGCTTGGGACGGCTGTTCGCCTGCCTACCGACTACCCGGCGGTATCTGGATCGGCCCATGGGATGGTCCGAGTGGGCGTGATGGCAAGCCGGTCACATGGCAAGCGACATTAGTTCACGATGCGCTATGTCAGTTTCGGCGGGATATCAGAGGGCTGACGAAGGGCGCTACAGTAGGTTTGTTCGGCGAGCAGTTACGTGCAGATTTGGCGCCGGAATGGATGTGCAGAACATACCCTGCAGCTGTCGATTTATTCGGCCCACAAGAGTGGTTTTGATGTGCAATTAAATTGCGCTATGAGCAACTTCCGGCTGTGCCAAATATCTTGCAACTTTGTGCCAAATATCGCGGCGCCTTACACACACCCGAGCGGCATCGCCGAACCAAGCGTGGCGGACGTGAAATTAACCGAGGTGCTCAAGACCGCTTTGAACACGGTCGACGTGATATTACTGGATCATTTCATTGTCGCCGGCCTTGCGACGCCTGTTTCACTGGTTGCACGCGGGATTGTCTAATCCTTACCGAGCAAACCACCCTGGCCCGGCCAAGCTGAAATCGATTGGCGACGCCCGGCCGGGCTCTTTGCAAACCGAAACGCTACGCTATACAATCAACCATGATTAAAAGCTTTCAGCACAAAGGGCTGCAAGCCTTATTCGAGACAGGCAGCAAGGCCGGCATCCAGCCGCATCACGCGGCCCGGTTGTCCCGCCAACTGATCCGGCTCGATATGGCAAAAGGCCCCGAATACATGAACATGCCCGGCTGGAAGTTTCACGGCCTGTTGGGCAATCTGGCCGGGCATTACTCAATCACGGCGAACGGTAACTGGCGCCTGACCTTCACCTTCGAAGATGGCGACGCCGTTCTGGTCGATTACCAGGACTATCACTGAGAGGTTGCAAATGAGCCGAATGTTCAATCCGCCACACCCTGGCGAAACGCTACGGGAAGACGTATTGCCCGCCTTGGGCCTGAATGTGACTGAGGCGGCCGCGCAGCTTGGCGTCACCCGCGCTGCGCTCTCCCGCGTACTCAATGGCCGCGCCGCCATCTCTCCGACAATGGCCCTGCGGATCGAAGGCTGGCTAGGCGTGGAAAACGGCGGCAGCGCCGATGCCTGGTTGGGGCAGCAAACCGCTTATGACTTGTGGCAGGCCAGGGAAGCCGGATTGCCAACCGTTCAACGCGCCGCCGTGCAGCAGGTTTCTGCTTAAATCTGCTGGCATATTCAGTGCTTCAGACAAACACCACTTCCAGAAAGGCACATCATGTCCATCAACTCCATTCTGAACACAGGCGCCCAAAGTCTTCAAGCAAGCATCAATCGCACTGCTATTGCGGGTAGCAGAATGAACGTTGAAGACAGCAACTTTGCCGGAGCAGTCGTCGGGATGGCCCAAAACGCCATCGAAAGCAAGGCCTCAGCAAATGTCATCAAGGTTGCTGATCAGGTTTTAGGGACACTGATCGACATCAGAGCCTGAATTTGCCGGCAAAAATTGCAGACAAGAACGCGCCACAAACGGTCTGCAAAATGACTTAAAAAAACAGATGCAAATAAACTCGCTTCACCACTGGAAACCTTTTTAAATTTACTTTACAATCTGCCCCCTTCCGGAGCCTGCCCAGGTGGCGGAATTGGTAGACGCACTAGTTTCAGGTACTAGCGGGTAACTCCGTGGGGGTTCGAGTCCCTTCCTGGGCACCAGGCAACAAAAGGAATAGAGCGGCAGTAGCTCAGTTGGTAGAGCGATACCTTGCCAAGGTATAGGTCGAGAGTTCGAGACTCTTCTGCCGCTCCAGTTGTACGATGCGTCCCTAGCTCAGCTGGTTAGAGCGCCACGTTGACATCGTGGAGGTCAGCGGTTCGATTCCGTTGGGACGCACCAAACAACTATCACCCGGAAAAACACAATCCCTTATCAAAGCGACTTGCCGCTCAGGCAGCAATTACCAGCGCTGAATCCGGTCGAACACTTGCGCGGCATGATCTTCGTGATCCGGATCACGGGCAGTCGACTTACCCTCCCCGCCAGCGGTTGCGCTTGAACTCTGCAACGATGAATATTGCACTTGGTGTGCCGCCTTGAGCATCATGATATCCAGCATGGATCGCTCGCAAAACCCGTGTGCAAGCTGCTGCTCCGGGCTCAACAATTTGCCGAGAAAAGTATCCATTTCCGGTTTGCCGAGATAACGCAATATCTCCTGGATCAATTGCGGATATTTCACTTCCAGCATCGCGGGATACATTTCTTCATCCAGATGAAGATAAGCGAGCAAGGTTTCCCGAACAGGCAAGGCCGGTTGCTCCTGAAGCATCGAAGCAGGTGCCGCAGCGGGATCATCGCAGACATGGTGCGACCGGATGCCACGAATCTCATTGAGCGCCTCTTCGGGAAAACCAAGGGCGTTGCCTTTTGGGGGTTGCAGCAGCCCGTCCAGATACTTTTCCATCTCTGGCTTACCCCAAAGCGCCACGATTCTTTGCAGAATATGGGGAAAGCGCTGCTCAAGAAAAGCAGGGTAACGCTCGGGTGCATCAGAAAACAGCTCAAGCATGGAGGCTCCGCTGCGACTGGTCTGATCAGGCATTGGGCACAAGACTCTCAAAGAGTGAATTGACGGCAGGAATGTCGCCAACCCGATCCAGAAAACAGCGGTATAGCATAATTGAATGCTATTTCAAAGCCAAGGTAGCAAACAGAAACCCACAATCCGATTGGCGGCCATTTCCGCCAGCCAAAATCGGCAGTGGTAGAATCGCCCCCGCCTCAAACACAAAGGCGGCTCACCCATTTGATGAGCCGCTTTTTATTGACTTTCGGATGCCCCACCATGTCGTTATCCCTGGACGACTTCGACTTCCCCCTGCCGCCTGAACTGATCGCCCAACACCCCGCCGCCGAGCGCACGGGTAGCAGGTTGTTGCATATTTGCGGTCAACAGCGTGTTGACCGCAAATTTACCGACTTGCCCGGCTTGTTGCGGGCGGGTGATCTGCTGATCTTCAACGATACCCGCGTCATCAAGGCGCGCTTCTTCGGCGTCAAGGAAACCGGCGGCCAAGTCGAGATCATGCTCGAACGCATCGTCGATGCGACGCATGCGATCTGCCAGATTCGCGCCAGCAAGGCACCGAAACCCGGCTGCCTGCTCAAACTGGCCGATGCCTTTACCGTCCGGATGAGCGGCCGCACCGGCACCGATGGCGATTTTTTTGCTTTGGAACTGGTTGACCGCAATAAACCGGGGGATGCTGACTTCTGGGCACTCTCCGAACGCTACGGCAAGCTGCCGTTGCCGCCCTACATCGAACATCCGGCCGAAGGCGCAGACGAAACCCGTTACCAGACGGTCTATGCCCGCGAACCGGGTGCCGTCGCCGCGCCGACTGCCGGCCTGCACTTCGACGAGGCCATGCTGGAAACACTGCGCGCCCAGGGAATCCATACTGCCTTCGTTACGCTGCACGTCGGGGCCGGCACGTACCGGCCGGTACGCGTCGAAAAAATCGCCGATCACCGCATGCACAGTGAGCGCTACGACATTCCGGCCAGCACCGCCGAAGCAATCGCCGCCACCCGAGCGGCCGGCGGTCGGGTAATCGCCGTCGGCACAACCAGCCTGCGCGCCCTGGAATCGGCAGGAAATCCGGACGGCACGGTAAATGCCGGACCGGCGGAAACGAATATTTTTATCACGCCGGGCTACCGCTTCAAGGTCGTCGACCGCCTGATCACCAATTTTCACCTGCCGAAATCGACGCTACTCATGCTCGTCTCGGCCTTCTCCGGCTACGACAACATGCGCGCCGCGTACACCCATGCCGTTGCCGAGCGCTATCGCTTTTTCAGCTACGGCGATGCCATGCTCCTGGAACGAGCCGAACAACAGACGGGACAAGACTCCGATGCAATTTGAACTCCACAAAACCGACGGCGCCGCCCGCCGCGGCACCGTGACCCTGGCCCACGGCCAGATACAGACCCCCGTCTTCATGCCGGTCGGCACCTATGGCACGGTCAAGGCGATGACGCCGCAAAGCCTGAACGACATTGGCGCCCAGATCTGCCTGGGCAACACCTTCCACCTGTGGCTGCGCCCGGGTCTGGAAGTCGTCGCCGCACACAAGGGCCTGCACGATTTCATGAACTGGCAGAAGCCGATCCTGACCGACTCGGGCGGTTTCCAGGTGTTCTCGCTGGGCGCCATGCGCAAGATCACCGAGGAAGGCGTCAAGTTCAGTTCGCCGCACGACGGTGCCAAGCTTTTCCTGACGCCGGAAATCTCGATGCAGATCCAGAAGGTCTTGAATTCCGACATCGTCATGATCTTCGACGAATGCACGCCCTACCCGGCCAGCCACGAGGAAGCCGCCAAGTCGATGCGGATGAGCATGCGCTGGGCGCAGCGTTCGCGCGACGAACACAACAAGCTGGAAAACAGCAACGCGCTGTTCGGCATCGTCCAGGGCGGCATGCATGAAGACCTGCGCGACGAATCGGTCGCCGGCCTGTGCGACATCGGCTTCGACGGCATGGCCATCGGTGGCTTGTCGGTCGGTGAGCCGAAGGAAGACATGGCGCGCATCCTGGCACACACCGCGCCCCAGTTGCCGACGCACAAACCGCGCTACCTGATGGGCGTCGGTACGCCGGAAGACCTGGTGTTTGCCGTCAAACACGGGATCGACATGTTCGACTGCGTGATGCCAACGCGCAACGCGCGCAACGGCCACCTGTTCACGCGTTTCGGCGACGTCAAGATCAAGAATGCCCGCTACAAAATGGATACCGGGCCACTCGACCCATCGTGCACCTGCTACACCTGCACACAGTTCACGCGCAGCTACCTGCATCACCTGTTCCGCAACGGCGAGATTCTGGGCGGCATGTTGAACACCATCCACAACCTGCATTTCTACCAGACAATCATGGGCGAGATGCGTGCGGCGATTGAATCGGAAAAACTGGAACAATGGTCAGCCGCCTTCGCGCACGACCGAACCTGCGGCCAGTGTTAGAATCGCCCGTTCTGAATTTTTCGCTGATTTTTTTGTTTCCCGGAGACACGTCCAATGATTAGCCTTGCCCACGCCCAGACCGCTGGCGCCGCCGACCCAACTGGTGGCTTCATGCAGATCCTGCCGATGATCCTGATGTTCGTCGTGCTGTGGTTCCTGATGATTCGCCCGCAAATGAAGAAGGCCAAGGAACACAAGGCGTTGATCGCCGCCCTGGCCAAGGGTGACGAAGTGGTCACCGGCGGCGGCATGGTCGGTCGTATCACCAAGGTCGACGAAGCTTACGTCACCGTGGAAATTGCTGCCGGTACCGAAGTCGTCGTGCAAAAACCTGCCATCGGCATGGTCCTGCCCAAGGGCACGCTGAAGTCGCTGTAATTCAATCCCAAAGGGCGGCTGCGGCCGCCCTTTTCGTTTTAAAGCTGCCATGAATCGTTACCCACTCTGGAAGTACGTCACCGTCGCCATCGCGCTGGTCTTCGGCTTCATCTACACCCTGCCCAATTTCTTTGGTGAATCGCCAGCCGTTCAGGTTTCCAGTGCCAAGGTCACGCTCAAGGTCGACGCCAGCACCCAGGCCCGCGTCGAAGAAGCCTTGCGAACAGCCAGCATCGTCCATGACGGCATCCAGCTTGACCCGGTCGGCGTCAAAGTTCGCCTGAAAGATACCGACACCCAGTTGAAAGCCAAGGACGCGATTGAGCGCGCCTTCAACCCGGACAGCAGCGATCCCAGATACGTCGTTGCCCTGAACCTGCTGAGTGCCTCGCCACAATGGCTGACCTCGCTCCATGCACTGCCCATGTACCTCGGTCTCGATCTGCGCGGCGGCGTACACTTCCTGCTGCAGGTGGACATGCCGGGCGCGCTGACCAAGCGTCTTGACTCGACCAGTGCCGATCTGCGCAGCCTGTTGCGCGACAAGAATCTGCGTCATGGCGGCATCAATCGTGACGGTGATCGCATCGTCATCAAATTCCGCGACGAAGAAACCCGCGTCGCCGCACGCAAGGTTCTGGCCGACAGCGCCACGGATCTGACACTGGCGGAAATCGGCCAAGGCGAAGACCTCCGCCTGATCGCCACACTGAAACCGGAAGCCGGCAAGAAAATCGCCGATTTCGCCATCAAGCAGAACATCAACACCCTGCACAACCGGATCAACGAACTCGGTGTGGCCGAACCGGTGATCCAGCAACAAGGCGCTGACCGCATCGTCGTCCAGTTGCCGGGCGTGCAGGATACCGCCAAGGCCAAGGACATTCTCGGTCGCACCGCGACGCTGGAAATCCGCATGGTCGACGACAGCCCGGGCGCCCTTGAGGCTGCCATGGCTGGTAATGCGCCCTTTGGTACCGAGGTTTACACCGAGCGCGGCGGTTCGCCCCTGCTGGTCAAGAAACAGGTAGTCCTGACCGGCGACCGGCTGACTGATGCCCAACCAGGTTTCGATGGCCAGACCAACGAAGCCGCCGTACATCTGACGCTGGATTCGGCTGGCGCCCGGATTTTCAAGGACATTACACGCGACAGCGTCGGCAAGCGCATGGCCATCCTGCTGATCGAAAAAGGCAAGGGCGAAGTCGTTACCGCGCCGGTCATCCGCACGGAAATCGGCGGCGGACGGGTGCAGATTTCGGGCCGCATGACGACCAGCGAAGCCAACGACGTCGCCTTGCTGCTGCGCGCCGGCTCGCTGGCTGCACCAATGGACATCATCGAGGAACGCACCATCGGCCCGTCGCTCGGCGCCGAAAATATCGAGCGCGGCTTCAAATCCACAATGTGGGGCTTTGTCGCCATCGCTGTGTTCATGATTGCCTACTATCAGGTGGTCGGCCTGATCTCGGTGATCGCACTGGCTTCCAACCTGTTGCTGCTGGTCGCCCTGCTCTCGCTGCTGCAAGCCACCCTGACACTGCCCGGCATTGCCGCCATCGCGCTGACGCTGGGCATGGCGATTGACGCCAACGTGCTGATCAACGAGCGTATCCGCGAGGAACTGCGCGCCGGCATGCCGCCACAGGCTGCGCTATCGGAAGGTTACGAGCGCGCCTTCGGCACCATTCTGGACTCCAACATCACCACGCTGATCGCCGGCTTGGCCCTGCTCATCTTCGGCTCCGGCCCGGTGCGCGGCTTCGCAGTCGTCCATTGCCTGGGCATCCTGACCTCGATCTTCTCGGCCGTCGTCGTTTCGCGCGCCATGATCAACCTGGTCTATGGCCGTCAGAAGAAACTGACCAAAATCGCTATCGGCAACGTCTGGAAAGCAGACGGCGCTTCGACTTCTGCGGTCGACGGCAAGAATTAAGGAAAAACGATCATGGAATTCTTCCGTATCAAGAAAGACATCCCCTTCATGCGCCATGCGCTGGTGTTCAACGTCATCTCGTTGATCACTTTCCTGGCGGCTGTTTTCTTCCTGGCGACCAAAGGTCTGCATCTGTCGGTGGAATTCACCGGCGGCACGCTGATTGAGGTCAATTACGCCCAAAGCGCCGATCTGGAAAAAATCCGCGGTGCCTTGGGCAAGAACGGTTTCCGCGACTACTCAGTGCAGAACTTCGGCTCGTCGCAAGACGTGATGATCCGCCTGCCCTTGCGCGATGCTCAGGAATCGGCCAAACAGGGGGAACAGGTGATGCAGGCGCTGGCCGCCGAAGCGCCGGGTGCCGAATTGCGCCGCGTCGAATATGTCGGTCCGCAAGTCGGCAAGGAACTCGCCGAGAACGGTGCGCTCGCGCTACTGGTCGTCATCATCGGCATCATGATTTACCTTGCCTTCCGCTTCGAATGGCGTTTCTCGGTATCGGCAATCATCGCCAACCTGCACGACGTGATCATCATCCTCGGCTTCTTCGCCGCCTTCCAGTGGGAATTCTCGCTGTCGGTGCTGGCAGCAGTACTCGCTGTGCTCGGTTACTCGGTCAACGAATCGGTCGTCGTCTTCGACCGCGTCCGGGAAACCTTCAAGCGGGTGCGCGGGCTAAGCACGCCACAGGTCCTCGACCACGCCATCACCAGCACCATTTCGCGCACCATCATCACCCACGGTTCGACCCAGGTCATGGTCCTGTCGATGTTGCTGTTCGGTGGCGAGACGCTGTACTACTTCTCGCTGGCCCTGACCATCGGCATCTGCTTCGGCATCTACTCCTCGGTGCTTGTCGCCAGCCCGCTGGTCATGTGGCTGGGCGTCTCGCGCGAACAGTTCATCAAGCCGAAGAAGGTTATTGCCGAAGGGGCCACCGACGACGGTGCCTGCGTCTGAGAATCGGCTAATAACTTTTGCCAAGGGCGTAGCGGGCAACGGCTACGCCCTTTTTACGTTTACGGGTAGCGCTGCGAAAAACCAGGAACAACACACGCCCCCAAGCCGGGAGCACAAAAAATCGCCCCGGAATCACTTCCGGGGCGCGAAGTTACTACAGAGAGAGACTGATGAAAAACGCTTGCTACACTCAGGCGTAGGTTGGCGCGAAGGCGGCTTCCGGGTTGGCAGCCGGGCCCTTGTCGGTCCAGTACGGTGAGAGCTTGCGCAACTGCGCAACAATCGGTGGTACCGCTTCGATCACTCGGTCCACTTCGGCTTCGGTGTTGTAGACCGACAGCGAAAAGCGGATGGTGCCGTGGGCGGCGGTGTAGGGAATGCCCATCGCGCGCATCACGTGCGACGGTTCGAGCGAGCCGGAGGTACAGGCGGAACCGGAACTGGCAGCGATGCCCATCTTGTTCAACAGCAGCAGGATGGCTTCGCCTTCGATGTATTCGAAAGCGATGTTGCTGGTGTTGGGCAGACGGTTGCTCACATCCCCGGTCGGGAAGCAGTGCGTGATCTGGCTCAGGATGCCCTGTTCCAGTTTGTCGCGCAGGCGCTTCACTTCGGTATTTTCCAGTTCCATTTTGTTCATGGCCAGTTCGCAAGCCATGCCGAGGCCGACGATAGACGCCGAATTCTCGGTACCGGCACGACGACCACGCTCCTGATGGCCACCGCGCAGCAGCGGCCGGAAACGACAGCCACGACGCAGGTAGAGGACGCCGATACCCTTCGGCGCATGCAGCTTGTGGCCGGACAGCGACAGCATGTCGATCTTGGTGTTTTTCAGGTCGATGGGAATCTTGCCGACGGCCTGCACCGCATCGGTATGGAACATGATGCCCTTGGCCGAAGCCAGCGCTGCCATTTCCTCGACCGGGAAAATGGTGCCGGTCTCGTTGTTGGCCCACATCACCGAAACCACCGCCACACGGTCATGCAGCAGCGATTTGTATTCGTCCATGTCGATGCGGCCCTTCTTGTCCACCTTCAGCTTGTGAACGATGTAGCCTTCCTTTTCCAGCCATTCGCACAGCGTCAGGATGGCCGGATGCTCGACATTGGTGGTGATCACCGTGTTGCGTTCCGGCTGCGCCTTCAGCGCCGACAGGATGGCGGTCGAGTCGGACTCGGTGCCGCAGGAGGTAAAGATGATTTCCGAGTCATGCTCGGCGCCGAGCAGCGCCTGTACCTGACTACGGGCCTTCTTCAACGCCTTGCCGACTTCACTACCAAAGGCATGAATCGACGAGGCGTTGCCGAAATGCTCGGTAAAGAAAGGAAGCATGGCCTCCACGACGGCGGGGTCGCAGCGCGTGGTGGCATTGTTGTCCAGATAGATCGGTTCCATGGCGCAGTCCTTTAAGGTCTCTGTTGGGATTGGGGACTTGGTTTTTATGCTTCAGCCGGCATGTGGGACGAGGGCAGCACCTGCACCAGCTCGCCAAGTGCTTCGATCATCTTCTGCTGGATGCCCCCCAGGGTGGCGGCTTCCATCATGCAACCGGAGCAGGCGCCCTTCAGGTGCACATAAATCTTCTTGCCTTGGACGTCGGCCAGTTCCACATCGCCGTGGTCGCGCTGCAGCATCGGACGAACCGAGGTAAGCACCTCTTCGATGAGCTTGATTTTTTCGACAATCGACAGCTTCTTGCTCGGCGGCTTCGGTGCTTCCGGAGTGGCCGGGCAAGCAGGCGGCGGCGACACTTCGCCGGGACCGGCACGGTCGGCCATGACCTTGGCCAGGATTTCCTCAATGCCTTCGTGGCAAGCAGCGCAACCGCCGCCGGCCTTGGTGTAGAAGGTGACTTCTTCAACCGTATTGAGGTTGTTGGCTTTGACCACGTCCTCGATCATCACGGCGTCGATGGCGAAGCACTTGCAGATCAGCGCGCCTTCTTCATGGTCGTCCGACCACTCTTCGCCACGGTAATTGGCGATGGCGGCTTGCAGGGCTTCGCGGCCCATCACCGAGCAGTGCATCTTTTCCGGCGGCAGACCGTCGAGGAAATCGGCGATGTCCTGGTTCGACACCTGGAGCGCTTCGTCCAGCGTCTTGCCCTTGACCATTTCGGTCAAGGCCGATGAGGAGGCGATGGCCGAGCCGCAACCGAAGGTCTGGAAATGCGCGTCGAGGATGATCTCGGTTTCCGGCTCGACCTTCAACATCAAGCGCAGCGCATCGCCGCACTGGATGGAACCGACATCACCAATACCGTTGGCTTCTTCGAGCGGGCCGGAGTTGCGCGGGTTGAAGAAATGTTCGCGAACCTTGTCAGAATATTCCCACATGATTTATGCCCTTAGACCGAGAACGAAGAGCCGCAGGAACACTGGGCGCTGGCGTTGGGGTTATCGAATTTGAAACCGGTATGGGTCAGCGTATCGACGAAATCGACGGTGACGTTATCGATCATCGGCATGGTCATCGGGTCAACCAGCAGCTTGACGCCTTCGATTTCCAGTTCCCAGTCATCCTCGGCCTTCTCGGCTTCGAGCTTCATGCCGTACTGCAGGCCGGAACAGCCGCCGCCGGAAATGACCAGGCGCAAGCCGGCAACCGGCGTTTCGGAACCACGGATAAAGCGTTGAACGGCTTTGACGGCGGCGGGGGTCAGATTGATCATGGCGATTCTCCCAGAGTAGATGGGCTATTCTTTGCAAGCCCTGTGCCATGCCAAAACAAACCGCTAAGCGTATGAATCTAATGAATTGTTGCAGCGCAACGTCTTGTCGCTTTTGCGACAATCACCCCAAAACGTGTTCGTAGGCCCGACGCAACAGGTTGCGCTCGACCTCGGTCAATGCCCGCGCTTCGGTCAGCGCGATGAAACGGCTCCCCGTCCGTTCAGCTGCAGAAAATGGGGGATCGATGCCGGCAAAAGCCGCAAGCAGCACTGGCACATCCCCTTCTGGGGTATCGACCCAGGCCTGGAAATCTGCCTCGGGCACGATGGCCCCCTCCGGCAGGCCCAGCTGGATTTCGGCTTCGCGTACCACGGCCGTCGGATGGAACTGGATGGTCGGTGAATAATCTTCGTCACGCAACGCGGCGAGCACTGGCAGCGGCTTGAAGGCAATGACACCGGAACTCAGGCACAGAAAGCGTACCCGACCGCTGGTCGCCTGCTTGTGCAGCAAGATCAATCTGGGCTGAAGCATCATTGGCTACCTGGCGTACTCGGCGATCACTGCGTCGCCGCGCAGTTGCTCCGGCGGTCCCCAGACCTGCACGGCCTCGACGTAGTACTCGGCCTTGGCCGGATGGGGCAACAACACCTGATATTCGGCAAAGATACGTCCATCGGGAAAGAAAGTGACGGTACCGTAGCGCTGACCACCACGCCAGGTACCCACCAGGCTGATCTCCTGCGAGAACGGATCAAGCGTCTCGACGAAACTCAGCCCGGCCCAGCAGGGTTCATCACCAATCGACAGGCCGAGCTTTTCCACCTGACGGCGCAAGGCGGCGCATACCGCCTCACCCTGCCCCGCCAGATCGGGAATTTCGCTCAGCGAACGCATCGTTCAGGCCGGCGCGTAGGTGTAGCAGTTCTTCGGACAAACCCGACCACAGGAACCGCAACCGATGCAATCCGAAGGATTGGACAGCGCCATCACCATCATGTTGTCGTCGTCATCGTCATTGTCGTCATCGAGTTCGCGCTCGACCAGATCGAGCACGTTACGCGGGCAGACCTTGTAGCAGCGGCCGCAGCCAATGCACTTGGACTGATCGAGTTCGGTAGCGAATTGCGGCGTCCATTCAGCGCCGCCACGGGTGAGGCCGGTAATCATGCAGGTTGTCCTTTCTGTGCTGCCGCCAGGCGGGCGCTGGCTTCGGCCCAGGCCTGGCAGGCGTCGTAGGTGGATTGGGAAAGCGCGGGAATCTCGTGGTAGCCCGCCGGCAGGCGATCTTCCACGAGGTCATGCATTTGCGACGCCCATTCCGAGGCGATACGCTTGAGTTTCTTGACCTCTTTGTCGAGGGCGGCCAGTTCTTCATCAGTCATGCTGCCCTCCGTCCTTACAGCCCGGCGACGGTCGGATACTGACCGATGCGTTCGAGGGCAATGCCGAGCAGCTTGTCGGCGTCATCCTTCATCTTGGACAGGCTGGGAAAGCCGAAGCGATGCACGTCACGCAGGGTCTTCTCGACAGCAACCAGCTTGCCAACGGTGATGATGGCGCGGCCGAAACCTTCGTGCGTCAGGTGCACCAGTGGCACGGCGAGCAGCTTGCATTCCTTCTCGATCAACACGGCAATCGCGTTGTAAAACGCCTTGACGCGCGAGATGGTCTCGTCGTCCGGATCGCCGATCAACGGAATGTTGGCCTTCCGCTCCTTGGTCAGGATGTAGGGGTCGAGAATTTTTTCGACAGTCCAGCCGGCGTAGGTGCCATAGGTATCCAGCGCGCGCATCTGGCGGGCCATTTCCTTGACGAAGTCGGTTTCGAAGATGGGATCAGTGCTCATGGTGGAACTCCTGTTGGGAAACTTGGGTTTGACTGGATAAAGGAATCAGTTGCGGCACCGGCATCAAGCCGGGCATCAAACCGATAACGAGACGGGCAATGGCGAGGGCGCCAATAAAACCGAGTACGGCCCCGAGGGCAGTAGCCTGATCACTGCCATTGAAAGCAGCACCCAACCAGGCGCCAATCAGCATGGCGATGGCGGGAAAGAGATAACCGAGCAAGGCGGATAAAGTGAGGCGGCTTTCCGGCAGCGCAATGCTGACCTGATCACCCGCCTTGATATCGGCGCTGACCGGCAGCGTCAGCAAAGTGGCCGGCCGACCGGCTGCCATCTTGCCGATGCCGCAACTGCTGCCCTGACCGCAGGACGAACAGCCACTGGTTTCCATTGCGACGATGGCCATGCCATCGCTTACCTGCTGCACGATGCCGCGATGTTCCACCATCGAGGTCTTGCTGATCGACGCGTTCATCCTTCCCACCCCTCTTCTTCCATGGTGGCGAAACGATCCCCGGCGATCTGCTTGTTCTGTACAGCAACCGCCCGATCGATCCAGGCGACGCCGCCTTCGCTCATGGCGCGGGAAATTTCACCCAGCAGCTCGTCGACCGCATCAATTTCGTTCACCCGGATCGGCTGGATGCCCTTGGCCATCAATTTTTTGATCGCCGACGCGCCGATGGCCATGACATAGACCGCCGCACAGCCTTCAAGAAAATCGACCTTGGCGGCCAGCTTGTCTTCATTGCCATCCATCGCCTCTTCGGCGAATTCAGCCACGCCGACCAGCGTTGCCCTTTCAGGCGTCACTTCGTAGATCACGAAGCCTTCGGCAGCGCCAAAGTGCTGATTGACGCGAGTCCGATCGGTGGAGGCGAAGGCGACCTTGATCACAGCCTGTGGCGCCTGCTTAATGGACCAGACCAGCTGCAGTCGACGCGATGACATGGTGTTCTCGGGCGTGCTCACCTTTGTTTGACTCATTTCGTGATTCGTCCCAGTAGATTGATCGATAGGGTTCGAGTTCATGGTGTTGGCTCAGCATAAGGTTGGCGAGATCGAACAAGGTCTGCCGCGATCCGCGGTAGCCCACCCAGGTGCGGGCGTAACCGCCCACGTAGTCGTACTGCGGAAAGCCGGCCCGAAACAAGGGCAAGCCCAAACGGCGCGCTGTTTCAACGGCATGGGAATTGGCGATGACCAGTTGGGCATCGGCAGCCCGGGCAGCAATTTCCAGATCTTCCAGATCGCCGACGATGACTTTTTCAATGGCCAGCCCGGCCAGACTTTCGTGCCGATGCGGGCTGACGGCACTGACGATCTCCGCCCCCATACCGAGCAGGAAACGCGTCTGCATGCCAAGCAGATCGGGATCGGCGGCCAGCGCGACACGGGCAAAACCGGTCATGAAATGACTGTCGACCATCGCATCCTGCAACTGGGCGCGCTGGCGCTCGATCTTTTCCGGCACCGGCTTGCCGGAAATCTCGGCCAGCGCCTGGGTAAAGGCATCGCAATCGTCCAGCCCCATCAAGCCTTCAAAACGGTAATCCGGCACCCCGGTCCGCGTCTTCAGAAGGTTCGCGGCCTTGTACAGCGACGGGCCGACCACCAATGTTGCGGTCGACTCGCCCATGATCTCGATTTCCGAACGCGGCGTACCGCCGATGGTCAGCGCGGAATATTCGGCCTCGACCAGATGCCCATCCAGCGAATCGGCAATATCCGGCACGACGACCGGACGCAGGCCGAAAATCTCGATCCATTCCTTGATCGCCTCGATATCGCCCGGCGTCAGCATCGCCGACGCCAGCACATTCACCTGCTTCGGCCGCTTGCCGGCGCACTGGCTTTCCGGCACCAAGGTTTCGATCAGGGACTCGATGGCCAGCGCATAACCGCTTTCCAGGCAACCAACGTAATCCGGCGTATTGACCGGCACCACGGCCACATGGGCAAACTCGGGAAACGCCGCCCGGAACTCGCGCACCGAACGATGAATGTCCGTGCCCTGCGTTTCCGACAAGCCGGTAGTCACCAGGCCGATCACGTCCGGCTGGCTTTTTTCCGACAAGGTGCGCAAGGCCTCGATGATGTTTTCATCGGCGCCCATGATGGTCGACACCTGATCCATCGCCGTCGTCTGCAACGGAATCGGCTCACGGAAATGGCGCACGAAGAACACCTTGCCGAACGCCGTGCACCCTTGCGAACCATGCATCAGCGGCAAGCTGCGATTCAGCCCGAGAAAAGCCAGCGAAGCACCAATAGTCTGGCTGACCTTGAGCGGATTAACCGCCAGCGCCTTCTTGGAATGGATGATTTCGGCCATTTGGACATCGCCTCATTGAGATTGCACACATATCAGCAAGGAACGAGCCAGAACAAATAATGTTTAATAACAAAAACTTAACAAGACATGGCGTGTGTCATTAATCCGACAAAAGACCACCGCACGGAACAATCCAACATAGAATCCCTGTCACCAAGCATATTTACGAAGCCGCCAAAAATGACCGAACAAAGCATCTACATCCGTAACGAAACCGCTGCCGATATCGCCGCCATCGGCGCGATCACCAGTGCAGCCTTTGCGCCACTGGAAATCAGCAACCATACCGAGCAATTCATTGTTGAAGCGCTGCGGGCTGCCGGGGTTTTGAGCATATCGCTGGTTGCCGAGGTCGATGGCGAGGTGGTCGGGCATGTGGCCTTTTCGCCAGTCGACATTTCCGATAGCAGCACAGGCTGGTATGGACTTGGCCCGGTGTCGGTAAGACCGGACTGCCAGCGCCGGGGCATCGGCAAGGCACTGATAGAGGAAGGTCTGGCACGCTTGCGCGCATTAGGCGCAGCCGGCTGTTGCCTGGTCGGGCACCCGGACTACTATCGAAAATTCGGTTTCGACAACGCCCCCGGCCTGATGGTCGAGGGCGTGCCTGCCGAATTCGTTTTTGCACTGTCGTTCGTCGATGGCTTGCCGCGAGGCACCGTCACCTTCCATGAAGGCTTTGGCGCGACCGGTAACTAAGACACCCCCGATCAAGCCGCCAGCACCGCCCCCGAAACACCCTTGGCCCACGGTGCCGGCTTGCGCACGGCCGCCCAGACCGGGCTTTCCATCGACAATGCCAGCTGGCGGGCAAGTTCAGTCATGCCGTCATAGCCGGCATAACCGAATTCGCGTTCCTGATTGATGTCTAGGAAGGGAATGCGGGCCTTCAGCGCGGTGTAGAGATTGCGGCCACCGGCGATCAGGATGTCGGCCTTGTATTCGTGGTAGGTCGATAGCAAGGCTTTGGGGCTGCCGTCGTCGATCATTTTGGTGTCTTCGCCCATCAACTCGCGGATACGTGCCTTGTCTTCCTCGGTCGACTTCTTGGTGCCGGTGGCGACGACCTTCATGCCGAGATCCTGCAGCGCCGAGACGATGGACCACGACTTGACGCCGCCGGTGTACAGCAGCACGCGCTTGTCCTTCAGGCGGGCACGCCAGGGTTCGAGCGCAGCATGCGCCTTGGCTTCCTCGCGGGCGATGACGACTTCGGTACGGGCGATCAGGTCGGGGTCGCCGATCAGGCGGGCGAAATCGCGCAGCGCGTTGGAAACGTCCTGCACGCCGTAGAAACTGCCTTCAAAGAAGGGTTGACCGTAGGAATCCTGCATTTTGCGCGCTACGTTGAGCAGCGCCTTGGCGCAGACGACCATGTTCACCTTGGCGCGATGCATCGTTTGCACTTCGTGGAAGCGGGCATCGCCGGACAGCGTGCACAGGATGCGCAGGCCGAGTTCGTCGAACAGCGGTGCGACATGCCAGAACTCGCCGGCGATGTTGTATTCGCCGATCAGGTTAACGTCGTAAGTCGGCAGGCCATCGGCACGCGGCTTGGCCGGGGCCGGCTCTGCGGTGCCGATGACGTGCTTGAACATGGCTTCGCCGGCCAGCCGGTTGCCGAGATTCTTGGTGCCGTAGAAACCGGCGGCGTCGACCGGCACGACTGGCACGCCCCAGCGTTCGGTCGCCGCCTTGCAGACGGCTTCCACGTCATCGCCGATCAGCGCGGTAACGCAGGTGTTGTAGATGAATACGGCTTTCGGCGCATAGCTGTCGATGGCCTGCTTGATCGCATGGAACAGGCGTTTTTCGCCGCGTCCCATGACCACGTCGGTTTCCGACAGGTCGGTGGTCATGCCGATCTTGTACAGCGTGACGCCGCTCGAGCGCGTGCCGCGGTTGTCCCACGACGACCCGGCGCAGGCAATCGGCCCGTGCACGATATGGGCGACGTCGGCGATGGGCAACAAGGCAATCTGCGCGCCGTCGAACGAGCAACCGCCGGCCGTGGCACCCGGTTTGGGCTTGGCGCAACCGGACTTTTCCTTGGTGTTGTGGCTACAGGCTGGCTCGTCGAGCAGGGCCTGGATTTCGCTGGCTTTCATGCGCTTCTCCCGTGGTCTGCTGCCTATTCAGCAAAATGGGTGCCATCACACAACAAGCTGTTTTAATTGAATTTTTGCAAATTCCCGCTTGTAGCATTCACGACAAACCAAGACTTGCCATCGCTACGCGAACTACTCGTCGTCCTCGGTATCCTTGCGCGGCACGGTGGCCGGATCGCAAATGATTCCCCGATAGATTTCGACCCGATCACCCGGCTTCAAGACCACATCCGGCTTGACCAGTTTGCCGAACACACCGATCTTTTGCGCAGCCAGATCGATGTGCGGAAACTGTTGCAGGATGCCGGAACGCTCAATCGCCTCTTGTGCGGTCGACGCATCGGGAACTTCAATATTCAGCCAGATTTGCTGGCCCGGTTCGGAATAAGCAACACCGATCTGCATGTCCAGTCTCCTCAGGCCGCCGCAGGGGCCGTGTTTGCTGCAGCCGCGTCGCGCTCGGCCAGCTTGCGATCAAGAATCCGCTTGCCGGCCAGCAGGAAGCCCAGCACGGCAAAAGCACCGGGTGGCAGGATCATCAACAAGGCCCCGCCGTAGCCGCTGATTTTGACTTCCAGGAAAGCGAACGATGGCCCCAGCAACTGCGAGGCCTGGGCAAACAAGGTGCCCGCCCCCAGGAACTCACGGATCAGCCCGATCACGACCAGCGCCCCGGTGAACCCCAACCCCATCGCCACGCCATCCACCGCACTGGCGACAACGCCGTTCTTCACGGCGAAAGCTTCAGCCCGCCCGAGGATGGCGCAATTGACCACAATCAGCGCGATAAACAGCCCCAGCACCTTGTACAGTTCATGCATCCAGGCATTGATCACCATATCGACAATCGTCACCAGCGTGGCGATCAAGACGACAAACACCGGAATCCGCACCTGCGAACTGACGGTATGGCGAATCATCGACACCAGAATATTGGCGATGACCAGCACGGCGGTTGAAGCCAGGCCCATGCCCAGGCCGTTGGTGCCACTGGTCGTCACCGCCATGGTCGGACACAGCGCCAGCATCTGGGCAAAGACGACGTTCTGCTCCCACAGGCCTTCTTTCATCAACTTGCCGTAGTTTTCGCTCATTGCCATCTCCTAGCCGGTGATATCGTTCTTGCGGGCAGCAAAGAAGCTCAGCCCGCCTTTGACTGCCTTGACCACGGCACGCGGCGTGATGGTCGCCCCGGCAAACTGGTCAAAAACCCCGTTATCCTTCTTCACCGCCCATTTATCCTCGGTCGGGTCGGTCAGCGACTTGCCATTGAAATCGAGCACCCAGTCATCCTTTTTGGCCTCGATCTTGTCGCCCAGGCCCGGCGTTTCGGTGTGTTTCAGCACCCGCACGCCCAAGGTCCGGCCATCCATGTCGACCGCCATCAACACCTGGATTTCACCCGAGTAGCCGCGCTCAGCCACCTTGAACAAGGCCGCCTTGATTTCGCCGGCCTGCCGGGCGCGATACACCGTGATGGTTTTGCCGCCTTGTTCGAGGTCGACCGTATCTTTCAGGAAATCGTTGTCGGCCATGCCGGCCGGCAGCACTTCAGACAGGGAATCGCGCAAATCCTTGGCTTCGGCGGCGGCAATGGCAGGGCTGGTCGCATCGGAAACCACCGCCAGGGCGGCACTGGCGAGCAAGGCAACGACGCCGAGCAGCAGCGGTTGGTAGCCGATTTTTTCGCGCAGGGTATCGAGGTTCATGTCAGGCTTTCTCCGGAATATCCAAGGGCCGGCCCTTGCGGTCGCGACCGAGTACCCGCGGTTTGACGAAGCGGTCAATGACCGGGGTCAGTGCATTCATCAGCAGCACCGCGAAGGCCATACCTTCCGGGTAGCCCCCCACACTGCGGATGACCCAGGTCAGGAAACCGATGCCCAGGCCGAAAATGATCTGGCCTGCCGTGGTATTCGGCGAAGTCACGTAATCGGTGGCGATGAAGAAGGCGCCGAGCATCAAGGCACCGGACAGCAGATGTGCCTCAACCGACAGGAAATGCGCCGGATTGACCCCGTGCGCTATGGCAGCCGGAATCGCCACACCAGCCAGCACGGCCAGCGGGGCATGCCAGGTGATGACGCGGGTTGCCATCAGGTAAAGACCGCCGGCCAGAATCAGCAACGCGGCCGACTCACCGAAACTGCCACCGCGCATACCCATCCAGGACATCAAGGGCGCGCCGCTCAAGGCTTGCGCCAGATCGACACCGCGCGACAACTCGGTCTTGGCATGGCCGAGCAAGGTGGCGCTGGTCATCGCATCGGGCACCGGCAGGCTGGTCAGGAAGATACGCAGGCTGGCCACGAAATCCGGGGCCACGGCGCCGGACAGAGGCAATGGCGTGATCCACAAGGTCAGCGGCAGCGGGAAGGAAACCAGCAAGGCAACACGCGCCACCATCGCCGGGTTGAAAACGTTCTGCCCGATACCGCCAAACACCTGCTTGCCGATCACGATGGCGATAAAACCACCGAGTACCGCAACCCACCAGGGCGCCCAGGGCGGCAAGGTCATTGCCAGCAGCCAGCCGGTCAGTACGGCGGAACCGTCGAGCAGCGTCGGCCGAATGCGGGTCACACCGCCCAGCTTGAGCGACATGGCCTCGAAGCCGACGCAGGACAGGATAGTCAGCAGCCACAGGAAGAACGACGGCCAGCCGTACAGCCAGAAGCCGTACAAGGTCGCCGGCAGCAGCGCGACCTGGACCCGGAACATCGTCCGGCTGACCGAATTGCCACCATGCGCATGCGGCGAGGCAACGGTTTGCATCGTCAGCGATGCCGCGTTTTCTGCGGGTTTCATGCCGCTTCTCCCTGAGTTTGTCCCTGCGTTTGTCCCTGGGTTTGCCCCGATGCTTCAGCCGCTGCCTTGGCGGCCGCTGCAGCCTCCCGCTCCGCCTTGCGCTTGGCGGCGGCTTCTGCCTTTTCACGGGCTTCACGGGCCAGACGATCCTGGCGTTGCTGCGCCAGCTTCTTGGTGGCGTCGTTGCGCAACTTGGCCCGCCCCTGCGCCGCCAGTTCCCCCTTGGCATGCACGAAATACTGGACCAGCGGAATCTTCGAGGGGCAGACGTAAGCACAGCAACCGCAGGCGATACAGTCCTTGAGCCCGAGGCCGATGGCTTCGTCGTAGGCCTCGACGCGAATGCGGGCGCTCATTTCCAGCGGCAACAAACCCATCGGGCAAGCCTTGACGCAACTGCCGCAACGGATACACGGATCCGGTGCCTGCGCCGCCACTTCCGCCGCATCGAAAGCCAGAATGCCGCTGGTGCCCTTGACCACCGGCACGCGCCAGTGCGGAATCTGCATGCCCATCATCGGCCCGCCCATGACGCGCCGCGCCAAGCCCAGGCCCTCGCCCTTCAGGCCACCGGCAAAGGCGATGACCTCCTCGGCCAGCGTCCCGATGCGCACTTCGATATTGCCGGGATTGGCCATGCATTGGCCGTTGACCGTAACAAGGCGTGAAATCAGCGGTTTGCCTTCGCGAATGGCCGCCCGTACCGCCAGGGCAGTACCGACGTTATGTACGAGAACGCCGATATCGAAAGCCAGACCGTCGGCCGGCACTTCTTTTCCGGTCAACGCCTGGATCAGCTGCTTTTCCGAACCCATCGGATAGCGGGCCGGCACCGGACAGATTTCAACATTGCTGAAACTGGCGGCCGCCGCACGCATCGCCGCAATGGCTTCCGGCTTGTTGTCCTCGATACCGACCAGCGCCTTGGCGGCCCCGGTAGCGTGCAGCATGATGCGGATACCATCGACGATGCCGGCCGCGCTGTCACGCATTTGACGGTCATCGCACGACAAATACGGCTCGCACTCGCCACCGTTCATGACCAGGGTCGTCACGCTGGAGCGCTTGGCGCCACTCAGTTTGACCGCCGCCGGAAACGCCGCGCCGCCCAGGCCAACCACACCGGCCGCCGCCACCCGCTTGCCGATATCGGCCGGGTCCAGCGCGAACGGATCGGCACAGGCATTCAACTCGGTCCATTCATCCAGACCATCGGGTTCGATGATGATGGCCGGCAAGCTCAGACCGGATGGATGCGGCGCCGTGATTTCCGTCACCGCGACAATGGTGCCGGAAGTCGGCGCATGGATCGGCGCCGAGACCGCGCCTTGCGCTTCGGCGATCAATTCGCCCTTTTTCACCTGCTGACCAACCAGCACGGCCGGACGGGCCGGCCCGCCAAGATGCTGCTGCAATGGCAGGTAAAGTCGCGCCGGTAGCGGCATCACGCGCACCGGCTGATCGGCCGCCGGGCGTTTGTGATCTTCCGGATGCACACCCCAGTCGTTGCCGAAGAGATGCTTGAAGTGCTTCATGAATCCCATATTGTCCTCACTCGGCAATGGTTCAGGCAGTCAGGGGTCGAGGCATGACCCAGTGCTGCAAGGTAATCGGGACCGGCTTCATCACCAGCGCCTCGGTCGGGCATTTCTCGATGCAACTCGAACACCCCGTACAGGCTTCGCGGAAGACGTTGTGCACCTGCTTGGCGGCGCCGATGATGGCGTCGGTCGGGCAAACCTTGCTGCAACGGCAGCAGCCGATGCACAGCTCTTCCGAAACGACAGCGATCTTCGGGCCGTCATCGCCGAGCGCCGACAGATCGACGGTCAGCCCCAGGCGGGCAGCAATCGCCGAGGCCAGGGCTTTGCCGCCCGGCGGGCAGCAGGTTGGCGCTGCACTACCGTCGACAATCGCTTCGGCGGCACCGGCACAACCGGGGAAACCGCATTGGCCGCAGTTGGAACCCGGCATCATGGCGAGAACTTCTTCGACCACCGGATTGCCCTCGACCTGCAGGAACTTGTTGGCGACGCCGAGGATGATGCCAAGCACGGCACCAAGCACGGTCAAGCTGAGGATGGCTGCAATCATTTGAGGTTTCCTCCCTTAAACGTTCAAGCCCGAGAAGCCCATGAAGGCCAGGGCCAGCAGACTGATGGTGATAAAGGCAATGGGCGCGCCGGCAAAGGCGGCCGGGACGCGAACCAGCGCGACCCGTTCGCGCAAGCCGGCAAAGATCAGCAGCACCAACGTAAAGCCGAGGGCCGAACCGAAGCCGTAAAGCAAACTCTTGAACAGGCTGAATTGCTGCTGCACGTTGAGCAGCGCGACACCGAGCACAGCGCAGTTGGTAGTAATCAGCGGCAGATAGATACCGAGCGACTGATACAGACCAGGGCTGGATTTCTTGATGAACATTTCGGTGAATTGAACCACCGAAGCAATCACCAGGATGAAGCTCAGGATGCGCAGGTAGCCCAGTCCGTAGGGTGCCAAAAGCCAGTTATCCAGCATCCAGGAGGCGCCAGCCGCCAAGGTGATGACGAAGGTCGTGGCAAGGCCCATGCCCAGCGCGCTATCGACGCTCTTCGACACGCCCATGACGGGACACAGGCCGAGAAACTTGATCAGCACCACGTTATTGACCAGCGCGGTGGAGAGCAGCAGTAACAGGATTTCACTCATGTTGGAAACTCTGAAAGGAAGTCGATGGGCTTACTGCATAAGCCGTGCCACCCTCCGCCAACAGCCCAGATGCACCGCCAGCCATCGGTTTTGGACAAAACTCACCAAGATGGTGCATTTTTTTCACAAACCATGTCGCAAAGACGACAGCGCGTTTGTCGATTTACTGTCGAAACACCGACAAACAATGGCTTTCTCCGAACCAGATCAACGCGGCATGAAATCTGCTTTATTTACTGCCAATGCCCTTCCGTGGCCTATTTCCGGAGTCTGCTCATGTCGGCCCAGCCCCTCGCCCATTCCACTGCACCAATCGAATTGGCCACCATTTTGCCGCCCGAGGTTTATCAACAGGCGGTCAACCAGGCCGAACTGGCCATTTCGATTACCGACCCGAAGGCCCGCATTCTTTATGCCAACGAATGCTTCCTCCGCGTCACCGGCTACCAACTGGCTGATATCGTCGGCCAGAACCAGTCGCTGCTCTCCAACCGCAGCACCCCGTCCACCGTGTATGGCGAAATGTGGACCGCCCTGAGCGCCCGCCGTCCCTGGTCGGGCAAGTTGCTCAACAAGAAGAAAAGCGGCGAGCTCTACCTGGCCGAACTGCTGGTCACGCCGGTACTCAATCCGGCGGGCGAATTGACCCACTACCTCGGCATGCACCGCGATGTCACCGAACTGCATCGCCTGGAAAAAACGGTACGCAACCAGAAACACCTGATCGAATCGGTGATCGACGCGGCACCGATGGCCTTCGCGCTGCTCGATCCGACCGGGCGCATCGTGCTCGACAATCAGGAATACAAGAAACTGGTTACCGACATGCAGGTGCGCGAACCGGCGCATCACCTGCTCGACCTGCTGCGACCGGGCTGGCGCGAAACGCTGCTCGGCGATGCCGAGCGCTGCGAATTCTCCAGTCGCGAAACGCGCATGGACCGCACGGCCGGCCGGGCCCGCTGGCTGTCGGTTTCGGCCTCCTGCATCGACATCCACAGCGACTGCGCCGACAGCTATTTCTGCGCTGGCGGCCAGCCCGGCCTGCTGCTGGTCATTTCCGACATCACCAATCTGCGCGAGGAACAGGAACGCGCCCGTGGCGCCGCGCTGAAAGCCTCGCTGGCCGAGGAGGAACGCACGGCGGCCATCCGCGAAGGCTTGTCGGCCGCCGTTTTCCGGCTGGAAGAACCGCTCAATGTGATGGCTTCGGCAATTTCCGTACTGCAACGCCGCGACCCGGCCAGTGCCGAAATGCTCAGGCATGCGCTGGAAAACAGCCGTGAACACGTCGAATCGCTGCGCCAGGTAATTCCGCAGAGTCCGCAGGAAATGGTGATCAGCGTCAATCTGAATGAAATCCTGCGCGATGTGCTGGAAATCTGCACGCCGCGTCTGCTCAATGCGGGTATTACGGTCGACTGGCAACCTTCACCGATTTTGCCGCCCTTGTACGGTCGACCGCTGCAATTGCGCATGCTGTTCAAGGCCTTGCTCGAAAATGCCATCGAGGCGATGAACGTCAAGGGCTGGTTGCGCCGCGAGCTGCAGATCAGCAGCCAGTTGGTCGACGATTGCATCCGCATCTCGCTGCTCGACAGCGGCCCCGGCATCCCGGAGGAATGGCGACACAAGGCTTTCGAGCCTTTCTTCACGGCCAAGAGCGGGGTTGGCAAACATATCGGCACCGGCCTGTCGCGGGCCCAACAGGTCGTTGCAGACCACGGCGGCATCATCGATCTGGATGAAAGCCCGTCCGGTGGCTGCGCTGCCATCGTCGAGTTCCGTATCGACGGCGACCCGATCTGAGCCTAACGAGAACAATATGCACGAACACCACACCATCCACTCGGGCGACGAATGCCCCCCGCCCGGCGGCTTCTGCCGAACCCACGAACTCAACATCCTGTTGCTGGCGGCGCTCTATGCGGTCAGCCGGGAACTCAGCCGTTCGCTGACCTTCAACGAATCGCTGCGCGAAGTGCTGCGCGTACTCGATGAAGAAGCCGGATTGGGCCGCGGCATGATCACCGTGGTCAACCCGGAAAGCGGTAACCTGACCGCCCACATCATTCACGCCGGCAGCATGCCGATGCCGAGCGAAATCGAATACCGCCCCGGCGAAGGCATCCTCGGCTTGATGCTGGAGCGTCCGCGCACCATCAAGCTGGCGCGCGTTTCCGATGAACCGCGCTTTCTCAACCGGCTCGGTCTGTACCAGCCGGAACTGCCGTTGATCACCGTACCGATCAAGGTCGGCGGCAACCTGCAAGGTGTCCTCACCGTCCAGCCGGAAGTACCGGACGACGGCCTGCTCGAAGAAAAAGCCCAGTTCGTCGAAATGGTAGCCAACCTGATCGGCCAGAACCTGCGCCTGGCGATGGACATCGCGCAGGAAAAATCCTCACTGGTCGAAGAACGCGACCTGCTACGCCGCACCGTCCGCCATCAGCACGGCTTCGACAGCATGGTTGGCCGCTCGGCCGTCATGCGCCGGGTTTTCGACCAGGCACGGATGGTCGCCAAGTGGAACACCACGGTGCTGATCCGCGGCGAAACCGGCACCGGCAAGGAACTGATCGCCAACGCCATCCACTACAACTCGCCTCGCGCGCGCAATATGCTGGTCAAGCTCAATTGCGCCGCGTTGCCGGAAAATCTGCTCGAATCCGAACTCTTCGGTCACGAACGCGGCGCCTTCACCGGCGCGGTGGAAGCGCGCAAGGGACGTTTCGAGCAAGCGCACGGCGGCACGCTGTTTCTCGACGAAATCGGCGAAGTCTCGGCGCCCTTTCAGGCCAAACTGCTGCGCGTGCTGCAGGAAGGCGAATTCGAGCGGGTCGGCGGCAGCAAGACGATCAAGGTCGATGTACGGATCATCGCGGCGACGCACCGCGATTTAGAGACAGCCGTCGAAATGGGCGACTTCCGCGAGGATCTGTTCTACCGCTTGAACGTCATGCCGCTGTTCCTGCCGCCGCTGCGCGAACGCATCGAAGACATTCCGGAAATCGCCCGCCATCTGCTGAGCAAGATCGGCGCTGACCAGAAACGCAAACTGACGCTCAGCGACATGGCGCAACGCCGCCTCGCCTCGCATGAGTGGCCGGGCAATGTGCGCGAACTGGAAAACTGCCTGGAACGGGCTGCCGTGCTGTCCGAAGACGGCAACATCGACGTCGACCTGATCCGTTTCCCCAGTGCCCGCGAACGCAGCTCGGCCCGCCCGCTGCGCACGGCAAATCCTGCGGTCAACAGCCCGGCGACACCGATTTCCGATGTCGACATCAACGACCCCGACCTCTCCGAACGCGAACGCGTCATCACCGCGCTCGAACAAGCCGGCTGGGTCCAGGCCAAGGCGGCCCGCATCCTCGGCATGACGCCACGCCAGATCGCTTATCGCATCCAGACGCTGAATATCGAAGTCAAGCAATTCTAACCACCAGCCGGGCAGCAACTCTCGTAACATCCGGCAGGCAAGATGGCGGATTTCAACGCAAATCCGCCATTGCAAACACAGGAATTCATCATGCAACGTTCACCCTTCATTACCAGCGCGGTCATTGAGGTCGTTTTTCTCAATATCCTGCTGTTCATCGCCGGGCTGATCGGCATGGCCACCCACGGCTGGCAACCGCTGGACTGGCTCTGGTTTCTCTGTCTGACGGCAATTGGCCTGGGCAGCGGGATGTTCTACCTGCACAAACTGCGCGTCGCCCTGACGCCGCTCAACCACATTTCCCGCGTTGCCGGCGAAATCGCCCAGGGCGTCATCGGCCAGCGCATTCCCGACACGCAGCGCAAGGATGAACTGGGTACGGTATGCCGTCACGTCAACGCCATGCTGGAACAGATGGAAAACTGTTTCACCAAGCAGCGCGAGGCCCTGCAGGCTGCCAGCGAAAACCGTTTCGCCGAACAGATCGACAGCACCGGCCTGCACGGCGTCTTCCGCCAGGCCGTGGAACAGGGCAACCAGTCGCTGGCCATCCTGATGCGCAACTATCATCATGAAATGCGCAACAACCTGCTCTCCCGGCTCGGCCAGTTGAATGCCGAAAACCTGCTGAAGAACATGCGCACCAGCCAGCGCGACATGCTCGGCATCGTTGCTGCAACCGACGAACTGGCCAAGCTGTCCACCGACAACGCCAGCGCCGCCCAGGAAAGCAGTACGGCCATCGTCGAAGTGGTCGGCGCGATGAACCGGCTGGTCGAAAAAATCGAAGCAACCGGCCACGCGATTACCGAATTCAACGCGCACCGTGCGGAAATCGCCCGCTCGGTCAGCCTGATCGCCACCATCGCCGATCAAACCAACCTGCTCGCCCTCAATGCCGCCATCGAAGCGGCCCGGGCCGGCGAGCACGGGCGCGGCTTTGCCGTCGTCGCCGACGAAGTACGCAAGCTGGCGGAAGATTCCAAGAATGCCTCGGCCGCCATTTCCAGCATCATGAACACACTGCAGGTCGACGCCGAGAACATGCTCGCCAATTCGGGCGAAATGCGCGACATCGCCTCGGTCTCTTGTTCGACCATCGGCGATTTCGATGCACGCTTTTCCGGTGTCGCCCATTCCTCGGTCAATGCACTGGCCCAGATCCGCTACGTGCACGACGTCAGCTTCGCTTCACTGGCCAAGATCGACCACTTCATCTACAAACAGAACGGCTACATGGCCGTCAACCGTGGCGGCGACTCGGAAAACGCACAAGCCGTTGCGGTTAACGAACTCAACTGCCGTCTGGGCAAATGGCTGACGCAGGAAGATACCGTCGCCGTCTTCGGCAAAGTCACCAGTTTCCGGCGCATTGCCGAACCGCACCAGCAAGTGCATCAGAACATGCATCAGGCAATGGACTTCATGGGCCAGGGCTGGGAAACGGATTACGCCATCCAGGAAATGCTCCACAGCGCCTTCGAGCGGGTGGAAAAAGGCAGCGATGGCGTGATCGACGCACTCGACAACATGGTCACGGAAAAACACGGCGTGCATTGAGGCCGGACGGCGGGAACCAAATCAGCCGGGACTCAAACAGTTTTCGGCTGTGGCCGGACAAACGCCTGTGGGATAATCCTGCCTGTCTTTTTGCAGAGCAGCATGGCATGGCCAAAGATTCACCCATTCAGTTCAAGGGCACGACCCTGAAGATCATCCAGACGCAGTTGCGCACGGCCGATGCCGCCGAGCTGCATACTGCCCTGGCCGACCTGACCGGCAATGCGCCGGATTTTTTCGAAGGCGAACTGTCGGTGCTGGACTTCAGCCAGGCCGAACTGCACGATATTACGGTCGACTGGCCGACCATCGTCAAATTGCTCCGCCAATCCGGCCTCAATCCGGTAGCTACGTGCGGACTGCCGAACGATCTGGCAACGCACGCTGCCATCGCCGGCCTGCCGATGGTGTCAGCCGACGATTTCAGCAACAAGTCACACAAAGTGACTGGCGCCCATCACGCCCCGGAGACCGCAGCCGACACCGGCACCGCGCAGC
>NZ_JAVBXX010000041.1 GCF_030824335.1 Azonexus sp.
CAAAGCCCGGGGCGACAAATTTCTCGAATGCCTGGTTGTCGCTGCGTACGTCATGGCGCCGCGCCAGTTCCTGATAGCGTTCCTTTAATTCGGCCACTGTTTTGGCATCGGCTTGCCAATAACCCTGACGGGCCATTTCCAGCATTTTTTCCATGGTCTGCGCCAGCGCGTGCGGGTTGTTTTTCTCGAACCAGTCCTTCAGGCCCAGCTGGTGCTTGTCGCGCACATAGACGTCGACGAATTCCTGCCACTGATCGTCCCGGACGATTTCCCGGGCCACCGTGGTCCAGCCGGTGAAGTTGTTCATCGAATCGAGTACCTGCAGCGTGCCGGCATAGCCTTCGGCCATCAGGCCTTTGATGTAGCCGGGATGGAAATTGCGCGTGGCCAGTTCTTTGGCCAGGAACTGGTCGGCCCCTTCGACCTTGCCGCTGCCAGCGCCCCGCAGGTTGGAGATGTAGAGTTCCGGTGCCTTGCCGTCGAGGTAGCGGACGGCGCTGCCGATGCCGCCGAGGTACTGGAAAGGATCGTCTGTGGTCAGCATGCCGTAGAGGTTGGAGCTGCGTGACAGCACGGCCCCCTCGGTGCCTTTCAGATGCTCGGCGTAGAGATTGACTTCCAGCCTCTTGCCGTCGCTGCCGACGAGTCCCTTGCTACCCCAGGACGACTCGTCGGTGCCGAAGGCGTATTGCATGTTGCGCAGGTAAAGTTCAGCCAGCTTCTTGTCGCCTTCGGCCTTGTTTTTCCAGGTGTCGGTGGCCAGCGCAGCATCGTCCAGACCGGTGCCGTAGCGACCGGAGGCGTTGGAGAAAATGCGGGTTTCCGCCGCTTTCCGTGCGGCAGCTTCCGGGATGCCTTGCTTGATCAGGCGTTCGGCAATGGCCTGGCTGTTGGCGTGCAGCGGATTGTCGGATTCATTGGCGCGGGCGGCGAGTTCAACGGCTTTGGCCAGTTGTTTCATGGCATTCGGGAAGTGGTCGCGATACAGCCCGGTGGCCGAAAGCACGACATCGACGCGGGGCCGTTGCAGTGTCTCGCGCGGTACCAGCTTAACGTCGATGACCCGGCCGCCGGCATCCCATACCGGTTCGACGCCCATCGCCCAGAGCGCCTGTGCTTCGAGCAAGCCTTGGTGGCGCATGGTTTCCACCGACCATAGCGTGAATGCCAGTTTTTTCGGTGTCCGGCCGGTTTTTGTCCGGTGGGCAGCGATCAATGCTTCGGCCGCGTCTTTGCCGGCTTCCCAGGCTTGCTTGGTCGGTACGCGTGACGGGTCGAAACCATACAGGTTGCGTCCGGTGGGCAGGGCGTCCGGGTTTTTCATCGGGTCGCCACCATAGGACGTGGGCCGGTGTTGGCCGGCCAGAGCAGAAAGCAAACCTTCCATTTCCGCTGCCGCACCGAGATCGTTGTACCAGCGCTGTCCCTGTTCGAGTTGCTGGGCCAGACGGCCATCCGCATTCACCGGCTTGCCGGCCAGATAGTCGCGGAAAAGTTTGAACGGGGCGGCTTCGCTCATCTGGGCGTAATCGCCGATGAAGATTTCGTCGAGATCGTCTTCCTTTACGCCGGCAGCCCGCGCGGCAGCTTCCCAATAGGGCTTGCCGAGCATCAGCAGCACCGTGCCGAGGCGGAATTTTTCCGGCGGCGGGGTGCCCAGACTGTGCAGGCCGAGCGGTTGGGCGGTTTGCGCCAGTTCGTGCAGGTGGTCGTGCAATTCGCCGATGAAACGGCGGAAATCGGCAGCGATGCGCCCATCGTCCCAACCCATGTCCTTGTCGATATGTTCCTTTTTGACCTTTTTCATCAGGTCGACCGCAATTTTTTCCTTGACGCTGCCGTCGTCCTGCTGGATCCAGGCGTGCAGCAGGTCGTGGATTTCTGTCAGGGTCGTGTGCAGGCCGGCCGGGGCAAATGGCGGCGTCTGGTGGCTGACCGTGACGGCACGACCACGGCGTTTGGTCTGCAGGGCTTCGCCGATGTTGTCGACGATGTAAGGATAAATGACCGGCACATCGCCGACGGCAAGCAGCGGGTAGTCGCTGACGCTCAAACCGCGTTCCTTGCCGGGCAGCCATTCCTGCGAACCGTGCGTGCCGTAGTGCACGATGGCATCGGCCTTGAAGGCTTCACGCACCCACAGGTAATGCGCCATGTAATAGTGCGACGGTGCTGCGGTCGACGAGTGGTAGAGGGCTTTTTCCTTGTCTTCCCAGCGTTCGCCGCGCGGTGCCTGCGGGCTGAAGATGACCTTGCCGACGCTGTAGCGCGGCATGACGAAGCATGCTTCGCCGCGTTCGACGACGAGCATCGACGATTTTTCCGGTTTGCCCCAGCGCGCCTGCATCTCGTCGCGGACGGTCGCCGGTTGCTGCGCCAGCCAGTTGCGATAGGTCTTCAGCGGCAGGCACTCGGCCAGTCCGTCACGCAGCAGCGACTGTAATTGCCCGTCCCGGTAGAACGGGGCGAGCAGGCGCTGCAGGTTGTTGATCAGTGTGATTTCTTCATCGGGCCGCACGTCGTAACCGGCAGCTTTCATCACCTTGAGCATCGCTTCCATGCTGCGCGGTACGTTGAGATAGGAGGCCGATAGATTCTTTTCGCCCGGTGGATAGTTCCAGTACAGCATCGCCACTTTTTTCTCGGCATTTGCCAGGCGTTGCAGGCGGATCAGCTTGAGCGCCTTGTTGACGATGGCTGCTGTTTGTTCGGCCAGCACTTCGACCTGACCGTCCTTGCCGGCCGCGTTGGTAATCATGGCGTCGATGATGCCGGCGTATTCGCCTTGCGACAGGTAGAAGGGCACATCGATCAGTTGCAGCCCCTGCGGATCGGCCTGCCAGGCAGCCCCATCGCCCTTGCGATAGGCCAGTGCCTGGAGGACCGGGATGCCGAGCTTGGCCAATTCGCTGCGCCGGCCTTCGGGATCGAGCACGATCTGCGTGCTGATCACTGCGTCGGCAACGGTTTTGCCGTTGATCGTCAGCATCGATTCGTGCGGCCCGATGACGCCAGCGTAGTACGGCAGGGCCAGTCCTCCGCCGGCTTCGATGCGGCGGATCAGTTCGTCGATGAAAACGGTTTGCTCGGCGCCGATGTAAATCTGGTGAAAGGCGATGGCGACGGTCGGGGGGCGTTTGTCGGGATCGATGCCGCGCCAGCGGAAGTACTCAGCTGGCGTGGCGAATACGGCGTTGGGCGCTTTCGGGTGATAGATCGCCGCTTCGGGAAAAATGAAAGGCGCGGCAATTTTCGGCGTGGGTTGACCGCGCAGTTGCGCCGCCAGAGTGGCGAAAAAGCCTTCGTAGTTCGTCCGGCCGCCATTGGTGTAATAAGCGTGCAGGCGTTCGGCCTGCAGTTTACTGAAGCCTTCGGCCAGCGGGCCGTTGTCGCGCATCCAGATGTGCGGGGTCTGCAGCTTTTCCAGCGGCTTTTGCAAACGCCGCTTGACCGCGTCCTGCATGTGGCTGCGGGCTGCATCGAAGATGATGACGGCTCGATTGTCGAACAAGGTATCGAGCTTTTCGGCTGGCAGGCGCTCGGCAAAATGCGATTCCACGGTCAACCCGTGTTTTTGGGCAATTTCGGCGATCACCTTGAATTTGCCCGGCGGTACCGGCGAGGTGGCGATGAAAAGGATGGATTGGGCCGATGCCCCAGCGGAAAGGAGAAGGCTGGCGGCAAGAAGCAGAAGACGTAGCTGGGTCATGGGGGCCTGGCTGTTGGGTGGGGGGGAGGCTGGCGATCCGCCTTGCTGGATCGCCAGCAAGGACATCAGAAATCGGCTTGCAGCGAGATGCGGAAGTTGCGTCCCGGCTGGGCGTAGAAATCCACGCCTTGCGGATTGGTCGAGTCGGCCTGACGGATATCGCTCCACAACCAGTATTTCTTGTCGAACAGGTTGTTGACCGAAGCAACGATGCGGGTTTCCTTGCTGGGCCGGAACCAGACCGACAGGTCGGTCACGCCATAACCGGCTGGCTTGAACCAGCGGCCACCGGTTTCGTCCACCCGCTTTTGGGCCTGCGCCAGGCGCCAGCGTGCTTCGGCTCCCCAGACGCCCGTGTCGTAGGCAATGCCGCTGCTCAGGCGCATCGGTTCGACGCTGTTCAGGGGCTGGCCGGTTTCTTCGTTGGTGCCGTGGGCATAGGCCAATGCAGCATCGATGCGCCAATTGGGGCTGATATCCCAGCTGCCGCGCAGTTCCGCACCGTAAATCCGAACCTTGGACAGGTTGACTGAAGCATAGGTAATGATGCCGGGGATGCACAGCGCGCTGGACGGACAACTCAGACGCACGGTTTCGATGAAGTCGCGGTAGCGGTTGTCGAAGACGGCAAACTGGCCGCGCATGCCTTGCGCCTTGGCGCGAATGCCGAGTTCGACGCCGATGCTCTTTTCCGGATTCAGATCGGGATTCGGTGTTGTGCCATAGCCTTGCGAGGTATTGCGAAAGTTCCCGTTGACTTCACTGTAGTTGGGGGCGCGGAAGCCGCTGGCGATCTGACCGAACATGGCCAGGTTTTGGTTGATTTCCCACAGGGCGCCCAGTTTGGGTGATACGGCGCTGTGCTTTTGTTCGATTGCCTGGCGGTTGTTGACCGTAAGTACCTGCTGGGCCAAGGCATCCACTTCCGGTTTCAGGCGGGTATGGTCGTAGCGCAGTCCGGGGGTGAGTTTCAGCGGACTGTTCGGCAGCGTGATTTCATCCTGGACGAACAGGCCGACCGATTCGGTGCGGCCATTCGCGAAGTCGCGCAGGGGATAGTTTTCGCCGGCCAGGGATTTGCTGGTGGTGTTGCTTGTCTGGTTGCGTACGTTGGCGTCCCGCTTGGTGGCAACTTCCTGACGCATCAGGTCGACGCCGTAAGTCAGCAGGTGCTCACTGCCGGCGAGCCGGAACCCGGATTCGAACTGCGCGCCGAATCCAGTATTTTCCTGTTCGAAATAGAAATCCTGTTCGAGCAGGCAAGTGTTGCTCCCACTGCTTACGCCAGAGCAACCGGCAGTCGTGTTGCTGCGGATCTGCTGGTTGTGGTTGTGCGTGTCGGAGGTCTGGTTGAAGGCGCGCAGGATCATCCGGTCGTAGAACATGCCGCTTGGTGTGTGTTCGTACTCCAGGCTGACCCTGCGGCGATCGACCGTGTCGTCGCCCAGCATGCTGCTGACGCGTGGCAGGGAGGATGGAATCCGCCGGATGGCGGTCTGCGTATCCTGTTCCCTGCCTTCGACTGCGGCGGTGAATTTGTGGCCGCTGCTTGGCCGGACGACGATTTTGGCGATTGCACCGCGATCATCGGTGCGTGTCGGATTGGCTTTGCTGCGCGTCGGGCCGGTGATGTCCAGCTTGCCGGGATTTTCCGTTTCATCGCTCCTGCCTTGGGCGTAGCCGAACAACAGGTCGATTTGTTCACCTTTCAATGCACCGATGACGCTGCCGGAAAACCCGTCATTGGCATCGGACCATGCGCCGCGCAAACGCAGGCCGCTCTTTTTCTCACCCGGTGCGATATCTTCGGGGCTGAGTGTGATGTAGCCAACGACACCGCCAAGGGCATCCGAACCATACAGGCTGGAAGCCGGGCCGCGAACTACTTCGGCCTGGCGCAGAAAGTCCGGCATGACGCTTGGTACGGCACTTACCGTGAAATTGGTCGCGCCCCCACCGTTGTAGTAATCGGGCTGGCGGAAGCCGTCGACCATCTGGATGACCCGGTTGTCTTCGATGCCGCGAATGTTGACCCGGGTAGGACCGAAACGTCCGAGATTGCGCCCCATCGCGACGTCGGGTTCGTCGCGAAAAAGGTCGGCTTCATCGAGTACCGGGCGACGATCCATCTGTTCGCGGGTCAGTTTGCTGACCGTGGCAGTCGTATCGTCGATCCTGGCCTCACGGCGGCTGGCTGAAACGACTGTTTCCTGGAGCGTGGTATCCGCTGCCAGCGCAGGCAGAGTGGGATATGCGCAAAAGAGCGCCAGTGGGATCGTGCGTAGTACGAACCGTGAGCAGATATGCATGGAAACCTCCAAACGAGAAAGTGATTCTGTCTGGCTGGCTACCGGGCATTTTGCTGGGTTGCTGGCTGAAGTGTATTTAACTAAACGAGAATTGTTATTGTTTCATAGTTGAGGCTGAGCGTAAAGCGAATACAAAAAAGCCACGGACCATGCCGTGGCTTTTTGTGTGTACAGCGTGTTGCTTGGCGTTAGCCGAAAGTCTTCTTCTTGAACTTGCTGCGGTCGCCGTCAAACTTGCGTTCTCCGCCGCCAGCGAATTTGCGTTCGCCGGTGGAACTGCCCGCCGGACGACCTTCGTCCGGACGCAGGTTGATCGGCACGCCGCGGATACGGGTGCGTTTCAGGGCGTTGGAGGCCTCGGCGGGCATGCCGGCCGGCAATTCGACCGTGCTCGATTCGTCGTACAGACCGATGCGGCCGATGAAACGGCTTTCGATGCCGGCTTCGTTGGCGATGGCGCCGACGATGTCGCGCACTTCGACGCCGTTGTCACGACCCACATCGATGCGGTAGCGCACCATGTCGCCGGCTGGTGCCGGGCGGGCCGGGCGATCTTCACGGCGCGGACGATCTTCGTAGCGCGGCTTGTCACCGCGTTCGCCACGCTCGTCGGAACGCGGTTTGCGCGAATCACGATCAAAGGCGGCCGGGCGGCGATCATCGCGCTCGAAGGCGCGGGCCGGTGGCGGATCTTCGCCAACAACTTGCAGTGGCCGGCCTTCCTGGGCCATCTTGCACAGTGCGGCGGCCACTTCTTCGGCGCTGACGTTCTGTTCTTCGGCAATCTGCGCAACGATGTTGCTGAAGAAATCGAGACCTTCCGCATTCAGGACTTCGGCAACCTTGTCCTTGAAACCGGTGACGCGCTTGTTGGTTACATCGGCACGGCTGGGCAGGGTCAGCGGGGCGATTGGCGAGCGGGTAGCCCGTTCGATGGTGCGCAGCATGCGGATTTCACGCGGAGCGACGAACAGGATGGCATTGCCGGTACGACCGGCGCGGCCGGTACGGCCGATGCGGTGAACGTAGGCTTCGGTGTCGTACGGGATGTCGTAGTTCACGACGTGGCTGACGCGCGGTACGTCGATGCCGCGGGCGGCGACGTCGGTGGCGATGACGATGTCCAGGGCGCCAGATTTCAACTGCTCAATCACG
This sequence comes from Azonexus sp., assembly GCF_030824335.1. Lineage (GTDB taxonomy): Bacteria > Pseudomonadota > Gammaproteobacteria > Burkholderiales > Rhodocyclaceae > Azonexus. The sequence goes on from NZ_JAVBXX010000041.1 coordinate 7,174, forward strand.
CGTTCGCGCATCTGCTGGTTGAGGTCGCCATTCAGCGCAGCGGCTGCGTAGCCACGAGCATTGAGCTTGTCGGCCAGTTCAACGGTCGCCGTCTTGGTGCGGACGAAGATGATGGCGGCGTCGAAATCTTCTTCGACTTCCAGGATGCGGGTCAGGGCATCCAGCTTGTGCATGCCGGAAACCTGCCAGTAAACCTGACGGATCGCTGCAACAGTCGCAGTTGCCGACTTGATCTTGATTTCGCGCGGGTTGACCAGGTATTTCTGTGCGACGCGGCGAATCTGTTCCGGCATGGTGGCCGAGAACAGGGCGGTCTGGTGCTGGGCCGGCGTGCGTTCGAGAATCCACTCGACGTCGTCGATGAAGCCCATGCGCAGCATTTCGTCGGCTTCGTCGAGGACCAGCGTTTTCAGGCTGTCGAGATTGAGCGTCTTGCGCTCCAGGTGGTCCATGACGCGACCCGGCGTGCCGACGATGACGTGGGCGCCGCGCGACAGTTGTTTCAACTGGATGGTGTAGCTCTGGCCACCGTAGATCGGCAGTACATGAAAACCAGGCAGGTTTTTGGCGTAGCTTTGCAGCGCTTCGGCAACCTGGATGGCTAGTTCACGGGTCGGCGTCAGGATCAGGGCTTGCGGCTTGGCGACCTTGACGTCGATTTGTTCCATCAGCGGCAAGGCGAATGCTGCGGTCTTGCCGGTGCCGGTCTGGGCCATGCCGATCAGGTCGTGACCTTCGAGCAAGGCGGGGATGCACTGGGCCTGGATGGGAGAGGGGGTTTCGTAACCGATTTCGCTCAGGGTCTTGAGGAGTGTTTCGCTCAAGCCGAGTTCGGCAAAGCTGTCGACGGTAGACGTCATGGTGCTGTTCCTTTCATCGTCGCCCGGACGTTCTTTCGGAACACGGCGACGGATAGGCCCGATGGTCGGGCGGCCTTGGGTGACCCCGACGCAGCCATGCCGGGGAAGAAATCAATGGGGTGAATCCTGCACAAGAACCTTCAAATCCGGGGGCTGCTCGGAATTACTGCGGGCGAAACATCAACGCATTGAACTGATTATTCTACCTTTTTTTTGCGAGGGCCGCCAGTTCATTGGCGCTAAACCCGGCTTGCAGGCGTGCCGATTCATTCATCGGGGCTTGTGGGCGGGGGGCTTTGAAGCGATCGAGAAGTTCCCGGTAGGTACTTTCCGGCTCGAGCTGGCGTTGCTCGCAAAGTGTCCGGAACCAGCGGTCGCCTAGGCCGACATGGCCGATTTCGTCGCGCAGGATGATGTCCAGGGCGCGGGCACTTTCATGGTCGCCGGCTTCTTCCAGTCGGCGTTGAATCGGCGGTGTGGCATCCAGTCCGCGCGCTTCCAGCAGGCGGGGCACCAATGCCATGCGGGCGAGTGGATCATCGGCGGTCTTTTCGGCCATTTCCCACAGGCTGCCGTGGGCCGGAAAGTCGCCGTAGTCGTGCCCTAGCGATTGCAGGCGCTGGCGCAGCAGCGTGAAGTGCTCGGCTTCCTCCGCGGCGACGCCGATCCAGTCGGCGTAGTAAGCCTTGGGCATGCCGTGAAAGCGCGCCGCATGGTCGAGGGCCAAGTTGATGGCGGTGAACTCGATATGCACGATGGCGTGCAGCAGGCGGGCTCGACCATCCGGCGAGCGCGGATTGCGCTGTGGCACATTGCGGTGATCGACCAGTTCGGGTTTGGCAGGTCGACCGCAGGCGAGTTCGACGGCCGTCTCATCTTGCCAATCCAGACGGCCGGCCTGCCAGTCGGCCGCAATTGCAGTGGTCAACGTGATTTTTGCCTCGATTTCGGTCGTTGCCAGTGCCTCGGCGAGGCGGGGGAATAGCGGGGTGACTGGTAAAACGCTCATGGTGCCGGGTTGGAGTATTGCAGGTGAATGGCTTCGATGGCGTCGATCAATTCGGCATGCATCGGCGTCAGCGTAGCGGGTAGGGTTTCTTTCAGTTGGGCCAGCGAAGAGGCGCCAATGATCGTGCTGGCAACGAACCAGCGCGAGCGGACAAAGCCGAGTGCCAGTTGTGTCGGCGTCAAGGCATGCTTGCGGGCCAGGTCGACATAGGCTTGAACGGCGGCGGGAACGTTGGGTTTGGCGTAGCGTTGACCAAAAAATGGCCATTGCGTCAGGCGTCCCGGGGCGTTGCTGTCTTGCAGGTATTTGCCGCTTAAATGACCAAAGGCGAGCGGCGAATAAGCGAGTAAGCCAACTTGTTCGCGATAACAGGTTTCAGCCAGGCCGTATTCAAAAGTACGATTGAGCAGGTTGTAGGCATTCTGGGTCGACACAATACGCGGCAGACCGAGCTCGTCAGCCAGTTTCGTGAACTGCATGACACCCCACGGGTGCTCGTTGGATACCCCGATATGGCGAATCTTGCCTTCGCGTACCAGTTCGGCGAGGGTTTCGAGTTGTTCGCGGATCGTTGTGCAGTCGCGCTCTTTTGCCGGATCGAACTGCCATTGCCCGAACATTGGCTGATTGCGTTCCGGCCAGTGCAGTTGGTAGAGATCGATGTAGTCGGTCTGCAGACGCTGGAGCGAACCATCGATGGCCGCACGAATGTTGGCGCGATCAAGGCTGTGCGGACCCCCACGAATCCATTCCAGGCTACGTGCCGGTCCGGCAACCTTGGTAGCGAGAATGATCTTTTCCCGGCTTTTCTGCTGCAGCCAGCGTCCGACGATGCTTTCCGATGCGCCGGATGTCTCGGCGCGCGTGGGCACTGCGTACATCTCGGCGGTGTCGATGAAGTTGATGCCGTGCTCAAGAGCGTAGTCAAGCTGGGCGTGTGCATCGGCTTCGCTGGTTTGCTCGCCGAAGGTCATGGTGCCCAGGCAGATATCCGGAACGATCAATTCGTTCCGGCCCAGAGGCCGGTGTTTGAAGAGGCTCATGTTTTATCTCCGAAAAACGGTGTTTTATTACGGTCGACCGCACAAAACGCCATAAATCAGGATATGGCGCTCAAGTTGTGGATCGAAACTGGCTGGCACGATGCTTAGGCGATGTTCGTCTGGTGGCTGGCAATTCGCGCACACCCAGCTTGCCGCAGCCTCACTTGCCGATTCGAACGTATCGAATAGTCCATCGAGCAACGGCGAACGTACTGGCAGAAAGTTTCCGCTGCGCCGGTCAAGCAGTGTGTCAGTGTCCAGCATCTGGACGGCGTAACCATCGGCGGGGCGGGGAAGGGGCAGAACGTGAACGTCGAAGGGATCGCCAAAGGCGTTATTCGGCAAGTGCACCATATATATAGATGTAACGAGTCAGGCAGGAATATCCGGGATCAGCATTTGTTCAAGTTGGAGAATGCGATCTTTCAAGAGTAGTTTGCGCTTTTTCAGGCGGCGAACCAGCAACTCATCCGGCGGTGGCATTTCTATCAGGTGAAGAATTACCTGATCAAGGTCGCGGTGTTCCACCTGCAACTCGTTTAACTGAAAACGAATGTCGCTGATCTCGGCGTCGTTCAGCGGGCGGGTGGACATGGCAAGGCAGACATGGTGATGCTCCTGACAGCTTCTATGGTTTTGCTTAGAATAACCGAACCATGAAAAGGAGGAGAACATAATGCAGCATCACATAATCGTCTCGTTCGGCAAAGACGCAGAATTCGAATACAAGCTGGCCGGCAGCGGGGCACCTGACGAAGCTCGTCAGTGGTTTGATCGGGAATTCACCGCGCTTGAATGCGACGTTGCCACCCCGACGGGAAAAATTCTTGCAGTCGACAGGATACTCAGCGTTGCCAAATATGCCGGCGAGGGGCGTTTTCGCGACCAGCCGGCGTGGGGTGAGCAATTTGCCAAAAATACCGCAAGTATTCTGGGGCGCGACCTGATTCGGGTTGATGTCGAGCAGTACAGCATCGGTTATTGATGAACAAGGCGTTCGTCCGCGAAAGCGATGGCGATGATGAAGAGGGTGTGCAGCCTGCGTTGCACATTCCTCCCGGTAGTCGAAACTACATCACCCCGGCGGGACATGCCCGCTTGAAAGAAGAATTCGAGCATCTGGTCAAGCGGGAGCGGCCACATGTTGTGGAAATTGTCGCCTGGGCTGCATCCAATGGTGATCGATCAGAAAATGGCGACTATATATATGGCAAACGCCGCCTGCGTGAGATTGATCGCCGGATTCGCTTCCTGAGCAAGCGGCTGGATATTGCCGAAGTCGTTGATCCCTTGCGCCAAGGCAATAATGATCAGGTGTTCTTTGGTGCGACAGTCACCATTGGCGATCCGGATGGCACGGAGCACACCTATACCATCGTCGGCGTAGACGAAGCCGATGCATCTTCGGGGCGAATTAGCTGGATATCGCCACTGGCCCGAGCGCTGATCAAGGGAAGAGAAGGAGACAGTATTCGTTTTCACAGCCCGGTTGGCGTACGGGAAATTGATATTCTTGAAGTGCGTTACGAAGCGATTGAGTAATTTTTTCAAAAAGGGGGTTGACGCGTTTTTTGTGATGGGTAGAATGCGCACCTTCCTTGCGGCGCCGGGGTTTCAGGCGAAGCGGGGGAGGAAGTAAAGCAGGTGGTTCGGTAGAAAATATTTTGCTGAAGTGCTTGACGGAAGTGAGTAAGTGTTACATAATCTCGCTTCTCTGCTGCAGACGAATCGCAAGAAACGAAACGGCGCGGCGGGAAATGTTCTTTAACAGTTTGGACAACCGATAAGTGTGG
>NZ_JAVBXX010000042.1 GCF_030824335.1 Azonexus sp.
GCCGAACACGTCGGCCCGCTGCGCCAGCGCCTGCTCGGCATGCTCGAAAGCGCCACCGATTCCGCCGACGACATCGCCCGCCGCATCCGCATCCTCAGCGCCGCCGCCCGCCACTACGCGCCGCAACACTTCCAGCACATCGCCGCCGCGCTGATGGAACGGCGCCGGCTGAGCGTCGAGTACAACGCCCGCAGCAACGGTGACACCAGCCAACGCGAAATCTCACCGCAACGGCTGACGCATTACCGGGATAACTGGTACCTCGACGCCTGGTGCCACCTGCGCGACGAACTGCGCAGTTTTGCGGTCGACGCGATAAAAACGGTAAAAACCATTGACGCCGTCGCCCAGGAAATCCCCGAAGCCGAACTCGACGCCGCGCTGGGGGCGGGTTACGGCATCTTTGCCGGCGCCGAAGTGCAATGGGCGACGCTCGCCTTCACCCACGAACGCGCCCGCTGGGTGGCTGCAGAACACTGGCACCCGGAGCAGCAAGGCAGCTTTCTCGACGACGGCAGCTACCAACTGCGCCTGCCGTACAGCAACGATCCGGAGTTGATTATGGATATTTTGAAATACGGCCCGGATTGCCAAGTGGTGGAGCCGGCGGGGTTGAGGGAGAAGGTGGTGAGGTTGTTGAAGGCGGCGGTGGGGAGGTATGGGGATGAGTGATGAACGCAACTTTGAACACACCGATTTCCTGGCGCACATCAGGAACGATAACGGCCGCTTGATTGCGCATCGGCTTGAGGACCATCTGGTTGATGTTTCAGAGTTGGCTGCCGACTTTGCCGCCGAATTCGGTGCCGCGCCGTGGGCGGCGCTGGCCGGCATCTGGCACGACCTCGGTAAATACCGGGAGGGGTTCCAGCACTACATCCGGCAGTGCGGCGATCCGGATGCGCACATCGAAGGCCGCGTCGCCGGTCCCGAGAAAACGCACTCGGCTGCCGGCGCCTTGTGGGCGCAGCAGTATCTGGCTGAAGTGGACAAGCGTTCCGGCCCGGTCGTAGCGCGCGTGCTGGCTTATCTGATTGCCGGTCACCACGCCGGGCTGGACGACTGGTTCGGCGGCCTGCACGAACGCTTCAATCGCGAAGATACGGTACGAGAAGGTCGCGACGCGCTGGCCGTGGCGATTCCCGAAGCCATCCTCAAGCCGTCCGCCGGTTTGCCCGACCTGAACGCGATCCGCACCGATCAGAAAGACAACATTCCCGGTCGTTTCGCGCTGTGGTTGCGCATGCTGTTTTCCTGCCTGGTCGATGCCGATTTTCTCGACACCGAGAGATTCATGTCGCAAGGCAAGGCCGAGGCGCGTAGCGGTTTCGTGCCCGTCGACGAGTTGGAAAAGCGCTTGGCCGAACGTCTGGCGCTGATGGCGAAGGAGGTCGCCGAGCGTGGCGAGGCCGGAAGCCAGGTCAATCTGAAACGCGCCGAAGTCCTACGCGCCTGCCTCGCCAAGGCCGAATGCCTCCCCGGCGTGTTCAGCCTGACAGTGCCGACCGGCGGCGGTAAAACGCTGTCCAGCCTGGCTTTTGCGTTACGGCATGCGGTGCGCCACGGCAAACGCCGAGTCATCTACGCGATTCCCTACACCAGCATCATCGAGCAAACGGCGGGCATCTTCCGCAGCATCTTCGGCGACGAGAACGTCATCGAACACCATAGCAATGTCGAGGTGGACGACAAGCTGGAAACCGCCCGTTCCCGCCTGGCCTGTGAAAACTGGGATGCGCCGCTGATCGTCACGACCAACGTGCAATTGCTGGAAAGCCTGTTCGCCAGCCGCACCTCGCGTTGCCGCAAGCTGCACAACCTGGTCGGCAGCGTTATCGTCCTCGACGAAGCGCAATTGCTGCCGGTGCCCTATCTGCAACCGGTGGTCGACGTGCTGCGCCTGCTGGTCAAGGATTACGGTGTCACGCTGGTGCTGTGCACCGCCACCCAGCCGACGCTGGAAAGCCGCAACGGTTTCGACCAAGCCCGCCAACTGCGCGGCTTCGCGGCCGGCGAAATCCGTGAAATCGTCGATGACGTGGCCGGGCTCTACGGTGCGCTGGAGCGGGTCAAGGTCCATCTGCCGGCCGACCTGAAAACCCCCAGCAACTGGGAGCAACTGGCGCCGCAAATCGCTGGGCACGATGCCGTGCTCGCCGTCGTCGGCCGCCGCGCCGATGCGCGCGAACTCTATATGCGGGTCAAGGCCGAAGACCGCACCGGCCTGTGGCATTTGTCCGGCCTGATGTGCGCCCAGCACCGCAGCGACACCATTGCCGACATCAAGCAGGCTTTGGTGGCCAGGCGGCAGGCGCTGGTCGCCGGGCAAACCCCGCCGCCGATCCGGGTGATCAGCACCCAACTGGTCGAAGCCGGCGTCGATATCGACTTCCCCGTCGTCTACCGCGCCCTAGCCGGGCTGGACTCCATCGCCCAGGCCGCCGGCCGCTGCAACCGCGAGGGGCGGCTGGACAAGGGCGAGGTGCATGTCTTCGTGCCGCCCAAACCGGCGCCGTCTGGGCTGCTGCGCATGGCGGAACAGGCGACGCGCATCCTGTGGGAAGCCTTGCCGCCCGAGGTCGACCCGATGGGCGTCGAGCGCTTCGCGGACTTTTTCCGCCGGCTCTATGGTGACGCTGATCTCGATGCAAAAGATGTCTGCAATTTGCTTCGCGTTGGCCAGGCCGCCGACGTCAATTTCCGCACCGCCGCCGAGCGCTTCCGCCTGATCGACGAAGCCGAAGGCGCCACGGTCTTCGTCCGCTACAAGCGCAACGCGGACGACGACGCCATCGATGTGCTGCTGAATACCCTGAAAAAGGAAGGCCCGCAGCGCTGGCTGCTGCGCAAGCTGCAACGCTACGGCGTGAGCATCTACCAGCGCGACCTGCAACGCCTGGAAGGGCAGGGCGATATCGAACCGCTGGGCGGCGATTTTCCGGGTCTGTACGTGCAGTCGTTCGGGAACGATGTGCTTTACGACCGGGTGCTGGGTATCAATGTGGATGGCGTGCCGGGCGATCCGGGGAGTCTCGTGCTGTGAGACTGGTGATAGAGACAATGACTGAAATGCAAAAGGAGAAACGATGACGAGTTTTTGCCTTGAAGTATCGGGTGACTTCGCCTGCTTCACCCGACCGGAAATGAAGGTCGAGCGGGTTTCCTACGACGTGATCACGCCATCGGCGGCACGCTCGGTGTTCGAGGCCATTTTGTGGAAGCCGGCGATACGTTGGGAGGTGCGCCGCATCGAGGTGTTGAAGCCGATCAAATGGATTAGCGTGCGGCGTAACGAGGTGTCGGCCAAGGCTTCGGTGCGCAATGCCCAGACGGCGATGAACGCCGGGCAGGGCAATCTGGCGCTGTACATCGAGGACGACCGTCAGCAGCGGGCCGGGCTGTTCCTTCGCGATGTGGCTTATCGCCTGCATGCCGAACTGCTGCCGGTCGGCGACGATGCGCGGGCGAATCCGGCCAAGTACCGGGAGATGTTCCAGCGCCGGGCCGAGAAAGGGCAGTGCGTCAATCAGCCCTATCTCGGTTGCCGTGAATTCGCCGCCCGTTTCCGGCTGGTCACCGATCCGGGCAGCGAGGTGCCCGCCCTGCCTGAAAGCCGCGACCTGGGCTGGATGCTCTATGACATGGATTTTGCTGCGGTCGACGACCCGAAACCGCACTTTTTCCGCGCCGATCTGCAAAACGGGGTCATCGACCTGACGCAAGCGCAGGTGACGGCATGATCCTGCAAGCCCTTTACGACTACTACCAGCGCAAGGCCACCGATCCCGACCCGGCCCGCCGTCTGCCGGCCTTCGGGCTGGAGGACAAGGAAATTCCTTTCATCGTCGAGTTGACCGCCGAAGGCCGGCCGCTCGGCATTACAGATACTCGCCAGGGCGATGGCAAGAAGAAACAGGCGCGGCGTTACCAGGTGCCCAAGGGCGTCAAGCGTTCCTCTGGTGTGGCGGCCAACCTGCTGTGGGACACCGCCGAATACGCCCTGGGCGTCGACACCAAGGGCAAGCCGGAACGGGTAGCCGAGCAGCATGCGGCTTTCTGTCAGCGGATTGCGGAATTGCCCGAAGAAGCCCGCCAGGATGCAGGCATCCTGGCCTTGGATAACTTCTACGCCAACTTCGGACAAGCGGCGTTGGTCGCCGATCCGGCCTGGCCGGAAATCGTCGAAGGCAATCCGGTCGTCACTTTCCGGCTGCACAACGATGGCGATTTGATCTGCCAGCGCCCGGCGGTGATTGCCGGACGGGGCGATGTGGCCGAAGAAGGCGGCAAGCCGGGTTTCTGCCTAGTGACCGGCCAGGCGGCATCCGCCGAACGTCTGCATACAGTGATCAAGGGCGTCTGGGGTGCACAAAGCTCCGGCGCCACACTGGTTTCCTTCAACCTCGACGCGTTTGCCTCCTACAACAAGGAGCAGGGCGACAATGCGCCGGTCAGCCCGCTGGCGGCCTTTGCCTACACCACGGCGCTCAATCACCTGCTTGATCGCAACTCCCGCCAGCGCATCCAGGTCGGCGATGCCTCGACGGTGTTCTGGGCGCAGAAGGACGATGCAGAGATCGAGGAAGGGTTCGCCGCCATCTTCGGCGAGCGCGACGATCCCGACGCGCGTGCCGAACAGGTGCGCGCATTGCTCGGCGCGGTGCAGTCCGGGCAGTTTGACGGTGGCCGGGGCGACAAGCTGTTTTACGTGCTGGGTCTGGCGCCTAATGCGGCGCGGGTTTCCATCCGTTTCTGGCATGCCGCGCCGCTGCACGAAATCGCCCGCCAGATCCGGCAATGGTTCGCTGACTTGAAAGTCGTGCGCAGCGCGAAAGACCCGGAATACCCGAGCCTCTTCCGCCTGCTCGCCGCCTGCGCCCAGCAAGGCAAAGCCGACAACATTCCGCCCAACCTGGGCGGCGACATCATGCGGGCGATTCTTTCCGGCAGTCCGTTTCCAGCTACCTGGCTCAACGCGGCGGTATTGCGTTGTCGCGCCGAACAGAACGTCACTTACCTGCGGGCTGCCGCCATCAAGGCCAGCCTCAATCGTTTGCAACGCTTTCAACCGAATCAATCTCTCGACAAGGAGTTGTCCGACATGCTCAATTTAGAGAACACCAGTCCGGCCTACCGGCTGGGGCGCCTGTTCGCGGCGCTGGAAAAAATCCAAGAAGAAGCCAGCCCCGGCCTCAACGCGACCATTCGCGAACGCTATTACGGTGCAGCTTCCAGCACGCCGGTGGCCGTTTTCACCACCTTGCTGCGTCTCAAAAATCACCATCTGGCGAAACTCACCAATCGTGGCCGCGCCGTCAATTTCGAGCGACTGCTTGGCGAAATCATGGGTGGCCTCAATGACTTCCCGAAACATCTGAGCCTGCCCGAGCAAGGCCGTTTTGCCCTCGGCTACTACCACCAGCGCCAGGACTTTTTCAGCAAATCCGAATCCAGCCAATCCATGCAATCCACCCAGGGAGAATCCAAATGAGCCTGAACAACCGCTACGACTTCGTTCTTGTTTTTGATGTGCGCGACGGCAACCCCAACGGCGACCCGGATGCCGGCAACCTGCCGCGTCTTGATGCCGAATCCGGCCATGGGCTGGTGACGGATGTTTCGTTGAAGCGCAAGGTGCGCAACTTCGTCGGCTTGGTCAAAGGCGAAACGCCGCCTTTTGACATTTACGTGAAGGAAAAAGCCGTTCTCAACCAGACCCACGAAAAAGCCTACGTCGCCATCGGTGCAGAGGAAGAACTGAAAGGCGACAAGAAGCGCAAGGGCAGCGGCGATACCGTGGACAAGGCGCGGCAGTGGATGTGCGCCAATTTCTACGACGTGCGCACCTTTGGCGCGGTGATGTCGACTGGCGTGAACTGCGGCCAGGTTCGCGGCCCGGTGCAACTGACCTTCGCCCGCTCCGTTGATCCGATCATTGCCCAGGAACATTCGATTACCCGCATGGCGGTGGCAACGGAAGCCGAGGCCGAGAAGCAGCAGGGCGACAACCGCACGATGGGCCGTAAGCACACCGTTCCTTACGGCATCTACGTTGCCCATGGCTTTGTGTCGTCCTTCCTCGCCAAGCAAACCGGCTTTGGCGAAGAAGACCTGGAACTGCTCTGGCAAGCACTGGAACAGATGTTTGAGCATGACCGCTCAGCGGCGCGTGGCGAAATGTCGACGCGCGGGTTGTACGTCTTCAAGCACGATTCGGAACTGGGCAACGCGCATGCGCACTCGCTTTTCGACCGCATCAAGATCAAGCGCAAGGACGATGTGGACGTGGCGCGCAGCTTTGGCGATTACGAGGTCAGCGTTGACGATGCCGGTTTGCCGGCTGGGGTAACGCTGATCAAGCGGGTGTAAGCGTTCCCTCAGCGCCGCCCAGTCCAATACCCAAACTGGCGGCGCTGGTGGGCGACGGCTTGGATGCTGATGGTGTCAGCGGAAAGCCGGTAAATGAGGGAATAGGGAAAATGCTTGAAAGCCAGCGCGCGCAGTCGTTTCGAGATGGCCTTGCCGATTTCCGGGTGTTCGATCAGTCGTTGGCGCGTTTGCAGGGCATCTTGCAGAAAAGCTTCTGCGACCCGGTCGCTCGCATGGTCGGCGTAGTAATCGACGGCTGCGTCGAGTTCGGCTTGTGCCGATTTGAGAAAAACGGCCTTCATGCCGCCCGGCGGTTGGCGATACGGGCGCGGGCTTGGGCAATCGCCTCGTCGAAGTCGATAGTTTCTATTTCGCCGCGGTCGAACGCATCGGCGCGCCGTTCGGCTTCTGCTACCCAGGTGGCCAGAATTTCGTCGTCTTCGTCGAGGCTGACCAGCAGGCGTTCTGCCAGTCTGGCGCGTTCGGCCGGCGTCAGTTGCAGGGCGGCGGCTTCGATGTCTTCAAGGGGGGAATTGATCATGGTGAGAACCTCCAATCATTCTTGGGCAATGCTAACCCAAGCAAGTTGCCAAAGCCATTGGCGGGATTGAGCGATGACGACCGAACCGCTTGATCCCATTCCCCTTTCTGCGCTCCAGCACTGGGCCTACTGCCCGCGCCAGTGCGCACTGATCCACGTCGAGCAGGGGTTCGAAGAGAACCTGTTTACCCTGCGTGGCCAGGCTTTGCACAAGCGGGTGGACGACCCCGGTTTTGAGTTGCGCGACGGTTTGCGTATCGAGCGGGCCTTGCCGCTGTTTTGCGACCGGCTCGGCTTGGTCGGCAAGGCGGATGTGGTCGAATTCCTGCCCGATGGCACGCCGTACCCGGTGGAATACAAACACGGCTCGCGCCACAAGCGGGCGGATATTGCGGCTTGCGACGATCTCCAACTGGCGGCGCAGGCGTTGTGTCTGGAAGAGATGTTCGGCAAGCCGGTGCCGGAAGGCACCTTGTATTACGCCTCTTCGCGCCGACGGCGGATTGTTGCGGTCGACGCGAATTTAAGGGCAAAAATCGAGTTGACCGTAGCAGCCGTCCGCCAATTGCTGCAATCCGGCGAAATGCCGCCGCCGCTCAACGATGACCACTGCCGCGCCTGCTCCTTGCGCGACCTGTGCCAGCCGGAAGCCCTGGCGCCAACGCCGGAGCATGCGGCAGTCCGGCATTCCCTGTTCGAAGTGGATGATTGATATGCAACTGCTCAACACGCTTTATGTAACCACGCCCGAGAGTTACATCCATCTCGATAACGAAACCCTGCGCATCGAGGTTGAGAAGGAAACGCGGTTGCGGGTGCCGCTGCATCACCTGAGCGCAGTAGTTTGCTTCGGGCATGTTTCGGTGTCGCTGCCGCTGATGCACAAGCTGGCCGACAGTGGAATCAGCTTGGTTTTGCTCGATACGCACGGACGTTTTAAGGCGCGGCTGGAAGGGCCGGTTTCGGGCAATGTGATGCTGCGTCAGGCGCAGCATCGTCTGGCCGGCGACCCGGCTTTCGCCCTGAATGTGGCGCGCAACTGCATCGCCGGCAAGCTGCGTAATGGCCGTCAGGTCTTGCTGCGCGGAGCGCGCGAGGCCAAGGCGGAGGAAGATGCGGCGATCCTGACACGCGGCGCGGCCGATCTGGCCGCCGCCTTGCGGGCACTGCCGGGGGCTGGCGATGCCGATACCTTGCGCGGTGTCGAAGGCGAAGCGGCGCGCCAGTATTTCGCGGCGCTCAATGCGCTGATCCGTAGCCCGGCAAGGGAAAGCTTCCGCATGGACGGCCGTAGCCGGCGCCCGCCACGCGACAGGATCAACGCCTTGCTCTCCTTCGTCTATTCGCTGCTGATGAACGATTGCCGCTCGGCCATCGAAGCCTGCGGCCTCGATCCACAAATCGGCTTTCTGCATGTTGTGCGGCCGGGCCGGGCGGCGCTGGCGCTCGACCTGATGGAAGAATTCCGCGCCTTTGCTGATCGTCTGGTGCTCTCGCTGATCAATCGCGGCCAGATCGGCGCGGACGATTTTGTCGAACGCGAAGGCGGCGCCGTGCTGCTCGAAGGCGATGCGCGCAAGACGGTGCTGGTCGCCTACCAGGAGCGCAAGCAGGAAAACCTGACGCATCCGCTGCTCAGCGAAACCGTGCCCTTCGGCCTGCTGCCGCATCTCCAGGCCCGCCTGCTGGCGCGCACGCTGCGCGGCGACACGGCCGAATATCTACCCTACCTGGTGCGCTGATCATGCTGGTCATCGTCTGTTACGACGTTAACACCGAAACGCGCGAAGGCCGCCGACGCCTGCGCCGCGTTGCCAAACTCTGCGAAAGCGTCGGCCAGCGGGTACAGAAATCGGTCTTCGAATGCCAGGTCGACCGCGCCCGCTTCGAGGCGCTGGAGCGTGATCTGGTCGCCGAAATCAAAGACGGGGAAGACAATCTGCGCTTCTACCGTATCGCCGAATTGAAAGGCTACGAAGTCCGCGAACATGGCTGTTTCCGCGCCACCGACTTCGACGCGCCGCTCATCCTGTGAGCTTGCGCGAACCCCAAGTGAACATGCTTTCCCCGGGAGGTTCGCGCGCCGCGCTTTTGCCTGATTTGATGCGGCTTTTCAGAGGCAGCGCTGTTCGCGTAAGATGTTTTCTGCTCAGGAATAAAGAGGTTCGCGCAATACGGGCTTTTTGTTCTGATGCTTCCGGTAGTTACGGGAGATGAGCATCGCCTCTCGGCAACGAGGGGCGTGGATTGAAACAACGTGCGGGCAGAGAGCTTGCCGGCGCGGACCAGCATCGCCTCTCGGCAACGAGGGGCGTGGATTGAAACTTGTTGTTCGTCAGGCTTGGTCGTTGCCGTCCCCAGCATCGCCTCTCGGCAACGAGGGGCGTGGATTGAAACACCAACGGTGACGCCGTCGCCTTGCCGATCTGGAGCATCGCCTCTCGGCAACGAGGGGCGTGGATTGAAACTGGTGGATTCCGCCGACGACCGGCCACTGGGAAAGCATCGCCTCTCGGCAACGAGGGGCGTGGATTGAAACAGGAGAAGGGGATGGCAAAGCACCGCCGTCCGCCGCATCGCCTCTCGGCAACGAGGGGCGTGGATTGAAACGTTGATTTCAACGACTCGCACGCCATGATGGTAAGCATCGCCTCTCGGCAACGAGGGGCGTGGATTGAAACCAGTTGCCGATGATGTTTAGCGCGCAAAAATAGGGCATCGCCTCTCGGCAACGAGGGGCGTGGATTGAAACAACGGGATGTCGTCTCAGTTCCGGGAAGCACGGTGCATCGCCTCTCGGCAACGAGGGGCGTGGATTGAAACCGCTGACCCAAGGAATTCACGCCTGGACGATGGCGCATCGCCTCTCGGCAACGAGGGGCGTGGATTGAAACTCGGATGTACCGCCGCCGACCACCAGCAACGTCAAGGCATCGCCTCTCGGCAACGAGGGGCGTGGATTGAAACAGCAAGTTGGGATCGGGATGATGTTCGGGGCCGACGCATCGCCTCTCGGCAACGAGGGGCGTGGATTGAAACACATCTGGGGAGGTGTCGCGGTTCGAGTTTCCTCGCATCGCCTCTCGGCAACGAGGGGCGTGGATTGAAACCCCATCTGGGTGGTCCGGACCATCCAGCAAGGCCAGGGCATCGCCTCTCGGCAACGAGGGGCGTGGATTGAAACTTCCACGTAAAGGAGACGTAGAGTTTGTCACTCCGCATCGCCTCTCGGCAACGAGGGGCGTGGATTGAAACAAATACCACGATTGTTATCTTCAATACGTGGAGGCGCATCGCCTCTCGGCAACGAGGGGCGTGGATTGAAACAGAAGCAGCCCGGAGTGGCGCCACGAAGTCGGAGGCATCGCCTCTCGGCAACGAGGGGCGTGGATTGAAACCTTCGTGGTGATCGCTTCAGCGAGTTCATTAACAGCATCGCCTCTCGGCAACGAGGGGCGTGGATTGAAACTTAGCCAAGCGCTGACTGGCCACCCGGACGAACTGCATCGCCTCTCGGCAACGAGGGGCGTGGATTGAAACAACTTCACTAAGGGGGTTCCGGTTTTGACCAATCGCATCGCCTCTCGGCAACGAGGGGCGTGGATTGAAACCTCTGCCTTGCGCTTGGTTTCGCGGTGTGCCTCGGCATCGCCTCTCGGCAACGAGGGGCGTGGATTGAAACTATCTTCGCGACAGCCGCAGCAACACCGGCAGCAACGCATCGCCTCTCGGCAACGAGGGGCGTGGATTGAAACAACACGCCGCTGCTGATCCACCCGCAGAAACTGGGCATCGCCTCTCGGCAACGAGGGGCGTGGATTGAAACCCAGACGGCAGTGCCGTCGGTGACGGTGCTGCCATTGCATCGCCTCTCGGCAACGAGGGGCGTGGATTGAAACAGATTTTCCAGCGTCGGGCGTGCATTTGTTTTTAATGCATCGCCTCTCGGCAACGAGGGGCGTGGATTGAAACCTGTAATTGATAAACTCCTCGACCGGATGGGCGAGGAGCATCGCCTCTCGGCAACGAGGGGCGTGGATTGAAACCAACGAGTCGCGGCAATCTTCGGTTTTCGGCGCCTTGCATCGCCTCTCGGCAACGAGGGGCGTGGATTGAAACTTCGACAGCGGTTCGTCCAGGCCCCACGAATCGAGCATCGCCTCTCGGCAACGAGGGGCGTGGATTGAAACCTCAGCCAGCGTCACGCAAAGCCGATCCACACCCGGCATCGCCTCTCGGCAACGAGGGGCGTGGATTGAAACAGCTACAAGCGCGACGTGATGCTGTCGCTGATCGAGCATCGCCTCTCGGCAACGAGGGGCGTGGATTGAAACCAAAACTTACCGGAGCCATGCATGACAACCTACCTGCATCGCCTCTCGGCAACGAGGGGCGTGGATTGAAACAAGGAAATCGAGGTAGGCGTCACCCTGCCGAACGGGCATCGCCTCTCGGCAACGAGGGGCGTGGATTGAAACCACTGTCTGCACGCCGGCCGGAACGCCGCTGACGCATCGCCTCTCGGCAACGAGGGGCGTGGATTGAAACAATCCAACTGGGCAAAAAACGCCTTCGACGCCGCGCATCGCCTCTCGGCAACGAGGGGCGTGGATTGAAACATCGTCCAGCCGGTGCCGGGCATCGATCAGGCCGCGCATCGCCTCTCGGCAACGAGGGGCGTGGATTGAAACAAGTCCGTTACGCGGCCATCCGTTCGGGTTCGATCGCATCGCCTCTCGGCAACGAGGGGCGTGGATTGAAACAGCCTCCGGCGCGGCATCCCATGCGGGGTTTCCGGGCATCGCCTCTCGGCAACGAGGGGCGTGGATTGAAACCATCTGGTTACCGGCCGGTGCCTTGGCGGCTTGCGGCATCGCCTCTCGGCAACGAGGGGCGTGGATTGAAACAATTTCATCCTGTCAGTCATCGGCGCACTCCCGGAGCATCGCCTCTCGGCAACGAGGGGCGTGGATTGAAACCAGTATTCGCCGGACGTGAAAACGCGGTTGGTGCGCATCGCCTCTCGGCAACGAGGGGCGTGGATTGAAACATCAGATCACGGGCCATGATTTAACCCTCCTGCGCGCATCGCCTCTCGGCAACGAGGGGCGTGGATTGAAACCAGCGCTTCTGGCCTTTCTTCGGCTCTTTGAAATGCATCGCCTCTCGGCAACGAGGGGCGTGGATTGAAACAAACCAAGCCCGGCTGACGCCGCACGGGCCGCCTCGCATCGCCTCTCGGCAACGAGGGGCGTGGATTGAAACATCATCGCCCGTCGCCAGATCGAATCCGCGATACGGCATCGCCTCTCGGCAACGAGGGGCGTGGATTGAAACAGGAACACCAGCATTTCCAGTTCCTGCGCATCCGAGCATCGCCTCTCGGCAACGAGGGGCGTGGATTGAAACCGACCATAACGGACGCAACAACACCCGAAACAGCCGGCATCGCCTCTCGGCAACGAGGGGCGTGGATTGAAACAACTCGATCATGGAGCAATCACCCCGGCTAGCAAGCATCGCCTCTCGGCAACGAGGGGCGTGGATTGAAACAATAGGTGACGGCGACTCATCCTTTACCCGGCAAGGCATCGCCTCTCGGCAACGAGGGGCGTGGATTGAAACCCCTTAAACGCCCTAATTGCGGACCTTTTGCGCTCGCATCGCCTCTCGGCAACGAGGGGCGTGGATTGAAACATGAATGGGGCGAAGTCCATATGGACTGCGAGAAGGGCATCGCCTCTCGGCAACGAGGGGCGTGGATTGAAACATTTTGCTGCCTCCGTCGTGGTCTTCGGGCTGGTTTGCATCGCCTCTCGGCAACGAGGGGCGTGGATTGAAACATGAACAACAGCGCGAGACAGGCCGAAGGTTCGGACGGCATCGCCTCTCGGCAACGAGGGGCGTGGATTGAAACCCACTTTCCGGCCACACAGCGGGCCAACAACGGTGCATCGCCTCTCGGCAACGAGGGGCGTGGATTGAAACAAGAAGGGGGCCGTGTTCCATCTGCTGGAACCGGACGCATCGCCTCTCGGCAACGAGGGGCGTGGATTGAAACTCCGTTGGTCAGGAAGTCCCTACGTTGGGTGGCGGCATCGCCTCTCGGCAACGAGGGGCGTGGATTGAAACGAGATACAGCGAGATGCGCGGGGGCTGGATCGTGGCATCGCCTCTCGGCAACGAGGGGCGTGGATTGAAACAATGCCCCCAGGGTGCGATTGATCGTTGCCGGCTGCATCGCCTCTCGGCAACGAGGGGCGTGGATTGAAACTCTGCTCTCGAGCGCAGCGTCAATGCCCAGCGCAAGCATCGCCTCTCGGCAACGAGGGGCGTGGATTGAAACCTGAGTATCGGTATGGGCTTGCCGAAAATGAAGGTGATCGGTATTTTGGGCTTGCTGGTGCTGGCCAAGCGGCGTGGCGAGATTGAGCGAGTAGCGCCGTTGATTGAGGAATTGCAGCGCGGTGGGCACTATCTGGGGCTACGCGAAGTGCAAGCGGCTTGTCTATGCCGGCGAGGAAATCATCTGACCTCCTGTTTTTTGTGAAAACGCATGGAGGAAGAAGAGGTCCAGAACTCAACCGCAGGTTTTCCCTTTTTTACTTTGTCGACCGGAGAATTTAATGTCTGTCCTGTTTAGCCCGCTGCAACTGCGCGATCTGACGCTGCCCAACCGTATCGGTATTCCGCCGATGTGCCAGTATTCCGCGACCGATGGTCGGGCTGGCGACTGGCATGTTCAGCATTACGGCAGCCGTGCCGTTGGTGGTGCCGGGCTGGTTATTGTCGAGGCGACGGCGGTTTTGCCGGAGGGGCGGATCAGCCCGGGCGACTTGGGGCTTTGGGATGATGCTCAGATCGAGCCGCTCGCCCGGCTGGCCCGTTTGATCGAAAGTCAGGGCAGCGTGCCGGTGATCCAGTTGGCGCATGCCGGGCGCAAGGCCAGCGTCGGGTTGGGCTGGGAGGCGCAGCGCACATTGACGGCGGAAGAGGGCGGCTGGACGGCTGTTGCGCCGTCGGCCATCGCTTTCGAGGGTTATGCCGAACCGCAGGCGCTGGATGTCGCCGGGATTGCCCGTGTTGTCACGGCGTTTGCTGCGGCGGCGCGGCGTGCCTTGCTGGCCGGTTTCAAGGCCATTGAGATTCATGCGGCGCATGGTTATCTGCTGCATCAGTTCCTGTCGCCGCTGAGCAATTCGCGCAGTGATGAATACGGCGGCAGCTTCGCCCAGCGGATTCGCCTGACGCGCGAAGTGGTGGCGGCGATCCGCGCCGAATGGCCGGCCAAGCTGCCGCTGCTGATTCGCTTGTCGGCAACCGATTGGGTTGAGGGTGGTTGGGATGCGGATCAGACGGTCGACCTGTGCAAATTGCTGAAAACCGACGGGGTCGATCTGGTCGATGTGTCGACCGGCGGTCTGGTGGCGAGCGCAAAAATTCCTGCCGGGCCGGGTTTCCAGGTGCCGTTTGCCACGCGCATTCGTCAGGAAGCCGGCTTGCCATCAGCCGCCGTCGGCCTGATCACCGAGGCGGCACAGGCCGAAGCCATCATCGCCAACGGCGAGGCGGATCTGGTGCTGGTCGGTCGGGAAATCCTGCGCAATCCCTACTGGCCCATGCAGGCGGCGCAGAAGCTGGGGGTTGAAGCGAATTGGCCGAAGCAGTATCTGCGGGCGAAGCCGGTCGTACGCTGAACCCGAAGCCAAAATAGCGGTTAAAAAAACGCCCCGGTGTTGTGGGGCGTTGTTTTTGGGTCGATTTCGCGGTTGACCGCAGTATTTACTTGCGCAGCTTGGCGAAGGCGCTGGCCATTGCGCTGCCGGCTGGTGGCGGGGTGTTGTGGCGAGCCTGCTGTTTCGACACCGGTGCACCGCGCTGGGCGCCGGCCTCGTGACTGCGGCCTTTGCCCGGTTCGTCGGACATGCGCATGGTCAGCGCGACACGCTGGCGAGCGAGGTCGACTTCCAGCACCTTGACCTTCACCACCTGGCCGGCCTTGACCACGTCGTGCGGGTCTTTGACGAAGCTGTTGGACAGGGCGGAAACGTGCACCAGCCCGTCCTGATGCACGCCGATGTCGACGAAGGCACCAAAGGCGGCCACATTGGTGACGACGCCTTCGAGGATCATGCCCGGTTGCAGGTCGCCGACCTTTTCGACGCCATCGGCGAAGGTTGCCGTCTTGAACTCGGGGCGTGGGTCGCGGCCGGGTTTTTCCAGTTCCTTGAAAATGTCTTGCACGGTCGGCAGGCCGAAGCGTTCGTCGGTGTATTTGGCCGGATTCAGGCCCTTTAGCGACTGGCTGTTGCCGAGAATGTCCTTCATCGATTTTTTCAGATCGACGATGATTTTCTCGACCACCGGATAGGCTTCCGGGTGCACTGACGACGCGTCGAGCGGGTTGTCGCCATTCGGCACGCGCAGGAAGCCGGCGGCCTGTTCGAAGGTCTTGTCGCCGAGGCGCGGCACTTTCTTCAGGTCGTTACGCGACTTGAAGGCGCCGTTGGCATCGCGGTAGCTGACGATGTTGGCGGCCAAGCTGCCGTTGAGGCCGGAAATGCGGGTGAGCAACGGCACCGAGGCGGTGTTGACGTCGACGCCGACGGCGTTTACGCAATCCTCGACGACAGCATCGAGATTCTTGGCCAGCTTGGATTGGGAAACGTCGTGCTGGTACTGGCCGACGCCGATGGATTTCGGATCGATCTTCACCAGTTCGGCCAGCGGGTCCTGCAGTCGGCGGGCAATTGAAACGGCGCCGCGAATGGAAACATCGAGGTCCGGGAATTCCTTGGCCGCCAATTCCGAGGCCGAATAGACCGAGGCGCCGGCTTCCGAAACGACGATCTTCTGCAGCCGCGCTTCCGGGTATTTCTTCATGACGTCCTGCACCAGCTTGTCGGTTTCCCGGCTGGCCGTACCGTTGCCGATGGCGACCAGGGTCACGCCGTGCGCTGAGGCCAGGCGGGCGATGGTCGAGATCGAGCCGCCCCAGTCGTTGCGCGGCTCGTGCGGGTAGATGGTGGCGGTGTCGAGCAGCTTGCCGGTGGCGTCGACGACGGCGATCTTGCAGCCGGTGCGGATACCCGGGTCGATGCCCATGGTCACGTGCTGGCCGGCCGGTGCGGCGAGCAGCAGGTCTTTCAGGTTCTTGCCGAAGATGCGGATGGCTTCTTCCTCGGCGCGCTCGCGCAATTCATTGACCAGTTCGAGTTCGAGGTGGGTGTAAACCTTGATTTTCCAGGTCCAGCGTACCGTATCCTGCAGCCATTTGTCGGCCGGACGGTTCTGCGCCTTGATGCCGAAACGCACGGCGATACGCTGTTCGCAAGGGCTCGGGCCGGGCTTGACGGCGTCTTCGTTAAGTTCGGAATCGAGCACCAGCGTGACGTTGAGGAAGCCTTCGTTGCGCCCGCGCAGCAAGGCCAGCGCGCGGTGCGAGGGCATGTCGACGATGGATTCGGCAAAGTCGAACCAGTCGCGGAACTTGGCGCCTTCCAGTTCTTTGCCTTCGATGACAGTCGACCGCAATAAACCGTGTTCTTTCAGATATTCGCGCAAGGTTTGCAGCAGTTGCGCGTCTTCGGCGAACTTTTCCATCAGGATCTGGCGGGCGCCGTCGAGCACCGCTTTGCTGTCGGCGAAGCCGGCTTCAGCGTTGAGGTACTTTTCCGCTTCGTCGTCGGGCGTCAGTTCCGGGTTGTCGAGCAGCGCCAGCGCCAGCGGCTCGATGCCGGCCTCGCGGGCGATCTGCGCCTTGGTGCGGCGTTTCTGTTTGTACGGCAGGTAAAGGTCTTCTAGGCGCTGCTTGGTTTCGGCATCCTCGATCACGGCACGCAGTTCCGGCGTCAGTTTGCCCTGTTCCTCGATGCTGGCCAGCACGGCAACGCGGCGGTCTTCGAGGTCGCGCAGATAGGTCAGGCGCTCTTCCAGGTTGCGCAGTTGCGTGTCGTCGAGTTCGCCGGTCACTTCCTTGCGGTAGCGGGCGATGAAGGGCACGGTGGCGCCTTCGTCGAGCAACTGGACGGCGGCCTTGACCTGGGTGGGACGGACGCCGAGTTCAACGGCAATGCGGTGTTCGATGGGAGCGAGCATGGGTGCGGCAGTACGGCAAAAAGGGGAGCGAATAATGCGCAATCCAGAAGCAAATTACAACTGCTTGGGAGTGGTGTAGGATAGCGCTGCAAGCATTCCAATGTCAGAGGAGGAAATATATGAAAGTTGAAACCTATTTGTTCGGCGCAATCGAAGTTTCGCCGGAAAAGACCCTGAGTTTTCCGAATGGTCTTTTCGCTTTCGAAAACAATAAAAACTTCACGCTGGTTCATGAAGAAGGCAAGGGTGATCCGGCCAGCTTCACGCTGCAATCGCTGGACGATCCGTCAGTGGCTTTTCAGATCATCGATCCGACGACCTTGGGCTTCCATTACGAGCTCGAACTGAGCGATGAAGAAAATGCCCTGCTGAAGTCCCCGGCTGCCGAAGATGTGGCCGTGATGATCATCCTGTTCAAGGAAACTGAAGGTGAAGGCACGCCGGGCATCAACCCGAATCTGCGCGCACCGCTGATCATCAACCTGAAAGAGCGCGTCGGCGTGCAGAAGTTGCTGGTCAAGGTTGCCACCAACGTGACTTTGTCGAATCTGTCCAGCGCGGTCTGATTTCAGTTTCCTGATTCAGCATTTGTCTGTTGCAAAGCCAGCCCCGTCGGCTGGCTTTGTCGTTTCCGTTGCTGCATTTTTGCCTGCTTGGTTCCGGGATAGCGGGTCTTGCCGGTAGTAGCGGCAGAGCAGGGCGTAGAGCGCCGGATATTCATCCGATACGACCTCAGGCAGGCCGAAAAAACTCTCGCTCAGCACGGCAAAGAATTCTTCCGGGGATTCGCTGGCATAGGGGTCGATGAGCGTTTCTTCACCGGTATCGACGCGTTGGCAAAAATTTTCGTAGGCCGCAGAAAATGTGTTTTCCCATACGTCGACCGTAATACCGGAATGCAGTGCCGGCATGCCATCGACCTCGCCGTTCAGCATGTCGAGTTTGTGGGCAAACTCGTGGATGACGACGTTATAGCTGCCATCGGCCAATTGCACGTCGTGCCAGGAAACCAGCAAGGGGCCACCTTCCCAGGCTTCGCCCGCCAATACGTCGGTAAATTCATGTACGACGCCGTCGGCATCCGCCTGTTGTCGCGCCACGATGAATTCGTCCGGATAAACGATGATGCCGACCCAGTCGCCATAAGCGGCCAGCCCCAGTTCAAGAATCGGCAGGCAGCCTTGTGCGGCGATGGCGACGCAGATTTCGTCGGTCAGTTGCAGGCCGCCGGCAGCGGAAAACTCCTTCTCGGCCAAAAATTGTTCGGCCAGGTTTTTCAGCTTTTTTTGCTCGTCGACCGCAAGATTGGCCAGAAAAGGGTAGCCACTCAGGGTCTTTTGCCACAAGGCATGGGGAATTTGCGCTGGCTGCCTGGGGCGTAGCCAATCGAACCATCCCACCGGTTCAGCCTTTTTTCATGGTCAGCCAGATGCCGGCAAAGATCAGGGTGATGCCCAGATAGTGATAGGCATACGGGATTTCGGCGAGAAAAATGACCGAGAGCAGGGTGCCGAACACCGGCATCAGGTGAATGAACAGGCTGGCCCGGCTGGCGCCGACTTCGGCAACGCCCCGGTTGTAGAAAATGTAGCCGAGGAAGCTGGGGAAAATCCCGACGTAGGCCAATGAGGCCAGTGAGCCGAGGTGTACGTTGATCTGGCGCCCCTGCGCCATTTCCCAGAGGTAGGCTGGGAACAGGGCGCAAAGGCCGACTGCCGTGAAGGCGGCAAGCATCAGCATCGGATGCACGCCACTCGGGCGCCAGGCCAGACCGACGGTGTAGATGGCCCAGACCAGTACAGAGCAGAGCATCCACAGGTCGCCGGTATTGAGGTTCAAGTGCAGCAGCACGTTCAGGTCGCCACGGGCAACAATGGTCAGTGCGCCGAGCAGGGAAATGCCGACGCCGAGTGCTTCGAGTTTTTTCAGATGTTTGCCGAGGAAGGCCCAGGAAATGGCAATCGTGGCTACCGGAATGAATGAGTTGAGCAGTACCGCATTGGTCGCCGTCGTCGTTTGCAGCGCCAGGTAAGCAAAGGTGTTGTAGCCGCCCACGCCGAGCAGGCCGAGGATGAGGATCGGTCGCCAGCCTTTCTTCAGGAGCGGCCACTGCGCTTTCAGGTGCGGTAGCGCCAGCGGCAGGACGAGCAGGAAGGCGATGGCCCAGCGCCAGAAGGCCAGGGCCAGCGGCGGAATGTCGGCACGGATGCCGCGCCCAAGCACCATGTTGCCTGACCAGAACAGTGCGGTCAGGGTCAGCAGCAGGTAGGGATTGGTCAGGATTTTTGGCATGGTCGGCGAATTATGCCCGATGGGGTCGTTGACCGCAGGAAAGTGCTTCGGGAAAGTTATGGATAAAGCCCCCGTTCGGCGCGGGCTTCCAATACCCGATGACAGGCAATGATGAAGGCTGCCGTGCGCAGCGATACTTGTTTTTCCTGGGCGACCAGCCAGATGGCATCGAATGCGCTGACCATGATGCGTTCCAGTCGTGCATTGATCTCGTCTTCGGTCCAGAAAAAGCTGGAAAAATCCTGCACCCATTCGAAATAGGAAACGGTGACGCCGCCGGCATTGGCCAGCACGTCGGGCACGACCAGAATGCCGCGCTTGTGCAATACATCGTCGGCGGCCGGGGTGGTCGGGCCATTGGCCCCTTCGACGATGACGCGGGCCTGAATACGCGTCGCGCGCTCCGGCGTGATCTGTCCTTCAAGCGCGGCGGGAATCAGGTAGTCGCATGGGGTCTGCCAGAAATCCTCGATGTCGATTGGCGTCGCGCCAGCGAAACCGGCCAGCCCACCGGTAGTTGCGGCGTGGGCTTGGGCAGCGGGGATGTCGATGCCGGCCTCGTTGGCCAGCGTTGCCGTGTGATCGGCGATAGCCACGACCTTGGCGCCGGCAGCCCGGAACAGGCGGGCGGCAATGCCGCCGACGTTGCCGAAACCTTGCACCACGATGCGCGCGCCCTCCTGAGGGATATGCAGATGCCGACCCGCTTCGCGCGCAATGATGAAAACACCGCGCCCGGTAGCTTCCTGGCGTCCCAGGCTGCCGCCCAGCGCAATCGGCTTGCCGGTGACGACGCCCGAGGTGGTACTCCCGCGATTCATCGAGAAGGTATCCATCATGACGGCCATCGTTTGGGCGTTGGTCCCCACATCCGGCGCCGGGATATCCCGGTCGGGGCCGATGATCAGGCCGATTTCCGAGGTGAAGCGGCGCGTCATGCGCTGCAACTCTCCCTTGCTCAGCGTTGCCGGATCAACCCGAACACCGCCTTTGGCGCCACCGAAAGGCAGGCCGACGGCGGCATTCTTGATCGTCATCCAGCCGGCCAGCGCCATCACTTCGTTGAGCGTGACAGCCGGGTGGAAACGAATGCCGCCCTTGCCGGGGCCGCGCGACAGGTTGTGCTGGACACGGTAGCCCTCGAAGTGGGCGATGCTGCCGTCGTCGCGCTCGATCGGGACATCGACGATCAACGTGCGTTTCGGATGCTTCAGCGTTTCGATCCAGCGTTCTAGTGGGCCGAGATAGGGGCGAACGCGTTCGATCTGTTCGATGAAGCTGGCCCAGGGTTCGGGCGCTGCCGGGTTGAGGTAGGAAAGACCGCCCAGCTTCGGGGATGCATTTTTGTCGAGTTCCTGAGTCATGGATCAGTCTCCTGCTGTGGCGATGGGGTTTGGTTCCACAGGATAGGAGAGGCCAGAGGCGGGGTAAACCCCACGCGGCGGGTTTCATCGGGCATTTGGTGACAGTGTGTAAGCAAGGGGCTCGTTCGCTGTCTTTCCGCATGGCGGCGACCTATAATTGCGCCCATGGTTTCCGTCGTCCATTCCGTCGCCGCCCAGAGCGATTTCGAGCAGTTCCTCTCCATCTTGTCAGCCGGTGTGCCAGCGCACGACGTCGTGCGTTTGCAGGAGGCGGTGACCTACGCGTGGGAAGTTTACGGTGAGCGCACCTTGGGCAGCGGCGAACGCATCTGGTCGCACGCACTCGGCATGGCGGTCATCATTGCCGGCCTGAAACTCGACGTCGAATCGCGTATCGCTGCCGTCCTGTTTGCCATTCCGGCGCAAGACGAACACGGCGTGGTGCATATCGAGCAAAAATTCGGCAAGCCGGCCGCTCATCTGGTGCATGGCATTTCCCGCCTGAATCGGTTGCGGCCGATTGCCAAGGGCTTTGTCGCGGTCGATATCGAGGGTGGCGAGAGCAATCCGGCCGAAACGCGGGCGCAGGTCGAAGTCCTGCGCAAGATGCTGCTGGCGATGGTCGAGGACATCCGGGTGGTGTTGTTGCGTCTGGCCAGCCGGACGCAGACCCTGCGCTTCTACGCCGCGAATCCGGATGATCTGCGGGTGCAGGTGGCGCGCGAAACGCTGGAGCTTTATTCGCCGCTGGCCAACCGTCTTGGCGTCTGGGAACTGAAATGGGAACTGGAAGACCTGTCTTTCCGTTTCATTCATCCCGATATTTACAAGAACATTGCCAAGCAGCTTGATGAGAAGCGCAGCGAGCGCGAGGCTTTTATCAGCGATGCGGTGGACAAGGTGCGCGCCGAATTGCGCGAAGCCGGGATTACCAACGCGGAAATCTACGGTCGACCGAAACATATCTTCAGTATCTGGAACAAGATGCGGAAGAAAGGCGTCGATTTTTCCGAAGTCTATGACGTGCGCGCCTTGCGCATCATCGTTGACGACGTCAAGGACTGCTATACCGCATTGGGCATCGTGCATAACCTGTGGGCGCCGATTTCCAAGGAGTTCGACGATTACATCTCGAATCCCAAGGGCAACCACTATCGCTCACTGCACACCGCGGTCCATTGCCCCGATGGGCGCAGCCTGGAAATCCAGATTCGTACCTGGGAAATGCACAAGCACGCCGAATTGGGCGTCGCCGCGCACTGGCGTTACAAGGAAGGTGCACGGGCGCCGGGCGCCGATGCCTACGACGAAAAGATCGCCTGGTTGCGTCAACTGCTGACCTGGAAAAACGAGGTTGTCGACAGCTCCGACTGGATCAGTCACTACAAGCAGGCGGCACTCGACGAGACGATTTATGTGATGACGCCGCAGGGGCGCGTGGTCGATTTGCCATCCGGTTCGACGGCGGTTGATTTCGCTTATCGCGTGCATACCGATCTCGGTCATCGTTGCCGGGGCGCCAAGGTCGATGGTCAGTTGTTGCCGCTCAATACGCCGCTGGAAACCGGGCAGCAGGTGGAAATCGTTACCGCCAAACTGGGTGGTCCGTCGCGTGACTGGCTGAATCCCGCGCAGGGTTACATCCATACCAAGAGCGCACGGATCAAGGTGCGTGCCTGGTTCTCCAGTCTGGCACTGGAAGAGACGCTGGCCGAAGGGCGGGCCTTGATCGCCAAGGAATTGCAGCGTTCCGGACAGCCCGGATCAAATATCGAGGAACTGGCGCGCAAGCTGGATTTCGCCAAAGCTGACGATCTCTACATCGCTGCCGCCCGGGGCGAACTGAATCAGCGGCAATTCCAGACGGTGGCACGCGGTGGCGATGCATCGCTGGAAGTGTTGGTGCCGGATAGCGTGCCGACCAAAGCGCGCAAGGCGGTGGAGGGCAATCAGGGGATTTTGATTGTCGGCGTGGATAAATTGCTGACGCAACTGGCCCGTTGCTGCAAACCGGCGCCACCGGATGCCATCGATGGTTTCATCACGCGTGGCAAGGGTATTTCGATCCATCGTTCGGATTGCCCGAATTTCGCCAATCTGGCCGCCCTGCATCCGGAGCGTGTCATCGAAACCGGTTGGGGCACCGAGACGACCGGCGTCTTCGCCTGCGATATCGTCGTCGATGCGCATGACCGTCAGGGTTTGTTACGCGATATTTCGGAAATTTTCACGCGGGAAAAACTCAATGTGGTGGGCGTCAATACCCACTCCAAACAAGGTACTGCACACATGAGTTTTACCGTTGAAATTACCAATTTGCGCCAATTGCAGCGCACCCTGACGCTGATCCACGATGTTGAAGGCGTCGTTGGTGTGCGGCGCGCCTGAGTTTGGCGCCCAAATTCAGCGGGCAAGTAGCAACTCGGCCGCTTTTGCCAGGTCGGTCTGGCGCAGCAGACCGATTTTCTTGCCGACCACGCGGCCTTGCCGGTCAATGAACAAGGTGTAAGGCAGGCCGCCCTGTTTATTGCCCAACGCCTGCATCAACGGGGTTCCCTGATTGCCAGTGAGCAACACGGTGTAATCCATCTTGTGTTGCTTCATGAAAGCGCTGACGGCAGTCGCATCGTCTTCGAGGCCGATGCCCAGCACCTCGATCTGGCCGCGATGGGTTTTCTGGAAGGCGGACAGTTCCGGAATTTCGGCCCGACAAGGCGGGCACCAGCGGGCCCAGAAGTTGACCACCAGCGGTTTGCCGCGATACTGCGCCAGTGCGACGGGTTTGTTGTCCGCGGACTGCAGTGTGCTGGAAAAAAGCGGGCTGGCATCCTGGGTTTCGCCGATTGCGGTCAACGGGGACAGCAGGGCAAAAAACAGGACAAAAAAGCAGGAAGCGGTAAGGGTTTTCACAAAATTGATCTGCATCGTGGGGTGGGGGGATAGTGCATATTAGCATTCGGCAAAGTATGCTCAGGTCGAGCTGCGACAATATGCCGCACTGCCAC
This sequence comes from Azonexus sp., assembly GCF_030824335.1. Taxonomy (GTDB): domain Bacteria; phylum Pseudomonadota; class Gammaproteobacteria; order Burkholderiales; family Rhodocyclaceae; genus Azonexus. The sequence goes on from NZ_JAVBXX010000042.1 coordinate 23,670, forward strand.
AAGCGGCAGGCCATGAAACAATATGCGTCCAGGCTGGCAAGCCTTGAATGGCCGGGAATTTTCCATCTGGGCCATTTTGAGAGAAATGTGTGAACAAGAAAATACTCCTCGACATCATTGGTGGATTGTTGATCGTGCTGGTTGTTGTGGTCGGCTATAAACTGTCGCCCCTTTTGCTGCCGCAGTCCGATTTGAGTATCGCCCCCGATCCGTCCTGCAATGTGCAGCAGCAAGCTTGCAGCGTTGCTTTGCCTGGCGGCGGGAGTTTGGTGTTTTCCGTCAACACCCAGCCGATTCCATTGGTCAAACCATTCGAGGTCAAAGTTGAAGTCCGGGGCAGCAGCGCCAAGAATGTCGCCATCGATTTTGCCGGTGTCGATATGGAAATGGGCTTCAATCGACCGCAACTCGCCGAAAGGTCAGCCGGCATTTTTATCGGTGAGGCGACTTTGCCGGTCTGTGTGACCGGGCACATGACCTGGCAGGCGACCGTCCTGCTGGAGACGTCCGATGCCCGGATTGCCGTGCCCTTCCGTTTCGTGACTGGCTGAAATGTCCAATCGTCTGTTGATCACCTGCATTGCGCTGCTGGCCAGTCTGGTCATCGGTCTGGGGCTGTTCTGGCAACCGCTAACGCCGACAGGCAGCGTATCGCTTGCAAGCTTGCCACCGGGAGGAAATTTTACCTTGCAGGCGGCCAGTGGCCCGGTTTCCCTCGTCGACTCATTGAACAGGCAGCCTGGTCAGTTGGGGCTGATCTATTTTGGTTATACCTATTGCCCGGATATCTGTCCGACGACGCTGAGCGCGTTGACCGCCGGGATGGCCTTGCTGACGCCGGATGAGCGGGCGAGGTTGGTACTTTTCTTTATTTCGGTCGATCCAGCACGCGATACGCCTGAGCATCTCAAAACCTATGTCGAATTTTTTGCGCCCGACATCATTGGGGTTACTGGCAGTCCGGCTGAACTGGCGGAAGTGGCCGCCCGTTACGGTGTGTTTTATGCGGCACAACCCGCACAGACGCCGGGTGGCGCCTATGTCGTCGATCATTCGTCGGACAGCTTCATTGTCGGTACGGATGGCCGTCCGCTTGCCCGCCTGGCACATGGCACGGCCCCTGAGCAGGTTGCCGCGCTGATTCGTCAATATCTCAATCAATCCCGAGGAGTACATCCATGAAACGTCTGTCCTTTGTTTTTGCCGCTTTGAGCCTGTCGACCGCAGCATTTGCCGGTACGGCAGACGATGTCGTCGTCCATGAGCCCTACGTCCGTCTGGCACCGCCGAACGCGCAGGCAACCGGTGCTTTCATGGTGCTCAAGAATACCGGTAGCAAGGATGCCAAACTGGTCAAGGCCGACAACCCGGCATCACGCCTGACCGAGTTGCACACGCACATCAACGACAAGGGCGTCATGCGCATGCGTCAGGTGCCAGCCATTGACCTGCCGGCCAAAGGAGAAGCTGTGCTGCAACCGGGCGGTTTGCACGTGATGCTGATCGACATGAAGGCGCCACTGAGCGAAGGCCAGGTCGTGCCGATCACGCTGACTTTCGATGACGGCAGCAGCAAGCAGGTGGATGTCAAGGTACAGAAAATGGTCCCGGCCGGCATGCAGATGCGGCACGGACAGCACTGAAGATTCGGGATTCCGGAAAACGAACGGGGCATTTCTGCCCCGTCAGACTGCTGACGAACCCCCGATTGTTCGGGGGGGGGGGTCTGGTTGGAAATCATGGGGATTTCCTGATTCAAGCCGAAACGAGGCGAATTCTGAAATTTGCGACTGGATGATTGATTAGCCGGTGATGCCAGGAAAGCGGCGCGGCAAAGCGGGTTCCCTGACCTCAAACGGGCCTTGTTTAGCGCGTTGTCGCGGTGCTGGGCGGCAGCGCGACAAACCTGACCTGGACGGAAATTTTGCTCACAAACAGGAAGATATTTTCCGAGTTTTGGCGTGAATCTTCCGTGCTGCTCTGGCAGTATTTGGCTTACCACATGATGACAAATGCGAATTTGGAAATGAAAAATACTATTCGGAGACAATCGATAAAAGCGTTTGCAATTCTTGTTCTTTCCCTGATCGCAGCATTCGGACATGCGGCTAGCTTCGATTGCGGCCGGGCACGACAACCGGTCGAAAAAATGGTCTGTGAAAACATTGATCTGTCGCGAGCCGATGATGAGCTCGGCTTCTCGTATGACTACTTGGAATCTCACTGCCCATCTCAGTTTGAAGACCAGGACGTCAGAGCAACACAACGGAAATGGCTCGCTGGTCTGAGAAAACTTTCAGAACGATGGCCATCGGATCCTAGCTTTCTTGCCGACGCCTATCGTGAGCGCAACACCTTCCTTTCGGCCTTGGTGTTGCAATGCGCGCCACAATATCCAAAGCCCGAATCTGTGACGGTCAAGACGTTGCAACTTCGAAACAGGCAGTCAAAAGCGACCGGGTTTTATCCGGATTTGTCGATGCCCTTTGTGGAAACGGATCCACCAAAGATCGGGCGCTTAATTAACAACCAGATTTTCGGCGATTATTTCGATCTACCTGCGCCTAAACAATTGGCTGATGGAATGCCCGGGTTGCTGGAAGAGTACCGAAGCCGAGATCGTCGATCACCGGATGAAGTACGCTTTTCCACAGTAATCAACAATGGCCGTCTGTTGGCCTTGAAAATATTCTCATCAGGCTGCGACTCCTCCTGCAGTTCGGGAGAAGGTGTAGAAATTTTCGATCTATGGAACGGACGCAGAATTCACGCTGCCGATGTTTTGTCATATACCGGTGCGAACACAATGGCGGTACGATTTCGTGTGGCAAAGCTGCGGAGAGGCTGGTCCATTGTCAGGCAGGAGCATCTTGACCTAAGCCCGAATTGCAAGCGCGATGGTGCCAGTTGCGAACGTTCAACGGATCTCGATGGCGACTTTCTGATGAGTTGCGCCAAGGACGACTCTGAAAAAGACCACCGTGAATATTGGAGTATTGAGCCAGAAACGGATGGACGTTGGCAGTTTTCGACTTTCTGGACTTGCCGCGACAGTCGCGAAGGAAAGGCGGGGCGCCCATTTGTTCAGCGCTACACTTCAGACGAGTTGCGTCCGCTTCTCAACGACTATGGGCGGAGCTTGTTGTTGGGTGAAGGCGATGTACAGGAGCCTGCGCCCGACAGCTTGGGGTGCGAGGCGGATACCTCATCAGACAATCCAGGCATAGAAAGAAAAGAGCATGTTCGAGCCGTACACGGCACGCATGGCGCTCACGATGAAACGCTGGTTCTGTATACCGATGGAAGCTTGTGGTGCTGGGACGCGTATTGGCGGAAAAAACCACCAATCGTTATCGGTACGAATTTTGCCAAGATTGACACTGATAATTTTTCTTCAGTAGTCGGGTTACTCAAAAACGGTACATTGGTGACTTGGACTGGAGCATGCCCATATGGCGAAAAGCCAACGCTGCTATCACTGTCGCCAAACCAATCCCGGGCAATGGCGGGCCACAAAGAGGAGTTATGGTCGCTTGGGCGTGATGGGGCGCTTTGGTTCTGGAGTGTACAAACCCCCACCTACCCCTTCAAGGCAGCAACTGACGTCGCTGACATTGGGCACGGAAGAAACCAACAACTCCAAATGCTAAAACACGACGGCAGCCTTTGGGCTTGGGGCCGCAAGCGGGGAGAAAATCACGCCAACGCCCCGGAAAGCTGGCAGCGAATCGGGGGAGGATTCTCGCGTCTGGCTGGTAACGGTATAGATATGGCTTTCAGGGCGGATGGCTCCTCGTGGTCATGGGGTGAATCTTTGAAAGCCTTGACAGATATCGACGGGCGCTTGGATCATGGCCCGACGAAGGTTGGTGATGACTACGTATCGATTCACTGGGCCAATGGTGGATATGCCGTAGGAGTCAAACGCGACAGCAGCCTTTGGGCAAGCTATCAGCGGGGAAACCGGACACAGATGGAACCGATGGGCTGTGGTTATAAGGAAGCGGTTGCGCTGGGCTATGCGGGCGAATTCCCGCGCCCTCCGGATGACGTCATCGTTCTTGCACTGAGACAGGATGGCCATCTGCTCGGCTGGGGAAACTGGATGCATTCTGGTGGATGGAACAGGGATCGGATTTTTACCCAAGCTCCCATCGATTTCGGCAAAGGCTTCGCGCAGATATTTCAAATTGGAAGCGGCTACAACTCTTATGCCGTTATTGTTAAACGAGACGGCTCCCTATGGGAGTTTCGCCCCCCGCAGACGCCAGGAACTCCCACAGGAAAGAACGCATTTCAGAAAATCAATCTTTCTACTAAAGACGTTTCCAAACACTGAGTTTGTAGCCGTAGCACGACATGCTTGTTCCACTTTGTTGCCTTCAATTTTGGCTGTTTTTTCCGGTTGACCGTAGCAGTCCCCAAAAAGCAAAAAGGCGGCTGATTCAGCCGCCTCAGACTGCTGATGAACCCCCGATTTTTCGGGGTTTTGTTTTTCTGTTTGGGAATTTGGGCGTTTTTCGGATTCAGGCCGAAACAAGGCGGATTCTGGAATTTTCGTGGAGGAGCGCCATCGGCAGGTAATAGCGGGCGAAGTCGACCGTAAACAGGGCTTGCCCGAGGATTTTGGCCAATAAGGCTGCCGCCTTGCGGGCCAGCAACAGGGCCATCTTCTTCATGTTCTGACAGGCCGCCGAGAGCAGGCACTGCGCCTGTACCTTGCCCAAGCCACGGAAACGGGCGTAACGGTGGCCGTGCAACTCCTTGGCATCGGCAAAGCTGCGTTCCACCGTTTCCTTGCGCCGGGCGTACAGCCGTTTGCCCAGGTCGCTCAGGCGATTGGCGTTGATCGCTTCCTTGAAACCTTCCCAGAGGTGGCGGGGCACGAGTTTCTGATGATTCCGGCTCTGCGTGCATTGCCCGCGCAGAGCACAGTCGGCGCACAGCCCCGGATTCGAGACATACTCCCGATAGCCCAGACGGTTGGTCGTCCGGTACGGCAGAACTTCACCTGCCGGGCAGCAGTAGCAGTCCTGCGCGGCGTCGTAGCGATAGTCCCGCTTGTAGAAATAACCCTCCCGATGCGTCGGTCGCTTGTAACCCATGACCCCGAGCAGCCCCCGGTCGAGGACGCCCTTGCAGATTTGCGGGGTGAAATAGCCGGCATCCAGCCCGATGGCGCCAACGGCCAGGTCAAAGCGTTCCATGACCCGATCCAGGCGAGCCAAGTAGGGCTGACTGTCGTGGACATTGCCCGGGGTGACATGGGTATCGACAATCAGTGCATGCACCCCATCAACGGTGCGGTGATCCAGATAGAAGAAACCGGTCGGTTTGTTGTCGCGGGCCATGAAGCCAGCGTCGGGATCGACCGTGCTGACCTTGACTTCCTTCACCGGCGGCGCCGCGTCATCGTCATCGCGCTTGAGGGGTTTCTTGCCAGCCGCTGCCCGATCCGCTTCGATGGCCGCATCCAGTTCGGCCAGGTAGGCCGCAGGGGTTTGCTCCACCTGATGCACTTCAAATTGCCGTTTGTTGGCATTCGCCTTCAGATGCGTGCTGTCCGTGTAAAGCACCCGGCCGCCAATCAGCTTGTGCTCAATGGCTTGTTCGACAATCCCGTCAAAGATGCGTTGCTCAATGTCCGTCCCGACAAAGCGGTGACGCCGATTCTGCGACAGCGTCGAGGCATCCGGCACTTTGTCCGTCAGCCGAAAGCCGAGAAACCAGCGGTAAGCCACATTGACCTCGATTTCCTTCACCAGCCGTCGCTCGGAGCGAATCCCGAACAGGTAGACAATGAACAACATCTTGAACAACACCACCGGATCAATCGCCGGTCGGCCATTGTTCTCGCAATACAGGTGCTGGGTCGCTTCACGAATGAAATCAAACCGGATGTGCTGGTCGAGCAGTCGGAGCAAGTGGTCTTTCGGGACCAATTGCTCCAACGTCACCATCTCCAGTTCCGTTTGGGCAGGGTAGGCAGGCTTGAGCATGCCTGCATTATAAAAAATTAAAGCCCCCAGTCGCTTGGAGGCTTTGTCAGCGGTCTGGAACGGGGCATTTCTGCCCCGTTTTTCATTTCCGATCAGAGTAGCTGGAAAGCCAGTATCGCAACGATTGTTGGTGGGAGTGCCGCGATCAGCAAGCCCAGCGGGTTGACCGCTTCATCGTTGAAGCTGCGGCGCAGGATGGAAATGCCGGCCGGGTTGGGCGCGTTGGCGATGACTGTCAGACCTCCGCCGGTGACCGCGCCGGCAACCAGTGCGTATTTGAATTCGTCCGACAGGCCTTCAACCAGCGATCCCAGATAGGTTAGCGCCGCGTTGTCGGTAATTGCTGTCAGTGCCGTCGCGCCAAAGTAGACGGTGGTGGCGCTCATTTCAACCAGGATGGGTTGCAACCACCAGGCTTGTTGTCCGCCCAGGACAACCAGACCCGCCAGGAAGAATGCGACCAGCAGTCCTTCGCGCAAAATCAGGCGTTCCTGGAATTGCGGGTAGGCCGATGCCAGCCCCATGAACATCAGGAACAGGCCGAGGAAGATTGGCGGGTGGTGGGCAAAGATCACGATCATCAGCAACAGCAGCAAGTGGATGAAGAGGACAGCGAAGGGGGTCGGGTTATCCTTGCTCTGGGCAACCGGCGGGATTTTCCGTAGTTCACGCTGAAAGATCAGGGTGACGATCATGGCATTGATGACTGTGGCGATGCCGGCTTTCCAGCCGAAATGGCTGAGCATGTACCAACTGTCCCAACCCCAGGTACCGGCGACCATCAGGACCGGGGGAGCGGCAAAATTGGTCAGCGTGCCGCCAATTGAAATGTTGACGAACAGGGTGCCCAAGGTGGCATACATCAACTTTCTCGACAGTTGCTGGCTGTAGTAACGGTCGCGCAGCATCAGGGCCGCCAGTGTCATGGCAGCGGGTTCGGTGATCAGCGAGCCGAGCAGGGGAACGATGGCCATGATGGTGAAATAGGTCGAGACCGAACCATTGAGTGGCGTATAGCGGGCGATCATGTCAACCGTGCTGGAGGCAAAGCGGAGGACCGGTTTGCTGGCAGCTACCACCATGATGACGAAGACGAACAGGGGTTCCGTGTAATTTCGGGTATCCAGATAGGCCACTGCTTGCGCCTTGCCTTCGACCGCTGCCATGAAAAGGACCAGGATCGCCGCCCAGAAGCCAAAGACGACTTCGACCTCGCCGAGCAGGTGCCATAGGCCGGCATGGTTGGGGCGACGATGCGCCAGTTGTTCGAAAAACTTGGTCGAAAAAGTGTGCAGGATGGCGAGGCCAAACAAGGCTGCACCAATCATTTGTATCGTAGTCGGGTTCATGAAACCTCCTTGAGTCTGAATACGGGGTAACTTTTAGAGGCAGGCTTGCCTGGCTGAGTCGTGCGTCAGCAGGAAACCCGGAAATGGCCGAAGGCGCAGTATAAAAGTCTTGTCCGAAATTCTCCAAGCCCGGCCCGATTGTGGTGCGGGCCTCCGGCATTTTGTGTCAGCACCATGCCGGAGGCCGGGAAAGGCGCTTTGTGTTTGTCTGGAGTCAGTCACGAACCGGCCGTTTGGCCAGTTTGCGCTGCAGCGTGCGGCGATGCATTTTCAAGGCCCGTGCAGTCGCTGAAATATTGCCTTCGTGTTCGTTGAGGATGCGTTGTATGTGTTCCCACTCAAGGCGATCCATCGACAAGGGCTCATCCGAGGTCGGGTTGTCTTCCGGAAAGCCATCATCGTCGAAGGCACCCAGGATGGCTTCGATTTCGACCGGTTTGGCCAGGTACTGGGTGGCGCCGCGCTTGACCGCTTCGACGGCAGTGGCAATGCTGCCGTAGCCGGTCAGAACGACAATCCGGCAAGCGCCATTGATGGCGAGCAGTTGGGGGATCAGGGCGAGTCCGGATGCGCCATTCAGATTGAGATCGAGCACAATGCGTTCGATCTGGTGTTCGCCAGCCATTTCCAGGGCTTGTTCAGCATTCAGCGCGCCGATGGCCGCGTGGCCGCGCCGGTTCAACGTGCGGACCAGGATGCTGTTGAACGTCGGGTCGTCGTCGATGATCAGGATGGAGGGTGTCATGATGCGTTTGTCGGCAGTTGCAGGCGGGCCAGGGCGCCGCCATCGTCTGGATTGCTCAAAAACAGGGTACCGCCCAGTTGTTCGATGGCGGAGCGGGTCAGCAGCAGGCCGATGCCGCAGCCGCCTTCATGCGCCGGCAGTTTTTCCCGGCCATTGACTTCCAGCACGCTTGGCGGAAAACCCGGTCCCTGGTCGCGAATATCGATATCGATCCAGCCGCTGCGCCAGGCCAGGCCTATCTCAATCGGCTGGGGGCTGGCATTGGCAGCATTGTTCAGCAGGTTGAGCAGGGCTTGTTCGAGTCGGGGATCATCGATGATGTCCGGCGCTGGGCCTTTGCTGCCGACGATCAGTCGACTGCTCGATAAGGGGCGCAAGGCGTGCCATTTTTGGCGCAGTGAATCAATCCAGCGGTCGACCGGCAAATGATGGACATTTTCCAGGCGCTCGGCGCCGGCCCGACGCGACAATCCGCTGATGATTTCCTTGCAGATGCCAATCTGCTGGCGCAGCAGTGCCAGATCGGCCCGCGCGGCCGGGCTGAGTTCGGCATCGTGGGTCAGTTCTCCGGCAATCAGGGCCATCGTGGCCAGCGGAGTGCCCAGTTCGTGGGCGGCACCAGCGGCCAGCGTCCCCATGGCCATGATCCGTTCGTCGCGTAGTGCCTGCTCACGGGCGCTGGCCAGTTCGGCATCGCGCAGGCGGATCAACTGGCTCATGCGCAGAATGATCCAGCCGATCAGCAGGGCGGATACGCTGAATGTCAGCCACATCCCGATCAGGTGTAGTTGCGTGGCCCGGCTTGCGTTGGCGATGGGCAGCGGCAGGTAAAACAGCATGAGTAGCGAATAGGCGATTACGGCAACGGCGCCAACCAGGATGACCTGGGAACGCGGCAGGCCGAGTGCTGCAATGGCTACCGGCGGCAGGAGCAGGGAGACGAGCGGGTTGGTGGCGCCGCCACTGAAGAAAATCAACGCCGAAAGGGTGGCGATGTCGATGATCAACTGACTGCACAACTCATTCGCTGTGGCCGATGGCTGGCCGCCAAAGTAGCGTTTGCCGATGCTGTTGATCAGCGCGCCGATGCTGATCACACCCAGCATCACGCCCTGCGGCAGCGCGATGTCGAGCACTATTGGAACGAAGATGACCAGCAAGGCCATCAGGGCGAGCATGAACCAGCGCACGCGCAACAGGCGGCGCAGATTGGTCAGGTATTCCTTGCTGTCGGCAGTCGGGGGGATGTGAGACATCATTGAATTATCGATGATTTGCTGTGCTGGATGGCGCATTGCGCGGTGCGGCAGATTGTCACAGTCTCCGGGATTTCGGTAAACGCTGGATTATTTGCCGTACAGCAAAGTCGTAATTGGCTTCGGGCACCTATAATTCAACGAATTCTGCATCACTGATACAGGTTCCCGATGTTTGTTTTACTGCGTGGCAATCTGCTGCTTGCTCTGTTCTATGCGCTGACCGGCTGGTTGGCATTGCAAATCGCAATTCCTCCCGGTTATGCCGCACCGCTGTTCCCGCCGGCAGGGATCGCGCTGGCTGCCATGCTGATCTACGGTCCACGCTGCCAGGCGGGCATTTTTGCCGGGGCGCTGACCGTGCAGGCATTTGCCGCAGTGCAGAGCGGACTGGGCGCGAATGCCTGGCCGCTGCTCGTCCTGCCGACGCTCGGTGCGCTGCTGCAGGCATGGGTTGGCTATGTTTTGGCTGGCCGCCTGCTCGGGCGGGACAACCCGCTGGATAGTCACGAAAGCATTGTGCGTTTTGTTTTGCTGGTTGCGCCCAGTGGCGCCTTGATCGGCGCGACCATTGGAACCCTGACCTTGCATGCGATGGGTATTTTGTCGGATGCCAATTCGGTTTTTTCCTGGGTGAACTGGTGGGTGGGCGATACCCTTGGTGTGCTGGTCATGGTGCCTTTGCTGCTGGTATTTTTGGGGCAACCGGCAGCGGAGTGGCGTTCTCGCCGGGTGATCGTGACGGTGCCGATGTTGATTGCACTCAGTGTCTTGGCGGCTACTTTTCTCCAGGTCAGTCATTGGGAAGAGCGCCGCTTGCAAAGCCAGTTGAACCGGGATGCCGAACATATCGCCAGCCTGATCCGCAAACGTCTCGATGCCCAACTGGACCAGATGCTGGCACTTGAACGCTTGGCGACGGTTCACCCGCAGTTGGATGCACGAACCTGGCGCGAGTTTGTCACCCCCTTGCTGGAGCGTTATCCGGGAACCCAGAATTTTGGCTGGAGCCCCTTGGTGCTGGATGCGGACCGTGCCACGTTCGAGGCGGCGATACGTGCTTCTGGCCTGGAAAGTTTCCGGATTCTCGGGCGCAACCCGGCCGGTCAGACCTACGTGGCGGAACAGCGGCCGGAGTATTTGCCCATACTGCATGTCGAGCCCTTGTCCAGCAATCGCAGTGTGATCGGACTTGATCCATTGGTGCTGGAAAAAACTGCGCAGGCCGCCCGACGGACCAGAGAAACGCGGCTGCCGATCGCCTCCAGTTCCATTCGTCTGGTCCAAGAGTCCGGAGAACAACGCGGTGTGGTGGTCTATCACGCCGTTTTTTCCGGTTCTCCATTGCGCCAGACGGGTATGGTTTCCGGGGTTTTCCGGATGGATGACGCACTCAATGCTGCTTTGGCTGGTGCCTGGGCCGGGCTTGATGTTTGTCTGGTCGATCTGGAGCATTCTGGTGTTGAGCAACGTTTGTTCGGTGATGTTGCCTGCGAGGATGGGCGCTGGGTAGCGCATCGCCTGCATTGGCAGGACAGCCTGGGATTTGCCGGGCGGCAGTGGGTATTGAAAGTCGCGGCCACCGAAGATTACATGGCGGGGCTGCGTACCTGGGGTGCCTGGTTGATGCTGGCAATCGGTTTGCTCAGTACAGCGATGCTCGGCGCATTTTTGTTGCTGACCAGTGGCCGGACCCGGCGTGTCGAACGCCTGGTGGAGGAGCGGACCCGACAATTGGCTGAAGCCGGCAACAAACTTGAAGCGCGGCAGGAGGAATTGCTTCAGGCGCAGCGAATTGCCCGGCTCGGTAGCTGGGAAATATTGCCCGATAGCACTTTTTGCCATTGTTCCGCCGAATTGCGCAGCATCATGGGGCTGGGAGATGAGGCACTGATTGACTTGCCCGAACTGATCGAACATGTTCATCCGGATGACCGGGGTGCCTTGCGCAATGTGCTGGATGAACTGGCATCGGCGCCTGGCCAGGTCGCCCTCGATTGTCGGCTGAGCGATCTGGTTCCGCGCGCAGGGATTGTGCATTTCCGTATCGAGAGTGACCGGCAGGCGAGCGGCGGTCTGCGCATTCGCGGTACGGCGCAGGATGTGACGCGGGCGAGGGCAGCGGAAGAGCATATTGCCTTTTTGGCCCATTACGACGTGTTGACCGGGTTGCCGAACCGCACGCAGTGGAACGACCGGGCACATGTCGAACTGAACAACGCGGCGCGTCAGGACGAGCGCCTGGCGGTACTGTTCCTCGATCTGGATCATTTCAAGGCGGTCAACGACTCACTGGGGCATCCCGTCGGCGACCAACTGCTATCTGCCGTTGCCCGGCGTTTCAGCAACTGCCTGCGCGAACAGGATTTCCTCGCCCGCTTGGGGGGCGACGAATTCGTTGTCATGCTGACCCGGCTCGAACATCCGGAGGACGCTGCCATCGTGGCGCGCAAGCTGATTGCCACCTTGCAGACGCCAATCTTGATCGAGGGGCATGAACTGACTGCGGCAGCCAGTATCGGCATCGCGATCTTCCCCGACGATGGCGAGGATGTCAGCACCCTGCTCAAACATGCCGATGTGGCGATGTACTGCGCCAAAGATCAGGGCCGCAATACTTATCACTACTTCATGCCGGAAATGGACGTGCATGCCCTCGAACGCCTGATGCTGGAAAACGCGCTGCGCCGGGCCATCGAACGTAACGAACTGGTCTTGCACTATCAGCCACAGGTGGCGGCCGACGATGGCCGCGCGCTGGGTTGCGAGGCGCTGGTACGCTGGCAGCATCCGGAACTGGGCATGCTGCAACCAGCGCAGTTCATTGGTGTGGCAGAAGAGAGCGGGCTGATTGTCGCGCTCGGCAAATGGGTACTGCAAACGGCTTGTCAGCAACTGGCCGCATGGACAGCGGAAGGTCAGCGTCTGGTCATGGCGGTCAATATTTCAGCGCTGCAGTTCCGCCAGAATGGATTTTCCGAGACGGTGCAGCGTATCGTCGAACAGACCGGGGCCGACCCTGCATTGCTTGAACTGGAATTGACCGAAAGCGCGCTGATGCAGCCGACGCCGGAAGTCCTGGCGCGCATGAATCACCTGTGCGATCTGGGCATCCGGCTGGCGCTGGACGATTTCGGCACCGGTTACTCCAGCCTGTCCTACCTGAAACGCCTGCCGATCTGCCGGCTGAAACTGGACCGTAGTTTCGTCAAGGATATTCCGGACGACCTTGAGGATGTCGCCATTGCCATGGCAACCCTGTCACTCGCCCGCGACCTCGGCATGGACGTGGTGGCCGAAGGCGTGGAAACGGAAATCCAGCGTGCCTTCCTGGCCGAGCGCGCGTGCCCGGTCATGCAGGGCTACCTGTTCAGCCGCCCGTTGCCGGCGGAGGCTTTCCTGCAATGGGTGCGCGAACGGCAGGCTGGCTGATTACTGTCCGCGCAGGGCTGCGCTCAGTGCCGCGATCATGTAGCCGTGGTCCAGCACGCCAGCGCTTTCGCGGATGCTGTGCATGGCCCACATCGGTGAGCCGACATCGACGCTCGGGATGCCGAGGCGCGCAGCGACAATCGGGCCGATCGTGCTGCCGCAACCGAGATCTGTGCGGTGGGCGTATTGCTGGCAGGGGACGCCGGCTTGCTGGCAGATTGCCATGAAGCGCGCCGCTGTATCGGCATTGGTGCTGTAGCGCTGGTTGGCGTTGCTTTTGATCACCGGACCGGCGTTGACCGCAACACGGTGGCAAGGCTCGTAGGCACCGGGAAAATTCGGGTGCCAGGCGTGCGCCATGTCGGCGCTGATGAAAAAACTCCGGGCCAGCAGCCGACGCTGATCTTCCGCATCGAGTGAGAAGTGGCCGGCGATCCGTTGCAGGACATCGCCAACCAGACTGCCGCCGGCACCGACGGCGCTCTCCGAGCCGACTTCCTCATGGTCGAACAGGGCGACCAGGCAGGTTTGTCGGGGTTGTTCGACGGCCAGCAGGGCAGATAGCGCGGCGTGACAGGAGGCCAGGTTGTCGAGCTGGCTGTCGGCGATAAATTCGCGGTCGACACCCCAAAACGAGCCTTTTTGCGTATCGCAGGCCGCCAGTTCCCAGGTCAGTAAATCCTCGGCGGCAACGCCCAGCGCATTGGCCAGCGGCGCTCTGAAGCGCTGGTCGGGTGCTGTGCCGTTTTCCGCCGCGCCGAGCAACAGCGGCAATTCGGTTTGCTTGTTGAATTTCAGGCCGTTTTCATTGACCTCGCGGTTCATGTGAATGGCCAGATTGGGCAGGCGCAGCAAGGGTTCGGCAAGGTGTACCAGACGGCTTTCAATGCTCTTGTCGCTGCGTACCATGACGCGGCCGGCCAGCCCCAGGTCGCGGTCGGCGAAGGTGGCGAGCAGCGGACCGCCATAGACTTCGACGCCGAGACGCGTCATGCCCGAAACGTCCTCGGCCGGTTTCGGCTTGATGCGCAGGCCCGGCGAATCGGTATGGGCACCGATCATCGTGATTCCGGTGTCCAGCGGTGGTTTTTTGCCCAAGGTGAAGGCAATGATCGATGAGCCACCGCGGACGACGTAATAACGGCCACCGGTTTGCAGATTCCAGCGGTCAACCTCCGGCAAATGCTGAAAACCGGCAGCTTGCAGTCGGGCTGCGCAACTGGCTACGGCATGCCAGGGGCTGGGGCTGGCGTCGATGAAGTCCAGCAAATCCTGCGCTTGGGCGCGGGCGGTGACAGAAATGGCGGCAGCAGTCATCAGTGAAATCCCTGGTCGGAGCAGGCGTCGACCACCAGATTGGCGACGCGGCGGTCATAGAGCATGGCGATGTGGCCGATGGGCGGCAGATCGACGTTGTAGGCGCCGGGCAGTTTTTGATTGTCTTGCGGCATCACGTAGTTGTCGCAGGCGTTGCGGAAAGCGATGGTCGGTATGGCGGGCGATTCTGCGGCCATGTCGCGCAACCACAGCGAACCCGGTTCCATTTCACGGGCATTCTGGCCGATGCCGAAACGCACAAGTTCGCTGCCGGCATGCGGCGTGGCCAGGGTGATCAAAGCCGCGACTTTGTCGTTGCCGTGGCGGGCCAGGTAGGAGCGGCAGATCAGTCCGCCCATGCTGTGCCCGACCAGCGTCAGTTTTCTGGCGCCCGTGGCGGCGCAGACGGCGTCGATCCGTTCGCGCAGTTGCGGCACCATCTTGCCCATGCTGATGAAGGGCGGGGCCAGGCTGATGCTGGCGACGGTACAGCCGGCCGCTTCGAGGCGGCGACGCAGCAACCACCAGACACCGCGACTGCAGCCGTAGCCATGTACCAGCAGAATGACCCGACGCTCTTCGCGCAACCGGTCGGCTGGCATCCACAGGCGTTCGAACGGAATGACCAGCACGAAGGTGAGCAGGTAGGCGAAGTATTCGCCAATGATGATCATCAGCTTGCGCCACATGCCCAGCGGTTTGTTCGGGCGCTGGACTGGCGAACTGTGGAATGCGGCGAAAATCCAGGTGAAGGCATTCAGATTTGCCCGCACGATGAGCAGCGTGACGATGGCGCCGGTGATCGCGGCGGGCCAGTCGGCACCGACCAGCAGGCGTCCGAGCGCGAGGTAAATGGTCAGTTCGAGAACAATCCAGACCAGTAGGGAGATGGGTAGCATGGTCGGTTTCAGACTGGGGATTGGGTAACAGATTCGGTGGTCGCTGCGGCCAGCCAGACACAGGCGCCTTTCGACTCCTTGTCGATGGCGGCCAGCATGCGTTCGTGCTCGGTAATTTCTTCGGCGCTGGCGCGGAGAATCTGCAAGGGTTTGCGTTCACGTACCTTGCCGTCGGCACCGAGCATGACGCGCGGGGCTTCATCCGGTTCGATCATCAGGGCGTTCTGGCCGCGCGTCATGGCCAGGTAAACCTCGGCCAGCAATTCGGTATCGAGCAGCGCGCCGTGCAGGGTCCGGCCGGAGTTGTCGATATCGTAGCGTTCGCACAGCGCATCGAGGCTGTTGCGCTTGCCCGGATGCAGTGCCTTGGCATCCTTCAGCGTATCGATGACGCCGCTGCACACCGTTTCGACCGGCACGCGACCCAGACGGTCGAGTTCGGCGTTCAGGAAGCCCAAGTCGAAGGGCGCATTGTGGATGATCAACTGGGCACCGTTGATGAATTCCAGGAATTCATCGGCGATGTCGGCAAATTTCGGCTTGTCGGCCAGAAACTCAAGCGTGATGCCGTGCACGGCTTGCGCGCCAGCATCGATATCGCGTTCCGGATGGACATATTTGTGCAGGTGATGGCCGGTCAGCCGGCGATTGACCAGTTCGATGCAGGCCACTTCGATGATGCGGTGACCGTCACGCGGGTTGAGGCCGGTGGTTTCGGTATCGAGGCAGATCTGTCTCATGCGCGTTCTTTCGTGTTTTCCTTCAACTCGTCGATGCCGCGATTGGCCAGCGCATCGGCGCGTTCGTTTTCCGGGTGGCCGGCATGCCCTTTGACCCAGATCCATTCAATCCGGTGCTGGCGGGTTTGCGCATCAAGTTCCTGCCACAGGTCGGCATTTTTCACCGGCTTCTTGTCCGCAGTCTTCCAGCCATTGCGTTTCCAGCCGTGGATCCACTCGCTGATACCTTTCAGCACGTACTGAGAGTCGCTGTGCACCTTTGCATCGATCGGCCGTTTCAGTGCTTCCAGCGCGCGGATGACGGCCATCAACTCCATCCTGTTGTTGGTGGTCGAGGCTTCGCCGCCCCACAATTCCTTTTCGTGCTGGCCGGCGCGCAGGATCGCGCCCCAGCCGCCGGGGCCGGGATTGCCGCGGCAGGCACCATCGGTAAAAATTTCGACGCGCTCAGTCGCCATGACTTTCCTTTTGCGCAATCGGGCGCAAAGCTTTGGCGCGCACACTTTGATCGCGCCAGTTGGGGGTAATCAGCCGCATGCTGTGCACGCGCTTGACGGCGCGCAGCATATAGACGGCGCCGGAAAATTTCCACCAGCGACGGCCGGCGGATTCGGTGAAGTGCCAGCGTTGCAGCCAGGTTTGTTGTTCGCAGGGCGGGGCGTAGCAGCCGAACTGGCTACGTTCGACCGCGAAGCCCAGTTCTTTCAACCAATCACGCAGGCGGGTCGGCGACAGATAACTGCCGTTCCACGGGAAATCCTGGCTACGCTTGGCTTGGCGCTTCAGGCCCCAGAGTGAGAGCGGGTTGAAGCCGGTGATGATCAATTGCCCCTCGGGCATCAGGATGCGCTCGATTTCGCGCAAAATCTGCTGCGGATCTTCGGCAAACTCGAGGACGTGCGGCAGGACGACGAGGTCTATGCTTTGTCCGGCAATCGGCAGCGCGCCGGGGGTACAGAATACATCGACCGGACCGGTCTGGCCCGCCTTGCGGCGCATTGACATGCGATTGGCGCGCAGCAGGTCGCACTGCGGCAAGCCGATCTGCAGCGCATTGAAACCGAAAATATCGGTGACAGCTGCGTCGACTTGCTGCATTTCCCAGTCAAGCACATAGCGCCCCTGCGGCGAGGCAAGCCACGCATCGAGTCCCGGATTTGACATCGGGGCGGCGAGGTTCGATAGTTCCGGCATGTTCGAAATTTTCTCTATTCCCGCATTCAAGGACAATTACATCTGGCTGCTCGTGCGTGGCACGCAGGCTTTCGTGGTTGATCCGGGCGACGCCGCACCCGTCATTGCCAGACTGGAAGCTGACGGACTTGATCTGGTCGGCATTCTGGTCACGCATCACCATGCCGATCATCAGGGGGGCATCGGCGAATTGTGTGCTCGCTACCCGGCCGAAGTCTACGCGCCGGCCAGTGAGTCTATCACAGGCACCACGCGTCCCTTGCGCGGTGGCGAAGTGCTCGATGTTCTCGGTACGGCGGTCCAGGTGCTTGCCGTTCCCGGTCATACGCTGGGCCATCTGGCCTACCTGGCGCCGGGGGTACTGTTTTGTGGCGATACGTTGTTCGGGGCTGGCTGCGGCCGGCTGTTCGAAGGGACGCCGGCACAGATGAGCGCTTCGCTGGCACAGATCGCCGCCTTGCCTGACGAGACGCTGATTTATTGCGCCCATGAATATACGGAAATGAACCTGCCTTTCGCGTTGACCGTAGAACCGGACAACGCCGCACTCCGCCAGCGGTCCGCTGCGGTCGCGCATTTGCGTCGGGCCGGGCTGGCCACCGTTCCGCTGACCTTGGGCGGTGAAACCGGCGAAAAGGCGACCAATCCCTTCCTGCGTTGCACTCAGCCGGCGGTGATCGCCGCTGCGCTGGCGCATACCGCAACCGTAGAAAAAACGGCTGGCCCTCGTTCGGGAATCGAGGTTTTCGCTGCGTTACGCGGCTGGCGCAATAATTTTTAGGCGCGGGCCTGAATCCGGGTGCTCAGTTTGGCCAGTACATCGAGTACACGTGCCGCATTGAAGGGTTTGATGATGAATCCTGCCGCACCGTTCATGATCGCATCCTGAACGGTTTCCGGATCGGAGTTGCCGGTAATCATGACGATTTCCGTATTTGGGCGGCTTGCCTTGATTTCGGCCATGGCCTCAATGCCGTTTTTTTCCGGCATCAGCACATCCATGCAGATGATGTCCGGTTTCAAGCGCTCCGCCAGTTCAACGCCGAGCAAGCCGTTGCGCGCCTCACCGACGACGTCGTATTCCTCGCCGCGCAAGATGCTGCGCAAGATGGCTCGCATCATGTCGTTATCTTCGACGATCAGGATACTCAGGCGTTTTTTGCTCATTTTCAGTTACGCGGTATCGTCCGTGCCGGCGATCTCAATAGCAATTCATGCTGAAGTAGATCAGCGCGCCGCTCGCCAGAGCGATTGCCGTAGCACCCCAGAAAAAGGCCCAGCGCAGCGATTTTTTGGCTTGCTGATGTGCACCACGTTTCTTGGCCTGGAAATATTGCTGGGTTTCTCCCAGCGTCAATACGGCGGTTAATGCGAAAAATACCATGCCGCTGAACATCGAAATGATCGATTTGTTGCTCATCAGCTTGCAATAGCCACCAGATACGCCCAAGTAACTCAGAAGAGCATCGGTACGGAACGCAAAGCGGACGATCAGGAAGGTCAACACGCCGAAACCGACCAGCAAAAGGATAACCAGCCAGGTTTCCCAGCGTTGCAATTCTCTCCAAGCTTCCTTGATATCGTCGATAATCCACTTCATTGCCAGTAATCCATATTTTCGTTGCTGCCCAGCCTACAAGACTATCATGACTGAATCGCCGGATACCCGTAGAACCTTGCTATTGCGTGTTCGCGATGAAATGAATTCCTCGCGCAACCGTTATTTTGCCAAGTGGTTCGGCGGTTTGCTGCTCGTACTTGTTGCATTCGGTTTTCTGGCTGCACCACCTTTGCTGAAGTCCGTGCTGAACAAGCAACTTGGTGACGTCCTGCAGCGCGAGGTCGTCTTGCAGGACGTCAAAATCAATCCGCTTGCCTTGTCCGCAACACTGGGTGGTTTCAGTGTCAAGGCGGACGATGGCAAGGAGGTGGCCGGTTTTGACGAACTTTACGTCAATCTGTCGGCTGCCTCGCTGTTCAAACTGGCGGTGGTGGTCGATGAAATCCGTCTGCAGGGCTTGCGCATCGCGGTGACCCGACTGGATGACGGGCGCTACGATATTTCCGATTTGCTCGACGAGTGGATGAAGCCGAAGGATGAACCGGCGTCGGGAACACCGCGGTTTTCGCTGAACAATATCCAGTTGATCGATGGCCAGATCGTTTTCGATGATCGGCCACGGGGCAAAGTCCATACGATCAGCGACATCCAGCTCGGTCTGCCTTTCGTTTCCAGCCTGCCGTACCAGGCCGAGGTGCTGGTTCAGCCGATGATTGCGGCGAATATCAACGGTTCGCCGTTCAAATTGAGTGGCCGGACCACACCTTTTGCCGAAGCACACGAGAGTTTGCTGGATCTGGCACTGGATGATCTGGATCTCGCTGGTTTGCAGCCCTATCTGCCGGATACGCTGCCTTTGCGGATCGATTCGGCCAAGCTGGATTCGCAGTTGAAAGTCGTCTTCAAGGAAGTTTCCGAGGGGACTTATTCATTGCTTGTCCTTGGCGGGGCGCAATTGTCCGATCTGCAACTGGCCGAGCGTACTGGTCAGCCTTTGCTGGCCTGGAAAACCCTGGCGATTGATGTCGAGCAGGCTGACCTGCTGAATCGCAATATTGCCATCCGGCGAATTGCCCTGGATGGCATGGATATGAATCTTGCGGTCAACGCGCAAGGTGAGCTGAATCTTGTCAAACTGGCAGAGCAAATGCAGGCCGGGGGGAAGCCGGCCAAGCTCGTCAGGCAAGCCGGAACAACCGGCACGAAGCCGGATGTCCAGGCCGCCGAAGTGCCAGCGCAGCCTCTGACCTGGTCGCTCGGCGAGTTTGTCTTGAACAATGGCTTGGTACATTGGCGGGACGAGTCGAATCGGCAGCCGGTCATTGGTCAGGTGCAGCAACTGCATGCCCGGGTCGGCAAACTGGATAGTCGCTTGGTCGATCCAGTCGAGATTGCCGAGGCCGGCTGGCAACTCGATCTCGGCGAACGTTTGCGTCTGGAGAAAACCACGCTGAAAGGCATGCGGGTCGATTTACCGGCGCATCGCGTCGATATTGCCGAACTGGTCAACACTGGCACCCGCGCTGCACTGTTGCGCAATACCGACGGAATCATCGAGTGGGTGGCGTCACCGGTACTGAAAACGGTCAAGGAAGTCGACCAGGGGGTGAAGGACACGCGCCCATGGCTAGGCCAGGTTGAAAAGCTGCTGGTGGAGGACATGGCGCTTCGTTTCGAAGACCGTTCGGTGCAACCGGTGGCCATCCAGGAAATTTCCGGCCTCGCTGTGCAGGCGGAAAAAATCGGTAATGTGCCGAAGCAAAAGGCTGCTTTGCAGATCAAGGCGCTGCTTAATCAGAAGGGCAATCTGGAAATGGCCGGGGCGATTCAGTTGCTGCCGTTCGACTTGGCGCTGAAAGTGGATACCCGAGGCATTCCGCTGACTTCACTGCAGGGCTACGCCAACCAGTTCCTCAATGTCGAGTTGCAACGCGGTTTGTTTTCGAATCAGGGTGAGGCTTCGCTACGTCTCGATCAAGGCAAGCTGAAGGTGGCCTACCAGGGGTCGGCAACGTTGGGCGAGTTGCGTGCGGTCGACCGGGAAAACAAGACCGATTTCCTGAAGTGGAAGTCGCTGCATTTTGCCGGCATCGATTTTCGTCTCGATCCGTTGGCCATCGATATTCGTGAAATTGCGCTCAGCGACTTTTTCTCCCGCCTCATTCTCGATGCGAACGGTCAGCTCAATGTGGCCAACATCGTGCGTAAGCCGGCGTCAGTGCCACCGCCTGAAGCGGAAAAGGCCGACAAAGTCGTGTCGACCGCAACAGCCGGCACCGCGGTGCAGCTCAGCGCCACGAGTGCCCCACCAAGTGCTCCTGCAAGTGCGAGCGCTCCGATCCGAATTGGCAAGGTGACACTGAACAACGGCACGGTTAATTTTTCGGATTATTTCGTCAAGCCGAATTACACCGTCAATGTCGGCAAGCTGGGCGGCAGCATCACTGGTTTGTCGTCGGTCGAAGGGACCTTGGCCGACATGGAGTTGCGCGGTAGTTATGGTAGTTCGGCGCCGGTGCAGATTACTGCCAAGTTGAATCCCTTGGCGGCCAAGTCTTACCTCGACCTGAAAGCCGAGGTGAAGGGGGTTGATCTGACAGATTTCTCGCCGTATTCGGGAAAATATGCCGGTTATGTGATCGACAAGGGCAAACTGTCGCTCAATCTGGCCTACAAATTGGAAAATCGTCAGTTGTCGGCGGACAACCAGTTGTTCATCGACCAACTGACTTTCGGTGCCAAGGTGGATAGTCCGGATGCGACGCAGTTGCCGGTCAATCTGGCAATTGCACTGCTGCGCAACAATCGCGGGGAAATCGATCTCAGTCTGCCGATTTCCGGTTCGCTGGATGATCCGCAGTTTTCCGTCGGCGGTCTGGTGATCAAGGTCATCGTCAATCTTTTCGTCAAGGCGGTGAGTTCGCCATTTGCCTTGCTCGGTTCGATGTTCGGCGGCGGCGAGGAGTTGTCGCACGTGGCCTTTGCGCCCGGTCGGGCGACGCTGGACGAGGCCGGGGTGAAAAAGCTGGAGAGTCTGAGCAAGGCACTCAGCGAGCGCGCTGCGCTGAAACTGGAAATCGCCGGTCTGGTTGATCCGGCGGTGGACCGGGAAGGTTTGAAGCAGGTGGCAATCGAACGCGCCATGCAGCGGGAAAAGTTCGCTGACCTGCAGAAGAACGGGAGTGCCGTCGAGTCTCCCGAGACCGTGAAAATTCCCGCTGCTGAATACAAAACGTATCTGACGCGGGCCTACCAGGCAGCGAAATTTCCCAAGCCACGCAATGTGGTCGGCCTGCAGAAAGCCTTGCCGGTTGAGGAGATGGAGAAACTGCTGCTAGCCAATCTGCCGGCCAGCGACGACGATCTGCGAGGGCTCGCCAGGCAGCGGGCTGAACTGGTTCAGCTTTGGTTGATCGAGCAGGGCAAGCTGGCACCGGAGCGAATCTTTCTGGTGCAGTCGAAGGCTGACAAGGATGCGCTGCTGGCCGGTGGCCGCGTCAATTTCTCGCTGAGGTAAATGATGGGTGAAGCAATTGTGCTGGTTGTCCTGGCCGGGCTGGTGGTCGTCATTCTTTTGCAGGTCGCCTTGCTTTGGCTGAGTAACCGGCGCCCCGATGACGATGCCCGCTTCCGGGCGCTGCAGGAAACGCAGGAAAGAGGCATGGCGCGCCTGGAGCGGGAGTTGCGCGAGGAATTGGCGCGTGGTCGGCGCGAAGATGCCGAAGACGCATTTCGTGATCGCGAGGAAAGGGCGCAATCGGCAAACCTGCTGGGGCAGGCCATCAGCACGCAAATGGGCCAGCTTGGCACCCTGCAGGCTGAGCGTCTGGAAGCCTTTGCGCGTGAACTGAATCGTTTTTCGCTGGGCCTGGACGAGCGTTTCGAGCGCCTGAAAAATACGGTGGAAAGCCGGTTGACCGCAATACAGTCGGATAACGCGCAAAAGCTGGAAGAAATGCGGCGCACCGTTGACGAAAAACTGCATGCCACACTGGAGCAACGCCTGGGTGAATCCTTCAAACTGGTCAGCGAACGGCTGGAGCAGGTGCATCGTGGCCTGGGCGAAATGCAAGGGTTGGCGGCTGGTGTCGGCGACCTCAAACGCGTGCTGAGCAATATCAAGACGCGGGGAACCTGGGGCGAAGTGCAGTTGGGCGCCTTGCTGGAGCAACTGTTGACTGCCGAGCAGTTTGCCGCCAATTTGCCAACGAAACCCGGCAGCAACGAACGCGTCGATTTCGCCATCCGCTTGCCCGGCAAGGATGATGGCGCCGTCGTCTGGTTGCCGATTGATGCCAAGTTTCCGATAGAGGATTATCAGCGGCTGATCGAGGCGCAGGATCCAGCGGACATCGAAGAGGCAGCGAAAGCCATCGAGATGCGTATTCGCAACGAGGCGAGAAGCATCCGCGACAAATACGTTGCTCCGCCGCATACCACCGATTTCGCCCTGCTGTACTTGCCGGTCGAGGGGCTGTACGCCGAAGTGCTGCGGCGCCCCGGTCTGGCTGAGTTGCTGCAGCGCGAATATCGGGTCAGTCTGGCTGGACCGACAACGCTGGCGGCGTTGCTCAACAGCCTGCAGATGGGCTTTCGTACCTTGGCCATCGAGCAGCGTTCGGCTGAGGTCTGGGCCGTACTGGGCGCGGTGAAGAGCGAGTTTGGCAAGTTCGGTGAAGCGCTGGCGCATACCCGGAAAAAGCTGGAAGAAGCGAGCAACAGCATCGTCAAGGCGGAAACGCGGACGCGCCAGTTGTCGCGCAAGTTAAAAGAAGTCGAGGCCCTGCCGGCCGGTGACGCAGAAAAATTGATTGGGGTGGTGGATTTTGATGGTGAAGACGAATGAACTTGCAGCAAGCGAATTGGCAGGCGCCTACCGGGCGACGACCTACCGGGTTTTTCTGCCCGGCGGTCCATGCGATTTGCGTATCGATGAAGCCAGTGCCGGACTAGTCAAATGGCTGGCGCAGCATGCCTGTACCGGGTTTGCCATCATCACGGCCTACAATCCAGGCGCCCAGCGGGTCGATGAGGCACAGAATGCCGAACGTCAATCGGCCCTTGAATGTGAGTTGCTGGAGGGCAATTACGAGCCCTATGCCGGGGAGAATGTCCCCGATGCCGCCGACTGGCCGAGTGAAGAAACTTGCTTCATTCCCGATATAGCACTTGAAGATGCGTTCGCACTGGCGGAAGATTACGGACAGAACGCCATTGTGTGGGGCGGAGCAGACGGAATTCCCCGGCTGGCCTGGATAGAAGACAAAAAATAATGATCAGGAAAATTGGCCGTTTCGATATTCGCGGCGAACTGGGGCGCGGTGCCCAGAGTACGGTTTATCTCGGATTCGATGCGCAGTTGCAACGCGAAGTGGCGATCAAGACGCTACATTTCACCCGTCCCGACCCCGCCCAGAACCAGGTTTTGCTCGATGAAGCTCGAGCGGTCAGTAAAATGCGCCACCCGAATATCGTGCCGATTTTCGAGGCAGGGGAAGAGGGCGGCGATCTCTATCTGGTTTTTGAGTATGTGCCGGGGCGCAATCTCTCAGAATTCCTGAGTCAGAGCGGAGCGCTGTCGTCGGTCAAGGCGGTGACCATTCTGCGCCACGTCCTGTATGCACTTGCTGAGGCGCACACCCGGGGCATCATCCATCGCGACATCAAGCCGTCGAATATCCTGATCGATGAAAACGGCACGCCACGCGTCATGGATTTCGGCATCTCGGCACCGCTCGACGGTCCCGGTGAGGATGGCGATGAATATAGCGGTACGCCGGCCTACATGGCACCGGAATACATTGATCGGCACGAAAGCAGCGAACGTTCGGATATTTTCTCGGCCGGTCTGGTGCTCTTCGAAATGCTGACCGGGCGGCGGGCCGTTGAAGGGGTGAGCCTGTTTCAGATCATGAACCAGATCACCAACGAAGATATCAAATTGCCGGTCAATGTTGCGGTCGACGACCGTTTGAGCGGCATTTTGTACAAGGCGCTGGCGCGTAATCCGGAAGTCCGTTTTCAGAGTGCCGCGCAGTTTGCCGAAGCGCTTGATCGCTACCTTGAGCCCGACGAGGCCAAGACGACCGACAGCGGTGGGCGTCAGGCGACACTCGATTTCCTGTTGCGCCGCATGCGCCACAAGAGCGATTTTCCCGCACTCTCCGAGTCGGTCAGCGCGATCAACAAGATTGCCAATAGCGAGACGGAGAGCGTCACCAAGCTATCGAACTCCATCCTCAAGGATTTCGCCCTGACCAACAAACTGTTGCGTCTGGTCAATTCGGCCTATTTCCGCCCAGCGGGTGGCGGCAGCATCAGCACGGTATCCCGTGCGGTGATCGTGCTGGGCTTCGAGGCGGTGCGCAACATCGCGATTACCGTGCTGCTCTTCGAACATTTGCAGAACAAGGCGAATGCCAATCATCTGAAGGAGGAATTCCTGCGCGCCAATCTGGCCGGCATTCTGGCCAAGGACATCAGTGCAGCAGCGAAAATGCCGGATCTTGAGCAGATTTTCATCTGTTCCTTGTTCCAGAGCCTGGGCCGTTTGTTGTCGCAATATTATTTCCCCGAGGAATCCGACGAAATTCGCCGGGTGATGGCGCAGAAGTCGTGTAGCGACGATCACGCCTCGCTGCAGGTGCTCGGCATTTCCTTCGAGAATCTGGGGATTGCCATTGCCAAACAATGGGGTTTTCCGCCCTTGATTGTCGGTTCGATGCATAAATTGTCGGACGGGCGGGTCAAAAAGCCGGTAACGCAGGAAGAGCGTTTGCGCATGTTGTCGGGTTTTGCCAATGAACTGTGTGATGTCATCGCCCAGGCGACGCCTGAAGCACGGATTCGCGAACTGAAAAATTCGATGCTGCGTTTTGCCGCAGCCCTGCCGCTTGATGAACGAACCGTGATGCAGACCGTCAAGCGTTCCGTCGAGGAAATCGGTGATTTTGCCCGCATCATTCATCTGAATATGGCGCAAACGACCTTCGGCAAACAGATGCAACAGTTTGTCTCGGGTGACAAGGGCGGCACCACCCTCAATTCGGCAAGCATGATGGACTCCTTGCAAGGCGCGCTGCTCGGTGAATTGGGCGGTCCCGGCGGGCCAGACAATGGGCCAGACGCTGGCGAGATGAAAATCGATGCGCAAACCGTGTTGACCGCAGGAATTCAGGACATCAGCAATACGCTGGTCGAAGGTTTCAAACTGAATGATATTTTGCGCATCATCCTCGAGACCATGTATCGCGCGATGGGTTTCAAGCGGGTCGTGCTATGTATCCGCGATGCCAAGGGGCAGGCCATGCAAGGGCGTTTCGGTTTTGGTCCCGAGGCCAATGAAGTCGCCAAGGCATTTCGCTTCCCGCTCAGTTTTGCCCCGGATATTTTCCACGTTGCCACATCGAAAGGTCTCGACATCCTGATCAGCGATATCGACGATCCGAATATTTTCGAACGCATTCCTGCCTGGTACCGTAAAGCCGTACCGGCGCGCTCTTTTGTCCTCCTGCCGCTCAACATCAAGGGTAGTCCGGTTGCGCTGATTTATGCCGACCGCGATGAACCGGGCGGCATCGATATTCCGGAGAAGGAGTTGTCGTTACTGCGCACGCTACGCAATCAGGCAGTGCTGGCGATCAAGCAGGGCGGATAAAAAAATGCCCGCTACTTGGCGGGCATTTTTTCATAATCCATTTTTTTACCAGAGTTGCCACCAGGGAACTTTGCGTTCTATGCCCTCGGTGTAATAGCGGCTGTTCGGGAAGTTTTTCTTCATGACCCGTTCGGCATCGTCGCGCAGATCGTTCAAGCCTAATTTGTCGTAGGCAGCAACCAGAATGAACATTGCTTCTTCGATGGTTGGTGCCTGCGGATAGGTTTCGATTGCGAACTGTGCCCGATTGGCTGCCGCGACATAGGCGCCA
Organism: Azonexus sp.; assembly: GCF_030824335.1. Lineage (GTDB taxonomy): Bacteria > Pseudomonadota > Gammaproteobacteria > Burkholderiales > Rhodocyclaceae > Azonexus. Next base: position 50,090 of record NZ_JAVBXX010000042.1, read on the forward strand.
CGCTTCAGGTAATAACGGGCAACGTGCACTTCCAGCGAGGCCAGTGCATTGACCAGGTAACTCATGCGCTTGATGGCGTCAGGTGCGTATTTGCTATTCGGGTAACGGGTAACCAGTTCCTTGAACGAATCGAACGCTTCACGGGCTGCCTTGGGGTCACGTTCGGACAAATCCTGATTGCTGATGAAACCCATCAGGCCGAGATCTTCATTGAAGTTGATCAGGCCTTTCAGATAATAGGCGTAATCGACGGCAGGATGATTCGGGTGCAGTTTGATGAAACGGTCGCTGGCGGCCAAGGCCGATGCAGGTTCGCTGGCCTTCCAGTAAACATAGGCGATTTCCAGTTGTGCCTGCTGGGCAAAACGGCCGTATGGATAACGTGCTTCCAGTTTTTCCAGCAGTTTGGCTGCCTGATCCCAGTTGCCATCACTCTGTGCATCTTTAGCTGCCGAATAAAGGCGACCAGCCGACCAGCCCGCAGTTTCGTCAACTTCGGCAGGCAGCAGGCTGCATCCACCGAGACAAAACGCGAGAACGACCACCAATGAACGAAGGAGAGCAGGGAATGACTGGAATGCGGGTAAACTTCGCATCATGAACGATCCTTTAGAAAACTCGGGCGATTATAGCCCAACCGAGCCGCTGCATCTGAGTGTTCCCGATAGCTGTGCTGGTCGTCGACTCGATCAGGTGTTGGCGGAGCTCTTGCCGCAGCATTCGCGCAATCGCTTGCAGACCTGGGTGCGCGACGGCTGTGTCGAGGTCGATGGTATGCCGGTGAGTGAGCCCAAGCGCAAGGTTTTTGGCGGCGAGAAATTGCTTGTCGTCCTGCCGAACGATGCACAACTCCAGACCGAACAGCCGGAAGACATTCCATTGAATGTCGTCTTTGAAGACGAAACCCTGTTGGTGATCAATAAACCAGCCGGTCTTGTCGTGCATCCGGGCAGTGGCAACTGGAGCGGTACTCTGATGAATGCCCTGTTGCACCATGTGCCAGGTATCGACGCAGTGCCACGCGCCGGTATTGTGCATCGGCTGGACAAGGACACCAGCGGTCTGCTGGTCGTTGCCAAAACGCTGGAAGCGCAAACCGATCTGGTTCGCCAGTTGCAGGCACGCACCGTCAAGCGGCAGTATCTGGCCCTGGCCTCCGGCGCGATCAAGCGCGATAGCGGGGTTGATTCGCCGATTGGCCGGCATCCGGTAAATCGTATCAAGATGGCTGTTGTGCCGGAAAGCCGAGGCGGCAAACCGGCCTTGACCTGGTATCGCCGGCTGGAAGTCTTTCCTCATTGCACGCTGCTCGAATGCACCCTGGAAACCGGGCGGACGCACCAGATTCGTGTCCATCTGGCGTCAATCGGTCATGCGCTGGTCGGTGATCCGGTTTACGGCCGGCCTGATCAGCGCTTGCCGCCATTTGGCCGACAGGCGCTGCACGCAACGCGTCTGGGCTTGCTGCATCCGCTAGGGGGGCGCCTGATGCAATGGGAAGTGCCGATGCCGGAAGATATGCGGGATTTGCTCGATACCCTGCGTTATGGCTGATTTTTTTCGCCCGGAATGGCCTGCGCCGAATACGGTGCGGGCGTTACAAACGCTACGCAGTGGCGGGGTCAGTCGGGTGCCGTGGGACAGTTTCAATCTGGCCGGGCATGTCGGTGACAATCCGGCTGACGTCGTGCTTAATCGGGAGCTGTTGCGCCGGCAACTGCCGGCAGAGCCGTGCTGGTTGAGTCAGGTGCATGGAAATGTTGCGGTCAACGCGCCATCTGCCCAGGAAAACAGCATGGCCGACGCAGCGTTTTCGCGTCAGCCCGGTGTCGTCTGCGCCGTGATGACCGCCGATTGCTTGCCGGTGCTGTTCTGTGACCGCGCTGGTAGCGTGGTTGCTGCGGCGCATGCAGGTTGGCGCGGTTTGTTATCCGGCGTACTGGAACAGACCGTGGTCGGGATGCGGGTGCCGGGAGAGCAGTTGCTGGCCTGGCTGGGACCGGCTATCGGCCCGGAGAACTTTGAAGTCGGTGACGAGGTACGGCAGGCATTCGTCGCCAGCGATGCCGCAGCGACGCTGGCATTCAAACCGCACGCTCAGGGGAAGTGGCTGGCCAATCTTGAATTGCTGGCCCGGCAACGCCTGAATTCAATGGGGGTCGGTGCGATCTTTGGTGGCGGGATGTGTACGGTCGACGACCATAGCCGCTTTTATTCCTATCGGCGCGATGGCATCACCGGCCGCATGGCCAGCCTGATCTGGCTGGCCTGATGCATTGCTCAATCCGGGTTCAGCTTGCCGCATCCCGTCTTGCTTTTTCAGCCATCATTTCCCTGTATTTCTGGCGCTCCCGCCGGACTCTTGATCCGGCAAAATAAATCAGCAAACCGCAGGGCAGGGCGCCGTAGAACAAGAAAGAAATGATCCCGGAGACCAGTGTCGGTTCGTTTGCGGCAATCAGGACGGTGACGTAAAGCCATCCGATTATTATGATGACGGTGAGTGGCATGCTTGAATTTTAGAAGGCAAAGTCTGCTGGGGAGCAAACAATGGCATGGCGCTTGTTTGCTTGGAGATACTCAAACTATTGTCCGTTTCCAGCCGATAGCGATGATGTACATGCCCTAATTATGCATTGACAGTGCACGGACGGGTATGCAGAATCGAGAGGCTACAGCCCCCACAACCAGTGAGACAAACATCCCATGGCGCAAGGATCTAACAATAACGAGGCTTTTCTGGGTTCGGCAATACAGTTCATGCAAGCCGGTCAGAACATGGCGCAGCAGTTTATGGATCAACTGAACAAGGCGACACCTGCCTTTGGCAATGCCGCACCGCCGGCTGCCGATCCGCAGGCACTGACAGCGTTGCAAAAGCAGTTCATGGATCAGCAGATGTCGCTCTGGCAGTCCATGCTGGCCAAGCAAAAGGGCGAAGAGCAGTCCTTCAAGGTTGCCCCGGAACCCGGTGATCGTCGTTTTTCCGCGCCCGAGTGGCGGGAAAGCCCGATTTACGATTACCTGCATCAGGCTTATCTGTTAAATGTCCGTTACCTGAAGGAAATGGTTGAGGTCATGCCGGCGCAGGATGCCAAGGCCAAGGAAAAACTCCGTTTCCTGGCGCGCCAGGTGGCCGATGCGATGGCCCCATCCAACTTTGCCGCGACCAATCCCGAATTCGTCAAACTGGCCCTGGAAACCAAGGGGCAGAGCATTACCGATGGCATCAACAACCTGATCAAGGATTTTGAGAAGGGGCGTATTTCGATGACCGACGAGTCGGTTTTCGAAGTGGGCAAGAATATCGCGACCACCGAAGGTGCCGTGGTCTATGAAAACGATGTGATGCAACTGATCCAGTACGCGCCGCTGACCGCCAAGGTCGCGACCCGGCCGCTGCTGGTCGTGCCGCCCTGCATCAACAAGTTCTACATCATGGATTTGCAGCCGGAAAACTCCCTGATTCGCTACATGGTCGATCAGGGCAATACCGTATTCCTGGTTTCCTGGCGCAATCCGCAAGAAGCGCAAGGCCATCTGGGCTGGGATGATTATCTGGAGCGTGGCCCGATCGAAGCCCTGCATCTCATCCAGGAAATGACCAAGGTCAAGCAGGTCAACGCGCTCGGTTTTTGCGTCGGCGGCACCATCTTGACGTCGGCGTTGGCTGTTTTGAAGGCACGGGGTGAAGATTGCGTGGCTTCGCTGACGCTTTTGACCACCTTGCTCGATTTTGCCGATACCGGCGAAATCGGTTTGTTCATTGACGAACAAGGCGTTGCCAGCCGGGAAGCCAGCATCGGTCAGGGTGGTTTGCTGCCAGCGCGCGATCTGGCCAACACCTTTTCCTTCCTGAGGGCCAACGATCTGGTCTGGAACTATGTGACCGGCAATTATCTGAAGGGCCAGAAGCCGCAGGCTTTCGACTTGCTGTACTGGAATTCGGATTCGACCAATCTGCCGGGGCCATTCGCTTGCTGGTACATGCGCAACATGTATCTGGAAAACAATCTACGTGTGCCGGGCAAGCTGCAGATGTGTGGTGCGAAGGTCGATCTGGGCCAGCTCGACATGCCGGTGTATCTGTTGGCAACGCGCGAAGATCATATCGTGCCATGGCAATCGGCCTATCAGAGCACACGCATTCTGGGCGGAAAAACCCGCTTCGTACTGGGGGCTTCCGGTCACATTGCTGGCGTCATCAATCCGGTGAGCAAGAACAAGCGCAGTTTCTGGTTGAACGATGATGTGAAAACCGATGCCGAGGGGTGGTTGACCGCAGCAACGGAGATGAAGGGCAGCTGGTGGGCCGACTGGGCCGACTGGCTGAAGCTGCACGGTGGTGAACAGCGTGCAGCGCGCAAGGTCGGGACAACAAAATATAAAGCGATCGAGCCAGCTCCTGGCCGTTATGTCAGAGAGCGGGCGGTCTGACTGCAATAAATCCTGGAGGAGGGAAATATGTCACGAGTTGCACTGATTACCGGTGGTATGGGTGGCTTGGGTGAAGCGATCTGCATCAAGATGGCAGCCTTGGGCTACAAAGTGGTAACCACCCATTCGCCGGGCAATGCCAAGGTCGATGAATGGCTGAAGAACATGAACAACATGGGCTACGGCTTCAAAGCCTATCCCTGTGACGTGACAGATTTTGATTCGGCCAAGGCCTGTGTCGACGTGGTAACGCGTGAGGTTGGGCCGGTCGATGTGCTGGTGAACAATGCCGGTATTACCCGTGACATGACCTTCAAGAAAATGACCAAGGCTGATTGGGATGCCGTGATGGGCACCAATCTCGATTCGGTTTTCAACATGACCAAGCAGGTCATGGACGGCATGGTCGAACGCAAGTGGGGTCGGGTGGTCAATGTGTCTTCGGTCAATGGCCAGAAGGGTGCTTTCGGCCAGACCAACTACTCGGCCGCCAAAGCCGGCATGCATGGTTTTACCAAGGCGCTGGCGCTGGAAGTTGCCAAGCAGGGTGTCACAGTAAATACAATATCGCCGGGTTATATTGGCACCAAGATGGTGACCGCGATTCCGCAAGACATTCTGGACTCGAAAATTCTCCCGCAGATTCCGGTCGGCCGTCTTGGCAAACCGGAAGAAATTGCCGGTCTCGTGGCGTACCTGGCTTCCGATGAAGCCGCGTTTGTCACCGGGGCCAATATTTCCATTAATGGCGGTCAGCACATGTTCTGACCGGTATTTTTTAACCCCCGTTTTACTTAACAAGGAAAAAAACTATGACGCAACGCGTTGCTCTCGTTACTGGCGCCCTCGGTGGTCTTGGAACCGCTATTGCACAACAGCTGGCATTGGCCGGTCACAAGGTGGTCGCCGCTTATCACCCGGAATTCGACAAGCCGGATGAGTGGGTCAAGGAACAAGCTGAAGCAGGTTTCAAGGATTTCATCCTGGTTGCCGGTGATGTATCCGATCTCGAATCCAGCGCCAAGATGGTTGCCGAAGCCGAAGCCAAGGCCGGCCCGATCGACATCCTGGTGAACAATGCCGGTATCACCCGTGACCGTATGTTCGCCAAGCTGGAAAAAGATGGTTGGGATGCTGTTATCGCCACCAACCTGACCAGCCTGTTCAACGTTACCAAGCAAGTGTCCACCAAGATGGCTGAACGCGGTTGGGGTCGTATCGTGAACATCGCTTCCGTCAATGGCGTCAAGGGCCAAGCCGGTCAGACCAACTACTCTGCCGCCAAGGCTGGCGTGATCGGTTTCTCCAAGGCTCTGGCTGCCGAACTGGCAACCAAGGGCGTGACGGTCAACGTCATCGCTCCGGGCTATGTCGCGACCAAGATGGTTACTGCCATCCGCGAAGACATCCTGAAGACCATCGTTGACTCCGTACCGATGAAGCGCCTGGCCAAGCCGGAAGAAATCGGTTTCGCCGTGGCCTTCCTGGCCAGCGAACTGTCCGGCTTCACTACCGGTGCTACGCTGAACATCAATGGTGGTTTGTACTACCAGTAATCGTTCGCGACGAAAGGGCGCCTTCGGGCGCCTTTTTTTTCGGCTATAATGTTGCACTGCACACAAAAATGTATTGAGGATTGCAGCATGTCTGAAGCGGTTCGCCTGATCAAGAAATACCCCAATCGTCGTTTGTACGATACCAAGACAAGCGCATATATCACGCTGGGGGATGTCAAGGAACTGGTCCTCAAGTTCGAGAATTTCAAGGTCATCGATGCCAAGACTGGCGACGATTTGACGCGTAGCATCCTCTTTCAGATCATTCTGGAAGAAGAGGCCGGTGCCGTGCCCTTGTTTTCGTGCGACCTGCTTTCGGGCTTCATCCGTTTCTACGGCAGCACTTCCCAGAACATGCTCGGCAAGTATCTGGAAAACAACATGAAGACGTTTGTCGATTTCCAGCAAAAACTGCAGGAACAATCGCGCACGATGTACGGCGGTGACAGCGCTACCGTGCAGGCGGATTTCTGGAACCAGTTCCTGAATTTTCAGCAACCTGCCATGCAGAACATGATGTCGACTTACATGGACCAGTCAAAAAAAATGTTTCAGTCCATGCAGGATCAGCTAAAAACGCAAACGCGCACCATGTTCCCGGCTTTCCCGGCCAATCCCGCGGATAACGTCGAGAAGTAAAAAAGCACCAGGGCGATTGCCCTGATGCACTTCGATCCAGCAAGTCATCCTGTGCAATAAATCAGCCACGCCAACCGACAGGTCGCGTGGCTGCTGTTTATGGGCGATCAGGATTTCGGGCCGCGTCCGCCGGGTTTTCCTGGCATCGGCGTGTTCAGTTGCTGACGTTGTTCTGGCGTCAGCACATCCAGTACCTTGCGTTCGACCTGCAGGCGCGCCATTTCCATGTCGGCCCGTTGCTGGGTCATGCTGACGATCAGTTCCTTGGCCTTGGCTTCACTGTAGTCAGGGCTCTTTTTCAGCGTTTGCAACTCGGTTTCCACCTTTTTCAAGGCTTTCATCTGTTTGCGCATGACCGGTGCCTGGTTATGCATCAACTCGAACACCTGATCCTGCTGCGCTTCGCTCAGATCGAGGCGGTGCAGGCCACGCATCATGCCCATGCCTTGACCATGACCGTGCTGCATCATGCCGGCGCCTTGCGCACCCGGCTTGCCATCGCAGCCACCCATTTTGCCGCCTTGCCCCTGATAGGCCATGGCACTCAGCGGAACGGCGAGGGCGATACCGGCAACGGCGAGCCAGCGCTTGATCGGGGTCTGATTAAAGTTTTTCATGGTCTTGCTCCTGTGGATGAGCCAGATGTGTTCTGGCGACGGAATCAAGACTACAGATATCCATGTAAGCTGTCGTTTGCGGTTTGTAAGGATTCGTTTCTGGCTGGCAGGTTATGGAGGGGCGTGTGTTGGCGAATGCGAATAAACGACCCAGTGCCACCGGTCGCAATTTCCAGCCAGCACGACCGGAATCAAAGTCATTCGAGCGTGGCTACACGACTACAATTGGCGCAATGAATCGACGTAGCCTTATTCTCTTTGTATTATCAATTGTCCTTACGGTTGGAGCGCTTGCTGCCCCTACTGCACAGGAGCGTACAGACTGGTCCAGTTTCTTTGCTGCTGCCGAGGCGCGCGGCACTATCGTTGTCTGGGACAACCGCAATGGGCGTGACGTGGCCTTCGTATACGACCCGGAACGCGCAGGCCGTCGCTACTCGCCGGCTTCAACCTTCAAAATTCCCCACAGCCTATTCGCTCTTGACGCGGGAATCCTCCGTGATGAGTTCCAGGTAATACCCTGGGATGGCGTTAAGCGCTCGATAGAGGCATGGAATGAAAACCAGAACCTGCGCTCTGCGATGCGAAATTCGACTGTTTGGGTCTACGAAAGATTCGCTCAGCGGCTTGGCGATGCGCGTGAGACTGCGTACATGAGAAAGATTGCGTATGGCAACGCAGTTGCGGGAGGCAGCAAACCTTTCTGGGTCGAAGGCGACTTGGCAATTTCTGCAAATGAACAAATATCGTTTTTGCACCATCTCTATCGTAATGAACTGCCGTTCCGGGGCGAGCATCAGCGGCTCGTCAAGGATGTGATGGTGAATGAGGCTGGCCGTGATTGGATATTGCGGGCCAAGACCGGTTGGAGTGGAAAAATTGGCTGGTGGGTAGGCTGGGTCGAGTGGCCAACTGGACCGGTTTTTTTCGCGCTGAACATCGATACGCCCAACAGATTGGACGACCTCTCAAAGCGGCAAGAGATTACTCGCAACATTCTTCGCTCCATCAATGCTCTACCACCGTCTTGATGGGGCGTTGCGATATATGTTGTTAACCTGAAGCAGATGGCCCGCCGCACATAGGCCACTGCCTGCTACTGAGTGACTCCCGCAAGCGTCGATAAACCGGAGTTACCCGTTCAAAAACGGCAAAATCTTCCGGTCAACCATCAACAAACCGTAAAAACCGAATGCTTGCCAATCAGCCTGGCGTTTGCAGCCGCAGGCTGATTGGCGGCATGGTCAGTTGGCTGCGGGCATGCTGCTGAGCGCCTTCTCCAGCGTGGCTACGCTGCGTTCCGGATCGTGCAATTTGTCCAGTCCGAACAGGCCGAGGCGGAAGGTTCGGAAGTCGGCTGGTTCGTCGCACATCAGTGGTACGCCGGTCGCGCTTTGCAGGCCGGCGGCGATGAATTTCTTGCCGTTCTGGATGTCCGGGTCGCTGGTGTAGCTGACGACCACGCCGGGGGCCTGGAAGCCTTCTGCTGCGACACTGGGGAAACCGCGTTCGACGAGCAGGGCGCGGACGCGCCGGCCGAGTTCCCATTGCTCGGCGCAGACCTTGGCGAAGCCGTAGGCTTCGGTTTCCAGCATGACGTCGCGCATGGTTTTCAGGGCGTCGGTCGGCATTGTTGCGTGATACGCGTGAGCGCCGCCTTCGTAGGTTTCCATGATGTTCAGCCACTTTTTCAGATCGCAGGCGAAGCTGCTGCTGGTCGTCGCATCGATCTTGTTACGGGCGCGTTCGCCGAGGGCGACGAGGGCGCAGCACGGCGAGCCGCTCCAGCCTTTTTGCGGGGCGCTGATCAGCACATCGACTTCATTGGCCTGCATATCCACCCAAACCGTGCCTGAAGCGATGCAATCGAGCACAAAAAGCCCGTCGACCGCACGCACGGCGGCCCCCACGGCGCGCAGGTAATCGTCGGGCAGGATCATGCCCGAGGAAGTTTCGACATGCGGGGCGAAAACGACGGCCGGGCGCAGCGCATGGATCGCGGCGACGACTTCTTCGATGGGGGCCGGGGCAAAGGGGGCCTGGGTGCCGCTGCCTTGCTGGCGGGCCTTGAAAACCGTCGCTTCGGCCGGAATGTTGCCCATCTCGAAAATCTGCGTCCAGCGGTAGCTGAACCAACCGTTGCGGATGACCATGACCTTCTGGCCGCTGGCGAACTGGCGGGCTACCGCTTCCATGCCGAAGGTGCCGCTGCCGGGAACAACAATGGCAGATCTGGCGTGATAAACCGTTTTGACAATACGCGAGATGTCGCGCATGACGCCCTGGAATTGTTGCGACATGTGGTTCAGTGCGCGGTCGGTATAGACCACGGAATATTCGAGCAGTCCGTCGGGGTCGGGGGTGGTCAGCAGTGCTGGCATGGATGTCTCCGGCTTTTGATTGTGAGGGGGCGAGGATAACGCCGTCACCGGCTGGCGGCTAGTCTGCCGGCAAGTGCTTTGTCGGTATCGGGTGCGGACGGTCGCTGACGATGTCGCCATCGACCAGTTCGACGATGCGGTCACAGCGGCCGGCCAGGCGTGGGTCGTGGGTGACGATCAGGAAGGTGGTCTGCTCGCGCTGGTTGACCTCGCGCAGCAGTGCGAAGATGTCGTCGGCGGTGTGCGTGTCGAGGTTGCCGGTCGGCTCGTCGGCGAGTACCAGCGACGGGCGCATGGCCAGCGCCCGGGCGATGGCAACGCGTTGCTGCTGGCCGCCGGAGAGCTTGCTCGCCGGGTAGTCGGCACGCTCCGAGAGACCGACGCCGGCCAGCAGTTCGGCGGCGCGTGCGCGCATGGCTGTATCGGGACGGCCGCGGTCGATGAGCAGCGGCATCATGACGTTTTCCAGCGCCGTGAACGCCGGGATCAGCAGGTGGTGCTGGAAGACGAAGCCGATCCGCTGCCCGCGCAGGCGGGTGATTTCGGTCTCGCTCAGGGTGCTGGTCTCGACGCCGTCGATGAACAGCTGGCCGGCGCTGGGCCGGTCGAGCAGGCCGATCAGGTTGAGCAGCGTGCTCTTGCCGGAACCGGACGGGCCGATCAGCGCGGCGAACTCGCCGCGTTGCAGCGTCAGGTCGATGCCGTGCAATACCTCCAGCTCGCTGTCCCCGCTCAGATAGGATTTTTTCAGCCCGGCCAGTTGCAGGACGGCGTTTGCTGGCAGCGTTTCAGCCACGGATCGCCACCACTGGGTCGAGCGAAGCGGCGCGTCGCGCCGGCATCAGTGCCGCCAGCACGCCGACCAGCGTGGCGCCGGCGGCGGCAATCAGGACCAGGCCGGGTTCGACCTCGATCATGAACATCGGCGTCCCGTCGGCATTGACGGCGAGCGTCCGCCAGAGCGCCAGGAAGCACCAGGCCAGCGCCGAGCCGAGCAACGAACCGAACAGGCCGACGATACCGCCCTGGAGCAGGAAGGTGCGCAGCATCTGGCCGCGGCTGGCACCCATGGCGCGCAGGATGCCGATTTCGCGCGAGCGCTGGACGACCGAGACGACGAGCACGCTGGCGATGCCGAAAGCCACCGACAGGCCGATGAAGAAGCGGATGACGTTGCTCGAAATGCGCTGCGAGGTCAGCGCCGTGAAGAACTGGGCGTTGGTCTTGATCCAGCTGTCGGCGATCAGCCCGGTTTCGGCGTTGAGGCGCTGCGACAGCGCTTCGGCCTGGTACATGTCGTGCAATGCCAGGTCGATGCTGGAGACGCCGCCGACCAGGTCGAGCAGGCTTTGCGCGGTGCGCAGGCCGACATAGACATTGCGGGCGTTGGCGGCCTTGTTGCCGAGATCGAACAGGCCGACGATGGTCAGCGTATCCGATGCTCCGCTGCTGGCGTTGATGCGCAACTTGTCGCCCAGCGTGGCACCGAGATCGCGCGCCAGTTCGATGCCGATCAGCGCTTCGCCGGCATTGACGCGCAGTTCGCCGCCGACCATTTTCTGGTCGAGTTCGATGACGCGAACGTAGTTGGCCGGTTCGATGCCGATCAGGCTGATCGACTTGTTGGCATCGCCGCGCACGGCAAAGGCCGGGCCGGAAGCGACCGGCGAGATGGCGGCAATTTCCGGCAATTTTTCCAGTCGACCGCGCAAGGCCTGCCACTGATCGATCGACCGCAGGCGCTGCGCCTGCTTCTGCACCAGCGCCTGACCTTCGCCGAACTGCGGCCGGGCGATTTCCTCGGCCGGCAGCAGCACCAGGTGCGCCTGCGAACTGAGTGTGCGCTTGACCAGGTTGGACTGCAGCCCGGACAGCAGCGCCGACATGAAGACGATCACCGAGACACCGACGCCGACCCCGACGATGATCAGCAGGCTCTGCGTCCGTCCCTCGCGCAGGAAGCGGGTGGCGGCGATCCATTCGAAAGGGAGCCAGGGATGCATGGCGGACGTCAGTGGCCGGTGCGCACGCGGTCGCCAGCGGCGATACGCGGGTTGCTTGCCGGTACCACCAAGTCGCCGGCAGCCAGCCCGGCCACGATTTCAACCTGGCCGGCGTTGCGCAATCCGGTTTGCACCACTTGCCGCACGGCACGGCCCTCGCGCACGACGAGCACCCACTGTTCCAGCACGCTGCCGCGCAGTCCTTCGGCCGGCAGCAGGATGACGCCCTGTTTGCTGCCGGTTTCGATATCGATCGATACCGTCATGTCCTGTTTCAGGTAATCCGGCGGATTGTCTACGTGCAGCCGGACTTCGACCGAGCCGCGCTGCGGATCGACGGCCGGGCTGATGTAGGAAACGCGGGCGGGAAAGTGGCGATCCGGCCAGGCATCGGCGGAAACCCGGGCCGTCTGGTCGAGCGCCAGCAGGCGCAGGTTCTTTTCGTCGATTTGCACCAGCAGTTCGGTCGCGCCGGCCGGCGACAGGCTGAGCAGCGTCTTGCCCGGCTGCACGCTGTCGCCCGGTTCGGCCAGACGGGCGAGGATGGTGCCGGGGCGCGGGGCGAGGATGCGCGTGTAGGCCAGTTTCGCCTGCGCCAGTTCGAGGCCGGCGCGTGCTTGTTCGACGGCGGCTTCGGCCAGCCGGTAATCGCCGCCGCCGCTGGCGTTGCTGCCGGCCTGCAACTGGCTGGCCTGGCGCTGGCTTTCGGCGACGGTCAGTGCGCGCCGGGCGTCGTCGAGCTGGTTGGTGCTGTAGAAACCCTTGGCGACCAGCGCTTCGGTGCGGGCGAATTGCTGCCGCGCCTGGGTCAGGTTGGCTTCGGCCTGACGCGAGGCTTCGCGGGCCAGCGGTTCGGCCAGCAGGCGCATCTGCTGCAGACGCAATTCACTTTGCATGAGCAGGGTGCGGGCCTGGGCGACGCTGGCCTTTACTTCGCGGTCATCGAGTTCGATCAGCAGATTGCCTGCGGCGACCTGGCTGCCTTCGATGACATGCACTGCAAGAATTTGTCCCGATACCTGCGCAGCCAGTTCGCTGCGTTGCGGCGAGCGGACCTTGCCGCTGGCAACCACCGACTGGCGGATGTCACCATGTTGCGCGACCAGCACATCAACGGCCTTGCCGAACAACGGGCGCAGCAATATTGCGGTCAACAGCGCAAAAAGCAGGAAAACCGGAATCAGGACGACGGGGCGGCGCAGGCTGGCGAAGGAAAATCGTGGCATGGGGCCTTGGAATTCGAAAATCAGGGTTGGCTAATATGGCTGTCGCGCATGGTAACCGCAATCGGCTCACTGCGGGCCGGGGTTTTGCCCGTCTTCACGCCAGCTGGCGAAACGTTGTTCAAGAAAATCGAGGAAGACGCGCACCTTGGCCGACAGCAGATGACGTTGCGGATAGAGCGCGTGAATGTCGGCCGAGATGCCGGCCCACTCAGGCAGCACGCGGACCAGGCGGCCGCTGCGCAGGTCGGCGGCGATGTCCCATGCCGAGCGCAGGACGATGCCGTGCCCGGCCAGCGCCCAGTCGACGGCGATTTCGCCGTGATTGACGGCCAGCGGGCTGCGTACCTTGACGGTGACCTGCTGGTTGCCATCGGTCAATTGCCAGTTGTTGAAGGCGCGCTCGTTCTCGCGGATGACGATGCAGTCGTGCGCCTGCAGGTCGCGCGGCGTCTGTGGCATGCCGCGGGCGGCAAGGTAGGCGGGGGCAGCGCACAGCAAACGGCGGTTGGGTGCGATGCGGCGGGCGAGGATGCGCGCATCCGGCGGCGGGCCGAAGCGGATGGCGATGTCGAGCGCGTGTTCGGTCAGGTCGAGCGTGCGGTCGGAGAGGTGGAGGATGACCTCGACGTCCGGCCAGTCGCGGACGAAATCGGAAATTGCCGGGCCGAGGTGGCGGCGGCCGAAACCGAAGCCGGCGTTGATCCGCAACAGCCCCTGCGGCTGCTCACGACTTTCACCGAGCGAGCGTTCCAGGCGCTCGATGTCGCGCAGGATCTGCTCGCCGTCCTCCAGGTAACGTTCCCCCTCGGGGGTCAGGCTGAGTCGCCGTGTCGTCCGGTTGAGCAGGCGCACGCCGAGGCGTTGTTCCAGCGCTGCCAGCCGGCGGCTGACCGCCGGCGGCGTGATGCCGAGCGCTTGTGCCGCCGCCGCCAGGCTGGGCTGGCGGGCGAGCAGGCTGAAGAAGGCGAGATCGGGAACGTCGTTCATTCGTGCTTTAAACGCAATAATAAATTGAATGTTGCGCCATTGTATCTTTGGCTGTGCTGAATATCATGGCTTTTCCCTCGTTGACCGCAACATTCCCATGCCTCTGCTCCACCTGCTCCCCCTTGCCGATCTCTCGCTGGCGCTGGCCATCGGCGCCGCCTTGGGTTTTTTTGGTGGCTTGTTCGGCATCGGCGGCGGCATCATCGCCATTCCGTTGTTCGTCCTCGCTTTCGCCATGGATCAGGCGATGGCGCAGGGCACGGCGCTGGTGCTGATGGTGCCGAACCTGCTGATCGGCTGGTGGCGTTACAGCCGCAAACATCCGGTTGGCTGGCGGGCGGTGCTGGCGATTGCCCTGCCGGCAACGCTGACCACCTGGCTGCTGGCGCATTTCGCCACGCGGCTCGACGCGCAACTGCTCGGCCATCTGTTCTGCGCCTTCCTCGGCATCCTCGCGCTGCGCCTGCTCTGGCAGGGACGCGGCGGGCGCCAACCGCTCACCGGCGTGCCGCTGCGCCCGGCCGCGCTGCCGCTGGTCGGCGTTGCCGGCGGCAGCAGCATGGGCTTGCTCGGCATCGGCGGAGGTCTGGTCGCTACGCCGCTGCTCTCCGGCTGGCTCGGCCAGCGCCAGACAGTAGCGCAAAGCTTGGCGCTGGCACTGGTAGCACCGAGTTCGCTGGTCGCACTGAGCGCCTACGCCGGCGCCCAGCGCGTGGACTGGAGCCTCGGTTTGCCGATGGCGATTGGCGGCATGTTCACCGTCGCCGCTGGCGTCGCACTCGCGCACAAACTGCCGGAACGCCGCATGCGCGCAGCCTTCGCCTGGATGCTGCTGGCGACGGCATTGTGGCTGGCGCTGGCGCCGCGCTGAGAATTGCCGTGGATCAAGCTTGTCGGGCTGGCGGCTCGATCTGCCATTGACTCAGGCTGGCCTTGAGTTTGCTGAAGTTGATCGGCTTGGTCAGGAAGTCGTCCATGCCGGCATCACTGCATCGTTGGCGATCTTCGGCAAAAGCGCTGGCGGTCAGGGCGATGATCGGCAGGCGTGGCGTTTGCTGCATCGTTTCCTGTTGGCGGATGATGCGGCATGCCTCAAGGCCGTCCATCACGGGCATCTGGATGTCCATCAGCACCAGTCGCGGGCGTTTATGGGCAATTGCTGCAACGGCTTCCTGGCCATTTTCGGCGCTGCGGGTGGCTAGCCCCAGTTTGCCGAGCAAGGCCTCGATCACCTTGCGATTGGTCGGGTTGTCCTCGACCACCAGAATATCGTCGAATTCTTCTGCCGGGGCTGGCGGGCTGGGCAATGCATTTTCCAGGCGTGGCGTCTTCCGGCTTTCGTTGCCTTCGGCAATACGTTCAGCCCGGATACGGAACCAGAAACGGGCGCCATTGCCTGGTGTGCTTTCGACGCCAACTTCGCCAGCCATCAGTTCGGCCAGATTGCGTACGATGGAGAGGCCCAATCCCGTTCCGCCGTACTGGCGGGTCGTTGAGTTGTCGAGTTGTGAAAAGGGGAGGAAAAGCTGATCGAGTTTCTCAGGGGCGATGCCGATGCCGCTGTCGGTTACCGAGAATTCAAGCAGGGCAGATTTGTCGTCCTGCGCGATCTCGCTTGCTTCGACCTGAATGTCGCCGCAGCTTGAGAACTTGATGGCATTGCTGAGCAAATTGGACAGCATCTGCCGCAGGCGTATCGGGTCGGCCAGGTAGCGTTGCCCGGTCGGGCCATACCAGCCGGCTTGTACTGTCAGGCCCTGGTTTGCCGCTGCTTCGCTGAATAGCGAGACAACTTCGTCGATCACGCACAGCGGTTCGAAAGCCAACTGGTCGAGTTCAAGTTTGCCGGCTTCGACTTTCGACAGGTCGAGAATGTCGTTCAGCAGCGTGAGCAGCGTCTGGCCGGAGTTAAGGATGGTCCGTGCATATTCACGCCGTTCCACATCGTCGACACCGGACATCAACAGCAGTTGTGCCATGCCGAGGATGCCGTTCAAGGGGGTCCGGATTTCGTGCGACATCATGGCCAGGAAGCGACTTTTTGCCTCGTTGGCGCCTTCGGCGGCTTCCTTGGCACGCCGCAGGCTTTCCTCGCGCTGTTTTAGCTGTTCACCCTGCTGCTGCATGGTCAGGAGGTTCTGGCGCAGACGGAACAACATCAGTATCAGGGACAGACCGGCCAGACCGGCCAGCGCAATCAGGACGGACATTGACTGTTTCAGCCCGGCGAGATGTTCTCGTTGCCCGGAAACCTGTTCCATCGATTTCTGGAAAATCGTGTCATTGAGCATTTGCAGCGTATCGCGCTGGACTCTTATCGTTTCCAGGCTGGCATCGAGTCCATCGCGTGTCGGGGCCAAAAGCTGGCTGTCGAGCCCGGACAAGGCCTGCTCGATGGCATCCTGCAGGGCATCGATATCCTTGCTGTCGCCCGCATAGAGTGCCCGGTTATCGCGCAGGCGCAGCGATACCAGATCGAGCGCAAAAACGGTTTGTTCCAGTTGTGCTTCGCCGGGGTTGTGCGCGGCAATTGCCAACATTGTTTCCAGGCGTGCCAGATCAAGTTGCAGGACGGAAAAGTCTCTTTCCTTATGCAGTGACGCCAGCGGCAGGGCTTCTTCAATGCGGGCGATATTGCTCGCCAGATAGGTGATCGCTCCGGTGCTCGTCAGTACGACGGCTGCTGCGGCAAGTGCATATCGCTTGAGCCATGCCCCGCTCATCTACTTGCCTGCAGGTTCGATCAAGTCGACCAGCCAGACCCAGCGCAAGCGATAAAGCGTATCGGCCAGTTCCGGTGACATGTCGCGCGGGTAGATGATGCGCAGCGGCCCCTTGTCGCGAGTTGGGATGGCATTGCCGGCGCGGCGGGTAGCCAGCAGGATGGGCCATTTTTCCCAGTCCTGGCGCGGAATGATCTGAGAGAAGCCATCGCGTGCGCGAACCCGGATGGCTTCCGAGCTTTCGATCCCGGCCTGTTTGAGAATGGTGCTCAGCAGTACGCCTTCGTAAGTGCCGTCGTCGGCTGGCCAGAAGGTTTTTGTGTTGAGGCGATGGGTACCCAGGTTTTCCAGTTCGGCGATGCTGAACTTGCGTACGCCATTCGTTCCCTTGACCGTCAGAACTGTTTTACCCGCGGGCAGGGCGGACAGCGAAACGGCTTGCGGTGCGCCAGTCTGGGCAAACAAGCTGAGACTGGAGAGCGAAAGTACACAAGCAAGGGAGAGCTGGCGCAGTAATCTCATTGCAGGTTTTCCTTGAGGCGATGGGCAATGGGACGCGATGATAGCGCAGGCTTGTGGCAACTTTTCAGTTTGCTTGCACCCCGATGTTCAGGCATTCAATACAATCCGGTAACCGCCATCTTGCGGCGCAGGAAGGCGATTTGCGTCTGCAACGGCAACTCCTTCGGGCAGAGGTCGTGGCAGCCGAGCAGGCTCATGCAGCCGAAGACGCCGTCGTCGTCGCCGATCAGTTCAAAGAACTCGGCGTCGCTGCGCGTGTCGCGCGGATCGAGGCGGAAGCGGGCGATCTTGTTGAGGCCGACGGCGCCGACAAAGTTTTCGTTCATCTGTGCCGTGCCGCAGCCGGCGATGCAGCAGCCGCACTCGATGCAGCGGTCGAGTTCGTAGATGGCTTCGGCCAGCGCGGGTTCCATGCGCGCTTCGAGCGCGTCGAGGTCGACGGCTTCGCTTTGCGCGATCCAGGTCTGCAGGCGTTCGGCGGTGCCGCGCATCCACTTGCCGGTATTTACCGACAGATCGCCGATCAGCTCGAAGAAGGGCAGCGGGGCGAGGGTGATGTCGCTGCCGTAATCGCGCGTCAGCGTCCGGCAGGCGAGTGCCGGGCGGCCGTCGACCAGCATCGCGCAACTGCCGCAGATGCCGGCGCGGCAGACGAAGTCGAACTGCAGCGAAGGGTCTTGCGTGGCGCGGATTTCGTTGAGCGCGATGAACAGCGTCATGCCTTCCGCTTCTTCCAGCTCGAAGGCTTGCAGATAAGGCTTGCTCGCCGGGTCGGCCGGGTTGCAGCGCAGGATGTGCAGGGTCAGGCGGCGCGGTGCCGCGCCCGGTTTCGGTTTGCGGAACAGGGTGATCATGCGTTCTCTCCGGGGTGCTGCCCAATTCGCGCATTGTCACCGCGCAAGTGCGCCGGCAGCAGGTGGCGGAAAGGCATCAGCGCGGCTTGCACGGCGTGCCGGTCGCTGCTGGCCAGGGCGGCGCGGGTGGCTTCCACTTCGGCTTGACGGCCGGCGGTCAGCGGGTGTTCGATGGCGTCGCGCGTGCCGTAGCCGCGCCAGCCGGGCGGCAGTTCCATGCGGGCGATGTCGAGCGATTCGTAATTCAACGTCGGCAAGGTCTGCTCGCTGTTGGGCCAGCTTGCCAGCGTGCGCTTGAGCCAGTCGGCGTCGTTGCGTTGCGGGTAATCCTCGCGGAAATGCGCGCCGCGGCTTTCCGTGCGCTGCAAGGCACCGTAGCTGACGCACAGCGCCAGCTTGAGCATCTTCTGCAGGCGCCAGGCCAGCGTCAGTTCGGGGTCGGCGCCGCTGCGCCGGCCGGAAAGGCCGAGGTCGCGGCTGCGCAAAAGCAGGTCCTGCAGCGTGTTGACCGCAGCATTCATGGCTTCGCCGTGGCGGACGATGCCGACCTGGGCGGTCATCGTCGCCTGCATTTCGCGCAGCAGCAGGCTGGCGCTTTCTTTGCCGTGGTGATTGGCAATGGCGGCAAACTCCGATTGCGCACGCTCGAAACACTGGCGGATCAGCGCCGTCGATACCGTCAGTTCACCTGCCGTCGAGGCGCAGAAATCGGCGATGGCTTCACCGACGATCATCCCGGAAACCACGGTTTCAGCGACCGAGTTGCCGCCCAGCCGGTTGAAACCGTGCAGATCCCAGCAGGCCGCTTCGCCGCAGGCGAACAGACCCCTGAGGCCGCGCGCCGCGCCGTCGGCGTTGGTGCGGATGCCGCCCATCGAGTAATGCTGCGCCGGGCGCACCGGAATCCACTGTTTGGCCGGGTCGATGCCGAGGAAGTACTGGCAGATTTCCTTCACTTCGCGCAGCTTGTGGTTGATGTGGGCTTCGCCGAGCAGCGTGATGTCCAGCCACAGATGCTGGCCGAAACGGTTGCTGGCGCCCTTGCCGGCCTTGATGTGCGCTTCCATGCGCCGCGACACCACGTCGCGCGACGCCAGTTCCTTCTTTTCCGGCTCATAGTCGGGCATGAAGCGGTGGCCGTCGACATCGCGCAGCAGGCCGCCGTCGCCCCGGCAACCCTCGGTGACCAGGATGCCGGCGGGGAAGATCGCGGTCGGGTGGAACTGGATCGCTTCCATGTTGGCCAGCGGCACGACGCCGGTATCCAGCGCGATGGCGGCGCCGATGCCCTCGTTGATGACGGCGTTGGTGGTCGCCTGGTAGAGCCGGCCGAAACCGCCGGTGGCAATGCAGGTGGCTTTGGCGACATAGGCGCTCAGCTTGCCGTCGATCAGGTTGCGGACGATGGCGCCGTGGCAGCGTTCGCCGTCGTGGATCAGCGCCACCGCTTCGCGCCGCTCATGCACCGGAATGCCGGCGGCGATGGTCTGGTCGCTGACCGCGTACAGCATCGCGTGGCCGGTGCCGTCGGCGACGTAGCAGGTGCGCCATTTGCGCGTGCCGCCGAAATCGCGTGCGGTGATCAGGCCGTGCGCGTCGGCGCTTTCCGTCAGCGTCACCGGCTTGCCGTCGATGATCACTGTGCGTTCACCGGCCTCGACGCGGTTCCACGGCACGCCCCAGGCTGCCAGCTCGCGCACCGCCTTCGGCGCCACGTGGGTGAACATGCGCGCGACTTCCTGGTCGTTGCCCCAGTCGCTGCCGCGTACGGTGTCTTCGAAATGCACGTCTTCGTTGTCGCCGGCGCCCTTCAGGGCATTGGCCAGGCTCGCCTGCATGCCGCCCTGGGCGGCGGCCGAATGCGAGCGCTTGGGCGGCACCAGGCTGAGGATGATCACCTGCTGGCCGCGCTTCTGCGCTGCCAGACCGGCGCGCAGGCCGGCCAGTCCGCCGCCGATGACGAGGACGTCGCTATGGATGATTTCCATTTTTCAGTGTTTCCCGGCGTTGACCGTAGTATTCAGCGTATTGCCAGGGGGAACATAACGTTCGCCGGCCAGTTCGGCATGGGCACGGCCGAGGTTGATGTAGGCGAGCAAGGTAAGCAGCCCCAGGGTAATGAAAAACGTACTGAATACGTGCCGCACGCGGCGCAAACGGCGCCGGCCGGCATCCGGCTCGTCGCCGACGAACCAGCCCCATTTGACGGCAAGCCGATAGAGGCCGATGCCGCCGTGCAACTCCGCAGTGAACAACAGCATCAGGTAAATCGGCCACATGCCGCCACTCCATACGCGGTCGGCCGATTCGTACGGGCCGATCATCGACGGCTGGCTGAGCATGTCGTAAAGATGAATGGTGGTCAGGAAAAACAGCCCGAAACCGGTCAGTACCTGCAACCACCACAGGCTGGTATCGTTGTGCCGCAAGCGGCTCTTGTGGGCTGTAAAAGCCCGGTATTGGCGGTAACCGGCAGGAAACTTGCGCATCGCCAGCCAGGCGTGGACGACGAGCAGGCAGGTGATGCCCGCCGCAACCAGCGAAACCAGGATGGGGTAGGGCTGGCCGAACAGCCATTCGCCTTCAAAAAAGCGGGCAACGCGGTAGAACAATTCCTGGCTGATCAGAATGCTCGACACGAAGGCCATGTGAGCCACCAGGAACAGCGCGAGGAACAGACCGGACAGGCTTTGCAGCAGATCCAGCCGGGCCGGCCAGCGGCTTTTCCGGGTGCTTGACTCATTCAGCGACTGTCGGGCGAGCTCGGGAATCCCGGTTTGGCGGTGAGCTTCCGGTAGCGCCGGTGGGACGAGGGGCGAGGATTTGGCGATTTGGCTCATGGCTGATCTTCCTTGGGGGACGCTCTTAGGTTTTTGTTGTATCTGCAATCTACCATGTCCGGGGCCAATCGAGGATCAATTATTGTGCAATGCAACATTTTAATTTTCCATATCAGGCCTTGTTCTATGAGATTTTGTTGCTTTGGATGTTGCAATGCACCACGTTGGTGCCGGTGGCCATGCCGGGCTTCTGCTAAGATGCCGGCGCCGGCACACCCGGCCTAGTTTCTTTCCTTTTACGGCGCCATTCCCTTTGTCCTCCCTCCAGGAAATCTTCTCCCCCGACGGCCCGCTGGCCAAAGCCATTGCCGGTTATCGCGTGCGCAGCCAGCAGGTCGAGATGGCCGAACGCATTGCGGCTGCGATCAAGGAAAACAGCGTGTTCATCGCCGAGGCCGGGACCGGCACCGGCAAGACCTTTGCCTACCTCGTGCCGGCGCTGAAGTCGAACGGCAAAGTCATTGTTTCCACCGGCACCAAAACCTTGCAGGACCAGTTGTTCAACAAGGATTTGCCGATGGTGCGCGACATCCTGAAGGCGCCGGTCAAGATCGCCTTGCTCAAGGGGCGGGCCAATTACGTTTGTCCGTATCACCTGCAAGGCGCCATTGCCGAGGGGCGTTTCCTGACCCGCGAGGATGCCGCCGATGCCCGCCGCATCTCGGTTTTCGCCAAGACCACGCAGAGCGGCGACAAGGCCGAATGCATCGAGGTCAATGAAAATTCGCCGGTCTGGCAGCACGCCACGTCGACGCGCGACAACTGTCTCGGCCAGGAGTGTCCGGATTACAAAGAGTGTTTCGTCATGCAAGCGCGCAAGGAGGCGATGGCGGCCGATCTGGTGGTGGTCAATCACCACCTGTTCTTCGCCGACGTGATGCTGCGCGACGAAGGCATGGCTGAACTGCTGCCGGCCTGCAACACGGTGATCTTCGACGAAGCGCACCAGCTACCGGAAGTGGCGACGCTTTTCTTCGGCGACAGCGTGTCGACCGCACAAGTCCTCGATCTGGCCCGCGATGCGCGCACCGAAGGGCTGACCCATGCGCGCGATTGCCTGGATTTGCCGATTGCCAGCAAGGCGATGGAAAAGGCGGCCAAGGATTTGCGTCTGGCCGTCGGCCTCGACAGCGGGCGCTTTTCCGCCGGTCAACTGCTTGAAAAGCCCGAATTTCCGGCCGCCCTGCAAGTGCTGATCGAGGAAACCGCCAAGTTTACCGCTTTGCTGGAAACCCAGGCCGAACGAGCCGAGGGGCTGGAAAAATGCTGGCAGCGGGCTGGCGAACTGGTCGAGCGACTGGTGAACTGGCAATCGCCGGCCGATTCCGGCTTCGTCTATTGGGCCGAGGCCTTTACCCATGCCTTGCAACTGAACAGCACGCCGCTCGATGTAGCGAGTATTTTCCGCAAGCAGATGGGCGGCCACCCGCGGGCCTGGATTTTTACTTCGGCGACCTTGGCCGTGCAGGGGCGGTTTCATCATTACTGTGCCGAACTCGGGTTGGGCGACCCGGAAAGCGGCTGCTGGCAAAGCCCCTTCGATTACGGCGAACAGGCGGTGCTGTATGTCCCGATGGGCATGCCTGAACCGAACGACTGGAATTACACCGATGCCGTCGTCGAAGCCGCCTGGCCGGCGCTGAAGGCGGCAAAGGGCGGTGCTTTCTTCTTGTGCACCAGCCTGCGCGCCATGCGCCGGACGCACGAGTTGTTGCAAGCGAAGCTCGAAGATGAAGGTCTGGACATGCCCTTGATGGTCCAGGGAGAGGGCAGCAAGAACGACTTGCTGCAACGCTTCCGCCATCACGGCGCGGCGATCCTGGTCGGCAGCCAGAGTTTCTGGGAAGGCGTCGACGTGCGCGGCGAGGCACTGTCGCTGGTCGTCATCGATAAAATCCCCTTCGCGCCGCCCGACGATCCGGTGCTTTCGGCACGCATCGAGGAAATGAAAAAGCAGGGCCGCAACGCCTTCATCGAATACCAGTTGCCGCGCGCCGTGATCAACGTCAAGCAGGGCGCTGGCCGGTTGATTCGCGATGAGGAGGACAAGGGCGTGCTGATGATCTGCGACCCCCGACTTATATCAAAGCCCTATGGCCGCCGCGTGTGGCAAAGTCTGCCGCCGATGAAACGCACGCGTGAGTTGTCCGTCGTACTTGATTTTTTTGCCCAGCGATGAAAGCTACCTTTGACCGACTGGCCGAGCGCCAGCCATCACTTTTTTCTGCCGCCGACATTCGCGTCGCGCCGGCCCAATTGCAGGCCATGGCCGAGATTGTCGGTGCCATCGAAACGGTGCTGGCGCTGCCAGCCTTCCGCGCCATGGTGCTGGCGCAGGCGCCGGAAATCGCCCGGCGACCGGTTGCGGCGCGTGGCGTGTTCATGGGCTACGACTTCCATCTGACGGTCGACGGCCCGAAACTGATCGAAATCAACACCAACGCCGGCGGCGGTTTGCTCAACGCCTATCTGCTTGCCGCACATGGCAAGGAAGACGAGGGCGCGCGCTTCATCGCCGATATCCTCGAGATGTTCCGTGCCGAATGGCGGCTGGAACGTGGCGATCAGCCGTTGAAGCGTATTGCGATTGTGGACGAAGCGCCGGCCGGGCAGTTTCTGGCGCCGGAGTTCGAATTGTTCCGCGATCTGTTCGCCGCCAACGGCATCGCTGCGGTGATTGCCGACCCGGCAGACTTTGTTCGCGCTGGCGATCAACTGCTGCATGCCGGCGAACCGGTCGACATGATCTACAACCGGCTGACCGATTTTTACCTCGATACTGCGGTCGACCGCGATATTCGTGAGGTTTTCGCGGCGGGCGGCGTGGTGCTGACGCCGCACCCGGCGGCGCATGCCACGCATGCCGACAAGCGCCACCTGATGACCTTGTCGGACCCGGAAAAACTGGCTGAACTGGGTGTCGACCGCACGACGCAGCAAATCCTGCTGGCCGGTGTGCCGCGCACGGTGGCGGTTGATCCGGGCGAGGCAGAAGCCATCTGGGCCGGGCGCAAGCGCTGGTTCTTCAAGCCGCCGGCCGGTTTCGGCAGCCGCGCCGCGTATCGTGGTGACAAACTGACGCGTCGCGTATTCGAAGAAATCCTGCAGGGCGACTACATCGCGCAGGAAATCGCCCCGCCATCCGAACACGAGGTGCCGGTCAATGGCGAAATGCAGAAGATGAAGGCCGACTTCCGCTGCTTCGTGTACGACGGCCATATCCAGTTGCTTGCCGCCCGTCTTTACCAGGGGCAAACGACCAATTTCCGGACGCCGGGCGGCGGTTTTGCGCCGGTGTTCGCGGCATGAGAGGGTAAAATCCGCCCCATGAAAGTATTTGGCATCGCCGGCTGGTCCGGCTCCGGCAAGACGACATTGCTGGAAAAACTCATTCCGGCATTGATCTCGCGCGGCCTGAAGGTCTCGGTGATCAAGCACGCACATCACGGATTCGACATCGACAAACCGGGCAAGGATTCCTATCGTCACCGCGAAGCCGGCGCCGGCGAAGTCATGCTCGCCTGCGGCACGCGCTGGGCGCTGATGCACGAATGCCGCGACGAAGCCGAGCCGAGGCTGGATGATTTGTTGTCCCGGCTGGCACCTTGCGACCTCGTGCTGGTCGAAGGTTTCAAGCAGGAACCGGTGCCCAAGCTGGAAGTGCATCGTCCAGCCAACGGCAAACCGCCGTTGCACGTCGAACGCGACGATATCGTGGCGGTCGCCTGCGACGAATCCATCGTCACGGATATTCCGCTCTTGCCGCTGAACGATGCCGCCGCGATTGCCGATTTCATCATCGGGCATCTGGCACTGAATGCCATACCCTTGCAGGAAAAGCCATGCTGAGTTTCGAAAACGCTCTGGAAAAATTGCTCGCTGCGGCGCAGCCGGTCGAGGAAACCCGCCATGTGCCGATTACCGCTGCCGCTGGCCGCGTATTGGCGCAGGCGCTGATTTCTGCGGTCAACGTGCCGCCCCTCGATAATTCCGCGATGGATGGTTACGCCGTGCGGCTGGCCGACGTGACCGAGGCCGGCGTTTGTCTGCCGGTCAGCCAGCGCATTCCGGCTGGCACCGTCGGCACGACGCTGCAACCGGGCACCGCCGCCCGCATCTTTACCGGCGCCCCGGTGCCGGCCGGCGCCGACGCAGTGATCATGCAGGAACGCTGCGAACATGGCGAACATGGCGTGGTGATCAATCATGTGCCGCGGGCTGGCGAGAATATCCGCCACTGCGGCGAGGACATCCTGGCCGGTGGCGAAATCCTGAAGGCCGGCACCCGGTTGCGCGCTCAGGAAATCGCGCTGGCCGCATCGGCGGGACTGCCCGAGCTGCCGGTTTTCCGGCGCGTGCGGGTTGGTGTCTTCTTTACCGGCGACGAACTGGTGCAACCGGGCGAGCCGCTGCCGCCCGGCGCCATCTACAACTCCAACCGCTACGCGCTGCGCGCCTTGCTCGAAGGCATGGGCTGCGAAGTGCGCGATCTCGGCACGGTGCCGGACAATCTGGATGCGACGCGCGACGCGCTGCGCCGGGCCGCGGCCGATAACGACCTGATCGTCACCAGTGGCGGCGTCTCGGTCGGCGAGGAAGATCACGTCAAACCGGCGGTCGAAGCCGAAGGTTCGCTCGATATGTGGAAAATCGCCATCAAACCGGGCAAGCCGCTGGCCTTTGGCGAAGTGCGCAAGCCGGAGAGTGCGGAGGGCGGCGCGGGCAAAGCGTGGTTCATCGGCCTGCCGGGCAATCCCGTTGCGGCTTTTGTCACCTGCCTGATGCTGGTCCGTCCCTTCATCCTGCGCCTTCAGGGTATGCGCGAGGTCGAGCCGCGTGCTTACCCCTTGCGCGCCGATTACACCTGGGCACGGCCCGATGCCCGGCTGGAATTCCTGCGCGCCAGCCTGAATGCACAAGGCGGCGTCGAGCTTTATCCCAATCAGGGATCGGCAGTCGTCACCTCGCTGTGCTGGAGCGACGGGCTGGTCCTCAATCCGCCGGGGCAGGCCGTGCAGCCCGGCGACATCGTGCGCTTCGTTCCCTTTTCGGCCTTGCTGTCATGAGCGTGAAAATCCTTTATTTCGCCAGCCTGCGCGAAGCTTTCGGCACCAGCAACGAAACCCTGGCGCTGCCGCCCGAGATCAACACCGTTGGCGCCCTGCGTGACTGGCTGATCGGCCAGGGCAGAACGGCGCTGGGCACGGCAAAAAACCTGCGCTGCGCGGTCAATCAGGACATGGCGGCGCTCGACACCGGCATCAAGGATGGTGATGAAATCGCCTTCTTTCCCCCGGTGACCGGCGGCTAAGCCCTTACAAAAACAGAAAAACAGGAAAAACAATGTCCATCCAATGGTTCCCCGGCCACATGACGCAAGCCCGCAAAAAAGCGGGCGAGACGCTGGCCATGGCCGACGTCGTCGTCGAAGTCCTCGACGCCCGCCTGCCGCAGGCGTCGAGCAATCCGATGATTCACGAATTGCGCACCTTCCGTCAGCGCCCCTGTCTGAAATTGCTGAACAAGGCTGACCTCGCCGACCCGGAAGCGACCAAGGCCTGGCTGGCCTATTTCGACGCGCAACCCGGCGTCAAGGCGGTGGCGATTTCCTGCAAGAAGGCCAGCGATGTGGCCCGCATTCCCGGTCTGGCGCAAAAGCTTGCGCCGCACCGTTGCGATGCCGTCAAGCCGCTGCGCCTGATGATCATGGGCATCCCCAACGTCGGCAAGTCGACGCTGATGAACGCGCTGGTCAAGAAAAAGGTGGCTGCGGTCGGCGATCAGCCGGCGGTGACCAAGAGCCAGCAGCGCATCGATATCAACTCGCGCCTGACGCTCTACGACACCCCCGGCATGCTCTGGCCGAAGATCAGTCATCCGATCGACGGCCTGATGATGGCAGCCAGCCATTCGGTCGGCGTCAATGCCTACATCGACGAGGAAGTGGGGACCTGGCTGGCCGGTTTCCTGATCGAGCATTACCCGGCGCTGCTCACGGCGCGTTACGGCTTCGACCTGCAGGGCATGGATGCGGTCGCCGTCATCGAAGGCATCGCCAAAAAGCGTGGCTGTCTGATCAAGGGCCGGGGCGGCGAACTCGACCTGGAAAAAGCCGCCGGCATCCTGATCAACGATTACCGGACCGGCACGCTCGGCCGCATCACGCTGGAAACCCCAAGCTTGCGCGAAGCACGCGCCAGACAGTTGGCCCAGGCTGCTGCGGTCAACGGAGAAAACAAGGGAAAAACCTCGTCGACCGATGAAGACGCAGAGCACTAGGCCTTTTCCGAAAAGCTGGTTATAATCCGCGCCTCTCGCCGCAGGGCGAGACTTTTCCTCGATAGCTCAGTCGGTAGAGCGCCGGACTGTTAATCCGTAGGTCCCTGGTTCGAGCCCAGGTCGGGGAGCCATAGATTCAAGCACTTAGCCCACTTTTCGGAGTGGGCTTTTTGCTGTCTGAAGGTTTTTCTGCTTTTTGGCTGTTGTTGCTCTGTTTTTTATAAGTTGCTTGCTGCTTATGTGTATTGCCTCGCGCACAACATCGAGAAATTAGCGCATCACGGGTACGGGCAGTAGGCAAAAAAGGAGAAGCCCCTCGTCAGGTGGTAACCGCCATCCCAGAAATCAGCATGCAGCGGTTGATCAGTTCAGAAGCATGAAAAAGCAAAATGGCGCAGATCAAACCTGCGCCATTTATTTGTCGGAAATCGGGCTGGAAAAGGGTTTTTCTACAGCGTTAACGTTTTAGGTAAAGGACGCTGCGCGGAGCTTTATCGCGCAGCGTCCAGCGACCGGAGGGAGCGGCTTTGACCGAAATGTTAGGAAGCACGTTTTTTTAACGCCATAACTTGCCCTAGATGCCCGCCAACGGCTGCTACTGCCAACCACATTAGATAAAAAACGGAGGGAGAACCCTCGGTAACTAGAGAGAACAGAATAATGGGAATGCCGGCCAATAGCGCGCCGTAGACAGCGCCGCTGCCCTTAGCCACATACCCTGCTGCAAAGGCTGGAAAGAACAACATGAGGATTGCCCAAGCGAAGTAAAGCTCTAGGCCTACAGGGCCGAAAGACTCTTCGGGTACAACGGCGATTGCAATCTGAAGCACGACAAAACAGATTATGAAAATGGCAGCAGATAGAGCCAAGCCAATTATCAACGGTTTCAACCGAGGCCACATGCGCAGTGCATCCTAACGTATATCTATGGACTCCCCCGATTTGCAAGTAATAAGTTGTTGGTTCTTTGGTAACAGGCTGCAGGAATCTATCCGGCCTACTGTGATGCCCGTCGGCACCGGCCCTGATGACATTCGCTCC
>NZ_JAVBXX010000018.1 GCF_030824335.1 Azonexus sp.
TCGCGGCCGAACACAGGGCAAACACCTCCGCCCAACCGGTCACCGAAGAATGTCTTTAATGGTGCAACCTAAGGACTTTTACTAAAACGCCCTTGGCACTAAAACCGGGGGCACCTCAGTAGGTCGTATGATATCTGTGGCCTTTTTGACTACGAAGCTGGTACAAATTCAAGGGGCAGCCTTGCCTGTGTCCATCTGATGCGAATAAAGGCTACGGGATTTGGTCGTAGCTAAATTTGCACTGGGCGAGTTTTATGGTCGCGACGTAGTCATCACCAGAAAATTGCTTGCGGCCTCGCTCTGAAATTAGGTGCAAGTGTTTTCTGGCGCGTGATCCGATGACATAGAGCATCTTCATCGCACTCTCTTGACCATTCGGATCATTGAAGTGAGGAACCATTTTCTCCAAGAGCGCGTAGGCAATCACGGTGTCAAACTCTGCGCCTTTCACGCCATGGATTGTTGAAATCGTAATTCCAGTCCTGGTCTGAAATACCTTCCTGAAAGCATCAATATCTGCGATGAACGCTGTTCCTTCTTTCGTTAAACGGTCAATTCTGGCTTGGGAGCTTTCAAAGAAGGCGTTGTGATGTTCTTGGAGCAGTGGGAATAATTTGTAATCAATGGACAGCCTGGAGAATATAGTCTCAAAAAATGTCCGAAGGTAGGCTAGGCCGTCTTGCTCATCAATTTGAATGGCATTGCATTCCCTGAGTAAGGACTTGCGAGTCAAGCCTGAGGTACTTGCGCCGACCATCTCCAGATCCTTCAAGATATCTCCTGCCCAGCGAAGTCTGCGGACATACATGCTGGGCGATGCTTGCGTCAGAGCAACTTTTGAGAGCTTGTACCAGAAGTTCTCGGTGTCCCTGGCGAAAGGAACCATGCCTGGGCCATCGAAGGAGTATTCAGGCATGCTGGCTACTAGGCGGCGAGTCATGCTGGCAAGATGCACCCATTGCGGAGCAAGAACACAAATTTCGTTTGGCGAAATTCCGGCTGTTTCAATGCTGAATCGGATGAGTCGAATCAGTTCATCCTCTAGATCGTCTTTGCTGACCGCAGCGTTGAATGTGATCAGACTTTCGTAGGTTTTGTCCTTGGAAGCCGATTCAATCTTTGTCGCGTGAACGTTGAAGTTTCCGAAGTAGTCGATGATGCGTTCTGATGAACGATAGTTTTTTGAGAGTTCAAGTTCGTCAATCTCGATTCCGGCTAACATCTTGAATTCGTTGTAGGCCATCGGATACCCGCCAAGCGTTTGATAGATTGCCTGGTTGGGGTCTCCAACAATGAATGCCTTGGTCGTACCTTGGCTAGCTTTCAGAATGGACGTTATGATCGAGTACTGAATCTGCTTGGTGTCTTGGTACTCGTCCACCAGCACAAACGCGAACAATTGACTCAGAATTTTACTAATGACAGGACGATCAGTAATCAGTTGATAGGCATAGAACAGGATGAATTCAAAGTCGATGGCCCTGTTCTCCTGCAGTATAGTGAAATACTTCTCAAGTATTTCGTGCAGGCCATCATGCTTCCATTCTTGCTGGCAGCCAAGTATGTATCTGGTTGCAGTGAAATAGAAATCGCAGTCCCAGAAAGTGATCTTGGGCTTTTTGTAAGGCGCGCATAACTGCTCTAGGATTTTCTCGCGCTCATGTTGGTCAATTACGCGAAAGCCGTTCTTCAGGGCATCGTGATAGATGCCATACGGTTTTATGATCCATTCCAAACAGAAGGAGTGGATGGTCCCAATCCAAAGTTGGGATGTGTCGACTCCTAAATCCTCGATGCGCTCGTGAATCTCATCAGCCGCACGGTGTGTATAGGTTATGGCGACGACAAACTGTTTTTTTGACGCCAATCTGGATAGCTCATAGGCTATCTTGTAGGTCAGGGTTCGCGTTTTACCACTTCCAGGGCAGGCGACAAGAAAGACGCTGCCGGGGCGCAAGATCGCCGTCTCCTGTTCAGGATTCAGCTCGTCCTTATCCCAAGGGAACATGGTCAGAAGACCTTGAGAACGTCGTTGATACGATCGTCGGGGAATGCGGAAAGCATTTCGTTGCGGATGCCAACGAAATCGATTTCCCCCTTCATGAAGGCAGTCAGCTTCTGCCGAAACTCGTTGCACTGCTCAGTGGTTGTAACGAGGTCGTCTTCCAAAAGTTTCAACCGATAATCTAGAACGTTGAACCAGACTTCCTTTTTGACCGTTGGGTGCGCAAAAGCAATAGCACGCAGAATATATTCAGGGATGGCTATGTCAGGGTCAATTTTCTTGCCCAGCAGGATCGCCAGCCAGCCTTTCCCGTAGTTGTTGGCGATCGTCAAGGCTCTCTGGCCGTAAAGAGCCACATCGGCGGATTCGAGTTCCGCCTTAGCTGTCGCAATTGTGGCTTTGTTCTTATATACGTCAGGAAGAATGCCGACCATCTTTCGGGCGTTGCCCGCTGAGACGAAGTCAACCTCAAACGTGTGGGGCGCAAAGAACGATGAAATCCATTGATTTCCATTGAACGCCGCCTCCAAGTACGCCTTTCTTGCAATCCCCTTTTCCTGTGAGCCTAAATACTTCTTCTTGCGATTTTGTACGTCTTCGGTATCGCCGGCCAAGATTGCTGTGTCGATAATAGACTTGTCGAGATCGGTAACGATACTGCACCGCTTCCGAATTCGATCATCGTGAAAAAGGACTGCAACATTCTGAAATCCAGTGCTCCGAATGTTGATGAGGCTAATGCCGAGTTCATCCAGGCTGACGCCCAGTACTTTCTTCACAAGCGTCGGGATGAGGATTTCTTCGGCATCGCCTTCAACCAATATCACACTCTTGGCGAAAAGCAGATTGCTGCGTACCGCATCCAGGTAGCGTTGAACGTTCCCGATCTCTTCTTCGCTGAGGCCAATAGAGGGTTGGTAGGCTTCGCAGCGGTTAGCCTCCCGCCCAAGAATGTTTACGTTCTGAACATTGCTGACCTCTGAAATATGGGTTGAATGAGTCGAATAAATGATCTGCGTTTCGTCGTACTGGAGCTTGTCGAATAACGTTTTTTGAATGTGCGTGTGAATATGGGCTTCCGGCTCTTCAATCAAAAGGAAATTCGCGATTGACTGCTTGGCCTTCTGGTACTTGAACTCCAGCAATTTCAGGGTAAGGAAAATCAGGTTGGCTCCGCCCAAACTTAGTTCGTGAATTGGGCCTTCATAGCCTTCGCCTGACTCCCCGACAAACAGTTTGAGCGATTGGAAAAGCTTGTCGGCTTCATCGGGCAAATCAGACTTGATCGACAATGAAGCAGGGGAGTACGCCTCACCGGCCGCATCCTTGATCGTGTCCCTAATGTCAGATCGAACAGCCTGAACATCCTGCAGAGCTTCAATCGAATCGTTCAAAGCCTTCACACCGTCGGTGATGGACTGAAAGGCGACGGGGTCAATATCACCACTCTTCCCTTTCAATAGGGAGAAGAGAGGGTTAGTCCTGTTGTTGTGAAACTCCGATACGACATCGCGTAGCGCTTGAACAAAGGTAAAGGAAATTTCCTTTGAAACCGAAAGGACGCTCGGGATCTTGGCACCGATAATGGGAAATTCAATTTCCTCACTGAATCTGACGTTGTCAAAATCGCCGACCACTTCTTTGTAGAAGTTTTCGTCGCTAAAGTCAGCTTCACTGCGCCCTGTGAAGATCGTTTCGTAGTCTTCGATGGAAATGTCTTTTTGGATTGCAGCAAGTCCTGCATGGTCGCCGTCATCCAGTTCGGATAGACGAAGACGGATGTCTTTCTTGGGACGAAAAATAAGGTTGTAGGTGGCCTTGCCTACCGCGTCGTCATCAACGATACCCGTTCCATGCCGAAACAGCGCTTGCACTGCTTCATCCGCCGAAATTTCCTCGAATTCAAGGCTGATGATGATCCAGTGCCCTTGCCATTTTGCCAATCCACGGTGGAAGTCAGTCGTATCCAGTCGATAAGCCGAGCGGATCATGTTGTCATCGAGGAGCAGTCTGATCGCGCGAAACACGTTGGTTTTTCCAGAACCGTTTTCACCGATGATGGTGTTAATTCCCTTCTGGAATAGCAGTTTGGTATTCGCGAAGTTTCTGTAGTTGACCAAACTGAGTTTTGAAATGTGCATGAAGGGTCCCGATTCTGTCGAAGTAAGCGCGTTAGTGGTTTGATTCCCCTAGATACTTGTCATGTTACAAGGTGTCGCTTTTTCTGGACACTTGGTTGGCCAGAATTTCGTGGTGGTTTCGTCGTTTGCGCGTCTCAGGCTTCAACGTCAGCAACTTGCACGACAACTGCCATTAAACTGTCGTGGCGCCAGCGGCTGTTTTGGCCGATGAGCACGAATTGCCGTTTCGGCCAGTATCGGAGCGGAACAGCCGTTTGAGCGTCAGCGTCAAGAAGCGCTCAATGGCTTCGCCTTCGTCTCATCCCCTCTGAAACCTCCAGAACCCGGCGGCACTGGTCTCGGAGGTGGGGCCGGACATGCTGAGTACGGCCCCGCCCTGGTGAGGGTTCTTGACCTTGTAATCGCTCATGGACACCAGATCGGCGAGACCTTCAAGCTCGGTCGGGCTTTTCGACTGAAGTGCATTGATGCTTCTCCGCCGCACAGCGTAGCCGAGGAAGCGGGCGTCCCCTGCGGAGAGGTAACGGGGTCAGACGGTCAAATTCGTCGATATTTTGCGGTCGACCGCAGAATTTCGGCAAAAACCCTCAAAGCGGCGTCAGCTTGGCGTATTCCAGCGCCAGCCACTTCATGCCGCAGCCGCCAAAATTGACTTGTACCCGCGCATCACCGCCCCGCCCTTCGGTCGCCACGATGACGCCGATCCCGAACTTGGCATGCTCGACATTCTGGCCGATGCGCAGCCCGCCCGGCATCGGCTCGGCGGCGTATCCAGCACTGGCGCGGCCCGAAGAAGCCGTGCCAGTGCCTGCACCGCGCCCCCCGGCGCGTCCGCTCCAAGCCGGCTCGGGCGCTGCCCGCTTGTTCAGTTTCAGCAACAGCTCGGCCGGAATCTCGTCGAGGAAAGACGACGGCGCGCAATAACGCGTCTGGCCGTGCAGCATGCGCGTCTGCGCACACGACAGATACAGCCGCTGGCGGGCGCGGGTAATCGCCACATACATCAGCCGCCGTTCTTCCTCCAGACCTTCGCGCCCTTCATTCACTGAATTCTCGTGCGGAAACAGCCCCTGCTCGAGGCCGCTGATGAAGACCACGTCGAATTCCAGCCCCTTGGCCGCGTGGACGCTCATCAACTGCACCGCCTCCTGGCCTTCGCCGGCCTGATGCTCGCCGGACTCCAGCGACGCGTGGGCAAGGAATGAAGCCAGCGCACCGCCCTCACCTTCGACGCTCATCACCACGCCATCGTCGTCGACGAAGGTCGCGGCGGCGTTGATCAGTTCATCCAGATTCTCCAGGCGCTCCTGGCCTTCCTTCTCGGTCCGGTAATGCTGGGCCAGCCCGGATTTCTCGATGACATGTTCGATGATCTCGGGCAGACGCAGATTGGCCGTTTCCTGGCGTAGCGCCTCGATCAACCGGATGAAGGCACCGACCGTCTGGCCGGCCTTGCCGGTCAGCGATGCCGCCGCGTTGTACAGACTGGAATTCATCTGGTGCGCGCTGGCTTGCAGATTTTCCAGCGAACGGGCGCCGATGCCGCGCGTCGGGAAATTGACCACGCGGAGAAATGCCGTGTCGTCGTCCGGGTTGCCCAACAGGCGCAGGTAAGCCATGGCGTGCTTGATTTCCTGCCGCTCGAAGAAGCGCAGGCCGCCATAGACCTTGTACGGCACGCCCTTGGTGAACAACTCATGCTCAAGCACCCGTGACTGCGCATTCGAGCGGTAAAGAATGGCGCACTGCGTGGCCGGCACGCCGTCGCGGATCAATTCACGGATTTCATCGATGATGAAGCGCGCCTCATCGAGATCGGAATAGGCCTCGAAAGCCCGGATCGGCTCGCCCTCGCCGGCATCGGTCCACAGGTTCTTGCCCAGGCGTTCGCGGTTATTCTTGATGATGG
This sequence comes from Azonexus sp., assembly GCF_030824335.1. GTDB lineage: Bacteria > Pseudomonadota > Gammaproteobacteria > Burkholderiales > Rhodocyclaceae > Azonexus. The sequence continues at coordinate 6,056 of NZ_JAVBXX010000018.1, forward strand.
CGTTGGCGGCGGCCAGGATGTTGCCGTGCGAGCGGTAGTTCTGCTCCAGCCGGATGATGTTGTTGCCGCAGTAGTCGCGCTCGAAATCGCGCATGTTGCCGACCTCGGCGCCGCGAAAACGGTAGATCGACTGGTCGTCGTCGCCCACCGCCAGCACCTTGGCGCCGCCACCGGCCAGCAGTTGCAGCCAGGCGTATTGCAGCGTGTTGGTGTCCTGGAACTCGTCGACCAGAATGTGCCGGAAACGCTGCTGGTAATGGGCGCGCAGGGGTTCGTTGCGCTGTAACAATTCGTAGCAACGGAGCAGCAATTCGGCAAAATCGGCGACACCTTCACGATTGCATTGCGCTTCGTACTCGGCATACAACTCGACGCGCTTCTGCGTGTAATTGTCGTAAGCCTCGGCCTGCGCTGCCCGCACGCCCTGTTCCTTGTGCGCGTTGATGAAATGGCACAGTTCACGCGGCGGATACTTCTCATCGTCGATATTCAGGTTCTTCAGCAAGCGCTTGACCATCGACAACTGGTCGGCCGAATCGAGAATCTGGAAGGATTGCGGCAAGCCGGCTTCGCGGTAATGCGCCCGCAACAAGCGGTTGCACAGGCCGTGGAAAGTGCCGATCCACATGCCACGCACGTTGATCGGCACCAGCGAGGCCAGGCGCGCCGTCATTTCCTTGGCCGCCTTGTTGGTAAAGGTCACGGCCAGAATGCCATGCGGCCCGACCTGCCCGGTGGAAATCAGCCAGGCGATGCGGGTCGTCAGCACCCGCGTCTTGCCGCTGCCGGCGCCAGCCAGGATCAGTGCGTGGACCGGGGGCAGCGTGACGGCCTGCAATTGGGGGGAATTCAGATTGGCGAGCAGATCAGACATGTTTGTTGACTTCAATCCACGCCCGTGACCGGGCAAAACAGCCGGGAAGCGCTTGCAACGCGCCCTGGCAAATTAACAAGGCGTCAGTTTACCTTGCCGACAGGATACGGCGGGGCAGGACAAGTGATAGCGCAGGTGCCGGCGCAGGAAAAATGAGCGGGAGACGAGAAAAGCAGCCGGCCAGCAAGCCGCCGTTGTTATTGTGCAACGCAACATTCGACATCGTACAATTCGTTACACACAGCGCCAGCACTCAAAAGTATACTGAACACAAATATATTGCAGTGCACAAAACTTTTTGCCCACAAGGCAGTCTATCGAACAGGTGGTTACCGCCACTGGCCATGAGGAGTAACAGCATGAACAGCATGAAATCCCCAAAGATCCTCCCCTGGATCGCCAAAAAAGCCGGCATCAGCGATGAACTGGCACTCAAGCTCTGGCGTCGCGCCGTCGGCGAAGCCGAATATCTGACCGGCAAGACCGAAGGTTCGGAATTCTGGGGCCTGGCTATCGAACGCTTCCTGTTTATCGTCGAAGACGAAGTCGGCAGCATTCCGAGCAATACGCTCAGCCCGGCACCACAGCTGACCTGGATGTGGCGCCATCAGACCCGGATGTCCCTGCTCTCGCTGATGGCGGCACAGAATGCCTACCGCTACTGGCAAAGCACCTGGGGCAGCATGGTCGGGCCAAAGAAAGCCGCCTGATTCACCTGCTATTGCCGGCGCACCGCTGGTGTCGGGACGTGCAGGTCCCGCACCAGCCGGTCTGCCAGTGATTGAGCCGCAAACTGGCTGACCAGCTTCGACAAATGCAGCTCGTACCAGTAAACGCCATCAACCATCACAGGCCTGATGCGCACCGGGTAACCGGCATCCGACAACCGATCGTACAGTCCAAGCACGCCGTCCTTGTCCATCCGCTCGAAGCGCAAGGACCAGCGACCACCCGCCTGCAAGCTGGCACCGCCTGGCTGCAGTTCGGTTTCTTGGGCCCATTGCGCCAACTGGACGGGATCGACCTGCCCGACCGGATTGGGTAATTGCCCCTTGTCCGCCGTGTAAAACTGCAGCGGCTCGTTCAGTTCCGCCGCCCCGCCTTCCGGATGATGCAGGCTGATTCGTCCTTCGATCAGGCACACCAGATCCTGCGCCTCATTCGAACGCCCCCACAAATCGGTGCCACGAATCCCGATGGTGACCACACCGGTACGGACATTGATCGCCCGCTGCGTCGTGTATTGCCGAAACACCCCGGTAGTCAGGCGAAACGCCCCCTTGGCGAGGTCGAGCGCGGCAGTGAATAGTTGATTGTCGTCGCGCGAATTTTGCGCTTTCAAGGCGTTGACCGCGACATTTGCCCCTTCGCCAAACTTCACGGCGCTGCCATCGGCCAGTTTGACGATGGCGCGGGCGCCTTGCCCGGTCAGCAAGCGATCCCGGTTCTCCAGCACCATGCCCGGTGCCAGGGGCAAGCGACGTTCCCCGCGCTCCAGCCAGGCCGGCGCCTGCACCACTTCCACCACGGCACTGGGCACGGCGGCTGCGGTCAACGTCGAAAACAGCCCCAAAACCGCCAAGACACTTGTTAGCTTCGCCCGCATAGCCTCTCCAAAGTAGTTCAACCGGTATAATTTCGCGCTTGATAACGATTCGTCAGCCAGATAGGTCAGCCCAATAGCCATGCAGGACAAATACACCCCAGCCGATATCGAACGTGCCGCCCAGCAACACTGGGAACAAGCCGGTGCCGACCGCGCCGTTGAAGACCTCGATGGTCAAAACGCGAAACCGAAATACTACTGCCTTTCGATGTTCCCGTATCCGTCGGGCAAGCTGCACATGGGCCACGTGCGCAATTACACCATCGGCGACGTGCTATCGCGCTTCCACAAAATGCAGGGCTACAACGTCCTGCAACCGATGGGCTGGGACGCTTTCGGCATGCCGGCGGAAAACGCTGCACTAGCCAACAACGTGCCGCCGGCCGGCTGGACTTACGAAAACATCGCTTACATGAAGAAGCAGCTCAAGTCGCTCGGCTTCGCCATCGACTGGGAACGCGAATTCGCCACCTGCACGCCCGAGTACTACCGCTGGGAACAATGGCTGTTCACCCGCCTCTATGAAAAGGGCCTGGTGTACAAGAAGCTCGGCACCGTGAACTGGGACCCGGTGGACCACACCGTACTCGCCAACGAGCAGGTCATCGACGGCCGCGGCTGGCGTTCCGGCGCGCTGATCGAAAAGCGCGAGATCCCCATGTACTACATGAAGATCACCGCCTACGCCGAAGAGTTGTTGAGCGAACTGGACAACCTGCCGGGCTGGCCGGAACAGGTTCGCCTGATGCAGAAGAACTGGATCGGCAAGAGCACCGGCGTCCGCTTCGCCTTCCCGCTGGCCGACAATGCTGACGAAAAATTGTGGGTATTCACCACCCGCGCCGACACCATCATGGGCGTCACCTTCGTCGCCGTCGCTGCCGAACACCCGCTGGCGACCAAGGCTGCGGTCAACAACCCGGAACTGGCCAATTTCATCGAAGAGTGCAAGAAGGGCGGCGTTGCCGAAGCCGACATTGCGACGATGGAAAAGAAAGGCATGCCGACCGGCATCTTCGTGACCCATCCGCTGACCGGCGAAAAAGTCGAAGTCTGGGTTGGTAACTATGTACTGATGAGCTACGGTGACGGTGCAGTGATGGCCGTGCCGGCGCATGACGAACGCGATTTCGCCTTTGCACTGAAATACAACTTGCCGATCAAACAGGTCGTCGCCGTTGAAGGCGAGACTTTCAGCGACCAGGCCTGGGCCGAGTCGTATGCCGACAAGGTCAAGGGCAAGCTGGTCAATTCCGGCAAATACGACGGCCTCGGCTACGAAGCCGCGGTCGACGCCATCGCTGCCGATCTTTCCGCCAAGGGCCTGGGCGACAAGAAGGTGCAGTTCCGCCTGCGCGACTGGGGCATTTCCCGCCAGCGCTACTGGGGCTGCCCGATCCCGATCATCCACTGCCCGACCTGCGGCGACGTGCCGGTGCCCGACGACCAGTTGCCGGTCGTCCTGCCAGAGAACGTCGAGATCACCGGCGCCGGCTCCCCCCTTGCCAAGATGCCCGAATTCTACGAGTGCAAGTGTCCGAAGTGCGGCGGCGACGCCCGCCGTGAAACCGACACCATGGACACCTTCTTCGAGTCGTCCTGGTATTTCCTGCGCTACGCCTGCCCGGACAACACCACGGCCATGGTCGATGAGCGCGTCCAGTACTGGTGCAAGGGCGGCATCGACCAGTACATCGGCGGCATCGAGCACGCCATCCTGCATCTGCTCTATTCGCGCTTCTTCACCAAGCTGATGCGCGACGTCGGGCTGATCGGCGACTTGGGCGAACCCTTCGCCAACCTGCTGACCCAGGGCATGGTCGTCGCCCCGACCTTCTACCGCGATGGCGAAAACGGCAAAAAGCTGTGGATCAACCCAGCCGAGGTCGATGTCGTCACCGACGAACGCGGCCGCCCGACCGGCGCGACGCTGAAGACCGACGGCCAGCCAGTGATCATCGGCGGCACCGAAAAGATGTCGAAGTCGAAGAACAACGGCGTCGATCCGCAATCGCTGATCGAGCAATACGGCGCTGACACCGCCCGCCTGTTCATGATGTTCGCAGCCCCGCCCGACCAGTCGCTGGAATGGTCCGATGCCGGCGTCGAAGGCGCCTACCGCTTCCTGCGTCGCCTGTGGAAGCTGGTGCATGACCACGTCGCCAATGGTAGGGTCGACGCCAAACTTGACCCGAATTCGCTGTCGACCGCACAAGCCGATCTACGCCGCAAGCTGCATCAAACGATGCAGAAGGTGGCCGACGACTATGGCCGGCGCAAGCAGTTCAACACGGCCATCGCCGCCGTCATGGAATTGCTCAATGCCTACGACAAGACCGAGCTGAGCGACGCGACGGGCCGTGCCTTGGCGCAGGAAGTACTGGAAACGGCTGCCCTGCTGCTCTTCCCCATCGTCCCGCACATTGGCCAGGCCGTTTATGGCGAATTGAAGCCGGGCGCTGATGCCGGCCTCGCTGCCTTCCCGAAGGCCGACCCGGCCGCCCTGAAGCAGGACGAAATCGAACTGATGGTGCAGGTCAACGGCAAGCTGCGCGGTTCCATCCGTGTGGCTGCCGAAGCCGACAAGGCAAGCATCGAAGCTGCTGCGCTGGCTTCCGAAGGCGCCATCAAGTTCATGGAAGGCAAGCCGGCGAAAAAAGTGGTCGTCGTACCGGGCCGCCTGGTCAACATCGTCGTCTGAGAAAGCTTGCCATGCGCCTCCTGCCTGCCCTGATCCTCGCTGCAGCCCTTGCCGGTTGCGGTTTCCACCTGCGCGGCTCGGGCAGCAGCACGCTGCCTTACAAGACGATGTACATCGCCTTGCCGGAAACCGCCGAAGTCCGCGTCTGGCTGGAGCGTTACATCAAGGGCAGCGGAGAGACGCAAATCGTTGGCGACGGCAAGCTGGCCGAAGCTGTTTTCCAGCAACTGGAAGACAGCCGCCAGAAAACCATTCTCAGCGTCAATGCCCAGGGCCGCGTGCGCGAGTACCGGCTGCAGTTGAATTACCGCTTCCGGCTGGTCAATGGCAAGGGAGAGGAAATCGTCGCCCCGACTGAAGTCGCTCTGAGCCGCGACATCAGCTTCGACGACTCGAACGTACTGGCCAAGGATCTGGAAGAAGGCCTGCTCTGGCGCGACATGAACAATGACCTGGTCAACCAGTTGATGCGGCGTCTGACCATCATCAAACCCAAAGACCCGGCACTGGAAGAAGACTGATGCTGCTCAAGGCAGAACAGTTGGCGGCGCACCTCGAACGCGAGTTGCGCCCGCTTTACCTGCTGTACGGCGACGAGCCGCTGCTGGTCATCGAAGCGGCCGACGCCATCCGGAAAAAAGCGCGCAGCAGCGGCTATGCCGAGCGTGAAGTGCTCACCGTATTGCCGCAATTCGACTGGGGAAGCTTGCTTGCCGCCGGCAGCAACATGTCATTGTTTGGCGACCGCAAGCTGATCGACCTGCGCATTCCCAACGGCAAACCGGGCAAGGACGGCAGCGCGGCGCTGCAGCAATGGAGCAAGCATCCATCAGCCGACAACCTGTTGCTGATCACGCTGCCGGAACTCGACTGGCGCGAGGAAAAAGCCGCCTGGTTTACCGCGCTGGCCAATGCCGGCGTGGTGATCAAGCTGAATGCCCCGCCGCTGGCCGAGTTGCCGGGCTGGATCGCCGGCCGCCTGCGTCGGCAGCAACAAAGCGCCGACGACGAAAGTCTGAAATTCATCGCCGAACGGGTCGAAGGCAACCTGCTTGCTGCACACCAGGAAATCCAGAAACTGGCCTTGCTTTACCCGGCCGGCAAATTGTCGGCCACACAGATCCGGGATGCCGTGCTCAACGTCGCCCGCTACGATATCGACGGTTTGCGCGAAGCCCTGCTGGCCGGCGACGTGGCGCGCCTGGTGCGGACGCTGGACGGCCTGATGCAGGAAGGCGAAGCACCGCCGCTGATCCTGTGGGCGATGAGCGAGGAAATCCGCGCGCTCGCCGTCATCCGCAGCGGCCTTGATGCCGGCCGGCCAATCGATATGCTGCTCAAGGATGCCAAGGTCTGGGGCCCGCGCGCCAATCCCGTGAAAAAAGCCCTGCAACGCCTGTCGACCGCACAATTGGAAGCCGCCCTGCAGCACGCCGGCAAAATCGACCGACTGGCCAAGGGCATTGGCCAGGGCAATCTGTGGGAAGAATTCCTCCACCTGGGGCTGGGCTTGTGCCCGGCGGGTAAGCCTGGAGCAAGGATTAACAGGTAGACTGCCCCAAAACATAAGTGGGGAGATCCTTGATGCATTGCATACGTCCTGTGGCTGCCGCCTTGGCACTGGCCTTCTGTGCAGCAACACCGCTTCAGGCAGCCGACGATGTCTCACCCTTGCTGCCGTTATCACTCGATGAACTGATCGCCACGCCGGTCACCACGGCATCAAGACGGGCCGAAGCACGCGAGCAGACGCCGGCCCACATCATGGTGATTACCCGTGAACAAATGCGCAACCGGCGCTACAAGAACCTGGCCGACCTGCTGGAAGACCTGCCCGGCGTCGATTTCCAGCGTGGCACCCGCTCTTCCCAGTACAACAATTTTGCCTTCCAGGGCCATCTCGGCAACAACAAGCTGCTGATCCTGCTCGACGGGGTGCGCATCGACCATCCTGCCGGCGGCAAGATTCCCATCGCCGAAAACTTCTCGCTCTACTTCGCCAAGCAGGTGGAAGTACTCTACGGACCTGCCGCCGCCCTCTATGGCGCAGATGCCTTCGCCGGGGTGATCAACATCATCACGGAAAAAGCCGGCGATCAGACCGCCGGGAAAATCGCCCTCGGTGCCGGCAGCTACGGTTCACTGGAAGGTGACTTCCTGGCCAGCGGCAAGCTGGGGGAATCGCTCGGCATCACCGTGGGCGCCCATTACCAGAAAAGCGACCGGGCACCGCTCGATGATTACTATCCGAACGAATTCCGCAAAGTTGCAGCAGGCGGCAAGAGCGCCGAACAACGCGAGAATTATGTCGGCGAGATCAGCAGCCAGAGCCAGTATGCCCGCCTGGATGCCGGTGAACGGCTGAGTGTCGGCTTCTATCGCAACCGCTTTCGCAGCCTGACCAGTACCGGGGATCGACCCAGCGCCGCCTTTTACCTGGCCGATGCCTTTTGGGACACCACCATCGACACGCTCAGCGCCAAGTATCGCTTCGACATCAACCCGTCGCTGAGCAGCGAAACGGTCGTCGACTACTCGCGCTATGAAGTTGATCCGCACAGCCGCTACGTCAACGTCTTCACCGATTTCAAGGACCATGGCTACGACTATTCCTACGGTCGACGCATGGGCATCGAACAAAACCTGAACTGGCAGGCCAACGACGCTCACTCGGTACTGGCCGGCCTCGGTTACCGCAATTACCACGCGATCGAAACGCCGGATCTGCCAAGTCCATACGACACGGCAAAATCGCCCGGCAATCAGGGCTTGTTCTATCCGAACACCAGCGTACCGGTAGAAATCAACGAGGCCCGCTATCACAGCTGGTCCGGCTACCTGCAGTGGCAGGCCCAATGGAATAGCCGCATCTCGACCGTGGCTGGCCTGCGTCATGACTGGTATTCGACCTACGGCGGCAGCACCAACCCGCGCCTGGGGATCGTGCTGCAACCCAGCCAGGGCAATTTCATCAAGCTGCTCTACGGCGAGGCCTTCCGCGCCCCATCGCCGGAAGAAAGCTACGGCGCATTCGGCAGTTACAACCCGGATGGCTCACGCAAGGGCACGCACCGCATCACCAACCCCGGCCTCGAACCGGAAAAATCGAAGACCTGGTCGGTCACCTGGGATTGGCGCCCGACCCGCGGCTTCAATCTGGTGACCAACGCCTACCTGACCAGAGCCAGCCAGATCATCATCACCAGAACCATCGCCAGCAATCTCGAAACCAAGGAAAACAGCGGCAACGACCGCTACCAGGGCATCGACATCATGCCGCAATGGCAGGTTCATCTCGGCGGCCCGTGGACGGCCGATCTGTGGGGTAGCTACAGTTATGTCAAAGGTCGTTTCCGGGAAACCGAAAGCGGCCCCGAACTCAGACAGGTCAACATCACCGCTCACAAGGTCAAGCTTGGCGTCACCCTGCGCTACCAGGACTGGCTGACTATTACGCCCCGCCTGCAGTGGATCGGCGACACCAGCACCGGCGCCATCAACCGCGTGCAGAATGACCGGATCAAGGAAACCGACGCCTATACGCAGGCCAGCCTGCATGTCGGTGTGCACAAACTGGCCGGCGAACGACTGTCGCTGTATTTCGATGTCTACAACTTGTTCGACAGCCGTTACTACGCAGCCCACACTTCGTCATCCAGCGCCGTGATGCAGGCCATGCCGCAGCAACCCAGAACGTTCATGGGCACGGTCGAGTACCGTTTCTGAGACGCGCCGTGCCCCGCTCCGCTTTCCTCGCCCTGCTGCTGTGCTGCACCCTGCAGCCCGGACGGCTGCAGGCTCAGGATGTCTCGGAGTACGGCATGAAGGCGGTGCTGTTCTATCGTCTGGCGCAGTTCATTTACTGGCCCGGCGAAGCCCCCGCACCCAAGCCGACCGTCCTGTGCGTCGGCGGAAAAAATCCGTTCGGCAGCGCCCTCACCCAGGCTGACCGGAACAGCGGCACGGTCGAAATCAGGGTCGCACCGAACGAACTGTCCGGCTGCCATTTGCTGTTCATTCCACGCAGCGAATCGAGCCACCTTACACAATGGCTGGAACGGGCGGCTGCCCGCAATCTGGTCACGGTTTCCGACATCAACGGATTTGCCCGCGCCGGCGGCATGCTGGAATTGCCACTGGAAGGAGAACGGATCGGCATCGTGCTGAACCGACGCGTCGCCAACCGGCAAGGTTTTGAATTCAGCGCCCAGTTACTGCGCCTGGCCCGCGTCATCGAACCATGAAACGACCTGCCTGCCTGAAACGCCTGACGCCGGAACCCACCATCCGCAACAAGCTGGTGACGCTCTCTTTCGCTTTCCTGTTGATCATCGTCGGCATGGTATTCGCGCTGGTTTTCACCCAGCAGCGCGAGTTGCTGCAGACCCAATGGGCCGAATCGATGACCTCGCAGGCGCGCCTGCTGGCCAGAAACATGCAGGCAGCCATCGCCTTTTCCGATGAGCGCGAAGCTCGGCAGTTGCTCGCATCGCTTGCAGTCAATCCGGCCATCCTGCACAGCCGGACGATCAAGGCAGACGGCCGGATACTGGCCGAATATCAACGTCACAATACCCCCGTCGAAGCTTATCCGGATGGCGATACCAGCCCCATCTTCCTCGACGGTCACCTGATCATCCGCGAGCCGATACAGCTCGACGATCAGCAGCAGGCAGCTGGCCGCATCGAACTGCTGGTATCGCTTGAGCAGTACCACACGACGATGCAGCAAACGATCAAGGAAACCGCGCTGTTGCTGTTGCTGGCCCTGACGGTTTCGCTGTTGCTCATCCGTTATCTGGTTGGTCGCCTGACCGCCCCACTGGAACAACTCGACAATCTGGCCAACCAGATTTCGCAGGACGCCCGGCTCGACGCCCGGATCGCCACCGAACGCCAGGATGAAATCGGCAGTCTGGGCCAGAGCTTCGACCGCATGCTGGACTCCCTGCAGGCACGCGACCGCGAACTGGCCGGTTATCGAGAATCACTCGAAAGCATGGTGCAGGAACGTACCGAAGCGCTGCAGGAAGCGATTGCCGAAGCGCAGCAGGCCAACCGCGCGAAATCCGATTTCCTGGCCCGCATGAGCCACGAGATCCGCACCCCGATGAATGCCATCGTCGGTCTGAGCCACATGGTTCTCGACTCACCGCTGCCGCCCCAGCAACGCGAATACATCGAACAAGTCGTGCAATCCTCCGATGCCCTGCTCGGCCTGATCAACGACATTCTCGATTACTCCAAGGTCGAAGCCGGCAGCCTGACACTGGAAAATGCCCCGTTCGAAATCGACTCGGTATTCCGCTCGATTGCCGGGCTGTTCACTTTCAAGGCCAGCAGCAAGGGCTTGATGCTCACCTTCAAGCGCGCCGACGACGTCCCGGCGCAAGTCCAGGGCGATGCCCTGCGGCTCGGCCAGATATTGATCAACCTGGTTGGTAACTCGCTCAAGTTTACCGAGCACGGCCAGATTGAAGTCGCCGTGCGCAAGCTGGGTCAAGCGGCAGAAAATCGCATCCGCCTGGAATTCTCGGTCAGCGACAGCGGCATGGGTATTTCTCCCGAGCAGCAGGAAAAACTGTTCGCCCCGTTCTCGCAGGCCGACAGCAGCATTACCCGCCGCTTCGGCGGTACCGGCCTCGGCCTGGCAATATGTCGTCAGCTGGCCCATCTGATGGATGGTGAAATCGAGGTCGAAAGCTGTCCGGAAAAAGGCAGTACCTTCCGCTTCAACACGCTGTTCGACTTGCCGGCAACCCTTTTGCCAAGCGCGCAAGAAAACGTCGTTTCTGCGGTCGACCGCAAAAAAACCAGGATTTTGCCCCGCTGGTCAGGCGAACGCGTTCTGCTGGTCGAGGATATTCCGGTCAACCGGACAATCGCCATTGCCCTGTTGCAAAAAGTCGGACTAAGTGTCGGCATCGCCACCAACGGTCAGGAAGCCATCGAACGACTCGACCAGGAAAACTTCAAGCTGGTCCTGATGGATATCCAGATGCCCGTGCTGGACGGTCTGAGCACCTGCCGTCAGATTCGCCAGGATGCACGATTCAGCGACCTGCCGATCATCGCGATGACAGCGCATGCAACGCACGAAGACCAGAAACAGTCCTTCCTGGCCGGCATGAATGGTCACGTCAGCAAGCCCGTCATGCCGGAGGTTCTGTACGAGGAAATTGCCCGCTGGCTAGCACCATTATCGACAACGGAAGACGAAGACGAAGCGGAAACCGAAGCAACGCCATCCGACTGGCCGGCCCTGCACGGCATCGATATCCAGCGCGGGCTGCTGCTGCACATGCATCGACCAGCCTTTTATCTCAAATCGCTGCACGCTTTCCGCAAGGATTTTGCCAACATTGACAGCGAGATCCAGCAGGCACTGGCCAGCGGAAATACCGCCGAAGCCCGGCGCCTGGCACACTCGACCAAATCGGTCGGCGGCTCGCTGGGCGCCACCACGCTGGCCGAGCATGCCCGGCAAATGGAACAAACCCTGAGCCAGCCGGGCAATGGCACAGAAAATCTGGAAAAACAGTTTTACGACTTCGCCAACGAACTGCATCTGGTATTTGGCGGACTGGATACCCTGCCGTCGACGCACACCAGCGACGCCGCCCCCAGCAGCCCGCCAGTCCCGCTGGCAGAGATGTTCAGCGAGTTGTTGAGCGATCTGCAAGGCGCCAGGGCAAGCAGTGAGGCAAACTTTGCAGCATTGCGCCGGGTGCTTGCCGGGCAAGCGACAACAGCAGACGATTATGAGAATATGCTCGCGGAAATCGCCAGCCTGATCGAAGACCTCGAATACAAGGCGGCGCACGATAAATTGCAGGTATTGCACAAGCGATGGAAAGACAGTCAGGCATGAGTTCCACCCCCACCGTGCTCGTCGTCGATGATGAAAAGCAGAACCGGGAACTATTGACCGAACTGCTCAAGGACGACTGCCGGGTCATTCTGGCAAAAAACGGCAAACAGGCACTTGAACGCGCACACGAACTACAGCCCGACCTGATCCTGCTCGACGTCATGATGCCGGAAGTGGACGGCCACGAAGTCATCCAGAGTCTGAAAACCGACGACACCACCCGACACATTCCGGTGATTTTTGTCTCTGCACTCGACTCCCCCGACGATGAAGAACGCGGCCTTGACCTGGGGGCCGTCGATTACATCACCAAGCCTTTCCATCCATCGATTGTCCGCAAACGGGTACGCAACCACCTGCAATCGGTACACCATCGGCACCTGCTGGAAAATCTGGCGATGATCGACAGCCTGACGGAAATCGCCAATCGCCGGCGTTACGATGAGTCACTGGAAAAGGAATGGCGACGCTGTGCGCGGATGAATGTCCCTCTATCGCTGGCGATCATCGACGTCGATCACTTCAAGGCCTACAACGACCACCTCGGCCACGCCTCGGGCGACCGCGTGCTGCGCGCCATCGCGCTTGCACTGAACAGTTTTGTCCGCCGCGCCGGCGATCTTGCCGCACGCTACGGTGGCGAAGAATTCGTTCTGCTCTTGCCGGACACCAACGCCGCAGCCGCCAGTACGCTAGCTGACGAAATCCGCATCGCCATCGAACAGTTGGGCTTGCCCCACCCGGCATCGCAACTCAGCCAAGTCGTCACAATCAGTCTGGGCGGAATCACTACCTGCCCCCAAGGCGGCCAGGTAGACCCGCAGTTTTTCCTGGAAGCCGACGCCGCGCTTTATGCGGCCAAAGCCGCAGGCCGAAACCGGACGTTCTGGCGCTACGCAGAGTTGAAGCAGGCCATCGAGATCGGCCAATAAGCAAGCAATACGCGGCCAATAAACCAACCGAACCAACCGAACCAACCGGTTTGGTTATTTCCCGGATGGTTCGTCCGGCTCAAGGTCTTCCCACAGACAGGCGCACTCGCTGCGAATATCATGCAGCCCCGGCTTGGTGACTTCGGTTACCAGGCATTCCCCTTCGCAGGTTTCGGAAACCACCACCAGTTTCATTTCGGCATCTACCTGGCGTTCGCCATCCCAGTAGCTGCAAGTTGCGCAGACCTTGACTTCAGTCGGCAGTATGAGTTTTTCGGCCATCTGATCCCCGATGAAAAGCCCTGTTTTCGATGCGGATAAGAGTTTATCCGCTTCCGGAAGTTCCCGCTGATTTTGCTGGCTATAATGTTCTTTTACCCTAACGCCTGACAAAGCCATGGATATCAAGGACTACATGCAGACTGTCGGCCGCCAGGCCCGCACTGCCTCGCGCCGCCTCGCCACCGCAACGACTGCAGAAAAGAACGCCGCCCTGCTGCACATTGCCACCGCCATCCGCCGGGAAAAGGCCGCACTGGTCGCGGCCAATGCCGAAGACCTGGCCGCCGCCCGTGCTGCCGGCCTCGAACCCGCCATGCTCGACCGCCTGACGCTGTCCGAAAAAGGCGTCGACAACATGGCTGAAGGTGTCGAACAGGTAGCCAAACTGCCCGACCCGATCGGCGAGATGGGCGAGTTCAAGTTCCGTCCGTCCGGCATCCAGGTCGGCAAGATGCGCGTCCCGCTCGGCGTCATCGGCATCATCTACGAAGCGCGGCCGAACGTCACCGCCGACGCCGCCGCGCTGTGCCTGAAGTCCGGCAACGCGGCCATCCTGCGCGGCGGCTCGGAAGCGATCCGCTCCAACCGCGCCATCGCCGCACTGATCCAGGAAGGCCTGCAGGCCGCCGGCCTGCCCGCCGAATGCGTCCAGGTCATCGACACCACCGACCGCGCTGCGGTCGGCGAACTGATCACCATGCGCGAGTTTGTCGACGTCATCGTACCGCGCGGCGGCAAGGGCCTGATTGCGCGGCTCTTGGCCGAATCGCGCGTCCCGATGATCCAGCACCTGGACGGCAACTGCCACGTCTACCTGGAAGAGGAAGCCGACCCGAACAAGGCGCTGAAGATCGTCGAGAACGCCAAGACCCAGCGTTACGGCACTTGCAACACAGCCGAGTCGCTGCTCGTCGACCGTTCGGTCGCCGCCATGCTGCTGCCGCCGATTGCCCACATGCTGAGTGAAAAGGGCGTTGAAATCCGCGGCTGTGCGGAAACCCGCGCCATCGTGCCGAATGCCGTCGCGGCCACGGAAGAGGATTACTACACCGAGTTCCTCGCGCCGATCATCTCGGTCAAGATCGTCGCCGACATTGACGAGGCCATCGCGCACATCAACCAGTATTCGTCGCACCATACCGAATCGATCGTCACCGATAACCATCCGAAGGCAATGCGCTTCCTGCGCGAAGTCGATTCGGCGTCAGTGATGATCAACGCGTCGACGCGTTTCGCCGATGGTTTCGAATACGGTCTGGGCGCCGAAATCGGCATCTCGACCGACAAGATCCACGCGCGCGGGCCGGTCGGTCTGGAAGGCCTGACCAGCCAGAAGTGGATCGTCCTCGGCGACGGGCACGTCCGTGGCTAAGGCGAGCTTCAACTGGGAAGACCCGCTGCTGCTGGATTCGCAGCTGGCCGCCGACGAGCGTCAGGTGCGCAACGCGGCGCACACGTTTGCTCAGAAGGCGCTGGCGCCGCGGGTGCGCGACGCCTTCCGCAACGAGTACACCGATCCGGCGATCTTCCGCGAGATGGGCGAAATGGGTCTGCTCGGCGCGACGCTGCCGCCGCAGTACGGCGGTGCCGGGCTAAATTATGTGTCCTACGGGCTGATCGCCCGCGAGGTGGAGTACGTCGATTCCGGCTACCGCTCGATGCTCAGCGTGCAATCCTCGCTGGTCATGCTGCCGATTTTCGCCTTCGGCAGCGAGGCACAGAAACAGAAGTACCTGCCCGGCCTCGGGCGTGGCGAACTGATCGGCTGCTTCGGGCTGACCGAACCGAATTCCGGCTCCGACCCCGGCAGCCTGAGCACCCGCGCACGCGCCGTACCCGGCGGCTGGAAGCTCTCCGGCAGCAAGATGTGGATCACCAATGCGCCCATCGCCGACGTGTTTGTCGTCTGGGCCAAGGACGACGAAAACATCATCCGCGGCTTCATCCTCGACAAGGGCATGCCCGGCCTGAGCGCTCCGGTCATCCACGGCAAGGTCGGTCTGCGCGCGTCGGTGACCGGCGAGATCGTCATGGACGAAGTCTTCGTGCCGAGCGAAAACCGCCTCGACGTCGCCGGCCTGAAAGGCCCGTTCACCTGCCTGAATTCAGCCCGCTTCGGCATCGCCTGGGGCGCCCTCGGCGCGGCCGAGGCGTGCTGGCACACCGCCCGCCAATACACGCTGGACCGCAAACAGTTCGACCGGCCGCTGGCCGCCAACCAGCTGGTGCAGAAAAAACTGGCCGACATGCAGACCGAAATCACGCTCGGCATCCAGGGCGTACTGCGCCTGGGCCGGATGATGGACGACGGCAGCGCGACGCCGGAAATCGTCTCGATGATGAAGCGCAATTCCTGCGGCAAGGCGCTCGACATCGCCCGCACGGCGCGCGACATGCTCGGCGGCAACGGCATTTCGGACGAATTCGGCGTGATCCGCCATCTGGTCAACCTGGAAGTGGTGAATACCTACGAGGGTACGCACGATGTGCACGCACTGATCCTCGGCCGGGCACAAACCGGGATTTCCGCTTTCTAATCCGTCGACCGGTTTTCCCCAACGGTTTTTGTCCATTTCCGGCGGTCGACCGCAATAAATCGCCCAGGAGCTCACATGAACGCAAGAAACTATCAGGCCGTCGTCACCGCCCCCGGTTTTGCGCTGGGCGTTTGCTGTAACGACGACGAAGTGACCCACATCGACTTCCTCGAACCCCGCCCGGAACAAGCGCCGACCACGGCACTGGCGGCGGAAACGGTACGCCAGTTGCAAGCCTACCTGGCCGATCCAGACTTCGTTTTCAGCCTGCCCTTACAGCCTGCCGGCACGCATTTCCAGCGGCGCGTCTGGGAACAGATTGCGGCAATTCCCGGCGGACGGACGGAAACCTACGGTCAACTGGCGAAAAACCTGAAAAATGCCCCGCGCGCCGTCGGCCAGGCCTGCGGCGCCAATCCTTACCCGGTCGTCGTGCCCTGTCATCGCGTCATCGCCAGCAGTGGTGCGGGCGACAAGAAACTCGGTGGCTTCGCCCGTGAGCGCGGCGGCTTCCTGCTCGAGGTCAAGCGCTGGCTGCTCACCCATGAAAACGCCGATTGTGTCACCGCGTCTGAGCACTGATTTCCCCCCACGCGCAACCGATCTCGCCGAGATCGACAATTTCTGCGACGCGCTGTGGCTGGAAGACGGACTGGCCAAAGCCACGCTCGACAGCTACCGCTCAGACCTCGGCCGACTCGCCGGCTGGCTGGCCGCCCAGGCCAAAACCGCCCCCCCCGAAGCCCTGCTCGACCTGCGCGAAAGCACACTGACCGCCTTCATCGCGCAACTGTCGCGCAGTACCCGCGCCAGTTCGCAGGCGCGCTACCTGTCCACGCTGCGCCGCTTTTATCGCTGGCAAGTCGGGCGCGGACGCATTGTCGTCGATCCGACCCTGAAACTGGCCAACCCCAGCCTGCCCTCACGCCTGCCCAAGGTGATGTCGGAAAAACAGGTCGCGGCGCTGCTCGCCGCGCCCGATCTGGAAACGCCGCTCGGCCTGCGCGACCGGGCCATGCTGGAAACCCTGTACGCCACCGGCTTGCGCGTTTCCGAACTGGTCAATCTGAAACTGCATGAAGTCAGCCTGATCGACGGCGTGCTGCGCGCCTTCGGCAAAGGTAGCAAGGAACGCCTGGTGCCGCTCGGCGAACTGGCCATCGACTGGCTTACCCGCTACCTGAACGAAGCCCGCAGCGCGCTGCTGCACGGCCAGCCCAGCGACGATCTGTTCGTCACCACGCGCGGCGGCGCGATGACCCGCCAGGCTTTCTGGCACCTGATCAAGCGTTACGCGCTGCTGGCAGAAATCGACCCGGCCAAACTGTCACCGCACGTCCTGCGCCACGCCTTCGCCACGCATTTGCTGAACCACGGCGCCGACCTGCGTGTCGTGCAACTGCTGCTCGGCCATGCCGATATCTCGACCACCCAGATTTACACGCATGTTGCCCGCGAACGGCTGAAATCGCTGCATGCGGTCCACCATCCTCGCGGCTAAAATTCTCCCATGAGCAAAATCGAACACGCCCCCGAAACCCAGGCCACGAAATTCCTGAAAGCGCACAAGGTGCCCTTCTCCAACCACCTGTATGCCTACGAGGAACACGGCGGCACCAAGGTTTCCGCCCGCGAACTGAATGTGGACGAGCATCACGTGGTGAAAACGCTGGTTTTCGAGGATGAAAACGCCAAGCCGCTGATCGTGCTGATGCACGGCGACTGCAAGGTATCGACCAAGGAACTGGCGCGACAAATTCCGTGCAAGAAGGTCGAGCCATGCAAACCCGAAGTCGCCAACCGCCACACCGGTTTTCTGGTCGGCGGCACCAGCCCGTTCGGCACCAAGAAGGCCATGCCGGTATTCATCGAGAAAAGCATTCTCGATCTGCCGCTGATCTACATCAACGGCGGCCGGCGCGGCTATCTGGTCGGCGTCCACCCGCACGACATCCTGCGCACGCTGCAGCCGAAAGCCGTCGACGCCGCCTTGCAATCGTGATGCCCGCGTCCTCGACGTCCAGGAAACCTCGTCCGAGCAGTCTCGTCTGCGCATTGCGCAGCAGGGTAATCCTGCTATTCGGCATCCTGTTTGGCACAATGCTGAGCGCTTGTGATCGATACCCTGACGAACAGCCATTGCAGTATCGCAACGCCCCAAGTGCATCGGCCAATCCGGTTTACCGTTTTGCGGTCCACCCGCTGCACAATCCGAAAAAGCTTGGCGCAGCTTATCAACCGCTGATCGACTTGCTGAATGCCCGCATCCCGGGGAGCCACTTTGAACTTGAGGCATCCCGCGACTATCGGGCCTACGAAGAGAAATATCGCGGCCGGGGACCGGAATTCCTGCTGCCCAACCCCTGGCAGACGACCAAGGCCATCCAGCTTGGCTATCGGGTCATTGCCATGGCTGGCGATGCGGAAGATTTCCGCGGGATTTTCGTTGTGCGGCGGGACAGCGGGATAAAACACCCTGCCGACCTCCGCGGCAAAACCGTCAGTTATCCCTCGCCAACCGCGCTCGCGGCCTGTGTCATGCCACAATACTTTCTGCACGCACAGGGCATCGATATTCACAAGGACATTACCAATGCCTACGTCGGTTCGCAGGAGTCTTCGATCATGAACGCTTATCTTGGTCAATCGGCGGCAGGTGCCACCTGGCCACTACCCTGGCGGCTCTTTCAGCAGGACCACCCGGCCGAAGCTGCGCAACTTGAAGTCATCTGGGAAACGCCGCCGTTACTGAACAACTCGGTAATGGTGCGCAACGATGTCCCCGTCGCACTGGCCGGAGAAGTACAGGCACTGCTGCTTCAACTTCATAACGATGAGACCGGTCGGCGCATCCTCGCCGGCATGGCCACAAGCCGCTTTCATCCGGCCGACAACAATAGCTACGCCAAGGTCGAACGTTACATCCAGACCTTCGAAAGGGATGTTCGTCCGGTGGAGCAGCGATGATTCAGGGACAATTGAAAGACTGGCTATTCGGTACGCTGCGCCGGCAACTCAGCGTCGGCATGGCGCTGGTTGTCGCCGTAACGATGGTCCTGTTCATCCTGGACACCATGCGCGTTCAGGAAGCACAAGTCATGAAACAGCAGTCGGCCCAAGCCACTGCGCTGGCCGAAAGCGTTGCCACATCGGCCGCGATCTGGGTCGCCGCCAGAGACTATGCCGGTCTGCAGGAAATCGTCGACAGCCTGAAAAGCTATCCCGATCTGCGCCACGCCATCGTTCTCGACATGCAGGGGAAAATACTCGCACACAGCGACATCAGCCGGCGCGGCCTTTATCTCGACGATCTGCCAAGCGAAGCCACGGCAAAAACCCTGCAGCGCAGCCAACAACTCGTCGATGTCGCCAGCCCGATCATGCTCGAGAAGACGCCGATCGGCTGGCTACGCATCGGACTGGGCGACGGCAACCTGCAAGCAGAACTGGCACAAATCGGCCGCAACGGCATGCTCTATGCGCTGCTTGCCGTCTCCCTGAGCGGACTATTTGCCCTGCTCGCCGGCCGCTACCTGACGCGCCGGCTGGATGTCATCCAGCGCGTCGCCGATACCGTACAGGCCGGCGACAACAGCTTGCGCGTCAACCTTGCAGGCAACGACGAGGCGAGCCATCTCGGCCGTGCCGTCAATGCCATGCTCGACGCATTGGCCCAACGCGAAACGGATTTGCGCAATAGCGAGATCCGCCACACCACCATCCTCGACAACGTCAGCGCTTATATCTACCTGAAGGACACCAATGGACGCTACCTCTATGCCAACCGGCAAGTCCGCGAACTCTTTCGTTGCAGCCTTGAAGCGCTGATCGGCCAGGACGATAGCCGGTTTTTCAGTGCCGCCAGCTTCCGGCAGTTGCAGCTGAACGATGCCCGCGTACTGACCCAGGGTGAAACCATTCACCTGGAAGAAAACAACATCGATTCCTGGAACGGCGATCTGCACACCTACTGGACTGTGAAGCTGCCCCTGCGCAACGAGGCAAGCGGCGAAATTTACGCGCTGTGCGGCATTTCCACCGACATTACCGAACGCAAACAGGCCGAATTGCAGCTCTCCCACCACAAGGATGAACTGGAACACGAAGTCCGGCTGCGCACACTCGATCTGTTGCAGGCCCGCGATACGGCCGAAGCGGCCAACCGGGCGAAGAGCGCTTTCCTGGCCAACATGAGCCACGAACTACGCACGCCGATGAATGCGATCATGGGCATGACCGGCATACTGCTGCGCCACGCCGAAGACGACAGACTGCGTGAGCAACTGGGCAAAATCGACCAGGCATCGAAGCACCTGCTCTCTGTCATCAATGACATCCTCGATCTGTCCAAGATCGAGGCCGAACGCATGGAACTGGCGCAAATTGCCTTCCGGCTGGGCGAAGTGATCGAGAACGTCACCAGCCTGCTGGGCAGCCGCGCACGCGACAAACAACTCGAACTGCTTGTCGACCGCCCGGCCGAACTCGACCATCTCGCACTGCTCGGCGATCCGCTGCGACTGGGACAAATCCTGCTCAATCTCGTCGGCAACGCCATCAAGTTCACCGAACAGGGCAGTGTCACGCTGCGCATTCGTCGCCAGGAAACCAAAGACAATTCGCTGATGCTGCGCTTCGAGGTGTCCGATACCGGCATCGGTATTGCACCCGAGGCACAGCGCCGCCTGTTCACCGCTTTCGAACAGGCCGACAACTCGATGACCCGGAAATACGGCGGCACCGGCCTGGGGCTGGCCATCAGCAAGCGACTGATCCGGCTGATGGGCGGGGAAATCGGCGTGGACAGCGAAGTCGGTCGCGGCAGCACCTTCTGGTTCACCATCCGCACCCGGGAAAACCGGCAGCCCGCTGCCATGCCGGAGAACCCCGGCGCAAGCGCAGGCTACCCGACGCCACTGCTCGAACATGCCGGAGCCCGCGTGCTGCTGGTTGAAGACGAGCCGATCAATCGCGAGGTCTCGCTGGCGCTGCTCGAGGAAGTCAAACTCTCCGTGGACCTGGCCGAAGATGGCCTGCAAGCCATCGCCCTGGCCGAGAAAAATGCCTACGACCTGATTTTGATGGACGTCCAGATGCCGCATCTCAACGGACTCGATGCGACACAGCAAATCCGGCAGTTACCCGGCCATGCAAACACGCCGATCCTGGCGATGACCGCCAATGCCTTCGATGAAGATCGCCGCGCCTGTCTGGATGCAGGCATGAACGATCACATCGGCAAACCCATCGCCCCAGAAACCTTGTTTGCCGCACTGGCACGCTGGCTGCCGAAGCACAAACGCCCGACGTGATTAAATAAAACAATCATAGCAATTCAATCAATCGATTGGAGCTATCAACCATCTCGGCATAAAGTTTCTCCAGCACAAGGAGAACACCATGACCCAAATCGTCATCCGTCATTACGCCAGACCCGCCAACCACAAACATTTGTGGCTCGGCATCAGCATGGCCATCATCGCCATCGGCTTTGGCATCGACCAGGCCGCGCAGTGGCTGGCGGCACACCCGATGGCGGCCAAGGGCTTGCAAGCCAGTTTGTTCGCCGGCCTCGCCACCGGCTTGGGCGCAATTCCGGTGCTTTTCCTGCGTCGACCGCAAGAATCCTTGATGGCACCGATGCTCGGTCTCGCCGGCGGCATGATGCTCGCCGCCAGCCTTTTTTCGCTCCTCGTCCCGGCCATCCAGAACGTAGCCGCCAGCGGCGCACCGCTGGTCCTCGGTAGCGCGACGGCCATTGCCTTGCTGATCGGTGCCGCGATCATGCAGCGGATGGATCAGCGCACGCCGCACGCACATGTCGAAGGCCTCGAAGCAAGCGGCCTGCAACCGCAAGTCGGTTTGGTCGTTGCCGCCATCGCCTTGCACAATCTGCCGGAAGGCCTGGCCGTCGGCGTAGCAGTCGCCGCTGGCGCCGATCACGGTATGAGCCTCGGGATTGCCATGCAGAACATTCCGGAAGGCTGGATCGTAGCCAGCGCCATGATTGCGCTCGGCGCCGGCCCGTTGCGCGCCGCCTTGACCGCCCTCGGTACTGGCCTGGTCGAACCGCTCGGCGGCTTGTTCGGCGTCCTCGCCAGCACACTCGCCGGCGCCGCCTTGCCGCTTGCCCTGGCTGCAGCGGCCGGCGCCATGCTCTGGGTGGTCAGCCATGAATTGATTCCGGCCTCGCACCGTCCGGGACGCGAAACGGCGGCGACCGCCGGCTTGCTCAGCGGCTTCGCGCTGATGACGGCGTTGGCGGTCGTCGTTTAAACCGAGCGTTCGATGAGCACGCCGACGCGCTTGACGCCCGGCATCATGCCCAGTTTGGCGACGGATACCCGGACCCACTGGGCAGCAAAATTTTCCAGCAGCCAGGTGGCGATATGTTCGGCCAGTTTTTCCAGCAGGTTGAAATGGCTGGCCGACAAATCCTTGCGCAGGCGCTCGACGACAACGGCGTAGTCCACAGTGTCGCGAATGTCGTCGCTGGCCCCGGCCGATGCGGTCGACACCCCGATGTGCAGAGAAATCTCAACCGTCTGCGACATGGCTTTTTCACGCGGATAGATGCCTATCCACGTTTCGGCGCGCAGTTCTTCGATGAAAATGATGTCCATTTGACGGTCGACCGTGACACGGGGTGTAAAATTTGCCGCGATTGTACCCCCACAGGCCAGAACCGCCATGCAAACCCTCATCATCATTGTTGCCGCCTACCTGCTCGGCTCCGTTCCCTTTGCCATGATCTCCTCCCGAGTCTTCGGACTGGCCGATCCACGCACCTATGGCTCGGGCAATCCGGGCGCCACCAACGTGCTGCGCAGCGGCAATAAAAAGGCCGCACTGTTCACGCTGATCGGCGATGCGCTGAAAGGCTGGGTCGCGGTGTTCATCGCCCAGCAGTTGGAAATGTCGTCCGGCCTGATTGGTCTTGTCGCGCTGGCGGTCTTCTTCGGCCACCTGTTTCCCGTCTTCCTCAAGTTCAAGGGGGGTAAAGGCGTAGCCACGGCAGCCGGCGTATTGCTCGCCCTCGATCCACTGCTTGGCTTCGCCGTACTGGCCACCTGGTTGCTGGTCGCCTTTGTTTCACGCTACTCCTCGTTGGCCGCATTGATCGCCGCCGCCAGCGCACCGCTGTACTCCGCCCTGATGCACGGTGCCGATACGCAATTTGCCGTCGTCGGCCTGCTGGGGTTTGCCTTGATCATCAAGCACTGGCAGAACCTGCAGCGCTTGATGGCCGGCCAGGAAAGCAAGATCGGCAGCAAGAAAAAAGCCTGATCATCCGCAAGGCGGAACTATAGCTTTAACCAATCGATAGAATAATCACAATCGATTAGCCTAATCACCATGACTCCCCTACACTGAATTCATCAGGTCAGATTCGACCTGCATTCAGCGACCGGAGGCCATCATGATTGCTCGACTCATCCAGCGTTTCATTCAGGAAGAACAAGCCTGGGATCGCTACGTCGACGTGCTGGCCGGCATCCCGGAAAATTTCTGATATCCCGCGTATTGCAAGTCAACACAGGAGAGAAGACTCATGGACAACAAGAAACTCACCACTGCCGCCGGTTGCCCGGTCGTCGACAACCAGAACATCATGACCGCCGGCCCACGCGGGCCGCAATTGCTGCAGGACGTCTGGTTCCTCGAGAAGCTCGCCCACTTCGACCGCGAAGTGATTCCCGAGCGGCGCATGCACGCCAAGGGCTCCGGCGCCTACGGCACGTTCACCGTGACCAACGACATCACGAAATACAGCCGCGCCAAGATTTTCAGCCAGGTCGGCAAGAAGACCGACCTCTTCGTCCGCTTCTCGACGGTGGCCGGCGAACGCGGCGCGGCCGACGCCGAACGCGACATTCGCGGCTTCGCCATCAAGTTTTACACCGAGGAAGGCAACTGGGATCTGGTCGGCAACAACACCCCGGTGTTCTTCCTGCGCGACCCGCTGAAATTTCCCGACCTCAACCACGCGGTCAAGCGCGATCCACGGACCAATCTACGCAGCGCGAAAAACAACTGGGATTTCTGGACGCTGTTGCCGGAAGCCCTGCACCAGATCACCATCGTCATGTCCGACCGCGGCATCCCGGCCAGCTATCGCCACATGCATGGCTTCGGGTCGCACACTTTCAGCTTCATCAACGCCAACAACGAGCGTTTCTGGGTCAAGTTCCACCTGAAAACCCAGCAGGGCATCAAGAACCTGAGCGACGCCGAAGCCGAAGCCTTGGTCGGTAAAGATCGTGAAACCCACCAGCGTGATCTGTACGACGCCATCGAAGCCGGTAACTTCCCGAAATGGACATTGGCCGTCCAGATCATGCCGGAAGCCGATGCCGAGAAAGTCCCCTACCACCCGTTCGACCTGACCAAGATCTGGCCGCACAAGGATTACCCGCTGATCGAAGTGGGGGTCATGGAACTGAACCGCAACCCGGCCAACTACTTTGCCGAAGTTGAGCAAGCAGCGTTCAATCCGGCCAACATCGTGCCCGGCATCAGCTTCTCGCCGGACAAGATGCTGCAGGGGCGCTTGTTCTCCTACGGGGATGCACAACGTTACCGACTGGGGGTCAATCATGGCCATATTCCGGTCAACGCACCGCGCTGCCCGGTACACAGCTACCACCGCGACGGTGCCATGCGTACCGACGGCAACTTCGGCAGCACGCTGGGCTACGAGCCGAATGGCTACAGCGAATGGCAGGAACAACCGGATTACCGCGAACCGCCGCTGGCAATCAACGGCGCGGCCGATCACTGGAATTTCCGCGAAGACGATGACGACTACTACAGCCAGCCGCGCGCCCTGTTCCGCCTGATGACGCCGGAACAGCAACAGACGCTGTTCGACAACACCGCCCGGGCGATGAGCGATGCACCGGAAGAAATCAAGCGCCGGCACATCGGCAATTGCAGCAAATGCGATCCGGCCTACGGTGCAGGTGTCGCCAAAGCACTCGGTCTGTCGGTGTAATTAACGCGGCAATCAGGCACAGCCCGGAGCAACCCGGGCTGTTTTGCGGAGCAGATGGGATGAGCCACAAAAAGTGCTGCAAACGCAGGCCACGCTGCAAAAACTGTCCAAATAAAGGGTGACTTTGGCGGCCATGGCAAGCAGCGCCTGAGCGGATCAATACTCCTGCAACATCGCCATTTCCTTGTCGGCACGACGCAAGCGCAGGGCCAGAGAATGCGAAAGCGCCCCCAGAAGCGTCAGGGCAAGACGCTTGTGCTCTTCGGAAATGCTGTGGAATTGCTCCGAAGACAGGACAAAAACTTCTGTTTCAACCTCGGCCAGAGCATCGTCCCCACGCGGTCGGCCATCGAGAAATGCCAAACCACCAAAGAAGTCGCCGCGCCCATAGGTGCCAACATGGCGTTCATGCCCGGCCCCCAGAGGTAGAAAGACTTTTACCAGGCCCCGACGAATCAGGTAAATCGCGTTCCCTTGTTCACCACGCGAATAAATTACCTCGCCAACGCCGTAAACCCGGGTGACCAGGCGTGACTCGAGATCGGCCAGGGTTTCATCCTTGCGATTCTTGAACAGTTCCATTTCCTGGAGCTGCAAGGGTGTTTCAGGCTCGACGATCAGCGTTTCCCGCTCGCCGAGCAACCTGTCCTCAACCCACTCGATCGCGCTATCCAGTTCGTCAAACAAGCGAACGGTTTCCGGATTTTCGGTCACCCCCGTTTGTGCCAGGAACTCGCGCAGGTTGCGATTATTCGACGAATGCTCCCGAACGCTGGACAGCAACAGCAGCGCCCCGCGTTCCGCCAGCGCATCGCGTATCTGCGACAACAGGTGCGCCGCAGTCACGTCGACGGACTGAACGCGCTTCATGTCGAGAATGATGAAATTGCGACTTTTGATTTCCGCATCAAGCTGGCCGAACAACTGCTGGGTCGTACCAAAAAACAAACTGCCCTGCAATTCGAAAATAACCGCCTGCTCCCCTTTGCTCTCAAGTATCCGGGTCTCTCTCTCCGGGCGATAGCAATTGGACGACATCTGGTTAACGTAAAACTTGTGGCGCACCACGGAGCCGCCAATTTGTTCGCGCAGGAACAGAATGATCGCCATCGCCACGCCGACACCGGAGGCAGCAAGCAAACCCACGGTCAGCGCTACGATCACGACGGCGACTACCACACCAAAATCGAGGACGGTGGCGGACGACTCGATGAAGCGCAGCGGCGCGCGATCAATCATCCGCACACCAACCACCAGCAGGATGCCAGCCAGTGCAGCAAAGGGAATCCAGGCGATGAAGCTGCTCAGCACCAAGGCGAAGATCAGGGCAGAAATCCCTTCGATCAAGCCCGAAGCCCGCGTTTGCGCGCCGCTCGACAGGTTGACCATGGTTGCCCCCATCGTACCGGCCCCGGGAATGCCGCCGACGGACGAAGAAGCCACGTTGGCAATGCCCTGGGCAATCAGTTCGCGGTTGGGATTGTGCTGGGTTCGGGTCATCTGGTCGACCACCACGCAGGTTTTCAGGGTGTCGATCGACAACAGCACGGCCAGCGTCAGGGCGCTGCCGGTCAGCGAGGCAATCTGCGCCAGACGTAGATCACCCAATTCGTGCCAACGCCCGGTAATGGACGTGAAGTAGCCGTCGCCACTGACCCCGAGCGGACCAATCAGCAAGGCATTGTCGGTTAGCTGCAATAGACTGGCATCCTGAATCGCCAGTCCAAAGTAAGTCAGCAAGCCGGCGATGATCGCCAGGATGGTGCCGGGTACGGCGCGCGTCCACATACTACCCAGCGTCATCGCCAGGATGCTGGCACCACCGACCGCCATGGCTCGCCAATCCCACAGATGCGGCGCCAGCAGCACTTGATACCAGGTTGAATTCCCGGTCACCCCGAGCAATGCCGGCACCTGGCTGCCAATGATGATCAGCCCGACACCGGTCATGTAACCGCTGACCACCGGATAGGGGATGTATTTGATCAAACGCCCCAAGCCGACAAAACCGAACAATACCTGGAAGAGCCCAGCCAGAATGCCCAGCATCAACAGCATCAGGATGACATTGCCGGCCGATACGCCTTCTCCGAGAAACTGGATGGCAAAAGCCGATAACAGCGCAGCAGCCGGCGCACAGGGCGCGCTGATCAGACGTTCGGTACCGCCCAAGAGCGAGGCCAGCAGCCCGATGATCGTGGCCCCGACAATGCCGGCCAGCGCCCCGAGCGCCGCATGCGATGGCGAAATGGCCGCATAGACGGTGACGCCGAAAGCAATCGATGCGGGCAACGCGACCAGCATGGCCGCCAGCCCGCCCCAGAAGTCACCGATTTGGTAGAGCCGTTTGAACACCCCTTGCATCGCGCCCTCTGTCTGAGTGGAGTTTTACAAAGATGTTACTGCTTTTTGCCGCGGGAAAAATACGCAAAAGGGAAAAGCGCCGATTTTTGCGGTCGACCGCAAAAATCGGCGCTTTTACAGCTTATTTACCGCTAACCGACATCTCCATCAGCGGCCAGCGCGGCTGAACCGCAAAATCGCCGGCCAGTTTAGCCGGCGTACCAGCCTGCAAGCGCAGACAGCCAGCCAGCGCGATCATCGCGCCGTTGTCGGTACAAAACTCCAGTTCCGGGTAATGGACGCGGAAACGTTTACGCCGAGCTTCGTCGTTCAAAGTCGCCCGCAATTGCTTGTTGGCCCCGACGCCGCCCGCCACGACCAATTGTTTCAGACCGGTCTGTTTCATCGCCTTCAGCGATTTCTTCACCAGCACCTCGACAATGGCTTCCTGAAAGGCGCGCGCCGCATCGGCCTTGAAAACCTCGTCAAGCACTTCTCCGGCAACAGCCTGCCGCTCGCGCACCAGCGTCAGAACCGCCGTCTTCAAGCCGGAAAAACTGAAGCTCAGATCACCGGAATGCAACATCGGACGCGGCAAGGTGTACTTTTCGGGATCGCCCTGCTCCGCCAGTTTCGACAACAGCGCGCCGCCCGGATACGGCAGGCCAAGCAACTTGGCGCTCTTGTCGAAGGCTTCACCAGCCGCATCGTCCAGTGTTTCGCCGAGCAACTCATAACGGCCGACACCGTCCACCCGCATCAACTGCGTATGCCCGCCGGAAACCAGCAGGGCAACGAACGGGAAGGTCGGTGGATCGCTCGACAGCAACGGCGACAACAAATGGCCTTCGAGGTGATGCACCGGGATGGTCGGCTTGTCGAGCGCCAGCGCCAGGGCTTCGGCAAAAGCACAGCCGACCAGCAAGGCACCGGATAAACCCGGACCACGGGTATAGGCGATGGCATCGACCTCGGCCAGCGATTTTCCGGCATTTTCCAGGGTCGACCGCAATAAAGGCACAACGCGCCGGATATGATCGCGCGACGCCAGCTCGGGCACCACACCGCCGTACTCGGCATGCATCGCCACCTGAGAATGGAGGGCGTGCGACAACAGGCCAGATGCGCTGTCGTAAAGCGCAATACCGGTTTCGTCGCAGGAGGATTCAATGCCGAGGATCAACATGGGCACGAATTTTAACACTTGGCGATAGCCCTTCCCTTGCAATATAATCATCGGCTTTCCGCAACTGTGCGGACACAAATTTTGCGCGCACTGTCGTTTACTTGACCTGACAGGCGCCTAACGGGAGGGGGTGATTTATATGCCGAACATTCGTGTCAAGGAAAACGAGCCGTTCGAAGTGGCCATTCGTCGCTTCAAGCGCACTGTCGAAAAGACGGGTCTTCTGACCGAACTGCGTGCCCGTGAGTTTTACGAAAAGCCCACCGCCGAACGCAAACGCAAGGCCGCTGCTGCCGTCAAACGCCAGAACAAGCGCCTCCGTAGCCTGACCCTGCCGCCGAAGATGTACTGATCCAGTACAGCTTTGCAGCAAAAAAATGAGCCGCCCGCCCTCAAAAGCTGGCGGCTTTTTCCTTCCTGCTTTTCCCCCACCTTTCCTGAGCAAGTCAGCAAAATGAGCCTCAAAGCCCGCATTACCGAAGACATGAAAACGGCCATGAAGGCCAAGGAAGCCGCCCGCCTGGCCGCCATTCGCCTGCTGCTCGCCGCCATCAAACAAAAGGAAGTCGACGAGCGCGTCGAACTCGACGATGCGGCCGTCGCTGCAGTCATCGAAAAGCTGGTCAAGCAGCGCAAGGACAGCGTAACCCAATACGAAGCCGCCAACCGTCAAGACCTGGCCGATGTGGAAAAGGCGGAAATCGCCATTCTCGCCACCTACCTGCCGGAAAAAATGAGCGCCGAGGAAACCGCTGCTGCCGTCGCCGCTGCCGTTGCCGAAACCGGCGCCAAAGGCCCGGCCGACATGGGCAAGCTGATGGCCGTACTGAAGCCGCAACTGGCCGGCAAAGCCGACATGGCGGAAGTCTCCAAACTGGTCAAGGCGGCACTTGCCGGCTAACACCATGCAAACCTTGCGCAACGCGAAGACGAGTATCGGAAGCCCCTGCGGGACACGCCGTCGTCTGCAGCGCAGCGCAACGAAAAATCCATGATCCCGGAGAGTTTCATCCAGGATCTGCTGGCCCGGGTCGACATCGTCGACCTGGTGGACAGCTACGTGCCGCTGAAAAAAGCAGGCGCCAACTACGCTGCCTGCTGCCCCTTCCATAACGAAAAATCCCCGTCCTTCACGGTCAGCCCGACCAAGCAGTTCTACCACTGCTTCGGCTGCGGCGCCCACGGCACGGCCATCGGCTTCGTCATGGAATACCAGGGCATCGGCTTTGTCGACGCCATCAAGGACCTGGCCAGCCGTGCCGGCATGCAGGTACCGGAAAGCGAAGGCCGTTCCTTTGCCGACGAAAAACCCGGACAAACCCGAGCGCTGATCGAAATCATGGCGCAGGCCACCCAGTACTACAAGGACCAGCTCAAGCGCTCGCCGAAAGCCATCGAATATTGCAAGAAACGCGGGTTGACCGGAGAAATCGCCGCCCGCTACGGCATGGGCTACGCACCCGATGGATGGCAGAACCTGCAGGAAATTTTCCCGGATTACAACGCCGAAGAATTGAAGGTAGCCGGCCTGGTCATCGAGAACGAAGCCGGCCGGCGCTACGACCGTTTCCGCGATCGCCTGATGATCCCGATCATCAACCCGAAAGGCGACATCATCGCCTTCGGCGGGCGCGTCATCGACCAGGGCGAGCCAAAGTACCTGAACTCACCGGAAACCCCGCTCTTCGAAAAAGGCCGCGAACTCTTCGGCCTGCCCCAGGCTCGCCAGAGCCTGCGCGAGACCAATACAGTCATCGTCACCGAAGGCTACATGGACGTCATCGCGCTGGCGCAGAATGGCGTCGGCAACGCCGTCGCTACGCTCGGCACGGCCACCACCGCAACGCATGTGCAAAAACTGCTGCGCCAGGTCGACCGCATCGTCTTCTGCTTCGACGGCGACAATGCCGGCCGAAAAGCCGCCTGGCGCGCGCTGGAAAACGCACTGGAAGCGCTGGTCGACAACAAGCAGATCGGTTTCATCTTCCTGCCCGCCGAGCACGACCCGGACAGCTTCATCCGCGAATTCGGCAAAGCGGAATTCGACCGCCAGGTCATCCAGGCCATGCCGCTATCGGATTTCCTGCTGCGCGAACTGGCCCAGCGCTGCGACCTGACCAGCTCCGAAGGCAAGGCCAAGCTGATCTACGAAGCCAAACCCCTGCTGCTCAAGCTGCCGACGCCATTGCTACGCCTGCAACTGGTCAAACGCCTGGCCGAAGCCAGCGGTTTCGTTCAAACCGAAGTCGAACGCCTGTGCGAACTGAAATCCTACGCACCCGCCGCCCCGGTCCGCGCCAAACGCAGCGCACCGTCGCTGACCAAAAACCTGCTGCGCATCGTGCTGCACAAACCCGTACTTGCTGCCGAACTTCCCGGCGAACTTTTGCCGGACACCCCGGAGCGGCCAGCCCTGCTGCGTTTGCAGCAACTGGTCCGGGCCGGCTCTGGGATTCAGAACTACGCCGCCTTGCGCGAACAGTTACGCGGGCTGCCGGAAGAACAAATGATCGAATCTGCCGCATCGGAACTTCTCAGCCTGCCGTTTGACGAAGGTGAAGCCGATGCCGAATTTCACGCAACGGTAGGAAAGCTGCGCGATAGTGGGCAGATGCGCGTATTTGCCGACCTGCAGGCAAAAGCACAACAATTCGGCGTAGCCGGCCTGTCGGCCGCTGAAAAACAGGCCTACATCCAGCTACTCTCCAGCCGGGGAAATCGTAGCTAAGCTGTGGTAAAATTTATGGTTTTCTCCAATTACATGGATCGTGTTCATGGCTAAGGCAAAAGACATCGCTAAGGAAGCACCCAAGGCTCGCATCAGCAAAGCCAAGGAAAAGGCTGCCGAAAAGGCGCTGCTCGAAGGCGCGATGGCAGAAACCCCGCAACCGCTCGACGCCGAAGCGCGCAAGATGCGCCTGAAGGCGCTGATCAAGCTGGGCAAGGAACGCGGTTACCTGACCTACGCTGAAATCAACGACCACCTGCCCGATGACGTGGTCGATGCGGAGAGTATCGAAGCGATCATCTCCACCTTCAGCGAAATGAGTATCCAGGTCTTCGACGAAGCCCCGGCTGCCGAAGACCTGCTGATGTCGGACACCGCCGCTGCCGCCACCGACGATGAAGAAGTCGAAGCGCAAGCCGAACAGGCCCTGTCCACGGTCGACTCCGAATTTGGTCGCACCACCGACCCGGTGCGCATGTACATGCGTGAAATGGGTTCGGTCGAGTTGCTGACCCGCGAAGGCGAAATCGAAATCGCCAAGCGTATCGAAGAAGGCCTGAAACACATGATCCAGGCCATTTCGGCCTGCCCGACCACGATCACTGACATTCTCGAAGTCGCCGCCAAGGTTGAAGCCGATGAAATGCGCATCGATGAACTGATCGACGGCCTGATCGATCCGAATGCCGTCGAGCAGGAACCGGCACCGGAAGTAGCCAGTTCAGGCGACGAAGACGAAGAGGACGAAGAGGACGAAGAAGATGCCGACGAAGGTGGCGGTGCCGCAGCCGCTTCCTTGCTACAACTGAAGACCGAAGGCATCGAACGCTTCCAGGCCATCCGGGCAATTCACGCCAAGATGCAAAAAATGCTGGGCAGCAAGGGCTCGCAGGACAAGGCCTACCTCAAGTTGCAGCAGCAACTGTCCGACGAACTGATGAACATCCGTTTCACGTCGCGCAGCATCGAACGCCTGTGCGACAGCGTCCGCAGCATGGTTGAGGAAGTCCGCGGCTGTGAACGAAAAATCCAGCAAATCTGCGTTGACCGCGTGCGTATGCCGCGTCCGCACTTTATTCAGTCGTTCCCGGGCAACGAAATCAATATCGACTGGGTCGATGCGGAAATCGCCGCTGCGCCGAAGACCTACGTCGCCATCCTGACGCGCTGCGCACCGGACATCCAGGAAGAACAGCGCAAGCTGCTCGCCCTGCAGGAACGCATCGGCATTCCCTTGAAGGAACTCAAGGAAATCAACAAGCAGATGTCCACCGGCGAAGCCAAGGCCCGCCGCGCCAAACGCGAAATGACCGAAGCCAACCTGCGTCTGGTTATCTCGATTGCCAAGAAATACACCAACCGCGGCCTGCAGTTCCTTGACCTGATCCAGGAAGGCAACATCGGTCTGATGAAGGCGGTGGACAAGTTCGAATACCGTCGCGGCTACAAGTTCTCGACCTACGCCACGTGGTGGATCCGCCAAGCCATCACCCGCTCCATCGCTGACCAGGCGCGGACCATCCGTATCCCGGTGCACATGATCGAGACAATCAACAAGATGAACCGGATCAGCCGCCAGATTCTGCAGGAAACCGGGGCAGAACCCGATCCGGCGACCCTGGCCAAGAAGATGGACATGCCGGAAGACAAGATCCGCAAGATCATGAAGATTTCCAAGGAGCCCATCTCCATGGAAACCCCGATCGGCGACGACGACGACTCCCACCTCGGCGACTTTATCGAAGACTCCGGCACCCTTGCCCCAGCCGATGCAGCAATGTTCTCCAGCCTGCGCGGCGTGACCAAGGACATTCTGGATAGCCTGACCACGAGGGAAGCCAAGGTCCTGCGCATGCGTTTCGGTATTGAAATGAACACTGACCATACGCTGGAAGAAGTCGGCAAACAGTTCGACGTCACCCGCGAACGCATCCGCCAGATCGAAGCCAAGGCCCTGCGCAAGCTGCGTCACCCGAGCCGCTCGGACAAGCTGCGCAGCTTCCTCGACCCGACCGGCAACTAAGCTTTCCGGGCCCGTAGCTCAGTTGGTTAGAGCAGAGGACTCATAATCCTTTGGTCCACGGTTCAAGTCCGTGCGGGCCCACCAATATAAAAGCCATCCTCCGGGGTGGCTTTTGTCTGACTTATTCAACAGTTGAACGTCCATGTCTAATAGCCAGAACCTAGTCCTGATCAATACCAACTTCGGGCCTGTCACGATCGAGCTCTACCCCGATCAGGCGCCGACGACTGTGGCCAATTTCCTGCAATACGTCGACAGCAACTTTTACGACGGAACGCTTTTCCATCGGGTCATTGATCAATTCATGATCCAGGGTGGTGGCCTGACTCAGTCTTTTCAACAAAAGACGACCTACGCGCCCATTTTGCTGGAGTCCAACACCGGACTGGAAAATGACCGGGGCACCGTTGCAATGGCCAGAACCAATACGGCCAACTCTGCGACATCCCAGTTTTTCATCAACACCGTAGACAATCCCTTCCTGAATTATCAAAGCGCCAGCAGCCCCGGCTACGCCGTGTTCGGCACGGTAGTCGATGGCATGGACGTGGTCGACAGCATTTCCGACACGCAAACCATAACGGCAAGAATCAACGGAACGATCTACCAGAACTTTCCTTACCCGACCCTGGTCACGATTTTCAGCGCTGATCGTTACACGCTGGCCGACGCCTTGCTACCGACCACGCACACAACAACGATCAACGAATACGGCGTCACGATAGCGACCTACACAGGAAGCCGCCTCAGCTACGGGATCAAGGCAAAAGACACGGGGCTGACGGTGACCAGGATCGATGGCCTGCACAGCGGAGAAGTCTTGCCTGACATTCACCGGCTGGCATTTACCGACAAAAAAATGGCGTTCGACCTCGCACCCGCAGAAAACGCTGGAAAAGCCGCATTGTTCATCGGTTCAATCGCCGACAATTTTTTGAATGCACCCACTGCGGTCGGCACGATTCTTTCCCTGTTCGATCAAGGCAAAAGCCTGATCGATGTCAGTCAGATGGCGATTGACCTTGGGCTGACCGAGTCACTGGCGGGCTCCAGAAGCAATGCCGATCTGGCAAAGCTGCTGTACAAAAACATCATTGGCGCAGAAGCCAGCAACGAAATCGCCAACGCCCTGGCTGCAAATATGCAGGGAAGCGGCGGCTCGCTGAGCCAGGCTGAGTTTCTCGCCAGTGCCGCCATGCTGGATCTGAATCAGCAACAGATTGGACTGATCGGGCTGCAAAGCACGGGTCTGGAATACGCATGAACATCCGTCTTGCTGCCGAGAAAAACCTGAATTCGCCGCAGCAATAGCCAGAAAGCAAAGCTCGCGGGCCCGGATTTTGGCTTCGGTATATAATCACGGGTTACCGGCTATCAATAAAAACACTACAGAAGTGTTGGAGTTTTGAACGCGCACACACGCTTTTTTCGCTCCGGCAATCCTTTAGACCACGGCCAAAACCCGTGCGGCCTCACCAATTCAATCCATGCGCCAGCCCGAAACAGCCGGGAATGCAGGTGCATTAACCTGATGGAGACTCACCATGTTCCCTGAATACCGTGATCTGATTACCCAACTCAAAACAAGCGACCGCCATTTCGTGACCGTTTTCGACAAGCACAACGAACTGGATCAGAAGATCAAGAATATCGAAGCGCACATTGAACCAGGCACGCACGACGAGATCGAGCGTCTGAAAAAAGAAAAGCTGGCACTCAAGGACGAGGTGTACAACTTGCTCAAAAAAGCCGCTACCGCCTGACTTCCACTGCCGCACGGTGTTGCACCGTGCGGCGTGAATACCACTTGCAGAACCGCCTGAGATGCTGACCCGACCACTCGGCCTGCTGGCTGTCGCACTGCTCTGGCTGCTGCACTTTCTCCCACTGCCGCTGCTGGCCACCATCGGCCGAGGCTTGGGCGCCCTGCTTTACCTGCTAGCCCGGCAGCGACGAAAAGTCGTCGACATCAATCTCGGCCTGTGTTTTCCCGAGATTTCTGCGGTCGACCGCAAAATTCTGGCAAAAACCCATTTTTCCCTGCTCGGCCGTAGCCTGATCGAGCGCAGCATATTCTGGTGGTCCAGCCCGCAACGGATCCAGCGCATCGTCAAGATTTCCGGTGAAGAGCGAATCACCGCAGCACTTGCCGCCGATCGCCCGGTAATCCTGCTGGCACCGCATTTTCTCGGGCTCGATGCCGGCGGCAGCGCGATCACCATGCGCTTCGACATCGTCAGCATTTATTCCGAGCAAACCAACCCGATATTCAATCGCGTCCTGTTCAAGGGACGTAGCCGCTTCGGCAATCAATTACTGCTGTCGCGCCAGGATGGCGTACGGGCAACCATCAAGGCGATGAAGTCGGGGCGCCCTTTCTATTACCTGCCCGATCTCAACCCGAGACGGCGCGATGCCGTGTTTGTCCCGTTCTTCGGCATCCAGACTGCCACGATTACCGGCCTGCCCCGCCTGGCCAAGGCGGCTGACGCGTTGGTCCTGCCATGCATCACCCGCATGCTGCCAGGTAGCGAAGGTTATGCGGTTTCGATTGGTGAGGCCTGGGAAGCGTTTCCCGGCAGCGACCCGGTCGCGGATGCCGCCCGGATGAATGCCTGGATCGAAGCCGAAATACGCAAGATGCCCAGCCAGTATTATTGGGTGCACCGCCGCTTCAAGACCCGGCCACCCGGCCAGAGCAAGCTCTACTGACTACACCAGGGACCCGACCATGCTTGAGCCGATCAGCACACCAATTTCCAGCATTCCGAATGACTTTGACGGATGGTGGAATGCGCCCGGCACATGGGTAGAGGAACCCAACCAG
Organism: Azonexus sp.; assembly: GCF_030824335.1. Classification (GTDB taxonomy): domain Bacteria; phylum Pseudomonadota; class Gammaproteobacteria; order Burkholderiales; family Rhodocyclaceae; genus Azonexus. The sequence continues at coordinate 41,961 of NZ_JAVBXX010000018.1, forward strand.
AGGCGCTCAGGCTGGAGCGGCATGATTACCTCGCGTTTTGCTGATGCGCTGTTCTATATCAAAAGACAGAACAACCACCTCTACCGCAGCTTGCAACATCCGTTTGGCATGCCAACCACCAGCCGGGAATACGCCAACCTTCTCCTGCTGGCATCCTTGGGCATCAAGGTTCCTGAACCGGTTTTTCATGGCTGGAGAAAAACCCCGGACGGGTTTGCCGGCATCCTGGTCACCCGCGAACTGACCGGTTTCCGGGCAATCTCCGAAGCGGCAGATTTTTCAGCCGAGAGAAAAAAATCCCTCGCCAGCGCTACCGGCAAAACACTCGGGAAAATGCACCGAAAATATTTGCAACACAGTTGCCTCTACCCCCAGCACATCATGTTTCGCTGGCAGGACGAGACGCCTGAAATTGCCTTGATCGATCTGGAAAAGCTGCACCGGGCCTACCTGCCCTGGCGGGCTGCCGGACACGATCTTGATCAGCTTTATCGCCACCAGAAGCTCTGGAACCAGGAAGCCTGGGACGATCTTCTCAAGGCCCATGCAGCCACGTCCGGCACCTAAGAAATCCCGAGCAGGTATACTCCCGAATTCGGCTGAACGTCGCCTGCCCTCAGCCAGGCTTCCACACAAGAGATAATCACTTTGGCTCTGACCATACTTGGACTTTCCGGCGCACTGACCCATGACCCGTCAGCCGCCCTCTACATCGATGGCAAACTCGTTGCCGCGGCGGAAGAAGAACGCTTCGTCCGCGACAAGCATGCGAAAAACCGCATGCCTTATGAATCGGCGCGTTTCTGCCTGGACTTCGCCGGCATCAAGCCGAAGGATGTCACTGCCGTCGCCATTCCCTTCGCCCCGATCAGTCTGGCCGACAAGGCCCGCTGGCAATATGCCAAGCGCTACTGGTATGCACCGGATCGCGCCCTCGACGCCCTGCTCGATGGCAACCGCCGCTTCAAGCGCTACAAAAAACGCATCGAGTGGTGTCTGCAGCAGCTCGGTTTCGACCTCACCAAGACCGAGATCATTCCGGTCGAACACCACCTGACGCACGCCTCCAGCGCCTACCACTGCTCCGGCTTCACGGAAAAAACGGCGATCCTCGGCATCGACGGCAAGGGCGAATACGCCACCACCTTCTTCGGCTATGGCGAGAACGGCAAGATCCACAAGATCAAGGAGTTCTACGATCCGGATTCGCTCGGCGGCCTGTACGGCGCGATCACCGAATACCTCGGCTTCGAGATGCTCGACGGCGAATACAAGGTGATGGGCATGGCGCCCTACGGCGACCCGACGAAATACGACTTCTCGCGTCTGGCGAAATTCGAGAATGGCGAACTGATCGTCAATACCGACTACGCCAACGTAATCGGTTTCCGCCGTTACAAGGAAAAGGGCAAGGGTTACTACTTCTCGCCCAAGCTGATCGAATGGCTGGGCCCGATGCGCCACGGCGATATCGCCGATGACCCGTACATCCACTACGCGGCGAGCATGCAGAAGCTGTTCGAGGATCTGGCACTGCAAATGATGGATTACTACCTCGGCGACATCCTCAAGGAAACCGGCAAGCTGGCCTTCGCCGGCGGCGGTGCGTTGAACGTCAAGCTGAACCAGAAGATCATCGCCCGCCCGGAATTGAAGGAACTGTTCGTCCAGCCGGCCTCCGGCGACGCCGGCACCGCCATCGGTGCCGCCGCCTACGTCTCGGTCGAGCGCGGCGTGCCGGTCGAGAAGATGGAACACGTCTACCTCGGCCCGCAATACAGCAACGAGGACGTCATCGCTGCCTGTGCCCGCCATCCGGCCAAGCCGAAATACGAAGTCATCGCCAATGGGGATAGCGCCGTCCCCGAACGCATCGCGCAAATTCTCGCCGATGGGAATCCGGTTGCCTGGTTCCAGGGCCGGATGGAATTCGGCCCGCGCGCCTTGGGTGGCCGCTCCATCGTCGGCTGCCCGAGCGCCCCCGGCGTCGCCGACCGGATTAACGAGCAGATCAAGTTCCGTGAGCGCTGGCGCCCTTTCTGCCCGAGCATGCTCGACACCGTCGGCCCGCAAATGCTCGGCAAGGATCACCCAGCCCCGTTCATGACCTTCACCTTCGAAGTGGCCGAAGAATGGAAAACCCGCGTGCCAGAAGTCGTCCATGAAGACGGCACCTCACGCGCCCAGGTGCTCAAGCGCGAATACAACCCGCGTTACTACGACCTGATGAAGGAAATGGAAAAACTCACTGGCAATGGCGTCGTGCTCAACACCTCGCTGAACCGCCGCGGCGAACCGATGATCTGCTCGCCGACCGATGCGCTGAACATGTTCTTCGGCTCGGATCTTGAATACCTGGTAATGCAGGACATTCTGGTCTGCAAAAATGCGGTTTCAGCAGGGTAGACCGTGGAAAAACGCTGGATTCTGCAATTCTGCCACTGCCATTACGGGCCTTTTCTGGACGTTGCGCGTCAATACGCCGCACTGTTCAAAGACCGCCCGTACAAGGTGCTGACAGTTTATCTGACGGGAGAAGACACCCCGGAAGCCCGCGCCGGATCAGCCTCGGATGACGTGATTTTCCTCGGTTTCAAAAGTCGCCAGGTCAGCGGGCTGAAATGGCAAGCCATCCAGGCGCTGCGCAAAATCCTGCAATCCCGCGATTTTTCACTGATCATCGCCCACCGTTTCAAGCCCATCTATATCGCCTGCCTGGCCGGCAAACTGCCGGTCATTGGCGTACACCACGCGTTCGGCGACTACGACCGCGCACCACGACGCTGGTTTGCCCATGCCTTCCGCCAAAGATTGATGCTGCTTGGCGTCTCCGATGCCGTGCGGGACGACCTTCGCCGCTGCCTGCCAAACTGGCCGGCCGAGCGCATTGCAACGCTCTACAACCGAATCGACATCGCCGCCGTACAAGGCGAACAAATATCCAGAGAAGCCGCACGTGCCACGCTGGGGCTGGCACTGGATGCTTTCGTCGTGGGTAACGTCGGACGCCTGCACCCGGACAAGGATCAGGCCACCTTGATTCGTGGCTTTGCCCAAGCCTTGCCCCGACTCCCGGCCAACGCCAGGCTGGTCATCGTGGGCGAGGGTGAGCTTGAGTCCGAACTGAAAGCGCTCGCCCACCAACTCGGGATCACGGAACACGTAGATTTCCTCGGTCAGGTGGCTCATGCCAGGCGCTATTTCCGGGCTTTCGACATCTTTGCCTTGAGTTCGGATCACGAACCGTTCGGCATGGTCTTGCTGGAAGCCATGGCGGCAAACGTTCCGCTGGTTTCAACAAACTGCGGCGGCGCCCGCGAAATCGTCGAGGGATTGGGACAGCTATTTACTCTCGGCAACGCCGAGCAACTGGCTGAAGCGTTGACCACCACAGCGAACACCCGCCAAACCAAGTTGCACGACGCCGGCGAGCGCTTGCAGACGCTGTTCAGCGACCAGGCGGCAGCAAGCTCTTTCTGGCTGCGCCTTGCTGCCGCCAGACTGCCAAATCTGGCGCAAGCCGTCTGAGCAAAAGTCCCGGAATTCAAGCCATCATCCATGTCGAACACACCCCAGCAGTCCACCACGATTGACCTCATCATTCTGAGCCTGGCCAGTAACCCAGCGTTGCGCCAGGTCACCGAGAATTGCCTGGTCAGCTTGCGGGCATCGGAAACGCAGCATCCAGATATTGTCTTGAATATTGTCGTTATCGAATCCTGCCCGGATGCCCCGCCATACGAAGGGGCCAATGTTCAAACCATTTATCCGGGCATTCCGTTTGGTTACCACACCTACATGAATCTGGGCATCAAGATGACACATGCCCCGTACATCTGTCTGTGCAACAACGATCTGATCTTTCACCCCGACTGGGCGAAAGAACTCCTGGATGCCTTTGCTCAAGACGAAAAATTGCAGAGTGCCAGCCCGCTCTGTTCAATCCACCATCCGACGGTTGGCCTCTTGCCCGCTTCCGGTTTGCACTACGGCTATGGCATTCGCCGCGAAATCGCCGGCTGGTGTTTATGCTTCAAGCGCAGCATGCTGGAAATCACAGGACCGCTGGATGAGCAATTTCGCTTCTGGTTTGCCGATAATGACTACGCAAAAACGCTGGAAAAACATGCCTTGCCCCATGCGTTGGTCACTTCATCCATCGTCGATCACGTAGAGAGCAAAACACTGAAGACCCAGAGTCGCGTACGGCAACGCTTGTTGACCAAGAAAGCAAAACTCGACTTTGACCGGAAATGGAATGGTCTGCATGGCTTGCGCTACGCCCGCAAGCTGATTTCGTTCTACCTCAAACTGTGCTTGCTGCCCTTCAAGGCAAAAAAAGACTCATGAGCTGGTTAAAACGTTTTTTAAGAAAGCATCGGCGACGCTCGCCGGCAGACCCGTCGAAACCGCTGGTCTATCGCCGAGGCAACAGCCCCATTGAAATTGGGCGCTACACCTATGGTCATGAGCAACTGAAAATCCGTCAGTGGAAGGAAGGTGCCGCCCTGAGCATCGGCAGCTTTTGCTCGATTGCCGATGCAATACAGATATTTCTTGGTGGCAATCACCGGACCGACTGGATGAGCACCTTTCCTTTCGGCCATGTCTTCCCGGAAGCCTTCGGCGCCGACAAGGTTGCCGGCAATCCGGCAACCCGTGGCGACGTCAGGATCGGCCACGATGTCTGGATAGGCTCAGGGGCCACCATCATGTCGGGCGTGACGATTGGCGATGGTGCGGTCATTGGCGCCAATGCAATGATCGTCAAGGACGTTCCCCCTTACCATATCGCACTGGGTTGCCCGGCAGACAGGATCAAACCCCGTTTCGAGCAGGGCATCATCGATCTGTTACTGCAACTGAAATGGTGGGAGCTGGAAGAATCCGCCATCCGCGAGATCAAAGACACACTGTGCACACCGCCCAGCCATGAGGTACTGGCTGAATTGATTCGCAAATTTCGCTGATCTGCGCCATGTGGTCACCTTTCGCCAGTTTTCAACGTAAACACCAACTGAAAATACACGGCATCAAGCTAGGGTTTGCCGTATCACGCCTGCGCGCGGGAAAAATGTGGCTGGAGCCAGGGGTTTCCATCAGCAATGCGACACTTGCCATACAAACGCTATGTATCGGCACCCGAACCTATCTGCGCAGCGGGTGCGACTTGTCGAATATTGCGTCGATTGGCCGTTTCTGTTCAATCGGCAACGACGTGATTCTCGGGCAGGAACGCAGCGGCCATCCGCTGGACTGGGTGAGTACGCATCCTTTTCAGCACGAACGGCCGGAACGTCATTACCAGCACGTCGCCTCGGCAACCGAAATCGGCAACGATGTCTGGATTGGCCGCGAAGCCATCGTGATGGAAGGTGTACGGATTGGCAGCGGCGCGGTCATTGGCGCCCGCGCCGTCGTAACCCGCGATGTCCCGCCCTATGCCGTGGTCGTCGGGATGCCCGCCCGTATCATTCGCTATCGACACTCGGCCGAAATCATCGACAAATTACTCAAAAGTGAATGGTGGACCCTGCCAATCGAATTTCTGCAATCCGCCCCGCTTGAATCACCGACGCTTTTTCTCGAATACCTCAGCAAACACCCCGGGATCGAAACGGCACAATATCCATGCATCGAACTGACCAAAACCCGGTGCCGACTTCTTTCTCCCAGCGAGCGAATAGCCAAATGAAAGTCCTGTTTCTGGTACAAAAAGAACAGCGGGTCATTCTGGATCGACTCTACAACAGCATTCAGCAACACTCGGAGTGCGACATTCGCTGGCTGGATCGCGACGAACAGGCCAATCTGCGGCGCTACTTTGCCAAGCACGTCGATACCAGTGCATACGACCGGATTCTGTTTTTCCTGCGCTTCAAACAGGAAATCAGGCAAGTCAGTTTCATTCGCAGCGTGCCCAACCTGGTCATTCTCGAACACGATGCCTATCAGAACTACATCACCTGCAAATACACAGGCCGCTTCTCCGGGCATTATCGGCAACTTCCCTGGGCACGCATCATCAGTTCGGGATTCGATGTCACCGAACGACTACGCCATGAAGGTTTCGATGCCGTATTTGTCCCCAAAGGCTACGACCAGACCCTGCTGCGGGACCTCGGTCAACCGCGCGATATCGAACTGGCCTTCGTCGGCAGCGTCAACAGCGTCGCCTACAGTGGCCGCAAAGCCCTGCTGGACGAACTCTCCCAAGTCGAAAACCTGCTGGTCACGCGGACGAAATCCGGGGACGACTACCTGAACACATTGAATCGCATTCGCTTTTTTGTCAGTGCAGATGTCGGCATGGGCGAGTACATGATCAAGAACTTTGAAGCCATGGCCTGCGGCTGCGTTCTTTTTGCCTTCAATCAGGGTGAGTCCGAGAATCAAGCACTGGGCTTTATCGACATGCAAAATATCGTGCTCTATCGCGATATTGCCGAACTGCGCAGCAAGCTCGATATTTTGCGCAAAGCCCCGGAGACAGCACACCAAATCGCCCAAAGCGGACGAGCGCTGGCTGAATCAAGCTACAGTTTTTACCAACTGGGCCAGGAAATCGTCAAGGCCATGGCGCCACCGCTTCGCCCCCATCCCGCCCCGGGGTGGTTGACGACACTGCGCAATCGTTGGGGCATTTGAGATGGCCCAGCCGAGCATCATCTTTTTGATTCCTTATTTTGGGAAATGGCCTTTCTGGATGCCATTTTTCCTCGAAAGCTGCCGCCACAATCCCGATATCGACTGGCTGTTTTTCACTGACTGCGGCATTCCTCCAGAAGCCCCTGCCAATGTCCGTTTTAGCGAAATGAGCTTTACCGACTATTGCAAGAACGTCTCGCAACAACTCGGCATTCCCTTCTCGCCAGAAAGCCCCTATAAACTGTGCGACCTGAAACCCGCACTCGGGCTGGTCCATGCGAAAGAGATCGAAACGTACGACTTCTGGGGCTTTAGCGACATTGACCTGATTTACGGTGACTTGCGCGCCTATTTCACTCCAGAACGACTAGCTCGTCACAAACTGCTTTCGACGCATGAACGTCGTGTTTCAGGACATCTCTGTCTGCTCAGAAACACCCCGGAACTCCTGAATGCCTTCAAGAATGTCCCACAATGGCAGGCAATGCTCTCGAGCAATCAACACTTCGGCTTTGACGAAGTGGCTTACAGTCGCTTGTTCATCCGTTTCAAAAAATGGCCCGGCCTGCTCAGGAAACTGCTCTCGCTGACCAACCCGCTGTGGCGGCAAAGTGAATTCGTCGAAGCCTACAGTACGCCCTACGGCCGTCTGGCCTGGCATGACGGAAGTTTCAACTTCCCGGAATACTGGCAATGGCGCCAAGGGAAACTGACCAATAGCCAGGATGGGGAACGCGCTTTCCCGTACTTTCATTTCATCGGCTGGAAACAGCGGGACGACTGGTGTGCAGAAGCATACAAAAACTCGACCAGCGATCCTGCCTTGCCCAAGGCAGATGCCTGGGTCATCACGACCTCTGGTTTCAAAAGGTGCCCCCCATGATTTTTTCCGAACAGAGCGACATTTCGATTGTGGTCACCAGCTGCGGTCGTTTCGATCTGCTGCGCGATACGCTGGCCAGCCTGGACAAATTCAATACGGCACCGATCCGTGCCGTTTTCATCACCGAGGATTCGGGCGATGCGACGGTCGAAACCTGTATTCCCGCCCACTGGAAACCCTGGACGCGCTTCTTCATCAATCAACCGCGACTGGGGCAACTGAAATCCATCGACTTGGCCTATGCCGAGGTAGCAACCCCATGGATTTTCCATTGCGAAGATGACTGGGCATTTTACCGCCCGGGTTTTATCGAAGACTCCCGAAAGCTGCTGGAAGACGATCCGCAAGCCCTGCAGGTATGGCTACGCAGCCACCCGCACGACCTGGCCATCCACAGCCCTTACGTGCATCAGGGAGAGCGACGCATCGTTGAACACATACCTTGCTACAAACTCGAATCGGACAAAGCGGATTGGCAAGGCTTTTCCTTCAACCCCGGTTTGCGCCGTAAAGCCGATTACCTGACGTTTTCCCCCTACGCGCAATACACCGGGGAAAAAGACCTCTCCCGGCTTTATGCCGCGAATGATCGCTATGCACTGATCCTCGAAAATGATGCCGTCTTGCATACCGGCTTCGGAGAACATGTGATCGTTCCCGAGGAGCGCCAATCCAAGGCTCGCCGGAAAAAAATGGAGAAAATCCGCATCGCTCTGGCATTGCTCGCCGGGTTCATTCTTGGAGCGATGATTTGACCTTCTCTCTCGACAATGCGGGCAGAAAGTCGATTCAGACCTACTTTACCGTGAGTACTTTGTTATTCATGGTCAGTTTCCTGCTCCTCCCAACGGCCAAGATGGTCAATAATGTCTATTACCTGTTGACTGCCTTGCCGGCGCTGCTGCTCATCGTTTTCATGCGCGGCAGAACGCTCTCCATCACCCCCAGCACGCTCGGTTGGTCGCTGCTCCTCGGCTGGTTTGTATTTGTCGGTGCCCTAGAAGGTGATTTGCAGTTTCTCAAGCACGTCTTGTACGTAGCGCTGTTTCTTGTTGTGATCAGCCAGTTTGTCGACCCGCGCTTTTTCAACTCCCCCTTGTTTTCTCGCGTCCTGTTCTGGTCGGTCGCACTATACGTACTGAGTTCCTCGGTATTTTATTGGCTGACTGGTCACTATGCTTTTGGCGAAAGGGTGCTATGGCTCCCTGCCCGTATGACCGGGCCGATCTATACCAGCATGTGGATCACCAGTTGTTTCGCGCTGGCTTTACCTACCTGGTTTTCACAACGGCGTTTTGTCGAGCTTGGCATCGGCTTGCTGATCGCCATTTTCTTGATGGGTTTCGCATTGCAAAGTCGCTCAGGACTGGCTGCACTTGTGGTTTTAGTCGCCGCCTGCAGCATCCTGCTAGCCGTTGCCAACAAAAAAGCCGGACTCCTGACATTTGCCCTGTTCGTTGTCGGCATTGGTATTTTGTGGTTTTTGACCAGGGACATCCCGCAAATTGGCCAGCTGCTCGCCCGTGGCGATGCACTGCGCTTTGAAATATGGAGCACGCTGATCAGCGAATGGAATGAATGCGGGATATGGCGGGGCTGCGGGCTAGCCCACCAGAGCCAGCATATCCTGACTGGCGGCGGGGGCATTCTTCATCCCCACAATATTTTTCTCGCACTCGGCGTGTACACCGGGCTGGTTTCCCTGCTGATCTTTGCCACCCTGATGTGCCTGGCCCTTTACCAAGCCTGGCGGCAACGCAATCCCTGGGGGCTGTATCTCTTTGCTTCGCTCGTCGGCCTGAACTTTGATGGCAGCATGCTGATCGGCAATCCAGACGAATTGTGGTTGCTGGTCTTGTTGCCAGCAGCCTTGATCATCCATCGCCACAACCATCCTTCAGGCAGACAATTTTCTTGATTCCTTTCCTGCAACTTTTCCAGGCCTGGCGCGAACGCGGATGGCAGCCCATAGAATCCAGCGAATATGCAGCAACCTGGTTTTGTCACGGGGGCAGCGTCGCAACACACCCCGATGTCGTGGCAGGACTATCGCAACTCGCCGGGCTACCGGTGCGCTACCTGGGCCATAGACAGGATGGCGAAATCGTCGGCGCCATCGCCACATGGGACCGGCATTTGGCCTTGTCCCGACAAGCCCTCAAGCGCTTCCAGAAAAGGGATTTTTTCGATCTGGGAAATGCCGAAATCATTCTACCCATCTCGCCCGGCTTATCCATCCCGGTGAATTTTGAAATGCGCTATGTGTCCGCGTTGCACCAGGAAAACATCGGCAACCTAAAGCAGCAAAAGGAATCCTTGGCCCTGGCCCGCCCCCCCGAGGACTACAGCAAAAAATTTCTTTATAACCAGCGACGGGAGTTGCGCCTGTTTGAAGAACGGGGAGGAACGGTCTGCAACATTCTGGATTTTTCACCAGAACAGATCGCCCAAATGTACGCCGATCTCTTCTTTCGCCGCTGGGGTTTCCCGGTACCAGCCAAATCGCATCTTCCCGCAGCGCTGGAAATCATGCGCCCCCACATGTTTGGCTCGGTGCTGAAGCATGAGTCACGGCCTATCGCCATTCAACTGCTTTACCGCGTCGAATCACCGGCATGGATCAGTGTCGAGTACATCAATGGCGGCGTTGATCCCGATTTTCAGGAATTCAGTCCAGGCAGCATCCTCTCCTACCTGAATACGCAGGCCGCCTGGTCCCATGCCCGCTCGGCAGGCAAACCGCTGCGTTATTCCTTTGGCCGGGCTGACCGCGATTATAAAAACCGCTGGTGCCATCCCGTACCCGTCTTCAGGACTTGAGGATGAAACAAGAGAAACAGCAACTCCTCAAACAACACCGGCGGAAAAAACGCGTACTGCTCGGCTGCCTGCTGCTTGCCACATTGATGCTGGGCGCCCTCGTTTCCTGGTGGCTGATCCTGGCGCTGCCGCTTGCCGCCTGGATGGCTCATGAAGCCTGGTTTTCCGACCACCTTTTCTATCGCGCCAAGAGTAACTACGACTACCATTTTGACGCCGCCAGAGAAACTGAGCTGGCGATATGCCAGGGCAAACTGCTAGCCCACGAACCTGAGGTTGGCGACGCAGACACCTGGATCATCGAATTTCATGTCAAGGGTAGCTGGCTCAGTCACTTCATCGACCCTTACCTGAAAATCAGCGGCGAACGTTTCGACTTTGAACACGGCGTCGATGGCCGGCGTTTTGTCAGTCTGAGTCCCCGTGGCGAACATTCGCTGTCCGCCGGCTTGCCGCTCGAAACCCGGCACTGCCGAATCATCGGGAATCCACGGCTGCACGCATTCAACAATCCACCTTATGCCGAAAAACGTGTGCTGATCATTGCCCCGCACGCCGACGATGCAGAACTTGCTGCCTTCGGCCTGTATCGGCAAGCCCCCGAAGCCATGATCGTCACGCTGACGCAAGGCGAGATCGAAGCCGAAGATTATGAAAGGCATGGTCTCGACAAGACACAGGCCGGCATCCTGAAAGGTCGCTTGCGCACCTGGGACAGCATGGCGATCCCGCTCTGGGGCAATGTCCCCCAAGCCAATTGCGTACAACTCGGGTATTACTGCATGCAGTTGAAAGCCATGCATGACAATCCGGAACAATCGCATGGGTCAAAACTGACCGGGCACTCGGATACCCGCGAAGCACGCCTGTGGAATCAGCGAGCCTTGCCTTCCGATCTCGATGGTGCGCCGACATGGAAAAACCTGGTCAGCGATCTTGTAACGCTGCTCGAAACATTTCAGCCGGAAGTGGTGGTCACCCCGCATCCCCGGATCGATCCACACCCCGATCACCAAGCCGCAACGCAAGCACTCGACGCCGCACTTGAGCAATCCAGCCACCGGCCGATGGCCCTGCTCTGCTATGCCAATCACCTGCATGACAATGACCGCTGGCCGATGGGTCCGGCCGGCGAAGGAATCGGCCTGCCCCCGTCTTTTGACAGCACGTCGACCGCAACATTCTGGAGTTTCCCTATCCCGCCGGAAGTTCAGCGCGACAAGGCGATGGCACTGGCCATGCAGCACGACCTGCAAACCCCGCTGCCCTGGAAAAAACGACTGCGCCGCCACCTGCAATACTGGCTGGCCGGACGGACATGGCCCCAAACAGGGGACAGTGAATTTTTCCGGAAAGCCGTTCGTTCCACTGAACTGTTTCATATTCGCAAGCTGACATCCCAATGACCTTTCAAACAATGAGCCTGGCGCAATATCAAGCCTTGCGCGGCACACCGGAAATTCTCGAGGCCGATGGGCATGGGGAAAAAGTCCTCCGCCTCGCCGATGACAGCATCCTCAAGCTGTTTCGCCGCAAGCGATTGATTTCGTCCAATATTTTTTATCCATATGCACAACGCTTTGCCGATAACGCGGAAATACTGTTGCGCAAGGGCATTCCCGCGCCGCAGGTCATTGCCTTGTACCGGATTCCGGAAATCAGCCGCGATGTCGTGCATTACGCACCAGTCCCCGGCATCACCTTGCGGCAAAAATTCCGGGAGAACCCAAGCCCCCCTGACCTGGAAAACATGCGCAGCAAAATATGCCGCTTTGCCCAATTCCTGTTCGATGAAGGTATTTACTTCCGGTCACTGCATCTGGGCAATATCGTCGAGCTGCCGGATGGCAAGTTCGGCCTGATCGATCTTTCAGACATGAAAGCTCACCGAAAATCATTGAGCAAATATCTGCGCAAAAGGAACGTCGACCGCATGCTGGTCAAATCGGAACCTGGCGAAACTGCATGGATTGACGCAGCATCGATATTGATGGTGCGCTAAAAAAAACAACAAAATTTCGGCCAGAAGCCAACAGAAAATGACGACAGCCCAGCATCTTAACTATCGCCCGGACATTGACGGCCTGCGTGCAATCGCCGTTGCTGCGGTGGTCATATTTCATGCGTATCCCTCGGCCTTTCCCGGTGGGTTTGTTGGCGTCGATATCTTTTTTGTCATCTCTGGCTACTTGATCTCATCGATCATTTTCAAATCGTTAAGCCAGGGAGAATTTTCGTTTAGCGACTTTTATGGGCGAAGGGTTCGGCGCATATTCCCGCCGCTGCTTGCCGTGCTGTTTGCCAGCCTGATTGCCGGCTGGTGGATATTGCTCCCCGATGAATACGAACAGTTGGCGAAACACGCCTTGGGTGGACTGGGCTTTGTTGCCAACATGATTTTCTGGAGTGAGTCGGGATATTTCGATAACGCAGCCCACACCAAGGCACTCCTCCATTTATGGTCGCTCGGCGTTGAAGAACAGTTTTACATCCTCTGGCCAGCGGTCGTTTTTGCCGTCTGGAAGACAAGGAAAAATCTCTGGCTGGCACTGGGCATCCTGGGAGCCGGATCTTTCATCAGCAATATCGTTTCCATTCACACCGACCCAAGTAGCAGTTATTTTCTGTTGCCGACACGTGCTTGGGAAATCATCTTGGGCGCTGCTCTGGCACTAAAACAACACACCAAACCGGCCCTCCTTGATAAAAAACGGGCCAACGCGCTTGGTATCGCCGGCCTTGGTCTGATTTTTACTGCGCTTGCCTTGATCGACAAGAACTCTCTTTTCCCCGGATGGTGGGCGTTGCTCCCAAGCATGGGCGCCGTTTTCATTATTGCCGCCGGGGAAAACTCACTGATCAACCAAAAGCTGCTCGCTACACGCCCAATGGTGGCCGCAGGACTGATCAGTTTTCCGCTCTACCTGTGGCATTGGCCGCTACTGTCATTCCTTCGCACCCTGCAAGGAGAGTCTGCCTCGAATCAGGCCATTGCGATCACCCTGTTCATTGCACTGCTCCTGGCATCCATGAGTTACTGGATGATCGAAAAACCATCGCGCCAGTCCAGAGGAGTTTGGTCAATCATCCTGATATTGATCGCGACCCTCCTGGTTGCCACCGCTGCCACCAACATATACATTCGCGACGGTTTAAGTTTTCGATTTAAAAGAGCCCTTTCCGATGCCGAAGTTGCAGCGCTGCAATGGGGCGACAAACGCAGAAAGTCCGACACTTGCAATCCCCTGATAAGCCCCGAGGATGGGGAGGACTGTCTGATTTCACAGCCAAACCGGAAGCCGGACGCAATCATTATTGGTGACAGCCACGCCAACCACTATTACTGGGGATTGAGCGAAGTGCTGAAAGAGCGCGACATCAACTTGATGCAACTTGCAAAGTCTTCGTGCGGCCCGCTGTACGGTGTCGATTTCTTTACTGAAGGCAAACTGGCCAATTGCCAGCGATTTACCGAAAGAGCAATTGAATTCGCCATCAACACCCCGGAAATTCACACAGTTTTTCTTGGTGGACGGTGGATGGTCTATGTCACGGGACGAGATCTGAACACGCAAGTCAGCGATGCTGAAAATGGAAAGCTGTTTCTGGCCGACATTCCCGGCAAAGATCAGCCAGACCGCCAAACGGTGTTTTCCCGAGGCTTGGATGAGACGCTGAAGCGACTTACCTCCGCCGGCAAAAAAGTCGTGTTCATGCATGCGGTTCCTGAACTGAACTTCAACATCAGGGAATGCATTGCCTGGAATCCAAGCACACTCATAAACCGCTTGCCTCGTCCAGAATGCAGCATCCGTCGTACAGTGACGGAAAATCGCAACAATGAATACCGGCCGGTGCTTGAAACGATCCTGAGTCGATTTCCGAATATTGAAGTGATCGACCCGGTACCCATCATGTGCGACACCAAGAACTGCTGGGGACGCCGGGATGCTCAATTACTGTACAGAGACGACGATCACTTGTCGCTTGGCGGATCAATATGGTTGGCCAAACGCATGCTCCCTGCCGGGCTGGACAAGTAGAAACCCTTTCGGCCGAAAATCCGTAACCAGCCAACCATTACTGCGGAATTTCTGACGCCGTGAAATGCGTCAACGCATCAAGCGTTTGATCGCCTTGCGTCCGATCCGGCGTTTCAGGACGACTTTCCAGTCGTAAACCCAAAATGGAATCCTGTCGGACCAAGTTAATTTGTGGCCGATCCCGGACAGGTAAATTTCAAGAAACTGCGCCCGACCAGGCGGGTCCATCTTGTTGCAGATCCGCACCAGATCGGACAAGCGGCCGGCGAGTGGCAAAGGATGATTGAGAGCGCGCAGGCGTCCGGTATCGATCAGGGAAAATGACAGTTTCCCGTCTGCTGCAGGGGGCTTGATCAGGATATTCCCGCCGGAAAGATCGCGGAAACAGATCCCCTTGCCGTGCATCAACAGCAGGAAACCGGCCAGTTGCTGATAAGCCTCGGCCTTGCCCACACCAAGAAACTCCGTTCCGCCATCATTGAGCGCCGCGACCAGATCACGCGCCGAAAATTCGGTGGCAAGGTGTTCCGACACATAGAAGTTCTGGCATAGGCTGACATCGCCGATACGTTCAAAATACGCCACCGGGGCCGCCGCACTAACGCCCCGGCGCAGCAGTTCGCTTGTACCACTCCAGCTGCGCAAGGCTTTCGATGGTTTGAAACGGTCAAGGAAGCGCTTGTGAATATGCATTTTGACCGGCTGCTTGACGACCAGCCGATCGATGCCATTTCTCGGGTCGACGATCGTCCAGATGGCATTTCTGGCATGCCGTAGCAAGGCTTCTCTGGATTGCGGTGCGAGGCGTTCCGGATGAATTTCACGCCAAAGCAAGGAAGCATCGGCAAGGTTTTCGGCCGAGACGACACCTTGCCATTTTTCATCGCGAAAAAAGAAATGTTTACGCTTGGGCGCATGGCGATGCACGACCAGACCGGCTGCAAGCGATGCCTGCGGGTTGATGTGAACCACGCAGTCGGCTGGCCAGATGATGAAAACGGGCGCCTCACAAAGCAAGGTCGGCTGCCCATCCAGGGGTTCCCCATCGCGCGACAGGAAAGACGCCGCCCGACAGTCATCAGCCGAATACACATCGGCCAGCGCAGTTGCCCGGCCATTGATCGTCCACGCCACATGAACCAGTTGCCCGGCCGACCTGAATGCATGAACCTCCAACCCCTGCCCGCAGTTCAAGCGCCCCTCATAGGTCGCCCCCGGGATCAGTCGATTGAACGCGCTCAAGGCATGGAGTGCGGGGCGAATGCGAAAATCCCCGAGCTTGCCGGTCACGGCGGCGTAATGGGTTATCCGCTCCAGCACCGGATAACCCGGCACAGCATCATCGACCAAGCCTTCGCGATGGCAGACCAGCGGCCCCCACCAGGCGCCCTCCAGCGCACCGGAGGCGGCACAAAGCACCATGTAACGCGTCAGGTAATCGGCCTGTTTTTCCTCGCTGTCCGGCAACATGCGCTCGATACGCGGCAAGGTCCAGAAGGCCGCCGGAGAAAACAAGCGGGGAAGATCGAAATCCTGACCGATACGCTGTAACAGGCGGGCCTTCTTGATCAGGTTGACCTTGGCCAGCGAGGCCAGACGGCGACCGAATATCTTGTGATCGAAACGCTCGGGTTCGGTACAACGCTCGGAAAACAGGTTGTCGGTATGGATGTCTGGCAACATTCCCTGACGCCGCAACAGCGCAAGAATCCCCACACTCCATGGCGGTTCGAAATCGGTAACACTCGGCCCGGCCAGCACCAGCCCACGGGCGCGAACCTCGCGCCAGGCAATTTCCCACATGCTCAGGAAACCGGGCAGCGAATAACCGGCCCAACGCTTGCGATTGATCGTCGAACCGACCTCGACCATTTGCACCCGCGAACCATAGCGCGCCAGGGTCGCTGCCACAAAAGCCTGCCAGCCATCCGCGGCTTCCCCGGATTCCATTTTCCGGGCGAACTCGAAGGGCTGCACCAGATGCAACATCACCTGAAAATCTGCGGCCAGTAAACGTTCCAACAGACGCCCGCACGGCCCCTGATCATCACCATAAGTAAAGTCGACCCGAACGTTCCGGATACCGGCATTGTGCAAACACGCAATCATCCAGTCATCGGCCGCCGCGTCGGCTGAGGCCGCCACGCCAACCCCGGCCATGGTGCGCGAAACCACGTGCCCGTGCGGTGGCAAGTGCCCGCCCGGCCACGAGAAACCGCCCCGCAACACGTAGCCCAGCAACGATAGCGCGAAATGCACGATGGGCTTTCTGACCCTGGAGACCTGATTCATCCCGAAACCTTGGCAATAGTCTGTCGGCAAGTACAAGCTGCCGGAAAAGTCCGCAAGTTTACTGCCTGTGCGGCTCGCTGGCATGGAAAAAGTGCCATGTTAAACTCCGTCCCCATTCATGCACGATCCTCCGTAGTAGAAAGAAGCACTCAATGCAGTCTGCTGGCTCTCCTCCCGTTTCTTCACTGAAAATCTACTTTCGCCTGCTCGGCTATCTGCGTCCGTTCATCGGACTGTTTGCCATCAGCCTCGTCGGCTACATGATTTTTGCTTCGTCGCAGCCGATGATGGCGGTCGTGCTGAAGTATTTCGTCGATGGACTGACCGCCCCTGCCGGAGTGAACCTGCATGAGTTCCCGCTGATTGGCAGCATCCAATTGATGTATGGCGTGCCCATCCTGCTGATCCTCATCATTACCTGGCAGGGTTTCGGCTCGTTTCTAGGCAATTACTACCTGGCAAAGGTCTCCCTCGGGCTGATCCATAACCTGCGCTGCACCCTGTTCGACAGCCTGCTGCGCCTGCCCAATACCTATTTCGACCAGAACAACTCCGGCCACCTGATTTCACGCATCACCTACAACGTCACCATGGTGACCGGTGCCGCGACGGATGCGATCAAGGTGGTCATTCGTGAAGGGTTGACCGTTGTTTTCCTGTTCTCCTACCTGCTCTGGATGAACTGGAAACTGACCCTGGTGATGCTGGCCATCTTGCCCGTGATCAATCTGATGGTGCGTAGTGCCAGCCGACGGTTCCGCAAGCAGAGCCGGAAAATCCAGGCCGCCATGGGCGATCTGACGCATATTGCATCGGAAACCATCCAGGGCTACCGCGTGGTCCGCAGTTTTGGCGGTGAAGACTACGAATCCGCCCGGTTCAAGCATGCCAGCGACGACAACACGGCCAAGCAATTGCGCATGGTGAAGACTGGCGCAACATTTACCCCGGCGCTGCAGTTCGTCACCTTCTCGACCATGGCCGTCATTCTTTTCCTCGTGCTGTTCCTGCGCGGTGATGCCTCGGCCGGCGATCTCGTGTCGTACATCACGGCTGCCGGCATGCTGCCCAAGCCGATCCGCCAACTATCCGAAGTCAGCGCCACCGTGCAGAAAGGTCTGGCTGGTGCCGAGAGCATTTTCAGCCAGCTCGATGAAACACCCGAGCAAAATGCCGGGCAGCAGGAACGGCTTCAGGTCACCGGAAAACTGGAAGTGCGCAATCTCAACTTCTCCTATCCGGGCTGTGCGGACAAGGTACTGAACGACATCTGCTTTACCGCTGAACCGGGGCAGATGGTCGCGCTGGTCGGCCGTTCGGGCAGTGGCAAATCGACACTGGCCAACCTGATCCCGCGTTTCTATCATCACACCGACGGACAGATTCTGCTCGATGGCATGGAGATCGAGCAGTACACGCTACGCAACCTGCGTCGGCATATCGCGCTGGTCACCCAGCAGGTTTCGCTGTTCAACGACACCATCGCCAACAATATCGCCTATGGCGACCTGGCCGGGCTACCGCGCGAACAGGTCGAACAGGCGGCCCACGCCGCTTACGCCAGCGAATTCATTGACCGCTTGCCGCAAGCTTACGAAACGCTGGTTGGTGAAAACGGCGTGCTGCTCTCCGGCGGCCAGCGCCAGCGTCTGGCCATTGCCCGCGCCATCCTGAAAAATGCCCCGCTGCTGATTCTCGACGAGGCGACTTCGGCGCTGGATACCGAATCCGAACGGCACATCCAGGCGGCACTGGAAAGTGCGACGGCAAATCGGACGACCATCGTCATCGCGCACCGCCTGTCGACCATCGAACGGGCCGACCTGATCCTGGTCATGGACCAGGGGCGCATCGTGGAACGGGGAAGCCATGCCGAATTGCTGGCCCGCAATGGGCAATACGCCCGCCTGCATGCCATGCAGTTCAGCGAACACCCGACCCTGACTGTTGAGGCTTGATGCACCGCCACGGAGCGTTCGGGCTGCACCAACTGCAGCCCGAACGCTCCGGTCTGAATCTGCGCCGACTTAGGCCGGCGGCAGCCTGGCTTCAAGCCAGTCGTGCAATACCGAGCCGGCCGGCCAGTTGCGCAGGAAGCGCATCCGGTCACGCCGCCAGGCGCGCCGGAAGCTGCCGGACGAACGATGCTGAGTTGTGCCATCCAGGTCGATCAGCACAACCTGCCCATCGTGCCAGAGCAGATTGTGTGCTTTCAGATCGCCGTGCGTAATGCGCAGCCGGTAGAGGTCGGCAAACAGTCTTGTCAGCGCCGTTGCCAGGTCGGCTGCGGGCACCTGTTCGGCAGAAAGCACCTCGAACAGACTAGGCCCCGGACAAAACCCGGTCACCAGGAAAGCACGCCCGCGCAAGGGCCCGCAGCGCTCTTCGATCATGAGCAGCGGCGTCGGCGTGGCAATGCCGTAAAACGCCAACCGGTGCGCCTCGCGCCATGAATGCCAGGCCCGGCTCGGACGCCAGGCGCGCGACAAGGCATGGCGCCAGTTTCTCAGGTTGTAGCGTTTGACGACGGTCGGAATTTCCCCGACGTCCAGTGCAGCAACCGAACAAGTACCGCCATCCTTGAAAAACCGGCCTTGTGCCAGCAAAGCATCCGGATCGGCCAGCAAACCGCCGAGCGCCTCCTGAGCAGTGCGCAAAACGACAGAAAATCGTGATTTATTGCGGTCGACCGCAAATTTCGTGCAATTTCTGACCGTTTTTTCGAGAAAACGCTGCAAGCGCCGTTGCCGCCAATCATCCACCAACTGCGGCAAGACATTTGACGCCACCGGCAAACCATAAGCTTGCAGCAGGCTGTCCCAATGCACCTCGAGCGCCAGCGGCAATTGCGACAGCAGCAGCGCCAGGTTGGCCAGATGCTGCGCTGCAGCGGCCGTCGGACGAATGCCATCGCCGTCGATCAGCCACAGCCGATCACCCTGACGCAGGAAGTTGCCCGGATGCAGATCGTCATGCACCAGACCGGCAGCGTGCAAACGACCGAGCAGTGCAAATGCCGGGAGCAGCGACTGGACATCTGCCAGGCTCGATTCCAGTGTTTGCGCATCGGGCAGGAATTCACTCAGCAGCAACAGGCCCAGGCCCGGAAGGCTCAAGGTCGTCAGACATGCCGGCGTAGGCAAACCCTGCGTCTGCAGCGCCTGAATACCTTGTTGCTCGCGAGCCGCATGGCGCGCTGCACGCTCGCCGATGAACAGCTTGGCAAACACGGCTTTGCCGCCCCAGCGCGCTTCGCCGGATACACGTTGCCCTGGCAGCCAGCGCAAGACGCGACAAAATTCGATCCGCCCGCCATCGGGCAAGGCCAGCGCGAACGGGGCGGGTGGATTCCAGCCAGCCTCGGCAAGTTGCGCAGCACTCAGCAACGGCAACATCATTCGCGCCCCGCGAAAAAGCGGAGGATTTTCCGGATTTTTCGCTTGTCGACCGCAGTAAGCCGCGTTTGTTGCGCGTAATCCAGGTAAAAACGCAGTCTTTGCGTGCGCGACAGCTGGTATTTGGCCACTTTATCGAGACAAGCCAGATCCTTGATGATCCGGTAGTCGAGAAACGGTTGCCACCAATAGCTGCCGGTCGGGCAATCGATCAGGTAAACCGTCGGGTATTCGCCCGCCTCGACCAAGACATTGCGCCATTTGAAATCGTTGTGGGCAAACCCGGCCTGATGCATGGTGCGGGCGTAAACCGCCAGTTGCCGGGCGACATGGGCAACCCAGCGCCGGTTGCGCAGGCGACTGTCGCCCTGCAAAGCCATGTTGGCCATATCGACCGTCTGCGGAATTTCTTCGGTAATCAGCGCGCCACGAACAAAACGTCCGTAACGGCGCTCCTGCCCGTAGGCGACCAGCGTCGCCGTGGGAATTCCCCAGGCACGGAAAGCCAGCAGATTCTCCCATTCCTTGCGCACGCGCTGCGGCCCGAACAGGTCGCGCAGGCCGAACCAGCGGCGCGCCAGACTGCGCCCGCCTTCCAGGTAACGTTTGACGTAATAGCGGCGGTCGCCGACCTGCATGCGCAAGACCCGGGATTGCGGATCGCTGGCGATCAATTCCCCCTCGGCGGCAAATACCGCATCAAGCGAGGCAAAACGCTGCGCCGCCGCGCTCCCGGCGTACTCGGGGTTGAAAAACCAGTCGCTCACGCGCCCTCCGTATCGGCGAATTTCCGCACATAGCGCGCCTGCAGACGGCGGCTTTCTGCCGCCAGATGATCGAGCAGGGGACGCTCGGCCTGGAAAATGTCGCGCAGCGAACGCTGGAAATAAAGCCGCAGGAAACGCAGAAAATCCCGCTGGGTCAGCCCGATTTCCAGTGCCGAAAAATACAGTGAGGCCAGATCCTTGTCGCGCCAGCGACGGGGCGTTGCCGCACGGCATTGCGCCCGGTGCAGATCGATCACCGACAACTTCAGCGCCGAAGGCTGCGGCGCCGGATCGAGATGGAGCAGGAAATGGCAGATGTAGAAATCACGATGATTGACGCCACCGCGATGCATACGCCCGGCCATCTCGGCCACCCGGCGAATCAGCGCCTGTTTCATGGCGAAGGCTGGCGGCTGGCTGGGCCAATCGCGACAGTAATCCTCCAGACTGATCGTTGGCGCCAGTTCCTCGGTCACGATGAAGGAGTGCTCTGCCGCCGGGTTCCAGCCGCGCCGCCCGTAGGCCACTGCGTGCATGGTATCGACCCCGAGCGTCTTCAGCCGCTGGATCGCCTGCCATTCGTTGCGCGCGCCCAGCACCGGCAAGCGCAGTGAAAACAGATTCTTGACGATCTCGCCCCAACCGATACCGCGATGAATCTTGACGAAATAACCGCGCCCCTGCACTTCCGTGCGCAAGGTACGACGCCCTTCGAGTTCGCGGAAAACCTGCCCCGGCAAGGCGTCGACCGCAACAAACGGGTCCTGCCCGGCCCACAGGTCGGCAAACGGTGCGTCAATGAACAGATCGTGCCGAGTCACCGCCGCTCCCCCAGGATGATGTCGGCGGCACGCTCGGCATTGCTGTAAATATCGGCGGTTTCGGCCCAGCACAGCGCGTTTTCCTGCCAAAGCTGACGTTGTTTGCGGTCAACCAGCATTTCTTGCAACATTTGATCCATTTTCGGCTGCTCGAAAGGTTCCGGGATCACCCGTCCGCCCTCGGCTTCTTCGATGTAATGGGCGTAGCCGCAAACCGCTGAAGCCAGTACAGGCAAGCCGGCGACCAGCGCCTCGAGCAGCACGGTGCCGGTGTTTTCGTTGTAGGCGGGGTGCACCAGCAGATCGGCGCCAAGCAGGAAACGCGGAATGTCGCTGCGCCCCTGCAGGATGCTGACCTGCTCAGCCAAACCAAGCGAGCGCGCCATGCGCTGGAAATGCGTCGGCTCATCCTGGCCGATGGCAATCAGGCGGGTACGCCGGCGCAGTTCATCCGGCAAATGCGCCAGTGCCAGCAAGGAACGGTCGAGTCCCTTGGTCTTGAAACCGGAGCCAACTTGCAGCAGCAACAAATCGTCGTCAGCCAGCGCGAATTCAGCGCGGAATTCGGCACGAATCGCTGCTGCATTCGGCGGAGCCCGGCGATCCTGCGCAATACCCGGCGGCAACAGATGAAAGCGCTCGGCCGGCGTTGCGTAATGCTTTTCGAAAAACGGCTGCTGTACCTGGGAAATCATCAGGATGTCGGTCTTGCCCTGCGCCGAGAACACCGCCCGTTCGTAAGCCGAGAAATGCCGGTAACGGCCCGACCAGCGATACAGCGGATTGCGCAGGGTCTGCGCCTTTTCTTCGTAGCAGGGATCGGCTGCGAAATAGACATCCAGCCCCGGCATCTTGTTGAAACCGATCACCCGGTCGACCGGCCGGCTCTGCATGTCGCGCGCGACCCAAGCCGTGAATTTTTCATAGCGCCGGGCGTTGGTCAGCGCCTTGACCGGCACCAGAACCACCTCGAAACCTGCCGGCACTTCGCCCGCCCAGGACAGGGTGTACACCCGAACAGCGTGGCCCCGCGCCTGACAGGCCAGCGCAATGCGCATGAAATCGCGCTGCAGGCCACCGAAGGGAAAGTACTTGTAAAGGCAGAAGGCGAGTTGCATGGACGAGCCGGATTTTCAAAGGCGAGATTTTAGCGGCGATTTGACCAGGCACACCGATTCACCGCCCCGCCAATTCAAATTCGCCAATCCGGCCCAGCCAGTTATCCGGCAAAAAGCCTGTGCCGCAATCAACCGGCAGAACGCGTATAAGCCATCATGGCCTCGGGGATCTTGTCCAGCGGCATGGTCTGATCCACACAACCCAGCTTGATCGCTTCCTTGGGCATCCCGAAGACCACGCAACTGGCTTCGTCCTGCGCGATGGTTTTAGCGCCGGCATCCTTCATTTCCTTCATGCCGCGTGCGCCATCGTCCCCCATACCGGTCATGATGATGCCAAGCGCGTTGGCCCCGGCAAACTTCGCCACCGAACGGAAGAGCACATCGACCGAAGGTTTGTGGCGATTGACCAGCGGGCCATCGACCACCTCGACCTGGTATTGGGCACCGCTGCGTTTCAACAACATGTGGCGGCCACCCGGTGCAATCAAGGCGCGCCCCGGAATGACCCGGTCGCCATTGCGCGCTTCGCGCACCTCGAGATCGCAAATACTGTTCAGGCGCTCGGCAAACATCGCAGTGAATTTTTCCGGCATGTGCTGGACGATCACGATACCCAGGCAGGTTGCCGGCAAACGGGTCAGCACAGCCTCCAGCGCCTGCGTACCGCCGGTCGAAGTACCGATCGCGATCAATTGATCGGTCGTTCTGGCCATCGCTGTCGGCCCGCCCGGCGCCAACATGACGTCAGCCGTCAATTTCGGGCGATTCAGCGCGTTGACCGCAGAACTCCCGCCCCGCGGCAAAGCGCGCAGATTGGCTTTCGCCGCTGCCCGCACAGCCTGCACGATGTCGTTGGAAGAGTCTTCCAGAAACGATTTCAAACCAGCCTTGGGCTTGGTAATGATGGTGACCGCACCGGCCGACATGGCATCGAAAGTTGCCTGCGCACCACTTTCTGCCAGCGAAGAACAAATGATGACTGGCGTAGGCCGCTCGGTCATGATCTTGCGCAGGAAGGAAATGCCATCCATCCGCGGCATTTCGATATCGACGATCAACACGTCCGGCCAGGCCGCCCGCAGCTTTTCAATCGCAAAAACGGGATCCGAGGCGGTCGCGATCACTTCAATACCCGGCTCTTTGGCCAGCGCCTGGGAAACGACCTGGCGTACCAGCGCCGAATCGTCCACGATCATGACTTTGATTTTATCTGCCATATTGCTTTAGTCTTTTTGGTAGATGGTCGGCCTGACTTGATGCAATCCGTCCGAAATTCCGTTCAGGGTTTCCGAGTGGCCGATGATGAAATAGCCTCCCGGATGCAGACGCGGCAACAAATTGCCGACGACCTTGCGCTTGGTTTCCATATCGAAGTAAATCATCACGTTGCGCAGAAAAATCACATCGAACTTGCCGATATCCGCCTCGACCGGCAGCGTCAGATTGATGTGATGAAAACTGACGCGACTGCGCAACTCGGAAGAAATCAAAAAGGTCCCGGCCTGACTGCGCACACCCTTGCGACAATATTTTGTCAGAAAAGCGGGCGGAATGCCCTCGTTGCGCTCCATCGGGTAATGACCGCGCCGCGCCTTTTCAAGCACTTGGGTGCTGATGTCGGAACCGACAATTTCCCATGCGGAACCGGACAAGTTCTCGGAAAGCAACATGGCCAGTGTATAGGCCTCCTCACCCGTCGAACTTGCCGCACTCCAGACGCGAAAAGTGCCACCTGCCCGTCGCTTCGGCAAAACCTCATCACGGACAAAATCAAAGTGCTTCGGCTCACGGAAAAAATAGGTTTCATTCGTCGTCAGCAAATCGACCATGATCTGCAGCTCTTCGGGATGTTTGCCGGCAGATAACATCCGGTAATACTCGGAAAAGCTATCCAGCATGTGATGCCGCAAGCGCTTTTGCAAACGTCCGACCAGCAGGACTTTTTTTGCGTCGGACAGGTTGATGCCGGCTATTTTGTATATCAAGCGCTGAAACAGCGCAAACTCTTGATCGGTGATTGCAGACTGGCTCATCAGAACAGCTCAATTTTCTTTTCTGTCGCCGTTGCCGGCTTGTTAAGCAAGGAGGCCGAGTAAGCCAGCTCTTCACGCCGCAGCGACTCCTGACTGATCAGGCTGGATGTCACCCGCTTGCAATAGGCGTCGCCAGTCGCAGGTACCAGCAATATTTTGCGCGACCACGGCCCGAGAAAGTCGGAGGCGATGATCGGGATCCCTTCACGATCCAGCCACTCATGGGCAAAATCGGCATTGCGCTTGCCAATGGCCATCAAACCGGGCGCCGTGGTATCAATCACTGCACCACCACCAAAAGCCTTGGCTTTTATCCGATGCTTGGCCGCACCGCGCTGCAACATGCTGTTAAGCAGGGCTTCCATGCACGCATCGCCAGCCAGCAACACATCTTCATCGGCATGCGCGCCCTTTTTCATTTGCGGCAGCATGAAATGGTTCATGCCAGCAATTTTCAGGGCGGCATCGTACAAACAAACGGCCACGCAGGAACCCAGCAAGGTCGAGATCGGGCGATCGTTTTCCACCGCCCACTCACCGGGTTTGATATTGCGTGACAAACGTTCGATATCACGTGTTGAAAGACTTGCGTAATCGGTCATCGCACTCCGTATCGGCCTTGCTGCTCGACCACAAAAAACTCCATCAACTGCTGCAACTGACCGGCCTGACCGCCCAGCTCTTCCGCCGTCGCGGCGAGTTCCTCGGAGGCCGAGGCGTTCTGCTGCGTCGCCTTGTTCAACTGGCCCATCGC
>NZ_JAVBXX010000043.1 GCF_030824335.1 Azonexus sp.
AACCCAACAGCCTCGCCGACATCGACAGTTTCATCACGATGATCCGCGTCGCCTGCGAGGATGAGGCGGTTTATGCCCGTCTGGAAAAAATCCTCACGCTGCCGGATCAGCAGCGCCAATGCATCCTTGTCTCACTGATTGCCGACATGCGCGCCAAGGGAGCGCCAGCCGAATTCATTCGGGCTTTCGAATGCCTGACCGACGACCGCATCGCGGCAAAGGCCTACGAAACGATATTCCGTTGCCGGCGCAAATCCGGCTTTTTTGATTTCTTCAACTAAATCACCGGACCACGACTCCCACCATCGATGAATTCCAGCAATTCGCGAACAAAGCGTTCGCGTTGCCACTGGTGCGGCGAGTGGTCGGTGCCTTCGTAGATGTTGAGGATGGCATTGGGGATGTTGTCGGCGACATAGCGCGCGGTTTCGCTGCGGTAAAAATTGCTCTGGCCGCCGTAGACAAGCAAGGTTGGCAATGGAATCCGTGCCAATACGTCGCGATAGTCGGCGGCGGTCAGGCTTTGCCAGCAGTGAATCAGCGGTTCCGGATTCTGGGCGCGCAGGGCCTGGCGTGAGCGTTCCCAGCCGCTGGCGTTTTCCTCGTATTTTTGCCGGGCGCGCGGGTTGAGGCCGAGCGCCGTCAGTTTCAGGACGCCTTCGGCAAAATCCTCGCGCAGCCAGGTCATCAGCTGACGATTGCGGTCGACGCCGAAATCGCCGTAAATCCCATGTTCCCAGTCGTCGCCCGTCAGCAGCCTGGGCGATTGATCGATCAGGCACAGCTTGCCCAGGCCATGCGTGCCGTGGTCGCGCAGGTATTGCCACAGCGTCAACGCGCCCATCGAATGGCCGACCGCCGTTGCATGGGCGATGTCGTAGTGGTCGATCAGGTTTTTCAGGTCGCGGGCCATTCGGTCGACGGTGGCAGAACCGGGGTGAGCCAGTTTGTGGCCACCGTGGCCGCGGGCATCCCAACGGTAGACCCGATGCCGGGCGTTGAGCGCCGCGAGAAATGGCGTCCATTCCTGATGGTTGGCGGTCCAGCCATGCAGCAGGATCAATGGCGAACCT
The DNA here is from genome assembly GCF_030824335.1 of Azonexus sp. Classification (GTDB taxonomy): domain Bacteria; phylum Pseudomonadota; class Gammaproteobacteria; order Burkholderiales; family Rhodocyclaceae; genus Azonexus. The sequence goes on from NZ_JAVBXX010000043.1 coordinate 1,074, forward strand.
TCGCCGGAAACTTGAACGTGGATCTTTTCGCCGTCGTCGGCCAGAAAGTGGGTCATGGCGCGGTGCTCGCAGAAATTCAGGAAGCCCGCCAGTATAATCGGGCCGCTAAATTTACTAATAAACAGCAACGAGGAGAAAGCATGTTCGACTGGCGCGATTATGGTAACGGGATTTACGCCTTTGACGCAGGCTATGTGCGGCCGATTCTGGCGGCGATTCATTTGATCGTCGATTCAGGGCGGGTCGCCTTTATCGATACCGGCAGCAACGATTCGCTGCCCAACGCGCTGGCGGCGCTGGAAAAACTGGGCCTGGAGCGCGATGCCGTCGATTACATCATCCTGACCCACATCCATCTCGACCATGCCGGTGGCGCCGGCACGCTGATGCGCGAATTTCCGCAGGCGAAACTGGTCGTCCATCCACGCGGTTCGCGCCACATGGCTGAACCGTCGAAACTGGTGGCCGGCGTCACCGCCGTTTATGGTCAGGACTACGTCGATCAGGTGTATGGCGAAATCCTGCCGATTCCGGCGCAACGGATCATCGACGCGCACGAAGGACTGACCTTGCCGCTCGGTGAGCGCGAATTGCTGTGCATCGACACGCCGGGACATGCAAAACACCATATTTGCGTGGTCGACCGCAAGAGCGGCAGCATTTTCACCGGCGACATGTTCGGTCTGTCGTACCGCGAGTTCGATGTCGATGGCCGCCAGTTCATTCTGCCGACGACCTCGCCGACGCAGTTCGACCCCGCTGAAATGCATGCCTCAATCGACCGCCTGATGAGCTTCGATCCCACCGCGATGTACCTGACCCACTATGCGCAACTGCACGACGTACCCGCGCAGGCCGCTGCCTTGCGCCGCCGTCTCGATACGCATGTGGCGATTGCCGAGGCCCATGCCGATGCCGGCGCGGGACGACACGCGGCAATCAAACAGGGCATTACCGACGCCCTCCTCGCCGACCTGCGGGCGCACGGTTGCGTCTTGCCGGAAGCAGAAATTCTCGAGGTGCTGGCAACCGACCTCGAACTCAACGCACAAGGACTGGCCTACTGGCTGGATCACCGGAACTGAGGCTGCGTGGCGTGCTGGTCGGTTGCCGGTGCCTGGCCAGTACGCTGGCGTTGTCCGGGTGTGCAATAGCGCCGCCACCTCATCTGCAAGTGGTTTTCTGCTACGCTTCCGCGAGCAATCCCAAATGGATCGACGAACAATGAGTGCAATTAGCTTCGATACGTTGAAATTCGTGGATCGGCTAGAAAAGCGGGTGCATCGCGCGAACTGGCGATAACGATGGTGGAAATCCAGAAGGAAACCCTTGCCGAAGCCATGGATGCGACGTTCGCCACTAAGGCCGATACTGCAGCTATCCGTGCTGACATGCGCGAGACCAAGGCCGAGCTTATAGGGGAAATGCGGCTCACACGCTTAATGGTTGCCGCCTTGATGGGTTTGGCTATCGCCAATTTCGCCAAACAGTTTTTTTGAAACAATGACAAAGGGCTTGGCGTGAAAAAACGGAAAAATGAACCTGGCACCTTTTACCGATCGACGAAGCAGGCAAGGCGCCGAAACAGTATTAAAGGGCCGGCTGGATTGACAACAAAAAAGCCTGATTTTTACGGTCGACCGTAAAAATCAGGCTTTTTTGTTGTCACCTTGGCGAGTATGGGCGAAATCTACTCCGGACCATGAAGCCGTTCGCCCTGAGCAGCCCAGATAGTGGGCGTATCGAAGGGCTTGTCAGCTACCCGTCGAGCCACTGAGCGGGAATGCAGTGTTTCCATCGCGCTCAGACCCATTGCAAGAAACCCGGCGGCTTGTCGTCGCTGGCGCGCAGCGATGGAGCAAGATACGGTTTCCCGCTTAGCAAGGAGGAAAAATGAGCCTGGTACCTTTTCGGTAAGGTAAGGGGTGGTGAAATTTCCGGGCTAATTGCATTTCGACGGATTGAAATCGTCGATCATCAAATTGCCGCCGTATTCCATACTAACCAAGAAGCAAGAGCTTTTTCCTCGCTGGTCATATAGCTGGCGGGATTTTTCGTGATTCAGGTTTTCCTCGATCCGGATCATCGTGTCGGGACCCAAGCAGGATTGAGCGTAGGCGACGCAGAGATAGCGGCCATCCGGCATCAAATAGGCTTCGACGGCGTATTGCTTTCCGACCTGCATGCCCGTCGAAACCAATTTGTGAAGCTCCCCGTATCCAATCGGCGTCGGAGCATTCTTTGCCTTCTCGATTTGTTCGAGCATCCTGTCGACAAATCCGTCATCGATTTCCCCGCGCAGCGATTCGGCAATTCGCTTTGCGGCGGCGTATTCGCCGTCGGCGGCCTTCTTCTGGATATCGTCCAGCGCGCTGAATACATTTTGAAGCCGCTTCTTTTGCGCGACTATCGCCTTCACTTCTTCGGCTTGGGGCGAATTCGGGAATTTGGCGACGAATCCCGAGCAGACCTTCAACGCCTCCTCGACATCGGCGGAGCGTTCCCTGCTGGCGCCGTCCGCCGTCTTGGCGGCGATTTCCTTGCAGCGCTGTAATAGATTCGGTTCGGTCTGTTCCAACTCCTGCACCTTCGCCGCGAGCTCGGCCTTTTCCGCTTCCAGGGCGCTGACCTTTTCGCTGAGGATTTTCGCATCTTCTTCGCCCTTATTCCCGCAGGAAGCGAGAAGCGCCGCCATCAGCGCAATTGCGCCGATTTGAATTGTCTTTTTGCTATTTGCCATGTTCAAGCTCTACAAATGATCGATCCGCAATTCCCATTTGGTGGCAATTACGCCGCTTCCTTATTCTTGGCGTTTAGCTCGTCGACTTGCGGGCGAGTCCTGTCGATCCACGCCATGGCGCTTTCGCCCTTTTTCCGACCAAAGGAGCCAGGGACATTTCCCGACAAACGCCCCCAGAAAGCACAAAAGCATACGCCACTGAAATTTTCATGTCAAAAAACAAAGGGACCAGGGTCATTTTCCACGGCATGCAAAACCATCCCGAACGATCACCTCTCCCAAGATTGATCACGGTAAAAATCACCGAATTCCACGGTCGACCGCAAAAATCCCCCATTTTTCATTCCCAGCGACAGCCGCCAACCCCGGACGCTTTTCGGGTCCCCATGCGAAGCGCTGAGCAACGCAGGAAGGCCGGAGGTAGTCGGCTGGCGGTGTCTGAGCCGCAGGCGAGTTTAGCCAGCCGCCCGGCGTTCCGAGTAGCGCAAGGGAGCGGGCGAAGCAAAAGAAAGTAAGGCGCGCCGCAGCGCGCCCCCCCAAGCAATCGAGTTGCCAAAATGTAATCCATGGACTACATTTGCTCATGCTTGAAATCATTCAAAGTGCGACGTTCTCGCGGTGGCTGGGCAAACTGAAGGATCGCGCTGCCATCATGCGGATCAACGCGAGAATCCGCCGTGTAGCAGAAACCGGTAACTTTGGTGATACCAAGGCTGTCAGAGACGGTGTCAGTGAAATCCGCATCGATTACGGCCCAGGTTATCGGCTGTACTACATGCAAAACGGACCCATCATCGTGGTTCTGCTCGCTGGTGGAAACAAAAGCACTCAGGATGCTGACATCAAGCGGGCCATCGAGATTGCGAAGGAATGGAAACCATGAGCGAACAATTTACCCGTTGGGATCCCGTCGATCACCTACAGTCTGATGCGGACATGGCCATGTATCTGGATGCTTGCCTTGAGGAAGACCCCGGCGATGGTAGCGTCGTGCGTGCTGCGCTCAACGATATCGCTCGCGCTCAAGGCATGTCCCAACTGGCCAAGGCAACAGGAATCACGCGCGAAGGTCTCTACAAGGCGCTATCGCCGGCTGGCAATCCAGAGTTCTCGACAATTCTGAAGGTCATCAAGGCACTGAAGATCAAGCTTCATGCATCGGCAGGTAGCGATCCATTGGCGACAGCTTGAGGCCCGTGACACCTAGCACAATCCTTTCGCTCCCTTATCGACCGTATGAAAATGCGAAAGCACAAGGAGACCGCTGGACCGGGACGAAGAACCGCTATCCACGCTGGAAGAAGCGAAGCAAAGAATCCGCAATATTGTTGGCAAGCAGTGGGCGCTTCCACCGCACACTGTCCAAACGCTTTCCCTACGCTGTTTATTATCAGATGGATGTTGATTTCATCACGGTTGTCGCCATTCTGGACTGCCGACAGAAACCATCCAAGACTCACGCAAAACTCGTGAAAAGATGACTCTCCAATCCCCATCCATGAATCTCATCCTCCAGGGCGGCGCGCTGCCCACTTTCCTGCTTGAAAAGATTATTGCCGCCACCGGCGCGTCGACCGCAGAACCCTTGCCGCCGCAGGTGGTTCGCCTGCCCGACGCGCAGCGCACTGCCGAATTCGACGCGCTGATTCCGTTGATCGAAGCGGAAAAACTCGATTGGGCCTTCGTCGACCGCAATAAACAGCTGTCCGACTTCGGCCTGATCTGTTTCGACATGGATTCGACACTGATCACCATCGAGTGCATCGACGAACTGGCCGATTTCGCCGGCAAGAAAGCCGAGGTATCGGAAGTGACTGAAGCGGCGATGCGCGGCGAGATCGATTATCGCGAAAGCCTGCGCCGCCGGCTGGCGCTGATGGCCGGGCTGGATGCACGCGTGTTGGCGCGCGTCTATGGCGAACGCTTGTTGCTCTCGCCCGGCGCCCGCGAACTGCTCGAAGCGGCGCAGAACGCCGGCTTGCGCACGGCTATCCTGTCCGGCGGTTTTACTTACTTCACCGAACGCCTGCGCATCGAGCTGGGTTTCGACTTTGCCACCTCGAACGAACTGGAAATTTCCGGCGGCAAGCTGACTGGCCGGGTGGTTGGCGATATCGTCGATGCCGCCGCCAAGGCGCATCACCTGGCCCGTCTGCGCGACGAACTGGGCTTGCGCCGGGATCAGGTCATCGCTGTCGGCGATGGGGCCAACGACTTGATGATGATGGCCGAAGCCGGGCTGTCGGTGGCTTTCCACGCCAAGCCGGCGACCCGCGCCAAAGCCGACGTGGCGATCAATTTCGGCGGGCTGGACGCGCTGCTCAACCTGTTCGACTGAGCTTGCACGCCGGTGCTGAATGCAGCCAGCCGCTCAACGCGGAAGTGCTTGCACGCCGGTGCTGAATGCAGCCAGCCGCTCAACGCGGAAGTGCTTGCATCAGCCAGCGCTGGATACTGCCGGCATCCATCGCCCCGGCCTGCCGCGCCACTTCCTTTCCACCGACGAAGAGCGCGAGCGTCGGAATGCTGCGGATGTTGAAACGCTGCGCCAAGCTGGGTTGCGCCTGGGTATCGACCTTGGCAAAACGCACCTGCGGCAGCGCCGCAGCAGCCTGGGCAAACGCCGGCGCCATCGTCTTGCAGGGGCCGCACCAGGGCGCCCAGAAGTCGACCAGCACCGGAATCTCATTGCGTGAAATGTGCCGTTCGAAGCGGTCGACCGTCAGTTCGAGCGGTAAGCCCGTCAGCAGTGCCTGCTTGCACTGCCCACAGACCGGCTGTTCAGCAAGCCGCGGCGCGGGAACACGATTGACCGCGTGACAATGGGGACAAACTAAATGCAGGCTACTCATGTCAGACCTCTGGCAAAGAAAAAGCATTAGAAGAGTCTTATATTTTGGCGAAAGGCGTTTTTTCAAGCCCTGCCAGTGGCCACTGGGCCAGGCACAATAGAGGGCGGCCTGAATGCGCTCCAATAACCCCCTTCACAACCAAAAGATCACATGCCCAAAAAACGTATCCCCAATGCCATTCGTCTTGAATTCTCTGCGGGCGCATTGGTTCATGCCAACCTGTCCGGCGCCGCATTTTCCGGTGATTTTTTGTGGGTTGCCGGTGATGAGGCCTGCGGTATTGACCGTCTGCATCGCCTTGAGCCGTCAGGCACCGAACAACTGCGCTTCGGCGATGGGCTGAGCTTTCCGCTGTCGGCACTGCTGGATCTACCCGGCGCGGCGGATGACGAGGCCGACCTGGAGGGCATGGCGGTGGCTGACGGCTATCTTTGGGTGGTGGGCTCGCATGGACTCAAACGCAAGAATGCGAAGGACGGCCGGGACCATGCCGATAACGCCAAGCGGCTGGCCAAGGTAACGCTCGATGCCAACCGTCGCCTGTTGGCCTGCTTGCCGATTGAACTGGGTGAGGACGGCAAACCCTGTCTGGTTCGGGAGGCAAAAGATGGCCGTCGGGCGCGTCGCTTGAAAGGCGATGCCGAGTCCAATCTGCTCACCCAGGCCTTGGCGGATGATCCGCATCTCGGCCCTTATCTGGCCATTCCCGGCAAAGATAATGGCTTCGATATCGAGGGGCTGGTGGTAGACGGAAAGCGCTTGCTGCTCGGATTGCGCGGCCCGGTATTGCGCGGTTGGTCGGCGCTACTGGAAATTGCGCTCGAAACCAAGGGCGAGCAATTGCGGCTGGCGCCACTCGACGATAGCGGCTGCCTGATCCGCAAGCATTTCCTGAATCTGGCAGGCCTTGGCATTCGCGACCTGCATTTTTCCGGTGATGACCTGCATATCCTGGCCGGGCCGACGATGGTGCTCGATGGCGATATCCGCGTCTTCAAATGGCCGAATGCAAAATCCCTGCTGGCGGCCAACCAGGAGCCGGTACGTTTCGAATCCACCCTGACCGAGCTGCTCTCCCTGCCCCACGGGCACGGCACCAATCGCGCCGAGGCATTTTGCGCCCTGCCGCCAGAACTCGCCGCGCCCACCACACCAAGCTGGCTGGTGCTTTACGACGCGCCCGGCCCGGATCGCAAGGCCGGGGAATACACGGTTTTCGGGGATCTGCTGCATCAATGATGCTCGTGCGCTAAACGCCGGCAGTTTCCGCTACCGGCAACTTGCGCTGGAAAATCAACGGCATCAGGTTGTCGGCCAGCAACAGGCCGACTGCCAGCACGGCACCGGTCAGCAGCATTTCGGTGATCAGCGCGATGCCGGTGACGCTGTCCTGCGCCATCAGCGCGTGCAGGCCGCGAAATCCCATGCTGCCGGGCACCAGCGTGATCAAGCCGGGAATCTGCACCAGCACCGATGGCCGGCTGCTGACGAACTGGTAGAGGTGCCCGGCGGCAGCGACGGCGAAGGCGGCGCAGAACGCTCCGACGACATTGCCCATGCTGGTGCCAACCACGGAATAGACGGCCCAGGCCAGCAAACAGCCGCCGGCCGACACCAGCACCGCCGACCACGGCGCCTGCAGCACGGCCAGCAACGAGACGCCGAGCACTGCCACTGCCGGCCAGATCACCCAGGCCGGCAGGCTGGTGACGACGCCCAGCGTTTCAACGGGATAAAGCGTCTGGCCGATCTTGGTGCCGATGGCCAATCCTGCGCCCATCAGGAACAACTGCAGAAATGCACCGATCAGCCGGCCGCTGCCGGCGAGGTAGTTTTGTGTCGCCAGTTCGGACATGGCGACAGTCAACATGAAACCGGGCAGCAGGAAGACCACGCCGGCCACCGCCGAGACGAAAGGACTTTGCTGCGGGAAAAACCAGGCCAGTGCCTGCGCCAGCATCGCGGCCAGCGTGCACAGGATGACCGGCACCGCAGGGCCGAGCCGGGGAATGCGGGCGCAACCGAGTACGCCAGCAACAAAGCCCATGCCGATCAGGCCGCCGCAGAGCATTTCCATCCAGCCGCCGCGCAGCAACAAGGCTACCGACGCGGACAGCAGAAAACCCATGCCGATAAAGGCCATCCCCGACCACGGCGCCGGCAGCGCCATCAGGCTTGCCAGACGGCGTTCGTAGTCGTCCAGCCGTTCGCTGCCATCGATTTCCCGGCACAGCGTTTCGAGTTCGATCAGGCGGGCCATGTTGTAGTCGTAAGCCGGTAAACGCAGCATTTCGACCCGCCGCTTGCCGCTGGCATCGACCAGGGTCAAGGCAAGGAAGGTCAATACGGCAAATCCTTCCACCTGCACGCCGAGGCGCCCGCCGATTTCCTTCAGCCGGCGCTCCAGTTCATGCGCCGGCGCACCGCTGACATGCAGGGCCTGCCCGAGATCGCGCAGGAACAGCCCCAGCCTGGGCAGCACGTCCTCAGTCATTGTTTTCCGGGTTTTTCCGGCGGGCCAGTTGGCGGGCGAAGGCCTCGTCGTTTTTACTCATCCGCCGCACCGGCTGCGGCCCGGTGGCATTAACCTGCGCAACAAAATCGTCGAGCGGCAGTGCTGGCGACACATCACGGTCATTGCCATCGATCCGTTCACGCAACTGGAACAGGCCGTTACCGGTCATCACCATCAGGTAGTGTCGCCCTTCGCTACGCTGGTTGAGCCGGGCGACGGCGGCGGTAGCACGGGTTGAGCGCATGGCTTACTTGTATTTCTTGAACACGGCCTTGGCGTCCTGATGCGCCCGATCCAGCGTGCAGATCGCCGGATCGTCATCATGGCCGGTGAAAAAATCGTCGGCCTGCGCCTGCATCACCATCTTGATCGCTGCCGCATCGGTCACATCGTAATTTTCGGTGATCAGCGTGGTGACTTCGTCCAGGTGTTCTTCGTAGGTCATCAGTAAAATTCGTGCTTTGATTTGGCTTGAGTTGACGCCGGAATGGCATTTTTCCCGGCAAAAAACAGGGCGCGCTCCTCAAGGCAGTCGCCCTCGCCCATCGCGTATTCCCGGCAAACACCGGGGCGGCGTTCGTAAATGGTGCAGCGCATGGTCTGCCGGTCCAGTGCCACGCACCAGCCATCGTCGAGCCGGCGCATCACTTCGCCACCCCAGGCATCTTCACGGGTGTAGCGCTGGGGGACGTCGTCGTCCCCCATCAAAATGACTTCCAGTTGGCAACAGCAGGCCTGGCAGTCACTGCAGGTGATGCCGGCGCTGATCAGGCGACCTCGTCGATCCAGGCTTGCTGGATGGCTTCGAGAATTTTCTCGCCGCAGCGGTTCGGATCATCGGCGAAATCAGGCAAGGCCAGGACCCAGGCGCGCAGATCGACGAAATTGATTTTCAGCGGGTCTTGATCGGGATACGCATCGCTCAGTTCGATAGCGATGTCGTTGATGTCGGTCCATTTCATTTGCGATGTCCCTCCTTCGCCATGTTGATGCTGTACTTGGGAATTTCGACGACCAGCGGCGTCGACCGCACAATGGCCTGACAGCCCAGGCGGGAGTTCGGTTCCAGACCCCAGGCCTTGTCCAGAAGGTCTTCCTCAATATCCTCGGCGGCTTCCAGCGAAGCAAAGCCCTCGCGCACGATAACGTGGCATGTCGTGCAGGCGCAGGACATTTCGCAGGCGTGGTCAAGTTCGATTTCGTTGGCCAGCAGGTTTTCGCAAATGGACTTGCCTTCTTCCGCCTCAATCACGGCGCCGTCCGGACACAACTCCACATGCGGCAACACGATCAACTGTGTCATGCGTCTTCTCCCATTTTGATGTCGTCGACCTTGCGGCCGGACAGCACTTTCTTGATGCTTTGATCCATGCGGCGGTGGGCAAACTCCTGGGTTTCGAAGCCCAGATCGTCCATCTCGATATTGATCAGGCGACGGTTGTCGCCAGCTGCCGTTTCACGCAGCTTGGCAATCGTTGCGGTAATTTTGGCGAATTCGGCGGCGCTGAGCAGATGGGCATCTTCGGCCAGCGCAGCTTCAGTGGCCTCGATCATGCGCTCGGCCTCGACCTGCGCTTCCTTCAGCGCCCGTGCCATCGCGTCGTCCTTGGCGTGTGCCATCGAATCCTTGAGCATGCCGGCGATTTCATCGTCGGATAGACCATAGGATGGCTTGACGGTAATGCTCGATTCAACCCCGGTCGTCTGCTCGCGCGCCGCGACGGACAGCAGGCCATCGGCATCGACCTGGAAAGTCACGCGGATGCGGGCAGCGCCGGCCACCATCGGAGGAATGCCGCGCAGTTCGAAGCGGGCCAGCGAACGGCAGTCGGCGATCATTTCGCGTTCGCCCTGCACGACGTGGATGGCCATCGCCGTCTGGCCGTCCTTGAAGGTGGTGAATTCCTGGGCGCGCGCGGTCGGAATGGTCGAATTGCGCGGAATCACCTTCTCGGTCAAACCGCCCATCGTTTCCAGGCCGAGCGACAGCGGAATCACGTCGAGCAGCAGCCAGTCGTCCTTGCCGGTCTTGTTGCCGGCCAGCAGATTGGCTTGCGTCGCAGCGCCGAGCGCGACGACCTTGTCCGGATCGAGATTGGTCAGCGGTTCCTGGCGGAAAAAGTCGCCGACCGCCTTCTGTATCTGCGGCATGCGTGTCGCGCCGCCGACCATCACCACGCCCTTGATGTCGTCGGCGCGCAGGCCTGCGTCACGCAAGGCTTTCTTGACCGGCTGCAGGGTTTTTGAAATCAACGTCTGGGTGATATCGGCAAACGTCGCCACGTCAAGTTTCAGATCGACCATCTCGCCGGAAGACAGGCGCACGGTGATCGGCGCTTCCGGGTTCTTGCTCAGATATTCCTTGGCCTCGCGGCAGCGCATCATCAGCAGACGCGCATCTTGGGGCGACAACGGCTGCAATTTGCCCTGCTCGATGACCCAGCAGAAAATCCGGTGATCGAAATCGTCGCCGCCCAGCGCGGAATCGCCGCCGGTGGACATCACTTCGAAGACACCCTTGGTCAGCTTCAGGATGGAAATATCGAAAGTACCGCCACCCAGGTCGTAGACCGCATAAACGCCTTCTGCCGCGTTATCCAGCCCATAGGCGATGGCCGCTGCAGTCGGTTCGTTCAACAGGCGCAACACGTTCAGGCCAGCCAGACGTGCTGCATCCTTGGTCGCCTGACGTTGTGCATCGTCGAAATAAGCCGGCACGGTGATCACCGCCCCGACCAGTTCGCCACCCAGCGCCGCTTCGGCTCTGAGCTTCAGCGTCTTGAGAATTTCTGCCGAGACTTCGACCGGGCTCTTGATGCCGGCCTGCGTCTTCAGCTTGACCATGCCCGGCGCTTCGATGAAGTCGTAAGGCATCGATTCGACGTGGGCGATATCCTTCTGGCCACGCCCCATGAAGCGCTTGACGGAAACAATGGTGTTTTTCGGGTCGACCGCCTGATTCTTCTGCGCATCGTGGCCGACCTCGGTCGAACCATCGGCGTGGTAATGCACCACCGAGGGCAGCAGCGGACGGCCCTGCTCGTCGCTCAGGCAGATCGCAATACCGCTGCGCACCGTGGCGACCAGCGAATTGGTCGTGCCGAGATCGATGCCGATGGCGAGTTTATGTTCGTGCGGAGCTGCGGATTCGCCCGGTTCGGCGATTTGAAACAAGGCCATTTTTAGTCTTCCAGCGACGCCAGCGCGTCGTCGATTTCGTACAAGAGTTTTTCCAGGAACATCAGCCGGCGCACGCGATCCGTCGCGGCGGCATAATCTTTCGCCACATCGAGCATCTCGCCCACATCGTCGTAACGGCTATTGATGTCACTGCGCAGACGGTTGTGCAGATGTTCGAGTTCATGATGATCGCCGCCCTTCCGGGCATCCATCACCGCTTCGCGCCATTCCATCTGTTCCATCAGGAAATCGGCCGGCATCGCGGTATTGCTTTCCGCTTGCAGGTCGTGACCGGCCAGTTCGAGCAGATATTTCGCCCGTTCCAGCGGCTTTTTCAGCGTCAGATAAGCCTCGTTGGCGCGCGTCGCCCATTGCATGGACAAACGCCGCTCGGCGTCAGTGCCATTGGCAAAACGATCCGGATGCACCTGCGCCTGCACGTCGCGATAACGCGAGTCGAGCTCGGACAGGTTCAGCCGGAAAGCCCGCGGCAGTTCGAACAGCGCGAAGAAATCGGCGCTCAGTTCCATCAGACGTTAAACGACTCGCCGCAACCGCACTGGTCCTTGACGTTCGGGTTGTTGAACTTGAAACCTTCGTTCAAACCTTCACGGGCAAAGTCCAGCTCCATGCCTTCGAGATAAGGCATGCTCTTGGCGTCGACGATGACCTTGACACCGGCACTCTCGAAGACCACATCGTCCTCATTCACCTCGTCAACGAATTCCAGCTTGTAGGCCATGCCGGAACAGCCGGAAGTCCGTACGCCGAGGCGCAGGCCGATGCCTTTACCGCGCTTGGTCAGGAAGTTGGCGACATGCTTGGCCGCCGAGTCGCTCAAGGTCACACCCATGCTTATTCTCCGTGCTTTTTCTTGTAATCCGCCACGGCTGCCTTGATGGCATCCTCGGCCAGAATCGAACAGTGAATTTTAACCGGCGGCAGCGCCAGTTCTTCGGCGATTTCGGTGTTTTTGATGGACAAGGCCTGATCGACCGTCTTGCCCTTGACCCATTCGGTGACCAGCGACGACGAGGCGATGGCCGAGCCGCAACCGTAGGTCTTGAACTTGGCATCTTCGATGACGCCGGCCTTGTTGACCTTGATCTGCAACTTCATCACGTCGCCGCAGGCCGGCGCACCAACCATGCCGGTACCGACGCCGTCATCTTCCTTGCCGAAGGAACCGACGTTACGTGGATTCTCATAGTGATCAATGACTTTTACGCTATAGCTCATGTTAATTCTCCAATAATTCAGGGTTAGCCGATGGCAGTTTCTTGCTTAGTGAGCAGCCCACTGCACCGTACTCAGATCGATGCCGTCCTTGTACATTTCCCACAGCGGCGAAAGGTCACGTAATTTGCCAACTTTCTCATGCAACAACTTGATTGCATAGTCAATTTCTTCTTCTGTCGTGAATCGACCGATACTGAAACGAATCGAGCTGTGCGCCAGTTCGTCGTCACGGCCCAACGCGCGCAGCACGTAGGACGGTTCCAGGCTGGCCGAGGTACAGGCGGAGCCGGACGAAACCGCCAGATCCTTGATCGCCATGATCATCGACTCGCCTTCGACGTAGGCAAAACTGATATTCAGGTTGTGTGCCACGCGCTGCGTCAGGTCGCCATTGACGAAGGTCGCCTCGATATCCTGCAGGCCCTTCAACAGCTTGTCGCGCAGTTTGCCGACACGGAGGTTTTCTGCAGCCATTTCTTCTTTGGCCAGGCGGAAGCATTCGCCCATGCCGACGATCTGATGCGTCGGCAAGGTACCGGAACGGAAACCCCGCTCATGACCGCCACCGTGCATCTGGGCTTCCAGACGAATACGCGGTTTGCGCCGCACATACAGCGCGCCGATACCTTTCGGACCGTAGGTCTTGTGGGCGCAGAAGCTCATCAGGTCGACCTTCAGCTTGCTCAGGTCGATCTCGACCTTGCCGGTCGCTTGCGCGGCATCGACGTGGAAGATCACGCCCTTCTCGCGGCAGATTTCGCCCAGTTCGGCAATCGGCTGAATGACGCCGACTTCGTTATTGACATACATCACCGAAGCCAGCACGGTATCCGGGCGGATCGCCGCCTTGAACACTTCCAGATCGAGCAGGCCGTCTTCCTTGACGTCGAGATAAGTCGCCTCAAAACCCTGGCGCTCCATTTCGCGCACCGTATCGAGCACGGCTTTGTGCTCGGTCTTCACGGTGATGATGTGCTTGCCCTTGGTGCCGGCGTAGAAATTGGCGGCGCCCTTGATGGCGAGATTGTTGGATTCGGTCGCCCCGGAGGTCCAGACGATTTCCTTCGGATCGGCATTGACCAGTGCCGCTACCTGCTCGCGGGCTTCCTCGACGGCCGCATCGGCCACCCAGCCGAAGCTGTGCGAACGCGAAGCCGGATTGCCGAAATGCTCGCACAGGTACGGAATCATTTTTTCGGCGACCCGTGGGTCGACCGGAGTAGTTGCCGAGTAGTCCAGGTAGATGGGGAGTTTCATCGTCATTCTCGCTAAAGTCGGGTTGTTCAAACGGGCTTGGTCGACCTAATGGGCAACTACGGCCGTCAGTCCCTGCAGGCGTCCGACTGTAATCTGCAGGGCGTTGATGAATTGATCGATCTCATGTTCCATATTGCTCGCGCCCAAACTGACGCGTACTGCACCGCGGGCAATTTCCGGCGCCACGCCCATTGCCCGCAACACATGCGATGGCTCCGGGTTGGCACTGGAACAAGCGGCCCCGCTGGCCACGGCAAAACCTTCGCGGTCCAGCTTGCCGACCAGCGTTTCACCGTCGATATCGGGAAAGGCGAAATAGCTGGTATTAGGCAAACGAAGGGCGTCGACCGCAAAAATCCGTGCACCAAGTGCGGTCAACCCGCTTTCCAGGCGGTTTTTCAACATTTGCATACGCTGCGGAAGTTCGGCAACGCGTTGCGCCGCAAGTTCCGCAGCCACACCGAATCCGACGATGGCCGGCACATTTTCCGTACCCGAACGCAAACCACGCTCATGGCCGCCACCGGCAATCTGCGGCTGCAATTCAATGCGCTTGTCGAGCACCAGCGCTGCCGCGCCCTTCGGCCCGTTGATCTTGTGCGCCGAAACCGTCAGCGCATGCACACCGGCCGCGTTCAACACCCGAAAATCCACCGGCAACTTGCCGAAAGCCTGCACCACATCGCTGTGGAACCAGGCGCCGCTAGTCCGTGCTGCAGCCGCCAGCGCGGCGATATCCTGCACCACACCGGTTTCGTTGTTGGCCAGCATGACGGACAGCAATTTCGGTTTTTCCCGCAGCAGTTCGGCGTACTCAGCGGTTTTTACCTGCCCGGCGGCGTCGACCGCAATTTCCCGCACTGCCCAGCCCTGCCGCGCCAATTGCGCTGCCGGTTTGAGCACACAGGGATGTTCGATGGCGCTGTGCGCAAGCAGTCCCGGTTTCAGACTGGCTGCCGCGCCCTTGATGAACAGGTTGTTGGCCTCGCTGCCGCCGCTGGTGAACAACACCTCGGTCGGGTGCGCGCCGAGCGCTGCCGCCACTTTCTGCCGCGCTTCGTCCAATGCTAGCCTTGCCCGCCGCCCATATTCGTGGCGGCTCGACGCATTGCCGCACAGGCTGTTCAGCCAGGGCAGCATGGCCGCCAGCACCGCAGGATCGAGCGGTGTGGTGGCGTTATGGTCGAGATAGACCGGTTGAAAAAGCGGCTGAACCATCATGCGTCTCAGGCGACTGCAGCAATCTTTTCGCGAACAGCGCGGCGCGGATGCGGGCCGAGCGGTCGCTTGACCTCGACAATCGACTCGCCTCGCGTCACCGCTTTGGCCTTTTCTCGGTCCACCAGCTCGGCCAGCGTGACCGATGCCAGGTAATCGAACATTTTGGCGTTCAGCGTAGACCACAGTTCATGGGTCATGCAGCGGTGTTCATCCTGACAATTTTCCTGGCCACCGCATTGCGTGGCATCGAGCTGCTCATCGACGGCGCGGATGATATCGGCCACCGTCAGTTGAGCTAGCGGCTTGGCAATACAGTAACCGCCCCCCGGGCCACGCACCGAATCGACGAGCTTGTAGCGGCGCAGTTTGCCGAACAACTGCTCAAGATAGGACAGGGAAATACTCTGTCGCTCGGCAACGCCCGCCAGGGCCACGGGACCATCATCGCCACGCAGGGCAAGATCCATCATGGCCGTTACGGCAAAACGTCCTTTGGTAGTCAAACGCATTTCGGTCTCCCGATCAAATAACCTAGTATTGCGGTCAACTATACGCAAACCAGACAAAATCAGTCAACTATTTTGCTCAGATATTTCGCATCGAAATCGTCGGCCGGTTGCACTTCCTGATCGCACTTGACGCCCTGTGCTTCCAGCTCCTTGAGCAAGGATGCCAGGCGACGGTCGGTTTCCGCTGCATGGTCGAGCAGGCCATGAATTGCCTTGGCCAGCGGATCGTCCTGATCGCGGCCGACGGCATAGGCGGAAAAGCCCAGCTTCTCAGCCTGCACTTCGCGTTCGCGGCTCTGCGGATCCAGCACACGGGCCGGATTGCCGACCGCGGTCGCCCCGGCCGGCAATGCCTTGGTCACCACGGCATTCGAGCCGACCTTGGCCCCCGCCGCGATGACGATGGGACCGAGCACCTTGGCACCGGCACCGATCACCACGCCGTTTTCCAGCGTCGGATGGCGTTTGCCCTTGTTCCACGACGTACCGCCCAGCGTCACCCCGTGGTACAGCGTCACGTCGTCATGGATTTCGGCCGTCTCGCCGATCACCACACCCATGCCGTGGTCGATGAAAAACCGCCGGCCGATGGTGGCGCCGGGATGAATCTCGATACCGGTCAGAAAACGGGAAACATGGGCGGTGAAACGGGCCAGCCAGCGCAGCCGGTGCCCCCACAACCAATGCGCGATGCGATGCAGGATCAGCGCATGAATGCCCGGATAACAGGTGAGCACCTCCCAGAACGAACGAGCCGCCGGATCACGATCAAAAACTGCTCGGATATCCTCACGCAAGTGCCGGAACATGGGGGAAATCTCCCTATTGAAAGGGGGTGAATTCTAAAATACTCGACTGAATTTGTCAGCTATTAATCGGGCTATTTGCCATGCTGCCTCTCCCTGTCGCCCGATTGTTAAGCGATAATTCCGCTTTGCTACCGCGTACCTGACCACTGACAAAGGCGCCATGAAAGATTATTACGGATTGCTGGGCGTATCGCCGGATGCCGCAGCGGACATCATCAAGTCCGCCTATCGCAAGAAAGCCGCCCAGTATCACCCCGACCGCAACCCGGCAGCCGATGCCGCCGCCAAGTTCCGGGAAGTCCAGGAAGCCTACGAAGTGCTGGCCGACACCGATCGCCGCAAGGCCTACGATGAAACCCGGCGCAGCAGTCTGATCGACGATCCGCAAGCCCAGGCCCGGGAAATCTGGTCCGACTATTTAGCAAGGATCCAACAATGAACAAATCTTATTATTTCGCCGAACTCGCCGCCTCCTACGATGCCGAGATTCAAGACCTGCTGACCGACTCGGAAGGCAAGGCGGCACTGAAAGCCCGGCTGAAGGAAAAACGCCAGGAACTGGACGCCATCCTGCCGATGATGGAATTCGCCCCGGAAATGGTTGTGCCGGTGTTCTACGACGGCTTTTCCTTCCCCAATCCGAAAGCCTTGGCAGCCATCGTACAAAGCGAACCGGACGATGGCGACTTCCCTGATTGGGAAAGCTTTTCCGCACTGGTCACGCTGCAGGACTGGGCCAAACCGTATGTCGAAAGCGTGCTGGCCGAAAGTGCCGGCGAGGCTTTCATGGTGACGGCGGCCTGCCTGGAATATTTGCGCCAGTTCGATAGCGCAGCCCAGACATCCGGCGGCGAAGATCGTGACGAAGACAGCGACAAGGAAGACGGTGACGACGATGAGGGCGAACTCGATCTGGCAGAAGCCGGCGACGACTGGCTGGGCCAGCAAGGCTTCGACTCGCTGAAATCCTGACTTTGCGCCCGAATCCGCATTCACTCCCGATTGATTGAACAAGGTATTACATGACCCATCCCGTCGTACTCAAAACCTCACAACTCATCCTCGCCGGTGATATCCAGGGCGCCGAAACGGCATTGGCGACGATTGCCGACACCGATGGCGACCAGGCCCTGGTCGAAGTGCTCGATCACGTTGCGCCGAAGGATCTGCTCGCCGTGATGCGCGGTTTCGATGGCTCCCGTCAGTCCGTGGTCAACATGCTGGTCACGCCGGAACAGTTCGCCCGCGCCGTGGTGCTGGAAACGCGTTACCGCGACGAAACGCACGCCGCGCTGCACGGCATGATGAACGCCGTGCTCTACCGCGACGAAGACATGACTGCCGAGTACCTCGAAGCCATTGGCGAAATCGAGGGTGGCTACGAAGTGCTGACCAATTATTTTGCCGAGCGCGACGACGAACTGCTGGATTTCGCCATGACCGGCGTCTTTTCGGAAGATCATCGCAGCGACGGCTGGCATGAGTCCAAATCGATCTCCTGGCTGAACGAAAAGATCGACGAAATCGACGAGGCGCTGCACGAAGGCAATTCGATCACCAGCTCCCGCCCCAAGGTATCGCGCTCGGAAATTTCCGACCGTGACTGGGCGGAAACCGCCTGGGTGCTGCGCTACGAACTGCCGGATATTTTCGAACAAGTCGTCATCACGCTGCGCGACCGCCTGTTGCAGCGCATGGAAGCGCTGGAAGATACGGAAGTGCAAGCGGGCAAACCGGCAAAATCTGGCACCAGCGCAGGCACCGCGGCGAGCGGCGACGAGGAATCGGCACTTTAAGGGGATGCATCAAGTGAACAATGCCGTTGCCATCGTCGATGATCGCCCTTTTTTCGAGAAGGCGCTCCGCTACGGGCTTGCCCAGGGCATTCTGACGCCGGAAAAAATCCGCCAGATGGAAGCCGATGCGCCCAAAGGGATTGTGCAGATCGCCGATCATTTCGGCACGGCCTACTTGCGGACCGATCTGGAAACCGCTGTGACGCGCCTGGTCAACCTGATCAGCCTGTATCTGGAAGATTTCTCGAACGGCGATTTGCGTGTCGCCGCCATGTCGCTGCGTGACAACACCCTGCTCTCGCATTCGCGCGGCGGTTCCGAAATGCTCAAGCGCCTGCACGCCATGCCCGGCGAGACCAGCCTGCATACCCGCAGCGCCGACCCGGCAGGGCAAAAACTGTTCGTCAACGAACGCAGTTTCGCTTTTCCGCTGTCGCTGGGCAGCTACCGGGCGCAAGTCGCGGAATGCCAGGCCAACCAGTTGCAGATCGATTTTGCCCACTGGCTGGCCCGCCGTTTGAATGCCAAGCCAAACGACTACGATGACTACAGCGCACCGGAAGTAATCCGCTCGGCCATGCTGGTCCTCCATGCCGATGTTAAAGCCCAGGAATTGCCGTCGAAGACCCAGTTCGTCAAACTGGTCGAAACGCTGCGCAAAAAATCCTTCAAGCCACAAGCCGCCGTACTCGACAGCTTTCTGCGCGATGCGCCCGAAGCCTTTGCCAGCATGACCCGGCAAGCCATGCAGACCTTCGTCGAGCAGGCCTTGCCGCGCCTCAAGGCAAAAGACAAATCGGCCGACGAAATCCTGCATGGCGAAGCCCAGGGCGCCTATTTCGTCCGCGACACGCCGGAAGACGACGTAGTCGCCTACGACAAGCTGGTTGCCAAGGAATGGGTGCGCATCACCAAAGGCGATGCCGATGACCCTGCCGTACTGGCGACGATCTTCCTGTGCGTGGCCACCGGCCATCCGGCCAAGGCCAGCGCCCTGCTCAAAGACGCCAAAAGCATCATCGCCACCTTCCGCCGCCAGGGCTTCGACAGCAAGGCCGTGCTGGCCTTCATCGACGAGCATGCCCCGTTCGAGCAACGCGAAGACCTCAAGGCGCTGTGGACCGAAGATTTGCAACCTGATGCGGAAACCCATCTGGCCGACAACGACCCACAGATGCCGGACAGCCACATGGATAGAGCCCTGCAGTACTTCAAGCAAAACTGCGCGGCAAGCTGGAAGGGCAGCAGCCGCTAAATCCCGCGTACCGCGCGGGCCAGTCGCTCGACCAGCGCCGGGATGTGCGCTGCGTCTGCCATGCCGTAGCCGAGCACCAGCCCGTTGTCACCGCCGCCATCGGGAAAATACCGGCTCAAGGCACGCACGGCGATGCCCTGCCCGGCAGCGGCCTCGACAATGTGTTCATCCGGCGGCGCATCCGGCAAATACAACGTCAAATGCAGGCCCGCCTGGCCGCCGGTGATTTTTACTGCCGGGCCGAAATGGCTGTGCAGCGCCTCGCGCAAGACCTGTTGCCGGGTGCGATAAACCCCGGCCATCTCGCGCACGTGCCGGGTCAGGCGGCCGCTATCGAGAAACTGCGCCAGCGCCCGTTGTTCAACGGCCTGGCCGCCGCGATACAAGCTGGCCAGCGCCTCGCCAAAGGCCGGCACGGCCCAGCGCGGCACCACCAGATAAGCGATGCGCAATCCGGGATAGAGCAGTTTGCTGAACGTCCCGGTATAAATCACCGGCGCATCCGGGTGCAGTCCCTGCATCGCCGGCAACGGCCGGCTGCCCGCTCTGGCATGGTTGAACTCGCTGTCGTAATCATCCTCGATCAGCCAGTGCTCGCCGGGCGACAGGCGATTCAGGAAATCCAGCCGGCGTGCCAGACTCAGCACGCTACCCGTCGGATATTGATGCGCTGGCGTCAGATAGATCAGCCGGGGCGGACAGCTTTGCCAGAGCGCCGGAGCGGGTGCCATGCCGTCGTGGTCGACGGCAACATGCTGGACGCGCAAGCCGGCGGCCAGCATGGCGTTGCGTGCGGTCTGGTAGCACGGCTGCTCCAGCCAGACGAGATCGCCGGGATCGGCCAGCAAGCGGGCGCAGGCATCCAGCGCCACTTGCCCGCCGGGCACGATAAAGACCTGTTCCGGCGTGCAATTGACACCGCGCCGGGCGGCCAGAAATGACGCTACCGAACGGCGCAGGGCCGGTTCGCCACCCGTTGGCGCATAAGCCAGATGACGGGCGCTGACCATGCGCCAGGCAGCTTGCAGGCAACGCGCCCAGGCCTGCCACGGAAAAGCATTCAGATCGGCGACGCCGGGCGCAAACGGCAACAAGGCTTCGCCAATATGCGCGGCACCCAGTTGCCCGGCCCGACGCGACAAAACACCGTGCTCGGGAAACGCCGGCAGCGCCTTGCTCGCCGCTAGCGGCAGGCTGGCCACCCTTGTCCCGCCGCGATCTGCCGTCAGAAAGCCTTCGGCAATCAGTTGCTGGTAGGCATAGAGCACCCCGTTACGTGCCATCCGGAAATCGCCGGCCAGTTGCCGAGACCCCGGCAAACGCATACCGGCCGGCAGACGCCCCGACAGGATCGCCGTCTTGAGCAGGCACGACAGTTGTTGCTGGCGTGCTTCGCCTGTCGGCAAGGGCAAAAGCAGGTCGGCGAGGATGAGATCGAGCGACATCTGGCTCCATATTTCGTGATCAAACTGGCTCCATGAATAGTGCCATATCGCCTTTATGCTGGCCGTACTTTCCAGGAGAAAACATGAACACCAGCGCCCCCAGCCCACGCACTCAAATTCATCGCAAGCCGCAGCGCGGCCATTACGATGCCGCGAGCATTCACGGCATCATCGACAGCGCCCTGATCTGCCAGATCGCCTTCAACGAAGGCGGCAGCGTGCATTGTCTACCCACCGCCTGCTGGCGTGTCGGCAACGCACTATACGTACACGGCGCCAACAATTCCCGGCTGACGCAAACCCTGCTCGACAGCGAATGCGCCGTCTGCATCGCCCATGTCGACGGCCTCGTACTGGCCCGTTCAGCCTTTCACCACTCGATGAATTTTCGCTCCGTGGTGGTTTATGGGCGCTTTTCTGCGGTCGACGACCCGAAAGAGAAGAAAAGCATCCTCGCTGCGTTCGTCAACCACGTCAGTCCCGGTCGTTCGACCCAGGTTCGCCCGCCCAATGCTGCCGAACTGGCCGGCACGCGTGTGTTACGCCTGGCCCTCGATGAAGCCGTCGCCAAGATTCGCAACTGGGGCGTCGAGGACGACGCCGACGATCTCGCCCTGCCCGTCTGGGCCGGCGTTGTGCCTATCCATCAGCAGGCAGGCGCACGGCAAGCGGATAGCGCTTGCGACGCCTTGCCAGCACCGGCCCTGCCTGCCTTTTTGCAAGCTGAAAACAGGCTGCCAGGCTGAGTCGACCCAGCAAATCCCGATAATTTGATGCGGGTTAAGGGAGCGCCATGGAATACCATAGTAAATTACTCAACAATTTACTATCACAGACAGGGCAATCCCATGTTCGGCAGCAACACCCGAAAAGCGCTGACCGCCGCTCAGGCAGAAAACAGCAGCTTGCAAGCGCAACTGGCGAGCACTCAGGCGGCTTTGGCGGCAACGCAAGGCCGCCTCGAGCACGCGGAAACCCGCCAGCAGGAACTGTTGGCCCGCCAGTCCATGCTTGAGGGCGTGATCAACAACATCCCCCGCTTCGGTGAATCGCTGGCGGGAATCCGCCTGTCCTTTTCCGGGCTATCCGGTCAGTTGAATGACGAATCGGCCATTGCCCTGACCGCTGCCCGGGAATCGGATGCCAACCGTTCGTCCTTCGAGAAGATAGCCGGCAATCTGAGCGGCATGTTCGAACGCATCAGCGCCGCAGGGGAAAGTGTCGAAGACCTGTCGCGACGGGCCGGCGAAATTGGCGGCATCGTGCTGCTGATCAAGGAAATCGCCGATCAGACCAATCTGTTGGCGCTCAATGCGGCCATCGAGGCAGCCCGCGCTGGCGAAGCCGGCCGCGGTTTCGCTGTCGTCGCCGATGAGGTCGGCAAACTGGCTGAACGAACCACCAAGGCGACGACGGAAATCGGCGGGCTGGTGGCCGGCATCCAGCGGGGAACCGCGCAAGCCAAGACGATCATGGATATCGGCGCCGGCAATGCAGCCAGCCAAAGTGCCGAAAGCGAAGCCGCCATGCACAGCATGCAGCACCTGCTCGACCTGTCGCAACACATGCAGGAAAGCATCGCCTCGTCGTCCCGCCTGGCCAATGCCGAACTGGCCAACATCGAGGAATTGATGCTGAAACTGGAGGTATACAAAGTCCTGCTCGGCTTGTCGGCGCTCAAGGCCGAGGAGTTGCCAGACGAAACCGAATGCCGGCTCGGTCGCTGGTATTACGAAGGCGAAGGCCGGGTGGACTTCTCCCGCCTGCCCGGCTATCGGGAAATGGAAGCGCCGCACAAGGCAGTCCACGATCAGGCCCGACAGGCGGTACAGCGCTACCGCGACGGCGACCTGAACGGTGCGCTGGATGCGCTGAGCCGGATGGAACAAGCCAATCTGACAGTCATGGCGGGCATGGAACGCATGCTGGCCCAAGCCCCCGGACACAGAAGTGCATGATGTAAAAAAGAACATTGCGGATTTACCATGATCGAAAAACTGCGGACGTTTGCCGAACGTTACCTGCTTGCCGACGCCGCCCCCTTGTCGCGCGCCGAGCGCTGGCGCAGCACGATTGCCGCCTTTGCCGGCATCTTGCTGATCGAAGCGATCCTCACCGTGATGCCGGGAGACAGCGCCAGCCGGCAATTGCTGGCACCGCTGGGGGCCAGCTCGGTGATCCTGTTTGCCCTGCCGCACAGCCCGCTCGGCCAACCCTGGCCCAGCGCCGGCGGCCTGGCGCTATCCGCCCTGATCGGCATGCTGTGTCACGTCTGGATTCAGCCGGCCTGGCTGGCCGTTGCGCTGGCCCTGGCCGCATCCGTCTGGCTGATGGCCAGCCTGCGCTGCATTCACCCGCCGGGCGGCGCGATGGCCGTACTGTTCGCCAGCGGCTTCGGCAGTGTAAATACTGCGGTCGACACGATTCTGATCAACATATTGGCCGTCCTTCTTGCCGCCCTCGCCGTCAACGCAGCGATTCCCGGGCGCCGCTGGCCGCAATGCTTTCCGGAAACACCGGGCAATCGCCCCGAACAGCAGCAACAACGCCCGGGCATCAATCACGATGACCTGCAGTACGCGCTGGGCCGGATCGACGGTTTTCTCGACATCACCGAGGACGATTTGATCCAAGTGTACGAGCATGCCCTGAATCACGCCTGCGAACGCCACGAGAAAAGGCTGTGCGGGGAAATCATGACCCGCTCGGTGATCTCGGTGAGTTTCGGCACCTCGCTGAACGATGCCTGGACGCTGCTGCGCCAGCATCACCTCAAAGCCCTGCCCGTCGTCGACCGCGGGCAATTCGTGCTCGGCATGATCAGCGCCGACGATTTTCTGCACCACGTGAATCCGGACAGCAAGCACCCGATTGCCGACAACATTCGCCGCCTGCTGCGCTACGACGCAAGCCAGCACAGCAACAAGCCGGAAGTCGTCGGCCAAATCATGTCGCCGCCCGTCATCGTCGCGAAAATCGACGATCCGATCAGCCGGGTTGCCTACCTGCTATCCGGCCGGAATCATCACTCGGCCGTACCGGTGGTCGATAGCCGAGGAAAGCTGGCCGGAATGCTGGGGCAGACCGACCTGCTGGCGGCCCTTTATCATTTGCACGCGACGACCCTGGCCGCAGAAAAATCCGTTGCTTGAACCGGCCATACCATTTTATTAAGTCACAACATGTAGATATTTTTACCGCCTCGGGTAAAAATCTGTTCTTGACCAAAACAGGCATGTCGCGCTGAAACGCGCGCACGGCGTTGGACCAAACGGGCAAAGAAGGCTCGGGGAGCATCTTCTGGATCGTTTTGAACTTCCGACAATCAACGACGCGTTGAGCTGATTGGCCTCTACGTAACCCCAGGAGTTTTCATGGCAACACCCGCTTTTTTCGCCGTTCTGCGCGATGTTCTCAAACTGGCCTCTGCAGCGGCCGACGATCTGGCCAGCCAGAGCGCCAAGATGGCTGCGGCGGCTGACGACATTGCCGTGCTGACCGGCAAGGCTGCCGTCAAGACAGCCGGCGTCGCCGGGGACGATCTGGCCGTCGGTGCCGGACAAGTGGCCGGCGTGTCGCCCAACCGGGAACTGCCCGCCCTGTGGCGGATTACCAAAGGCAGTGCGCTGAACAAACTTTGGCTGGGCGCCCTGCTCCTCGTCGTCGGCCATTACCTGCCGATGGCAATCACGGTCGCCCTGGTACTCGGTGCCTTCTACCTGGCTTACGAAGGCGGCGAGGCGCTGCTGGAAAAATTGCATCCACCCGCCGAAAACACGGTCGAAGAAGTGCCGCTGACTGAAGATGAAAAGGTCAAGGGGGCGATTCGTACCGACATGGTGCTCAGTTTCGAAATGCTGGTCATCTCGCTGGCCGCCACCGGCGAGGCGCCGATTGAATACAAGATCGGCGTGCTGTTTGCCGTGGGCATATTGATGACTATTGGGGTCTACGGCCTGATTGGCCTGATTATCCGCCTCGACGACATGGGGCTGGCGCTGGCCCGCACGGGAAGCGGTTTCAAGAAAGCCTTCGGCATCAAGCTGGCCAATGGGGCGCCGGTAGTACTCAAGGTGCTTGGCCCGGTCGGCATGGTCGCCATGCTGGCCGTGGCGGGCGGCATCCTGACCCACACCGTCCATGTCGAATATCCCCATTGGACCCTGGGTTTCCTGGGCGATATCGTGGTTGGCACGCTGACCGGCCTGCTGCTGGCCGGCACGCATCACCTGTGGGCCAAGTTGAGGACTGGAATTAGCTCAGATTGAACGAAGCAGCATAAGCGCACGATTTGATATGAGATTCAGGGAGCGGGAATCAACGGCCATAGAAGCCTCCGAAAATCGACGTGAATCAACGGCTGGTAACGCTTCAGATACCGGCCCGTTCAGTCTGTTAGTTTTGCCAGACACACCTCAACGGCACACTTCGCCGGGCTATCGGTAAGCGTGAGGGACTTCCGGATTTTCTCGGCCACCTTGCCGTAACCGTACTCAGGCAGGGCGGCGAGCGCTTCCTGTAACTCGTAATCCCGCCCAATCTCGACCAGCGCTTCGACAAGCGCCATCGCCTGAGTCACGTCTTTCTGCACCTTGGTCTGAAAACCCGCCGCCCGTTCCTGCGCAACGATCAGCTTATGGATCGCAAAGCGTGCCGGGTCAGGGAAGTTTGCCGGGATTGCGTACTGACCAATCAGCAGGCCGCGCACAATCGGGCCTCCCAGCAGGTAGTCCATGTAACGCAAGGGTTCGGCTGCAAACCCAAGATCAGGGAACATGATGGGCGACATGTCGCCCTTGCGCCGGATCGTCGTCAAGAAGTCGATCTTGACCTTCGATTTGCGACTCATGAGCGAAGTCGCCGGGAACTTGATGTTGAGCGATGGCACGGCGAAGAAGGAATCATCGCCGGCTTTAACAACATTCTCGACATTCAGCGTGACATCGCTGACCGGGGTAGCCAGCGCGATTCCATGGGGTCTGGCAAAATCCATGTCCGTCGTTTTGAGGGAACTACCCCAGCGCACGCCCAGCGCATTGCCCAAGGCACCGAACGCATGGGAGCCAACAACCACGATGGCCTTGGAAAACAACCCTGCTCTGGCCAGCCACTCCATTACCCGGAAGTGCGCCAGTTCTACGGACATGCCGCCACTGGACACAAAGGAGCGCGTCGTTGTTTTCAGAGATTCAATGGCGCTTTGAATGTCGCGCTTACGCTCGACCAGGCGTTCGACCAGCACTTTGGTTTCCTCGGTTTCCAGCCCAAGCGCCTTGCGCCGGAACGTGCCATCCGGCAGCTTCACCTGCCAGTAGAGGTAGCGCTTTTCATGGGAAATATTCACATAAGGGCTGCCGACGACGCCATCCTCGAATATCAAGACCTCGTAACTCAAGGCTTCTTCCAGGAGTTGCGCGTAAAGCGTCTGGGTCAGGGCTGTTTGCAATTCCATGGCAGTTCCGAAGTTTGTAGTACACGAAGAAAAGTATACTACAAAACCCATTGGCATTTGTAGTATACGTAAAAATGTGTACTACAAATTTCCGAAACGCGTCTATGGCTTACGAATTCAGGCGTCGTAGACGATCGTCAAGAAAACATCGCAAAACATCTCATACCCTTACCGCACAATCATTTCCGAATCCCATACCCGCCCTAAATTCAGGAAATGATCAAATGCTCGCCGGCGCGTTTGACCGGCATGGCAAACGGGTAGATATCCGCCTGCATGCAGAGTTCCAGATCGGCCTGCGGCAGATTGGGCCAGGTGCCTGCGGTAAAACGCCGACCGAAATCCGAATTGCGCACGCGTTGGGCAAATTGCGCGACGTCGACCGGTTCGTCGCGTAACAAGGATTCGAGGTAGTCGGCGCAGGCGATGTCTTCATCGCCGTCACGATCAACCCATTCTCCGGTGATGACGAAACAGACTTTCTCGGCGCCGGCGGCGCGGATTGCCTCGGCCGTGGCGCGGGCGCAAACGAGGCTGGCGGCGTAAAGTTGCCGTGCCTGGCGAAAGCGTTGCAGGCCGCGCACGCCGGCTGCCGTACTCATCACCACGGTTTTGCCGGCCAGATCGGCCTGCAGCAGTTGTGAAGGCGAATTGCCGAAATCGAATTCCGGGACCGGATCGCCGCCCCCGATGGCACCGACCGAAACCGGATTGGCAACTTGACCGGCCAGCGTGATGGCCTGGGTGATGTTTTCTACCGGATAAATCGCCGCAGCCCCTTTGGCCAGCGCCACGGCCGCGGTGGTAAACGAGCGCAGCACATCGATGACGACGACCGTATCTTCCGCGCCGGGCTGGTTCTGCAAACGATTCAGGAAGATGCGGGAAAACTTCATGCTGGCTGGCAGGCTGTGCGCTTCAACTGAACGGTCAGAGAGAAGGTGCTCCCCACGCCGGGCTCACTCACAACATGGATGTCGCCCCCCATCAACTGGGCCAGACGCTTGCTGATGACCAGTCCGAGACCCGTGCCGCTGTATTTGCGGGTCGATGAACCGTCGCCTTGTTCAAAAAGCGAGAACAGACGCTTGATATCCTTGCTGGCGATGCCAATACCGCTATCCTGGATTTCAAAGCGTAACTGAACGCAGCCAGGAACACGCTCATTCAGGCGAAGCCGCAACGCGATCATGCCTTGCTCGGTGAATTTAACGGCATTGTCGACCAGGCTTTGCAGTATTTGCGCCAGACGCAGGGAGTCACCTAGCAAAGACAGCTCCCAGGCTTCCGGCACCACCTCGATATGCAGTTGCAGCCCCTTCCCGGCAACCCGGGTTTTCAGCATGTCGATCAGACTATCGAGCACACAACCCAGCCGAAAATCATGACAGTCCAGCGTCAGCCGTTCGGCTTCCAGATTCGAGATATCGAGTATCCGGTCGATGATGCTGAGCAGATGTTGCGATGCCTGATCGACCACTGTCAGGCGCTTGATCACCTCCGGGTCCGTGGCCCGAGTCCGGGCCAGCGAGTTCATCCCCATGATGGCGTTCATCGGCGTGCGCAGTTCATTACTGACCGTCGCCAGGAAAGTGCTCTTGGCTCGATTCGCCACCTCCGCCGCCTCCTTGGCAACGATGAGATCGGCGGTGCGCAGCCGAACGTCCTCTTCCAGATGGGCACGGTGGGCATCCAGCGCATCGTTGGCCTCTTTCAAGGCCTGCGTCCGCGCTTCAACCAGCGCCTCCAGCTCCCGATTGCGTTCCTCCAGACGACGCATCGGATAGACCTCGCCATGACCTGCAAGGCCAAATGGAATCGAGATACCACTGTGCGCGATCATCCAGGCGTCAGCTTCACGCCGAAAAACCAGGACCAGCCTGGCCGTTTCCTGCGCCAGAACGGCTTCCGGAAACGGCAGGTGAATATGGAAGAAAGCGGTCACCGCAACGACATCGTCCGCCAGATCCTGTAGCGCGATATCGAGCATTTCGATCCCGATACGTTGCGGCACCTGGGAGAAATCCAGCAGGGTGATCCTGATCCACTCGTCCCTGTCCGTCACAAGCTGGTCGCTGCTCCCCGCATAACCGCTGAAATTCCGGCTAAAGCGGGTGGTCAGGCGCTCATCTCGTGACGCATACATTTCGATATATTCGTCGAATAACGAACGTATCAGGCGCTGACGTTCAGGATGCATCAGTGGGGCACCGTTTGCGGGAAGATGCAGGAGAGTCTCATGTTTATTGGCTGACAATAGGCTTGAGACAATGTACCCCGAGCAGATCAAAATTCCAAATACTATAAAAATCCCAAACAAACTTAGTCAAGCGACTCAACACCTCTGACCCGATGAATAAAACCCTCACAGTTTTTACCGGGGCAAACACCCTGCCCACTCAGGATCGTCCACGTCGTGACCGTCTGGTTGGCGGCAGTCAAAAAACACTACGTTTTCGTCGCAAAAACAGCCTTCGTACAACAGTGACTCAGCTTCAATCACGCTACCGGGGTTTTATCTTTGGTGCGTATCTCAAGCTTGAATCCGGGATGACGTTATTTAAGATAAGCAACGCGATTTTGCGCTAACCCGCCAACTGGAGGCTCATCATGTCGCTCCTCAGCCCGGAAAAAATTGAATACCTGGCCGTCACGGCGATCAGAGCTGCCATTTATCTGGATGCCTGCGACCAAGGCAACAGGAACGTTCGACTCGACCCAGCCTGCTACCTTGCCTGCGGCAGGGCATTGAAAGAAATTTTCTCCGTACTCAACCCGCTACAACATTTTGTCGTGCTTCTTCAGCAATCCCCGGCCGCCCGGGAAGTTGCCGAATCGCTGGAAATCCAGCATCGCATCGAAATTAGTCGCCTGGGCTATTTTCCGGAATTGTCGATCATCCTCCACCGTGCCGCAGTTTGACTCTTGCCCCCGCTACGAACAGGACGGCATACACTCATAAGAAATGCATCATTCCGGCGAAGCGATGCGCCACCGAAAATTCCCGAAATCGAATTCCCGGGAAAGTTCATGGCAAAAATCCTGATTGTTCGCAGCCTGCGCAATAGCGGCTTTTTCCCGCCTGGACAAAATCCTCGGCGCCCTGCTGGTCGCAAAGCCAGCGCAGCAGAAACCTGGTCCGCTATCTGGGGCACCCTATTGAATCTTTTTCCCGAAAGCAGCGCTCATTTTATGGGCAGCACAGATAAAGCGCTTCAGCAACAAGGCACTAAGCACAGTACGCAGTGACTGTACCCAGACTTATCCACAGGAAATGGGGATAAGCATTGCCCCCAGGCCATGGGCCGCACCCTGACTCCTTGGATATTGCTGTCTGAGGGACGTCGACCGCAGCAAAATGTAGCGGCTGGCCGCAGGATTTCATCCTGCAGGTCAATATCCGCTACATGCCTAGCCGCCAGCGCCGCCAAAATCCCACAACTGACGGGCTTCCAGCTGCAAGCGGTGATAACGCTCAATGGCGTCGAGGCGCCCCTGCAATTCGCCAAGCCGGGCTTCGTTGGCCAGACGCTGTCGGGTCAGGAAATCGTCGAGACTGCCCTCACCCAACGCGTAAGCGCGCTGGGTCATGCGCGCAACCTGTTCGAGTTGCGTAGCGGCGGTATTGGCTGACAACCAACTACGATAGGCACCCAGCGCGCTGTGAAAATAGCCAGCAGCCTCGGCTTCAATTTTCTGCCGGACATCCTGCGCCCGATATTCAGCCATCCGCGCTTGCGCTTGGGCGGTATCGGCATCGCGCCGACGTTTTTCGCCGGCCAGCGGGATGCTGACAAACAGCCCTGCAACATGTTCGGCACCGGAACGCTCGCGGGAATACTGGATGCCGACCGATGGATCGGGATAACGCTCACGCTCGGCACGCCTGGCGCTGATTGACGAACGCTGCTGTTCAAGACGCACCAAGCCAAGATCATGGTTGTTCTCGATGATCCGCTCACGCCATTTGGCCTCGTCGCCACCGGGTTCGACCGGTTCAGGCAGGCTGGACGGGGGGGTAACGGGAAGCGCCGGGTAAAGACGCTGCAAGCCGGCTTCCGCCATTTGTTGTCGCACCCTGGCCTGGGTGTATTGCGCCTCAGCCTGAGCCAATGCCGCATCTGCCAGGGTCTGTTCGATCCGCGACGCGTCGCCCAATTGATGCCGGCGTTTCAATGCCGCAGCCTGTCGGCCGACCAGCGCAACCTGCTCGCGCCATTGCTCCGCGGCGACATTCTCCCGCAGCCAGTTGAACCACGCGCTCAGCAGATTTCGACTGGTTTCATGACGGACTGCGCGTGCGGCAAGTTCGGCCTGCGACACGCCGGCGTTCCCCATGGCTTCGTCCAGTTCGGCTTTGCCGTACAAGCGCAGCGGACGTTCAAGCGCCACATTCCATTCCTGATAACGCTGGCCAGGCTGTCCGGGATCGTCCGTCCGTCGCTGCTGACCGCCAAGGCGAACGGTCCATTCGTGAGAGCCGGCAACCAGCGCCGCACGTTGCGCCGTTTCGCCGACGATGAAACTGTCGGCTTCCCGGATGCGCGGGTGATTGTGCAGGGTATCGATGACCGAGGCTTCCGGCGGTAGCGCGCCGGGATTTTGTTCGGCCTTTTGTTCGGCTGCTGCGTTGAACGTCAGCCCAAGCAACAAGACAAGCAATCGTATTTTCATAGACGCCCCACTTCGCTGACCGGCACCAGCCAGTAATAGAGATTGGCCAGTGGCAGGGTCTGTTTGATCAAGGCCAGCACTTCGCGCATCTTCGCTTCCGGGCCGACCGAATTGATCACGGTGCGCGGCACATGACCGGCGACCATCTCGCTGGCGGCCACCAGTTTGATGCTGGAACCGTGGCCATACGCCGTATGCGAGGTAAAACCCACCACCAGATCGGGGCGCGACAACAAGGTGTCTTCCACCTCTTCGGCAATATCCTGCGGCAGGATCAGCGTAAGCAACACATCAGACATCGTTTTTCTCACTAAACAAAACACTGGGTTCGACACCGAAGCGCCGGAAGAGAATCGGCAGCAGGACCAGCGTCAGTGCCGTTGAGGTCAGCAGACCGCCAATCACCACGATGGCCAGGGGGCGCTGCACTTCGGAGCCGGGACCGCTGGCGAACAGCATGGGCAACAGACCGAACGCGGCAATGCTCGCCGTCATCATGACCGGCCGCAGGCGCCGCTTGGCCCCTTCAACCACCACCTCGCCAATCGCCATGCCGCGCGCCAGCAACTGGTTGAAGTAGGTCACCATCACGACCCCGTTGAGTACCGCAATGCCGAGTAGTGCAATGAAGCCGACCGAGGCCGGCACCGACAGGTATTCACCGCTGGCCAGCAAAGCGAAAATGCCGCCGATCATGGCAAATGGCACATTGGACAAGACCAGCAAAGCCTGTCTGACCGAACCGAAAGTGGAAAACAGCAGGAAGAAAATCAGCGCCAGGGCAATCGGCACGACGATGGACAAACGTTGCGCCGCACGCTGCTGGTTTTCAAACTGGCCGCCCCAGACCAGTTGATAACCGGCTGGCAACTTGACCTGTTGCGCCACCGAGCGTTTGGCATCTTCGACAAAGCCCACCAGATCGCGGTCCCGGACATTCGACTGGACCACGACGTAACGTTGGGCATTTTCACGGTCAACCTTCACCGGGCCGTCGATTCGGGCCAGGCTGGCCACCTCGCCGAGCGGCACGCTGCGCCCATCGGCCAAGGTCAGGCGCAGGTTGCTGAAATCAGCCGGCGAAGCCCGCAAGCGCTCGTCGCCGCGCAAAATCACCGGGCTGCGCCGGCCGGCTTCGATGACCGTGCCCACTTCACGCCCTTCGATCAGCGCCTTCAACTGATTTTGCACGTCATTGACGTTCAGCCCGAAACGCCCGGCCGCCAGACGATCCACCTTGATTTGCAGGTACTGCACACCGTCGTTGCGTACCGTGAAGGTATCTTCCGCACCGGGGATCTTTTTCACGGTATTTT
This sequence comes from Azonexus sp., assembly GCF_030824335.1. Classification (GTDB taxonomy): domain Bacteria; phylum Pseudomonadota; class Gammaproteobacteria; order Burkholderiales; family Rhodocyclaceae; genus Azonexus. The sequence goes on from NZ_JAVBXX010000043.1 coordinate 33,334, forward strand.
CGATGTCGACCGCAAGACGATTCAACGTCGCCAGATCCGGGCCGAAAACCTTGATCGCCAGATCGCCGCGCACCCCGGTCAACATCTCGGAGACGCGCATTTCAATCGGCTGGGTGAAGGAAAAGCCGACGCCGGGAAACTCTGCCATGACCGCCCGCAATTGATCCGCCAGCCAGGCCGGATCGGGATTGCGCCAACTGTCACGCGGCGCGAGCACCATGAAGGAGTCCGTCTGGTTCAGGCCCATCGGGTCCAGGCCCAGTTCGTCAGCCCCGGCACGGGCGATGATGGCCTTGATCTCCGGCACCTTGGCCAGCACCGCCTGCTGCACTTTCATGTCGAGCGCGATGGTCTGTTCCAGACCGATCGATGGCAGTTTTTCCAACTGCATGATCATGTCGCCCTCATCCATTGTCGGCATGAAGCTTTTACCGAGCAGCAGGAAAGCACCACTGGCGGCAAGCAAGGCGACGACCGCGCCAATCAGGTAAGCGCGTGTATTGGCCAGTGCGGAATCGAGCACTTTGGCGTACAGCGCATTGAGTTTCCTGACCAACCAGGGCTCGTGATGCACGCCGCGCCGGATCAGGTAGGAAGCCAGCACGGGAACCACCGTCAGCGACAACAGCAAGGAGGCCGACAAGGCGAAGATGATGGTCATGGCGACCGGCGCGAACATCTTGCCCTCCAGCCCCTGCAAGGTCATCAAGGGCAGGAAGACGATGATGATGATCAGGATGCCGGACGAAACCGGCATCGCCACTTCGCGGACCGCCCGAAAAATCAGGTGCAGCGACGGAATGTCCTTTTGCCCTTCGGCCAGTTGCGTCTCGACGTTTTCCACGACCACCACCGCGGCATCGACCAGCATGCCGATGGCAATCGCCAGACCGCCCAGACTCATCAGGTTGGCGGAAAAGCCGAACAAGCGCATCAGGATGAAGGTCGCCAGCGCCGAGAGCGGCAACATCAAGGCAACCACCAGGGCAGCGCGGAAATTACCCAGGAAAGCAAGCAGCAGCAAAAGCACCAGGACGATGGCCTCGAACAAAGCCTTGGCCACCGTGCCGACTGCCCGCTCGACCAGACTGCTGCGATCATAAAAGGGAACAATCGTCACGCCCGCCGGCAAACTGCTGGTCAGCTCCGCCAGTCGCGCCTTGACCCCGTCGATGACGGCCTGCGCATTCGCCCCGCGCAAACCCAGAACCAGGCCCTGGACCGCTTCGCCTTCGCCGTTGCGGGTCACCGCGCCATAGCGCGTCAATGCCCCCATGCGCACCTCGGCCACATCGCCAACGCGCACCACCCGCTCGCCGCTATTCGCCACGACAATCGCCCGGATATCGTCCAGCGAGCTAATGGCGCCTTCCGCGCGCACCAGCAGGGACTCTTCACCGTCGCTCAGGCGCCCGGCCCCATCGTTCCGGTTATTGTTTTCCAGAACGGCCTGCAGGTTTTCCAGCGTCAAGCCACGAATGGCCAGCAATTGCGGATTGGGCACCACCTCGAAACTGCGCACCAGACCACCCAGACTGTTAACCTCAGCCACCCCCGGCACCGTGCGCAATTGCGGACGGATCACCCAATCGAGCAAGGCCCGCTTTTCTTCCAGCGACAAATCGCCTTCGATGGTGAACATGAACATTTCGCCCAGCGGCGTCGTGATCGGCGCCATGCCCCCGACGACGCCCGGCGGCAGCTTCTCCATCGCCGCCGCCAGCCGCTCGCCCACTTGCTGGCGCGCCCAATAAATATCCGTCCCGTCGGCAAAGTCGATGGTGATGTCAGTCAGCGAATATTTGGAGGTCGAGCGCAGCAGTCTTTGGTGCGGAATACCGAGCAACTCCTGCTCGACCGGCACGGCCAGACGGGTTTCGACCTCTTCCGGCGTCATGCCGGGGGCTTTCAGGATGATTTTGACCTGCGTGCTCGAGACATCGGGAAAGGCATCGATCGGCAAGCCGAGAAAGGCCCAGACGCCAGCAATGCTCAGCATGAGCGTCAACACCAGGATGAGCAGACGCTGGGTCAGCGAAAAACGCGTCAGTGCGCTCAACATTATTCAGCAACCTGCGACTGGAGCAGTCCCTTGAGACTGGAAGCGCCTTTGACGACCACCATTTCTCCGGCTTGCAGGCCGTTGACCGCAATATTTTGCCCACCCTGAGCAAGAACTTGTACCGGGCGCGGCGTGAAATGCTGCTTCTTGTCGCTGCCCGTGGTTTGAACAAAGACCACGTTATCCTTGCCCACCCGGACCAGCGCAGCGGCGGGCAATTTGCTGCCGGCGCCTTGACCAGCGCGCTGGCCTGCACTTTGTCCGCCCGCCAGATCGACTTCAATCACTTGCCCGGGCGTCAGGCGGTCGGCACCCTCAGTGACTTGGGCGCGCAGCAGTACGCTCTGACTACCGGGGTCCACCGACCGGCCAATGGCGATCAAACGCCCGGCCAGTGCCGGTTCAACGATGTTCACTTTGTCGCCGACCTGCAGGTTTGCCGCCATATCGAGCGGCACCTGAATATCAAGCCAGAGTGGCGAAAGTTTGCCGATGCGGTAAATCGCAGCTGCCGCTTCCACCCGTTGCCCCAGTTGCGCCGTCTGTTCCAGCACCGTGCCATCAATGGGTGCGGTCAACGACAAAACCGAGCCCATTTTCCCCGGTGTGATGCCGGCCATCGACAAACCAAGCCGACGTTCGCTGGCCATTGTCTGGGCCTGGCGCGCCGTATTGCGCGTGGCTTTGAGTCGGGATTCCGGAATCAGCCCCTCGGCAAACAGCAACTCGTCGCGCTGCAGATTTTCCTGCTCCAGTGAGGACTGGCTGGATGCGGCCATTTCGGCTGCCTGCAATTCCAGCACTTTCGTACTGCGCAAATGAGCAATCACCTGCCCTTGCTTGACAGTATCGCCGGGATAAACCGCGAGCATTTCGATCATCCCCTCGGCCGGGGCCGCGACCAGACGCAATTGCTTGAGCGGTACGCTGACACGTGCCGGCAAGCGTTGCGTCACCTGTTCACGAGCCGCACCGAGCTGTATGGTTTCGATGCCCAGTGCCAGCACCTGGGAATCCTGCAGCAGCAAGGGTTGTGCAGCACTGGCCAGTCCCAGCATCCCGCCGAGCGGGAGCAGGAGTGCAATTTTTTTTAAGCGGGTAAGCATGAGTTTTCTTTGAACAAGTCAGGGCTGGAAATATAACGAAGCGCATCTGAACGCCCGATGAATAAGGGCATTGCGCGTAAAACAGCGGCTCAGGAGCGATAATCGGGGCCAGCTAAAACTGCATCAATTTCGTCGCAAAGGAACACGCCAGCATGACCAAAGATCACCCCGGCTTCACCCGCCACACCTTGGGCAACGGCCTGCCTGCCCTGCTCGTTGCTGTACTGATGACTTTGCCGGTCGCTTTTCCTGTCTCGCGGGCTGTTGCTGCCGCCGAGAACGTCGGTGCGGCAGAGACAGTCGTTGGCGTACCCGATTTTTCGAAGATCACCCGGCGTTATGGTCCGACCGTCGTCAACATCAGCATTCGCGGCATACGCCAAGTCTCTGTCGGCCCGGAAACGGGCAACCCGGCAGGCAGCGATGACCGTGACGGCGACACGATGCAGGAATTTCTGCGCCGCTTCCAGCAGCAATTTGGCGGGACCGGGGCCAGCATGCAGGTGCCGGTGCGCGGCCAGGGTTCTGGCTTTATCGTCAGTCCGGACGGGCTTATCCTGACCAACGCCCACGTGATTGCCAATGCCAGCGATGTGTTCGTCAAACTGACCGACCGCCGAGAGTTTCACGCCCGCGTGATTGGAAGCGACAAAAAAACGGATATCGCGGTACTCAAGATCGATGCCCACAACCTGCCAACCATCACTATCGGCAACCCGGATGCGCTGCAAGTCGGCGAATGGGTGCTCGCCATCGGCGCCCCCTATGGCTTCGAAAACAGCGTCAGTGCCGGCGTGGTCAGCGCCAAAGGGCGCTCACTGCCGGATGGCAGCGGTGTTCCGTTCATCCAGACCGACGCAGCGGTCAATCCGGGCAACTCTGGCGGTCCGTTGTTCAATGCACGGGGCGAAGTGGTCGGGATCAACTCGCAGATTTACAGCCGGACAGGTGGCTTTCAGGGATTGAGCTTCGCCATTCCCATCGATTTGGCGCTGAAAATCCAGCAGCAAATCGTCACCACCGGCCATGCCTCGCACGGCATGCTTGGCGTCAGTGTTCAGGAAGTCAATCAAGCCTTGGCCGAGGCTTTCCGCCTCCCCTCCCCGGTCGGCGCCATCCTGCTCGACATCCAACCCGGCAGCCCCGGCGCCAAGGCCGGGCTACAACCCGGCGATGTCATCGTGGGGATCGATGACAAACCGGTTACTTCAGCCGGCGATATCCAGACCCAGGTCACCATGGCGCAACCCGGCCAGCACCTGATCTTCAACATATGGCGCGATGGACAAGGAAAACGCCTGCCGGTCATCTTGGGCGAAGCGGGAAAAATGCCGGCGCCCCAGGCAAGCCCAAGCACGGAGGGACAAACCCTGCCCAAGCTCGGATTGCAGTTAAGACCCTTGCAGGCCATGGAACGTCTGGCCATTGGCAGCAACGGCGGCATGCTGGTCGAGGCAGTGAGCGATCCGGCGCAAGCTGCCGGCATACTGGCAGGCGATGTGCTTTTATCAGTCAACGGCAAACCCGTGACATCGATCGATCAGTTGCGCAACACCACAAGAAACGTCAAAGGCCCGGTGGCACTACTGATTTCACGTGGGGGAGAACGCTTGTTTGTGGCGGTGGGTTTGGGCGCTACTGCACGCTGAGGATCGGGAACTTGAGTGATGGCATTGGTGACTGCTATTCCAAAGCTGGCGGACAAGCTGCGTATCGCCGTGCAGGAACAACTAGCCGGTAAAGCAAGGTAACGTGTCGATAAAGCGGCAGCCAAGCCGACCCAGCCACCAAGGAAGCCCTGTGCGGCCCCCCCCCGGAAAACCCCGTTCGCCTTCGCATCCTGACCAGCGATTATCTGGTTGTCACCGATCCCGAGGCTCTGCATTTATTGAATCACCCAGCAGCGGGTTTCGCTGTATAAAATACCAAGGTCATCATCAACATGTGAGTTGTTGTGCCTTCCCGATACCACCCGATAGCTTTAGCGCTTTATCTATGCACCTTTGGATTAGCCAATGCGAGCGAGCTGAACCGTTGCGTAACTAACGGCAAAGTAACGATTACCGATCTGCCCTGTGCTACCGCAGAAAAATCAGCAACTATCCAAAAAAGTGCACCCGAATCGCGCATTGAAGCATTTCCTGCATTACCCCCCAGGGTCAAAGAGCCGCAACTCAGCAACCCAGTCAAAAAAGAGTTACTGCCACGTCAGGCAGTAACAACCAAAGAAGCAAGGCCGCAAAAAGCCAAACCACCCGCTCCTCCAGAAAAGCCGAATCTCCTTCAGATTATTTTCTCGATATTTTCGAACACTTCAATAATTATGCTGGCAGGCTTTTTGATTTTGCTTGCTTTGATAGGTAAAGGCTCACACCAAAAAACAAAGCCCTCGAAGCTCGGGCCAAAATCTCTGCCAGCACCGTACCTTGAACCGCTGCGAAACTCAGCACCAGACAATCAATTTTCTGCACCAGAGGAAGAAAATCTACCGTACAAACAAGCCCCCGTGATGTCTCGCTACGAGTTGGATTTTTTCGAGCAGCTTCGCGCAGCATTACCAGAATGCGAAATATTTCCCCAGGTTCCCTTGGCCGCATTTATCCGAATCGATCGACAGAAAGCGGGAGCGCGTTTTCACAAGAACTCCTATCGATGGCAAAACAGGATTGGTCAGCAGCGAGTGGATTACCTTGTTTGCCTGCGCTCAACCATGGAAGTCATTTCGGCCATCGAACTCGATGATCCCTCACACGAAAATGAGGAAGCCCAGTCCAGAGATCAAAAGAAAGACAAAAGTCTCATGGAAGCTGGTGTCAGGCTGATCCGTTGGCGGGTAGAAAAACCACCAACGGCAGAAACCATCCGGCAGACATTGGGTCTAGGAATTGCCCAAAGCCTTGTCACAACCTGACCGACACCCGGAACATCCGTAAAACGTGCGCTCCGATTATCACAAGCCCGCTTTGCACCAATGTCCACTATAGCTACAATGGACACACCACTCCTTGTTCGGAAAGGCATGAAATGAAAGTCATGACTGCGCGCGATGCCAAGAACCATTTCGGCGAATTCCTTGATTCGGCCCGTCGCGAGCCGGTAGTCGTGACCAAAAACGACCGTCCGGTCGGCATCATGATCTCCATCGAGGACGCAGCTGACACTTTTTTCTCCGATTTCTTCATCGACAAGGAGTCTGGATACGACGAGTGGCTCTTCGGCAAAGTGAACAAGACGATGGAGCGAGTTGCTTCAAGCGAGACAAAACTGCACGAGCACACCGATGCGATGTCAGTCCTGAAAGGCCGGCTCGAAGCCCGTCTCCATAAGACCTCGTAGCGATGCGGATACGCTGGACCGAAGAGGCCCTCGCTGACCTGGAAGAAATCGTCGTCTTCTACTACCTGGAAGCAAGTCCCCGCGCCGCAGCCGCCGTGGAACGCCGCATCATCAACGAAATCGAATCGCTCCCTCCCTTCCCCGAACGGATCCGGGAAAGCGACCGTATTCCAGGCGCCCGTGAACTGATAGTGAACAAGCTGCCGTACGTGGTATTTGTACAAATGCGTGAAGACGTCATCATCGTACTCAACGTGGTACACACAAAACGCCATTTTCCCCAAAGCGAGATGGCGCCCATTGATCAAAAAGCCGAGCACGACGATGATGCACCGCGCTGAGCTGACATGGCAGTAACGGCAATTCACCTGCCAAAAAACAAAACAACCCTAGCAACGTGTCGACAAAACCTGACTTTATCGACACATTTAGCCAACATATCACCAGTAACGACACAAGACAAAACGTGTCGAAATTTTACAAAAATATCGACACGTTTTATTGACCTGTCGCCAGCAACGACATATCCTCCGAACCTGTCGCCACAAATCGATTTCGACACCATGAGCCCCCCTGAGTGGCACCCGGAACAGCCCTACAACGCCCTTCCCCTCCTTCCACCCGGCCAGGAGATCGAAACCCGGGCGGTGCTCAAACGCTGCATTACCGCGCGGGCAGCCCTTGCCGAACTCAAGCAGGCTGCCGAGCTGATTCCCAACCAGGACATGCTGATCAACACCCTTCCCCTGCTCGAGGCCAAGGACAGTTCGGAAATCGAAAACATCGTTACCAGCACCGACAAGCTCTTTCAGTTTGCCCAAAGTGATAGCCAGGCCGACCCTGCAACCAAGGAAACCCTGCGCTACCGCACCGCGCTCTATCGTGGCTTCCGTTCGCTTGCCGAGCGTCCGCTCTGTACCGCTACGGCCATCGAGGTTTGCCGCACGACCAAGGGCGTCGCCATGGACATCCGGCGCACGCCCGGCACCCGTCTGGCCAACGACCGCACAGGCGAAACCATCTACACCCCGCCGGAAGGCGAAACCCTGCTGCGCGACCTGCTCTCTAATTGGGAAAAATTCCTGCACTACGAGGAAGACATCGACCCGCTGGTACGCATGGCCGTTGCCCATTATCAACTCGAGGCCATCCACCCCTTCACCGATGGCAATGGCCGCGCCGGTCGTGTCATCAACATCCTCTACCTGATCCAGCAAAACCTGCTCGGCCTGCCCATCCTCTACCTGAGCCGGCACATCATTGCCCACAAGGCGGATTACTACCGCCTGCTGCTCAATGTCACGCGCCATGGTGCCTGGGAACCGTGGATACTCTTCATGCTGCAAGCCGTTGAAGAAACCGCCCAATGGACCACCGCCAAGATCGCCGCCATCCGCGGCCTGGCCGAGCACACCGCCAATTACATCCGGGGAAAAACCCCCAAGATCTACAGCAGCGAACTGGTCGACGTCATCTTCGAGCAGCCCTACTGCCGCATTGCCAATCTGGTCGACAAGAAAATCGCCCAGCGCCAGGCCGCCTCAAGCTACCTCAAGGAACTGGTCAGTATTGGCGTACTGCAAGAGATGCAAGTTGGTAGGGAAAAACTGTTTACTCACCCTAAGCTGATGCAACTCCTCACCCGCGACGGTAATCAGTTTGAGGCATACTCCAAAAACGATTTTTAACCTACATGTTCCCGAAAACCATGGAATGGAGCCAAACCGAAGTTGAAGCTACGGTCGCCGACTATCTGCACATGCTACTCATGGAGTTGTCAGGGCAAAGCTACAACAAGTCGGCTCACCGGAAGCAATTATCGGGAAAGCTGAACGACAGGTCGGAAGGTTCAATCGAGCGCAAACACCAGAACATAAGCGCCGTTCTTCTGGAAAACGGTTGGCCCTACATCAACGGTTACAAGCCGTTGGGCAACTATCAGGGCATGCTCAAGAAGATCGTCGAGGTGCGCTTGCGCAACGACAGCTCGCTCGATCAAGCCGCAATCCTGGCAACCGCTTCTCCGGCGACGACACCTTTACTGCAAGACTATGCGAAAACCCTGGTCAGTCCGCCGGAACTACATTGGGTAGCGAGAGAGCCGGCCGCTGTTTATCGCCTGCCACAGCAACGTGACTATCTGGAGCGGGAAGCGCGCAACATCTCACTGGGACAAGCGGGTGAAACCTTTGTCGTCAATTTTGAACATCTGCGCTTGCGCGCTGCCGGCCAGGACCGACTAGCCGACAAGGTCGAACATGTTTCCCAAAGTCGAGGCGACGGTCTCGGTTTCGACGTACTTTCCTTCGAAAAGGATGGCCGCGAGCGTTTCATCGAAGTCAAAACCACCGCTTTCGGCAAAGAAACACCTTTTTTCATCAGTCAGAACGAAGTCGGGTTTGCCCGGGAAAACGCCAACCAGTTCCACCTCTATCGGCTGTTCGACTTCCGCCGCAATCCCCGATTATTCGATCTACCCGGTGTGGTGGAGCAGCATTGCCAGATGAGTCCGAGCAACTACATCTGCCGATTTGCTTGAAGCAAGCCCGGATCGAAGCCCCATGGCCTCGGTCTGTCCGCCCGAGCCCTGCTAGAATTCGTCCCTTTTGGCCGCCCTGAAACCCATGAGCAAAACCGCCGACAGCCCCAAGCACACCCCGATGATGGTCCAGTACCTCGGGCTCAAGGCGAACCACCCGAACACCCTGCTCTTCTACCGCATGGGCGACTTCTACGAGCTGTTCTACGAGGACGCCGAGAAGGCAGCGCGACTGCTCGACATCACGCTGACCACGCGCGGCCAGTCGGCCGGGGTGCCGATCAAGATGTGCGGCATTCCTTTCCATTCGCTGGAGCCTTATCTGGCGCGGCTGGTCAAGCTGGGCGAATCGGTGGTGATCTGCGAGCAGATCGGCGATCCGGCGACCAGCAAGGGGCCGGTGGAACGGGCTGTGGCGCGCATCGTCACGCCGGGCACGTTGACCGATGCGGCGCTGATCGACGACAAGCAGGACATCTGGCTGCTCGCCGTGACGACGCTGCGCAATACGGCCGGCATCGCCCGCCTCAATCTGGCCAGCGGTGAATTCATCCTGATCGAGGTGCCGACCGAGCAGATTCCGGCGACGCTGGAGCGCATCCGCCCGGCGGAAATCCTCTACCCGGAGAGCTGGACGCCCAATTTCGGCGTCGATGTGGCGCGCACGCGCCAGCCGGATTGGTATTTCGATTTCGATTCGGCCAAGCGCCTGCTCTGCGACCAGTTCGAAGTCGCCTCGCTGGCCGGCTTCGGTGTTGAAGGCCTGAAACCGGCAGTGGCTGCAGCCGGTGCCTTGCTGCAATACGCGCAGGCGACGCAGTCGGGAAAATTGCCGCATTTGCGCGGGTTGACCGTGGAAATCGAGGGCGCCTATCTCGGCCTCGACCTGGCCACGCGGCGCAACCTGGAACTGACCGAAACCCTGCGCGGCCAGCCGTCGCCGACGCTGTTTTCACTGCTCGACAACTGCGTCACCAGCATGGGGTCGCGCCTGCTGCGCCACACACTGCACCATCCCTTGCGCGACCGGGCGATCCCGGCGGCACGGCACGGCGCGGTCGAAGCACTGCTCGAAGATTACGGTCGACTGGCTGGCGACACCAGAAAAGCCCTGCGCGGCATCGCCGATATCGAACGTATCGCCGGACGCATCGCACTGCGCAACGCCCGACCACGTGATCTGGCCGCCCTGCGCGAATCGCTCGCCCGCCTGCCGGATTTGCGTGCACCGCTGGCTGACAGCGTTTCCAACCTGCTGACGCAATCCTTCAACGAACTGGAAACACCGACTGAAGCCCTCGATTTGCTGGTCCGCGCCATCGCGACCGAACCCGGTGCGCAGGTACGCGACGGCGGCGTCATTGCGCCGGGCTACGACGCCGAGCTCGACGAACTGCGTTCGCTCAACGACAACTGCGGCGCCTTCCTGGTCGATATGGAAGTGCGCGAACGCGAGCGCACCGGCATCAACAGCCTCAAGGTCGAATTCAACAAGGTGCATGGCTTCTATATCGAGGTCACGCACGCCAATACCGACAAGATTCCCGACGATTACCGCCGACGCCAGACGCTGAAGAATGCCGAGCGTTATATCACGCCGGAACTGAAAGCTTTCGAGGACAAGGCGCTGTCGGCGCAGGAACGTTCGCTGAGCCGTGAAAAGCTGCTCTATGAGGGCATCCTCGACGCCTTGTTGCCGGTGGTGCCGACCTTGCAAACCATCGCCCGCGCCATTGCACAGCTCGATTTGCTGGCCGGTTTTGCCGAATCGGCCTTGAAGCGCAACTGGTGCAAGCCGGAATTTACCGAGGATTTTGACGAAAATCTGCAGTTGACCGCGCAATTGCGCATTGAAGGCGGTCGCCATCCGGTGGTCGAGAACGAACTGGCGCAAAGCGCCGAAACCTTCATCGCCAACGACTGCCTGTTGGCCGACAACAGGCGCCTGCTGCTGATTACCGGCCCGAACATGGGCGGTAAGTCGACCTACATGCGCCAGGTCGCGCTGATCGCCCTGCTCGCCCACATCGGCAGCTACGTGCCGGCCGACCGCTGCGTGCTCGGCCCGCTCGACCGCATCTTCACCCGCATCGGCGCTTCCGACGATCTGGCGTCCGGGCGTTCGACCTTCATGGTCGAAATGACCGAAGCCGCCGCCATCCTGCACCATGCCACCAACCAGAGCCTGGTGCTGATGGACGAAATCGGCCGCGGCACCTCGACCTTCGACGGCATGGCACTGGCCTTCGCGATCCTGCGCCATTTGATCGACAAGAACCGCTGCCTGACGCTGTTCGCCACGCACTATTTCGAACTGACACGTCTGTCGCATGAATACAGCGAACTGGCCAACGTTCACCTCGGCGCGGTCGAACACAACGACCGCATCGTCTTCATGCATGCGGTCGAGGAAGGCCCGGCCAACCAGAGTTACGGGATTCAGGTCGCGGCGCTGGCGGGGATTCCCGCTGCCGTGGTCCGGGCGGCACGCAAGCAGTTGCGCGAGTTCGAGCAGCGGGCTGTCGCCGACCCGTTGCAGCCAGACCTGTTCGCACAGGCCCCGGAGCCGGAAATCGTCGAGCCGGAAGCGCATCCGGTCGTCGAACACCTGACCACAATTGACCCGGACAGCCTGACACCGCGCGAAGCGCTCGATGCGCTGTATGCGCTGAAAAGCCTGCTCAAATAAAAACGCCGGTTGGCCAAATGGCAAACCGGCGTCGCTAAAACCGGAGGGCGAAAACGGCGCCCTGTCCAGCTTTTAGTGGTCTTCGTCGTCGTCCGGATCGTGCACGTGACCATGCTCGATTTCTTCGGCGCTGGCCGGACGAATCGAGGTTACCGTGCAGGTAAAGATCAGCGCACTGCCAGCCAGCGGGTGATTGCCGTCGAGCACGACCTTGTCGCCTTCGATATCCGTGACGCGGTAGATCATGAAATCATCGCCATCGCCTTCTTCCGGACCGCCTTCGAACTGCATGCCAACCTGCAGTTCCTTGGGAAAATCCTTGCGCGGCTCGATCTGGACCAGTTCCGGATCGTACTCGCCAAAAGCCTCATCCGGCTGCAACTTGACCTTGACGGACTCGCCAACGCCCTTGCCCTGCAAGGCTTCTTCGATTTTCGGGAAAATATCGTCGTAACCGCCATGCAGATAGACGAGCGGGTCACGTCCTTCGTCGACGACTTCGCCATCGGGATCGGTGACGTGGTAATCGAGCGTAACGACGTTATTCTTGGCAACCTGCAGGTTCATGAATTGAGTTCCTTCACCAGGCGCAGCACTTCCTGTGCGTGGCCCTTGTAATTGACGTTGTAAAGCGCGTGGCGGATAAGGCCACTGCGATCAATGACGAAGGTGGAACGAACGATACCGAATTTCGTCTGTCCATCCACCTCCCTGGCCTGCCAGACTCCATACTGCCGACAGACCTTGCCTTCCGCATCGGACAACAATTCGATGCCGATGCCTTCCTTGTCCCGGAATTCCTGATGTTTCAGGCAGTCCTCCCGGTTGATACCAAGCAGCGCACAGCCCTGCTTGTTGAAATCTTCATCGTGATCCGCAAAATCGGTCACTTCACGCGTACAACAGGGTGTGCCGTCCTTCGGATAAAAGAGCAGAACGACATGTCTTGCATTGAGGTAACGCCCCAGATCGACCATATCCATATCGGCATCCGGTAACGAAAACGTCGGGGCTTTATCGCCAACCTTGAGCAACATATCGTTCTCCTTGAGCACTCGGTACGAGACTGCTGAGAACGATTCTAGCCGAGCCAAACGGCAGTGACTACTGCGGTCAACCGGTATTTATGGCGGCTTTTCCAGCGAGCGCTCGGGAATCGGCACGAAGGTTTCATCCTGCTTGACCATGCCCAGTTCAAAGCGGGCACGTTCCTCGATGGCGTCGTAACCCTGTTTCAGGTCGCGGACTTCGGCATCGAGACCCGCATTCCGGATTTCCAGTTTGCGGGTTTCTTCCTTCTGATGCTTCAACTGACGGTCGTACTCCCATACCTTCAGCCATCCTCCCTTGCCCAGCCATAATGGATACTGGAGAAGCAGGACCAGGGCGAGAAGGCCGACCGTCAGCCAGCGCATTCAACGATCAGTGCTTAGCGCAGGTTGTAGAAGGTTTCGCGGCCAGGGTAGGAAGCGGTATCGCCCAGATCTTCCTCGATACGGATGAGCTGGTTGTACTTGGCGATGCGATCCGAACGCGACAGCGAACCGGTCTTGATCTGGCCGGCATTCAGGCCGACAGCGATGTCGGCGATGGTGCTGTCTTCGGTTTCACCGGAGCGATGCGAGATCACGGCGGTATAGCCGGCACGCTTGGCCATTTCGACGGCAGCGAAGGTTTCCGACAAGGTACCGATCTGGTTGATCTTGATCAGGATGGAATTGGCAATGCCCTTCTTGATACCTTCCTTGAAAATCTTGGTATTGGTCACGAAGATGTCGTCGCCAACGATCTGCACCTTGGAACCAAGGCGATCCGTCAGCAGCTTCCAGCCGTCCCAGTCAGCTTCGGACATGCCATCTTCAATCGAGACGATGGGGAACTGGTCAGCCAGGTTGGCCAGGTAATCGACAAACTGGGCCGAGGTCAGTTCCAGACCTTCGCCGGCCAGCTTGTACTTGCCATCCTTGTAGAACTCGGAAGCGGCACAATCCAGCGCCAGCAGCACATCCTGGCCCGGTACGTAACCGGCATCCTCAATCGCCTGCATGATGATCTGCAGGGCTTCGGCATGGCTGCCCAGATTCGGGGCAAAACCGCCTTCATCGCCGACGGCGGTCGAGTGACCAGCCTTGTTCAACAGCTTTTTCAGCGAGTGGAAGATTTCGGCGCCGCAGCGGATCGCTTCGCGGATATTGGCGGCACCAACCGGCATCACCATGAATTCCTGGATGTCCAGGCTGTTGTTGGCGTGCTCGCCGCCGTTGATGATGTTCATCATCGGCACCGGCATCTGCATCGGGCTCATGCCACCGAAATAGCGATAGAGCGGCAGACCGGACTCTTCGGCGGCAGCTTTGGCCACCGCCATCGAGACGGCCAGGATGGCGTTGGCGCCGAGGCGCGACTTGTTGTCGGTGCCGTCGAGGTCGATCATGGTCTGATCAATGAAAGCCTGCTCTTGCGCATCGAGGCCGATGATCGCTTCGGAGATTTCCGTGTTGATGTTCTCGACGGCCTGCAGCACGCCCTTGCCAAGATAGCGGCTCTTGTCGCCATCACGCAGCTCAATGGCTTCGCGCGTACCGGTGGAAGCGCCGGACGGCACAGCAGCGCGGCCCATGACGCCGGATTCCAGCAACACATCGGCTTCGACCGTGGGGTTGCCGCGGGAATCAAGAATTTCGCGGGCAACAACATCAACGATGGAACTCATAATTCGTCCTTGTTATCAAAAGGTTGGAATGGATATTTAAACTATTTACTTAAAACTAAAGTTCTTCGAAACCAGCGGCCTTTGCCGCCTTGTCGAGTGCCACCAAGGTGCTCAACAAGCTTTCCATGCGATCCAGTGGCCAACTATTCGGGCCATCGGAAAAAGCTTTTTCCGGGCAAGGATGGGTTTCCATGAACAAACCGGCAATGCCGACGGCGACCGCTGCCCTTGCCAAAACCGGGACAAATTCGCGTTGACCGCCGGACACCGTGCCCTGCCCGCCCGGCAACTGCACCGAGTGGGTCGCATCGAAAACCACCGGGCAACCGGTTTCGCGCATGATGGCCAGGCTGCGCATATCGGACACCAGATTGTTGTAGCCAAACGAAGCACCGCGTTCGCAAACCATGATGTTGTCGGCGCCGCCATTGACTTCACGTGCCTTGTCGACCACGTTCTTCATGTCGCCCGGCGCCAGGAACTGGCCCTTCTTGATGTTCACCGGCTTGCCGCAGGACGCAACGGCATGGATGAAATCGGTCTGCCGGCACAGGAAGGCCGGCGTCTGCAGCACGTCGACGACGCTGGCCACCTGCGCCACATCTTCCACGGCATGCACATCGGTCAATACCGGCACGCCAATCTGCGCGCGCACGGTTTCCAGAATCTTCAGGCCGCCGTCCAGGCCGGGGCCGCGCACCGACTTGCCGGAACTGCGGTTGGCCTTGTCGTAGGACGCCTTGAAAATGTAGTTCACACCCAGTCGACCGCAGATTTCCTTCATGCGGCCGGCAATATCGACGCAAAGCTGCTCCGATTCTGCGGTACACGGGCCGGCAATGAGGAAAAACGGCTGCTCAAGACCAGCCTCGAAACCGCAGAGTTTCATCAGTGCTTGCCCTGCTTGTTGGCCAGTGCGGCCTTCACGTAGGACGTGAACAAAGGATGTCCCTGGCGCGGATTGGAGGTGAATTCCGGATGGAACTGGCAACCGACGAACCACGGATGGACGTCAGCCGGCAATTCGACCATTTCGCACAGGTCAGTGCCCGGTGCACGACCGGCAACGATCAGGCCCTTTTCTTCCAGCTGGCTGAGCAGGGTGTTATTGACTTCATAACGATGGCGATGCCGTTCGGTGATTTCCGGTGCACCGTAAATCTGGCGGGCCAGCGAGCCCTCAGCCAATTTGCAGACCTGGCCGCCCAGACGCATGGTGCCGCCGATGTCCGAATCTTCGCTGCGCGTTTCGACCTTGCCGGATGCGTCCAGCCATTCGGTAATCAGACCGATCACCGGATACGGGGTGTCCTGCACGAACTCGGTGGAGTGCGCGTCGGCCATGCCTGCCACGTCGCGGGCAAATTCAACCACTGCCAACTGCATGCCGAGGCAGATACCGAGGTACGGCACCTTGTTTTCCCGGGCATAGCGAATGGCGGCAATCTTGCCTTCCGTACCGCGTCGGCCAAAACCGCCAGGCACCAGGATGGCATCGACCTCCTTGAGTACGCCACAACCTTCCTTCTCGATATCTTCCGAATCGATGTAGATGATATTGACCTGGCTGCGCGTGTGAATGCCGGCGTGCTTGATCGCTTCGATCAGGGACTTGTAGGACTCGGTCAGATCGACATACTTGCCGACAAAAGCCACCGTCACTTCGTGTTGCGGATGTTCCAGCGCCACGATCAGGTTTTCCCAGACCGACAGATCGGCAGCCTTGGCCAGGATATTCAGCTTGTGGCAGACGATTTCGTCGAGCATCTGCTCGTGCAACATGCCGGGAATCTTGTAGATCGAATCGGCATCGAGACACTCGATGACCGCTTCCGGCATGACGTTGCAAAACAGCGCAATCTTGCGCCGCTCTTCGACCGGCACGGAGCGGTCGGCACGGCAGAGCAGGATATCCGGCTGAATACCGATTTCGCGCAATTCCTTGACCGAATGCTGGGTCGGCTTGGTTTTGAGTTCGCCAGCGGTCGGAATGTAGGGCAACAGCGTCAGATGCATGTAGCAGACGTTGTTGCGGCCTTCCTCGATACCCATCTGACGGATGGCTTCGAGGAAAGGCAGCGATTCGATGTCGCCGACCGTACCGCCGACTTCGACAATCGCCACGTCGGCACCTTCGGCGCCGGCCTTGACCTTGAACTTGATCTCGTCGGTAATGTGCGGAATGACCTGCACGGTCTTGCCGAGATATTCGCCACGGCGCTCTTTCTTGAGCACGGTGTCGTAGATCTGGCCCGTCGTGAAATTATTGCGCTTGGTCATCTTGGCGCTGGTAAAGCGCTCGTAATGCCCCAGATCGAGATCGGTCTCGGCGCCATCCTCGGTCACGAAAACCTCTCCGTGCTGGAAGGGACTCATCGTGCCGGGGTCGACGTTGATGTAGGGGTCAAGCTTGAGGTGGGTAACTTTGAGGCCGCGGGATTCCAGAATGGCCCCGAGCGACGCGGCGGCGATGCCTTTGCCCAGAGAGGACACGACACCACCTGTAACGAAAACGTATTTGGTCATGGAAAGACAGGCTGCGGGAAAGCGCGATGATAGCCGAAAAGATGCATCGAGCGAAAGTCGGCAGCCTCACATCGACGCTCTCCGTTAAAATGAATGGCTTACGAACCACGTCCAAAAAAGAGCCGACCATGTCCTCCATGCCGCCGAACCCAGCCACCACGCCACTCTCCGCATTCGCCTTCGACGTATCGATCGAAGACTTCGAAGTCAAAGTGCTGCAAGCCTCTCTGCAGGTGCCGGTGGTGGTCGATTTCTGGGCGCCGTGGTGCGCCCCCTGCCAGACCTTGAAACCGATGCTGGAAAAGCTGGCCGAGGAATATAAGGGCCGTTTCCTGCTGGCCATGGTGAATGCCGACGAAAATGGCGAACTCGCCGGCCATTTTGGTGTGCGCAACATTCCTTCTGTGAAGGTGGTATTCCAGGGCCAACTGGTCGACGAGTTCAACGGGGCTTTGCCGGAAGCCCAGGTCCGTGAATTCCTGGATCGTATCGCCCTGCCAGCCGTTGAGGGTGAAGGCGTCAATCTGCGCGAGGCTGCCGCCGCGCTGCTTGGCGAGGGCAAACTGGAAGAAGCACTGGCCAAACTGGTCGAAGCCAGCCAGGCCAACCCGCAGGATCAAGCCGTCCAGCTCGACGCCATCGACGTGCTGATGCAACTCGGACGCAACGACGAAGCCGCCCAGTTGCTGGCCGGCGAATACAAGGATGAAGCAGACCGCGCCACCGCCCTGCGCGCCCGTCTGGCGCTGGCTCAAGGCGCGGCCGACAGCGCACCGCTGGAAGCAAAGCTCGCCGCCAACCCGGACGACCACGCCACCCGCCTCGAACTGGCCCGCGCCTATGCCGCACAAAGCCGTTTCCGCGAAGCCCTCGAAGCGGTGCTCGAAGTCATCCGGCGCGACCGCTTCTTCGACGAAGGCGCACCGCGCAAAGCCATGCTGCAATTGTTCGAAGCACTGGCTGGCGAACAATACGACGATCTGGTTCGCGAATTCCGGCGCAAGATGTCTGCCGCGCTGAACTGATACCGGCCGGACGTCGAACGTGCAGTTGTTCTACACCGACGTCTTCGTGCTGCCTTTGCCGCCGGGTCATCGTTTTCCGATGGAAAAATACGCCCGGCTGCGCGCTGTATTGCTGGCCGACGCAAATTTCTCCGCCAGCGATTTCCATCTGCCGGATGCCGCCAGTGACGAAGAACTGCTGCGCGCCCACGACGCCGACTACATCCGGCGCATTTCCTGCGGTCAACTCGATGCCAAGGCACAAAAAGCCATCGGTTTCCCGTGGACCGCAGAAATGGTCGAACGCTCGCGCCGCTCGGCCGGCGCAACGCTGGGTGCCTGCCGGGCCGCTTTCAGCGATGGCCTGGCCGCCAATCTGGCCGGCGGCACACACCATGCCTTTCGCGATCACGGCGAAGGCTTCTGCATCTTCAACGATGCCGCCGTCGCCGCCCGCGCCATGCAGGCTGAAGGTCGCGCCAGCCGCATCCTGATCGTCGACTGCGATGTGCATCAGGGCAACGGCACCGCTGCCATCCTGAAAGACGACGCCAGCATCTTCACCTTCTCGATCCACGGCGCACGCAACTACCCCTTCACCAAGGAAGACAGCGACCTCGACATCGAATTGCCGGACGGTTGTACCGACGAAGCCTACCTGCTGCAACTGGCACACGGCCTCGACACCGCTTTCGACCTTGCGCGCCCTGAACTGGTCATCTACCTGGCCGGTGCCGACCCCTACAAGGACGACCGCCTCGGCCGCCTGGCACTGAGCATGGACGGCCTGCTCGAACGCGACCGCCAGGTTTTTACCGCCTGCCGCAACGCCAACATCCCGGTCGCCATCACCATGGCCGGTGGTTACGCCCGCAATATCGACGACACGGTAAGTATCCACGCCAATACCCTGCGATTGGCCCGAAGTTATTGCACCACCTCACCGACAGGCAGCAAACCATGACGCCGCACGATCTTTACCTGAGCAGCACCCTGCGCCAGATCGAAAGGCAGTACGCCGCACTGCCACTGATGGAACGCGCCGGACTGGCCGCCGCCGATCTGGCGACTGAACTGGCAGGTGAACACCCGATACTGATACTGGCCGGCCCCGGCAATAATGGCGGCGATGCTTTCGTCCTCGCCCGACTGCTGCGCGAACGGTTTTTTGCCGTTCATGTGGTCTTTGCCGCCGATCCGGCCACCCTGCCACGCGATGCGGCAGCCGCCTTCCAGCGCTTCACGCAAGCCGGTGGTTCGACCTGCACGCAAATTCCGACGCAGTCACGCTGGTCGTTGATTGTCGACGGATTGTTCGGTATCGGCCTGGCACGCGCGCCGGCAGCGCACTACGCCGACTGGATCGCCACGGCCAACGAACTGGTCAAACGCGACAACTGCCCGTTACTGGCGCTCGACTGCCCCTCCGGCCTCAATGCAGACAGCGGCACCGTGCCGGGCGAATGTATTAGCGCCAGCCACACCATGACCTTCATTTCCGGCAAACCGGGGCTGTTGACCGCAGATGGCCCGGATCATTGCGGCGAAATCCGCCTGGCCACACTGGGTCTACCTGCCGATAGCGACGAAGCAAACCACACCGCCATTGCACCCGACGGCCAGGTAATCTCACCCGGATTATTTGCCAGCCGGCTCCAGCCACGGCAAAAAAACTCGCACAAAGGCAGCTTTGGTGGCGTCGGCGTGATCGGTGGCAGCCACTCGATGGCCGGTGCCGCACTGCTCGCCGGGCGCGCCGCCCTGAAACTGGGTGCCGGCCGCGTTTACCTCGGCTTGCTTGACCCGGATGGCCCGGCCGTCGACCTGAGCCAACCGGAACTGATGATTCGTCCGGTCGACACGCTGTTCCAGGCCGATCTGCAGGCGCTGCTCTGCGGACCGGGGCTGGGCCAATCGGCCGAAGCCATCCAGTGGCTCAAGCAAGCGCTCGACTGCCCGCTACCGCTTGTGCTGGATGCCGATGCGCTGAACCTCCTGGCGCTCGACCGCCGACTCGAAGCCAAGCTGAGCAAGCGCACTGCCCCGGCCATCCTGACGC
Source organism: Azonexus sp. (assembly GCF_030824335.1). Classification (GTDB taxonomy): domain Bacteria; phylum Pseudomonadota; class Gammaproteobacteria; order Burkholderiales; family Rhodocyclaceae; genus Azonexus. The sequence continues at coordinate 53,368 of NZ_JAVBXX010000043.1, forward strand.
CGCACCCGGCAGAAGCGGCCCGCCTGCTTGAAATATCGACCCACGAAGTCCAGGCCGACCGGATCACCGCCGCTTGCGCACTGGCCCGACGCTATACCTGCCCGGTTGCCCTCAAGGGCTGCGGCACCGTGATTGCTGCGGTCGACGGCCGCTGGTGGATAAATACCACCGGCAATCCGGGCATGGCTACGGCCGGCATGGGTGATGTACTGAGCGGACTGACCAGCACCCTGCTGGCGCAAAACTGGCCGGCCGAACTGGCGCTGATCGCCGCCGTTCACCTGCATGGCGCCGCCGCCGACCGCTTGGTCGAACAAGGCATCGGCCCAGCCGGCATGACGGCCGGAGAAGTGATCGACGCAGCACGCAGCCTGTTCAATCAGTGGCTGCGTGCTTCCTCTGCATGACCCCGTGCATACCAGACGCTACAATCCCCTCCCCGAATCATCTTCCGAACCCAGCCATGTCCATAGACTTCGATACGCCACTCGCCCCTGAAATCGCCCGCAACGTTGATGCAGCCCTGGCCGAAGACATCGGCCCCGGCGACCTGACGGCAAGTCTGGTCCCTGGTGAGCGCCGGGTTCGCGCCACGGTCATCTCACGCGAGCCCGGTGTGCTGTGCGGCACCGGCTGGTTCGACGAATGCGTGCGCCGGCTCGATCCGACGGCCACGGTCACCTGGCTGGCAACCGACGGCGAACGCATCGTCGCCGACCAGTTGCTGTGCAGCATCGACGGCAACGGCCGCGCCCTACTGTCGGCCGAGCGCAGCGCACTGAATTTCCTGCAGCTACTCTCGGCCGTCGCCAGCAAGGTGCGAATCTACGCCGATGCAATCGCCGGCACCAAAGCGCAAGTGGTGGATACGCGCAAAACCCTGCCCGGCCTGCGCATCGCACAAAAATATGCCGTCCGGGCCGGCGGTGGCGGCAATCACCGGCTGGCGTTGTGGGATGCGATCCTGATCAAGGAAAACCACATTCACGCCGCCGGCGGTATCGCCCAGGCCATGGCTGCGGCGCAAAAAGTGGCTGATACAGCAGTTGACCGCTGTAAATTCATTCAAGTTGAAGTGGAAAACCTTGATGAACTGGATCAGGCACTGAAGGCCGGCGCAAGCATGATCCTGCTCGATAATTTCTCGCCCGAACTGCTGCGCCAGGCCGTCGCCATCAACGCCGGCCGGGCGGTGCTAGAAGCTTCCGGCAATGTCAGCCTGGAAACCATCCGCGGCATCGCCGAAACCGGCGTTGATCGCATCTCGGTCGGCGCATTGACCAAGGATGTCAAGGCACTCGACCTGTCGATGCGTTTTGTCGCCTGAACTCATTCCTCATGGAATAAAATCCCGTTGTTGTGAAAAAATACGACAGATGATCTATGTCAAAAATTGACTGGTCATCATTCTGTATAAATCGTACTGGATTATAGAAAACCTACATTCAGCACATCAAAGGAATGAAATGACATCGAAACTGCTCGCCTGGGATAATGCCTACAGTATCGGTATGATTGAAATCGACGAACAGCACAAGGTGCTGTTCGAGATCATCAACCACCTGTGGGATGAAGTTGTTTGCCGTGACAAGGGAAGCAAGGTACTGAGTACCCTTGAGGAACTCGAGCGTTACACCGTGACGCATTTCACGGCCGAAGAAAGCTTCATGCGAACCCACAACTACAGTGGATTCGACGCCCACAAGAAGCAGCACGACGGCTTCATCAGTCGCCTGCGTCAAGAACGCGAAGCAGTCGAAGCGGGTGCCACGCTATCGCTGGACATGATCAATTTCCTGAAGGACTGGTTGATCAACCATATTCTGGTCCAGGACAAAACGTACGCAGCGGAATTCAAGCCGAAAAAGCTGGGCGACAGCCTCGGCGGATTTTTCTCCCGGCTATTTCGTTAAGCCTGCAACCGGGTAGTTAACCACTACCCGGCACTCTTCGGAGAAACGCAGGCCGCAAGGGCCTGCGTGACAGCAATCGACTCAGATCCGTTCGACGACGAACTGCTTGATTGCGTTGACGTCCGGGTCCATGACCACCACATGCTGCGGCAGGTTCTCGATACCCATCAGGTCGGCCGGACGCACCGGCTCGGTACCCAGCGCCTCGCGAATGGTTTCCTCGAACTTGGCTGGCTGGGCAGTTTCCAGGACGATCATCGGTAGCCCCGGCTGACGGTTTTCCAGTGCGACCTTCAGGCCATCGGCAGTATGCGTATCGAGCATCACGTTGTAACGCCCCTGGGCGAAGCGGATGGTGTTGATACGGTCGATATGCGTGCTCCGGCCGGAAATGAAACCGAATTTCGGCTTGTTTTTCCAGTAGACCGTAGTACTCAGGTCGAAGGCCTCGCCTTTGTCGACCTTGGACCACAATTCGCGAATGACCACCGGATCGCGACCCACCAGATCGAAAACGAAGCGTTCGAAATTCGACGCCTTGGAAATGTCCATCGACGGACTGGACGTGACGCTGGTTTCGACCGAGGTGCGCGGGCGATAGACACCGGTGCGGAAGAATTCGTCGAGCACGTCGTTTTCGTTGGTCGCCAGCACCAGATGCTTGATCGGCAGGCCCATCATGCGGGCGATGTGGCCGGCGCAGATGTTGCCGAAATTGCCCGATGGCACGGTGAACGCCACCTGCTCGTCGTTCGATTGGGTGGCCAGGAAATAGCCCTGGAAGTAATAAACGATCTGTGCCGCAACCCGGGCCCAGTTGATCGAATTGACCGCGCCGATCTTGTTCTGCTTTTTGAACGTGGCATCGTTGGAAACGGCCTTCACGATGTCCTGCGCATCGTCGAACATGCCGCGCACGGCGATGTTGAAGATGTTGGCGTCGGTCAGCGAGTACATCTGGGCGCGCTGGAAAGCGCTCATCTTGCCATCCGGCGACAGCATGAAGACCTTGACGTTGTGCTTGCCGCGCATCGCGTATTCGGCCGCCGAGCCGGTGTCGCCGGAAGTCGCACCGAGGATGTTGATCGACTCGCCGCGCTTGTCGAGCACGTACTCGAACAGGTTGCCGAGCAACTGCATCGCCATGTCCTTGAAGGCCAAGGTCGGGCCGTTCGACAGTTCCTGCGTATACAGGCCGTCTTCCAGCTTGGTCAGCGGCGTGATCTGCGTTGCATCGCCGCCGTTGCGGGCATGGCGATAGACGTCGGCAGTATAGGTTTTAGCCACCAGCGCCTTCAGGTCGGCCGGCGGGATATCGGTGATGAACTTCGCCAGGATTTCGTAGGCCAGATCGGCATACGACAGCTTGCGCCAGGCATCGAGGTCGGCACGGCTGACTTGTGGATAAGACTCCGGCAGATAAAGACCGCCATCCGGGGCCAGGCCACCAAGAAGAATGTCGCAGAAGGACTGGGGAGCGGACTGGCCGCGAGTCGAGATGTAGCGCATGAGGTCTGTCAACCTGGGAAGCGAAAAACCGGAATTTTAACGCGTCTACGCAGAACTCTGCATGGGCGAGCGCCAGGAAAGCAGTTAAACCTGCCCTGCCCAAGCACTTATGACAACCAGCCGAGGGCAAATTTGCTACCATTCGCCCGCAACACTTCCCCACTCGTACGACCTCCTGCACGATCATTTTCGGATCCACCGGACCCAACTCGACATGAATCAGCCCAAATCCGATGTAGCACTGTTTCTCGCTTCATCCGTCCACGACATGAAGAATTCGATCAGCGTGCTGCAGGACTCCATTCGTCGGAATCTGCTTCAGGCTCCGCACGAACAATCGGAAAGTTACCAGGAAATGTCGCAGATGCTGTACGAAACACAGCGCATCCACGGCAATCTGATTCAATTGCTGACCCTGTACAAATTCAGCAACGATCTTTATCCGTTTCATCCGGAAACCCAGGAACTCGGCGAATTCATCCACCTCGCCGTATCACATGTAGCCCCGCTGCTGACCTCGCGCTCGATCACACTGGAAACCGACATCGAGCCAGACTGCTACTGGGAGTTCGACGCCGATCTGATCAATGGCATCGTCGTGCACGCCATGAACAACGCCGTGCATTACACCAGCAACCATCTGCGCCTGGTTGTCCAGGTCATCGACCATGCCCTTGAAATCCGTATCGAAGACAATGGCCAGGGCTTTCCCCAGCAGATGCTCGATGATGGAATCGCCGCGATGCGCGGCGTCAACTTCAACACTGGCAGCACGGGGCTGGGACTCTACTTCGCCGCTGTCGTGGCGCAAATGCACGGTAGCCGCCAGGAAAAAGGCAGCATCCGACTCGAAAACGGCGGCCCACTGGGTGGTGGCTGCTTCATTCTCCGACTGCCATGATCATGCCTACCCCCTCTGCCGCGACCAGCAACGATGCAGATTTCATCGCGCGCAGCAGTTATCTGGTCATTGACGACTTTCAGGGCATGCGCAGCATGCTCACCGGCGTCCTGAAAGCCTGCGGCGCCAATCCACGCGCCATCGACACGGCAGCCAATGGCCCGGAAGCCATCCAGTTGCTGACCAAGAAGCGCTTCGACATTGTCCTCTGCGATTTCAATCTGGGGCATGGCCAGAATGGCATGCAAATTCTTGAAGAAGCGAAATTCAAGAATCTGATCGGCCCCGGCTGCTGCTGGATCATGGTCACTGCGGAAAAGACCGTCGACACGGTCATGGGCACCGCCGAAGCCCAGCCCGACGCTTACCTGCTCAAACCCGTCACCGAAGCTGTCCTGACCAGCCGGATCGCCAAAATCCGCGCCAAGAAGGAAACTTTCACCGATATCGACCGCGCCGTTGCGACCCGCGATTACCTGAAGGCCATTCGTCTGTGCGAAGAACGCGCGGCAACGGACAAGGTTAACGCCATCGAACTGCTGCGCATCAAATGCGACCTGCTGATTCAAACCGGCCAATCGGACAAGGCGCGCCAGACCTACGAAAAAATCCTGACCAGCCGCGACGTGCCTTGGGCCCAACTGGGCCTGGCCAAGGTGCACATGCAGGCTGAGCAATACGACGCGGCCTGCAACCTGCTTGAAAAGCTGATTGACGACAATCGCAATTATCTTGACGCCTACGATTGCCTGGCGGAAACCTACCAAAAACTCGGCGAACACGACCGCGCCAGCGATACGCTGGAGCGCGCCATCCAGCTATCGCCCAATTCGCACACGCGGCAACGCGTTATCGGAGAGCTTGCACTGCGTACCGGCAAACTTGAGCGGGCAGAGAAAGCCTTCCGCAAGACACTGAAGCTATCCGAGCATTCGGCACGCAAGTCGCCTGAGGCTTTCCTCGGTCTGGCCAGAACCGTCGGTTCGCTGGCCAATCCGAAGGAAGCGCTGAACATTCTCGAGCAGATGAACAAGGTGTTCGATGGTGAAGATGTTCGCATCAAGGGCAAGGCGGTTGAAGGTCACGTCTATCACCAGAACGGCCAAGCCAAGGAAGCGCAGGCCGCTGCCGAACAACTGAGCGCCATGCTCGACCGCGGTAACACCCGGCACGATTCCGAAGCAGCGCGCGAGATGGCCGCGCTGCTACTGGTGACCGGTCACCAGGACAAGGGGTTGGCCCTGCTGCAGTCGGAAATCATGAACAACCCCGACGACGAGCACAACCTGAACGCAATCAAGCAGGTATTCCACAAAGCCGGGCTGGCCGAACAAGGTGAGGCGGTCGTCGAAACCTCGCGCCAGGAAGCAACCCGACTGATGAACGCGGGTATCCTGCAGGCCCGTGCCGGCAATCATCTCGACGCCATCGGCAAGATGCGCGAAGCCGTGACCAAGATGCCGCGCAATGTCCGGCTACTACTGAATGCAGCCCATATCATGCTCAACTACATGGAACAAGCCGGGGTCGAAGCCTCGTTGATCCGTGAAGTACGCAACAACCTGTTGACTGCCAACCAGTTGGCCTCGAACGAATCCCGCTTCGTTGATCTGATGGCCCGCCTGGAAAAACTGACAACCCGCACCTTCACCTGATAGCCAGCCGCAGTTCGCCAGCCACCATACGCCACCAGAGATCCATCGAACATGCCTCCCATCACGCCACTGCTGGCTCGCGATGATGAAAACAAATCCATCGCCAACAGCAGCTACCTGATCATCGATGACTTCTCCGGCATCCGCACGATGCTCAGCGGCATTCTGCGCAGTGCCGGCGTGCAACCGCGCGCCATCGACTTTGCCGCCGATGGCCGGGAAGCCCTTAGCCAGCTGAACGCCAAGCGCTACGACGTGGTGCTCTGTGACCATAACCTTGGCACTGGGCAAAACGGCATGCAGGTACTCGAGGAAGCCCGCTACAAGCAGATGATCGGCCCCAGTTGCTGCTGGCTGATGATCACTGCCGACAAGACGCTGGAAACGGTGATGGGCACCGCCGAGGCCCAACCGGATGCCTATCTGCTCAAACCGGTTACCGAGGTCGTGCTGCTCTCCCGCATCCGGCGGATGAAAGCGCGCAAGGAAGCATTCAACGATATCGATCTAGCCATGATGGCGCACGATTATTACCGGGCCATCAGCATCTGCGAGCAACGCGCCGCCACCGACAAGGCCAATGCCGTCGATTTGCTGCGCCTGAAATGTGAGCTATTGATCCATGTCGGGCAAACCGATCAGGCACGTGGCTTTTACGAAAAAATGCTGGCCACCCGCGACCAGCCCTGGGCCCAACTCGGCTTGGCCAAGATCCATCTCCAGCTCGGTGAATACGATGTCACCTGCGAGCTGCTCGAACAATTGATTACCCGCAGCCGGAACTACCTCGAAGCCTACGACTGCCTGGCACAAACCTATCGCCGCCTGAAGCAGGGAGAAAAAGCCGAGCACATTCTCGAGCGGGCACTGGCCTTGTCGCCGCTATCGCACGCCCGGCAGCGTGCCATGGGTGAAACTGCACTGACCAACAACAAGCACGAACGGGCCGAAAAAGCTTTCCGCATGGCGATCCAGCTGGGTGAATTTTCGGTGCACAAGTCCACCGACAGCTACCTCGGTCTAGCCAAGGCACTGAGTGCCCGCGGCAATTCAGCGGAAGCGCTGAACACGCTCGACAAGATGGTCAAAGTTTTCGATAGCGAGGAAACGAAACTGCTGTCGAAATCGGTCGAGTGCCGCATTCTGGTCGACAATGGCGACCTCCCCCGCGCCCAACAGCAAGCCGAAGAGATTGTCCAACTACTCAATCGCGGCAATGTCGGCCATCTGGGGCCGGTCGCCACCCGGGACATGGCGGAAACGCTGCTGATGCTCGGGCAGCGTGACAAAGCCATCGAATTGCTGCGCAGCGAAATCCTGAATAATCCCGACGATCCGGCCAACATCGAAGCTGTACGCCAGATTTTCCAGAAACAGGGGCTCTGTGACGAAGGTAACGAGATGGTCGAGGCGACGCGCGCCCAAGCCGTGGAAATGATGAACAGCAGCGTCCTGCTTTCGCGTTCCGGCGACTTTTCGCACGCCATCGCCAAGATGCGCCAAGCGCTCGAAATCATGCCGCGCAATGTTCGCCTGCTGCTTAACGCGGCACACCTGCTGATCAGCCACATCGAAAAGACAGGCGCCGACCCTGCCCTGATTCGCGAAGCCCGCCGCCATTTGCTCACAGCCAATGCCTGTGCGCCGGGCGAACCGCGTTTCTCCGACCTGATGTCGCGTCTCGAAACGATCAACGCCAGCACACTCGCCAAGGCAAGCTGATTCAAGCCAAGCTGCTGCTGAACCAAGCCGTCCGAGCCGGGTCGAACAGCCCCGAGCCATCTACAGCATCGTGCACCTAATGCCCAGCCCAGCCACCGCCAACCCGCTTCGTTTCGATAACAGCTACGCCCGCGACCTGCAGGGTCATTATGCCCTCTGGCAACCGGAGCCAGCACCGGCCCCCCGCCTGCTCTGCCTCAACCGGGCGCTGGCCGACGAACTCGGGCTGGACGCCGATATGCTGGCCAGCCCCGACGGGATCGACCTGCTCGCCGGAAACCGCTTGCCGCCCGGTGCCGAGCCACTGGCCCAAGCCTATGCCGGCCATCAATTCGGCCATTTTTCGCCACAACTCGGCGATGGCCGGGCACTACTGATCGGCGAACTGATCGACCGCCACGGACAGCGACGTGACTTGGTGCTCAAGGGGTCGGGGCGAACTCCATTTTCGCGCAATGGCGATGGCAAATACGCCCTCGGCCCAGCCTTGCGGGAATACCTGATCGGCGAAGCGATGGCAGCCCACGGTATTCCAACAAGCCGGGCGCTGGCCGTTGTCGCCAGCGGCGAACAGGTCTGGCGCCAGCACGCCCTGCCCGGCGCCATCCTGACCCGTGTCGCCGCCAGTCATATCCGGATCGGCACCTTCGAATACCTCGCAGCACATCATGGGCCGGACAGCGTCCGACGCCTCGCCAAACATGTAATCGCCCGCCATTACCCGGCCCTGCATGACGCGGCCAATCCTTGGCTCGAGCTGTTGCGTGCAGTCGCCGACCGGCAGGCCGCATTGGTCGCCCGCTGGCTCGGCGTCGGCTTCATTCATGGCGTGATGAATACCGACAACATGGCCATCTCCGGCGAAACCATCGATTATGGCCCATGTGCCTTCATCGAAAGTTACGCCCCCGACGCTGTCTTCAGTTCAATCGACCGGGACGGGCGTTATGCCTACGGGCAACAGGCCGAGATCGCCCAATGGAATCTGGCACGCCTGGCTGAAACCCTGTTGCCACTGATCGACACCGAGCAGAAACGGGCCGTGCAGGCAGCCATACGGGTTATTGAGGAATTTCCCGGCGTTCATCGCGGCTACTGGCTGAGCATGATGCGCGACAAACTCGGCCTCGATACACAGGGCCGTGCCGACGACGACCGCCAGTTGGCCGACGACTGGTTCGCCCTGCTGCAGCGCCGGCAACTGGACTTCACCAACGCCTTCCGCCACCTGTATGACGCGGCCTGTGCCTCGGGTATTGAGCGCGATCAGCCGCCCGCTTCGCTGGCAGCAAGCGACGACAACGAATTTGCCGCCTGGTGGCAACGCTGGCGGAATCGCCAGATGCAGCGCGATGAGATATTGCTGGCCCGCATGTGCCAGGCCAACCCTTGGCTGATCCCGCGTAATCACCGCGTCGAAGCGGTCCTCGAGGCCGCCCAGACTGGCGATCTGGCGCCATATAACGATCTACTCGAACGCCTGCGCGCCCCGGCAACGGAACAACCGGCCGCGACCGACGATGCCCGGCCCGCCCCTGCCGCATTTACCACGACATACCGGACTTTCTGCGGCACCTGACCCGGCATTCAGCCAAAATCTGCGGTCAACGCCCGATCAAGGCCGAAATTGCCGGTAACGGACCAGCCCCGCGACAAACCAGAGCAGGCCGCTCACGCTCAGGATGGTCGCCAGCTCGGGCAAACCGCCCAAAAACAGCACGCCCGCCGTCATAAACACCACACTGCGCCCCTGCCCGCCCACCACCAACAGTGCGCGCAGCCGTTGCCGTTCGGATGAGATCGGCCCGGGCCAAACCCACACCGGCAATAGCTGGCTCAATGCCCCCGTCACCAACGGCAACAGGAAGGCCGCCGCCCAAGCCCATAGCGTAGGCCGGGCCGGCAACCAACCAAAGGCGTGCAAGGCACCGGCCAACAAACATAACTGCCAACCGCAGGCCGCCGCCAACAAGGCGCAACTTGCCCCGTCTGCCAGCAAAGTACGCAGGCCGAAGCGGCGAATCCAGCGCACGATCAGGCCCAGCACCAGCACCAGAAACAGCGCCCCACCCATCACCGACAGCGGCCAGAACGTCGCAGCACCGAGCGCCAGCAGCACGACAAAAATGCAGATCAGCCAGAAACGCCGCCTCAGCCAGCCAGCGGCCTCGGGATCAGGCTTGCCCAGCACCGTCGGCAACAACACCGGCAAGGTCCCGAAAGCGGCTAGTCCAATCAATCCGAAGACATTCAAATGCAGATGCAGCAGGCGCCAGTGTGCCCATTGTTCAGGCCAGACCAGCGTGGACAGCACGGCCAGCAGTGCCAGAATCAAAAAGACCAACGCGCCGGCATACCAGCGCCAGCCAGGGTGCGGCGAACCCAGCGTGGCCCTGGCGCGGGCGAAAATCCAGCGCAACAAAATCAGCGCCAAAACGAGGTCGACCGCAGCAGCCAGATAGATGGCGGCGTAAGGCAGCCACCCCTGCATGCCGAATACTGCGGTCAACCCGGCAAATTGGGCAAAAACCGGCAAACGACGAATGCTGCGGGAAGGATCGCCGGTGCGCGTCAGCACCGGCACAAAATGCGTCATGGCCGCGAAAATCAGCGGCACTATCCCGACCGCAAAGGCCAGGTGGGCCACGGCTGCCGGCGACCCCGCCCCCAGCAGCGCGAGAATCGCGCCGCCCGTCAGGGCAAGCAGGGTCAGCGCGACAGGAATCAGCACATCAACCGACCACCGAAAAATCGATCACGATGGCGCCCGGCTCACGCTGCACGTACTCGATGCTCACCTTGTCGCCATAGCGCTGCTGCATCTGCGCCAGCAAAGGCAATGGATCGTGATCATTGCAAAAACGCATGGTTTCTCCCGGCATCAGCGACTCCAATGCGCCGAAAATCGCGGCATGGCGAAAACGCTTGGCGACGCCACGGGCATCGAAGGGATAAAGAGCTTCTTCAGTACGGTGGTCGCAAACGTGGATGGCCTTGGTCATGATCGATTTCCTCAAAAAACTGCCGGAACTGGCAGACGCCGCGATTTTCTCCATTCGACCAAGGCGCTTCTTTGATCTGGATCGTTTTACGGGAAATAGAAGGAAATCACACCGCATCCAGCGGCGACACCACCCCACGCACCAGCCCGAAATCCATTTCCTTGACACGCAGCCGAACCACCTCCATCAGGCGCATGCCCGTACCGTAGAGCAATTGCGCCATCAGGCCGTGCGTCCCGCTCATCCGGTCCAGCACCGCGCTCACTTCCTGCCGCGTCAACACCACCGGCAAACGCGCCGGGCGCTTGGCGCGAACCACGTTATCCAGCCATGGCAGATCAATCCCCTGCACCTCGCGATAAAGGAATAGCAGCGCCGACAGCGCCTGATTCTGCGTTGCCGCCGCCACATTCCCCTTGACAGCCAGATGCGTCAAGAAAGCCTCTACCTCCGCCGCGCCCATCTCACGGGGATGGCGTTTGTCATGAAAAAGGATAAATCGACGCACCCATTGGACATATTGAGTCTCCGTCCGTATGCTGTAGTGCTTGACGCGGATTTTATCCCGCACTTGATCAAGCAGCCTAGGTGGATGCGGTGTATCAATAGTTGCCATATTTTCTTAAAGATTATATAAATCAATATGATAAGTTTAACAAAATTTGTTATACACCTTTTTATAAAGGAGTCTACGCCGCTTGCGGTGTAGACTGAACGTTAGGAGTCAGCATGCCTCCGCGGCTAATTGCTGGACTTAGTCTTCTTATGCTCGCCGGGACCAGCTCCGCTAGTTCCTGTGCCGCAAAATACGACTACATGGGTGAGACATGCATTTGCGATGAACAAGTTCATCAACTTCGCGTGCCTGCGCCGGAAGGCTTCTCGCTCTTCGCTATCTGTAGCACCGACGGAAACCACGTCACCCCAAACATAGCAAGGGGGTTGCCACCGGAGCGTTTTGATGGCGGAAGCTATTTCTATCGTGGCGCTCGAACAATGACCGGAAGCATTGTGAAGGCAGACGATCCAGCTCTTGGGCACACCGTTATCTTTTTCCCAAGTCGTCCTTCCCCTTCGACCAAAGCGGCCCACACACTGCCACGGCTCAAGAAGTTCTCTGAACTCGACAGCATTTCTCTGATCGTCGACGAAAAAAAGGTTGGCACCTCCAACCTGACAGCGACTGAAAAGGTCAGTTGGTGTGCCCAAGCTACCATTGCCCTGAAAGAAATCGAGATATTTGTTGCTGACACAGAAGGCGAAGGCCCTGTGGCAAAGAAATTTGAAGTCTTGCGTCGCGGCAAGTTTCGAAAATGCTGACTCCTAACCCTACGATCGACCCCGTTCGCTTCGCTCTCTGGACGCTGCGCGATAAAGCCGCGCAGCGCCGGTCATCTCCACGTTAGGCATCGAAATATGCACTTCGCAATCCACTTCGCGCTTGCGGCAATTTTCCTGACTATTCCGCCGCAATCCATCGCCGGTTGCGACAGGTGCACTGATAGCTATCGCATATGTATCGCGAACGCAAAAGGTACAAGCTTTGAAATTCAGTCATGCCAAACGAAAGAGGAAGAAATTCAAGAGGCACGCTTGAATACTTCGTTTCAGCGCGCACTAAAGAGGCTTACGCCGGAAAGGCAGAAGGAACTGCGTGGCGTACAAAAGAGTTGGCTTGCTTATCGTCTTGCAGCGAGTCGCTATTACGTAGACTCCGGTCTATCCGGTTACAAGATATTGTCATCTGATCGCCATCTCAAACTTACCGCTGAGCGAATCTCTGAGCTAAATGGAATCGACTACTGAATCAACTACTGAATCATTTTGGTTCGTGTATATGTCCGCGCTGCCTAACATTCCGGTCAAGGCCGCTCCCTTCGGTCGCTGGACGCTGCGCGATAAAGCGTCGCGCAGCGCCCCTTACCTACAACGTTGACGCTGTAGAAAAACCCTTTTCCAGCCCGATTTCCGACAAAGAAATGGCGCAGGTTTGATCTGCGCCATTTTGCTTTTTCATGCATTTGAACTGGTCAACCGCTGCGTCCT
>NZ_JAVBXX010000040.1 GCF_030824335.1 Azonexus sp.
ATCGGCTCCTGCATGACCAACATCGGCCACTTCCGTGCCGCCGGCAAGGTCCTCGAAGGCAAGTCCGACATCCCGACCCGCCTGTGGATCGCCCCGCCGACCAAGATGGATGCGCTGATTCTGACCGAAGAAGGCTACTACGGCGTCCTCGGCAAGTCCGGCGCGCGCATGGAAATGCCCGGCTGCTCACTGTGCATGGGCAACCAGGCACAGATCCGCAAGGGCTCGACGGCGATCTCCACCTCCACCCGCAACTTCCCGAACCGCCTCGGTATCGACACCCAGGTGTACCTCGGTTCCGCCGAACTGGCCGCCATGTGCGCCCTGGCCGGCCGGATCGTGACGGTGCCGGAATACATGGAGCAGATCAAGCTGGTGAACGCCAAGGCCAGTGAAGTCTATCGCTACATGAACTTCGACCAGATTCCGGAGTTTGTGGAACAGGCGGCTACGGTCGAGATGTAATTCGCGAAAATCGACGTTTTTAGAGCGTCGACCGCAAAAAAGCCCCCGTCGGGAAACCGGCGGGGGCTTTTTGTCTTCAATCTTCCAGTGTTCGCAATTGCTGGTTGGCCAGACGCAGGCGCAGGGACATTTCGTGGGCGATGTTCTGCATCAGTCGGGCAAACAAGGCGGGGTGTTCGGTTCGCATGCGTTCGAAGTTGCTGCGTGACAAGGCTTTGATGCTGGCATCCCGATTGACCTCGGCGCAGGCCGAGCGGGCTTGGGCATCGAGCAAGGCCATTTCGCCAAAGACAACGCCAGGGGTGATGGTGAACAAGCGGCGCAGGCTTTGTCGTCCGTTGATCGGCAGGCCCAGAGTGACTTCGCCTTCGAGCAGGACGAATAACTGGTCACCCGGATCGCCGATGTGAAACAGGATTTGCCCGGCCGGGGCGGAAAAGGTGTCGAAGTAGGTGGCAAGGATCTGTTGATCGGCTTCCGTCAGTCCCTGAAGCAAGGTGGTGTCGCGTAATTCTGCGTGCGACAGGGTTTCGATTTCTTCCGGGGACGTATCGGAGAGCAACTGGTTTTCGACATATTCCAGTGCGTGGTCCGTATCGGCGAACAGATGGCTGGCCGGCATGACATCGAGCAGACCGTAGGAAGCCAGAAGCTGACGGGTTTTTTTGCGGCCAGCCACATGGGCGAGTAACAGATGGCGGCCTTCGTCGATCAGCATCGTGTACAACTGGGCGACAATCTGCACGCCGGTGGCATCCCATTCGCGTACGCGACGGCAGTCGAGAATGATGTGGCTGGCTTGCTGGTGATGGGATTCGACCACATGGCGCAGGCGATCTGCGGTGCCGAAAAATAGCGCGCCTTCCAGTTCGATGACATGCACCTTGTGCCCGTGTTCGCGTAATTTTTCATTCAAACCGGCCGGGCGGACCTTCAGCGAGCGAATCGACGTGCAGTCATAGCTGCGCCGGATAAAGGTTTTAGCCATGCGCTTCAGGAACAGGCCCATGCTCAAGACAACGCCGATGGCGACCATCGTGACCGGGTTGAGCCATATCATGCCGAGACTGATGATCGAAATCACCATGACGTTTTCCCGGACTTCATGACGTCCCCGACGGCGCAACCAGGTGCGTAGCTGCTCGATAGTCCAGCGATCGACCATGGCGGTCGCCGAGTGAATCAGCAGGCCGGCCATGACTGCCATCGGGATTTTGCTGATCAGGGGGGCTGCGATGAAAACGATGCCGCACATCACGGCACCATTAACCGCTCCTGACAAACGAGTTTGTGCGCCTGCCCGGTAGTTGGCCATGGCTCGTCCCAGATTGGCTGAGCTCGGAATGCCGCCAGCAATTGCCGAAGCGATATTGCCCAGACCGGAGGCAATGAGTTCCCGGTTGGATTCATGACGAGTGCGTGCCAGAGAGTCGACGGTGACTGCAGTCATCAAGGTTTGTACGGCACCCAGCAGGGTGAGCAACAAGGTGGCGGCAATGATTTGCAGCCACGGAAGATCCAGCAATGCGCCTTCCGTGGTGGCCGGCTCCAGCCAGCCGGCAAAGCCCGTCATGGACGGCAGTTCGCCGACAACCGGGCCGACGGCGGAGGGGCCGAACAGCATTTGCAGCAGGTAATGGCTCACCAGACCAATGGCCAACCCGGCAAACTGGGGAGGGAGCGGGAATTTACGGTTTTGGGCCAGCAGGCAGACCCAGACAGTCAGCAGGGTGACCAGCGGGGCGCCCCAGTGGATCAGTGGGAGAACGGAAGGCGACAGCGTAAAGCGTTCGCTCAAGCCCAGCGTTGCGCCGAGTTGGGAATATACCAGTAGTAGCGCAACGCCATTGACGAAGCCAGCCAGCACCGGGCGAGGAATGAATTTGACGAAATTCCCCCAGCGCAATACGCCGGAAAGCACCAGCAGACTGCCGGACAAGGCAACGACGATGGCCATCAGCAAGGCAATCCGTGCAGGCGAGTTGGCCCCCTGTTCGGTCAAATGAACAAGCGCGCCGGCCAGTACGATGGAGGTGGTCGATGAGGGGCCGCCAATCGAGAAGCGTGAGCTGCCGAAGCAGGCGGTCACCAGTGCCGCAATCACAGCACAGATCAAACCGGCCTTGACGCCAAGACTGGCATATTCCTGACCAAGCGGGGCGGTGACCAGAATGCCGCCTCCGATGGCCACAGGTAGCGCAACCAGGGCTGACGCCGCACCGGCCGAAAGGTCTGCCCACAAAGATGTTTTTTGCATGGGGGCGGATTATCGCAAAGTCCTTCGCGAATGTCCTTTTGCATTCAGCATGAAGCCCGCCAAGCCTTGTTTTACGCCGTGTGCCGGCCGGTTTGGCTGGCGAATTTTCAGGAATGGTGTAAAGTTAGGTTGTAGGAATAAATTACAGGAGATGAACATGGACATCGCATCAGTAGGTGCATCTGGCGCGTATAGCAGTACCAGTGTTCAACCCGGTCGGTCGCAGGTAACGGAAGCGCCGCAGCAGGTTGAGCGGCGGGAATCGCAGTCGCGCCCTGCGCAGCAAGTAGAGCGTACGGAAGAAGCACCGCGTCCGGTGGCCAATTCGCAAGGTCAGCAAACCGGTACGTTGATCAACGTACAGGCCTGATCCAGCCGCGCATTGCGGTCAGGGGTTTGAGGCAATAAATCATGATCTCGAGTACTCAAGGTTCAAGTTCGGCGGCGTGGGGGCAGTTGCAGCAGCAACAGGCCCAGCGTAATGCCGAGCAGGCCGAGCAGCGTGCTCGCTCATTGCAGACGATGGCGCAAGCCGCGCAGCGTGAGGCCGATCAGGCTCAAGGCAATGCACGGAACCTGAAGATTGATTCGAGTCAGGCGCGTACCGATGCCGATAGTGCCCAAAGGAATGTTGCTGCAATGTCGTCCTTGAATACGGTTAACACCCAATTGGGCGAGTTGCGCAACCAGATTTCCAATGTGCTGTCCTCTCCCAGCGTTGCGTCGACAACGCCGTCTGCTTATACGAACGTCGATGGACAGGCAACGGGAACCTTGATCAACATTACGGCATGAGTTGCTGAATTTCTGCGGTCAACGGCGCTCAGGCGCTTTTTTTTTGCGTGCTGACGGCGCGCTCGATTTTTGGTTGTTTAACGGCGAAAAGGAGCCCAAAGGGTGCTAGCCAATCACTGGTGTGCTTCGGTCGACGCAACGATTCAGTTGCGGACCGGTTGTAATCCGCTCGAAAAGCATGGGCCGCAGGCTGTCATCGTGCATGCCGATGCGTGGGCGCCGATGGATGCGATTGCCAATCCGCACGATATTCGTCAGGTAGTCGACTACGAAGTGATTTTTCTGGCGATTCGTCAGTTGGAGAATAATGCCCATTGCGAATGTCTGGAGTCGAGCATCCTGGAGGTGATGGATGCCATTTTTTCCATCTCGGTGGTGTCATCAGCCTTCGTGTCGATGCACAAACCGCACGTTTATCACGGACAGGCGACACCGGCCATCTCCTTGTCGATGACCCGTGAGCAATGGGCAAAGGGCAGGGGATGATTGCTGCAATTGGCGCCGTGGCAGCCAACGGCATGCTTGGACTGAACAACTGGTTACCCTGGGATATTCCGGAGGAACTGGCTTACTTCGAGCGTATGGTCGAGGGAGCCGCGCTGCTGATCGGTCGGGCAACCTATGAGTCGATGGATGTTGTGCCGGAAGATTCGTTCGTGATTTCGCACCGGACGGATCTGGTTATGCGCCCTGGCTGTCGGCAGGTCGAGGATGTCGAAAGCGGATTGCGTAGTGCATTAGCAACTGGAAAGCCGGTCTTCGTGATTGGCGGCGCCTCGATTTATGCGGCAGCATGGCCGTATTGCGAGCGTTTCTACTTGACGCGTATCGAACGGGATTTTGCCGGCGATACTTTGTTTCCGGCTGAAATTCCGCTGGCCGAGTGGCCGGTGCTTGCCGAGCGTACCCAGTCTTATCTGGAAAAAAAGTCGGGAGAAAGGGTACTTTGTCGTTTCATTGAGTACAAACAACCCAGCCCACGTTCTCTTGCATGAAGCTTGGTGAAGTTTGAGAGACTCGTCACAGAATGAATCTAAAATGATTTTAGAACAGTGGTTTTGGCTATGACTGGTTGCCGGAAAGGCAGATTGGGCATGCTGCAGCATATCGGGCTATTGTTGCTTGGCTGTGCGGGCGGATTTGTGTTTTTCCAGATATATGGTCTGGCCGGATTGCTGATTGCCTTCGGGCTGGTACTGTTTTTCGGCGCCCTGGCGGGGTTTTACCAACGCCGCTCGAAAGTCATCGATGCGCTCCAGCGCAGTCAGAAACAACTTCATGAAGCGCAGCGACTGGCCCGGATCGGCAGTTGGGAAGTCGACCTCGTGACCAAGGAAGTCTATTGGTCGGATGAGTTGTACCGGATTTTCGAGATAGATCCGACGCAAGGTTCGGGTGATTACGGACGTTTTCTGCAAACGGTGCATCCGGATGATCGAAAGCGGGTGGATCAGGCGTATAAGAATGCCATTGAAAGCCATCAGCCTTACGAAATCGAGCACCGGGTGCTGACGGCAGATGGGCGTATCAAGCAGGTTCGTGAGCGCGGCGAGACGGTCTACGCAGATGATGGTACGCCATTGCGTTCCATCGGGACGGCGCAGGATATTACCGACATCCGGCGGATGGAATCGGAGATGTCCTTGCTGGGGACGGCCTTTCAGCACAGTGGCGAGGCGATTCTGATCTCCGATCACGAGAACCGGATTCTGACGGTCAATCCAGCCTTTACTACGCTGACCGGTTATACCCAGGAAGAAGTTGTGGGGCGTAACCCGAGCATCCTTTCGGCCGGGCGGAATACGCCGGAAGATTACGCAAAAATGTGGGCGGCCATCAAGCAGAACGGTTACTGGCAAGGCGAAGTCTGGGACAGGCGCAAAAATGGCGGAATCTACCCGAAATGGCTGAGCATTTCAGTCGTCTTCGATGATGAAGGCAATGTTCGTTACTACATGGCCCACTTCACCGATATTTCAGCCGAGCGCGCGGCTGAAGCCAAACTGCATCACATGGCGCATCACGACATGCTGACTGGTCTGTTCAACCGCTACAGCCTGAAAGACAGACTGGAGCATTCGCTGGCGGTTGCCCGGCGAAATTCCGGTCGGGTAGCCCTTATGTTCATCGATCTTGACCGTTTCAAGGGAATCAATGACACGCTCGGACACCATGTGGGCGATGAACTGCTGATCGAGGTGAGTCAACGCCTGCACAAATGCGTACGTGACAGTGACGTCGTCGCAAGGCTTGGCGGTGACGAGTTCGTGATCATGCTGACGGGGCTGGAGCACTCAAGTTCGGCCGCCACGATTGCCGAAAAGGTGCTCTCCAGTGTTGGCGAGCCCTATTCGATCGGCCCGCATCTGTTGTACACCACGCCGAGCATCGGTATTGCCATTTATCCAATGGATGGCAACGACAGTGAAGCGTTGATGAAGAATGCCGACGCGGCGATGTATCACGCCAAAAATGCCGGACGCAATAATTTCCAGTTTTTCGATGCAAAAATGAACGAAGCGGCGCTTGAGCGTCTCGGTATCGAGCATGCCTTGCGCCTGGCATTGGGACGGGAAGAGTTTCGCCTGCATTTCCAGCCAGTCATCGATATCCGGACCGGGCGGGTGGCCAGTGTGGAAGCTTTGATCCGCTGGCAACATCCGGAAAAGGGCTTGCTGGCGCCGGGGTTGTTCATTGGCGTGGCGGAAGAAACCGGGTTGATCCAGCCGATTGGCGAATGGGTTTTCTGGGCTGCTTGCCGGCAACTGGCGGATTTTCGTGCTGCCGGTATTCCTGACGTCAAGATGGGCATCAACATTTCGGCAATCCAGATGCGCAGCAGCGATCTGGCGCTGTTGGCCAAGGGGGGCATCACGGCCCATTCTTTGGCGCCGGGCGATCTGATTTTTGAAATTACCGAATCGGTCGCCATGGCACAACCGGATGAAACGGTGCGCGTACTCGATGTGCTGCACGACATGGGGGTGACGCTGGCACTGGATGATTTCGGGACCGGCTATTCCTCGCTCAGTTATCTGCGCATGTTCCCGCTCGACAAGCTGAAACTGGACCGCTCTTTCGTCGAGGAAATCGGCCAGGATATCGACGGGCAAGTGATTTGCGATGCCACCATCGGTCTGGCGCAAAATCTTGGCCTGCAACTGATTGCCGAAGGTGTCGAGACCGAGGAACAACTGGATTACCTGAAGGCACGCGGTTGCAATCTGGTGCAGGGTTACCTGTTCAGTCGGCCGATTCCGGGTGACGAGGTCATGGCGTTCATTCGTGCGCGCAACGGCTGATCGCTAACGGAAATATCGCCGGATAAAAAAGTGCTTGCCAAGCGCCAGTGCTTTTCTTATAGTTCAAACGAACGTATGAATTATAAGAGGGCAATATGGCTGAGGTTCGCAACACAGATACCCGCGAGCGCATTCTCGATGCGGCGGAGCGCCTGTTCATGGCGCATGGTTACGATGGTACGTCGATGCGCCAGATTACCGGTGAGGCCGGGGTCAATCTGGCGGCGGTGAATTATCACTTCGGTGCCAAGGAAACCCTGATGCAGGAAGTGTTTCGGCGTCGCCTGGACTGGCTGAACGACGAGCGCATGCGCGTCCTCGACCAACTGGAGGCCGAAGCCGGCGATCAGCCGGTCAAGCCATCGGCCATTGTCGATGCTTTTTTCGGCACGCTGCTGCGCATGGCGGAAGACGAAACACGCGGCGGCGTGACCTTCCTGCGCCTGCTCGGTCGCACGCTGACCGAGCCCTCCGAGTTCATTCGTGCTTTTCTCGCCCATGAATACAAAGCGGTGATGGATCGCTACAAGGAAGCCTTGTTCCGCGCCTTGCCCGAAGTACCGAAGGCCGAAATTGTCTGGCGCTTCCACTTCATGCTCGGCGCAACGTCCTACGCCATTGCCGGCACCGATGCCTTGCGTCTGGTGACCGACTGGCAGATCGAGGACGAAGATTCCACCGACCGCATCGACCGCCTGGTGCCGCGCCTGATGTCCTTCCTGCTGGGCGGCTTGCGGGCGCAGTTGCCGCAGTTTCCGGATGTGCCGCAGTGAAAAATTGCCGGCTGCTGCGGTCGACCGCAAATAAACGATAAAAAACACAAAATACAAGGAGACAACACCATGTTCGAAAGCCTCATACCGCTGTCCGGTTTGATCGCGCTGCTGCTATTGGCTGCGCTTTTGCTGATTTCGCCGATCCGGCGCAGCCTGATCACCCGGCCGATTTTTTCCGCTTACCGCAAGGTTCTGCCGCAGATGTCGGAAACAGAGCGCGATGCGCTCGAAGCCGGCAGCGTCTGGTGGGAGGGCGAGCTGTTTCGCGGCAAGCCGGATTGGCAGAAGCTGCACGCCTATCCGCAACCGAAGCTGACACCGGCCGAGCAGTCCTTCATGGACAACGAGGTCGAGGAAGCCTGCCGCTTGGTCGATGACTGGAAAGTGACGCACGAACTGTACGACCTGCCGAACGAAGCCTGGCGCTACATCAAGGACAAGGGCTTCCTCGGCATGATCATCCCGAAGAAGTATGGCGGCCTGGAGTTTTCCGCATACGCCCATTCGCAGGTGGTGACCAAGCTGTCGACGCGTTCTTCCGCCTTGTCGGTGTCGGTCATGGTGCCGAACTCGCTCGGTCCGGCCGAATTGTTGCTGCACTACGGCACTGAAGCGCAGAAAAACCATTACCTGCCGCGCCTGGCCAAAGGCATCGAAGTGCCGGCCTTCGCGCTGACCAGCCCGTGGGCCGGTTCCGATGCGGCCTCGATTCCCGACAGCGGCGTCGTCTGCAAGGGCATCTACCAAGGCAAGGAAGTGCTCGGCATGCGCGTCTCCTGGGACAAGCGTTACATCACGCTGGCCCCGGTGTGCACGGTGTTCGGTCTGGCCTTCCACCTCTATGATCCGGATGGCCTCTTGGGTAACAAGAAGCACATCGGCATCACCTGCGCGCTGGTGCCTTACGATCATCCGGGCGTCGATACCGGGCGCCGCCACTTTCCGCTCAACGCCATGTTCATGAACGGCCCGACGCGTGGCAAGGACGTGTTCATGCCGCTCGATTTCATCATCGGCGGTCCGGAAAAAGCCGGTCACGGCTGGCGCATGTTGATGGAGTGTCTGGCCGCCGGCCGCTCGATCTCGCTGCCGTCGTCGAATACCGGCATGGCACAGATGACGGCGCGCGCCGTCGGCGGCTATGCCCGCGTGCGTTCGCAGTTCAAGATGGCGGTCGGCAAGTTCGAGGGCGTCGAGGAAGCGCTGACCCGCATCGGCGCCTACACCTACATGATGGACGCCGTGCGCAAGATGACCGCCGGTGCCATCGATCTCGGCGAAAAGCCTTCGGTGGTTTCGGCCATCGCCAAGTACCACGTCACCGAGCGGGCCCGTCAGGTGGTCAATGACGGCATGGACGTCATCGGCGGCAAGGGCATCTGTCTTGGCCCGTCGAACTTCATGGGTCGAGCCTACCAGCAGGTGCCGATTGGCATCACCGTTGAAGGTGCCAACATCCTGACGCGTTCGTTGATCATCTTCGGTCAGGG
This sequence comes from Azonexus sp., assembly GCF_030824335.1. Lineage (GTDB taxonomy): Bacteria > Pseudomonadota > Gammaproteobacteria > Burkholderiales > Rhodocyclaceae > Azonexus. The sequence continues at coordinate 9,086 of NZ_JAVBXX010000040.1, forward strand.
GGCGATCCGCTGCCATCCCTACCTGCTGCCGGAAATGCAGGCAGCACAGAACCCGGACCAGAAAAAGGGTCTGGTCGATTTCGACAAGGCGCTGTTCGGCCATATCGGTTTCACGATCAAGAACGGCGTGCGCGCCTTGTGGCTGGGCATGACCGGTTCGCACTTTTCTGCGGTCAACACCGATGTGGCGCCGGAAATGAAGCGCTATTACCAGCAACTGACCCGCTTTTCGGCTGCCTTTGCCTTCCTGTCCGACGTGTCACTGCTGGTGCTGGGCGGCAGCGTCAAGCGCCGGGAAAAGCTGTCGGCGCGTCTCGGCGATATTCTTTCCCAGATGTACCTGATTTCCTGCACCCTGAAGCGTTATGAAGCCGAAGGCCGCAAGCAGGACGACGCCGCGCTCGCTCACTGGGCGATCTGGGATGCGATGTACAAGACGCAGCAGGCCTTCGATGGCGTGATTGCCAATTTCCCGGTGCGCTTCATCGCCGCCGTGGTCAATCGCCTGATCTTCCCGTGGGGCCATCCGTACGTCGTGCCGTCGGACGAGGTCGGGCATCGAGTCGCCAAGGCGCTGATTGCGCCGTCGGCCACCCGCGACCGGCTGACCGCCGAGTGCTTCGTGCCGCTCAGTGAAAACGAGCCGGTCGGGGCCATCGAACTGGCGCTGCTGGCGACGCTGGAGGCCGAACCCATCGAAGCAAAAATCCGGGCGGCCGAAAAGGCCGGGCGCTTTGACAACAATCCACTGGCCAATGTGCGCGATATCGCGATTGTGGCCGCCGAGCAAGGTGTCATTACGCCAGCCGAGTTCGCCATCATGAAACGGCGCAATCACCTGCGCGATATCGTCGTCCAGGTCGATGACTTCCCCTTCGACTACGGCGTGGCGACGGCCAACAAGCCCGCCGATAACCGGATGGCGGCGTGATGCAGCCGATTTACGTGGTCGACGGCGCCCGCACGCCGTTTTTGAAAGCGCAGAAAGGGCCGGGGCCGTTCGCGGCATCCGACCTCGCCACGCAGGCGGGGCGTACGCTGCTGCTGCGTCAGCCCTTCGCGCCGAGCGATCTCGACGAGGTCATCCTTGGTTGTGCCGCGCCGTCGCCGGATGAAACCAACATCGGGCGCATGGTCGCGCTGCGCCTGGGCTGCGGCAAGAAAGTGCCGGGCTGGACGGTGATGCGCAATTGCGCCTCCGGCATGCAGGCCATCGATTCGGCCATCGCCAACATCCAGTGCGGGCGTTCGCAACTGGTGCTGGCCGGTGGTGTCGATGCACTGTCACGGGCGCCACTGCTCTATTCGGACGCGATGGTGCGCTGGTTCGCCGGCATGATGAGCCTGCGTACGGTCAACCAGAAAATCCGGCACTTTTTGAAATTGCGCCCGGCCGCGCTGTTGACCCCGGTCATCGGCCTGATGAAGGGACTGACCGATCCGGTGATCGGTTTGTTGATGGGGCAAACGGCGGAAAACCTGGCCTGGAAATTTGGCATCAACCGCCGGCAGATGGACGAATTCGCCGTGCGCAGTCACCAGCGTGCCTTGGCTGCACGGCAAGCCGGGCATCTCGCTGAGATCGTCCCGCTGGTCGATGGCCAGGGCACGGTCTACGCCGAGGACGACGGCGTGCGCGCCGACGCCGATCTGGCCGGCATGGCCAAGCCGAAACCGTTTTTCGACAAGAAGTACGGCAATATCACCGCCGCCAACAGCTCGCAGATCACCGACGGTGCGGCCTGGGTGTTGCTCGCATCGGAAGAGGCGGTGCAGAAATGGGGCCTCGAACCCATCGGCAAAATCGTGGACAGCCAGTGGTCCGGGTTGGAGCCGGCGCAGATGGGCCTTGGCCCGGTGCATGCGGCAACGCCGATCCTGCAGCGCCACGGCCTGCAGCTGGCCGATATCGACTACTGGGAATTGAACGAAGCTTTTGCCGCGCAGGTGCTGGGTTGCCAGGCTGCCTGGCAGGATGACGACTATTGCCGTGAGCAACTCGATCTGCCCGGTGCGCTCGGCAAGATCGACGAGGCACGCCTGAACGTCGATGGCGGCGCGGTGGCCATCGGTCACCCGGTCGGTGCCTCGGGAGCGCGCATCGTGCTGCATTTGCTGCACGTGCTGCGCCGGAACAATGCGCAACGCGGCATCGCCACCATCTGCATCGGTGGCGGGCTGGGCGGTGCGATGCTGGTGGAGACCTGCTGATGAAACACTGGCAACTGAATAACGAAGCAAACGGTATCGTCGTCGCCGTGCTCGACCGCGCAGGTGAAAGCACCAACGCGCTGTCTACCGAAGTGATGCTCGAACTGTCGCAGATCCTCGATCAACTCGACAAGACGCCACCGGCCGGCTTGATCATCCGTTCCGGCAAGGCTGCCGGCTTCATCGCCGGGGCCGATATCGGCGAATTCTCGCAACTCGACACCCCCGGCAAGGGGCTGGCGCTGGTGGCGCGCGGCTGGGATCTGTTCAACCGGCTGGCCGCGGTGAGCTATCCGACACTGGCGCTGGTGCGTGGTCATTGTCTGGGTGGCGGTCTGGAACTGGCGCTGGCCTGCCGTTACCTGCTGGCGGTGGACGAAGCCGGGACGAAAATGGGCCTGCCGGAAGTCATGCTCGGCATTTTCCCCGGTTGGGGCGGCATGTTGCGGCTGCCGCAGCGCGTCGGTCCGGCCGCCGCGCTGGACCTGATGCTGACCGGCAAGACGCTGGACGCCAAGCGGGCACGCAACATGGGGCTGGCCGACGATTGTGTTCCGCCGCGCGTCATGGAAATGGCGGCCCGCCAGTTGCTGTTGTCGCAGCAGCCGCGCCGTGCCTTGCCGCTGGTGCAGCGCCTGCTCAACGGACCGCTGAAAGCCGTGGTGGCCAACGGCGCCCGCAAACAGGTAGCGAAGAAGGCACGCCCGGAACATTACCCGGCGCCGTACGCGATCATCGACCTGTGGCAGCAGCACGACGGCAATGCGCTGGCGGCGCCCGAGGTGGTCGAGCGCATCATCCAGTCGCCGACCGCGAAGAATCTGCTGCGCGTCTTCCATTTGCAGGAGCGCCTGAAGGGCTTCGGCAAGCCAAGCGACGACAAAGCCAGTGATTTCACCGCCCGCCACGTCCATGTGATCGGCGCCGGCGTGATGGGCGGCGATATTGCCGCCTGGTGCGCACTGCGCGGCTTGACGGTTACCTTGCAGGATCAGTCGCTGGAACGCATGGCACCGGCCCTGAAACGGGCGCACGCGCTGTTCGTCAAGCGTCTGCGCGAACCGCTGAAAATTCGTGCCGCGTTCGATCGCCTGATTCCCGATGTCGCCGGAGATGGCGTTGCGCATGCCGACGTGGTTATCGAGGCGATTTTTGAAAGTGTCGAGGCCAAGCACGCGCTGTTCCGTGCCATCGAACCGAAGCTCAAGCCGACGGCGGTGCTGGCCAGCAATACGTCCAGTCTACGCCTGGAAGACTTGCGCACGGCGCTGGCCCGGCCGGAACGCCTGGTCGGCATCCACTTCTTCAACCCGGTGGCGATGATGCCGCTTGTTGAAGTAGTCGAAGCCGAGGGGGCAGATCCGACGATGGTTCGCGCCGCCTGTGCCTTCGTCAAGCAAATCGACAAGCTGCCGTTGCCGGTAAAGAGCGCGCCGGGTTTCCTGGTCAATGCGGTACTGGCGCCTTACATGCTGGCCGCGATGCGTGCGGTCGACGACGGAATTTCACCGGAAACGGTGGACGAAGCCATGCTCGCCTTCGGCATGCCGATGGGGCCCATCGAACTGGTCGATACCGTTGGCCTGGACATCGCGCTGGCGGCCGGGCAGCAACTGGCCGGTGGCGCCGAAGCGCCGCGTTGCCTGCAGCAGCGCGTCGACCGTGGCCAGTTGGGGAAAAAGAGCGGGCAGGGCTTTTACGACTGGTCGAGCGGTCAGGCGAAGAAAGCCGCACCGGGTAGCGTACCGGCAGGTCTGGCGGAAAAACTGGTCAAACCGCTGGTTGACCGCAGCAGTCAGCTGGTCGCCGATGGCGTGGTGGCCGATGCCGATCTGGCCGACGCCGGGGTGATTTTCGGCACCGGTTTTGCGCCGTTCACCGGTGGGCCGCTGCATCTGCGTGCGGGGCGTCGTTAAAGGGTGTGGCAAATTTCCAACAAGCCCTGCGGTTTTTTTTATTCAAACAGTATTTCAAACGTTTGTTTGATGTTTAATGTTCAACAGGCAGTACCGGGAATTTTTCCCAATATATAAACAATAAAGGAGACAAGACGATGTACAACAAAGGAAGCCAAGTGCGCCTCATACCGGCGCTCGTATTTCTCGCTTTTTCCGGCAGTGCAGCAGCTTCCGGGTTTCAGTTGCAGAACCAGAACGCTGCCGGGACCAGCGTCGCCTATGCCGGTGCAGCGGCCGTGGCTGAGGATGCCAGCACGATTTTCTTCAACCCGGCCGGGATGACCTATCTGCCGATGGGCCACAGCGTCTCCGTTGGTGGCACGGCAATCCATCGTTCGGTGAAGTTCAAGAATACCGGCACGACACCGATGCCGGTGATCAATCCGCTGACCAACTTGCCGACCGGCGCTTTCCATACTGCGGGTGGCAATGGCGGCAACGGTGGTGGAACGGGGGTGGCGCCGGGGCTGTACTACAGCTATGCCGTGTCCGAAGCCTTGCGCCTGGGGCTGGGTTTTTCCGTAACCTACGGCAGCGAAACCGAATACGAAGACGACTTCATCGGTCGTTTCTCCGGCCGTTACACCTCGATTCACCAGATGAACCTGAATCCCTCGGTGGCCTACAAGGTCAACGACAAGGTGTCGGTCGGTTTTGGTCTGAACTACGCCAAGTCGGAAATCGAATTCCGTCAGAATGCCCCGTTTGTCGGTGCGCCAGAAGGGCGGCTTGAAGGTGACGACACGGCCTGGGGCTGGAATATCGGTGCCATGTTCCAGCTCACGCCGGCGACCCGGCTGGGTGTCAGCTATCGTTCGAAGATCAAGTTCGACCTCGAAGGCAAGCAGAAAATTGCTGCACCGCTCAATGTCAATCGTGACATCACCGCCAACCTTGAAACGCCCGATACGTTCTCGCTAGCCTTCAGCCACAAGGCAACCGAGCGCCTTGAGTTGCTGGCCGATGCGACCTGGAATGGCTGGAGTTCAGTCAGTTCGCTTGACCCGATGGTCGGCGCGGCGCGGGCGACCGCACCGCTGCGCTATAACTTCGATGACACCTGGCGTTTTGGCATCGGTGCCAAGTATCAACTGAACGATAAGTGGAACTTGCGTGCCGGTATTGCCTACGACCAGACGCCGGTACCCGACAAGGCCAGCCGGACGATGACCGTGCCGGATTCCGACCGTACCTGGCTGGCTTTCGGCGCCCGCTGGAAGATGAGCCCGAATACTTCGGTCGACATGGGTTACGCCCGCATTTTCTTCAAGGATGTGTCGACGGCGCGGGCGGTCATGAATACGGCTGAAACCGCCACGCTGCAGACAGTGCGCGGCGATTTCAAGACGCACGCCAACCTGTTCTCGCTCCAGGTCAATCACCAGTATTGATTTTTCTCCCTGCAACATCCTTGCGTGATTTCAGCCCCGGCCCGTCCGGGGTTTTTTTTGCAAATTGGCGCAATAAAACAGTTGACCGAAAGACGCCGCGATCTATAATTCAAACGTTCGTTTTATTTATTCGTTACGTTTTATCGAAGTCTAAAAAGACCATTGAAGGAGACTAGCTTTGACCAAGCTGATTGTTAAAAAAGCCGCCGTACTCGGCGCCGGCGTGATGGGGGCGCAGATTGCCGCGCACCTCGCCAATGCCAACGTGCCGGTCGTGCTGTTCGACCTGCCGGCGAAAGAAGGAGACAAGAACGGTATCGTCAGGAAGGCCCTCGACGGCCTCAAGAAGCTCGACCCGGCGCCGCTCGCCAGCAAGGGCAAGCTCAAGTTCATCGACGCCGCCAATTACGACGAACACCTGCCGCTGCTCGCCGAGTGCGACCTCATCATCGAGGCCATCGCCGAGCGCATGGACTGGAAGAATGACCTCTACGCCAAGATCGCACCGCACATCGGTGCCGACGCGATTGTCGCTTCCAATACCTCCGGCCTGTCGATGAACGCGCTGGCCCAGGGGCTGCCGGAAGCCATCCGGCCGCGCTTCTGCGGCATCCACTTCTTCAACCCGCCGCGCTACATGCACCTGGTTGAAATCATCGGCACGCAAAGCACCGATGCCGGCACGCTGGACGCCCTCGAAACCTGGCTGACCTCGCGCCTCGGCAAGGGCGTCATTCGTGCGCTGGATACGCCGAACTTCGTCGCCAACCGCATCGGCGTCTTTTCGATTCTCGCCGTCATGCACCACACCCAGGCCTTCGGCCTCGGTTTCGACGAAGTCGATGCACTGACCGGTCCGAAGATCGGTCGTCCGAAGAGCGCCACCTATCGCACCGCCGACGTCGTCGGCCTCGATACCCTGGCGCACGTCGTCAAGACCATGCAGGACACGCTGCCCAACGACCCGTGGCACGCCTACTTCACGACGCCGGCCTGGTTGCAGGCGCTGATCGGGCAGGGCGCACTGGGCCAGAAGACGCGCTGCGGCATCTTCAGGAAGCAAGGCAAGGAAATCCAGGTGCTCGACCTGGCGGCGCAGGATTACCGCAAGTCGGCCGGCGAAATCGCTGCCGACGTCGACGCCATCCTGAAAATGCGCAACCCGGCTGAGAAGTTCGCCGCGCTGCGTGCCTGCCCGCATCCGCAGGCACAGTTCCTGTGGGCCATCTTCCGCGACATCTTCCACTACGCCGCCGTGCAGCTCGAAAGCGTTGCCGACAATGCGCGCGATCTCGATTTCGCGATGCGCTGGGGCTTCGGCTGGGCGCAGGGTCCGTTCGAAACCTGGCAAGCTGCCGGCTGGAGCGATATCGCGCAAGCCGTCGCCGCCGACATCGCCGCCGGCAAGTCCATGAGCAGCGTCGCGCTGCCGGCCTGGGCGCTGGAAGCCGGACGCACTGGCGTGCATAGCGCCGACGGTTCCTACTCGGCGAGCAAGAATGCTTACGTGCCGCGCTCGACGCTGCCGGTCTACCAGCGCCAGCTCTTTCCCGAGCGCGTGCTCGGTGAAACGGCACTCGCCCCGGAAAAATCCGGCGAGACGCTGTTCGAAAACGACGGCGTGCGTTTATGGTGCCTGCCGGCGGTCGACCGCAAGATCGGCATCATTTCCTTCAAGTCCAAGATGCACACCATCGGCGACGAAGTGCTCGACGGCCTGATTGCTGCCGTCCGCCACGCCGAAACGACGCTGGACGGCGTCGTTGTCTGGCACGAAGCACCGTTCGCCGTTGGTGCCAACCTGCAGCAGGTCGGCGAAGCCTGCGCTGCCGGCCAGTTCGACATGCTGGAAAAGACCGTCGAGAAATTCCAGCGTGCCTCGCAGACGCTCAAGTATGCGCAAGTGCCGACCGTCGCCGCGGTGCAGGGCATGGCCCTGGGCGGTGGTTGCGAGTTCGTCATGCATGCCGGCAAGCGTGTCATGGCGCTGGAAAGCTATGTCGGCCTGGTCGAAGCCGGCGTCGGCCTGATTCCGGCCGGTGGCGGCTGCAAGGAATTCGCCGTGCGCGCCGCCGAATGGGCCGCCCAGTCGGCGACGCCGGGTGAAGTGTTCAACTTCCTGCAACCGGTGTTCCAGACCATCGCCATGGCCAAGGTCGCCAAGAGTGCGGTCGAAGTTGTCGAAATGGGCTTTGCCAAGCCGTCCGACACCATCCTGTTCAACGCCAACGAACTGCTCTTCGTCGCGATCAAGGAAGCGCGTGCCGTGGCCGATGCCGGCTACGCGCCGCCGCCGATGGCGCGCGGCATCCCGGTCGCCGGCAAGAACGGCATCGCGACGCTGGAAATGATGCTGGTGAACATGAAGGAAGGCGGCATGATTTCCGCGCATGACTACAAGGTCGCCAAGTCGGCCGCTATCGCACTGTGTGGCGGCGAAGTCGAAACCGGCAGCCTGGTTGACGAGGAATGGCTGATCACCGTCGAGCGCCGCCTCTTCGTCGAATTGCTGAAAACCCCCGAAACCCAGGCCCGGATCAAGCACATGCTCGAAACCGGCAAACCTTTGCGTAATTAATCGGGTCAGGAGACAAACAAAAATGAGCAAACAGACCATGAATAAACAAGTCCAGGACGCCTACATCGTCGCCGCGACCCGCCTGCCGGTTGCCAAGCGTAACGGCATGTTCAAGAACGTGCGGCCGGACGACATGCTGGCCGCGGTCATCAAGGCGGTGGTCGCCCAGGTGCCGGGCATTGACCCGGCGCGCATCGGCGATGTCATCGTTGGTTGTGCGATGCCGGAAGCCGAGCAGGGCATGAACGTCGCTCGCATCGGCGCGCTGCTCGCCGGCCTGCCGATCACCGTGCCCGGTATCACGATCAACCGCTTCTGCTCCTCCGGGGTGCAGGCGGTGGCCGATGCCGCCAACCAGATCCGCCTCGGCCTGGCCGATGTGATGATCGCCGCCGGCACCGAGTCGATGTCGGTGATGCCGCAGATCATGGGCAACAAGATGTCGATGAACCCGGCCATCTTCGCCAAGGAAGAAAACCTCGGCATCGCCTTCGGCATGGGCTTGACCGCCGAGAAGGTGGCCAACCAGTGGAAGATCTCGCGCGATGCGCAGGACGCCTTCGCGCTGGCCTCCAACCAGAAGGCCTGTGCGGCAATTGCCGCCGGTCACTTCAAGGCCGAGACGACGCCGTATGCGATCAGCGAAAGCCTGCCCGATCTCGCGTCCGGCAACATCAAGTTGCGTCAGCGCCTCGCCGATACCGACGAAGGCCCGCGTGCTGATGCCTCGCTGGAACGCCTCGGCAAGCTGAAGCCGGTATTCCATGCGCGCGGTTCGGTGACGGCCGGCAACTCCTCGCAGATGTCGGACGGTGCCGCTGCGGTCATGCTGGTCTCGGAAAAGGTGCTTAGGGAACACAACCTGACGCCGCTCGCCCGCTTTGCCGGCTATGCCGTCGGCGGCGTCGCGCCGGAGATCATGGGCATCGGCCCGATTGCGGCCATCCCGAAGGTGCTGGCGCAAGTCGGCATCCATCAGGACGACCTCGACTGGATCGAACTCAACGAAGCCTTCGCGGCGCAGGCGCTGGCCGTGACCCAGGAACTGGGCCTGAACCCGGCGAAGATCAATCCGCTTGGCGGCGCCATCGCGCTCGGTCACCCGCTCGGCGCCACGGGTGCAATCCGCATCGCGACGCTGACGCACGGTTTGCAGCGTACCGGCGGTCGTTACGGCATGGTCTCCATGTGTATCGGCACCGGCATGGGTGCAGCCGGCATTATCGAACGTCTGTAGCGGTCGACCGTGCAAAAAAGGCAAAAACCATGAAACCCGCCTGGCTGGCCCGGCTTTCTCCCAGCTGGCGGGCGCGCATGGTGCGTCTCGGCTTCAATTTTCATCCGGCCTTTCGCGGTACCGGCGGGCGGGTCGTGCATGTGGCGAAGGACTTGCGCCACATTCGCATCCGCCTGGCGCTCAGCTGGAAGACGCGCAACATTGTCGGCTCGCTGTACGGCGGCTCGCTGTTTGCAATCACCGACGGGGCGCATCCGATGATGTTGATGGCGGCGCTCGGCGACAATTACATCGTCTGGGACAAGGCGGCCAGCATCCGCTATCGCAAGCCCGGTTACACGACGCTGTACGGCGATTTCGTACTGCCGGACGAAGAACTGTCGAGCATTCGCCAGGCGCTGGCAATAAACCCGGAGCTTGAGCGGACTTATACGGTCGAACTGAAGGACAGTTTGGGAACGGTGCACACCATCGTCGAACGAACTGTTTATATTGCCGATAAAAACTACTACCGGAACAAAACTGGTGGAGGAGACAAAGCATGATCACATCAAACAGCGTACGCAATGCCGCGCTGATCGCGGCGCTGCTTGCCGCACCCGGCTTGCAGGCGGCGGAAGTCGCCGGGGTTCGGGTGGCCGACAGCTTGCGCGTCGGTAACCAGGAGTTGGTGCTGAATGGCGCCGGTTTGCGCAGCAAGTTGTTCATCAAGGTCTATGTCGGCGCCTTGTACGTCGAACGGCGGATGACGACGCCGGCGGCCATTCTCGAGAACAGCGGACGGCGGCGCGTCGAACTGCGCCTGTTGCGCGATCTCGATGCCGATGCGTTGCACTCGGCGCTCGACGAGGGCCTGACAAACAATCATTCGCCGGCCGAACTGGCGCCGCTGAAACCGGCGGCCGATGCGCTGGCTGGCATCATGCGCCGTATCGGCAAGGTCCGCGAAGGCGACGTCGTGGCCATCGATTTCTCGGCCGATGGCGTGCAGGTCGCGCTCAACGGCGAGGAACGCGGCAAGATCGCCAATCCGGAATTCGCCCGGGCCTTGCTCAAGGTCTGGTTGGGAGACAAGCCGGCAGACGCCTCACTCAAGAAGGCGCTGCTCGGTCAATAAGGCACTACACAGGAGGAGACAATCATGGAAAAAATCTGGCTGAATAGCTACCCTGCCGGCGTGCCGCACGAGATCGACATCGACCACATTCCATCGCTGGTTGCGTTGTTCGAAGATGCTTGCGCCAAGTTTGGCGACAAGGTCGCCTACATCAGCATGGGCAAGGAAATGACTTACCGGCAGCTCGATGCGGAATCGCGCGCATTCGCCGGCTGGCTGCAGTCGTTGGGCCTGAAAAAAGGCGAGCGGGTGGCCTTGATGATGCCCAACCTGCTGCAATACCCGGTGGCGCTGTTCGGCACCTTGCGGGCCGGTTGCGTGGTGGTCAATTGCAACCCGCTGTACACGCCGCGTGAGCTGGAACACCAATTGAAGGATGCCGGCGCTGCCGCCATCGTCATTGTCGAGAATTTTGCCCATACCTTGCAGCAGATCATCGGCAAGACGGCGATCAAGCATGTCGTGGTGACGCCGATGGGCGAGTTGCTGGGCGCCAAGGGCATGCTGGTCAATCTGGTCGTGCGCCACGTGAAGAAACTGGTGCCGGACTGGAATCTGCCCGGTTCAATCAGCTTCAAGTCGGCGCTGTCCACCGGGCGCAATCATGGCTGGAAGCCTGTCGAGCTGAAACAGGAGGACGTGGCTTTCCTGCAATACACCGGTGGCACGACCGGCGTATCGAAGGGCGCCATGCTGACGCATGCCAACATCGCGTCCAACGTCATGCAGGCGCATGCCTGGATCAAGCCGGTGGTGCGCGAGGGCGAGGAACTGATCCTGACCGCCTTGCCGCTGTATCACATCTTCGCCTTGACGGCGAACTGCCTGACCTTCCTGATGATCGGCGCGCGCAATCTGCTGATCGCCAATCCACGCGATATTCCGGGCTTCGTCAAGGAGTGGGGCAAGTATCCGGTGACCGTGGTGACTGGCGTCAACACGCTGTTCAATGCGCTGCTCAATCATCCGGATTTCGCCAAGCTCGATTTTTCGCCGATGCGCGTCACGCTAGGCGGCGGCATGGCGGTGCAGGCGCCGGTTGCCGAGCGCTGGCTTAAAACGGTGGGCGTGCCGCTGCTGCAAGCCTATGGGCTGACCGAAACCTCGCCGGCCGCAACGATCAATCCGCTCGACATGCACGAGTTCAACGGGGCCATCGGCCTGCCGATTTCCTCGACAGAAATTTCGATCCGCGACGATGAGGGTATCGAGGTGCCGCCGAGCCAGATCGGTGAAATCTGCATTCGCGGGCCGCAAGTCATGAAGGGCTACTGGCAACGTCCGGACGAAACCGCGCATGTCTTCCATCCCGACCGTTTCCTGCGCACCGGCGACATGGGCTATGTCGATCCAAAAGGCTTTGTTTTTCTGGTCGACCGCAAAAAAGACATGATTCTGGTCTCCGGCTTCAACGTCTATCCGAACGAGGTCGAGGAAGCTGTCGCCATGCACCCCGGCATCATCGACGTGGCGGCGATCGGCGTGGCCGACGAGCATTCCGGCGAGGCGGTGAAGATTTTCGTTGTGCGCAAGGATCCGCGCGTTACCGAACAGCAACTGATCGAGCATTGCCGTACCTTGCTCACCGGATACAAAGTGCCCAAGCACGTCGAATTCCGCGACGACTTGCCGCGTACCAACGTCGGCAAGATCCTGCGCCGCGCCCTCAAAGAAGGAGCCTGATTTGTCCATTCCCGCCTCATTGAACAAGAACCTGACGCTGCCGGTCATCTGCGCGCCGATGTTCATCATTTCCAACCCCGACCTGGTGATCGCCCAGTGCAAGAGCGGCGTCATCGGTTCCTTCCCGGCGCTCAACGCCCGGCCGAAGGAGTTGCTCGACGACTGGCTGATCCGCATCAAGGCTGAACTCGCGGCCGATCCACAGGCCGCCCCGTTTGCCGTGAACCAGATCATCCACCAGTCGAACGAACGTCTGGATCACGACATGGACCTGTGCGTGAAGCACGAGGTGCCGTTGATCATCACCAGCCTGCGCGCGCCGAACGACATCGTGCCGCGCGTGCATGCCTACGGCGGCCAGGTGTTCCACGACGTGATCAGCGTGCGCCATGCCGAAAAGGCACTGGAAGCCGGGGTCGACGGCCTGATCCTGGTCTGCGCCGGGGCCGGCGGTCACGCCGGTACGCTCAGCCCGTTTGCGCTGGTCGGTGAAATCCGCAAGTTCTACGACGGCCCGATTGCGCTGTCCGGCGCCATCACCAACGGCAATGCCATCCTGTCGGCACAGGCCATGGGTGCCGATTTCGCCTACATCGGCACGCGCTTCATCGCCACGCAGGAAGCCAATGCCGTTGCTGCCTACAAGCAGGCGATCATCGATTCTGCTGCGGTCGACGTGGTGTACACGCCGTATTTCACCGGCGTGCATGGCAATTACCTGAAGAAGAGCATCGTCGCCGCCGGCCTCGATCCCGACGATCTGCCGGTCAAGGACAAGACGGCGATGAGCTTTGGCAGCGCGCGCGATGCCAAGGCCTGGAAAGACATCTGGGGTGCCGGGCAGGGCGTCGGCACGATTGGCGACGTATTGCCGACCGCCGAACTGGTGGCCCGCCTGCAACAGGAATACCGCAGCGCCAAGGCGGCGTTGTGCAGCAATCCGTTCTAAAAAGATCAAAAGGAGACAAGCAATGAATGACTATCGTGCCCCGGTAAAGGACATGCGTTTCGTCATGGACGAATTGGCCGGTTTCAAGGAGTTGAGTTCTTTTCCCGGTTTCGAGGAGGCAACCCCCGATCTGGCTGACGCCATTCTCGACGAATCGGCCCGTTTTGCCGGCGAAGTGTTGGCCCCGCTCAACCGTACCGGCGACAAGGAAGGCTGCAAGCTGACCGCCAGCGGCGTGACCACGCCGAACGGCTGGAAGGAAGCCTACGCCCAGTACCGTGACGCCGGCTGGAACGGCATGACCTCGCCGGCCGAATTCGGCGGCCAGGGCCTGCCCGACACGCTGGGCATCGCGATCAAGGAAATGCTCTGTTCGGCCAACATGGCCTTCAGCCTCGGTCCCTTGCTCACCACCGGCGCTGTCGAAGCGCTGCTGACCTGCGCCAGCGACGAACTCAAGGCCATCTACCTGGAAAAGATGATTTCCGGCGAGTGGACCGGAACAATGAACCTGACCGAGCCGCACGCCGGCTCCGATCTGGCGCTGATCCGCTCGCGCGCCGAGCCGCAGGGCGATGGCAGCTACAAGGTGTTCGGCCAGAAGATCTTCATCACCTACGGTGACCACGACATGACCGAGAACATCGTCCATCTCGTGCTCGCCCGCCTGCCGGACGCACCGGCCGGGGTCAAGGGCATCTCGATGTTCCTGGTGCCCAAGTTCATGGTCAATGCTGACGGCTCGCTCGGTGCGCGCAACGATGCTTACTGCGTGTCCATCGAACACAAGCTCGGCATCCACGCCAGCCCGACCTGCGTCATGGCCTATGGTGACAATGGCGGCGCCATCGGCTACCTGCTCGGCGAACCGAATCGCGGCCTCGAATACATGTTCATCATGATGAATGAAGCCCGCCTCGGCGTCGGCCTGCAGGGCATTGCGCTCGGCGAGCGCGCTTACCAGCAGGCGCTCGGCTACGCCCGGGATCGCAAGCAGGGGCGCGATGCCGTCACCGGCGAAGCGCTGGTCAGCATCGACAAGCACCCGGACATCCGGCGCATGCTGATGCTGATGAAGTCGCGCGTCGAAGCCTGCCGCGCCATGGCCTATTACACCTCCGGCCTGCTCGACCGTGCGCATGTGCTGGCCGACGCCGAGGAGCGCAAGAAGGCGTTGTACCTGGCCGAATTCATGATTCCCATCGTCAAGGGCGGCGGCACCGAAATGGGCATCGAAGTGACCTCGCTCGGCGTCCAGATTTACGGCGGCATGGGCTTCATCGAGGAAACCGGTGCCGCGCAGCACTGGCGCGATTCGCGCATCACCACCATCTACGAAGGCACTACCGGCATCCAGGCCAACGACCTGCTGTTCCGCAAGCTGATGCGCGATCAGGGCGCGACGGCAAAGATCGTTTTCGGCGAAGTCTACGCCACCGCCAAGGCGCTCGGTGCCTCCGGCAAGCCGGAACTGCAGGCCATCGGCCAGCGCCTGGGCGTCGCCCTCAAGGCCTGGACCGAAGCCACCGAATGGCTGGCGGCCAACGCCAAAACCAGCCTCGGCGGCGTGTTGACCGCAGCAGTGCCTTACCTGCATCTGGCCGTCACCGTTTGCGGCGGTTGGTTCATGGGCAAGGCCGCGCTGGCTGCCGCTGCTTACCTCGACAAGGGCGAGGGTGACCAGGCCTTCTACCGCAACAAGATTGCCACCGCCCGTTTCTACGCCGACCAGATGCTGCCCCAGGCCAACGCCTACGCTGCCACCGTGATGGCTGGCGATGCGGCGATTGCCGGGCTGGGCAGCGAACTGTTCGACGCCTGATTTTTTGGCAGCATTTTCTCCAACCCTGCGCTTCACCCCCGCCTGTCGGGGGTGTTTTTTTGGAGTTCGCCATGCACATCCCTGAACTGACAGTCATTGAACCCAGCTGCACCGACGGCGTCCTTGAACTGCGCCTGAACCGCCCCGACAAATCCAACGCCCTTGATGACGCTCTATGGCAGGAACTGCGTACCACCTTCGACTGGGCCGACGCCACGCCGGCGGTACGCGCCGTCGTGCTGTCCGGTGCCGGCAAACATTTCTGCGCCGGCATCGACCTCGCCATGCTCGGCGGCATCATGGCGCGCATCGCCAATCCGGACGAGGCGCGCAGCCGTGAAGCCTTGCGTCGGCTGATCCTCGACCTGCAGGACTGTCTCAGCGCCATCGAACGCTGCCGCAAGCCGGTGCTCGCCGCCATCCAGGGCGCCTGCCTGGGTGGCGGGCTCGATCTCGCCTGCTGTTGCGACATGCGTTACGCCAGCATTGACGCGGTGTTTTCGGTGCGCGAAATCGATATCGGCATGGTCGCCGACGTCGGCTCGTTGCAACGCCTGCCCGGCCTGATCGCCCCCGGCCTGACGCGCGAACTGGCCTACACCGGCCGCGACCTCGGCGCCGACGAAGCGCTGCGCAGCGGCCTGGTCAACCAGCTATGGCCCGATGCCGACACCCTGCGCGACGGCGTACTCGCCATCGCCCGTCGGATTGCCGGCAAATCACCGCTGGCCATCCGCGGCAGCAAGGAAATCCTCAACTACAGCCGCGACCACAGCGTCGCCGATGGCCTCAACCACGTCGCCACCTGGAACGCCGCCATGCTGCTCTCGGCCGACCTGCGCGAAGCCATGCAGGCCAGCCGCGAACGCCGTCCACCGAGCTTCGCCGACTGACAGCGGTAGTTACTCTTGAAATCCTGCGGTCGACCTGCCGAAAAAGAGAATTTCCAACGAGGCCAGGCTTGCTATGCTTGGCCTCTACGACAATCGCAAAGGAACCCGCATGGCCATTGGCTGGATGACGATACTCTCGAATGTTCCCTGGTCGGACGTGATCAGCAATGCGCCAGCGGTGGCGGACGGTGCCAGGAAGTTGTGGAAAAAGGTGGCTAGCAGGGCGTCGACCGCAACAAATACACCGGTGAGCAGTAGTGGGGCCACGCCGGAGGAGCAAATCGCCAACTTGCAGGTGCGGGTCGATGAGCTGCACGCACAGATGCTCGCCGCCAGCGAAGTCGTCCAGTCGCTGGCCGAGCAGAATGCCCAGTTGATTGCCCGCGTCGAAACCAACCGCCGGCGTATGCTGGCCTTGCTGATCTGCAATGTCGGCGTGGTAGTTTTTGCCATCATTACCTGGCTGCGTTAGCCGGGAAAATTTTTATCCGGAAGGAACTGATATGTTGAATAAGTCCTCAAGAAATCTCCCGTCGGTGGCAGTTTTTCTTGCCCTGGCTTTTGCCCCGCTGGCGACTTGGGCGCAGGCCTACCCGACGCAGGAGTTGTTATCGACCAGTACGACCGTGATGGGGGAAAGTATTGCGTATCCGACTACCGGGCCGGCCCGGGTGACGGCCAATATCGTGACGATTGCACCCGGTGCAGAGACGATTTTCCATCGTCACCCGGCACCGATGTTTGCCTACATTCTGGAAGGCGAAGTGACGGTCGATTACGGCGCAGCGGGCAAGCGGGTGTTTCGACAGGGAGAAGCCATGATGGAGACGATGCAGACCGTCCATCGAGGAAGCAATGCCGGCACAGGTGTTGTGCGTATCCTGTCGGTGCACATGGGGGCCGAAGGCACGCAGAACGTGGTGCTGGAGAAATAAGATTCCGGCTGGCCGGTCGAAGCCTGTGCAGCGTTTCAGGCGTGTTGTCGGCGGGCGAAGCGGTTGATCCACAGGGAAAGGACGATCACGCTGCCGCCAAGTGCGATGCGCTGCAGGTCGGCGTCCCGGTTCCAGATCAGCAGATTGACCAGCAGCCCCAGCGGGACATGGAGTTCGTTCATCACGGCCAGCGTGCCGCCATCAACCCGTGTGCTGCCTTTGACCCACCAGAACATGCCGAGTGCAGTGGCGAAGACGCCCATCCACGTCAGGACGCCCCATTGCATCGCCGTTTGCGGCAGGCGGTCCGGATTGCCGAAAATCAGGAAGGCCGGCAGCGCCAGAAGCAGGGCACCGAAAAAGAAGTGGCTGAAGAAACGGTAAAGCGGCAACTCTGTCGGGTAACGGGCGAGCAGGTGGCGGCACAGCACCTGACCTGCGGCGAAAGTGAGGTTGGCCAGTTGCAGCAACAGAAAGCCCGCCAGGTAATCGCCGCTCAATGGCTGGAAGCGGATCAACACGCCGCCGCTGACGGCGACCAGCGCGGCCAGCAGCGCCCACCAGTTGAAGCGACGTTCCATGGCATCGTCGAGCAGGGTGACGTAAATCGGGGTCAATACGGTAAAGAGCAGGACTTCGGGAACGCTCAATACGTTGAAGCTGCGATACAGGCACAGGTAGGTGATGCCGAACTGCAGTGCGCCAGCCAGCCAGAAACCGCCGACCAGTGGTTTCGGCAAGCCGCGCCAGGAGGTAAAGGGAAGGAAGATCAGGGCGGCAATGGCAACCCGGATCAGTACCGCGAAGTCGCTATCTACTTGGCCGGCAAGGTATTGTCCAATCAGGCTGAAAGAAAAGGCCCAGAGCAGGTTGACGACGAGCAGGTAGTACATGGTTTGCGCTATGGCGAAGACAGGCGCGGATTATGGCCGAATTCGCGCGCCTGATCCGGCTTGTCGGCAACTTGTCACTCAATCAGAACGTTGTACTCAAGGTCAGATTGATCGCCGTATTGTTCGCACCCGGCTGACTCAGGGTGGTCATTGCACCCAGCCCCAGGCGTTTGCCCTGGCTCAATTCGGCACTGAAGCCGGCCAGCAAGGTGCCATAACCCCCGGTACGGTTGCGCGTCGGCATCGCCAGCGCCGAGTTGGTACCGACAAAGCCTGCGCGGTAGGTGCGCTCGTCCTTTTTGTGTTCATGGTCGTAGGTCAGCTGGACGTAGGGACGGACCTTGACGGCTGACCATTCGGTTTCCAGCGCCATCTGCCAGCCAAGGCGGGAACGCAAGGATTCACGGACTTGATCGCCAAAAGCCAGCGCGCTGATGCCACCCGATTGCTCTTTGAATCCATCCACCTTGACACGTTCCCAGGCCAATCCGACAAGCGGGCCGTGGACCAGGCTGCCTTGGGTGAAGTTATAGCCAAACTGGGCTTTTGCACCGAACTGTCTGCCGCGTGTCTCGCCGCGTTCGCGGGTGGTGAACGGCCCCAGTGCAACGTTGCGCTTGCTTGTGTAATCCAGCCAGGCGTAGGAGGCCAGCGCATTGGCGTAAAACGCGCCAAACTTTTGTGCGGCAAAGGCTGAAAGCGCCCATTCGTTGTATCTGACTGAGCCTTGATGGTTGCCCAGATCAAACGGCGCATTGCCATAACCCAGGGTGACACCGGCAAAGCGCTGTTTGCTGAAGGCTTTTTCATAACCCATGATCAGGCTGTTGCCGGAACCGTCCGCAGAGGGCGAACCGGCATGTGCATTGGTTTTCGACGCGGCATGATCCCCGGTCACGAAGAAACCTTGCCCCTGGTAGCCGAAATTCTGGAACTCGTTGAGGCGGCCATCGATCGATCGCCATTGGGCGCCGGAACGACCGAGCGGCACTTGCGACAGCAAGCCGACCCGGCTGGCACCTTCGAGCGACGCGTAAATCCAGTCGGATTCGATTTTGTGAAACTGGGCTGACGGGTGTCCGACATCGGCAAACAGATAACCCGTTTCCTTGCCGGGGTCAGGTGCGCGGCCGATCGATTGCAGCGTGGCGGCATCCAGGACGTTGGTGAACCCATAAGCCGCAGGATTGGCGATCAGCGTGTCGAGCAATTTGACGGTATTGAAATAGAGCAAATTCTTGCCCGCCAGGCCGGACTCAAGGCTGGCGTTGAATGTCGAGACCAGTTTGCCCAGTCGGACTGGGTCGGGGATCTGGCTTGGCATCGAGGCTACCGGGACTTTGCTCAGATTCATGATGCCAATCACAATCAGATGCTGAGCGCCGGCTGACTGCAGGCGGGTTACCTGCGCCGTCAAATCATTCGCCGCGCGCTCAATCCCGGTTATGGCCGCTGCATCGCTGGCCGCAGATATCTGGGCAAAGACATCGTTGGGCCCACCAGAGATCGCATAGAGCGCACGGCTATCGAGCGGCCCGCGCGCAAGCAAGTCGTCAAGCTGACGGCTGAGCGGTGGCACATTGACGTATTGGGGATTCTTCGGTGCGGCATTGACCCGCGCATTACCCACCGCAAAATTATTGCCGTTCTGGATGCTGTTGAAAACGTAAGGGGCTGGATTGGCCGCTGCGTAGGCCGGGCTGACCGAAAGGCCATAACGCAACCCAAGCTGCTGCGACCAGACGAGTCCCGGGTTGGTGGAAAAATGATTGTAGGCCGGGTTGGTCAGTGTCGGCGCATAGACGCCCGAGTCGGTGAGACTGTCGCCGAAGAAATAGACATTTGAATAATCCCCGGCTTGCGCATTACTCAAGGCACTCGCCAGCAACAGGGAAATCGCTGCGCATTTTTTCAACTTGAAACCGTGATCTGGAAACACTTGGTATGACCTTTCACAAATCATATCGATCGGGATCATCTCTTTGTCTGCAGCAAACTGTTTGCGCAACAATTCCGCTTCGCCTCTGTTATCAGGGGGACGCGGATGCAAGTCAGCTTATAACAAGCCACGGAGTGACGAGTGATGGGGTAGCTGGTAGATGGATTGCGCTTCCGCGAAGACTGGCGCGGATTATGGCTGAATTCGCGCGTTTTGCGCCTGGCCCGGAAATAAAAGAAGCCCGTCTAGTGCGGGCTTTCTTCCATTTGTCTCCCCCTCCCTGAATTCGGGTGTCGTCTGATGGACAACGGGTAAAGCATTTTCGGTTGCGTAACTTACACGAAAATTACAAAAGGGGCGGCAAAGTGGCATCGCAGGTCTCCATGGCAAAAAAAATGCCCGCACTAGGCGGGCATAAATCCATTCTTGGAGGAAATGGAGGAGACAGAGCAAATTATGCGCTTGATTATGGTGCAATGCAACATTTTTTTGCTTTGGGCTGAAAAATTAATGAAATTCAGGGCTGCCGTGCTCCCCACGACGTTTCCTGTGCGGGGGCGTCACAGCAAAACGTGCCGGTTGTCGGCGAAATACTGAAAAATCCGGTTTTCAATCTCCGGCGCTATCATCTGTTCGGGATGTCTGCCGTGCGGGCAGGCAAGTTTTGCTGTCGTGCCGAACAGTCGGCAGACCAATGGGCGCTCCAGGTAGATTTCACAACCTTTGGTGCCGAGGTAGGAGCAGTTCAGTTCGGCCAGTGCGGCAGATCGGTCGGCTTCATTTTTTGCCGGCAGCCTGGCCATTTCTTCACTGGATGCAGTGATCGGGCCACAGCAGTCGTGGCAACCGGGGATGCAGTGCATCAGTGGAATATGTCGACGGAAAAAACGGATTTCCCGGCTATTTCGGGTCATCGGTTTTTCGCTGCCTCGCAGCTTTGGAATATTGGTGCCGAACAGGCGTTGACCGCAATATTCTGCCGGTCAACGCCCGCCCCATATTCCTGGAACTCAATTGCTGCCAAGTGTCACCATCAGTTCGCCCTGTGCATTGTGCGGTTTGCTGCGCGTTGAGCGGCGACGCTGGTAAACCCCCTGGCAATTCATGTCCCAGCCCTGCTGGTTGTCGGCCAGATAAAACTTCAGGCCTTCGGTGATGACACGCTTTTTCAGCTTTGGATCAAGTACCGGAAAACCGAGTTCGATGCGTTTGAAGAAGTTGCGGTCCATCCAGTCGGCGGATGACAGATAAACGTTTTCCTTGCCGCCAGCGTGGAAGTACATGATGCGGTGGTGTTCGAGGAAGCGGCCGATGATCGAGCGGACGCGAATCTTGTCCGACAGGCCGGGAACGCCGGGACGCAGCATGCAGACGCCGCGCACGATCAGGCTGATTTCAACGCCGGCCTGCGAGGCTTCATAAAGTGCATTGATGACTTCCGGTTCAACCAGTGAATTCATCTTGGCGACGATGCGCGCCTTGTGTCCCTGACGTGCGGCTTCGGCTTCGGCCTGGATGGCGATCACGACATTCTGCTGCAGTGTGAAAGGCGCCTGCCACAGGTGCTTCAGCGTTCGTGCCTTGCCCAGGCCGGTCAGTTGCTTGAACACTTCGCTGACGTCGTGGGTCACTTCCTCGTCGGCCGTCATCAAGCCGAAGTCGGAATACATGCGGGCGGTACGCGGGTGGTAGTTGCCTGTGCCGAGGTGGGCGTAGCGTTTCAGGCCGCTGTCTTCGCGGCGCACGATGAGCAGTGCCTTGGCGTGCACCTTGTAGCCGACCACGCCATAAACGACATGGGCGCCGACTTCTTCGAGCTTGGTCGCCCACACGATGTTGGCTTCTTCGTCGAAGCGCGCCATCAGTTCCACCACCACGGTGACTTCCTTGCCGCTTTGGGCGGCGCGCAGCAGCGACTGCATCAGCACCGAATCGGTGCCGGTGCGGTAAACCGTCATCTTGATGGCGACGACGCTGGGGTCGGTGGCCGCCTGATTCAGCAACTCGATGACCGGGGCGAACGACTGGTAGGGGTGGTGCAGCAGGATGTCGCCCTTGCGGATGCTGTCGAAAATGTTGGCACCTTTGGCCAGACCTTTCGGGATGCCGGGGGTGAATGGACGAAACTTCATATCCGGGCGGTCGACCCAGTCCGGCACCTGCATCAGGCGAACCAGGTTGACCGGCCCCTGGACGCGGTACAGGTCAACCGCTTGCAGGCCGAATTGCGACAGCAGGAATTCGGTGATCGCTGGCGAGCAGTTGTCCGCGACTTCCAGGCGCACCGCGTTGCCGAAATGGCGCTGCGGTAGTTCCCCTTGCAGCTTGGTGCGCAGGTTGGTGACTTCTTCCTCGTCGACGAACAGGTCGGAATTGCGCGTGGCGCGGAACTGGTAGCAGCCGAGCACCGTCATGCCGGTGAACAGTTCGTTGACGAATTCGTGCAGGATGGAGGACAGAAAGACAAAGCCGTATTCGACACCGGCCAGTTCTTCGGGCACCTGGATGACGCGCGGCAGTACGCGCGGCGCCTGGACGATGGCGATATTGGAACTGCGGCCAAAGGCGTCCTTGCCTTCCAGTTCGACGGCAAAATTCAGGCTCTTGTTGAGCACGCGCGGGAAGGGGTGCGACGGGTCGAGTCCGATCGGCGTCAGCACAGGCACCATCTCGCGCTGGAAGTAGTCGCGTATCCATTCGCGCTGGGCTTCGGTCCAGGTCGAGCGACGCAGGAAGCGGATACCCCGTTCGGCAAGGGCCGGCAGGATCACGTCGTTCAGGTGCTGGTATTGTTCGGTGACGATGGCATGGGCTTCGGCGGAGACCAGGCGGAAGGTTTCCTGGGCCGTTTTGCCGTCGATGGTGACACCGGAAGTGCGGGCGCGAATCTGTTCCTTGAGGCCGGAAACCCGGATTTCAAAAAATTCGTCCATGTTGCTGGAGACGATGCACAGGAAGCGCAGGCGTTCGAGCAGCGGCATCCGGTCATCCTCGGCCTGGGCCAGGACACGCCGGTTGAAGGCGAGCAGACCGAGTTCACGGTTCAGGTAGTTTTCGGCCGGAAAACGGGGGGTCAGGGCGGTATTAATCATTGCGCATGCTCCGGAAGCAATCTCTCAAGTATAGGCTTCAAGCCGCTAATTTTGTTGCACTAATGTTACCGGATGATGACGCTGGTCACGTTTTGGCTCAGCGCATGATGCGTTTTCTTACCGCTTTGGGATAGGTGCTTGTATGACTAAAGTGCTACCGGTAGCCTTGGCTAACAGGTATTCTGTTAAATGAGATTACCCCGACAGTTCCAGAAAAACGATGAAGATCCTTCTAGTCGACGATTCGCGTGCCATTGCCTTGGTCACGACGGCTCGTCTCGAGTCCTTCGGCCATGAGGTCAGGCATGCGATCAATGGTCAACTGGCCATTGAGCTTTTCCAGCGCGACCAGTTCGATCTCGTGCTGATGGATATCGAGATGCCGGGAATGAACGGTTTTGAAACCACGACGCGGATTCGCGCACTGGAAGGTCACGAGCCGTGGGCCTGGACACCGATCATTTTTGTCACGGCAACGGATACCGACACCAATCTGGTGACGGCGATTGAAGCCGGTGGTGACGACTTCATCTCGAAGAGCGTTTCAGAAAGCGTGTTGCAGGCGAAGATGAAGGCCTTGGCGCGTATCGCGGCAATGCGGCAGCGTTTGGCGCAGGCCAATGCGAAATTGCAGGATCAAGCCAATCGTGATGGTTTGACCGGTTTATTCAACCGGCGGGCGATGGACCTGCGCGTCGATGCTTTATGGGAAGATGCGGTGCGCTTTGGCAAGCCGTTCAGCCTGTTGATGATCGATGTCGATAATTTCAAGAAATACAACGATTTCTATGGGCATCAGGCCGGCGACGAGTGTTTGCGTACCGTTGCTGGCTGTATTGAGCGGGTTGTCGGGGCGGCCAGTGAAGATCAGATGGTCCCCGGCGCTTTTGTCGCCCGTTATGGCGGTGAGGAATTTACCGTGGTCATTCCCGAGGCAGTTTCAGGCGTGCATGTTGGTCTGGGACTGGGCATTGTCGAAGCCATTGCTGCGCTGGCCATTCCGCATGAAGCGAATGCGGCTTGGGGCATCGTGACGGTTTCGGCCGGGGCGGCCTGTATGTCACCGGCCATTGGCTCGGTCGGACAGGTATTTCGGTTGGCCGACGAATTGTTGTACAAAGCCAAAAGCCAAGGACGCAATCGCTTGGCAGGCGACTGAGCCGTGCTGCGCTTGTTCAGTCCTGGCGGAAATCGGTGATCGGCGTGTGGCCGCAGTTCAGGTAGGTTTCGCAACGAGCAATGAAGTCGTTGGTGCTCTTGGGCATCGGCGTTCTGGCGCGAGTGATGTAGAAAATCAGGTCGCGTCCCTGGCGGATCAGGACCAGACCCTCGGCAACATCGTGTTTCATCGCTGCTGAATCCGCCGCTACCGGATGCGGCGTCAGGTTGGCCAGGCGTTCGCCGGCAGTCACCATGATGGACCAGACGTCGAAAATATCCGGGTCGGTCCGCAGGGTTTCCGTCTTGATCTTGGCCGCGTTGGCCAGATCGTTGATTGCTGATTCGACGCCCTGGAAAGCCGGTAGCTGTGCCAGATTGGTGATCATGGTCCGGGCGATGCGGTCAATGTCGCGCATCGTCTGGCCGATCTTGATGTAACGGCTTTCGTAGAAATCTTCCAGCGGAATGGAGAAAGCGCGGAAAGGCTCGCCCCACAACTCGTCGATGCCTTCTTCACCGCTGCGATGCAGCACATTGCGCCCCAGTTCCATCGCTTCGAGCAGGCAGCGCCCGCACTCGCGCATCAGGGGATTGTCGCTGAGGATTTCGATACCGCAGGCCTGCAATTCGACCAGTTTTCGGAAAATGTCGGCCGCCCGGTTGAACAGCGCACCGGCCAGCATGGCGCCCTTGATGCGGCGGCGGTTCGGTTCGGTTTCTGCTTCGAACGCGGCGCGTGCTTCAGTCAGGCGGGTGCCCGGAATATTCAGGCCGTGTTCGGTATGGTTGAACAGACGCCGGGTCAGCGCGTCGATCAGGCGTTTTTTCGCCTCCAGCGTATCTGCCGGTACCTTGTATGTCTTGATCCAGTAGCCGTCGTAGAAGACGCGCTCTTCGCCGCTGATGACGCGGCGGGTGCCCTCTTCGAGGATTTCGTCCTTATTTGGCACGCAGTCAAGTTGAAGCACATTGATCATAAGAGGTTGAGTATTACAAAAGGCAGAGTTGGATACAAGTAAAAAGACGGTATCCCGTTTTGTCGGGAAACAATTTATTACCCATTTATTGCTCGTGCTTTTTCTGCCGGGGCTATGATCGGCGCTCTTCATCACGGAGTCTTGCCATGAAAAAGCTACCCCTTCTGCTTCTCTCGTTCAGCCTTCTGGCGAGTGCCGGGCATGCCGCGACGACCATCGATCTGGCCGCCGAGGCAGCTCGGCCGGCTGCCAACGATCAGGTTCGCGCCGTCGTGTATAGCGAGGCGCAGGGCAGCAGCCCGGCCGATCTGGCGCGCCGGGTCAATCAGGAAATCGCCGAGGCACTGAAGCTGATTCGCGGCAAGGCCGGGGTTTCGGTGAAGAGCGGCAATCAATCCACTTACCCGATGTACGGACGCGACCAGAAAATCGAAAGCTGGCGCATGCGCAGCGAACTGGTGCTTGAATCACGCGATCTTGGCGCCGTGTCCGATCTGCTCGGCGAGTTGCAGCAACGGCGCCTGGCGGTGGCCAACGTCAGCCAGATGCCGTCGCCGGAAACCCGCCGGCAGGTTGAAGACGAGGCGACGCGCGATGCGATTCGGGCTTTCCAGAGTCGTGCCGCAGTGATCGCCGATGCGCTGGGCAAGCGCTGGACGATCAAGCATTTGTCGGTGAACCAGCAGGGGGGCGCGATGCCGATGCCGGTTTTTCGCAGCGCCAAGGTGATGATGGCGGAAGCTGCGCCGGCACCGCTGGAAGCGGGTGAGAGCCTGCTGACGACGACGGTCAGCGGCCAGATCGAACTGGCTGACTGATTTGCTTGGGGTTTCGTGCTGAGGCGCGCCTTGCTTTTTCTTGCTTCGCCAGGCCTTCCTGCGTTGCTCAGCCTTCCATGGGAACCCGAGCGTCCGGTGTGGCGACTGTCGCTGGGAATGAAAATGAGGCATTTTTGCGGTCGACCGCGGAATTCTGGTATTTTTTTCCGAGTATGACGTCGTGCGTCTTTTATCCGTTAGGCATTAAAATTTTCGAGGTGTATGCTTTGACGCCTTCTGGGGTGTAAAGCTGGTCGCTTATCGAAAAATGACCCTCGACAAATGACCCTGGCCCCTTTGATTCTTGAGAGACTAGCCAATGCATGATGAAGAAAAACTGAAAAAACTGATGGAGCATCCAGTGTTTCTGGCGCATGACTCCCATGCACGGATCATCCGGGCGCAGCTGTTTTTTGTGGCTTTTTCTACAATCTTTCTTATATGGTCTGAAGTAAAAATCGGGGATGAATCATCCATTTTAGGGATTCGTCTCGATGGACTCACAACAGAACATGTGCTTCTTATTGTGCTGTTCTTGCTCTCCTATCAAATAGTGCATTTTCTTTGGATATCTTGGGAAAGCATTCTGGAGTGGAGGATTAGGCAGACTGCCTTGGATACCGGCGGCTGGGGTGGCGGCGGAATAAAGATTTCCAGTAAGGACCCGTCTGAAAAGGTTAGGCAAACCACGTTGTACGCTTATCTTAAAGATGTTGTCCATCTTGATATCGATAAAATCAGATCGTCATCCACTGATGAGTCAAGCATCAAGATCAACGATATTTCCCAGTCTTTGAGCAGTATTAAAAATATCCTGGAAAGCGAACGTATTTCTGATTCACTATGGCGTTTTGATAATTGGTTCAAGATGTTTTACAAGGCTCAAAACTGTAGATGGCTATTTTTGGATTTTTTGTTGCCATTGGTTTTGGGGGTTGTCGCAATAGCGCTTGTAATAAAGGTTTTGTTTTTTCAATGTTAATCCTGTGCCTGTGAGATGAGGAGCAGCTTTCTGCGCGTTATGGCGGCAACCACGCTTACTGCATGACGAGTTAGATCAACGTGCAAGCGATGCGCCAGTTCCAGAGCAGCCAACACTCACCGGCCAAACCGTTCAAGCCGATGCCGGTGGATTTGTGCAGTTTTGGCCGGTATTGGCGGCGGGAGCGAAAGAGTGCAAATCAAAGGGGCCAGGGTCGAATTAAACCCACTATCGGATACAGCACGACACATCATCACGCCCGGCAAAAATGCCAAAATTCTGCGGTCGACCGCAAAAATCGTAACGGGGTCAGACACCGTTTAAGACTTCCCGCTGAGGGTTTTTTCATGTTTGCTGCGGTTGACCGCCAAAATTGCCCATTTTTCGGTCAGATCGAACTGGCTGATTAAACCTGGAAAACCGCAGTTGGTGCCCGCTTAATGCTTACGCTCACCCCCTTAATCAGTGGCGCGAAAACAGGTCGCGCAACTTGCACAGCGAGGTGGTGATGTCGAAGCGCGGGTCGGGTAGCGCTTCGCCGGCCAGGATGCGGGTGATCGCCTGTGCCGGATCGCTTTCTCCGGTCAACAGCACATCGCAGCCTCTTTTGCGCATGTGTCGGATGAAACCATCGCCTGCGCTGGCGCAGACGGCAATCGCAATGCCGTCGAGCGGATGCGGCCGGTCGTCCTCGAACACATGCAGGACTTCGTCCTTGTCCAGATCGACGCGCAGCGGTGCCGGCAGCAACTGGTTCGAGCGATGGGCAGAGAGATCGTAGACCAGCCAGTGCCGGCACTGGCCGGCATGGCCGCTGACGGCGGTGTAATCCTTGGTGGCGATGGCGATTTTCATGGCAGGGTTTGTCGTAAAGCCGACAGGCTCCTAACGGGCTGAAAGGGTGACCGCCACGTCGCGTGGGCTGGTGAAATACGGCGCGCTGGTGACCAGGATGCTGGCACCGGCACGGGCGTAGGCCGCGGCGTTGGTGGCGTTGATACCACCGGCTGCAGCAAGTCGCGTGCCCGGAATTTGCTGTTTGATGCGGTCGACCGCATCAATTGGCCATTTTTCCAGTTGCAGGATGTCGGCGCCGGCCCAGTCCAGCGCCTCGGTTTCATCGCTGACTTCGACGACGATGGCGCGTTCCGGCCAGCGACGGCGCAGGCGGGCGAGCGTTGCCGCGGGTGTTTCGGCGAGGAAGGCGCGATGTTCGGCGAAGACCAGCAGCGTTTCCGACAGGCTCAGCCGGTGCGGGCTGGCGCCGCCGGCAAGTACGGCCTTGACCGTCGCCGCCTTGGTGCCGGGGAAGTTCTTGCGCGTGCACACGACGGCGCAGTCCGGGTTGCCGCTGCGGGCGGCGGCAACGATGTCGGCGGTCGCCGTGGCGATGCCGGACAGGTATTCCATCAAGGTCTGCGCGGTTTTCCAGACGATATGAAGCGCGGCCGCCTCGCCGGTCAGGGACAGGATTGTTTCACCCGGCTGCAGCTTCGTGCCGCTGGCGGCAAACGGGCCGGTCGGCACGAGGCCGCGCAGTTCGCCCAGGCGCCGGGCTTCCTCGCTGCCGCAGACGACCATGGCAAAACGGGCGCGAAAATCGAGTCGACCGCAACATTCGCCGATGTCGAGTGCGAAAGTCGTTGCATCGCCGGCCGGGGCATCTTCACCGAGCAGGCGTTCGAGTTCGTGGTCAGGCAGCGTGTAGGGATTCATCGGCTCATTCCATCAGGGCGACGGACTTGACCTGGACCTTGACCGGCAGGCCCGGTGCGATGCCGAGCTGGGCCGCCGAACGGCGGGTCAGGCGGGCGACCAGCAGGCTTGCCCCGACTTGCACGCGGACCAGCAGCAGGCCGGGGTGATCGTCGGCGGCGACGCTTTCGACGCAGCCACCGAGACAGTTCTGGATGCTGCTCATGCCCGGTTCGTCCAGCGCCAGGCTGACGTCGCGGGCGAGTACGCGGACCCGGACGTGCTTGCCGACCGGCACCGCATGGTCGCGCGTCCACAAGCTGCCGCCGGCGAAATCGACGCGCGCCAGATGCCATTCGGCGTCGATTTCGCCGACCGTTGCATCGAGTACGACGCCGACATCCTCGCCGAGCCTGATCGGCAGGTCGAGGCGGGCCAGTGTTTCGCCGAGCGGGCCGGCAGCGACGGCGCGGCCGCCGTCCATGGCAACGATATGGTCGGCCAGCCGGGCGACTTCGTCCGGCGAATGGCTGACATAGATGACCGGAATGTCGAGTTCGTCGTGCAGGCGTTCCAGATAGGGCAGGATTTCCTGCTTGCGCTTCAGGTCGAGCGCCGCCAGCGGTTCGTCCATCAGCAGGATTTCCGGGCCGACGGCCAGCGCCCGGGCGATGCCGACGCGCTGACGTTCACCGCCGGACAGCGTATCCGGCTTGCGTTCCAGCAGGTGGCCAATGCCGAGCAGTTCGATGGCCGCATCGAGGCCGACGCGCCCGGCGCCGTCGCTGCGTTTCTGGCCGTAACGCAAATTGCCGAGAATCGACAGGTGCGGGAACAGGCTGGCTTCCTGGAAGACGTAGCCGATCGGCCGGCGATGCGTCGGCAGCCAGATGGTTTCGTCCTGCCAGATTTTGCCCTTGAACACGAGTCGACCGCAGGACGCCCTTTCCAGGCCGGCAATGCAGCGCAGCAGCGAGGTTTTGCCCGAGCCGGAATGGCCGAACAAAGCGGTGACGCCGCGGCCGGGCAGGTTCAGGTCGACATCGAGTGTGAAACCGGGCCAGTCGAGTTTGAATTTGGCCTCAATGCGGGCTTCAATGTTGTCCATGTCAGGCCGCCTTTCGGGTGTTGCTGCGCCGCGTGTACATCGCCAGCAGAACGCAGAAGGAGAAGACCAGCATCACCGCCGCCAGCCGGTGCGCATCGGCGTATTCCATCGCTTCGACGTGGTCGTAGATCTGCACCGAGGCGACGCGGGTGACGCCGGGGATGTTGCCGCCGATCATCAACACGACACCGAATTCGCCAACGGTGTGGGCAAAGGTCAGGATGCCGGCGGTGACGAAGCCCGGTTTGGCCAGCGGCAAAACCACTGAGAAAAAGGTGTCGACCGGAGAAGCGCGCAAGGTCGCGGCAACTTCCAGCGGCCGCTCGCCGATGCCCTCGAAGGCGTTCTGCAGCGGCTGCACCATGAAGGGCAGCGAATAGAACGAGGAAGCGATGACCAGCCCCCAGAAAGTGAACGGCAGCGTGCCCAGGCCAAGCCATTGGGTGAGCTGGCCGAACGGGCCATTCGGCCCCATCGCCAGCAGCAGGTAGAAACCGAGCACCGACGGCGGCAGCACCAGCGGCAGCGCAACGACGGCGCCGACCGGGCCTTTCCACCAGGCCCGGCTGCGCGCCAGCCACCAGGCAATGGGGGTGCCGATCAGCAGCAGGATCAGTGTGGTGATTCCGGCCAGTCGGATGGTCAGCCAGATGGCTTGCAGGTCGCTATCGGTCAGCATGGTGCTCGGGCTTGGGTTGAGTCAGCGCAGATCGTAACCGAAGGACTGGATCACAGCTTTCGCCTTGTCACCCTTCAAGTAAGCAAGCAGTGCGCTGGCTGCCGGATTGTCCTTGCCCTTGGCAAGAATGGCGGCATCCTGGTAGATCGGTTCGTGGAATTCGCCGGGGACGATCCAGGCCGAGCCGCTGTTCAGTTTGCCATCCTTGAATACCTGTGACAGCGCGACGAAGCCGAGGTCGGCGTTGCCGGTGTGGACGAATTGCAGCGTCTGCGAAATATTTTCGCCCTGGACGAACTTGGGTTGCACGGCGTCGAGCAGTTTCAGCTTGGTCAGTGTTTCGATGGCCGCTGCGCCGTAGGGGGCAGTTTTTGGGTTGGCGATGGATAGCTTGTTGAATTTTCCGCCCTTCAGCACCTCACCCTTGGCATCGACGAAATCCGGTTTCGCCGACCACAGCACCAGTTTGCCGACGGCGTAAGTGAAGCGGCTGCCGGGCACGGCGTGGCCTTCTTTTTCCAGTCTGCTCGGCGTCGTGTCGTCAGCGGCGAGGAAAACCTCGAACGGCGCGCCGTTGACGATCTGGGCGTAGAACTTGCCGGTGGCGCCGAAAGACAGCACGGCCTTGTGGCCAGTCTCCTTCTCGAATTCGCTAGCAATTTGCTGCATCGGCGCAGTGAAATTAGCGGCGATGGCGACCTGGACTTCGCCGGCGTGCAGGCCGCTGGTGGCGAGAAGGCTGAGGAGCAGGGCTGACAAGCGTTTCATGATGATTCTCCTGAGGTTCGGGTTAGGCGTATTTGCAAAGAATGACGGATGAAGCCTTGAATACGGCACAGGCCTGTTCGCCGACGGCCAGGCCGAGTTTTTCGACGCTCTCGTGGGTAACCACAGCGCACACCGATTTGCCGTTTTTCATGGCCAAGGTGACTTCGCAATTCACCGGGCCGTCGTGAATGCGCGTGATCTCGCCCCACAAATGATTGCGGGCACTGGTTTTGACCGAGTTGTCGTTGAGTAGCAGCACCGATGACGATTTGACCAGTGCGTTGATCTCCATGCCGATTTGCAGGCCGAGGTTTTCCGCCGAGTCGCCGGTAATCACGGCAACGATTTCATTGTCGTCATCGAGCTTGATGCGGACCTCGAAATCGACATGACCTTCGCGCAGGCCGACGATCGGTCCGGCGAACTGGTTGCGCGCACTGGTCTTCATCGACATGCGCTTGAGCAGTCGGCTGAACTGCTGGAAATCGCTCGCCTGGCCGTCGTTCATGCTCGCCGTCAGGCGATCCAGTGCGGCCTGGTATTCGGCTTCCAGCGCGCGGTAGAGGGCGATCACCTTGCGTCCGTAGTCGGTCAGCAGCGTGCCGCCGCCGTGTTTGCCGCCGGTCGAGCGCAGCACCAGCGGCTGCTCGGCCAGGTTGTTCATTGCATCGACGGCATCCCAGGCGGCCTTGTACGACAATGGCACAGCCTTTGCTGCCTGCGAGATCGAGCCGTGTTGATCGATGGCTTCAAGCAGGCGGATGCGGGTGTCGCCGAGGAAGGTGCCGAATTCACCGTCAACTTCAAGTTTGCTGCGCAAGCGGGGAAGTGTTTGATCCATGCTGGTTCCGTGATGCATTGTTGTATATAACGTTGGCGATATTACCGGAAAAATCTCTAGCGCTATGGTTGTGTGTTGCTATTGGCTCTGGTTACATTGTCACCAGTCCGACAATCTTTCGTTGGTTAGTTTTGTATATAGCGAAAATCGGGCCAGCAAATTTCAAATCAAGGAGAGCACCATGAATGTCAGTGCACGCAATGTGTTTGCAGGAAAAATTACTGCCTTGACTGGCGGAGCCGTCAATGCCGAGGTTGAGCTCAGCTTGTCGGGGGGCGACAAAATTGTCGCAATCGTGACAGAAGGCAGTGTCCAGTCGCTCGGTCTGGCTGTTGGCAAGGATGCCATTGCCTACGTCAAGGCGCCGTGGGTCATGCTGTTGTCTGGAGCGAAGGAAGTGCATTTTTCGGCTCGCAACCAGCTGACCGGAAAAGTCAGCGTTGTGCATAAAGGTGCGGTCAACACCGAAGTGGGCGTACTTTTGCCCGGCGGTACTACCGTTTATGCCGTGGTGACGAATGAAGCAGTCATGGAGCTGGGATTGAAGGAAGGTGCGGAAGCCACAGCGCTGATCAAGGCCAGCCACGTCATCCTCGGCGTCCCCGCTTGAGTTTGTCAAAAATCTGAAGCAGCGGCTTGCGGGCCGCTGTTTTTCGTTCACCATCCCAGCGGCGCCCGGGCTTGCCGGCGCAGCAGCACGAACAGGCCGGTGGTGATCAGGCCGAGCAGGATGGAAACCGCGGCGGCGCGTTCGAAGTCGCCGGTAATGACCGCGTTGTAGATGTCGAGCGAAGCGGTGACCGTACGCCCTTCGATATTGCCGCCGAGCATCAGCGTGATGCCGACTTCGCCGAGCGAACGGCCGAGGGCGAGGACCAGGCCGCCGATCAGTGCGTTACGGATGTTCGGCAGCAGGATGTGCCAGAAAATCTGCAACTCCGTCTTGCCGAGCGCACGGGCAGCTTCGGCGAGAATTTTCGGCATGTTCTCGAAAGCCGACTGCACCGGTTTGACGACCAGCGGCAGGCCGGCGATGAATGCGGCAAAGACCAGGCCGGAAAACGAGAACACCAGCTCGATGCCGAAGGTGTCGCGCAAGGGTTCGCCGAGCGGCCCGCGCCGGCCGAAAATCATCAGCAGCAGGAAGCCGGTGGCCATCGGCGGAAAGACCAGCGGCAATGTCACCGCGATGTCGAGTGCAGCGCGCCCACGCCAGCCGGGGCGCGACAATGCGTAGCCGATAGCCAGGCCGAAAACCCCGTGCAGCAGCGTGCTGGCGAAGGCGACCTGGGCGGTCAGCCACAGCATCTGCCGGGCGTCGGCGCTGGCCAGCAGGTTGAGCAGCGACGACAAGTGTCAGAGACCGTGCTTGGCGAGAATGGCGCGGGCTTCCGGACTTTCCAGGAAGCGGCCCAGCGCCGGCACCGAGGTTTTCTCGGCCTGCGGCCGGAGCACGCCGCCGACAATGCGGATCGGGGCGTACAGCTTGGCATCGATTTCCCGGTAGCCGCCGATCTTCGGCGCGATGGCGAGCGCTTCGGTGAGATTGATGAAGCCGGCGTCGACTTCGCCGCTGATCAGGTAGGCGGAAACCTGCGGCACGGTGGCAACGACCTGCAGGCGATCCTTGATCCGGGCGTCGAGATTGCTGCTGGCGAGGAATTCGCTGGCGGCGATGCCGTAGATGGCAGCTTTCGGGTTGGGTACGGCAATGCGAGCGAAGCGACTGTCGGCCAGTTCGTCCGGCTCGGCAAGTTTGCCACCGGCCGGCCAGGCGATGACCAGACGGCCGGCGCCAAGCGCCAGGTAGCTGGCGAAGTCGATGCCTTCGACCCTGGACAGGAAGGCGTGATCGCCGAAAACAACGGCGATTTCCCCGCTCTGTTTGACCTGGGCGACGATGTTGCCCATGTTGCCGTAGATCTGTTCGACGTGGATGCCGGATTGTTTTTCAAAGGCGGCGCTCAGTTCGGCGACCGGGCGCTTGTAGCCGGCGCCGGCAGCGATCAGCAAGGTGTCGGCGAAAGCCGGCAGGGCGGCACACAGGCTGAGGATCAGAAACAGGCGGCGGAGGAATGGCATGAGGGTTCCTTGGTGAGTGGCAGGGGCAAGCGAAGAAAGGAGGCGCCGGCCGGGCGGTCGGCGTGGATGCGTCCGTGCTGGATGCGGACAATGCGGTCGGCAAGCTGGTGGGCCTCGGCCAGATCGTGAGTGACGAGGATCGCGCAATCGACCAGGCCGGCTTCGCGGATGCGCTGCAGCAGCGCCTGCATGGCACGGCGCAGTTCCGGGTCAAGGGCCGACAGCGGCTCGTCGAGCAGCAGCACTCGCGGCGACGAGGCCAGCGTCCGGGCCAGCGCCAGACGTTGCTTCTGACCGCCGGAGAGTTCGGACGGATAGCGGTCGGCGAGTTGCTCCAGGCCGACCAGCGCCAGCAACTCGTCAGTCGGTGGCGCCGGCTGATCCGGCCGGCGGGCGAAATCGATCTGGCGGCGGGCGTTCATGTGCGGGAACAGCGCATGTTCCTGGAAAACCAGGCCGATCTGCCGCTGGCAGGTCGGTACCTGCTGGCTCGTTTCGGTGTTCAGCCAGACTTCATCGCCAAAACGGATGTGCCCGACAGATGGGCTGTCGAGACCGGCGAGCAGGCGCAGCAAGGTTGTTTTGCCGGCGCCGGAAGAGCCTTGCAGCGCCAGCCACTGACCTGATGTCAGGCTGAGGCGGATGTCGAGCAGCGACTCGCCGGCGGCAAAGGCCAGTGGTTTGCGCAGGCTGAACGAGAACAGCGGGGCTGTCGTGGCTTCAGGCTTGCGGTGTGTCATCGCCAGTGTCTTTGGGTTTCGCGCAGTCACCCCGGCAGTCGTGGCGGAGCGTATCGATCGGGATAAGCACTGCTTTTGGCTGTGGCGCCCAGAAACCCCCACAACAACCGTGCGCCATGGCGGCGCCAAGGGATATTTCGGAGGCCGGGGCTTCGGTCTGCGGCGCTTTGTTGCACATAGTCTTTCCTTTCTTGAGGGATCAGAGGGAATTCAGGAATTCGATCAGGTCGCGGCGGGTGGCTGCATCGGCTTCGCTGTAGCGCCGCCTGGCCGCTTCGCCTTCGCCGCCGTGCCAGAGAATGGCTTCTTCGATCGTGCGCGCCCGGCCATCGTGCAGGAAGCCGACGTTTTCATTGATCGCCGCGAGCATGCCGATACCCCACAGCGGTGCTGTCCGCCATTGCCGGCCGGAAGCGGCGTGGTCGGGGCGATTGTCGGCCAGGGCCGGGCCCATGTCGTGCAGCAGCAAGTCGGTGTAAGGCGAGAATGGGCGCCGGTCGAGCAGGCGATGCGGGCTTTTGCCGGTGTGCAGCGTCGGCCGGTGACAGGCGGCGCAGCCAAACGCAGTGAACAAGGTTTCGCCGCGCTTGACCTCGGGCACCTCGGTATTGCGGCGGGGCGGCGGGGCCAGGTGGGCGACGTAGAAGGTGATGTCGTCAAGTTGCCCGGCGCTCAGTTCCGGCTGGCCGCCGTTGGGCGCCTTGCGGCAGGCGGGCTGCGCCGGTGTGCAGTTTTCCCTGGGGAAGAGCGGCGAGGTGATGCTCATGTCGCCGTGGAAGGCGCCGGCGATCTGGCCACGCAGGTCGGCGGTATTGGCCTTGAGGCCGAAACGGCCGGCCAGGCGCTGGCGGCCGAGGCGATTGACCTGGCCGGTCACGCCGTCCGTTTTCGGCTCGCGGGCCAGCGCAGCGAGCGTCCGCGCATCGACCGCATTAAGCAGGCCGAGGCCGGCAACATGCGGGCCGACGCGCGGCGACACCAGCACCGGCCCGATATTCCCATAGGCCAGCTCGACGAAACGCAGTTCGGGAATGCGCAGTTCGACGACATGGCCGTCGGCCAGCGTCATGTTTTGCGTCTGCCAGTGGACTTCGGCGCGCCCTTCGCCGGCAACGCCGGGGATGCCTTCCTCGTTGAGTTGGTCGCCATATACCGGGTGCGGACGCGGTGGCGATCCGGGCACCGACAGGCGCACCAGCATCGATTGCATGCGTTCCTGTGGACCTGACGGGGCGCCGCCGCGCCCGTTCCTGGGATGGCAGGAGATGCAGGCAATGCGGTTGTACAGCGGGCCCAGGCCGTCAACCTCGGTATCGCTGGCCGGCGCGATGACCCAGCTTTGGCGGAACAGGCTGCGGCCGCGCAGGAAACGTTGCAATTCCTCGTCATTCAAACCGGGCAAGGGGCGGGTCAGGATATCGCGGTCGACCGTGCTTGGCTCGGCAAAACCGGGCAGGGCGGCGAGCAGCAGTGCGCCGGCGAGCAGGAGACGGATTTTCATGCCTTGAGTGCTCCTAGTAGTTGCGCGGCTTGCCGGCGCTGTTGCGTGCACCGGTCGCGCCAGGTGAGTTCGGCGTGGGTCAGCGCTGCCTCGCGGCCACCTTCGAGGCGCAGGCCGATCAGGCGCTGCAGTTCGGGCGAGTTGGCGGCGGCCTCGTCGAGCGGCGGGCGCGTCAGCAGCTCACGGATCGTGCCGGTCGGCTGGCCGGCGGCTTCGGCTTGGCGGACGCGTTGCCACAACTCGCGCAGTTCGTCGTGCGGTTCGACCAGCATTTGCTGGAAAACGGCGGCCAGCGTTGCGAGGCGTGGCCGGGCAGTATCGCTGTCGAATTGCAGGCCACCGTTAGCGGCTGCGGCGAATGGGTTGTATTGCTTGCCTGGCAGTTCGTTGTAGACATCGGGGCGAACCGGCAAGCGGCGGATGTCGGGATGGGTGAGCAGGCTTTGCCCGGCCGGAGACAGGATGAAGCCGGCAAAAGCGGCGGCGCCGGCCGGATTGCCGCTGTCGCGGGTGACCGCGATATGTGCCGGGTTCAGGCCGGTGTGCGCCGGATAAATGAAATCCAGCGATGCGCCGTTGGCTATCGCCGAATTGACAAAAAAATCGATCGAGATGCCGACGGCGCTACGGCCGGCGACGATTTCATCGGTCACGAAGGTCGAGCCACGGTCAATCAGGACGGCATTGGCGGCGATTTCGCTCCACAGCGCCCAGCCGCGCTCCCAGCCCCAGGCTTGCAGGACAATGTCGATCAAGGGCGGCGCGAAGCCGACGCGCGCCGGTACTGGCAGGGCGATCAGGCCGGCCAGTCGCGCAGCCGGGCTATGCCCCGAGCGGCCAGGGCGTTTGGCGAGACGGCAAAGCCGAAGCCGGCGACTTCACTGGCCGTGTAGTAACCGGCAGCATCGCCCAGGGCGGTCTTGCCGATGTGTGTTGGCAGATTTTTGCGGTCAACCGGCAATTTGCGCCAGATTCCTTCGTCGGCGAGTCGTGCAAAGGTGCGCGGCGAGGCCGACCAATAAACATCGGCGCCGCCGTGACCGGGTTGCTGAAGGAAGGCGGCGGCATCTCTGGGCATGCGCCAGAGGATGCGCAGGCGGTACTCCGGGTGGGCCTTTTCGAAAGCTGCCTCGATTCGCCCGACGAATTCGTCGGCGTAGCTGGTCAGGACATTGACGGTTTGCGGTACGGCACCGGCCGGGCGGCCGATGCTCGCGGCAAGGGCAAGTGCGGCGCCGGATTTCAGGAAGTGTCGGCGACTCGAGGTGCTTTTCATGGTGGATTGCCTCAGAAGCGGTAGCTGACGTTGGTAAACCAGGTCCGGCCCGGATTCGGGAAGCCGTTGGACAGCGCGTAATTGCTGTCGCCCACGTTATTGACGCCAGCTTCCAGGGTTAGCGCCTTCGTTGGGTGGTAGGCCGCCTTCAGGTTTAGTGTGGTGTGCCGGCCGATGCGCACCGTATTCGATGCCCAGCGATGGCTTTCGGACTCGATGAAAGGAATGATTTCCAGCCGGGCAAGGGGCCGGACAACGGCGTAAGCCGCGATTTTCTGGCGCGGTATGTCGGTCAGTCGCGTATCTGGATCGCTGACGTTCTTCATGTCGGTCCAGGTGACGTTGCCGCCGATATCGAGCCAGCCCAGGACGGGCGTTTGCAGGCCGAGTTCAAGCCCGGTGGCGCGGGCTTCGCCGACGTTCTGCATCTGGCAGCGGCTGCTTGCCGTGCAACTGGATGAACCGGGACGATAGAAGGTCTGGATCTTGTCCTTGATCTTGTTGTGGAAGATGGCGGCCTCAGCCTTGGCACCATGCCATGGGCTACCTTGATAGCCGATCTCGTAATTGAGCGACTCTTCCGGTTGCAGGTTCGGGTTCTCGATGTAGGTCGTGAAGCGCAGCGAGAAGCGGTCTTTCAGCGTCGGCAGGCGGGTTTTCTGGGCAACGCTTGCGTAGAA
Source organism: Azonexus sp. (assembly GCF_030824335.1). Lineage (GTDB taxonomy): Bacteria > Pseudomonadota > Gammaproteobacteria > Burkholderiales > Rhodocyclaceae > Azonexus. The sequence goes on from NZ_JAVBXX010000040.1 coordinate 47,092, forward strand.
GCGGACGTTGTCGCGGAAGTCGTAGTAAATCCCGGCCTGGCCGTTGGTCGCCGACATTTTGTCCGGTTTGCTCAGGCTGGTGCCGCTCTTGTAGAGCTTGTCGGCGTTCAGGCTGTGATGGGCGATGCCCAGCGACAGCATCAGGTCGCTCGCAAGCCAGTGGTTGTTTTCCACGGCCATGGAAACAAGGGTGTCGCGGAAATCTTCGTCCACCGTACCGACGGCGTTGCTTCCTTCGTGCTTGTCTACCTTGTAGTGAGTGACCAGCTTGAGTTCGTTGTCTTTCAGCCGGGTCGACGACAATTCCAGTGAGCCGCCATAGGTCTTGTCGTGATAGATGCTGACGCCGCTGAGCGGATTGGTCAGCGTGCTGTAGCTGCCATTGGTGAACATGTTCAGTTCATTGTCGAATTCGTCCTGGAACAGCCGTACCTTCAAGGCTTCGTGTTCACCCAGCGCCGTGCGAGAGACGAAGTAGAGGCTTTCCTTGTCCCAGTACGGCCATTGCCAGAAGCGGCTGACGGACGGGTCGGTCGATGGCGGCTGGCCCTTTTCGCCTTGTTGCTTGTAGTAGCTGATGGCGTATTCGTCGCTTGCATTGGGGGTCAGGCCGAGTTTCAGCGAGAATTTCCTGTCCTCGCGGTAAGCATTGTCCCGATGCCCCCCGTTTTCACGGGCTGTTGCCTTGTAATCCGAAGACATCCGGAAGTAATCGCTTTCCAGGTAGGAGGCGCCGGCCTGGGCATACCACATGCCCTGGTTCGAACCGACGTTGACCGAAGTCTGGCGTTTCTTGCCGTCGGCAAAACCGAACTTGACATCGCCCTCCAGTGATTTGCGCGGCTTGCGCGAAATCAGGTTGATCGCGCCGCCCATCGTGTTCGGGCCGTAAGAAACTGAACTGAAACCCTTGGCCACCTGGATTGCGGCCAGGTCGGCGGTCGTGAAGCGGCTGATGTCGACGTTGCCATCGTAGGGGACATAGACCGGAATACCATCGATGAACAGGGGTGTCTGCCGGGAATCGAAACCCCGGATGTTGATCGTTTTCTCGTTGCGCGCACCGCTGAAGGCGATGCTGACGCCGGACAGTAAATTCACGGCTTCGCCGACATCGTTGCGGTTGAAGCGCTGCATTTCCTCTTGAGTAATCAGAGAGGAAACCTGCGGCTCGCCAAGCTCGCCCAGTTGGGTTTTTCTGGCACTGACCTGGATTGCTCCCAGTTCGAAAGCCCCTTCCGTGGCGCTGGCGGTGTGCTGCAGAAAGGCATTGCCGAGCAGGACAATCAATAATTTCAAGCGAAGCGGGCGATGGCGTTGTGGCATGGTGAACTCCCTGAGCGTTGTTGGATGTGCGGTGTTTGTCCGGTTTAGCGGGGCATGTCCGGGCTGATGCTGTAAAAGCCGCGGGCCGTCGTGCATTGGCTTGCCGTGATTGAACGAAAGATCAGCCAGCGTTCGTCGCGCATGCGCCAGGCAGCCAGTTGTTCTGCGTAGGCGACGACTTCGTAAAACTCCTCGTCGTCGTCGGAAGCGAGCCGGGTCTGCGTGTAGTTGTGTGCGGTAAAGCAGGGCTGGTCGTCGGCGTCGTAGCCGATGCAGCGCCGGGCGTTGATTTCGTATTCCTTGTGATGTTCGAAATACAGTGGAACCTCAACCGCATCGCACCATCTGGCTGGCAACATTGCGCGCCAGCTTGTGGTGGCTTCTGCGGAGATGGGTAATTTTCCGGCAGTGTTCTTCTGGTCTTTGTTCAAAGGGAGAGGTCGGCTGTTTTCCATGATCAAAATATATGTTTGTATATAACGATAGGTGGTGATTAGCAGCTTACGTGCCAGTACTTTTTAATGGGTTTTTGGGTGTTTTTTGTTTCGTTGTGTTGTTAACTATACAACGTTGTCGAAAAGTCGACAGGCGGCTTACAGGCGTCGGTCAGGCCTGTCGCGTCAGTTGGGTCTCAGTCAGGCCAGGTGCTCGATTGTGGCAAACCAGGCATTGAGTGCAGTCAGATCCGGGGGGAGTTCACAAGCCATCCCGCCGGTGAAATGCCGCCAGGCCGGCAGGTGTCTTTCCCGGACGATGGTCAGCACGGGGATATCCCGGCTCATGAAATCGAGCATTTCCGCGGCAAAGCCGTCGCCATCCGCCTCCATGCCGGAGAAACGGTTGAACACGACGAGATCGGCCGCGCTCCCGGCAATGCGTCGCATGACGGTGGTGGTTTCGATCAGCGCTGCCGTGTCCAGCGCACAGGCACTTGCCGCTTCCGTTTTGCACTGCAGGATCGGGTAGCTTGTGCCAGTCTCGATGTCGATCAGGCAGACGAAGCAGTTGTCGTTTTCTTCCCGCGTGTCCTGCAGCAGCCCGGTCACGCGGATGCCGCGGGCACGCAAGTCGGCAACGAATTCACGGACAGGCTGATCGGCATCGATGCCGGGCGGTGGAACGACAGCGGCGATGCGCAGCAGGTCGGGTTCGGTTGAGGTGGGTAGCGACATGGCGTGATTTTAGGCGCTTGTAGTGCTTCTGCACAAAGCCCTTTGGCGCAAAGTGGTTTTGCCGCCTGGCCCGCGACCGACTCGACGCGAAATCGGAAATTTGCTGCAGAATGGGCCCCGATTCGTCGCGCCCCTGAAAACCATTCATGAATAAAACCCTCGTCACTGCCGGATTGCTGTTCCTGAGTCTGATCTCCTTGCCGGCTCAGGCCGGGAAAACGCTGGACAGCATCCGCCAGCGTGGCGAGGTGATTTGTGGGGTCAACGAGGCTTTGGTCGGCTTTTCCGTGGCCGATGCCAAGGGCGAGTGGCACGGCATCGATGTCGATGTCTGCCGGGCGATTGCCGCCGCGACCTTGGGCGATGCACGCAAGGTCAGGTGGGTGCCGCTCAACAAGATGCAGCTTTTTCCCGCCTTGCAGTCGGGCGAAGTGGACATCCTGTCGCATAACGTGACCTGGACGATGACGCGCGATGCGGCGATGGGGATGCATTTCACCAGCATCGTCTTCTACGACGGGCAGGGGTTCATGGTCGCCCGGAAGTCCGGTATCCAGAGCCTGCGCGATCTGGAGAACACCGATATCTGCGTGCAATCCGGGACGACGACCGAGAAAAACCTGAGCGATTATTTCCGCGCCAGGAAAATGAAATTCCGGTCGGTGGTCTTTGCCAATTTCGAGGCATCGATCAAGGCCTTTCTCAGCGGTCGTTGCCAGTCCTACACCACCGACGCGACCAGCCTGCTCAGCCTGATCCAGCGCGCCTCGCGCACGCCGGGCGACTATGTCGTGCTGCCCGAACTGATTTCCAAGGAACCGCTGTCACCGGCCGTGCGGCGAGGCGACGACGAGTGGTTTGCCATCGTCAAATGGGTGATCAATGCGCTGATCACGGCAGAAGAAGAGGGCATCACGCAAGCCAACGTCGAACAGCAGAAAGTGCACGGCAGCGCGAGTGCCCAGCGTCTGCTGGGGCATCAAGAAGATACCGGCAAGTTGATCGGCCTCGACCGCGAGTGGGCGGCGCGGGCGATTGCGGCCGTCGGCAATTACGGGGAAGTTTTCGACCGTAATCTCGGTGCCGGCTCGCCGCTCAATCTGCCGCGCGGCCTGAATCGCTTGTGGCGTGATGGCGGCTTGCTCTACGCGCCGCCCATTCGCTGATCGATGATGCCCATGTCTGCGCCATCGTCTCGCCGCCCATCCGCAGCGCCATTTTCCTGGCGTAACCTGTGCTATCAGGGCGCGCTCCTGGCCTTGCTGGGCGGCTTGCTGTTCTATATCGCCGGTAACGTCCAGAGCAATCTGCAGGCCAAGGGTATTGCCAGCGGTTTCGACTTTTTGCTGCAACCGGCGGGCTTCGCCATCGGCGAGGGGGTTTTTCCCTACACGGCCGGCGATGCCTACTGGCAGGCTTTTTTGCTCGGCATTGAAAACACGCTGCGCGTTTCCGGACTGGCCATTCTGGCAAGCATGCTGATCGGCAGTTTGCTCGGCCTGGGGCGTTTGTCGAACAATCTGCTGGTACGCGGTGTTTGTACGGCTTACGTCGAAATATTCCGCAATATTCCGCTCTTGCTGCAGTTGCTTGCCTGCTATGCCTTGCTCACGGCCTTGCTGCCCGGCATCGACGAAGCCTGGCAATTCGGCCACATCTATTTGAGCAAGAGCGGTCTGGCCTTGCCGGTGCCGCAATGGCTGGACGGTCACTGGCAGATTGATTACCCGCAACGCCATCGTTTTGCCATTGCCGGCGGTGCGCGCCTGACCCCGGAATTCCTGGCGCTGTTTCTCGGGCTCAGTTTGTATACCTCGGCTTATCTGGCCGAAGTGATCCGGGCTGGTCTCGAATCGGTGGGCAAGGGGCAGCGTGAAGCGGCGGCAGCACTTGGCCTGAGCCATGCCCAGACTGTGCGCCGGGTGATCCTGCCGCAGGCTTTGCGGGTGATCATTCCGCCGGCGACCAACCAGTTTTCCAGCTTGATCAAGTCGTCGTCGCTGGCCATTACCGTCGGCTATCCAGATCTGGTATCGATTGCCAATACCTCGTTGAACCAGAGTGGCCGGGCAATCGAATGCATCACGCTGATCCTGCTCACCTACCTGCTGCTCTCCTTGCTGCTCTCGGGGCTGATGGGCATGTTCAACCGGCGCGCTCAGCGCTGGGCGAGTTGAGGTCGCATGGCACTCAGCCCATCCCTGGACAGCGAAATCCGTCGCCCACGCCCACGCCCCGCACGCGGCATCGGGCGCTGGCTGCGTCACAACCTGTTCGCCGACCGGTTGAGCATTTGCCTGACCCTGCTGATCGGCGCGCTGCTGCTTTATTGTCTGCCGCCGCTGGTCGACTGGGCCATCGTCAAGGCGGTCTTCCGCAGCGACAGCGCCGCCTGCCGCTTGGCGGCCGGCGAGGGGGCGTGCTGGGGTGTGGTGGCGGAAAAATATCCGGCCATCCTGCTCGGGCGTTACCCGCCCGGCGAACAATGGCGGGCGGTATTCGCCAGCGCGCTGTTGCTGGCGGCGATTGTTGCCACCTGCCGCTGGATCAATGCCGGGAAAATCCTGATTTTTGGCGGGTTGACCGCAATATTTGGCGCATTTGCCTTGCTGCGCGGTGGCTGGGCAGGTTTGACCGTGGTCGACAGCAGTTTATGGGGCGGTTTGCCGCTGACCCTGCTGCTGGCCATCGTGACCGTACTCGGCGCTTGTCCGCTGGCGGTGCTGCTGGCGCTGGGGCGGCGTTCGCAATTGCCGGTCATTCGTCGTGCCTGCGGCGGGTTTATCGAGCTGGTGCGCGCCGTGCCGCTGGTCTCCGTGCTCTTGCTGGTGGCTTTCCTGCTGCCGCTTTTCCTGCCGGCCGGCAGCAGCATCGATGTGCTGTGGCGGGTCATGATCGGGCTGGTTCTGTTCGCTGCCGCCTATCTGGCCGAAGTCCTGCGCGGCGGTTTGCAGTCGATTCCGCGCGGTCATCTGGAGGCCGCCGCTGCACTCGGGCTGAGCTACTGGCAGACGCAGATCCATGTCGTGCTGCCGCAAGCCATCCGCGCCACGCTGCCGGCACTGATGAACAACTTCATCAGTGTGATCAAGGAAACCTCGCTGGTCACCGTGGTCAGCCTGTTCGAATTGACCGGCGCGCTGAATCTGGCGCTGATCGGCGATGTCGAGTGGCGCGAATTCTATGTCGAGGCTTACCTGTTCGTTGCCGCCATTTACTGGCTGCTCTGTTTTTCCCTGTCCCGCTACAGCCAGCGCCTGGCGCTGCGCTTGCGCACTGACCGCAGCTTCTGATCTATTGCCCTGAGCGATTTTTATGACTACTCCCATCATTCAATTCAAGGCGCTCAATAAATGGTTCGACGATTACCAGGTCTTGCGCAATATCGATCTCGACATCGCCGCTGGCGAGCGGGTGGTGATTTGCGGGCCATCCGGCTCCGGGAAATCGACCTTGATTCGTTGCATCAATGGCCTGGAAGCTTACGATGAAGGCGAACTGGTCGTTGCCGGCATCACGGTCCGGCCCCAGGAAAAAGTGCTGGAGCAGGTGCGGGCGCGGGTTGGCATGGTTTTTCAGCAATTCAACCTGTTTCCGCATCTGAGCGTGCTCGACAACCTGACGCTGGCCCTGCGCCTGGTGCGCAAGATGCCGCAGGGCGAGGCCGAGTCGCTGGCGCTCGGGCAGCTGGAACGCGTCCGCATTGCCGAACAGGCGAACAAATATCCGCTGCAGTTGTCTGGCGGGCAGCAGCAGCGCGTCGCCATTGCCCGCGCCCTGTGCCTGGCGCCGGACATCCTGCTGTTCGATGAACCGACCTCGGCGCTGGACCCGGAAATGGTCAAGGAAGTGCTCGATGTAATGGTCGAGTTGGCCGGGCGCGGGGTCACCATGCTCTGTGTGACGCATGAGATGGGCTTTGCCCGGGCCGTGGCCGATCGGGTCATTTTCATGGACCAGGGGCAGATCGTCGAGCAGGGAAGCCCGCTGCGGATTTTTTCCGCGCCGGAAAATCCGCGAACGCAAAGCTTCCTCGCCCAGATTCTGGCCCACTGAAACCTCTCCAGGCATTCGCGGCATTTGCCGATTGCCTGGCTGGGAATCACGCTTTTGCCGGCCTTTGGGCCTGACCGGGGCAAACCCGGCGCTCGCCCGGCTTGCGTGGGCTAGCGCACAGAAGCGACGGCTTGAATCGCGCATCATGCAAAAAGTTTTGCCTGCTTGGTATTGCGCGCTCGGCTTTTGTTGTCGCATCTTGAGTTGATCCTGATGCATCGCTGCTGAGCGCCCCGTCAATCAACGGGCATTACGCTGTGCAACGTCAATTAGGATGCCAATGAATTGTTTGGAAAAAGCGCTCTTTCTGCTTTGCCTGGCCGGTCAGGCTCAGGCAGCGGATGGATTGATCGAATGTGCCGCAGAGCCCGATGAGAAGTTGCGGCTCGCCTGCTACGACGCTGCGGCCAGGCTCTCGGTCATGAACTCGAAACCCTTGCTGGAAACCGGTGATCCGCTGGCGGCTCAGGTTCCCGTCACGCCCGCTGCAGCCACCAGTACCGCCGTGCTGTCGTCGCCGATGGCCAAGTTCTGGGAACTGGGGGCGGATGACAAACGGGGGGCGTTTATCGTTCGAACCTATCAGCCCAACTACGTCTTGCCTTTCCATTACACGTCCGGTCTGAATCGTGCCTCAAGCCGTTCGGACGATCCGGCAGGGTCGAATCAGAACGGTTACCGGAAGATCGAGACCAAGCTGCAAATCTCCTTGCGTGCCAAGGTGGCCGAGGATTTGTTGCTGCCTGGCGCCGACCTTTGGTTCGCTTACACGCAACGCGCACTCTGGCAGGTCTGGGATCGTGGCGGCTCTGCGCCGTTTCGTAGTACCGACTACCAGCCGGAGGCGATTTACGTCGTGCCGGTACCGGAAAAGCTGAGTGCACTTCCGTTCGACTGGAAACTGCGCATGCTCCAGGTCGGCTTGGCCCATGAGTCGAATGGACAGAACCTGCCGTCATCGAGAAGCTGGAACCGGGCTTATCTTGGGGCCGGATTTGAGCGCGGCGATTTCAGTCTGCTGTTTCGCGCCAACAAGCGGTTGAGAATGCAAAGCGACGACGACAACCCGAATCTGACGGATTACGTCGGGCGCGCCGAGGTCAACATGGCGTGGGTGCCCGGTGTCTCGACCGTTTCGGTGAACTGGCGAACCACGCTCAAATCCATGAGCCGGGGTTCGCTGCAAGTCGACTGGACTTATCCGGTATTCGCCAGCCAGCCGGCCGGCTTGCGTTGGTATTTCCAGGCTTTTACCGGTTACGGTGAAACGCTGATTGACTACAAGCATCGACAGAGCAGTGTTGGCTTGGGGCTGAGCTTATTCCAGTTTTGAACGGCGCCAAACTGTGCGCTGATTGATGCCAATTGCTGCTGCAATCGCTGAGCAGGCTAAAATGCGAGATTCTGTCCCTTGGTCTATTTTCCTGGGGTGCGTTTGCTTCGAGTGTTTTTGTTGAAATTGGATAAGCGATTGAATTTAAAATCTAAAACCCCGACTGTTGGATTTGTCTCTCTTGGTTGCCCGAAGGCTGGCTCCGATGCCGAACTGATCCTGACCCGGTTGCGTGCCGAAGGTTACGAAATATCGCCCAGTTACGATGGCTCCGATCTGGTCATCGTCAATACCTGTGGCTTTATCGATGCAGCAGTCGAAGAATCGCTCGATGCCATCGGCGAAGCACTCAGCGAAAACGGCAAGGTCATCGTCACCGGCTGTCTTGGTGCCAAGGGCGACATCGTGCAGAACACTCATCCCTCCGTGCTCGCCGTCACCGGCCCGCACGCGATGGAAGAGGTGATGGGCCATGTGCATCAGCACCTGCCCAAACCGCACGACCCGTATTCTGACTTGGTGCCGCCGCAAGGCGTGCGCCTGACGCCGGACCACTTCGCGTACCTGAAAATTTCCGAAGGCTGCAACCATAGTTGCACCTTCTGCATCATCCCGTCGCTGCGCGGCCCGCTGGTTTCGCGCCCGGTCGGCGACGTGCTGGCTGAAGCCGAGAATCTGGCCCGCGCCGGCGTCAAGGAAATCCTGGTCATTTCGCAGGACACCAGCGCCTACGGTGTCGATGTCAAATACCGTACGCAGTTCTGGGGTGGCAAGCCGGTCAAGACGCGGCTGAAGGAATTGTGCGACGCACTGGCCAGCTTCGGCATCTGGGTCCGCCTGCATTACGTCTACCCGTATCCGTCGGTGGACGACGTGATTCCGCTGATGGCCGAAGGCAAGATCCTGCCTTACCTCGACGTGCCTTTCCAGCACGCCAGCCCGAAAATCCTCAAGGCGATGAAGCGTCCGGCCTCAGCCGAGAACACGCTGGAACGCATCGCCAAGTGGCGCGAAATCTGCCCGGAAATCGTCATACGCTCGACCTTCATCACCGGCTTCCCCGGTGAGACCGACGAGGATTTCGATCAACTGATCCAGTTCCTCGAAGACGCCAAGCTCGACCGCGTCGGGGCGTTTGCCTATTCGCCGGTCGACGGCGCCAAAGCCAATGAAATCCCCGGCCTGCCACCGGAAAGCGTGCGCGAAGACCGCCGTAGCTGGTTGATGCGGGTGCAGGAAGATATCTCCGCCGACAAGCTGGCGGCCAAGATCGACTCGGTGATCGACGTACTGGTCGACGAAGTGGACGAAGAAGGCACCATCGCCCGTTCCAAGGCTGACGCACCGGAAATCGACGGCGTGGTTTACCTCGATGGCCATTTCGACGCGCAGCCGGGCGATTTCCTCAAGGTCAAGGTCATCGATGCCGACCATCATGACCTCTATGCAGAAGTAATTTAAGGTCAGCGCATGCGTCTGGTCCAAACGCAAATAGATTCCATCCGGGAAACCGTCCGGCGCACGGCCGGCCCGGATGTGCAGACCTATGTCTTCGGTTCGCGGCTTGATGATGCGGCGCGTGGTGGCGATGTCGACTTGTTGCTGGCGAGTCAGCGGCGGCTGGATTTGTTGACCCGAGCCAGTGTCAAGGAGGCGCTGGAAAGCGCCATCGGACTACCGGTGGATGTCGTCGCCTATCAAACGGGGAAGGAACCCACCCCGTTTCAGGCGATAGCGCTGGCGAAGGCGCAATTGTTGTGAGTACCATCGACATTCTGTCTGCCGAAAAGCGACATCTGGCGCAGTTGCTGGAGGCTGTGCAGCGTTGCGTCTATTTTCTCGATGCGGCAGCGAAAAGTTTGCCGTGGCCGCTGCTTGGCGATGAATTGGCGCGCAGAAAAAAAGACCCGGCTTTGTTCGGTGGTTTGGCGGCATTCAACGAGCGTTTTGCCAAACTGCAGGATACCTTGGCGGCGGCAATGCGCCATGCTCATTTGTTGCTCGGCGAATCGGCCGACAGTTTTCTCAAGGTGCTTGCTTATTACGAGAAGCAGGGCGTCATTGATTCCCTGGCGGATTGGCAACTATTACGTACGGCACGCAACTTGGCGGCACACGATTATGAAACCGACTATGTCGATATCGCCGAGCATTTCAATACCCTGCACGGCCTGATGCCCGGCTTGTTGGCGGCAAGCGGCGCTTTCGTCTTCCTGTGCCAGGATCGTCTGGCCATTGATCCGGCCAGCGCGGATTTTGTGCAAGAGTTCAAGCAAATTGTCCGGGCGCCTGAATGAATGCTTTGGTTCGGCAACTGGTAAGTTTGCTCGGCGCTGCCAACGTCCTGACCGATCCCGCTGACACCGCGCCCTTTCTCACCGACTGGCGCGGTCGTTATCGCGGCGCGGCGTTGTGCGTGGTTCGTCCAGGCAACGCCGAAGAAGTCGCCGCCGTGGTTCGTGCCTGCGCCGAAGCCGGCGTGCCCATCGTGCCGCAGAGCGGCAATACCAGTCTGTGCGGTGCGGCGACGCCGGATGACACGGGCAGGGCGGTGGTCGTCAGCCTGGGTCGAATGAACCGCATTCTTGCGGTCGACGCGCTGAACCACACGATTTGCGTCGAAGCCGGGTGTACGCTGGCGGCGGTGCAGGAGGCCGCTAATGCGGTTGATCGGCTGTTTCCGCTGGCCTTGGCTTCCGAAGGGACGTGCCAGATCGGCGGCAATCTTTCGACCAACGCGGGTGGCGTCCAGGTGCTGCGTTACGGCAATACGCGCGAACTGACGCTGGGCCTGCAAGTGGTCATGCCCAACGGTGAGTTGTGGGACGGCTTGCGCGGCCTGCGCAAGGACAATACCGGCTACGACCTGAAACACCTGTTCATCGGTGCCGAAGGCACGCTCGGCATCATCACTGCCGCCGTGTTGAAGCTCTATCCGCTACCAAAAACGCAGACCACCTGCTGGCTGAATATTGCATCCCCCGATATTGCGGTCGACCTGTTGAATCGGGCCAAAAATGCCTTCGATGCGCAGTTGACCGCATTCGAGCTGATTTCCGAAACGGCACTTGGGCTGGTGCTCAGGCATATTCCCGGCGCCACCCGGCCGGCGGCGGTCAGCCCGTGGTACGTGCTAGCCGAGTTTTCCGATGCCGATCCGGCAATGGTCGAACGCTGGCTGGGCGAGCAGATGGAAGCCGGTACGGTGGCCGATGGCGTGATCGCTGCCAGCGCAGCGCAGGCGAAAAAACTGTGGTCGCTGCGCGAGAATATTTCCGAAGCGCAGAAGATCGAAGGCGTCAGCATCAAGCATGATGTGGCGGTGCCGGTATCGCGCATTGCCGAATTTCTTGTCACAGCCGACGCCGCACTGGCTGCCGCATTTCCCGGTATTCGCGTCGTCGCCTTCGGCCATGTTGGCGACGGCAATCTGCACTACAACCTGTCGCAGCCGGATGCCCAGGACAACGCGCTTTTCCTGGCCAGTCAGCCCGAGGTCAATCGTATCGTCCATGATGCGGTCCACGCGCTGAACGGGTCAATTTCCGCCGAACATGGCCTGGGGCAGTTGAAGCGTGAGGAAATCCTGCGCTATAAATCGCCGGTCGAAATGGCCTTGATGCGTTCGATCAAGCAGGCGCTTGATCCGCACGGGCTGATGAATCCCGGCAAGCTGCTTTGACAGGGGCGGGCATCGACCATCAAAAAGCATTGCCCAGGCACCCGCCGGGCAAAGATGAAAAATTCGCCGGCCTGTCGCTTGTCGACATGCCGCAGCAACATGAGGAGTCGTAATTTGTCATATCGTTTGATTGCACAGGGGGTTTTGTTCTCTCTGGCCCTGAGTGCCTGTTCCCAGCTTCCGCCGGCCCTGCAGGAGGTTGTGCCAAGCAGCATGCGGGTCAGCGTTGGAAACAAGGTCAGTCCTGAACTCGCTGCGCCACCGCCGGCTCGCTCATCGGTCAGTGAAAAAACACTGATCGCCGAGGTCGACGCTGAACACAGCATCTTTTTCCCGTCGTCCGGCGTGACTGTCGACAGCGAAGGTCGCGCCCGGCTGATCGAACATGCCAACCGCCTCAAGGCATCGCCGGATCTGGTCGTCACCCTGATCGGCCATACCGACGATCTGGGTAGTCCGTCCTACAACCTGGCGATTGCCGAACAGCGGGTCAATGCCGTGTACGCCATCCTGCGCAGCCAGCGCGTGCCGCTGACCCAGATCCGGCGCTACGGTGTCGGTAATGAACAGATGGACCGGGCCTGCAAGTCGGAAGCGTGCCGCAAGAAAATGCGCCGGGTTGAACTCGTTTTCGGCGAGTAAAAGCTCAATCTCCAGCGCGTTCGAGCTCAATCTCCAGCGCGTTCGAACGGTAGCGTAAAGCGGAAGGTCGTACCGCTTCCCGGCTGGCTTTCAATCTGGAACTGGCCGTCGAGCAGGGTAACCAGACGACGCACGATGGCCAGACCGACCCCGATGCCACCATGCCGGCGAACGGCCGAGCCATCGGCCTGAATCATCAGGCCGTCCAGTTCGGCCAGTTTTTCCGGCGGGATGCCGGGGCCTTCGTCGGTGATGCTGAATTCCAGGTGGACCTGCTGTTCCCGGTTTTCGACCAGGCGCAGCGTGATGCCGATTTCACCGTGATCGACGAACTTGATGGCGTTATCCATCAGGTGGCCGATGATCTTGCGCAGACGATCAAGGTCGCCAATCAGGATCGGCGGCAGGTCACCTTCGACCTGCTCGACCAAGCGCAAGCCTTTGGCTTCGAGCGCTTGCCGGTAGCGGTGCAAAATGCCTTCGAGCATCTCGTTGACCGCAAAAGGCCCGGTATTCGGTTGGCAGTGCCCGGCTTCAAGCGCAGAGAGTTCAATCAGGTTCTCGATCTTGTGCATCAGATCGCTGGCCGAGTGCCGGAGCGGGGTGAGCAATTCTTGTTGGTCGGCCGTCAGGTCTTCCTGCGAGAGCAATTCCGACAGCCCGAGAATGCCATTCATCGGGGTACGCAGTTCGTGGCTGATGTTGGCCAGGAATTCAGTCTTGGCGCGGTTGGAGCGTTCGGCGTGCTGGCGGGCATCGTCCAGATTTTTCAGCAGCCCGTCCTTTTCATGTTCCAGGCGCAGGGTTTCCTGCAGCGCATCGTTGAAATAATCGGCGCTACGCGTGGCGATCAGCAGAAAAAGCAGCGACATGATGCTGAAGCCGATGTGCAGCGGGTCGGTGCCGTAGGCGCCGACCAAGACAGCGATGACGACCGGCCAGGCATACAGGCGAAAGATCAGCCGGTCTGCGGCCAGGACGGGTACTGCACCGGCCACCATGCCGGCCATGACGAAGCCGGTGAATAGTTGCAGGGTGGTGTCGCCCGGACTCATGAACAACAGTGCGCCCGCTGCCCACAACAGGCCGGCGCTGGCCGCGCCGAGCAGGGCACGTTGGCGCCAGCCGGCTGCGCTGGATTCGCGCAGTGCCGGGTCGCTGGCCTGATAACGGACTGCCTGCAGCACGCGCACACCGGCAATCAACAGGGCTGCAATCCACCAGACGACGAGCGGGGTTGTTGCAATCGTGCCTTGGGCTATCCATACCAGCAGGCTGGCGTTGACGATCGAAGCAATCTGCCCCAGCCGCAGATTACGGTAGAGCAGCTCAACCTGCCGGTTGAGAATGAAGCTGGGGGTTGGCGGGGTCAATGGATAGCCCACCCGGCGTATTCGTCGAACAAGGCCGCCACATCATCGGCGCTGAAACGGTATTCCCGGTTGCAGATATCGTCGCGGATGAGGATTTCGCCATGCTCGGCGACAATGCTTTCGGCATCCTGGCGGCCCAGGCTGCGCACCATGTCGCGGACTTTTTCCCAGTCTTCCGGGCAGTGGTAGACGACCGTCTGCGCGTCGTAGATACGAATGCCACGGGCTTCGATTTCTTCGTGGAACAAGCGGCTGAGCAAAGTTTCAGCATCGAGTTCGAGCAGTTCGGCCGGCTTGACCGTGGCCGCCAACTGGGTGATGCGCTGCCAGCCATCGGCATCGTGCTGATCGGCTTGTGGCATTTTCTGCAGGAAGAGGCAGACGGCGGCTTCCCGACTGGCCGTGGCAAACAGCCGCGAGGGCTGTTGCTCGGATTGCTCCAGGTAATGCTCGAAAATCTCCGCAATGCTGTCGCCGACCATCGGCACAAAGCTCTGGTAGGGCTGGCGTGCATCCGGCATGTCCAGGCTCATCAACAACTGACCGCCTTGATCGGCGCCCAGCAATTGCTGCACCGGCGCCGGCAGCACCACCGGATTGCTGCGCGCCATGCCGCGCATTTGCAATTGCTCGTTGCAATCCATCACCAGCAACTGGATCGGGCCGTTGCCGCGCAACTGCAGCGTCAGCCGACCGGGCTGTTTCAACTGCCCGGCAATCAGCGCGGTCACCGCAGCCGTTTCACCGAGCAACTGGGCGACTGTCGGCTGATAATTGCGGTCGACCTGCATTTGTTGCCAGGAATCACCCAGATGAACGACGGCACCGCGAATGTCCAGGCCTTCGAAGAGAAAGCGGCGGATGCTGCTGGTGTTTTTGTCATGACTCATTTGAGTTTCTCCGCGTAGCTTTCCGGCGCGAAGCCGACCAGCAGCGCCTTGCCGGTATCGAGCACCGGCCGCTTGATGAGCGCCGGATACTGCGCCATCAATTTCAGTGCTTTTGCTTCGTCGACCGCAGAACGCTCGTCATCCGTCAGCTTCTTCCACATCAAGCCGCGCTTGTTCAGCAGCACTTCCCAACCCGCCCGCGCCGCCCAATCCGGCAGATTCGCCTCAGCCACGCCGGCCTTCTTGTAATCGATGAATTCGTAAGCGACGCCGTTTTCAGTCAGCCAGGTCATGGCTTTCTTCATGGTGTCGCAGTTCTTGATGCCGTACATCCGGCAGCTGGCTGGTTGGGTCAAAGCAGTCATCTTGGTTGGTGCGATCAATTCAAAGGAGGGGATTTTACCTATTTATCTTCGCGCGGATTGCGAATGCGCCATTTGCGCTTTTCCGGTCTCTCGCCATGAGACTTTGGCGCTCGACAATGGACGAAAAATACCTGCCGGAGTTTTCATGCCAACGATGTATCTGACCGATCATTGCTCTGCCACGCCAGTTTTTCGATATGCCAGTGGTGTGATCAGGCTTGGCTCGCTATGATGCTGGCAAAATACAAAGGGGTGGCATGACCAAATCCGAACGTTTTGGCATCATCGAACGCATGCTGCTTTCGCGGCGCAGCGTTAGCTTTGCCGAGTTGCAACGGCGCCTGGAAGTCTCGCGCGCTACGCTGCACCGCGATCTGCGCGATCTCAAGGAACGCATGCAGGTGCCTATTGTTTGCGACCGCGATACCGGCACCTACCGCATCGACAATAGCGTCGAACGCTACGAACTCCCCGGCGTCTGGTTCTCGGCCGGCGAAATCCACGCCCTGCTCAGCATGCAGCAACTGCTCGCCGCCTTCGACGCCGGCGGC
>NZ_JAVBXX010000016.1 GCF_030824335.1 Azonexus sp.
GTCGTGCAAAGCAGCGAAACCGGCACCGCCTATCTGGTCAAGGACACGATCACCGTCAGCAACCTGGCCAGCATCACCGGTGCCGCCGACAACCAGTTCAACAGCGTGACGATCAGCGCCGCCGGCACCAACACCAATCTCCCGGCCACGGGCTTGGTCGATGGCTCGTACAAAGTTTATGCCGTCGATGCCGCCGGCAACCTGAGCGCTGCCGCAGCCAATCTGGTCACCATCGACGGCAGCGCGCCCACGGCCAGCGTCACCACGGCCAGCCTCCAGCCCAGCGGCAATGCCGTCGTGCAAAGCAGCGAAACCGGCACCGCCTATCTGGTCAAGGACACGATCACCGTCAGCAACCTGGCCAGCATCACCGGTGCCGCAGACAACCAGTTCAACAGCGTGACGATCAGCGCCGCCGGCACCAACACCAATCTCCCGGCCACGGGCTTGGTCGATGGTACTTACAAGGTCTATGCCGTCGATGCCGCCGGGAATCTGAGCGCTGCCTCGGCCAATACGGTCACCATCGACACTTCAGCGCCCACACGGCAATCCAGCACCCCCGCCGATAACGCACTGGCAGTGGCCGTCGGCGCCAACATCACGCTGACTTTCAGCGAGCCGATGCTGGCGGCAAGTGGCAATCTGCTGATCAAGAAAGCCTCGGACGACAGCGTGGTCGCCAGCATCGCCATTGGCGATGCCAGCCAGATCACCATCAGCGGCAGCACCGTCACGATCAATCCGACCAACGACCTGGCGGCTGGCGTCACCTATTACGTCGAACTCGCCAGCGGCGTGCTGACCGATCAGGCGGGCAATGCCTACGCCGGCATTAGCGACAAGACGACGCTGAATTTCACGACATCGCCGGCCAATGTGCTGTTTCCGGTGGCCTCCACGCAAGGTGCCGCCAACGGCTTGACCTTTGGTTTTCTCGATGTCAATGGCAATGGTGCGGTAAATACCGATTACACCGGGAATAACGCCGATGATCGCGTCACCTGGACCGAGTTTGATACCCTTGATCAAGCCGCCCCTGCCTGGCGCATGGCCACCAAGCAGGAATTGATCGACTTGTACGCCGACCCGCTCATTAGCAATCCCCCCACTGGCTGGTCGGCAAGCTACGGTCTTTATTGGTCTTCCGACTTGTCGGGCGGAAATCACTGGGGTGTAGACCTCATTGGCGGAGGCTCCGATGCTTCCGCCGGCCTGGATATATACGCTGCTGTGGTGCTGGTCGAACCAGATACCACCGCCCCCACCCTGCAATCCAGTACGCCGGCTGACAACGCACTGGCGGTGGCCGTTGGCGCTGACATCACGCTGACTTTCAGCGAAGCGATGAAAGCCGCAACGGGCAACCTGTTGATCAAGAAAACCTCGGACGACAGCACGGTTGCTACCATCGCCATTGGCGATACCAGCCAGATCACCGTCAGCGGTTCCACCGTCACCATCAACCCGACCAACGACCTGGCGGCAGGCGTCACCTATTACGTCGAACTCGCCAGCGGCGTGCTGACCGATCTGGCAGGCAATGCCTACGCTGGCATCAGCGACAAGACGACGCTGAATTTCACCACCGGCAGCAGCGTACTGTTCCCGGTCACCTCAACCAATGGCGCCGCCAATGGCCTGACCTTCGGTTTTCTCGATCTCAATGGCAGTGGCACGGTGGATACGGCTTATGGTGGCAGTGGCTCGACGACCGACGATTACGTCACCTGGACCGAGTTCGACATCCTCGACCAGGCCGCCCCGGCCTGGCGTATGGCGACCAAGCAGGAATTACTGGATTTGTACGCCGACCCAACTATCGCCAACCCACCCGCTGGCTGGGCGGATACCGACTACTATTGGTCTTCCGACCCGGCCGGTGCGGGGGATCACTGGATTGTGTTCCTCACTGCAGGCTACACCAACGACAACTACGACGGCGACGGGAGATACGCTGCGGTGGTGTTGGTTGGGTAGGGTTGCCCGGCGTGTGGCCCATCAAGGGGCGGCGGATGCCGCATCGGGCCACCGGCTTTGTTCTTTGACATTTGATATTTCGATCAGGCACACAGGGAAGTGTCTGGCTCCCGAAGGAGGCCAGGGTCAAGGCCCGGCCCAAAGGGCAAGAAGGGCATCACGGGCGTTTTCCCAACCCCGGTCGCTTGGCGTTGCCCAATAGGTCGGGGTTGATCGAGCCAACCGGCACTGCCGCGTGGAAGATGGCTTGCATCAGAGTGGCGAAGGGTGCGTGGAGAAGGCGGTGGATGGCTTCTCGAACCGCCCGGTGCGGACCCGCATGCCGGGTGGTGTGGCAGGGGCGCAGCCTGCAATGGCTGCCCCCTATGCCGATGCAATTTACTTGACCCGCATCCCCGGTTGCGCCCCGGAATCGGGCGAGAGCAGGAAGATGCCCGGTGTCTTGCCTTCGACGTCCGAAGCCGCCAGCACCATGCCTTCGGACAGGCCGAATTTCATCTTGCGTGGCGCCAGGTTGGCCACCATGACGGTCAGGCGACCAATCAGTTGGGCCGGATCGTAGGCCGCCTTGATGCCGGCAAAGACATTGCGTGTTTCGTCATTGCCGATATCCAGCGTCAGACGAACCAGCTTGTCGGCGCCTTCAACGTGTTCGGCGTTGGCAATGCGGGCAATGCGCAGGTCGACCTTCATGAAGTCGTCGATGCTGCACAGCGAACCGGCCTCGGCGGCGATTTCGGCGGCTGCGGCTTTGACCTTGCTGTCTTTCTGCTGCTGTTCGGCGTGGCGCTGCTGCGAGTGTTGCTGCCCGGCGGCTTGCGCTGCCCCGGCCTCCGTAGCCGGGGCCAGCGATTCGCGGTTGGCTTCGATCAGCTTTTCGATCTGCTTTGGATCGATGCGGGTCATCAGGTGTTCGTAGGTGTTGATCGCATGACCGGCGGCGAGCAGGCTCTGCGTGTCGTTCCAGGTCAGCGGCGCGATATTGAGGAATTGCTCGACCTTGCCGGCGAGCACTGGCAACACCGGCTTGAGCAGGATGGTAAGCAGGTGGAACAGGTTCAGCGCATTGCTGCAGGCGGCGTGCAGTTCGCTTTCCTTGCCTTCCTGCTTGGCCAGTTCCCAGGGCTTGACGCTATCGACGTACTGGTTGGCACCATCGGTCAGCGCCATGATTTCGCGCACGGCCTTGCTGAATTCACGCGCTTCGTACAGTTCGGCAATGCGCGGTGCGGCTTCCTGGATGGCTTTGATGGCCGGCAGACTGGCATCGGTCGGCGCCAGCTGGCCGGCGAAGCGTTTGGCGATGAAGCCGGCCGAGCGGCTGGCGATGTTGACGAATTTGCCGACCAGGTCGGAATTGACGCGGGCGCAGAAGTCCTCGAAGTTGAGGTCGATGTCTTCCATCGTGTTCGATAGCTTGGCGGCAAAGTAATAGCGCAGCCATTCCGGATTGAGGCCGGTTTGCAGGAAGCTGTCAGCGGTAATGAAGGTGCCGCGCGATTTCGACATTTTTGCCCCGTCGACCGTAAGAAAGCCGTGCGCGAAGATCTTGGTCGGCGTGCGGAAGCCGGCATGCTGCAATTCGGCCGGCCAGAACAGCGCGTGGAAGTACAGGATGTCCTTGCCGATGAAGTGGTACAGCTCTGTCGTTGAATCGGGCTTGAACCATTCGTTGAAGTCCAGGCCATTCCGGGCGCACAGGTTCTTGAACGAACCCATGTAGCCAATCGGCGCGTCGAGCCAGACGTAGAAATATTTGCCCGTGCTTTTGCCAAACTCGTCGGGGATTTCGAAGCCGAAGTAGGGCGCGTCGCGCGAAATGTCCCAGTCGGTCAGTTTATTGTCGCCGGGCGCACCCAGCCATTCCTGCATCTTGTTGGCGGCTTCGTTCTGCAGCACGCCGTTGGCGCGGCCGGTGTACTGGCGCAGGAAAGCTTCGCAACGCGGGTCGGAGAGTTTGAAGAAGTAATGCTCGGAGTTGCGCAGTTCGGGCTTGGCGCCGGAAACTGCCGAGAATGGCTCGATCAGGTCGGTTGGCGCGTAGGCGGCGCCGCAGACCTCGCAGTTGTCGCCGTACTGGTCCTTGGCGTGGCACTTCGGGCACTCGCCCTTGATGAAGCGGTCGGGCAGGAACATTTGCTTGACCGGGTCGTAGTACTGCTCGATGGTCCGCACATCGATCAGGCCGGCGGCTTTCAGGCGGCCGTAAATGTCGTTGGCGCACTCGCGGGTTTCCGGCGAATGGGTGCTGTAGTAATTGTCGAAACCGACGCCGAAACCGGCAAAGTCGCGCGAATGTTCGCCATGTACGCGCTCGATCAGCGCTTCCGGCGTGATCCCTTCCTTTTCGGCGCGCAGCATGATCGGCGTGCCGTGCGTGTCGTCGGCGCAGACATACCAGCATTCGTTGCCGGACATTTTCTGGAAACGCACCCAGATATCGGTCTGGATGTATTCGACCAGATGGCCGAGGTGAATGGCGCCATTGGCGTAGGGCAGGGCTGAAGTGACGAGAATCTTGCGCGGCATGATGAGGGCCATGAATGTGAAGGCCGCAATTTTAGCGCGAGCGGACGCCAAGACGGACTCTGCGTTATACTGTACAGAATTACTCGGGTATTTCCCGGCCCTTCTGGAGAATTGCATGAGCGTATCTGAACAAAGCGTCAAGACAGCCCTGTCTACTGCGGTCGACCCCAATACCGGCAAGGATTTCGCGGCTGGCAAGGCGGTCAAGAACATCCGGATCGATGGGGCCGATGTGGCTTTCGACATCGAACTGGGCTATCCGGCGAAGAGCCAGATCGACGGCATCCGCCAGCAGGTGATTGCGGCGGTCAAGACCGTGCCGGGTATCGGCAACGTCTCCGCCAACGTGTACAGCAAGATCATTGCCCATTCGGTCCAGATGGGCGTCAAGCTGCTGCCGGGCGTCAAGAACATCATCGCCGTGGCTTCCGGCAAGGGCGGTGTGGGCAAGAGCACGACGGCGGTGAATCTGGCGCTGGCGCTGGCCCAGGAAGGCGCCACGGTCGGTCTGCTCGATGCCGACATCTATGGCCCATCGCAGCCGCAGATGCTCGGTTTGAGCGGCCGCGAGCCGGAGTCGAAGGATGGCAAGAGCATGGAGCCGCTGGTGGCTTACGGCGTGCAGGCCAATTCCATCGGTTTCATGGTCGATGTCGAAACGCCGATGGTCTGGCGTGGTCCGATGGTGGTGCAGGCGCTGGACCAGTTGCTGCACCAGACCAACTGGCATGACGTGGATTACCTGATCGTCGACATGCCGCCGGGTACCGGAGATACCCAGTTGTCGCTGGCCCAGAAAGTGCCGGTCACCGGCGCCGTGGTGGTCACGACGCCGCAGGACATCGCGCTGATCGATGCGCGCAAGGGGCTGAAAATGTTCGAGAAAGTGAATATTCCCATTCTCGGTATCGTGGAAAACATGAGCATCCATGTTTGTTCGAATTGCGGTCATGCCGAACATATTTTCGGCGAAGGCGGCGGCGAGCAGATGTGCAAGGATTACGACGTCGAATTTCTCGGCAGTCTGCCACTCGAAATGGCCATCCGTCAGATGGCCGATGGCGGCAAGCCGACCGTGGTTGGTGCACCGGATTCGCCGTCGGCGGAAATCTATCGCAAGATCGCCCGCCGGGTGGCCGTCAAGGTCGCCGAGAAGGCCAAGGACATGAGCTCGAAATTCCCCAACATCGTCGTGCAGAACACCTGATTTTTGTCGACATGCAGGGCAACAAAGGCGGGTAAAATCCCGCCTTTGTTTTTGTCGACCGCAGCAGGGAAAAATGACCATCAAATCAGACAAGTGGATACGCCGCATGGCCCAGGAGCACGGCATGATCGAGCCGTTCTCGCCGGAGCTGGTGCGCGAGGCCAACGGCCAGAAGATCGTTTCCTACGGCACCTCGAGCTACGGTTACGACATCCGCTGCGCCCGCGAATTCAAGGTGTTCACGAACATCAACTCGACGGTGGTGGACCCGAAGAATTTCGATCCCAAGTCCTTCGTCGAGATCGAATCCGACGTTTGCATCATTCCGCCGAATTCGTTCGCGCTGGCCCGGACCATGGAATATTTCCGCATTCCGCGCTCGGTGCTGACCGTCTGTCTGGGCAAATCGACCTATGCGCGCTGCGGCATCATCGTCAATGTGACGCCGTTCGAGCCGGAATGGGAAGGTTACGTGACGCTCGAGTTTTCCAACACCACCCCGCTGCCGGCCAAGATTTACGCTGGCGAAGGTTGTGCACAGGTGTTGTTCTTCGAGTCCGACGAAGTTTGCGAAACCTCGTACAAGGACAGAGGCGGCAAGTATCAGGGCCAGGTCGGTGTGACCTTGCCGAAAATCTGACGCCAGCTTGTAACAAAACCGTCTTATTCTTCGACCCGCTGCGGCGGGTCGCCGTCTTTCAGGGATAACACCATGCGCTTTCATTTTCCGGTCATCATCATCGATGAAGACTTCCGTTCCGAGAATGCTTCGGGACTGGGTATTCGTGCCTTGGCCGACGCCATGCAAAAAGAGGGACTGGAAGTGCTGGGCGTCACCAGCTACGGCGACCTGACCTCATTCGCCCAGCAGCAATCGCGCGCTTCCACCTTCATCCTGTCGATCGACGATGAGGAACTGGCGCTGGAGCCGGAAGAAACCTTGGCTGAACTGCGTGCCTTCGTGAGCGAAATCCGCCACAAGAATGCCGAGATTCCGATCTTCCTGCATGGCGAAACGCGGACCTCGCGACATATCCCGAACGACATCCTGCGCGAATTGCATGGCTTCATCCACATGCACGAGGACACGCCGGAATTCATCGCGCGCAACATCAAGCGCGAAGCCAACGCTTATCTCGATTCATTGCCGCCGCCGTTCTTCCGGGCGCTGGTCCATTACGCCGCCGACGGTTCCTACTCCTGGCACTGCCCAGGCCATTCGGGCGGCGTCGCTTTCCTGAAGTCGCCGGTCGGCCAGATGTTCCACCAGTTCTTCGGCGAAAACATGCTGCGCGCCGACGTCTGCAACGCCGTTGAGGAACTCGGCCAACTGCTCGATCATACCGGCCCGGTGGCTGCCTCCGAACGCAATGCGGCGCGCATCTTCAATGCCGATCATCTGTATTTCGTCACCAACGGCACCTCGACCTCGAACAAGATCGTCTGGCACTCGACCGTCGCGCCGGGCGACATCGTCGTGGTCGACCGCAACTGCCACAAGTCCATCCTGCACGCGATCATGATGACCGGCGCGATCCCGGTCTTCCTGATGCCGACGCGCAACAACTTCGGCATCATCGGGCCGATCCCGAAATCGGAATTCCTCTGGGAAAACATCCAGAAAAAGATTGCCGCCAACCCGTTCATCATCGACAAGAGCGCCAAGCCGCGTGTCTTGACCATCACCCAGTCGACTTACGACGGCATTCTGTACAACGTCGAGGACATCAAGGCTGAGCTGGATGGCAAGATCGATACGCTGCACTTCGACGAAGCCTGGCTGCCGCATGCCGCCTTCCATGACTTTTACGGCGATTACCACGCCATCGGTGCTGATCGGCCGCGCTGCAAGGAGTCGATGGTTTTCTCGACGCAATCCACGCACAAGCTGCTGGCTGGTTTGAGCCAGGCATCGCAAATCCTGGTGCAGGATGCCGAGAACAACCAGCTTGACCGCGACATCTTCAACGAGGCTTACCTGATGCACACCTCGACCTCGCCGCAGTACTCGATCATCGCGTCATGCGACGTGGCGGCGGCGATGATGGAAGAACCCGCCGGCACCGCGCTGGTCGAGGAATCGATTGCCGAGGCGCTGGATTTTCGTCGTGCCATGCGCAAGGTGGACGAGGAGTGGGGCGCCGACTGGTGGTTCAAAGTCTGGGGGCCGGATGACCTGTCCGAAGAGGGCATCGAGGAGCGCGACGCCTGGATGTTGAAGCCGGGTGAGCGCTGGCATGGCTTCAACAACCTGGCCGACGGCTTCAACATGCTCGACCCGATCAAGGCGACGATCATTACACCGGGGCTCGATGTTGATGGCGATTTTGCCGACGACATCGGTATCCCGGCGGCCATCGTTACCAAATATCTGGCCGAGCACGGCGTTATCGTCGAAAAGTGCGGCCTGTACAGCTTCTTCATCATGTTCACCATCGGCATCACGAAGGGCCGCTGGAACTCGCTGGTCACTGCTCTGCAGCAGTTCAAGGACGATTACGCCAAGAACCACCCGCTGTGGAAAGTGCTGCCCGAGTTCGTGCAGAAAAATCCGCGTTACGAGCGGATCGGCCTGCGCGACCTGTGTACGCAGATTCATGGGGTGTACAAGAAAAACGATGTGGCCCGCCTGACCACCGAGATGTACCTGTCGGACATGGTGCCGGCGATGCGTCCGGCCGATGCGTTCGCCAAAATGGCGCATCGCGATATCGAGCGCGTGCCGGTCGACGAACTGGAGGGCCGCGTTACCGCCGTGCTGCTGACGCCTTATCCACCGGGTATTCCGCTATTGATTCCTGGCGAGCGTTTCAATCAGACCATTTGCAGCTATCTGAAGTTTGCCCGCGAGTTCAACGCCGCCTTCCCTGGCTTCGAGACCGATGTGCATGGTCTGGTCAAGGGGACCGACGGGCGTTATTACGTCGATTGCGTCCGCTGATTTAAGCTTGCTGGCGACGCCGCCAGCTGACAAAAGAAAACCCCGTTCCGCTGCTGCTGGACGGGGTGTTTTTTTGCGCTATTGTCCAGTCGACCGCAGAAATCTCGGGAAACCACGTGTCGCCCTCGGGGGCGAGGTCGACTTCGGTGATTTCCAGGCGGTCGGCCAGTGCGATGGCCTGAGCGTAAATTTCGGCGCCGCCGATGATGAAGATATTGGCCGAATTGGCGGCTGATAGGTCGTTTGTTGCGGTCGACGCTAAAACAAGCGCATTTTCCAGCGAGCTTGCGATTTCTGCGCCGGGGGCGACGTAGTCGGCCTGCCGGCTGATCACGATATTGCGCCGACCGGGCAAGGGGCGAAAACGTGGTGGCAGCGATTCCCAGGTTTTTCGTCCCATCAGCACGGCTTGCCCGGCGGTCAAGGCCTTGAAATGCGCCATGTCTTCAGGAATGTTCCACAGCAAGCGGTTGTCCTTGCCGATGACACCATTTTTGGCAACGGCAGCAATCAGGATGATTTCAGGCATGCTCAACTCCGGAATTGACGTAAGTGCGTAATCAGGCCGCGTGTCGAGTCGTCCAGCGTATTGTCCTGACGCTCGCCGCGCAGGATCGGCGCCAGCCGGCTGGCCAATTGCTTGCCGAGCTCGACACCCCACTGATCGAAGGCATTGAGATTCCACAGCACGCCGAGGCAGAAAACTTTGTGCTCATACAGTGCGAGCAATTGACCAAGGGTAAATGGCGTCAGTTTGGGCAGGATGATGGTGGTCGATGGCTGGTTGCCGGGAAAGGTCCGGTAAGGCAGTAGCGCAGTCTCGATGCCGCTGGCCCGCGCTTCGTCGGCCGTCTGGCCGAAGGCCAGGGCCGAGGACTGGGCCAGGCAATTGGCCAGCAGGCCGCTATGGTGGCCGGGCAGCGGGAAATCCGAGCGGGCCAGGGCAATGAAATCGCAAGCGACCAGTGCGCTGCCCTGATGCAGCAACTGGAAAAAGGAGTGCTGGCCGTTGGTGCCGGGTTCTCCCCACAAAACCGGATTGGTGGCGTAGTCGACCGCCAGGCCGTTACGGTCGATACGCTTGCCGTTGCTTTCCATTTCGAGTTGCTGGAGATGGGCCGGCAACAGGCCGAGCGAATGGCTGTAGGGGAAAATGCCGTGGCTGTGGGCATTCAGGAAGTTGGTGTTCCACAAGCCGAGCAGGGCCAGCGTCAGTGGCAGGTTGCTTTCAGCCGGTGCGGAGAAAAAATGCTCGTCCATGTTTCGTGCGCCGGCCAGCAACTGCTCGAAGTGGCGAAAGCCGATGGCCAGTGCGATGGGCAGGCCGATCGACGACCAGAGCGAAAACCGTCCGCCGACCCAGTCGCTGAAGGCGAAAACGTTTTCTGGTGCGATGCCGAAGGCACTGGTCGCTGCCAGATTGCTCGAGGCGGCAACAAAGTGCTGGCTGATGGCACTGTGCCGGCCTGCGGCGGCCAATAGCCAGTTGCGTGCCGTTTCGGCATTGGTCAGTGTTTCCAGCGTGGTGAAAGTCTTGCTGGCAACGACGAACAGCGTGGTGCGCGGGTTCAGGTGGGTCAGGGTGCCGGCCAGGTCGGCGCTGTCCAGATTGGAGACGAAGTGTACGCGCAGGTCGGCCTGCTGAAACGCAGCCAGCGCATGGACGGCCATGCGCGGGCCAAGGTCGGAGCCGCCAATGCCCAGGCTGACGATGTCGGTGATGCGCTCACCGGTGTAGCCACGGTATTGTCCGCTGTGAATGCGTTCGCAGAAATCGGCCATGCGTACCAGCACCTGGCGGACTTCTTCGGGGGCCTGTTCGCCGGCGCGCAGTCTGCAGTGACCGACGGCCCGGCCTTCTGTGTGATTGATCGCCTCGCCCTGGCGCATGCGCGCGATCCAACCTTGCCAGTCGGCTTGCGCCGCAAGCTGGCGGAGCAGATCAAGGGTGGTGGCGGTGATGCGCTGCTTGGAGAAGTCAAGCAGCAACTGCTCGTGCGTCAGTGAGAAACGGGTGAAGCGTTCGTCGTCTTCGGCAAACAACTGGCGCAGATGTTGCGGTCGGATTTCTTTGGCGTGCGTATCCAGTGCTTGCCAGGCCTTGGTTTCGGTTAGGCGCTGCATGTTTAAACAGCAACCGGTGCCGCGATATGCGGATGCGGGTCGTAGCCATCGAGACGGAAATCCTCGAATTTGAAGGCAAAAATGTCGTCGACCGCAGGATTGATCCACATTGACGGCAAGGGGCGTAGCTCACGCGTCAGCTGGAGGCGCGTTTGTTCGAAGTGGTTCGAGTACAGGTGCGCATCGCCGAAAGTGTGCACAAATTCGCCCGCACGATAACCGCAGACCTGGGCCAGCATCAGGGTCAGCAAGGCATAGGAAGCGATGTTGAACGGTACACCGAGGAAAATGTCGGCGCTACGCTGGTACAACTGGCAGGAAAGCTTACGCGGTTCATCCGGGTGGCTGGCCGGAGAAACGTAGAACTGGAACAGGCAATGGCAGGGCGGCAAGGCCATGCTGTCCACATCGCCGGGATTCCAGGCGGAAACGATATGCCGACGCGAGTCGGGATTGTGTTTCAGGCTATGCACCAACTGGCTGATCTGGTCGATCAGGCGACCATCCGGCGTTTCCCAGCGGCGCCATTGCTTGCCGTAAACCGGGCCGAGATCGCCTTGCTCGTCAGCCCATTCGTCCCATATCTTGACGCCGTTCTGTTGCAGGTAAGCGATATTGGTATCGCCCTGCAAAAACCACAGTAATTCGTGAATGATCGATTTCAAATGCAGTTTCTTGCTGGTCAATACCGGAAAGCCCTGTGCCAGGTCGAAGCGCATCTGCCAGCCGAATACCGAACGGGTGCCGGTACCGGTACGGTCCGATTTGTCCTGACCATTTTCCAGAACGTGACGCATCAGGGCGAGGTATTGCTGCATGGCTATTGTTCATTTATGAAGTGATTTTCGGCATTCTAACGTTCCCGACGGGTTTTCGCTGCCCTCGCGAGTGGCATAGAATGGGCGACCGGTGCCGATATGCTGGCCGTGTTTGGTGCCAGACCGGCTGAGAGATTCCGAGGAGAACGAGTTGCTGAACAAGATGGCTAATCTGGGAGGGCTGTTCGAGAAGAAGGTCGGCCACCCGCTTGCGGACTCTCGAGAGTTGCAGAGGATTATTAGTGAACTGCCGAAAGACAATGCTTTCAAGGCGCTGGATGAAATTGCCGGTTGGCTTGAGTCCTTGCTGGCCGCCGATGATTTTCCCGTCGAGCGCTTGTTCGAGACCGGACGGCAACTGGAAGATGCGGCTGGCGCGCATTTGCGGCGACTGGCACGGGATTATTTGCAGACCTTGCGCTTGTCGAAGGCTGAAGAGAAGCGTCTATGGCTGATCAATGGCGGACTCTGGCGTTTGCTGTCCAGCGTGTACGAGCGGGCGCTGGATGGCCTGCTCGGTTTGGGTGTGACCGCCGATTTCAAACGGAACACCTTGCCGGCGCTGAGTACGCGCCTGATTGCGGCGTTGCGGGCTGTCGTCAAATGGGAGCAATTTCATTACGGGCCGATGCCCGGGGATATTTGGCAGCGTCTGGGGCGGGTGCTACTCGTCGCCGAGGCGGCTGGCGTGGCAGATCGGCCGGTTAGCCTGGGTGGCTTGCTCGGTGGCAGTTCGGCGATTCGCGAGTATCAGAAAGTCATGGTCTTCCAGGCGGCTTCGATGGACAGCCTGCTGCCGCTCGAAATTGAAATTGCCGAACGCTTTATCAATCACTTTCTCGGCCTATTCGAGTTTCCTTTGCTGGCCGAGCACGATTGCGTTTATTGGGCCGACTTGTCTTTGCCGCAGCCGCCGCAGCGTTTGGCGAAAATGCCGGCCGTTGCGACGCCATCGCTGCGCTTTTTCCGACCGGGGCGCGCGCATGCCGCCATGCAGGAAGTTTTGCGAGGGCTCGAGCAGGGCCTTGAGCTGCCGGCCGATATCAAACTCAATGGGGAGTTTCCGGCGCGGACCCTGATCCCGGTCTTGCGCCATCTATGCGCTTACCTGGCGCCCGTGCCGCCACAGCGCCGGCACGACCGGCATCGGGTCAAACACCGGATGTCGGTGCTCAATGGGCTGATCAATGCATTCGTTGTTTTTTCCGGTGAGTTCGGCGGTCGACCGGCGGGCCTGCAGATTGAAAGCTGGGTGGTAGAGAATGTCAGCCGGGGCGGGTTTGGTGCCTTGCTTAACGATATTCCCGGCGAATGGCTGAAGGTCGGTGCCTTGCTGGCAATTCAGCCGGAAGGCGGCGATAACTGGTTGCTCGGCTGTGTGCGACGCTATCGCCGGGAGTCTGTTACCGAGGCGCATGTCGGGATCGAAACGCTGGCCCGTCTGGTTCAGGCTGTTGAGTTGAAGCCTAAAATGGCCTCCAGCTATGCGGCCGTGGCGGGGATTCCATCCTTGTTGCTGCTCGAAGGAAATGCGCCGGGTGAGGTGCGCGCCATCCTGCCGCAATACACCTTTGATCCGCGCGATTCCCTCGAATACCAGCAGGACGGGCGTCGGGTGGTGCTTGAGCCTGTACTGCTGGTCGAGCAGACCGCCGATTATGAACTGGCCCGCTATCGGGTGTTGAGCTGAGGCGGGTTGAGTCGAGCCGTCTGACGCGGGTCAGTTTGCCTGTGTCGGCGGTTTGATTGCCGATTTGGGGCGAAATGCCTTGATCACGTCGGCATTCGTTTCGGCGTAAGGGCCGCCGATCAGGTCGATGCAATAAGGAACCGCCGCAAAAATGCCGACGTGAGCCACGCTGCCGTCGGCATTGCGGACGCCTTCCAGCGTTTCCCGAATCGACTTCGGCTGGCCCGGCAAATTGATGATCAGGGCCTGCTTGCGAATTACCGCAACCTGGCGCGATAGGATGGCGGTCGGTACGAAATTCAGGCTGATCCGGCGCATTTCTTCGCCGAAACCCGGCATTTCCTTGTCGGCCACTGCCAGCGTGGCTTCCGGCGTGACGTCGCGCAGGGCTGGGCCGGTACCGCCAGTGGTCAATACCAAGTGGCAATTATTGCGGTCAACCAGCTCGATGAGGGCTTTTTCAATACTTTCGCGATCATCGGCAATCAGCCGGGTTTCCGCTTGCCACGGGCTGCTCAGTGCTGCGGTCAACCATTCATGCAGGGCTGGAATGCCTTTGTCTTCATAGACGCCGGTTGACGCGCGGTCGCTGATTGAAACGAGGCCGATGCGTAGCACGTTGCCGATATCACTCATCTGCCGCCTCATCGGTCGCCGCGTCAGCCTCTGCCGTCGGCGTGGCGTCGAGTTCCTTCAAAATCTGGAAAATGGCGCGGAAGCTCTTCGGGGGCTTGTTGCCTTCCTGCTCCTTCAATGCATTGCGCCGCAACTGGCGCAGGTGCTGGATATCGACACCGGGCCACTGGTTGGCGATTTCGGTCAGCACACTTTCATCTTCCATCAAGCGAACCCGGAAACGTTCCAGGCGGTGCATGCGGGCAATTTCGGCCGATGATTCGCCACGCAGCAGGGCGAGGCCGGCGCGGATCGGTTCGTCGTCAACGCCGCGCATCAGCTTGCCGATGTACTGCATTTGCCGGCGTCGCGCCCCGTGTGCGGTGATTTTCTGGGCTTCGCGCACGGCACTGAGCAGTGTTTCCGGCAGGTTGATGCGCTTTAATTGGCTGACGGAAAGTTCGACCAACTCCGCACCGAGGTCGCGCAGCTCGTGCATCGCCTCCTTCTTCTTGGTTTTGGAAGGACGGCGGTCGTCTTCGGTAAAGTCTTCTTCTTGCATGGCGTGCATCCGGTACGGCAATGGCGGGCTGCTATGATAGCGACTTTTCCCCCAAACGACGCCGCTTCCATGCCCGAGACCGCCGCTTTTTCCTACGCTTTCCCTGCGCTGCAACAACTCGCCGAGGATGTCCTGACACATGCCCGAGCCAAGGGAGCGACTGCCTGCGAGGTTGATGTATCCGAAGGCTTCGGTCAGTCGGTCACGGTGCGCTGCGATGAGGTCGAGACGATCGAGTTCAATCGCGACAAGGGTATCGGTATCACCGTCTATGCCGGCCAACGCAAGGGGTACGCCAGCACCTCCGACTTCTCGGCACAGGCTTTGCGCGAGACGGTCGAAGCGGCGCTGAACATTGCTCGCTTCACCGCCGAAGACGATTGTGCCGGTCTGGCCGAGGCCGGGCTGATGGCGAAGGATTGTCCCGATCTGGATTTGTATCATCCATGGGCGTTGACCGTGGAAGACTCAATCGAAATCGCCCAACGTTGCGAACAGGCGGCTTTTGATAGTAGTCCGCTGATCGATAATTCCGAAGGGGCGACGGTTTCGACGCAGCAGGCGCATTTCGTTTCCGCCAACAGCCTGGGTTTCATGGGCGGCTATCCGACCTCGCGCCATTACATTTCGGCCTCGGTGATCGCTGGCGAGCGCGAGCAGATGCAGCGCGACGACTGGTACACCACGCACCGGAATGCAAGTCGACTGGAGAGTCCGGAAAGCGTCGGCCGAATGGCGGCCGAGCGTGCAGTAGCACGCCTCGGTGGGCGCAAGGTCAAGACTGGCGAATTCCCGGTACTGTTCGAGGCGCCGCTGGCCGCAGGTCTGCTCGGCAGTTTGGTGCATGCGGCGAGCGGTGGCGCGCTGTATCGCAAGGCGTCGTTCCTGCTCGATCACTTGGGCAAGAAAATCATGCCGGATTTCGTCAAGATCAGCGAGCGCCCCCATATTCCCTGCGGCCTGGGCAGCGCATCGTTTGATAGCGATGGCGTGGCAACGCGCGATAGCGATGTCGTGGTCGGCGGGGTGTTGCAACGTTACTTCCTGTCCACCTACACGGCGCGCAAGCTGGGTATGCAGACGACGGCCAATGCCGGCGGCAGCCACAACCTGATCATCGAACCGGGCGACCTGGATTTTGAAGGTATGCTGGCCAGAATGGGCCGCGGTCTGCTGCTCACCGAAATGCTTGGTCACGGAGTCAATTACGTGACCGGTGACTATTCGCGTGGCGCCGCAGGCTTCTGGGTGGAAAACGGCAAGATCGTGCATCCGGTCGAGGAAATCACTATTGCTGGCAATCTGCGCGACATGTTTGCCGGCATTCTGGCGGTCGGTAATGATGTGCAGATCCGGGGTACGAAGCAGACCGGCTCCATCCTGATCGACCGCATGATCATTGCCGGGGAGTGAGTGAAGCGGCAGGGCTTTTTCGGCATTTCTCATCCTCGGTTGCTCAGCTACAATAAGCTCGCTACAACCCCCGATGTTCCAAACACACAAGAAGGAGACACAAGATGCAACGTCGTGATTTTCTGAAAAAAGCTTCGCTGGGCGCCGTCGCTGGTGCTGCGGCTACCGTCGCAGCTCCGGCCATTGCTCAGTCACTGCCCAATATCAAGTGGCGGCTGACTTCAAGCTTCCCGAAGAGCCTGGATACGATTTACGGCGGTGCTGACGTTCTGGCCAACCGCTTGCGTGCGATGACCGGTGGCAAGTTCGATATTCGTGTCTTTCCTGGCGGTGAAATCGTCCCCGGCCTGCAGGCACTGGATGCTGTGCAGCAAGGTACGGTCGAAATGTGCCATACCTGCTCCTACTATTACGTGGGCAAGGACAAGACCTTCGGGTTTGGTACGGCAGTGCCTTTCGGCATGAATGCCCGTCAGCAGAACGCCTGGATTTACTACGGTGGCGGTCAGAAGCTGCTGGATGATTTTTACGCCAACTACAATGTGGTCTCCTTTGCCGGCGGTAATACCGGTACCCAGATGGGCGGTTGGTGGCGCAAGCCAGTAAAGACCGTGGCCGATCTCAAGGGGGTAAAGATGCGTATCGCCGGTCTTGGTGGCACGGTCTTCTCCGAACTCGGCGTTGTGCCGCAGCAGATTGCCGGTGGCGATATCTATCCGGCGCTGGAAAAAGGCACCATTGATGCGGCCGAGTGGGTCGGTCCGTTCGATGACGAAAAGCTCGGTTTCTACAAGGTAGCCAAGAACTACTACTACCCGGGTTTCTGGGAATCTGGTCCGGCCATTCACTTCTTCGTTAACAAGAAGGAGTGGGACAAGTTGCCGAAGGAATACCAGGAAGCCTTCCAGGCGGCTGCTTACGAGGCCAATGTGACGATGATGGCTGAGTACGATCACAAGAACCCGATCGCACTTTCCAAGTTGTTGCAGAATGGCGTCAAGCTTCAGGCATTCTCCGATGAAATCCTGAATGCGGCCTACAAGGTGACTCAACAGGTGTATGCCGATGAGTCGGCCAAGAATCCGGCATTCAAGAAGATTTACACGGAGTGGGAAAAGTATCGCAAGACGCAGAATGCCTGGTTCAGTGTCGCTGAAATGCGAATGGACCGTTTCCTGCAGTCACGCAAGTAAGTTCGTACCTCGGCAGCAGAAACCCGCGAGTTTCGCGGGTTTTTTTTTGGCCAAAAAAACGGGGCCGGTGATGGCCCCGTTTTCCGGATGTGTTGAGCTAGCTTCTTAGTTGTCGTTGCTTTGCAGGCCCTTCAGGAGTTCTCCATCGCCCTTTGTTTCCTCGCCATCGTCACCCTGCGGAATCAAGGTGTCCAGATTGATGACGGGGGCGGTGCCTTCACGTTCCATGCGCTGCATTTCCTTCTGCGCCGGATCGCCGTAGCTGACGATGTTCGGGAACAGGATGATCAGGGCGACCATGATGATCTGGATGCAGACAAACGGAATGGCGCCCCAGTAAATGTCCGTGGTCTTGATGGCTGCCGGGGCAACCGAGCGCAGGTAGAACAGCGCGAATCCGAATGGGGGATGCATGAAGGAGGTTTGCATGTTGACCGCCAGCAGCACACCGAACCAGACCAGGTCGATCCCCAGCTTGTCTGCTACCGGAGCCAGCAGGGGCACGATGATGAAGGCGAGTTCGAAGAAGTCGAGGAAGAAGGCCAGCAGGAAGACCATGATGTTGACCACGATCAGGAAGCCGACTTCGCCACCAGGGAGCGACAGCAGCAGATGCTCGACCCACAGGTCGCCGTTGACGGCACGGAAGGTCAGGCCGAAGACCGTGGAGCCGACCAGGATGAAAACCACGAAGGAGGACAGCTTGCCGGTGGTTTCCATTGCCTGCTTCATCAGCTTCCAGGACAGGCGCTTGCGGCTGATGGCCAGGATCAGTGCACCGGCTGCACCCATTGCACCACCTTCGGTCGGTGTTGCGATACCGAGGAAGATCGTACCGAGGACCAGGAAAATCAGGATCAGCGGCGGAACCAGCGAGGTCAGGGCGCGGGTCATCAGCTTGAGACCGCGCAAGCTGCGGGCTTCCGGCGGCAAGGCCGGGGCTGCGTCTGGCTTGATGATTGTGATCAGGGCGACGTAGCCAAAGTAAAGGCCGGTCAGGACGAGGCCGGGGATCATCGCGCCTTCGTACATGTCGCCGACCGAACGACCGAGTTGGTCGGCCATGATGATCAGCACCAGCGATGGCGGGATGATCTGGGCCAAGGTGCCGGAGGCGGCAATAACCCCGGTGGCGAGGCGTTTGTCGTAGCCATAGCGCAGCATGATGGGCAGCGAGATCAGTCCCATCGAGATCACCGAGGCGGCCACCACGCCGGTCGTTGCGGCGAGCAGTGCGCCGACGAAAATCACTGCGTAGGCCAGACCGCCGCGAATCGGGCCAAAGAGTTGCCCGATGGTGTCGAGCAGGTCTTCGGCCATGCCGGATCGTTCAAGGATCAGCCCCATGAAGGTAAAGAAGGGGATGGCCAGCAATGTGTCGTTGGCCATGATGCCGAAGATGCGCTCGGGTAGTGCCTGAAATAGTGCCGGCTGCAATAAGCCGAGTTCAATGCCGATCAGTCCGAAAACAATACCGTTGGCGGCCAGTGCAAAGGCGACCGGATAGCCGAACAACAGGAAGGCGACGAGGGCGCCGAACATCAGCGGCGCCATGTTGGCGATGACCCATTCCATTATTTTGCCTCCTGGGCTTTGGCTGCAGCGATGGCGGCGGCCAGTTGTTCTTCGGGGGTGGGTTCTTTCTTCTTGGCGTTGGGGTCTTCAATCATGCCGGCCAGGAAGGCGAGGCGCTTGATCAGTTCGGAGATGCCCTGCAGCGCGAGTAGTGTGAAGCCGATCGGCAACAGAATTTTTACTGGCCAGCGGATCAGGCCGCCAGCGTTGGCCGACATTTCATTGATTTTGTAGGATTCCGCGATCAGCGGCAGCGACAGCCAGAGGACAGCGATAACCATTGGCAACAGAAAAAACAGCGTGCCGATGATGTCGATGATGGCGAGACCGCGTGGTGATAACTTGCCAGATAGTACGTCGATGCGGACATGCTCGTTCTTCTGCAGCGTGTACGGAGCGCACAGCAGAAAGATGGCAGCAAACAGGTACCACTGGATTTCCAGCAGACCGTTGGAGCTGTAGTCGACGGTGAAACGTACGGTTGCGTTGCCGGCACTGATCACGGTCATGATCAGGACCAGCCAGAAAGCGCCTTTGCCGACGCGTTCGTTCAGCCAGTCGATCAACTGTGAAAGCTTGAGTAATAAGGTCACGAAAATTCTCCTCCGTTGATAGAATTCCCGGCTTCTGCTGTGGCCGGAATCTGGTGACGTTCACCGCTACCCACAATGTACTCGAATCTTCTGGAGGCAACATGCTGGAAACCCCGACCAGTGTGCCCACGCGCATCTGTCTGGTGCGTCATGGTGAGACCGAATGGAATGCCGCACGTCGCATCCAGGGTCAGATCGACATCGGTCTGAATGAAACCGGTGTACGTCAGGCCGAGGCAGCAGGCCGATGGCTGAAAACAGCCGGTATTGTCGCGCTTTACAGCAGCGACCTCAAGCGCGCGTGGCGTACCGCAGAGGCGATTGGCCTGGTATTGGGCCTCGCGCCGCGTGCCGTTCCGGCGATGCGTGAACGACGTTACGGCGTTTTTGAAGGCCTGACCTACGCCGAGGCCGAGGCGACGTTTCCTGCTGGCTATGCCGCCTTTGAAGGGCGTAATGCCGATTATGATTTTGAGCATGGCGAAAGCCTGAAAGTCATGTTTGCACGGGTGACCAATCAACTGCTTGAGCTGGCTGGGCGGCATCGTGGACAGCAAATTGTGGTTGTGGTTCATGGTGGCGTGCTGGATGTGATCAATCGCTTTGTGCGCGGCAATCCGCTCGAAATGCCGCGCGATTTCCTGATTCCGAACGCAGGCATTAACTGGATTTCCACGGTCGACGGCCGGTGGACCGTGGAAACCTGGGGCGAAACCGCACATCTGGCAGACGGTGCGCTGGACGAACTGCCTTCGTGATAAAATTCCTGCCCTTTTCAACGGCTTGAGGCATTCCCCCATGTTTTCTGCGCAAGATACCCTGGCAAAAGTTGATCCCGAACTCTGGCAGGCCATCGAGGCCGAAGTCCAGCGTCAGGAAGACCATATTGAACTGATCGCGTCCGAAAACTACGTGAGCAACGCCGTGATGGAAGCGCAAGGCTCCCAGCTCACCAACAAGTACGCCGAAGGTTATCCGGGCAAGCGTTACTACGGTGGCTGCGAGCACGTCGATGTCGCAGAGCAGATCGCCATCGACCGCATCAAGTCGCTGTTCGGCGCCGATGCCGCCAACGTCCAGCCGAACTCCGGTTCGCAGGCCAACCAGGCCGTGCTGATGGCCTTCTGCAAGCCGGGCGACACGATCATGGGCATGAGCCTGGCCGAAGGCGGTCACCTGACCCACGGCATGCCGCTGAACATGTCCGGCAAGTGGTTCAACGTCGTCTCCTACGGCCTGAACGAAAAGGAAGAAATCGACTACGACAAGATGGAAGCGCTGGCCCGCGAACACAAGCCGCGCCTGATCGTCGCCGGTGCCTCGGCCTACGCGCTGCGCATCGATTTCGAGCGCTTCGCCAAGATCGCCAAGGAAGTCGGCGCCATCTTCTGGGTGGACATGGCCCACTACGCCGGCCTGATCGCCGCCGGTTTCTACCCGAACCCGGTGCCCTTCGCCGATGTCGTCACCACGACCACGCACAAGACGCTGCGCGGTCCGCGCGGCGGCGTCGTGCTGATGAAGGCCGAGCACGAGAAGGCGATCAATTCCGCCATCTTCCCCGGCCTGCAGGGTGGTCCGCTGATGCACGTGATCGCCGCCAAGGCCGTCGCCTTCAAGGAAGCCGCATCGCCGGAATTCCGGAACTACCAGGAACAGGTGATCATGAACGCCCGTGTCATGGCTCGCGTGCTGGGTGAAGAGCGTGGCCTGCGCATCGTTTCCGGGCGCACCGAAAGCCATGTCTTCCTGGTCGACCTGCGTTCCAAGAACATCACCGGCAAGGAAGCCGAGGCCGCACTGGGTCGTGCCCACATCACCGTCAACAAGAACGGCATCCCGAACGACCCGCAGAAGCCTTTCGTCACCTCCGGCATCCGCATCGGTTCGCCGGCGATGACGACGCGCGGTTTCACCGAGATCGAAGCCGAGCAGGTTGCCCACTTGATCGCCGACGTGCTCGATGCGCCGAACGATGAAGCCGTGGCGGCAACGGTGCGCGCCAAGGCTGCCGAACTGTGCAAGCGTTTCCCGGTTTACGGAAAATAAGCCGCGATGAAATGCCCTTTCTGCGGCAATGACGAAACCGGGGTCGTCGATACCCGGGTTTCCGATGAAGGCGATATTGTTCGCCGCCGCAGAAAGTGCAGTGCCTGCGACAAGCGTTTCACCACCTACGAGCGGGCCGAAATCCAGCTGCCGCAGGTGGTCAAGAAGAACGGCCTGCGCGCCGACTTCAGCCGTTCCAAGCTGCGTGCCAGCCTGGAACTGGCCTTGCGCAAGCGGCCGGTATCGATCGAGTCGGTCGATGCCGCGGTCGCCGATATCGAAGAAAGGCTACTGACCGCCGGCGAGCGCGAAATCAGCACGCAGCAACTGGGCGAATTGGTGATGCGCGAGTTGAAGAAGCTCGACAAGGTCGCCTACATCCGCTTTGCCTCGGTCTATCGCAATTTCGAGGACGTCGACGCCTTTTCCAAGGCGATTCGCGAAGTTTCTCCCGCCAGTACGCCGCGGAAAAAATGAGTTTCACCGCCGACGACTATCGGCTGATGGCGCGTGCGCTGCAACTGGCCGAGCGGGGGTTGTGGACGACTTCACCCAATCCTCGCGTCGGTTGCGTACTGGTTCAGGCTGGTGAAATCGTTGGCGAAGGCTGGCACGCAAAGGCCGGCGAGCCGCATGCCGAAGTCCATGCGCTGAAGGCTGCCGGTGAGCGGGCGCGGGGCGCAACGGCCTATGTCACGCTGGAACCCTGCAGTCATTACGGCCGTACGCCGCCCTGCGCCGAAGCGCTGATCGCGGCTGGCGTTTCCCGTGTGATCGCGGCGATGACCGATCCGAACCCGCTGGTTGCCGGCAAAGGCCTGGCCATGTTGCAGGCGGCCGGCATCGAGACGGCGAGCGGCGTGCTCGAAAACGAGGCGCGCGAACTGAACATCGGCTTTGTCTCGCGCATGACCCGCGGTCGTCCCTGGTTGCGCCTGAAGGCGGCGGCCAGTCTGGATGGCAAGACGGCGCTGAACAACGGCGTCAGCCAGTGGATCACCGGGCCGGACGCCCGGCGCGATGGCCATCGCTGGCGGGCGCGGGCATGCGCCATCCTGACGGGCTACGGCACGGTGCGCGACGACGACCCGAGCCTGACGGTGCGCGAGGTCGAGACGACGCGCCAGCCGCTGCGGGTGGTCGTCGACAGCCGGCTGGAGACGCCGGCGACGGCGAAAGTTCTGCAAGCTGGCCCGGTGTTGATCGCCGCGGCCGTCGACAATCCGGAAAAGGCTGAAATATTGCGGTCGACCGGTGCAGAAATCGTTTTTCTGCCGAATTCGCAGAGCAAGGTCGATCTGCCCGGATTGATGCAAGAACTCGGGCGGCGCGGCATCAATGAAGTTCACGCCGAAGCCGGCTGCAAGCTCAATGGCTCGTTGTTGCGCGAAGGGCTGGTCGATGAGTTTCTGTTCTACTTCGCGCCGTGCCTGATCGGTGACGACGCCAATGGCCTGTTCGGCCTGCCGGCGCTGACTACGCTGGCCGGCAAGCAGGCGTTGCAGATTCGTGATGTGCGCCAGATTGGCCCGGATATTCGCCTGATCGCCCGGCCGAGTTAGGGCCGCAAACCGCGCAGTCGGCGTCCTGCCGGAATTTCACCGTGCGCCATTCCATGTTCAATGCATCGAGCAGCAGCAAGCGGCCGCTCAACGATTCACCGATGCCGGCCGCCAGCTTCAGCGCCTCGGCTGCCTGCATCGTGCCGACGATGCCGGTCAGCGGTGCGAACACGCCCATCACGGCGCAGCGGACTTCCTCGACATCCTCACCCTCGGGGAACAGGCAGTGATAGCACGGCGCATCGTCGCGGCGCAGGTCGTAGACGCTGACCTGGCCGTCGAAGCGGATGGCGGCGCCGGACACCAGCGGTTTGCGGTGATGCGCGCAGGCCCGATTGATGGCGTGCCGGGTGGCAAAGTTGTCGGTGCAGTCGAGGACGATGTCGGCGCTGGCAACCAAGGCATCGAGTTCGGCGCCGGCCAGCGTTTTTTGCACCGGAACGACGTCGACCGCAGGATTGATCGCGGCCAGTGCAACCTGGGCCGATGCGGCCTTGGCCATGCCGACGCGGGCTTCGGTGTGAATGATCTGGCGCTGCAGGTTGGTCAGGTCGACGACGTCGTCATCGACCACCGTGATCCGGCCAATGCCGGCCGAGGCGAGGTAGAGCGCGGCCGGCGAGCCCAGGCCGCCGGCGCCGATGATCAGCGCATGCGTGTCGAGGATGCGTTGCTGGCCTTCGATGCCCAGTGCGTCGAGCAGGATGTGGCGGCTGTAGCGCAGTAACTGCTCGTCGGTCACTTGTACTCGCGCCACTCCGGCGGCGTATCGTCGTGGTCGCCGTGCGGTCGTTGCTCCCAGGCTTGCACATAGGCTTCCTGGGCTGACGGTTTGATAAGCTTTTCCGGTACGCCCAGATTGTGCAACTGGGTGTCTTCGACGTAATGGATCAGGGCACGGGTCAGCTTGCTCATCAGGGTATTGTCGAGATGAAATCCCTTGTCGACCAAGTGTTCTTCCAGTTCTTCCAGTGTGTGTTGCTGAAGGTTGTAAGCGACATCCAGCGCACGCTTCTCATACTTGGGTTCGACACTGAGTTCTTCCATGTGCTGCAAATCATCCGCCGCCTCGGGCACCTGCCCGGGCGGGAACTTTGAGAACAGGATTTCGCGTTTTTTCTTGAGGTCTGGGTTCATCATCCCTCCCGATGAGAATGCCTATTTCGTTTTGCTTTGCATGATCTGCAAGCCTTTGAGGATGTTCAGTGCCTGCTGGAACTGGTAATCCTCCTTGCTGGCATATTCCAGCCGGGCCGGCATCTCATCATCGCTATCTTTTGCGTCCTTGCCATTCTTGGTGGTTGGCTTTTGCGGTGTCTTGGTATCCACCGGTTTCTGGCTTTCGGTTTCCCGCTTGTTTTCCAGGTGGCGCTCAAGGTCCGCTTCACGGATACGTGGGGCGTTGCCCGCGCCGTTGGCGCTTTCTTCGACGATGATGTCCGGCGTGATTCCCTTGGCCTGAATGGAGCGGCCTTCCGGTGTGTAGTAACGTGCCGTGGTCAGTTTGATGGCAGTGTTGCCGGGCAGCGGAAGGACCGACTGAACGGAGCCCTTGCCGAAGGTTTGTGTACCGACAACCGCTGCACGTTTGTGGTCTTGCAGGGCGCCGGCGACAATTTCCGAAGCCGATGCCGAGCCGCCGTTGACCAAAACAACCATTGCGACTTTTTTGACGCCGGTTGGCAAAGTGCGCAACGGATCTTCGCGGGTGCCGCGCAGGTAGTCGCGCGGGCGGGCGAGGAATTCCTGCTTGGCATCTTCGGTGCGGCCATCGGTCGATACGATCTTCACATCAGGCGGCAGGAATGCTGCCGATACACCGATTGCCCCATGCAGCAAACCGCCCGGGTCATTGCGCAGATCAAGGACCAAGCCTTTCAGTTCGCCATCCTTGTAAAGGTTGTTCAGGTGCTTGGCCAGATCGGGGATGGTGGTTTCCTGGAATTGGGTGATGCGCACCCAGCCGTAGCCGGGTTCGATAATTTTCGACTTGACGCTCTGCACCTTGATGACTTCGCGCACCAATGTGATTTCGAGCGGCTTGGTTTCACCCTTGCGCAGGATGCCCAGCTTGATCGAAGTCTTGGGCTTGCCGCGCATTTTCTTGACGGCATCGGACAGGCTCAAGCCCTTGACCGGTGTTTCGTCGAGCTTGAAGATCAGGTCGCCAGCCTTGACGCCAGCGCGGTAGGCCGGGGTGTCCTCGATCGGTGAGA
The DNA here is from genome assembly GCF_030824335.1 of Azonexus sp. Taxonomy (GTDB): domain Bacteria; phylum Pseudomonadota; class Gammaproteobacteria; order Burkholderiales; family Rhodocyclaceae; genus Azonexus. The sequence goes on from NZ_JAVBXX010000016.1 coordinate 25,068, forward strand.
CAACTTTGACCAGGCCGTCTTCCATGCCGACTTCGATGCCGAGACCGCCGAATTCACCCTGGGTGCCAACCTGCAGATCCTTGAAGGCATCGGCATCCAGATAGGCGGAGTGCGGGTCGAGGTTGGACAGCATGCCGGAGATGGCATTGGAGATCATTTTCTTGTCTTCAACCGGCTCGACATAGCCCTGTTTGATGGCGCTGTAGACCTCGGCAAAAGTGCGCAAGTCCTCGATCGGCAAGCCAGGCTTGACGTCCTTGTCGGCGAAGGCCGGCAGTTGCAGGGTGATCAGGGCGCCAGCGATAAAACTGCCGACGGTGAGACTAAGAGTTTTGATTTTGCTCATTTCAGACTGGCCCAAGACAGGGGGTCGATCGGTTGCCCTTTGTGGCGGATTTCAAAGTATAAACCGGATTCTTGATTGCCTCCGGTATTGCCGACGCTGGCAATGGTTTCGCCACCACTGACTGCTTGCCCGACTTGTTTGAGCAAGGATTCATTGTTGCCATAAATCGACAGGTAGGCATCGCCGTGGTCAATGATCAGCAGATTGCCAAAACCACGCATCCATTCGGAAAACACGACGCGGCCACTGGCTACCGCCTTGACCTCGCTGCCGCTGCCGGCGCGGATGAACAGACCGCGCCATTGGCCACCGCCTTCGCGGCTGCCGCCAAAACGACCGACCACCGTGCCGCGTGTCGGTAAGCGCAGCTTGCCTTTTTGCCGGGCAAAGCTGCCGTTGTTCGCCGCTGGCTCGTAACGGTTCTCGGCTTCAGCCTGGTGGCGTGCTGGCGGTTCGCTGCGTTCTTTCGGTGGCTCGTTGCGCGCTTGCGATTTTTCTGTTTTTTCGTTGCGCCGTGCTGCTTCTGCCGCGGCTTGTGCCGCCTGGCGCCGTCGAATATCCTCGGCGGCGCGCGCAGCGGCTTGTTGAGCCAGGATTTTGGACAGGCGGTCGACCAGTTGGCTCATGCGTTTTTCATCGCGTTGTAGCGAGCCAATCTCCTGCCGTTGGGCACGCACCTTGTTCGATAGTTCAGCGTGCAAGGCTTTGCGTTCCTGGCGCTGCTTTTCCAGTTCGGCGTGATGCTTTTTCTGTTCGGTTTCAACGCCACTGAGTTCGTCGGTGCGTTCCCTTGTGTCGGCTGCCAACGCTTTTTTCTGCGCGATGGTTGCGCTGACTTCACCCATTAGCTCGGCTCGCGTGGCAGCGATGGCGGATAAGTAGTGCAAGTCGCGCGCCATCTGGTTGGGGTCGTTGCCATTCAGCAGGAGGTGGAGGGAGTCGGGGTTGCCGCGCAGGTATTGCCGATAGAGCAGCTTTTCCAGTTGCGCTTGTTGCTGCAACAGCGTTTTGCCGAGCTCATGGGATTGCGCTTCCAGTGTTTCCAGTCGGCGTTGCAAGTTTCCTCGCTGCTGTCCGAGCTCATGGAGTTTTTGTTGCAGCCGGGATATCTGGCGTTCCGATTCGCGCAGGCGGTCGCTGGCGTCCGCGCGGGTGCCTTCGCTGGCGCTCAGTTCCTTGCGCAAGCCTTCGATACGATTGCGCAATTCATCGAGATCGGCGCGTTTTTCTGCCACATCGGGTGCGCTGCTTGCAGCGGGGCGGGCATGCACCGGTTGGCCGCTGATGGCCAGCGCAATAAGCAAAAACAGGCGCGGAAGCAGTCTTCGGGCCGGCACGAAGGGACCGGAAGTCTTGCTTGTTGGGGGCTGGGGCATCAGGGAAATTCTTGAATGAGTTCTTGGAATTGCGAGGCTTATTCTATAATCAACCGTTCAACCAAACAGAGGTTTTATCTTGGACGCTCCTTCCTTCAGCTTGATCGACAAGCAGGAACACATCGAATTGGCCGCGCGCGCGCTGAAGGCGATCGCCCATCCGTTGCGCCTGAAGATTCTTTGTGTCGTCGGCGATCAGGAGGCGTGTGTACAAGAGATTGTGGAAGCGGTAGGGACCTCGCAGAGCAATATTTCCCAACATCTGGCCATTCTGCGTGAAAAAGGTGTTCTGCTGACGCGCAAGGATGCCAATCGTGTTTTTTATCGGGTGGGCGATCAGCGCACCCTGCAGCTCGTCGGCATGATGCGCGAAGTTTTTTGTGGTGTGGAGAATTAAGTAATGCCGATGGACTTTATCAATCAGAATATTTTGCTTGTCGGGATCGTTGTGGTCAGCGGTCTGGGTTTGTTGTGGCCTCTGGTTTTCCGCCCAGTTGGCCGTCAGGTCAGCCCGGCAGAGGCAACCCTGTTGATCAATCGTGAAGACGCGCAGGTGATCGATGTACGTGAACCGGGGGAGTTTGCCGCCGGCCATATTTCTGCTGCGATCAACATCCCGGTCGGCAAATTGGCTGAGCGTTTGTCCGAGCTCGAAAAATTCAAGGCCAAGCCAGTCATCGTCTGCTGTGCTGCCGGCATGCGCTCCAATCAGGCATGCAGTGCATTGAAAAAGAACGGTTTTGAGAGTTTGTACAATCTGGCCGGCGGCCTGGATGCCTGGGTTGGTGCGAGTTATCCCCTTAGCAAGACCGGACGTAAAAAATGACGCAAGCTGTGTTGATGTACACCACGGCTGTTTGCCCGTATTGCATTCGCGCCAAGCAGTTGCTTTCAGCGCGTGGCGTAACGGCTATCGAGGAGGTTCGGGTGGATCTTGATCCCGAGCGCCGCGATGAAATGATGCAAAAAACCGGACGGCGCACCGTGCCGCAGATTTTTGTCGGTGAGACGCATGTCGGTGGTTGTGACGACCTCTATGCGCTCGACTCGGCCGGTAAACTCTTGCCCCTGCTGGCTGGCGAAGCCTGAAACTATTACTTATCAGAAAGCGAAACATGGAACAGAACGAACAGCAGCCGGTTTTCGGCATCGAGAAGCTTTACGTCAAGGATCTGTCGGTAGAAGTGCCGAATTCCCCGGAAATTTTCCTGGAACAGGAAGCGCCGCAAGTCGGTGTTCAGCTCAACACTTCCGGCCGTGGTGTCGGTGAAGGTGTCTACGAAGTCGTGCTGACAGTGACGGTGACTGCCAAGATTGGTGAAAAAACGGTGTTTCTGGTTGAAGTCGGCCAGGCGGGTATTTTCCGTATCGTCAATGTTCCCGAAGAGCAACTTGAGCCGCTGGTCGCCATTGCCTGCCCGAATGTTCTGTTCCCCTACGCCCGCGAAGCCGTTTCAGACGCAGTGACTCGTGCCGGCTTCCAGCCGATCGTGCTGCAGCCGGTCAACTTCGAATCGATGTACATGCAGCGCATGCAAGAGCAGCAGGAAGCTGCCGGGGCTTCGCTCCAGTAATCCGATGAAGTGTCGACTGCTTCTTGCTGCGTTGTCCTTGAGTTTTTCTGCCTCGGTGATGGCGGTGGATTACCGTTCGGTGGCCGTTCCTGCAGCCATCCTCTATGACGCCCCATCGCAGAAGGCAAAAAAGCTTTATCTGATCAAGGCGCAAACACCGGTTGAAGTTGTGGTCAGGCTTGAGGGCTGGCTCAAGGTGCGCGATGCCGAAGGTACGCTGGCCTGGATCGAAGCCGCTCAGTTGGCAGAAGGGCGAACCTTGATTGTTACAGCAGCGACTGGCGAGTTGCGCCAGGCGGAGCAAGCTGATGCACCGCTTGTCGGTCGCTTGGACAAGTGGGTCGTGCTGGAATATCTCGGTCCGGGTACTACAGGTTGGGTGAAGGCGCGCCATCGCGATGGCGCGACTGGCTTCGTGCGGTCGACGCAGGTCTGGGGCTTATGAAACTGACGCTTTTGGGGGCGGGTGCCTGGGGCACTGCGCTATCCATTGCCTTTGCCAAAGGTAATGACGTCACCCTGTGGTCGCGTGAGGCGGATGTTGCGGTCGACTTACAAAATAGTCGGGAAAATAAACGGTTTTTCCCTGGCTATCGTTTACCGGACAGTGTTCGTGTTGAAACCGATTTTGCGCTGGCCGTTGCCGGTGCGGAGTTGCTCATTATCGCAACGCCAATTGCTGGTTTGCGGCCGACTGTCGAACACCTGAAGGCAGTTGCCTGTCGGGTGCCCCTGCTCTGGGTCTGCAAGGGTTTTGAGGCGGGGTCCGGTAAGTTGGCGCATCAGGTGGTCGGTGACATTCTGGGCGCCGATGCTGTATTCGGCGCGCTGTCCGGTCCGAGCTTTGCCGAGGAGGTCGCCTCGGGACAACCAACTGCCGTGGCCCTGGCTGCGAATAATCCAGCATTCGCCCGTGAGGCAGCCCGCTCTTTGCATGCCACCCGCTTGCGTATTTATGCCAATGATGACCTGGTTGGTGTCGAGGTTGGGGGGGCGGTAAAGAATGTGCTGGCCATCGCGACCGGTGTTTGCGATGGGCTTGGTTTGGGCCTGAATTCGCGGGCGGCGCTGATGACGCGGGGACTGGCCGAGATTGCCCGCCTGGGCGTGGCCTTGGGCGCTCAGCGCGAAACCTTCATGGGTTTGGCCGGCATGGGCGATCTGATTCTGACCTGTACCGGTGACTTGTCGCGTAATCGCCGTGTTGGTCTGGCGCTGGCCGAAGGCAAATTGTTGCCGCAGATACTCGAAGAACTCGGACACGTGGCGGAGGGGGTCTATACCGCACGTGAAACGGACCGTCTGGCCCGGGAGTTGGGCATCGAGATGCCGATCAGTAGCGCCGTGGCCGCAGTGCTTGATGGCCGTCTCAGTGCCCGTCAGGCACTTGAACAATTGATGGCACGTGACCCGAAGGAAGAAGCGGTCTGATCGTTGCCCGTGTGACAAGAGCTTCTTAAGCTGTCAGGCAGCATTGCCAAAGCCGGTCTGGCGCCAGGCCTCAAAGACTGTGACGGCTGCAGCATTTGACAGGTTCAGACTGCGTTGTCCTGCTTGCATGGGCAGGCGCAGCCGGTATTCCGGCGCAAATGAATCGCGTACCTCGGCGGGTAGTCCGGCGGTTTCCTGACCGAAAACAAAAACATCGTCTGCTTTGAAGTTGACCGTAAAAAGATTGCGGCTGCCCTTGGTCGTCATGGCAAACATGCGCCGAGGTGATAGTGCTGCGAGGCAGGCGGCCCAGTCCGGATGACGAACGACTTTGGCGTATTCGTGATAATCCAGTCCGGCTCGGCGCAACTGTTTGTCGCTGAGGTCAAAACCGAGTGGTTCGACCAGATGAAGTTCAGCGCCGGTATTGGCGCACATGCGGATGATATTGCCGGTATTGGGCGGGATTTCGGGCTGGTATAGGACGACGGCGAACACGGCAGGGTTTCAGGCTGGAAAGCTGCCGATTAAAACATGGATTCACGCTTTCTGGGCGCGTGCCACGATGCCAACATGGATCAGTTGCGCACCGTGCAGGGCAAGAATGCGGCTGCATTCGTTGGCGGTGGCGCCAGTAGTCATGACATCGTCGATCAAAAGGACGCGCAGGCCGCTCAGGTCTTCTTGGCACTCAAAGGCGCCACGGACATTGCTGTAGCGTTCCTTGAGCGGCAAACTGGCTTGCGGCAGCGTTGCGTTACGCCGTTGCAGGCTCTTGCGGTCGACCGGTATGTGCAGGCATTTTTCCAGGGTACGGGCAATTTCGGCTGATTGATTGAAGCCGCGTTGGCAAAGGCGCTGTGGATGCAGCGGCAAGGGAATGATGCGATCAAAGACATGCGCGCGGAGCTTTTCTGCCAAGCGGGTGGCGAACCACTCGGCCAGCACCAGTTGATGTCCGTATTTCAGCGCATGAATCATGCGGTCTACCGGGAAATCATAGCGAAAAAGCGTGGTGATGCCGGCAAAGTGGGGGGGCTGGACCAGGCAGCTGCCACAACGTTCGCCATGCGTCGTGCTTGTGCCGCATTGGGGGCAGGTGTATTCCGGCTGGCCGGGAAGGTCTGTCTGGCAGGCTGGGCACAGCAGTTCTGTCCCAGTGTCAGCCAGGCAAAGCAGGCAGCTTCCAGGCAGCCAGGCAGGTCGTGAGTTTTGCCTATGCGCTTGCAAATCCGCTGGCTGGGGTAAAATTGACATCCGGCCCCCCGTTTCGGATAATTCATAATTACCGATGGTATTCGCCGTTGATTTTTCAAGTCTTTTTTCAAGGTCTTCCATGCAAGCCAGTTCCCTCTCCGCTGCTTCTTCCTGTGCCCAATCTGCACCCGTTCGTCGCTGGACAACCGAGGCTGTTCTGGCACTCTATGAAATGCCGCTGATGGATTTGATTTTTCGCGCCCAGCAAGTTCATCGCGAAAATTTTGATGCCAATGCCATTCAGCGCTCAGCGTTGTTGTCTGTCAAGACGGGAGGGTGTTCGGAGGATTGCAGTTATTGCTCGCAGTCAGCTCGTTACGACACTGATCTGGCCCGTGAGCGACTGATGCCGATTGGCGAGGTTGTTGCGGCAGCGCAGGCGGCAAAGGACAAAGGGGCGTCTCGCTTCTGTATGGGCGCTGCCTGGCGCGGTCCGAAGGACAACGATCTGGACAAGGTGCTCGAGATGGTGCGCGAGGTCAAGGCGTTGGGCATGCAGACTTGCGTGACGCTTGGCATGCTCAAGGATGGTCAGGCCGAGAAGCTGAAGGAAGCCGGCCTTGACTACTACAACCATAACCTGGATACCGACAAGGAATTTTACGGTCAGGTGATCAAGTCGCACACCCACGATGATCGTCTGGATACGCTCGATCAGGTGCGTGATGCCGGAATCAATGTCTGCTCCGGCGGCATTATCGGGATGGGCGAGTCGCGCAAGAACCGCGCCGCACTGATTGTCCAGTTGGCCAATCTGCCGGTGCCGCCCGAGTCCGTGCCGATCAATAATCTGGTGCCGATCCCGGGTACGCCGCTGGCTGATAACCCGCGTCTCGATCCTTTCGAGTTCGTCCGGACGGTCGCTGCCGCCCGTATCACCATGCCGGGCTCGTGGGTTCGTTTGTCAGCCGGGCGTCAGGAAATGAGCGATGAATTGCAGGCGCTGTGTTTCCTGGCGGGGGCCAATTCGATGTTCTACGGCGACCATTTGCTGACGACGGGCAATCCGGAAGTGGATCGCGACGACGCCTTGTTTGCCCGACTGGGCCTGAAAGCCGTTTGAGCGCAGATCAGACAGGCGGCGGTTTTGTCGACCGTCGCCAGGTTGCCCGGCGCTTTTCACGCGTCGCGCAGGACTATGGCAATGGCGATTTTCTTGCTCGGGAAGTCGACCAGCGGATGTTGGAGCGCCTCGACTATGTCAAGTTGGCGCCGCAGCGAATCCTTGATCTCGGTTGCAGTCGTGGCCGAAGTTTCGATCAATTGAGCCAGCGCTATCCCGAAGCGCAGATGATTGGTCTTGATCTCTCCTTGCCCATGTTGCAAGCAGGGCAAGTGCCCCGCCCGGCCTGGCAGCGCTGGTTGGGTTTGGGCAAGTCGGTGCCGGCACGGGTCGTGGCGGACGCGCTGCATTTGCCGGTGCAATCGCGGTCGACCGCAATAATCTGGTCAAATCTGCTGTTGCACTGGCTGGATGATCCGTTGCCAGCGCTGGCAGAGGCGCATCGCGTCCTGGAGGTTGGCGGATTATTGATGTTCTCAACGCTGGGGCCGGATACGCTCAAGGAACTTCGCGCAGTCTTCGCTGACGGCTATGCGCATACGCAGCGCTTTACCGACATGCACGATCTTGGCGATATGCTGATCGAATGTGGCTTTTCCGATCCGGTGATGGATATGGAAGTCATTACCCTGACTTATGACGATCTGGATGCCCTGTTTGGTGATTTGCGTGCGGCAGGCTCAAGTTGTGCCATGAAGGCCCGGCGCCATGGTTTGACCGGGCGTGGGCGTCTAGCCGCCGTGCGGGAGGGCTATGAAGCCTTGCGTCGGGATGGCAAGCTGCCGGCGACCTTTGAGATCATTTACGGTCATGCCTGGAAGCCGGAGGCGCGACAGATAGCGGACGGTCGCGCGGTAATCCACGTTGATTGGCCGCGCAAAGGTTAGCGCGCGTACTTAATCCGGGCGCTTGCTGAAAAACTTCAGAGGCTTGGCTATCGGGTATTGCGCTACCGGGATTGCCTTGCGTTGGCGATCCTGATGGCGCCACCACAGCAGAATTGCCAGTCCGGCAGAGTAGGTTAGTGGCCATATCAGCGACCGTTCGGCTGCCTGGCTTAGCCATAGGTAATGCACACACCCCAAAATTGCAATGAGATAGATGGTTCGATGGAGTTCCTGCCATTTTCTTCCACCCAGTCGGCGCAATGCCCATTGGTTTGATGTTGCGGCCAATGGAATCAGGAGTACGAATGCGGCAAAGCCGATGCTGGTGTAAGGATGTTTTATAACATCGCGGGCAATCGCGTCGACCGAGAAAGCGTGGTCCAGGCCGATGAAACAAAGAAAATGCAGTACACCGTATGCAAAAGTGAACAAGCCGAGCATCCGGCGCAAGCGGATCAGCCAGTGTTGCCCTGTGATTGCCCGAAGTGGTGAAATGCACAGCGTCACCAACAGGAAGTTTAGCGTCCAGATGCCGGTCCAGCGCTGCACGGCTTCGACAAGCTTTTCGTCCTGGGGTTGGCCTGATAGCGTATGGGCAAGCCAGCCGATAGGGAGCAGGCAGATCAGGAAAAGGAAAGGCTTGAGCAGTTTGAGTGCGGTGTTTTTGTCTGTCATGTGTCTGTTGTTTTGCGGCCGCTGGCGAACCGCTGTGTTGCCTTAGCTTGAAACGTTGAGCGCGCTACGCAGCTCGGCAATATCCTCTTCGGCCTCTTCAACCAGATCTTGGTAGCGGGCCCGGTCGGCATCCATCAATTCCTGTTCTTCCGGCGTATATTTGCGTGCGGTCCATTCGTTGTCGCAGCCGGCAAGCAAATTGGCAAAATAGAGGACGTCACGTATCGTGCAAGGTGTCTCGACATTTTGCAGACTGTCATGATCGCGCACGGCTTCAGCAATGCGTTCTGGCAGACCAAGTGCATAGATAAGGCTTTCGCCAATCCCTTCGTGCCAGCCGACGAGCAAATCGAGCAATGCGGCGCGGTCATTCTTGTATTCCGCGTATTCCGTCGCCCGATAGAGCAGGTAGAAAATCCCGATATCGTGCACCAGGCCGGCCAGCATCGCTTCGTCCGGGTTGATGCGACCGATGCGACGGGCGAGAACCCGTGCTATCGCGGCAACGTGCAAAGAGTGTTCCCAGGCGTTGTGAGAAATGCTTTCATAGTTGGCCAGGTTGCGTGATTTCAGCATCTGTTCCATGGCAACAGCCAGCGAAATGGTCCGCACGGAGTCGAAACCAATGCGGCTGATGGCAGTGGTCAGGTCGTTGATACTTTTGCCCGAAGGGTTGTAGCTGACGGAGTTGGCCAAGCGTAAAAGTTTGCTAGAAATCAGCGGGTCGACACCAATCACCTTGACGACCCGTTCGAGGCTGGCAAACGGGTCTTTGAGGGTGTTGCGGACAAGCAGGGCAGCATCCATGCAGGTTGGAAAACTGATGTCCCCGGAAAGATCGCGGGCGATATCTTCAAGAATACGGAAATGGACGCTGCCTAGTGTGTTCATGTTATCCAGAGATGTAACGTTCGAGTTCTTCGATCAGAAATTGCTGGGCACTGATTGTTTCCTTGACCAAGTCGCCAATTGACAGAATGCCCAAGACTTTTCCCTGTTCATCAAGGACGGGCAGGTGGCGGAAACGTTTCTCGGTCATCAGTGACATGCACTCTTCCAGCGATGTGTTCAGGCTGACGTAGGCAACGCGGGCGCTCATCAGGTCACGAACCGGTGTTTCCTTCGACGAACGTTGGTTGCGAATCTGCTTTCGCGCGTAGTCCCGTTCGGAAAAAATGCCGACCAGTTGTTCGCCCTCAAGAACCAGAAGCGCCCCGACATTGTGCTCGGCCATGATGCACAAAGCGTGATAAACCGTATCGTCGGGCGTTGTCGTGGCCAGGTTTGTCGGTTTGTCGGCAAGTAGTTGCTTGAGTGTTTTCATGGTTTGCCTCTTCGTTGTTGGTTTATGTGCGTTCAGTCTAAACTCAGTGCGGAGGCTCGACAAGAAAACCCGATATTCGCGTGTATCAATAATGCGCAGACAAACAAAAGGCAGCCCGCCGGGCTGCCTTTTTGGGGATGCTGTAGCGAATCAGCGCAGGCCGGCAGCGTATTCAGCAACAGCCTGAATTTCAACGTCGGACAGCTTTGCGGCAATCATCCGCATCATTTGTTCCGGATCGTTGGCGCGTGCGCCGATACGGAAAGCCTTCAACTGGGCTTCTGTGTATTCGGCAAACTGACCAGCAAGACGCGGGTATTGTGCGGGCAGACCTGCACCGGCCGGGCCGTGGCAGCCTGCGCAGGCTGGGACGCCCTTCTTGAAGTCGCCTTGGCGCCAGAGTTTCTTGCCCAGAGCAATCTTGGTTTCATCCTTGGCTGTTTCCGGCTTTAGCTTCTGGCTGGCAAACCAGGCGGCGACATTTCTCATGTCTTCATCGCTCAGGGCGGCAACCATGCCCGCCATGATGGCGTTGTCGCGTGCTGCCGGCTTGCCGTCGGCTGCCTTGAAGTTGCTCAGTTGCTTGTAGATGTAGGGTTCGATCTGACCGGCCAGGTGCGGATTGGCCGAAGTCATGCTGTTCCCGTCAGCGCCGTGACAGGCGACACAGATGGATTCAGCAACAATTTTGCCCTTGGCAGGATCGGCCTTGGCCGAAGCTTGCTCGGAAGCGTGAGAGAGAACACTGGTGGCAAACAGAATTGCCATTGCCGCGGTACGGATCATTTTTCGAACTCCTAATGCGCGTAGGTGGGCGCTTTGGCCGGAACGGAAGTCACAAACCTGTTATTCTATATCAGTTCCCCTTTACCTAGGCGGGTTATCCGCGTTTTTTATGCCTCTGTTCCAGAAGGCGGTTTTTCATACAACCGTCGCCCATCTGCGCGATCTACCCCCGGATTCCATTTGCGAAGTTGCCTTTGCCGGGCGCTCCAATGCGGGTAAATCTTCGGCAATCAATACCTTGGCTGGGCGGGTTCGCCTGGCTTTTGTCAGCAAGACGCCGGGCCGTACCCAGCATCTGAATTACTTTACGTTGGCCGATGGAAAATATTTCGTCGACCTTCCCGGCTACGGTTACGCCAAGGCGCCAGAGGAAATCCGCTCGCAGTGGGAGGGGCTGATCGGGCCTTACCTGAGCAAGCGGCAGCAACTGGCTGGTCTGGTAGTCATCATGGATGTGCGGCGTCCATTTACCGACCTCGACTTGCGACTGATCGACTGGTTTCGACCGACCGGTCGGCCGATTCATATTTTGTTGTCGAAGGCCGACAAGCTCAGCCGTCAGGAACAAACCAAGGTCTTCCAGTCGGTCAAGGCCGAGATTGCCACCTGGGGTGATGCCGCGCTGTATTCCGTGCAGCTTTTCTCCAGCTTGAAGAAAACCGGTGTCGAGGATGCCGAGGCTGTGCTGTCCGGCTGGCTCGATATCGCTAAACCGGAAAAGCCGGTCAAGGAAAACAAAGGGCCCCCGGATAAGGGGAGTCCGGGGGCCAAAATGCCTCAACGTAGTCAAGGCACCCGCTCAGGGAGGTGAAGCGGGAGATAGCGCGTGCCATCTGTTTGCTCTGACGTGTCGAGCCAATGGAAGTTCCGCGTTTCGCCATAAATTTTTACAATTTTTTCGAGGTTAGAGCATGACGATGCGTGATGGCATTTTTCCCGGTACCCGCATGCGCCGGATGCGGCGCGATGATTTTTCGCGCCGCTTGATGCGTGAGTCCGTTCTTACGGTCAACGACTTCATCTACCCGGTTTTCGTGCTTGAAGGCGAAAATCGCAGCGAAAAAATTTCGTCGATGCCTGGCGTCGAGCGCCAGTCGCTGGATGTGCTGCTGAAAACGGCCGAACGGGCGGTCAAGCTGGGCATCCCTGCACTGGCGCTGTTCCCGGTGATCGATGCGGCGCAGAAGTCGCTGGCGGCGGAAGAGGCCTATAACCCGAACGGTCTTGTCCCGCGTACCGTGCGTGCGCTGAAGCGTGAGTTTCCCGAGCTGGGGGTGATAACCGATGTCGCTCTCGACCCCTATACCAGTCATGGTCAGGATGGTCTGATCGATGCAAACGGTTATGTGCTCAATGACGAGACGCTGGATGTGCTGGCCCGCCAGGCCTTGTGCCACGCGACCGCAGGTGCCGACGTGGTGGCGCCGTCGGACATGATGGATGGACGGGTTGGCCGTCTGCGGGCGGAACTGGAAGCGGCGGGTCTGATCTATACGCGCATCCTGGCTTATTCCGCCAAATACGCGTCGAGCTTTTACGGGCCATTCCGCGATGCGGTCGGCTCGGCGGGTAATCTTGGCAAGGGCAACAAATATACCTACCAGATGGATCCGGCCAATACCGATGAAGCCTTGCGGGAAGTCGCCCTGGATATTGCCGAAGGCGCCGACATGGTCATGGTCAAGCCGGGTATGCCGTATCTGGATATCGTGCGGCGGGTTAAGGATGAGTTCAAGGTGCCGACCTACGCCTATCAGGTGAGTGGCGAGTACGCGATGCTGAAGGCGGCGGCGCAGAACGGTTGGCTGGATGAAAAAGCCTGTGTGCTGGAGAGCCTGCTGGCCTTCAAGCGGGCTGGTGCGGACGGCATCCTGACCTATTTCGCACTGGATGCGGCCGAATATTTGCAAGCTTGATTGCCGTACGGCACATGGCAAAAGGGCGGCTCCTTGGCCGCCCTTGTTCGTTTACGTGGTCGCGGCTTGCGACAGGCAGGCCAGGTAAAGCATAGGCCACTGTTGCGGCCAGAGGGAGAGCGGTTCGCGGCTGAACCCCGAGCGGGCGTACTGTTCCCAGCGGCCGACCACGTAGCAGCGCAGCAAGTTGGCCAGTGCGCCAAAGTCGGCGTCCGGTTTCAGGTTTTCCTGAGTTGCCGCGATGCGCAGCGATTGCTTCAGTGCCGCTTCGAGTTTGTCGAGCAAACCATTGATGCGGGTTTGCAGGCGCTCGTTTTCATTGACCAGCGCGTCGCCGATCAGGACGCGGGTCATGCCGCGATTTTTCTGGGCAAAATTAAGCAGCAGGCCAAGTGTCATTTCAACCTGGCGCAATCCGCGTTCTTCTTCGCGCCCGATCTGGTTGATGACACCTAACAGGCTCTGTTCGATGAATTCGATCAGTCCTTCAAACATCTGCGCCTTGCTGGCGAAGTGGCGATAGAGCGCAGCTTCGGAGCATTCGAGCCGGGCGGCCAGTGCGGCGGTGGTGATTTTTTCCCCTTTCGGGGTTTCCAGCATTTCTGCCAGGGTTTGCAGAATCTGCAGGCGACGTTCGCCCGGTTTGCTTGCCATGAAAGCTTACCCTCTCGTTGATTTTTATGCCGAAATTATAGTCGACCGCAACGTTGGGGCAGTTGCAGGACCGAGGAAACCTTCAGGTCCACATAGGGCGGCTGGCGAGAGTTGGTGCTCACCAGCACGGTGCGCATGCCGAGTTTTTTTGCCGTCACCAGATTGGGCAGGCTGTCTTCGACCATGATGCAATGCCGTGGATCGAGTCGTTCGGCATGGAGCAGGGCACGGAAACCGGCGGGCATCGGCTTGGGCTGGAATTTCAGGCTTTCCACCGTGTAGACCGCAGCAAAGCACTGTCCGAGACCTGTCAGGTCGAGGATGGCTTTGGTGTAGTGACGGGGGGCATTGGAAAAAAGGATCTTGCGGCCGGGCAAGCGCTTCAGTGCGTTCAGCAGCGGCTTTTCAAAGACCAGCATGCGCTGCAGATCGGGAAATTGATGCGTTTCCCACAGAAAGTGATGCGGGTCGATGTTGTGGTGGCGGATCAGACCGAGCAGCGTGGCGCCGTAGCGTGTCCAGTAGCGTTGCCGGATGCGGTTGGCCTCGTCTTTGTCGACGCCTAGATGTCGCTCGATGTATTCGCGCATCGAGCGATTGATGTGCGGGAAGATGTGTGGGGTCGCGTTGTGCAGTGTGTTGTCGAGGTCAAACAGCCAGACGCGATCCCCGGGCATGCTTAGTGCGACTTGATCATCGTGCCGACGCCATGGTCGGTCAGAATTTCCAGCAACAGCGCGTGTTCGACGCGGCCATCGATGATGTGCACGCCCTTGACGCCATTGCGTGCAGCATCGAGGGCCGAGCCGATTTTCGGCAGCATGCCGCCGGACAGCGTGCCATCGGCCACCATCTCGTCGATTTCCTTGGGCGTGATGCCGGTGATCAGATTGCCCGCCTTGTCCAGGACACCTGGCGTGTTGGTCAGCAAGACCAGCTTTTCGGCCTTCAGGACTTCGGCGATCTTGCCGGCTACCACATCGGCATTGATGTTGTAGGTTTCGCCATCCTTGCCAACCCCGATCGGAGCAATGACCGGGATGAAGGAACCCTTGTCGAGATGGTCGATCAGCGAGGGATCGATCGAGGTGATTTCGCCGACCTGGCCTACATCGATCAGGTCGCCCGGGTTGTCCTTGTTTTCCAGCATCAACTTCTTGGCGCGAATGAAATTGCCATCCTTGCCGGTCAGGCCGACGGCCTTGCCGCCGTGCTGGTTGATCAGGTTGACGATGTCTTTGTTCACCTGGCCGCCGAGGACCATTTCGACGACTTCCATGGTTTCGGCATCGGTGACGCGCATGCCCTGAATGAACTCGCCCTTTTTGCCGACGCGTGCCAGCAGGTTTTCGATCTGCGGTCCGCCGCCGTGCACGACGACGATGTTGAAACCGACCAGTTCAAGCAGCACGACATCGCGCGCGAAGCAGTTTTTCAGGTGTTCGTCGGTCATCGCATTGCCACCGTATTTGACGACGATGGTCTTGCCGTGGAAACGCTTGATGTAAGGCAGTGCTTCGGCCAGAACGGCGGCCTTGGTGCCGGGGGTAAGGTTTGCGGTGCTCATGGCAGGCTCCTGAAGGAATCGCGGCGAATTGTACAAAGAAAAAGGTCGGAGCGGGATCCGGCCGGTGTGGGCTTAGTCGGCTTTGGCGACAGCCGGCAGCAAGCGGATGGCATCACGATTACTCCAGGAAAAGCAGCGTTCGGCGGCTTCCTGCCAGGGCAGCCAGCAGCAGGCGCGATGTTCGTCCGGGGCAATCGTAATATCGACCCTGTCCGGGAGTTGCAGGCCGAAAACATGTTCGTTGTTGCGCGTTACACCGGCAGGATAGCGATGGCGCCAGGCCGGGAAGATTTCGTAATCATTCTCGATGTGCCAGTCGGTCAGCGTGTACTGGCTGCTGTCAATGCCGGTTTCTTCAAGCACTTCACGATGCGCCGTTTCAGCCAGGCTTTCCGTGCCTTCCCGGCTGCCGGTGACCGATTGCCACAAATCCGGATGGGCTGCCCGCTCAAGCAGCAGGACATCCATGTTGCGGGTGTAGATGACGACGAGAACGGAGACGGGTTGTTTGGCTGGTTTGGCAATTTCCGGCCAGTTGGCGACTCCGGTTGCCGGATAATCGATCAGGATGGACAGGCCCAAGCCTTCCTCGCTGCGGCTGTCACTTGCTGCACGCAAGACATCAAGCAGGGTTTCCAGTTGTGCTGCTTTTGATTCGCCGAGGGCGCGCAAACCTTCGACAAGAATGACCGGGCTGCTACCTGGCTGCCAGTCCGGATCGCTCAGGCAGTCCATCAGTGCATCGAAGTTCGCGCCATACCAATCCGGAAATTGAAGCACCGTACCAATCCGTTCCAGGATGGCACCGATTTCAGTCATTCCCGAGACGTCGACCGTAAAAGTCGGATGGCTGGTGGTGTTTGGCGGTAACAGAAATACGCCGGATGGCAAGGCAGTGTTGTCCATGCTCATCTACTCCCGGATGCGCCGGAAGGACTTGTAGTGGTCTTCCGTGTAGTAATACTCGGGCTGCTTGCCGGCAACGATGCGCCGTGGCCCGCGATCCTTGCGTCCTGGCGTCTTCACGGTGTATTCCCGGTAATACCCACGGGGTTGCGCGGGCAGCAATTTCTCGAAATTATTGAAGACGATGCCGTCCCGCTTGTAGGGGAAAGGCCCATCCTGTTTGATCAGTGCCAGCGTTTCGCGCGCTTCCGGTGGCAGATCGGCAACGCCGATCCAGTCGCTGGAAGCCTTGCTGCCAAAAAAAGCAAAAGCGCTTCCGATCGCCAGGAAAAAAACGATCAGGAAGCGCTGCCATTGGCGCATGGCTTAGGCCTTTTCGCCTTTGGCTTGCTCGACTTCGACCTGGGTCTCGACCTTCTGGCGCAGACGAACGTGCAATTCGCGCAATTGTTTCTCGTCGACCGCAGAAGGTGCATCAGTCAGCAAACACTGGGCGCGCTGGGTCTTCGGGAAGGCGATCACGTCACGGATCGACTCGGCACCGGTCATCATCGTGACGATACGATCCAGGCCGAAGGCCAGGCCGCCGTGCGGCGGGGCACCGTACTTCAGCGCGTCGAGCAGGAAGCCGAACTTGGCCTGCTGTTCTTCCGGACCGATGTTGAGGGCCGAGAAGACCTTTTCCTGCACGTCGGAACGGTGGATACGCACCGAGCCGCCGCCCAGTTCCCAGCCGTTCAGCGCCAGGTCGTAGGCCTTGGCCAGGCACTTGCCCGGATCGGTCACCAGCAGGTCGAGATGCTCGTCCTTCGGGCTGGTGAAAGGGTGGTGGCAGGCGGTCCAGCGCTTGTTTTCGTCGTCGTATTCGAACATCGGGAAGTCGATGACCCACAGCGGCGCCCACTTGGCGCCGGTGACGAAGCCCTTTTCGTGGCCGATCTTGATGCGCAGTGCGCCGAGGGCGTCGTTGACCACCTTGGCCTTGTCGGCGCCGAAGAAGATCAGGTCGCCGGACTGGGCGCCGGTGCGCTCGATGACGGCGCGCAGCGAGGCTTCCGACAGGTTCTTGACGATGGGCGATTGCAGACCGGTTTCGTTGATCTGTGTGACGTCATTGACCTTGATATAGGCCAGACCACGGGCGCCGTAAATGCCGACGAATTGGGTATAAGCGTCGATTTCGCCACGGGTCAGCGTGGCGCCGCCCGGAATGCGCATGGCGGCGATACGGCCGCCTTCGCTGTTGGCAACGCCGGCGAAGACCTTGAAGGCGACATCCTTGAAGGCGTCGGTGACTTCGGTCAGTTCGAGCGTGACGCGCAGGTCCGGCTTGTCCGAGCCGAAGCGGTGCATGGCTTCGGCGTAGGTCATGCGCGGGAACTCCGGCAGATCGACGTTGATCGCTTCCTTGAACACGGTGCGGATCAGCTTTTCCATCAGCGCGGTGATTTCTGCCTCGCTCATGAACGAGGTTTCGATATCAACCTGGGTGAATTCCGGCTGACGGTCAGCGCGCAGGTCTTCATCGCGGAAGCACTTGACGATCTGGTAGTAACGGTCGAAACCGGCGACCATCAGCAGTTGCTTGAACAACTGCGGCGATTGCGGCAACGCAAAAAACTGACCGGGGTGAACGCGTGACGGCACCAAGTAGTCGCGAGCGCCTTCCGGGGTCGATTTGGTCAGCATTGGTGTTTCGATGTCGACAAAACCGGCATCGTCGAGGAAGCGGCGGAAAGCACGGGCCGTCTTGTAGCGCAGCATCAGGTTATTCTGCATCTGCGGGCGGCGCAGGTCGATGACGCGATGGGTCAGGCGGACGTTCTCGGAGAGGTTTTCCTCGTCGAGCTGGAACGGTGGCGTGACCGACGGATTCAGGACTTCGATTTCATGGCAAAGGATTTCGATTTCGCCGGAGGCCAAGTTGGCGTTGGTCGTGCCGGCCGGACGTGGGCGAACTTTGCCGGTGATCTTCAGACAGAACTCGTTGCGGACGGATTCAGCAATCTTGAAACTGTCGGCCCGGTCCGGGTCGCAAACGATTTGTGCCAGACCCTCACGGTCGCGCAGGTCAATGAAGATGACGCCGCCGTGGTCGCGACGACGGTGAGCCCAGCCACACAGGGTGACGATCTGCCCGTCGAGGGCGGCATTGAGTTGTCCGCAGTAATGAGTACGCATGAAACTTTCCGTAGGTTGCTTTTAAGTATGATGAACAATGTGAGGGCGTGGCGGCGGGGCCACGACACCCATCGAGATGATGTATTTGAGGGCTTCGTCCACCGTCATGTCGAGTTCAATGGCGTCGCTGGCCGGCAGCATCAGAAAGAAGCCCGAGGTTGGGTTGGGGGTGGTCGGTACGTAGACACTGACGTAGTTGCCTGTCAGGTGGTTCCGGATGTCGCCACCCGGCGTGCCGGTTAGGAAGGCGATGGTCCATGTGCCCTGGCGTGGATACTGGACCAGAAGTGCTTTGCGAAACGCATTGCCATTAGGGGCAAACAGTGTGTCGGAGACCTGTTTGACGGCTTTGTATACTGAATTGACGACTGGAATGCGAGAGAGCAGCTTGTCCCACCAGCCAACCAGTTTTTGGCCAATGAAATTGGTCGCCAGCAAGCCGGTGAGCAGGATCATTCCCAAGGTAAGCAGCGCACCTACGCCTGGGATCGAAAAGCCAAAAAGACTCCGCGGATGTAACACTTCCGGGAGTAGATGCAATGACTGGTCCAGCGCACTGACAATGACTGACAGAACCCAAGCGGTGATGACCAGCGGAACCCAGATCAGGAGCCCCGTGATGAAATAGCGTTTAATCAGTTGGCCACGCACGACGAACAACTTCCTTCCCCGGTTTGGCAGGGAGGTGGTGTGGCGGGCTTGCTGCCGCCCTTGAAATCTGTCGCATACCAGCCGCTACCTTTTAACTGGAAGCCTGCTGCTGACAACAGTTTGCTGTAGCTGTCCTTGCCGCAAGAAGGGCAGGTGGTGAGCACGGCATCGCTCATTTTCTGCAGGTGTTCCTTCTGAAAACCGCAGGAGTCGCAGCGATATTCGTAAATCGGCATGGGAATCCTCCAAAACCTTGAATTATAACCGAGAGAGTGAGCTAGCTATATCGGGCTGAAGTCACCGGATTTCAATAGATCAATCCAAGGTAGCTCTGCGTCAGTGTCTTTCCCCAGAATAGGGTGATCAGACCGGCTGCTGCAAGATAGGGACCGAATGGGATCGGCACGTTGCGTCCGTGGCGGGCAACAACAATCAGGGTGATGCCGACGGCGGCACCCACTATTGAAGAAAGCAGGATGATGGCCGGCAACATCTGCCAGCCCAGCCAGGCGCCCAGTGCTGCGAGCAACTTGAAGTCACCGTAGCCCATCCCTTCTTTTCCTGTTGCCAGCTTGAAAAGCCAGAACACGCTCCAAAGTGCCAGGTAGCCTGCCATGGCACCAATCACTGCGGTATGAAGGTCGGTGAAGGTGTTGTGGAGATTGAATGCCAAGCCCAGCCAAACCAGGGGAAGGGTGATGCTATCCGGTAGCAACTGGGTATCAAGGTCGATGAAAGTTAGCGCAATGAGTGCCCAGAGCAGCAACAGCGCACCTGCGCCCTGCATGTTGAGTCCGAAGTGCCAGATGGCAAAGGCCGAGAGGGCAGCCGTCAGAGCCTCTATCAGTGGATAGCGAGCCGAGATCGGTGTCTTGCAGGCTGAACATTTCCCTTTGAGTATCAGCAGATAACTGATTAGCGGGATGTTCTCCAAGGCGGTGATCCGATGGCCGCAGTTCGGGCAGCGTGAGCGTGGCTGTGCGAGGTTAAAGCTTTCTGCGGTGGACGTGGCTTCTCCCTGTATTTCTGCACATTGTGTCCGCCATTCCCGCTCCATCATCTTGGGCAGGCGATAAATGACAACATTCAGGAAGCTGCCGACGCACAGACCGAACAGTCCGGCGGTAATGGTGCCAAGCAGTGATTCTGCAAGCATTAGACCACCGCGCCAATCTTGAAAATTGGCAAGTACATGGCAACAACCATGCCACCGATCAGCGTACCGAGTACCACCATGATGAGCGGCTCCATCAGACTGGACATCGCGTCGACCGCATCATCCACTTCGGCTTCGAAGAAATCGGCAACTTTTGACAGCATGGAGTCAAGGGCGCCGGATTCCTCACCGATGGCGACCATCTGGGTCACCATGTTCGGAAAAATATTTGCATTCTGCATCGCAGCAGTCAGGCTGGTACCGCTGGAAACCTCGCTCTGGATTTGTCGGGTTGCCAGTTTGTATACGTGGTTACCTGCCGCTCCGCCGACAGAGTCCAGCGATTCAACCAGGGGAACGCCGGCAGCAAACATGGTAGCCAAGGTCCTGGTCCATCGTGCAATGACTGATTTTCGTACGATTTCACCAAAAATAGGCATGCGAAGCATTAGTCGGTCCATGACCATCTGCATTTTTTCGGAGCGTTTCCACGCCTCGAAAAAGCCGTAGATGCAGCCCCCGATCAAACCGAAAATGGCCCACCACCAAGCAACGAAGAAGTCCGAGATGCCCATGACGATTAGTGTGGGGGCCGGCAAGTCGGCACCGAAACTGGTAAACACCTCTTTGAACGCCGGTATGACGAAAATCATGATCACGGCAGTGATGATGAAGGCGACGACCAGAACGGCAATCGGGTAGAACAGTGCTGATTTGATTTTGCCCTTGATGGCCAGAATTTTTTCCTTGTAGGTTGCCAGTCGATCAAGGAGCGAGTCCAGAATCCCTGCCTGTTCTCCGGCGCTAACCAGATTGCAGAATAGGGTATCGAAATACAGGGGATATTTTTTGAAAGCTTGGGACAGTGAACTGCCTGTCTCGACTTCGGCTTTGATATCCAGAAGCAGTTTTCCAACGGCTGGATTGCTGTGACCGCGGCCTACAATGTCAAAAGACTGGAGCAACGGAACCCCCGCTTTCATCATGGTTGCCAATTGGCGGGTGAAAAGCGCGATGTCTTTGTCGGTGATTTTCTTGCCGCTGCCGATCCGCTGCTTCTTGATTTTTTGTGTGGAAATCCCCTGGCGCCGCAATGTGGAGCTTACGACGGTGGATGAGGCGGCACGAATCTCACCACGAACTGTCTTGCCTTCGCGGTTCGTCCCCTCCCACAGGAAGGTGAATTCCTTGACTTTACTTGCCTTGTCAGCGGTCGCCATTGAGATGGTCCTTCAGTTTATGCATTTGTTGTGCTCAAAACCTCGTCAAGCGAGGTGACGCCCTGTCTTACCTTGAGGAGGCCAGATTCGCGCAGATCCTTGACGCCTTCAGATTTTGCTTGCTGTGCCAAATCCAGTGCGGTTGCGCCACTCATGATCAGACGTTGCATGGCTTCGGATACCGGCATGACCTGATAGATGCCAACCCGTCCCTTGAAGCCGCTTCCCTTGCAGCGTTCGCAGCCGCCCGGGCCATACAGCGTCCAAGAGCCATCCAGGTCTTCCGGCTTGTATCCGGCATCAAGTAAGGTTTTTTCGGGCACAGTCATGGGCTGCTTGCAGTTACACAGGCGACGGGCCAGGCGTTGTGCGGTAATCAGCAAGATGCTTGAGGCGATGTTGAATGTCGGGACGCCCATGTTCATCAAGCGGGTTAGTGTCTGAGGGGCGTCGTTGGTGTGCAGCGTGGACAGCACCATATGGCCAGTCTGGGCTGCCTTGATGGCAATTTCGGCGGTTTCCAGATCACGAATTTCACCGACCATGATGATGTCCGGATCCTGACGGAGGAAGGCTTTTAATGCGACAGGAAAGGTTAATCCGGCCCGATCATCGATATTGACTTGATTGATGCCGGAGAGATTGATTTCTGCCGGGTCTTCTGCCGTTGCAATATTGACGCCGTCTTTGTTGAGAATATTAAGACAGGTGTAAAGCGATACCGTCTTGCCTGAACCGGTTGGTCCCGTCACTAGCACCATGCCGTATGGCCGGTTGATTGCATCCAGAAGGGCTTCTTTTTGTTCTGGTTCGTATCCTAGCGCTTCGATGCCCAGAGTGGCCGATGCGGGATCTAGGATGCGCAGTACGATTTTTTCTCCTTGCAGTGTCGGCAAGGTGCTGACCCGGAAATCGATGGCTCTGGTCTTGGAAAGTACCAGTTTCATGCGTCCATCTTGTGGTATGCGTTTTTCTGCAATATTCAGACGTGATATTACCTTGATGCGAGATGCTATTTTTTCCTTGATGGCAAGTGGCGGTGTCGCCACTTCGCGCAGGATTCCGTCTACGCGAAAGCGAATGCGATAGTACTTTTCATAAGGTTCGAAATGGATATCTGATGCACCATCGTTGATGGCGTCGAGCAGCATTTTTTGAATGAACTTGACGACGGGAGCATCGTCGATCTCCTGCCCCGCTGCTTCGTCGACTTTGGCCGCAGCCTCTTCGTCGAGAAAGTCCAGATTGAATTCGTCATCGGTGAGGTTCTTTAATGCGTCGGCGCTGGATTCCGAAAATTTCGCAACGAAGGGGGCGAGCTTTGGTAGCTCAACGACGATCGGGTCGACGGTAAGTCCAGTCTGGAATCGAATTTCATCCAGTGCCCGCAAATTGGTAGGGTCGGCGACGGCAACCGATAGCCGATTACCACGCTTGTTGAGTGGGATTACCTTGTGTGTCGCTATCAGTTTGCGGTCGATCGCATCCTGTGGAATCTGCGCATCATCAAATGCGGCGAGGTCAAGTAGCGGATAACCAAAAGTTTCTGCCGCAAAGCGGGCAATCTCTGTCGCCGTTGCTTTTTTGGCTAAAATGATCTGCTCGATCAATGGAAGTTTCGCGGCAAGTGCTTGCTGCGTCAATTCTTCGGCTTCTGCTTCTTTCAATCTGCCAGCTTGGACCAGGGCGCGCGCCAAGCCGCTAAGCGGAGAGTTTTGAGGGGTTGCTACCATCGAATTTGTGAATTTCCGTTGCCAAGAGTATCGCCCGATAATGCTACCGGGAAGTGGCTTTGTAAAGGTTGTCAGGGGTTTTGCCCGCAGTGGGCCGATAAAGGCGTGCGGTCACAACACTACGATCCTGGGTTTGCAGTATTTCTACGGCAACGTCATTCAGTTTGAGACTGACATCCGCCTCCGGAATATCCTGAAAGTGTTCAAGGATAAGGCCATTGAGCGTTTTTGGACCGGTAAGAGGAAAGTCGAGACCGAGCATGCGATTAAGATCCCGCAGTTGTCGGGAGCCTTCCACGACAATGCTTCCATCATCAAGCCACTCTAGGTCGGCATCAAGTCCGGGGATGGTTGTTGTAAAGTCGCCGACAATTTCTTCGATGATGTCTTCGAGTGTCAGCAAGCCAAGGATCTCACCATACTCGTCGACAACGAAGCCGATGCGCTGGCGGTTTTCCTGGAAAAAGGCCAGTTGGGAAAACACTGCGGTGCCGGCAGGAATGTAATAGGGCTGCTGCAGCGCGTCCACCAGTGACGCTTCGTTGAAGTTGGTGCTGCCGATTGCGGTCAGCAGACGGCGAACCGGGAGAACGCCGAGCAACTGGTCCAGTGAGCCACGGCAGACCGGTAGGCGACTGTGGTGACTGGTCATCAATTGGTTCAGGACTTCACTCCATTCCTGCTCAATATCCAGTATTTCAATGCTGCCGCGCGGTGTCATCATGTGCTCGACCGTGATTTCGTTCAGGTCGAAAAGGCTGTTAAGAATGGCTTGGTGTTTCTTTGGGATGACGTTGGATGATTCCAGGACGAGGCTGCGTAACTCTTCCGGGGAGAGGCGGGTGGATTCGGCAGACGGATGAAGAGACAAGCCAAGCATGCGCAGGATTGCCGCTGCAAAAAGGTTAACAAACCAGATGATGGGGTAGCAGAAGCGCAGGAGTGGCGTTAGGGCGTAGGCAATAATTGGTGCGATGCGGTCAGCGTAAGTGGCCCCAATGATCTTGGGCGTGATCTCGGAAAAAACCAGAATGGCGAAAGTTACGACCAGGGTGCTGGCACCCAGTGCCCATTTTTCATCGCCAAACAACTCCATGGCGATGACACTGACCAATGTTGCGGCTGCCGCATTGACCAGGTTGTTGCCAAGCAGGATGACCCCGAGCATCTTGTCTGTCTTATCCAGCAACGCAATGGCTTTTCTCGCCCCGGGAGAGCCACTTTGGGCTAGATGGCGAAGTCGGAAACGATTTGCTGCCATCATCGCCGTTTCGCTCATCGAAAAGAAGGCCGACATGGCGAGCAGGGCGATCAACACGCCCAGTTGAACGGAGATCGGAATATCGTTCACCTCAGAGTCGCCCGAGAATGATTTCGACGACAAAACGGCTGCCGAAATATGCCAGAATTAACAGCGCAAAACCCGCCAGTGTCAGACGCAAGGCGCGTTTCCCGCGCCAACCCCAAACGTGGCGGCCGATCAGCAGCGTAGCAAAAATGCACCACGAGGCAATGGCGAAAAAGACTTTATGATCCAGTGCCAGCGGTTTGCCAAAAATCCATTCGGAAAACAACAGGCCACTGCCAACGGCCAGTGAAAGAAGGATGAAGCCGAGCATCAGCATGCGGAACAACAGAGACTCCATTGCCATCAGTGATGGCAGGCTGGTCAGGCCACGCTTGATGAGTCGGCGATGCAGGGCGTTTTCGGTAAACCCCATGAAAATTGCGTGCAGGGCGGCCAAGGTGAGCAGGCTGTAGGCCAGCATGGCCGCAAGAAAGTGGAATTGGAAGCCTGTTGCATCGGCATTGGCGACCACGTGGTCTGCAGGGAAAAAGATGGGCAACAGCGCGCAAAGTGCGGCCAGTGGCAAAACCATCGGTTGCATGCCTTCCATGCGCGCCATGAAACTTTCCAGCCAGTAAATCAGTACGGCAAGCCACATCATCAATGATAGGGCGAGCCCAAAGGAAAAGTGCATGCCGTCCCGGGCCAAAAGCGCCGAGAACAAACCGTAAGCGTGAATTGCCAAGGCGCTGCCAATGGCCATTCGCTCCCAGGTTTTCATTGGGCAGGCAATGCATTGTTCATCGTGGTCACGCCAGCGGGTATTCCAGAAATGGAAACCGAGTGCCCCGTAAATCAGGGCGGCGAGGCTGTGAGGGAGAAGCTGAATTACAATGTCGACCATTCGCGAATTCTACTAGAAGCCTATCTGACATGCTCGACAACCTGACCACCCGCCTTGCCCGCGTCATGAAGACGCTGAAGGGCGAAGCCCGCCTGACAGAATCCAATATTGCCGATGCCTTGCGTGAAGTACGCATGGCCTTGCTGGAGGCCGATGTGGCCTTGCCTGTCGTCAAGGATTTCATTGCCGCAGTCAAGGAACAGGCGGTGGGCGAGGCCGTTATCGGTTCGCTTAGCCCTGGCCAGGCGCTGATTGGCGTTGTTCATGCCGAGCTGACCAAAATCATGGGCGATGCCCACGAAGGCATCAATTTCAATACCCAGCCGCCAGCCATTGTATTGATGGCCGGCCTGCAAGGTGCCGGGAAGACCACGACAGTCGGCAAGCTGGCCAAATTTCTCAAGGAAAGCCACAAGAAAAAGGTTTTGGTGGTGTCCTGTGACGTTTACCGTCCGGCGGCGATCGAGCAGTTGAAATCGGTGGCCGGGCAGGCCGGGGTTGATTTCTTCCCGTCGGCTGTCGGTGAAAAGCCCGAGGCGATTGCCGAGGCAGCGATCGATTGGGCCAAGCGTCACTACCATGATGTCTTGCTGGTCGATACCGCCGGTCGTCTTGCGGTCGACGAGGAAATGATGGCCGAAATCAAGCGTCTGCACGTAGCCATCAATCCGATCGAGACCTTGTTCGTGGTTGATGCGATGCTCGGTCAGGATGCGGTCAATACCGCCAAGGCCTTCAACGAGGCGTTGCCCTTGACCGGTGTGGTGCTGACCAAGCTGGACGGCGATGCGCGCGGCGGTGCGGCGTTGTCGGTTCGCCATGTAACGGGCAAGCCGATCAAGTTCGCCGGTGTGGGGGAAAAGCTCACCGGTCTGGAAGCCTTCCATCCGGAACGTATGGCGTCGCGGATTCTCGGTATGGGCGATGTGCTCTCGCTGATTGAGGAGGCACGCAAGGGGCTGGACGAGGAAAAGGCCGTCGCCTTCGCCAAGAAACTGAAGTCAGGCAAGGGTTTCGATCTTAGCGATTTCAAGGAGCAGATCGGTCAGATGCGCAACATGGGTGGTTTGAGTGCGCTGATGGACAAAATGCCGGCGCAGTTTGCCCAGGCTGCAGGTCAATTGCCTGCTGGGGCGGAAAACAAGATGATTGCCAGGGTTGAGGGCATCATCAATTCGATGACGCCAGCCGAACGCGCCAAGCCCGAGTTGATCAAAGCCAGCCGGAAGCGGCGTATTGCGATGGGGGCGGGCGTCCAGGTGCAGGAAGTCAATCGCCTGCTCAATCAGTTCGAACAAACGCAAAAAATGATGAAGCAATTTTCCAAGGGCGGCATCGGCAAGTTGATGCGTGGCATGAAGGGCATGATGCCTGGCATGGGCGGCTTGGGACGTTGAGTTGACGTTGATCGGGCGCGGTCAGTTGGCTGTTCGGGCCAGACTGGCCGTCGCTTCGTAGTGCCAGTGGTTGTGCCAGGCGGCACGGATCAGGTTGGGGTACTCCGCCTTGCCGAGGCTGCCGTTATAGCGCCCCAGGGCGCGGAAAAGATCACCCTTTTCGATATCCAGATAATGGCGCAGGATCGTGCAGCCATAACGCAGGTTGGTGCGCATGTCGAATAGCTTGTCTTCCGGTCGACCGATCACTTTGACCCAAAATGGCATGACCTGCATGTAGCCGCGGGCGCCCACTGACGAGACGGCGTATTTACGAAAGGCCGATTCGACTTGAATCAGGCCAAGCACCAGTTGTGGGTCCAGGCCGGCACGGGTGGCTTCGTAGTGAATGCTACGCAACAGGTCGATCCGGTAGTCACGATTCGGGATGCGTTTTTCCAGTCGGCGCGACATTTCGCTCAGCCAGTCTGCCGCTTCAAGTGATGACTTGAATGAACTGACCGCCGGGCGACTGTCCGATACCGCTTCATGCAATGCGGCGCGGACGCTGGCCGACATCGGTTCATACTGCTGCGCACCGGCAAATGCTGCCGATGCGCCGCATAACAGCAGTGCGGCAATTAGCTGCCGCACAGTTTTCCTTGCAGGAAGGTGAGTGCCTCTGCCTGGGCAAGCATGGTGGCCTCGCTGTCTGTCCGAGCCTTGTATTCGAACTGGCCGTCTTTCAGTCCGCGCTCACCGATCACGATGCGGTGCGGAATGCCGATCAATTCCATGTCGGCAAACATGACGCCCGGGCGTTCGTTGCGGTCGTCGAGCACGACATCGATGCCGGCTTTTTTCAGGCAGGCGTAAAACTCGTCTGCCGCGACTTTCACCGCTTCGCTCTTGTGGTAGCCCATTGGCACGATACAGACCGCAAACGGTGCGATCGCTGCCGGGAGAACGATACCGCGTTCATCGTGGCCTTGCTCAATGGCCGAACCGACTATGCGCGAAACGCCAATGCCGTAGCAACCCATTTCCATGATCTGGTTTTTGCCGTTTTCATCCAGATAGCAGCAATTCAGCGCTTCGGCATATTTCTGACGGAGCTGGAAAATGTGGCCCACTTCGATGCCGCGGCAAATCTCAAGTTTGCCCTTGCCATCCGGCGACGGATCGCCAGCGACCACGTTGCGGATGTCGAACACTTCGGGTTCCGGCAGGTCGCGACCGAAATTGACACCGGTCAGATGGAAGCCAGCCGTATTGGCGCCACAAATGAAGTCGCTCATCGCCGCGACGCTGCGGTCGGCAAAAACCGCAATTTTTTCGCGGTCGACCGCAACCGGACCGATAAATCCGGGAATGCAGCCGAGGTGCTCCTGGACTTCGCTTTCGCTGGCAAAGCGGAAGGCGCCCAGTGCGGCGATCTTGCTGGCCTTGATTTCATTGAGTTCGTGGTCGCCACGCAACAGGAGCAGGGCGAAAGTCTTGTTGTCTTCCTCTTCGCTCACCACGGCAATGGATTTGACGATTTTGCATAGGTCGACCGCAAGAAATGCAGCCACATCGGCGCAAGCCATCTTACCCGGCGTGGCGATCTTTTCCATGGCTTTGCCAGGTGCTGCGCGCTGCGTAGCCGGTGCCAGTGCTTCAGCCAGTTCGACGTTGGCGGCGTAGTCGGAGTCAGGACAGAAGGCGATGTCGTCTTCGCCGGAGTCGGCCAGTACGTGGAATTCATGGGAGCCGGTGCCGCCAATCGAGCCGGTGTCGGCGGCGACGGCGCGGAATTTCAGGCCAAGGCGCGTGAAGATCCGACTGTACGTTTCGTACATGTTGCCGTATTCACGTTTCAGGTCATCAAACGAGGCGTGGAAGGAATAGCCATCCTTCATCAGGAATTCACGACCACGCATGACGCCGAAGCGCGGACGGATTTCGTCGCGGAACTTGGTCTGTATCTGGTATAGATGGATCGGCAACTGGCGGTAGCTTTTCACGTCACGACGCACGACATCGGTGATCACTTCCTCGTGTGTCGGGCCAATGACGAATTCCCGCTGGTGACGGTCCTTGAAGCGCAGCAGTTCGGGGCCATACTGTTCCCAGCGACCGGATTCCTGCCAGAGTTCCGCGGGTTGCACGGCCGGCATCAACAGCTCCAAGGCGCCTGCGTCATTCATCTCTTCGCGGACGACGTTTTCAACCTTGCGTAGGACGCGCAGGCCGAGCGGCATCCAGGTGTAAATGCCTGCTGCGGCACGTTTGATATAGCCCGCGCGCAGCATCATTTTCTGGCTTATGACTTCCGCGTCGGCCGGGGCTTCCTTGAGGGTGGAGAAGAAAAACTGCGAGGTGCGCATGGGGTGCTCTTGAATTCGTGGCAAAAGGGCAATTTTACACGGAGCCTGTTCTTTGCCGCTTTTTTGCGTATCGACGTCCTTTGTGAAAGAATTGGGGTAACCCAATATTTTTAGCAGGATTTCTATGCTCGATCGCGAAGGCTTTCGCCCGAACGTCGGCATCATTCTTTGCAACGCCAAAAACGAGGTTTTCTGGGGCAAGCGCATACGTGAACATTCCTGGCAGTTTCCACAAGGTGGCATCAAGCGGGGCGAAACGCCCGAAGACGCGATGTACCGGGAACTGCACGAAGAGGTCGGGTTGCATCCCGAACACGTGCGCATCCTCGGTCGAACCAAGGGATGGCTGCGTTACGAAGTGCCGAATCAATGGATCAAGCGTGAATGGCGTGGTTCATATAGAGGCCAGAAACAAATCTGGTTTTTGCTCCGTCTTGTCGGGCGCGATAGTGATGTTTGTCTGCGAGCAACGTCTAAGCCGGAATTTGACGCGTGGCGTTGGAATGACTACTGGGTGCCACTCGATGCTGTCATCGAGTTCAAGCGCGGGGTGTATCAGCAAGCGTTGAATGAATTGGTGCGTTTTCTGGAGCATGATCGTCGTCAGGCAAAGCCTTTTCGGACTATCGACTCCGACGTTCATGATGATGAAGGTAAAGAAATTTGATGCGTTCGGTTATTTTTAAGGCGCTGTTATGCGCTTTTCTTTATGCGAGGGCGATGTTTTCGTTTGCCATTGATTTCGATGAGGCGTATGAAACCCGTCAATGGCAGGAGGTTGAGCACTCATTACCTGGTGCACCAAAGCAGGAGGCGATGCAGTCGTTTTACGTCAGCGCAACAAGTACTAATGTGTTTTCTATCGATCTCTCGTCGTTGACGGTCGGTCAGGATGGTGTTGTGCGTTATGTTCTTCTGGTGGATACGCCGGGCGGGGTGCGCAATATTACCTACGAGGGAATTCGCTGTGAAACTGCTGAGCGCCGAATATACGCTTCCGGTAGACGTGACGGGCGTTGGTCAAAATCACGTAACAATTCTTGGTCGCGCATTCGTGATATCCCGCCGAATCGGCACCATGCTGAGCTGTTTGTAGAGTACTTTTGCCCGGGGGGCTTCATTGTTTCCGGGGTGGCAGAGGCTGAGGATGCCTTGCGCAAGGGCGGTCATCAGTTGAACCGGCAATGGTAATTCCTGTGTCTATTGATCTGCTGATTTTGCAATTTGACCGAGCTTTGCAGACATTGGCTGCTCCTGCACGAAGTCGGCGTCCTGTTCCTGGTGCCAGCTTGCTTGAGTGTGAGCTAGATGCTGTTCAGCGTCGGCACGTCATTGGGTTGATGCGGGTTAATCATTGTGGCGAGGTTTGTGCCCAGGCTCTTTATCAAGGCCAGGCCCTCACCTCGCGTGACCGGGAGGTGCGTTGTGCCTTGCGCATTGCTGCGGATGAGGAAGTTGAACATCTGGCCTGGACAGAGCGGCGTATTGCTGAGCTTGGCGGGCGTACCAGTTTGTTGAATTTTGCCTGGTATTTTGGTTCGTTTACGCTTGGCGTGGCAGCTGGGGCCCTTGGGGATAAGTGGAATTTGGGGTTCCTTGCTGAAACAGAGCGCCAGGTAGAGGCGCACCTGGATGGGCATTTGCGGATTCTTCCAGTGGAAGATGTGCGATCTCGTGCGATCGTGGATCAAATGCGACTCGATGAGATTGGGCATGCAAAGATGGCCGTTCATTATGGTGCAGCAGAATTGCCACTGCCTGTGCGTTTTTCCATGCGGGCAGTGGCTAAGGTGATGACGGGTATTGCCTACCGTATCTGAAGCGTCGGTTCTTCAGTTTTCTTCAAGGATTTCAAATCCGAATGTGATTTCGGCTGTCTTGGCGATCATGATGGATGCTGAGCAGTATTTTTCCTTGGAAAGCTCAATGGCTCGGGAAACGGCTTCAGGCTTTAGTTTTTGTCCTTTGACGCGATAGTGGAAATGTATCTTGGTGAAGACCTTGGGGTCGCTTTCCGCGCGTTCGGCAGAAAGAGTGACGTCGCAGGCCGTAACTAATTGCCGGCCCTTTTTTAGAATCATTACTACATCAAATGCCGAGCATCCCCCGGTTCCGGCTAGCAACATTTCCATTGGGCGGGGGGCTAGATTGCGCCCGCCAGCTTCTGGTGCCCCATCCATTACAACGACGTGGCCGCTACCTGTCTCGGCTACGAATGACATGCCGGCATCGTTGCCCATCCATCTAACTGTGCAGTCCATTGTTATCTCTCCAGTGTGTGGAGAGGGATTCTAGCGGATTGGGGCGTTACTCGGCGTGTCGTATCGTTTGTTGCGATGCAGCATTTTTTTTGGGGGTGTTGTTGAGCTCGTTGATTGTCTGGGTTTATTAAATATATATTGGTTTATTGTTTATTGTTAAATTCTATATAAAACAAATAATTAGACTTGATAGTTTATGTTTATTTATGCATTCCGTAAAATATTGTGCGGCGCACAATGTTGGCTTGTTTTGGTTGCTTTTGTAGGGGATAATTCGAACCGTACGAACCGGTCTTGCTTTCTTAGTTGTCTTCTCGGTTCAAGTTTGTCTCCTCCACCCTCCTCCTTTGGTGTGGATTTAACGCGGCTCAGCGAGCCGCGTTTTTTTTGCCTGTGAGTGGTGTTAATTGTAATTTATGCATTGACATCTTTGGTGTGCGAGGGTAATATCCACGGCTTTCTCAAATCTGCGCCCAATTTTTCCAGGACGGCACACACATGAAAACGTTTTCCGCCAAGCCACATGAGGTGAAGCGCGAGTGGTTTGTGGTAGACGCCACAGACAAGGTGCTCGGCCGCCTCGCTACCGAAATTGCCCGCCGCCTCCGTGGCAAGCATAAGGCTATCTATACGCCGCACGTTGATACCGGCGATTTTATCGTCGTTACCAATGTCGATAAGATCACCGTGACCGGTAACAAGGCTGACGACAAGAAATATTATCGTCACACGGGTTACCCCGGTGGTATTAAAGAAACCAACTTCAAGAAGATGCAGCAGCGTTTTCCGGGGCGTGCCTTGGAAACTGCCGTTAAGGGGATGCTGCCGAAGGGGCCGTTGGGCTACGCTATGCTTAAGAAGCTTAAGTGCTACGCTGGCGACCAGCATCCTCACACCGCCCAGCAGCCGAAGGCTCTGGAAATTTAAGGGGTCATCATGGCTGAAAGTTATTTTTACGGTACCGGTCGTCGCAAAAGCGCCATTGCTCGTGTTTTCATGAAGCGTGGTTCAGGTGCTATCGTTGTAAATGGTAAGCCGGTTGATCAGTTCTTCTCCCGCGAAACTGGTCGTATGATTGTTCGCCAGCCTCTTGCGTTGGTTGAACAATTAAATTCCTTTGATATTAAAGTGAATGTCATTGGTGGCGGTGAGTCAGGCCAGGCAGGGGCTGTGCGTCATGGAATTACTCGTGCATTGCTCGAGTACGATGCAGGTTTGAAGCCTGCCTTGTCCAAAGCTGGTTTTGTTACTCGTGATGCTCGCGAAGTCGAACGTAAGAAAGTTGGTTTCCACAAAGCGCGTCGTCGGAAGCAATTCTCTAAGCGTTAACCTCTTTGAAAGCCAAAAGCCGCCTCTGGGCGGCTTTTTTTTGTTCACGAATTGGTGTTCTGATATGAGATATTGGTTCGCTTGAGGATTGTGCGCGTGCCCCTGTCTCTTGTGATTTTCTTTGTCTATTGCCTGTCTGGTGTCTGGGTGGAGAGTGTGCTACGGCAATTTATTTAGGTTTTTATCAGGGTTCGGGAGGTAAGGCTGCTTTGTTCTCCATGGTGATTTTATGTTCAAATCTGCGATAGCACCTCGCTTAAAGCGCTTTAATCGGCGTTTCGGGGTTTTGTCTCCTCGTGTTGTTGTTCGTGCGGAATTTCCTCGCAAGTTGTTTTTCTTTTTCTTTATATTTTTGCTTTTGGCTAATGCTTGGATTGTTTGGTTTTTTTGCTCTGGTGGACAGAGTGAAAGTAAACAGTTGGTGGCGTTAAGAGAGCAACTGTCTTCTCAGCAGTCTGAGTTGGATTTTCTTCGCTCGACGGTTGGGACAGGAAAAAATGAAGCAAGCATGGAAAGGGCGACTCAACAACAGTTGCTCGGGCGGCTTGGTGAGCTGGAGGCGGAAAATGCGGGGCTTAAGGAGGATATGCTGATCTTTGAGCGTCTAATTCCTGTCGTGGTCCAAAAGCCGATTGTTCGAGTTGAGAGTTTTAAGGTTGTTGGTGAAACTGCAACACGTTATCGCTATAGATTGCTTTTGGCATTCCAAGCATCTCAAGGTAGTGAGAAGTTTGAGGGGGTTTATCAGGTGATTGCGCGGTTTTCGCTCGCTGGTTCTTTGCAGCAAAAGATTTTCCCGGGGCCTGGTGGTGCTGTCTTGGAAATACGGCATTTTTTGCGACGTGAGGGGCTGATTGAAATTCCGTCGGGTGCGAAGCTTGTTGCGGTAGAGCTGCACCTTCTTCAAGATGGTAAACTCGTCAGTAAACAGGATGCCCGTTTGTAGTGTTTGCCTGACGTTCGAAATTAATGGAGGTTTGAAGTTGAAGGAGCGTGGATGTTTGGGAAAAAAAATGCCTCGGTAACTCAGGCCAAGATTGATAGTTTGATCGGTGCGGGTACTTTGATAGAAGGAAGGGTTTGTTTCAATGGTGGTTTGCGCATTGATGGTGAGGTGCGAGGAAGTGTAGAAGCTGTAACCGCCGCTTCGTCTTCAATGCTGGTGATTAGTGATCAAGCAAGTGTTGAAGGCGGGGTCTCTGTTGCTCATTTGATATTAAATGGGACAATAATCGGGCCGGTCCACGCAACGGGTTCGCTTGAGATGCAGTCTCGGGCGCGTATTGTTGGTGATGTAACCTACGCCGCAATTGAGATGCACCAAGGAGCGGTCATTGATGGGCGTTTAGTCTATCTGCAAGAGCAGGGGGTGGAACCAAATCCCTCGATAGAATGACTAAACAGTGGGTATCGCTGTTTTAATTTTTGAGTCAATATTCAGGAGTGTTTTATGAGCGCGGTTACAGAAATTATTGCCCCAATCGTCTTTACCGACAGTGCGGCTAATAAGGTAAAGGAATTAATTGAGGAAGAGGGTAATGGGGATCTTAAATTGCGCGTTTTTGTTACCGGGGGGGGGTGTTCTGGTTTTCAGTATGGTTTTACCTTTGACGAAGAGGTTGCTGATGATGACACCACAATGGAGAAAAATGGCGTGAAATTACTCATTGATCCAATGAGCTACCAGTATTTGGTGGGGGCTGAGATTGACTACACCGAAGGTTTGGAGGGGTCTCAGTTTGTTATTCGCAATCCAAATGCAACGTCCACGTGCGGGTGTGGCTCGTCGTTTTCTGCGTGATGAGTCGCCCAGGGTTCCCTGGAAACTGGTTGATTTAAGTCAGGCTGCAGTGGCGGCCTGATTGGCAAGTTGCCGTAGCAGGCTGCCTCAGCCTCTATCCACGTCTCGATCAACAAGCTTTGTCAGTGGTTCGAGGTGCCGCGCAGGACCTTTACTATCGGCTGGTCAAGGCAGCGCCAAAGGTACAGGACCGCTTGGTGACACCGACCAAAACGATGATTGAAGAGAATCCCTCGTTCGGTTACCTGATAGTGGCGCATCTGTTAACGATGAACAAAAACACCGTGTGAGGTGCCCCCGGTTTTAGTGCCAAGGGCGTTTTAGTAAAAGTCCTTAGGTTGCACCATTAAAGACATTCTTCGGTGACCGGTTGGGCGGAGGTGTTTGCCCTGTGTTCGGCCGCGA
>NZ_JAVBXX010000020.1 GCF_030824335.1 Azonexus sp.
CAGGCCAAGCTGATGGAAGGCTATGGCGCCAACTGCATCTACGTCACCGACTCGGCCGGCCACCTGCTGCCGGACGGCGTCAAGGAGCGCCTGTCGGCGGTACGGGCTGCGCTGAAGCCGGAAACCGAACTCGGTTTCCACGGCCACCACAACCTGGCCATGGGTGTTGCCAACAGCATCGCCGCCATTGAAGTCGGCGCCAACCGCATCGATGCGGCTGCCGCCGGTCTCGGCGCCGGCGCCGGCAATACGCCGATGGAAGTACTGATCGCCGTGTGCAGTCTGATGGGCATCGAGACCGGGGTCGATGTCGCGAAGATCACCGACGTCGCCGAAGACCTCGTGGTGCCGATGATGGACTTCCCGATCCGCATCGACCGCGATGCGCTGACGCTGGGTTACGCCGGGGTCTATGGCTCCTTCCTGCTGTTTGCCAAGCGCGCCGCCGTCAAGTACGGCGTGCCGGCCCGCGACATCCTGGTCGAACTCGGTCGCCGCGGCATGGTCGGCGGCCAGGAAGACATGATCGAAGACACCGCCATCACCATGGCTCGCGAACGGGGACTGCTGGCTTGATGCGCCACAGTGTCATTGGCGCCTGCGCGGCAATGACACTGGACGAACAAAGCCCAACGGTTTTTGCTCTTTTTATCAGGTTGACCGCAAAAGGCCACTGCACGTGGCCCTTTGCCGCTGCATCAGGAGTCCTTTGATGGATGCCTCAATCTTCGCACTGCTGGCCCAGGACGGAATCACCAATGGCGCGATTTACGCGCTGCTGGCACTGGCCCTGGTGCTGGTGTTTGCCGTCACTCGCATCATTTTCATTCCCCAAGGCGAATTCCTCGCCTGGGGGGCGCTGACCATGGCCGCGCTGGAAACCGGCAACAAGCCGGGGACGATCTGGCTGCTGCTCGGTGCCGGCGTGCTGACTTTTATCGCCGACATCGTCACGGCACGACCGGGGCGTCGGCCCTTCCTGCATTCCGGCATATGGAATCTGGCTTACCCGGCAGCGCTGACGGTACTGCTCTGGTTGCTGCCGCTGAACGAGACACCGACGGCAATTAAAGCTTTGCTGACGCTGGCCATCGTCGTACCGCTGGGGCCGATGCTCTATCGCATTGCTTTCCAGCCGATTGCCGAAGCCTCAGTGCTGGTTTTGCTGATCGTCTCGGTGGCGCTGCATCTGCTGATGGTCGGTCTGGGCCTGCTGATCTTCGGCCCGGAAGGTTCTCGCACGGCACCGTTCAGCGATGCCCAACTGGAAGTTGGCGCGCTGATGATCGGCGGTCACACCATCGTCGTACTGCTGGCGGCCATCGGGCTGATTGTCGGGCTTTATCTTTATTTCAATCGCACGCTGGCCGGCAAAGCCTTGCTGGCAACTGCGATCAATCGCAACGGCGCGCGCCTGATGGGTATTTCGCCGGCGCTGGCCGGGCGGCAGACCTTCTTCGTCGCGGCCCTGATCGGCACCCTGTCCGGCTTGCTCGTCGCGCCGCTGACGACGATTTACTACGACTCCGGCTTCCTGATTGGCCTCAAGGGCTTCGTTGCAGCAATCATTGGCGGCCTCGCCAGCTATCCGCTGGCCGCTGCCGGCGCCATCGTCGTTGGCCTGCTCGAATCTTTCTCGTCCTTCTGGGCCAGCGCCTACAAGGATGTGCTGGTATTCACGCTGATCATCCCGGTACTGATCTGGCTGTCCTGGTCCACGCACCACATCGAGGAAGAAGATACCGGCCACCTGGCCAATGCACCGCACCGCGACAAGGGCCTCGATGCCCGTCTGGTACTCGGCGTGTTCCTCGCCGCGCTGGCGGCAGCACCGCTGCTCCTGCCCGAGTTCTACGTCACCATGCTCAATTACGTCGGCCTGTCGGCGCTGGTCGCGCTCGGCCTGGTACTGCTGACCGGGATCGGCGGCCTGACCTCCTTCGGTCAGGCGGCGTTTGTCGGCCTCGGCGCCTACACCACGGCCTGGCTGACGACGACCACGGAATTGCCAGCCTGGCTGGCGTTTACCGCAGGATCGCCGTGGGCGGCATTGGTACTCGGGCTCGTGCTGACGGCAACGGTGGCGATCATCCTCGGCTCGCTGTCGCTCAAGCTGTCCGGGCATTACCTGCCGCTCGGGACAATGGCCTGGGGCATCAGCCTGTTCTTCCTGTTCGGCAACATGGAGTTCCTCGGCGGTCATGCCGGCTTGTCCAGCGTGCCGGCGATCAGCATTTTTGGCTTCGAACTCGACGATAACCGCCATTACTACTACCTGGTCTGGGCTTTCGTCCTCTCGGCACTCTTTACCACCAAGAACCTGCTCGACTCACGCGAAGGCCGTGCCATTCGCTCCTTGAAGGGCGGCATCGTGATGGCCGAGGCGATGGGCGTCGACACCTCGCGCGCCCGCATGGTGATTTTCGTCATCGCCGCCTTGCACGCCTGTGCCGCCGGTTGGCTCTATGCCCACCTGCAGCGTTTCGTCAATCCGACGCCTTTCGGCCTGCACATCGGCATCGAATACCTGTTCATGGCCGTCGTCGGCGGCGCCGGGCAGGTTTGGGGCGCGCTGGTCGGCGCCGGGGTGATCACCGTGTTGAAGCAGTGGCTGCAGGATGTGCTGCCCAAGCTGTTTGGCTCAGCCGGCCATTACGAGGTGATTGTTTTCGGCCTGATGATGATCGTGCTGCTGCACCGCGCCCGCTCCGGGCTGTGGCCGCTGCTCGCCCGCCTGGTGCCGGTAAAGAGCGATATCAAGGTGGTTGATCAAAATGCCGAGCCCTTGCCGAAAAAGCCGCAGCCGCCGCACGGCGAGGTGATTCTCGAAGCGCAGAACGTGACGCGCAAGTTCGGCGGTCTGGTCGCCAACAACAATATGAGCCTGCAGGTCAAAGCGGGGGAAATCCTGGCGCTGATCGGTCCCAACGGCGCTGGCAAGAGCACGATGTTCAACCAGTTGTCCGGCGTCGATACGCCGACTTCGGGCGAAGTGCTGTTCCGTGGCAAGTCGGTCGCCGGCCACGATTCGCGCGAAATTGCTGCGCTAGGCATGAGCCGCACCTTCCAGCATGTGCGCCTGCTGCCGAATATGAGCGTGCTGGAAAACGTCGCTATCGGCGCCCACCGCCGCGGTGGCAAGGGCGTGCTATCAGCCGCCTGGCGGCTGGATCGTGTCGAGGAAGCACGGCTGTTGCGCGAAGCAGCGATGCAGGTCGAGCGCGTTGGCCTGGGCGAATTCATGCATGTCGAAGCCGGCAGCCTGGCGCTCGGCCAGCAGCGCATCCTCGAAATCGCCCGCGCGCTGTGTTCCGATCCCTGTTTGCTGCTCCTCGACGAGCCGGCTGCCGGCCTGCGCCTGAAGGAAAAACAGGCGCTGACCGAACTGCTCAAGCGCCTGCGTGGCGAGGGCATGGCGGTGCTGATCGTCGAACACGACATGGATTTCGTGATGAATCTCGTCGACCGCTTGGTGGTCATGGAATTCGGCGAAAAGATTGCCGAAGGCTTGCCGGAAGAGGTCCAGCAGGACCCGGCGGTGCTCGAAGCCTACTTGGGAGGGGTGTGAGATGGCCAAAAACGTTCTGGAAATCCGCGATCTCTCGGTCGCCTACGGCAAGGTCGAGGCGGTCAGCAAGCTCAGCCTGTCGGTCGGCGAGGGCAAGATCGTCACCGTGATCGGCCCCAACGGCGCCGGCAAGACGACAACGCTGGCGGCGATCATGGGTCTGCTGCCGTCAAAAGGTCAGGTCGAGTTCGATGGTTCGGTGGAAGTCGAGCCGGAAGTCGAACGCATGGTCGTGCGCGGCATGAATCTGGTGCCGGAAAAGCGCGAGCTGTTCGGCACCATGAGCATCGAGGACAACCTGTTGCTCGGCGCCTTCCAGCGCAACCGCCAAGGGCATCGCGACCACCTGCAGACGATGGACGAGGTCTATACGCTGTTCCCGCGCCTCAAGGAGCGGCGGCACCAGCAGGCCGGCACGATGTCGGGCGGCGAACGCCAGATGCTGGCGGTCGGCCGGGCGCTGATGGCCAAGCCCAAGCTGCTGATGCTCGACGAGCCCAGCCTCGGCCTGGCACCACTGATCGTGCGCGAGATTTTCCGCATCATCAGCGAACTGCGCCGGCGCGGCGTCTCGATCCTGCTGGTCGAGCAGAACGCCCGCGCCGCCTTGCAGGTCGCCGACTACGCCTACGTGCTGGAAAACGGCAGCGTGAAGATGGAGGGCGAAGCCGAGTTGCTGAAGAACGATCCGCGCGTGATCGAGAGCTATCTCGGCCTGGCCAGCAAACACCAGGAAATGCTTTCAAGCTGAGGGCACGCAATGACCCTCGCCATGCCCGCCACTGCGGGTGTGACGAGGGGTTTTCCCGTTATTCGAATTTGAAAAGAGCGAAAAGAGAACAGCCATGGAAGCCCTGCACATCATCGGCGAGGAACACCAGTCGCTGGCGGCAATCCTGCACGCCATCCGCTTCATGTTGAAGGAAATCGGCGCTGGCCGCCTGGCGCCCGACCTCAAGCTTTTCCAGGCGATGGTGCATTATCTCGACGCCTACGCCGAGCAACGCCACCACCCCAAGGAAGACCTGCTGTTCAAATACCTGGAACAGCGCAGCAGCGAGGGCGCTGAAGCGCTGGCCGAACTGGCCGTCCAGCACGCTGCCGCGCCGCAGCGCATCGCGGTACTGCAACAGGCGGTTGCTGCCTATGCGGTCGACCCGACGCGTTTTGCCGACTTCGCTCGGGCCTTCGAAGCCTATGCCGACTTTTATCGCGGCCACATGCTGCTTGAAGAAGAGATTGTCCTGCCGCTGATACGCCGTTACCTGAGCGAAGAGGACTGGATTGCGGTCGACGCCGAATTCCGGGCAGAAATGGACGCCAATTCGCTTGATGCCGACAGCAAGGAAGATTTCAAGGCGATATTCTCGAAACTTGTCGCCTGTGCGCCAGCGCCAATCGGCTTCGGCCCGCGCCCGTACCTCGACTGAACGACCATTACCTTGCCCATGCACCAAGCGCATCGACCAGACCGGCTGGTCATCCTGCTCGGCATGCTGGTCGCCTTCGGGCCGCTGGCCATCGATCTCTACCTGCCTGCCTTGCCGGCCATCGCTCTCGGCTTGGCCGCACCGGCCGCCCAGGTGCAATTGTCGATCACCGTCTTCCTCGCCGGTTTTGCCTTGGGCATGCTGTGCTATGGACCAATCTCGGACCGCTACGGACGACGGCCGTTGCTGCTGGCAGGCATTGCGCTCTTCGTCTGCGCCAGTCTGGCCTGCCTGCTGGCGGCCGGGATCGAGCAACTAATCGTCGCCCGTTTTTTCCAGGCATTGGGTGGCGGGGCTGCTTCGGTACTGGCCAGAACGGTCGTGCGCGATGTGTTTCGACCGGCCGAAGCGCTTCGCACGCTCTCGCTGATGGCCATGGTGACCGCCATCGCACCGCTTGTTGCACCGCTGATCGGCGGTGTGCTGCTGGCCAGCTTCGGCTGGCGCGGCACCTTTGCCTCACTGTTTTGCTGGGGCC
The DNA here is from genome assembly GCF_030824335.1 of Azonexus sp. GTDB lineage: Bacteria > Pseudomonadota > Gammaproteobacteria > Burkholderiales > Rhodocyclaceae > Azonexus. The sequence goes on from NZ_JAVBXX010000020.1 coordinate 5,537, forward strand.
TGATCAGCCTGGCGGTCGTCTGGAAGCTGCTCCCGGAAAGTCTATCTGCTGAAAATCGCGGTCAACTGCCGCTCGGGGCCGCTTTTGCCGCCTACTTCCGCCTGCTCGCCGACCCCGTCGCCCTCGGCCTCTTGCTGGCCGGAGGCATGTCTTTTGCGGGAATGTTTGCCTACATAACAGCAAGCCCCTTCTACTTCATTGAACTTGGCGGCCTCTCACCGCTGACTTATAGCTGGATTTTCGCCGCCAATGCCCTGGGCATTTTTGCCGCCAATTACCTCAACAGCCGCCTCGTGCACTCACGAGGCGCAGCAGCAATGGCCGGCATCGGCTGCGCCCTCGCCTTCCTCGGCGCCCTGATTCTGCCGCTGGCCATCCGCCTGCCGGAAGCCATGGCACTGACCATTGCGGCAATGTTCGTCATCGTCAGCATGACCGGGCTGCTGGGGGCCAACTGTGTCGGCTTGCTCATGGCGCGCTACCCAAACAATGCCGGCGCTGCAGCCGCGCTTTTCGGCGCCGCGCAATTCGGTTTCGGCATGCTTGCCAGCGCCAGCGTCAGCATCTACCACGATGGCAGCGGCCAGCCCATGGCCTGGACCATCCTCATTACCAGCACTGTCTCGTTTGCCGGCTATCTGCTTTTTCGCAGCGCCGGCAGACAAGCCTGAAACCAATGCCACTCATACCGCCCCCACAGAAAGGATCGCATATGACCACACTGACTGAAGCTGCCAGCAGCCGTTTTGTCCACATCAAGGAGGGTGACCTCGACCTGCAACTGCATTACAACGATCTCGGCAACTGCAGCAACGCCGGTGCTGAAACCGTTGTCATGCTGCACGGCTCCGGCCCCGGCGCCAGCGGCTGGGCCAATTTCAACCGCAACATCGAACCGCTGGTCAATGCCGGCTACCGCGTCATCCTGATGGACTGTCCGGGCTGGAACAAGAGCGATCCCATCGTCTGCAGCGGCTCACGCTCTGAACTCAACGCCCGCGCCCTCAAGGGTCTGCTCGACGCCATCGGCCTGGCCAAGGTGCACATCATCGGCAACTCGATGGGCGGCCACTCCGCCGTCGCCTTCGCCCTGGCCAACCCGGCACGGGTCGGCAAGCTGGTACTGATGGGTGGCGGCACCGGCGGCCCCAGCCAGTTCGTGCCGATGCCGACGGAAGGCATCAAGCTGCTGCAAGGCCTCTACCGCGAACCGAGCATCGAGAACCTGAAGAAGATGATGGCCGTCTTTGTTTTCGACAGCAGCAGCCTGACCGACGAGCTCTACCAGGCTCGCCTCGACAACATGATGGCGCGCCAGGATCACCTGGAAAACTTCGTCAAGAGCCTGGCCGTCAACCCGAAGCAATTCACCGACTACGGCCCGCGCCTCGGCGAAATCAGCGCGCCAGCCCTGGTCATCTGGGGGCGCGACGACCGCTTCGTGCCGATGGACGTCGGCCTGCGCCTGATCTGGGGCATGCCGAATGCCGAACTGCACATCTTCAACCGCTGCGGTCATTGGGCGCAGTGGGAACACGCCGACAAGTTCAACCGCATGGTGGTCGATTTCCTCCAGCACTGAGCAACGCGGATCGGCAGCAAATCAGGAAAGCCCGAGCCTGTCGGGTTTTCCACCAGGAGTTTGTCTGGCAGGGCGGCGCAAAACTTCGCTTCCGCCAGGCAGATGCTTCCGTCAGGCAAGTTGGACAAGAACCTGCGGAGCAACGGCGTAAAGCGTATCGGTCATCAAGTCGACCGTACGCGATGCGTGCTTCATGGCGTTCTCTGCGCACTTTTCCCGAAAGGGCTGGCGTCAGGAATGTCATTTTCAATTCAATACAAAAGAGGAAAAGACATGAAGAAGACAATCATTGCGTTGGGGGTGACCACGTTGATCTCCGGCGCAAGCATGGCACAGAGCAACGTGCAGGTTTATGGCGTGGTTGATATGGGCTACGTTCATTTCAGCGCAGACCGCGTCAAGAGCATGAACACCATCGACAACGGCATGAATGCACCATCGCGCATCGGCTTCAAGGGCACCGAGGATCTCGGCAACGGCCTGAAGGCGCTGTTCACGCTGGAATACAACATTGCGCCGGACCAGAATTCGGGCGTTGGCGACCCGGCATCGAGAACCCGCTTCACCGGCACGCAAGCACGCCAGCAATATGTGGGGCTGAGCGGCAATTTCGGTACCGTGGTTGCCGGCCGTCTGCAAACGACAGGCTTCGATTTTGCCTGCAGCTACAACCCGGTAGCCGGCGGCGCCTTCAACGTCACGGATCGCATGAAAGCGACGACCGTGCTGAACTGCGGCACCGGAGGACGCCGGGATAACGCAGTGGCCTATATCTCGCCGAGCTTTGGCGGCCTGTCGTTTGCCTACAACCACGCCCGGGTAACCGAGAGCGCGGCAACCCAGCCGACGGAAAAAGATGCATCCGCCAACCTGTTGTCGCTCACCTACGCCAACGGCCCGCTGAAACTGGGTACCGTGTATTCGAAAATCGATGCCCGCAATACGGTTGCAGCGGACGACACACGCGAATATGGCCTGGGCGGCAGCTACGATTTTGGTCTGCTGAAAGCTTTTGCCATGTATCAGAATCAAAAGCAGGATGGTCTGTCGAGCGACAGCAAATGGGCGCTTGGCGTTGCCGTACCGGTTTCCACCAAGGGTACGGTCAAGGCAGCCTATGGTCAGAATCGCATCGAGAGCGGCGCAGCGAGCAATGCCGATACAAAAGCCTACTCGCTGGTCTACAACCATGACCTGTCGAAACGCACACAACTGTACGCCGGCTGGACCCGTGTCAGTAACGAGCGCAATGCCACCACGGCGCTCGCCGCCGATTTCGTCGTAGGCAACAGTGCCAACGGCAATCTTTTTGCGACCGGCGTATCGCACAAGTTCTGATCGGGCGTCTTATTCCCCATCGAAAAAGCCGCCAAGGCAAACAAGTAATACGTAAAAAATAGGGCATTTACCCGTTCGGGGCGCGGCGACAATTTTGCGTCGCGTCCCGAACGCCGTCCTTACCGGACAAGGCGCATTTTCCCCCGCCCCACCGCGTACCTGATGAACTGCCGGTAAAATCACGAACTACTTCCGCAATTCTGAAAGGAAACCCCATGCGCATCCTGCACACCATGCTCCGCGTCGTCGACCTCGACCGTTCCATTGCTTTCTATACCGAGATTCTCGGCATGCAGTTGCTGCGCCGCCAGGACTACCCGGAAGGTCGTTTTACGCTGGCTTTTGTCGGCTACGGCAGCGAAGACCAGGAAGCCGTCCTCGAATTGACGCACAACTGGGACACCAGCAGTTACGAACTGGGTAACGCCTACGGCCACATCGCGCTGGCCGTCCCCGACGCGGCAGCCGCCTGCGCCGAAATCAAGGCACGCGGCGGCAAGGTCGTGCGCGAAGCCGGGCCGATGAAGCACGGCAGCACGATCATCGCCTTCGTCGACGACCCGGATGGCTACAAAGTGGAATTGATCCAGCGCAAATAGACAGAACGTTCTTTTGCTACACTGCGCCGAGCCTCTATCACGAAAGCAATACTCATGCTAAGCCCCCTGCGCTTCCTGCTGCTGACTACCGCCCTGATCGGCAGCAGCAACACGGCCTTCGCCCAGTCCAGCACCCTGGATCGGGTGACGACGAACCAGACCGTGCGGGTTTGTTTTTGGCCGGATTATTTCGGGATCAGTTACCGTGACCCGAAAACCCGTCAGCTTTCCGGCATCGACGTCGACATGGCAAAAGCACTCGGCCGTGATCTGGGGGTCAATGTCGAATTCGTCGATAGCTCATTCGCCCGACTGATCGACGATGTGACCCAGGATCGCTGCGATATCGCCATGTTCGCCATCGGCATCACGCCGCAACGCCAGGAAAAATTGCGTTTCACCCGGCCGCACATGGCCAGCGACATCTACGCCATCACGACCAAAAGCAATCGCCGGATTCGCCAATGGAAGGACATCGACCAGCCGGGTTCCGTGGTTGCCGTCGCCAAGGGCACCCTGCATGAGCCGGTGATGAAGGAGAAGTTGCGCTCGGCCACCCTGAAAGTGCTGGACACGCCGCATGCGCGCGAACAGGAAGTGGAATCCGGTCGGGCCGATGTGTTCATGACGGATTTTCCCTTCAGCCAGCGCATGTTGCGCACCACCGACTGGGCTCGCCTGGTCAAACCGGACAGCGTCTATCACCTGACCCCTTACGCCTGGGCAATGCGTCCAGGAGATGACCGCTGGCATGCACGAGTCGAGCAGTTCCTCGTCAAGGCCAAGCGCAGCGGCGAATTGAAAGCCTCGGCCGAACGCCACGGACTGCTGCCGATTGCTGTCCTCGATTAAAACGCCGGCCGCACCGGGCAACCGGACGGGCGCCCTGACCCGTCTGTTGATCGGCATGCAGATCATTCTGCTGGTAACAGTCGTTGCCGGAACGCTGTCGCACGTCTTCCAGTTGCGCGAAGAAGCCTTGCTGCGCCATCTCGACGATGCCAAGGGGCAAGCCCGGGTCTTCGAGGAACAACTCACCCAGACGCTGAACCTGAGCGACCTGACACTGCAGGGGCTGCCCGATGTCCTCGAGATGCCGTTACGCAACACCGAGAAAGCCTCACGTCAGCTGGAGCAGATGCTGGTTCGCCTGCTCTTCCTGCGTTCGCTGTCGGTAGCCGACGAACACGGCCTGATCATCGCCAGCTCGAACCGGGAAAACATCGGCCACCAGATCGATGCAAAAAACTTTCATCCTTTGCATGAAGGACCGGAGGTCGCCAATTTCATGCGCATCGGCACCCCTTGGCGCGGTCGGGACATTGCCGATGGCAGCCCGACCAATACCGAAAACCCGGCACCGGCGGACAGCCTGAGCTTCATTCCGGTCGTCCGCGAAGTCATCGTCGAAGGACAGCGCTTGCGCTTCATTGCCGCGCTCAACCCGGACTACTTCATCAACCAGTTCCTGCACCACGTCGCGCCGGAACTGACCGAAGTGGAGATCATCGACTACCAGGGCATTGCCACACTCTCGACCCGGCAGGATCTGGCGCCAGGCAGCCGCCATCTGGCCGACGCCATGCTGGACAGCATGCGCGAACATGAAATCGGCAGCCTGGGGGAATACGGCGCTTACCGGCAGGAAATGTTGACTGCCTATCGTGCCTCGCGCAACTATCCCCTGTTCGTGCTGATTCACGTTGACCGCGAACGTGCACTGGCCAATTGGCAGACTGAAACCCGCGACACGCTGATCCTGATCGGACTGGCGCTGAGTGTCACGCTGTTGCTCAGCAGCCTGCTGATCCAGCGCGTCCGGCGCGGCTTGCTCGACGAAGCCCGCTTGCATCACGAACGACAACTTGCCGCGCAGGTGTTCGAGAACAGCACCAGCGGCATCATGGTGACCGATGCCGAACGCCGGATTCTTGCGGTCAACCCGGAATTGATCGAGGTTTCCGGCTTCAGCAGGGCTGAACTGCTCGGGCAGACACCGCGCCTGCTCAATTCCGGGCGACACCCCCCGGCGTTCTACCAGAACATGTGGGCCCGGATCGCAAGCGACGACATCTGGCGCGGCGAGATCACCAACCGGCGCAAGGATGGCCGCCTGATCGAAGAATGGCTGACCATCTCCGCCGTGCGCGACAAACAGAACCAGGTGGTCAATTATCTCGGTGTTTTCGAGGACATCACCGAACAACGCTTGCAAGCACTGCGCCTGAAACGCCAGTTGGCTGCGCTGCGTGCACTGAACGAAATTGCTACGGTCAACGGCCTTGATCCCAGGGAAACGCTGCGTCAGGCACTGCTGCTCGCCAGCCGGCACCTGCATCTCGAATACGGCATCATCAGCTACATCGATCAGAGTAGTTCGACCTACCGTATCGAAGTCCAGGTTTCACCCGACAACACCCTGCATGACCGGCAGGAGTTTCCGCTCGGCAGCACCTTTTGCAGCACCATCGTCGAGCGCGACAGCCTGTTCATGCTGGTCAATGCGGCCGACTCGGAATACCGCGACCATCCATGCTTCAAGGAATTCCAGCTGGCCAGCTATCTCGGTGCCCCTATCCGCATCGACGGCAGCTTGTACGGCACCATCAACTTCTCGTCACACACCGGGCGCGACCACGACTTCGATCCGTCGGACATCGAGTTCATCCAGTTGCTGGCACGCTGGGCCGGTGGCTTCCTCGAACGCATGCGCGCGCTTGAACAACTGGACAAAGCCCGGCAGGCGGCAGAAGCGGCCAGTGTGGCCAAGGGCAGCTTCCTGGCCAACATGAGCCATGAAATCCGTACCCCGATGAACGGCGTGATCGGCATGGCCGAATTGCTGCTCACCACGCCGTTGACCGCAGAACAGCGGGATTTTGCCGAAACCATCAGGCACAGCGCCGACAGTCTGCTCAGCCTGATCAACGACGTCCTGGATTTCTCCAAGGTCGAAGCCGGCAAGCTGCACCTGGAATGCATCAGCTTTTCACCGGCCGACGTGTTGCACGACACCATCGCCCTGCTGCGTCATGCAGCCAGCCTGAAGCCGCTCACGCTGAATGGCGAGATTGCCCCCGATGTACCGCAACAAGTCATTGGCGACCCCAGCCGTCTGCGCCAGGTCTTGATCAATCTGGTCGGTAACGCAGTCAAATTCACCGAAGCGGGTAGCGTGTGCATCGAATTCAGCAGCCAGCCCATCGCTGGCTCGGATCGCTCGACCTGGCTGTGCATTCGCGTTAGCGACACCGGCATCGGCATGGCACCGGACGTGCTGGCCGGGCTGTTTTCCCCCTTCTTCCAGGGAGATGCCTCGACCACCCGGCAGTTTGGCGGCACCGGCCTTGGCCTGTCGATCTGCAAGCGGCTGACCGAACTGATGGGCGGCAAAATCAGCGTCGAATCCACGCCTGGCTGCGGCAGCGTCTTCCAGATCGAGTTACCGGTCGGCATCGACAACTGCGCCAGCGCTGAAACATCCATCAATGAATCAGCCCTGACCTTGCCTGAGGGCACGCAGGTGCTGCTGGTTGAGGACAATCTGGTCAATCAGAAAGTCGCGGCAGCCCTGCTCAACAAACTGGGCTGCGTGCATGTCATTGCCGACAATGGCGCAGAGGCGCTACGTCTGCTGGGCGAACAACAGTTCGACGTCGTGCTGATGGACTGCCAGATGCCGGTGATGGATGGATTCGAGGCCACCCGCCGACTGCGCGCCGGCCAGGCTGGCGATGCCATGCGTACAGTCCCGGTCATCGCCATGACGGCCAACGCCATGCAGGGGGATCGCGAAGAATGCCTGGCCTGCGGCATGGACGACTACCTGGCCAAACCGGTCAACAACGCCACGCTGAAAGCGGCCCTGGCCCGCTGGACGCATCGCCGCTGACGCCAGCACCCGGAACAACCGTCTCGCCGACCAGTTCGACCAACGGCCGATCAGCAACCGCGCCAAGTTGGCGCAAATTGCCGTACAGCTTGGCCAGACGCGCGGCCATCGCACTGTCCGACCAAGCGCTGGCACCTGCCAGTGCCTCACTCGGCAAATGCGTCCAGGCGTAGGGGCGAGCCAGGATGCGCCCGAACAACTCGCCAAAGGCTTGTGGATCATCAGGCGGCGTCAGGCAGCCGCGCCCGCCGGCAAGAATATCGGTCGTACCCATGGCCGATAGCGCAACCACCGGCAGACCGGCGGCCAACGCTTCAAGCAGCACCAGCCCCTGGGTTTCGGTGCGTGAGGCAAAAACAAAAAGGTTGGCCGCCGCATAGCAATCGGGCAGATCGCGCTGACGATCCATGTAACCGAGAAAACGCACCGCATCACCCAGACCGAGTGCCGCCACCTGACGCTTCAACTCGCCGCTGGCCGGCCCTTCTCCCGCCACGATCAGCAGGATGTCCGGTTGCTGCCGGCGGGCATGGATCAAGGCTTCGAACAGGAAGCCGATGTTCTTTTCATGCGCCACGCGACCGACAAACAAGGCGACCGGACGGGTCGGCGAAATATTGTGGCGCTGACGGAATGCCACGCCATCGCCCCCGGCGAATTGGGCCAGCGGAATACCGGTCGGCAGCACATGCAGCGGCGTACTCACCCCGTATTGCTCAAGGCGCTGACGCATGGCCGAAGAGGGAACAACCACCGCATCGAGCGCATTACACTGGCGGCGCGACAAGGCGCGGGCTTGGCGGCGCAGCCAGACAGCGGGCAAAAAGGGCGCGTAATGCGCCACATACTCTTCAAACAGCGTGTGGTAGGTCGCGATCACCGGCAAACCCAGCCGACGTGCGGCCTTCAGACCTGCGTAATGCGCGATGAACGGTGTCTGGATATGCACGATATCGCAATCGCGCGCCGCTTCCAGGACGGCGCGATGCATCGCCCGCCAGCCGACCAGCCGGTCTTCCCTGTCGCCCGGCACTGGCCGTCCGGCCACCCGGATGATCCCAGCCTCTTCCGGCTCATCGCCATAACGCGGCACCACCAGACGCACCTCGACGTCCTGCTCGGCCAAGGTTCGACGGAAGGTTTCAATCGATGTTGATACCCCGTTCACGCGGGGAAAATATACATCCGACACCATCAATACGCGCATTTCAAGCCTCCACCGTTTCCTTGACCGCTTCTGTTGCATGCGAAAAAACTTCGGCCGGTGCGCGCGGCATCACATCGCCCGCCCCCCAGGCCACCAGTTCGAGACGACCATCCATGTGTTCGACGATCGCGGTGCAGGAGTCGACCCAGTCACCGCAATTGATGTAGTGCAGACCATCGATCTCACGCATCGCCGCCCAATGGATATGGCCGCAGATCACCCCATCCAGCCCGCGTTCGCGGGCGTGATGCACGGCCGATTCTTCGAAATCGAAAATGAAATTCAGCGCCTTCTTGACCTTGCGCTTGGCGAACCCGGCGAGCGACCAGTAGCCCGCTCGCCCCAGCTTGCGCCGCACCCAGGACAACCAATGATTGATCCGGACCAGCAGGTCGTAAGCCTTGTCGCCAAGCACGGCAACCCAGCGATGATGGCGGGTGACCTGGTCGAACTGGTCGCCGTGGATCAGCAGGTAACGCTTGCCGTCGGCCGTTTGATGCACGACCTCATCGGCCACCTCGATGTCGCCGAACACGGTGCCGCAGTATTCGCGCAGCACTTCGTCGTGATTGCCGGGAATGAAGACCACGCGCTCGCCATGCCGGGCCCGGCGCAACAGTTTCTGCACCACGGTATTCTGGGCCGGCGTCCAGCAGATGCTGCGACTCATCGCCCAGAAATCGACGATGTCGCCGATCAGGAAGGTCTGCTCGGCCGGGTATTCGCGCAAAAAATCGAGGAGTCTGTCCGCCTGGCACGCCCGCGTGCCAAGGTGGATATCCGATAAAAACAGGCTTCTGACGTTGGGCATGCACGCACGATAGCCAGCCCGCGTGAACAGAGCATGACCCCGGTGTGACAGGACCATGACAGCCCAACGCAGCACTTTTGCGGTCAACGACCGAAAATGCTGCTTTTCCGGATGAAGCGCAGCCAACCGGAAGGACAAGAATACCGACAGAACCCCGAGTAACAGGCGTTACCCGAGGTGAGTCCGGGTCTTACTCCGCCACGAACTCGGGGGCCAGGTGCGACACCCGCACCAGTTCAATCCGCCGATCCGATATCTGGACCACCTCGAAACGGAAATCGCCAAACTGGAAAAGTGCGCCGACTGCCGGCATCTGTTCATGCTGCGCCAGCAGCAAGCCGGCCAGGGTCACGTAATCATCGTCCGCACCGACCAGTTCGACCTCGCCGAGCGATTGCTCCAACTGGTGCAGATCGGCCGTCCCCTTGACCAGCCATTCATCGCCTTCACGCACGATATCCGGCGTCTCGTCGGCATCGGGAAACTCGCCGGCAATGGCCTCCAGGATGTCGAGCGGCGTCACCAGCCCCTGGATCGTGCCAAATTCATCGACCACGATGACCAAGCTGCCCTTCGCCCTGCGCAACACGCCGAGGATCTTGATCACATCCATCTGATCGGGAATCAGGATGGGCGGATATTGCGCCGCACACGAGGCCAGATCCTGAGCATTGTCCAACGCGGTAAACAGTTCCTTGGCGCGAACAACGCCGATTACCTGATCGAGCGAACCACGACAGACCGGGAACAAACTGTGCGGCGTTGCCAGCAATTGCGCCCTGACCTCGGCCGCATCGCTGGCGCAATCGACCCACGAAATATCGCCACGCGGCGTCATGATCGTGCGAATGGAGCGTTCGGCCAGCGTCAGCACGCCGGAAATCATGAAGCGCTCCTCTTCGCCGAAAGCGGCCTGCGGTGCGCCCTCCTCGACATCGGCCGCCTTCTCGGCTGCGCTGGCTACCTTGCGCCCGCCCATCAGACTGAGAATGGCGTCTGCCGTCCGGTCACGCAGCGGCAAACGCGCCTCGTTTTTCGACAGGTTGCGCCAGGCCAGTTGATTGAATGTCTCGATCAGGACCGAGAAACCAATGGCCGCGTAGAGATAACCCTTCGGAATATGGAACCCGAACCCCTCGGCCAGCAGACTGAAGCCGATCATCAACAGGAAACTCAGGCAGAGCACGACCACGGTGGGATGGGCATTGACGAAGCGGGTCAGCGGTTTGGACGCCAGGATCATGATGCCCATGGCAATGACCACGGCAGCCATCATGACACCAAGCTGGTCGACCATACCGACGGCGGTAATCACCGCATCGAGCGAAAACACCGCGTCGAGCACGATGATCTGCGCCACGACCATCCAGAAGCTGGCATAAGCCGACTTCGGCCCGGCCTGGTGCAGATTGCCCTCAAGCCGCTCATGCAACTCCATCGTCGCCTTGAATACCAGGAACAGACCGCCGATCAACAGGATCAGGTCACGCCCGGAAAAGCTGAACTGGCCGATCATGAACAAAGGCTCGGTCAGGGTGACCATCCATGAAATTGCGAATAGCAGCCCCAGGCGCATGACCAAAGCGAGCGAAAGGCCGATCTGCCGCGCCTTGTCACGTTGGCTGGGCGGCAACTTGTCGGCCAGGATGGCGATGAATACGAGGTTGTCGATGCCGAGTACGATTTCGAGCACGACCAGCGTCAGCAAACCGACCCAGATCGACGGGTCCATCAGAAACTCCATGACAAGCTCCGGAAAGGAATGCTGCGTGTCGCCGCAAAGCGCCGGGCGCGGCAAGCACGCTGGCGGAAGGCATCGATCAACGACGCGGGGGGCGACAAGCGAATACGACGGGAGGGGACAGACAGATTACAGCGGGTACATGCCCTGACGGCGAACAGGACCAGGCAACATCGATAACATTCCATGGAGGAGGAAACACGGCCTTTCTTTATATGGGAGGCTCAGTCTAATGGATGCGCCGGGGCAGAACAACAGGCAAGCCCCCGGCGGAATCCGGGCAAGTCTCTGCCGCTACAGTTCAGACGTCGCTGACACGAGCGGACGGAAACCTGACGATAAAACAACTGCCCTTGCCTGGCGTGCTGGTGATATCCAGCGTTGCCTGGTGGCGGTTCAGCGAGTGCTTGACGATGGCCAGACCAAGACCGGTACCGCCGACATCGCGCGAACGACCACGATCAACGCGATAGAAGCGCTCGGTCAAGCGGGGAATATGCTGTGGCTCGATCCCGATCCCCGTATCCTGCACGGCAAATTCCGCACCTTGCGACGAGACTTTCCAGATCAGCGTGATACAGCCCCCGCTCGGCGTATAGCGCACGGCATTCGAGACCAGATTGGCCAGCGCACTGACCAGTTCGGACTCCGAACCGTGCAGATCGCCCTGCCCTTCGATTTGCAGCACGATCTGATGCCGGCCGGCCGACAAGGCTTCGGCATCACGCCGCAGCTTATCCACCAGCGAAGCCATATCGACCACCTCATCCTCCGGTGGCGGCGCCGATTCGATGGACGACAAGGTCAGCAAATCCTGCACGATGGACTGCATGCGCTTCGACTGTTCGCCCATCAATTGCAGGTAATGCTGGCGCGACTCGCGGTCGACATCGATTTCCAGCAAGGTTTCGACAAAACCGGACAACACGGTCAACGGCGTGCGCAGTTCATGCGACACATTGGCCACGAAATCCCGCCGCATGCTGTCCAGACGATCCGTTTGCGTAATATCCCGGACCTGCAACAACCAGTTGTCGTCGGCGTAAGTAATGACGCTCAACGACAGCACACGCTCAAAATAACGCTCCAGACGCAGGACCAGCGAGCGGGAAAAATCGCCCCTGGCCAGATAGTCGACGAACTCCGGCTGCCGGACGATATTGGTAATCGCCGCACCGCGATCAGTGGCTGACGAAATGCCCAACTGGCGCTCTGCCGTCTTGTTGCAAAACTGGATCTGATACAGCCCGTCGAGCAGCACAACCCCGTCGTTCATCGCATGCACTGCCGCGATCAAGCGGGCGATATCGCGCTCACGCAGCTCGATTTTCTCCAGTAATTCCTTTTCGTGACGGTACAGGCGACGAAATACCCGGTCCCATTCGCCATCGCCCTCCAGGCTGGCATCAAGCACCGGCTTGCGTGACCAGCGCTCAAGACGAGAAAAATTCCGGTAGTGCATCGCCAGATGCAGGCTGAGTCCCAGATAAAACAGCACCCAGCCCATCCACGGCTCGACAAAATAACCCAGCAAGAAAGAAACGGCGGCCGTTAACAGGCCATAGATCAGCGCTCGTTGCACGTTAGTCAGGCACCCCGGAAACGGTAACCGGTACCGCGCACCGTTTCGACCCGCTCATGATGACCGGACGACTCAAGCGCCGCGCGCAGGCGGCGAATGTGCACATCCACCGTGCGCTCTTCGATGAAGACATGGTCACCCCAGACTTCATCGAGCAACTGGGCACGCGTATAAACCCGTTCAGCATGCGTCATGAAGAAAAACAGCAGACGGAACTCGGTCGGCCCGAGTTCGATCGGTTGACCGGCAGCCAGCACCCGATGGGTCGCCGGATTAAGCGCAAGATCGCCCACTTCAACCGCTTCGCCGGCCAGATGCGGCGCGCGGCGGCGCAATACGGCACGCACTCGGGCAACCAGTTCCTTCGGTGAGAACGGCTTGGTGACGTAGTCGTCGGCCCCGGCATCCAGCCCCTGAACCTTGTCTTCTTCATGCACACGGGCCGTCAACATGATGATGGGCAGTTCACGCGTCCGCTCGTCGGCCCGGATTTTCTTGGCCAACGCCACACCGGACTGACCGGGCAGCATCCAGTCCAGCACCACGAGATCCGGCAGCGCCGTGCGGATGGCCGAGTCAGCCTCTTCCGCACTACCGGCCCGTACCACCAGGAAACCGGCATGTTTGAGGTTGATGACGACCAGTTCCTGAATCGATGGCTCGTCTTCGACGACCAGAATGGTCGGTGTCACTTGATGGCCTCCTTGTTGTGCCGAATGTCACGCCCCTCGACGACGAAAATGACCTGCTCGGAAATATTCTTCGCATGATCGCCGATCCGCTCAATGGCTCGGGCAATCGAGATGATATCCATGGAAACCGTAATCGTGCGCGGATCTTCCATCATGTGGGTGATCAATTGGCGGATGATCGACTTGAATTCGACATCCACCGCATCGTCAGCCCGAATCACATTGAGCGACAAACCCGCGTCAAGCCGAGCAAAGGCATCAAGCGACTGGCGCACCATGTTCAGGGCAGCATCGGCCAGATGGCGAACGCCGACGCCATATTGCGAAGGCGTATGGCCGGCTTCATAAATGCGGCGTACGCCCTTGGCGATTTTCTTGGCCTCATCGCCGGTGCGTTCAAGGTCGGTGACGATCTTGCTGATGCCAAAGACCAGGCGCAAATCGGAAGCCGCCGGCTGGCGCATGGCGATGATGTGGGCGCAGTCGTTGTCGATGGCCTTTTCCAGCTCATTGACCTTGCGGTCGGTCTCGACGATGGTCTTGACGTTGGTGACTTCGCCCGTGGTGTAGGCATCGATTGCCGAAGAAACCTGGGTTTCGACCAGGCCGCCCATCTGCAGCACATGCGTGCGCAGACGACTCAGATCTTCGTCGAACTGGCTGGAGACGTGTAGGGATTCGTTCATTTTTTTCTCCTCAGCCCATGCGGCCGGTAATGTAGTCTTCTGTCCGCTTTTCTTTCGGCTTGATGAAAATCTCATCGGTCTTGCCGAATTCGATCATTTCGCCCAGGTACATGTAGGCGGTGTAATCGGAAACCCGCGCTGCCTGCTGCATATTGTGCGTGACGATCAAGATGGTCACGCGTTTCTTCAGCTCATGCACCAGTTCCTCAATGGCACCGGTGGCAATCGGGTCGAGCGCAGAGGTCGGCTCGTCGAACAGCAACAGTTCAGGGTCAGTCGCCAGCGCACGGGCAATGCACAGACGCTGCTGCTGCCCACCGGAAAGATTCGGCGCCAGATCCTGCAGTCTGTCCTTCACTTCGTCCCAGATCGCCGCGCCGCGCAGGGCGTGCTCGACCTTGTCGTCAAGCATGCGCTTGTTGTTTTCACCACGCACCCGCAGGCCGTAGGCGACGTTTTCGAAAATGGTTTTCGGAAACGGATTCGGCTTCTGGAACACCATGCCGACGCGCATGCGCACTTCGATCGGATCGACTTCCGGCGACAGCAGGTTGGTGTTGTCCGGGAAGAAACGGATTTCGCCTTCGTAGCGATTGCCCGGATAGAGGTCGTGCATGCGGTTGAAACTGCGCAGGTAGGTCGATTTACCGCAACCGGAAGGCCCGATCAGCGCGGTGACCTTCTTGTCGTAAATCGGCATGTTGATGTTTTTCAGGGCCTGGGCTTCGCCGTAGAAAAAATTGAAGTTTCTGGCTTCGGCTTTCAAGGTCGGTTGATCATGCGTCTGCATTTTCGATTCCATTCAAAATGTCGGTTTTTGGGCTTTTTTCTGCGGTCGACCGTAAGGTCAGCCTTTGACTCTGTGGTCGCAGAAAAGCACTAAATTCATTACCACTTGATGTTCTTGCGCATCTTGTAGCGCAGGTAGATGGCGACGGCGTTCATCGACAGCACCATCGCCATCAGCACGAAGCCGGCGGCGGCGGCGTTGATTTCGAAAGCCGGGTCGGGGCGCGAGGTCCAGTTGAAGATCTGGATCGGCATCACCGTGAAAGGCGACATCACCCAGTCGAACAGACCAGCCGAGATGCCATCGGCGCCGGTCACGGTAAAGGGCGCCGGCGGCAGGAAGGCGATGAAGGTCAGCGCACCGATGGTGATGATCGGTGCGGTTTCGCCGATGGCGCGCGCCAGACCGATGATCACACCGGTCAGGATGCCGGGCATGGCATACGGAATGATGTGGTAACGGCAGGTCTGCCAACGGGTGGCACCGACGGCCATCGAACCTTCGCGGATCATCGCCGGAATGGCGCGGATGGCTTCCCGGGTCGACACGATGACGATGGGCAAAATCAGCAGTGCCAGCGTCAAACCCGCCGACAGGATGCTCTGGCCGAAGCCGAAGGTATAGACAAAGATACCGAGGGCCAGCAGGCCGTACACAATCGACGGTACAGCAGCGAGATTGGTAATGTTGATTTCGATGATCTCGGTGATCCAGTTGCGCTTGGCATACTCTTCCAGGTAAATCCCGGCGGCGACGCCGAGCGGCACAGCGGCCAGCGCGGTCACGAACATCACCAGGATGGTGCCGACCCAGGCCGACAGGATGCCGGACTGCGCCGCCCGGCGCGAAGCGAAGTTGGTGAAGAAGTCGAGATTCAGGCGCTCCAGACCACGGATCAGCATGTCGCCGACCAGCAGGGTAATGACCAGCAAACCGAGCGCCAGACAGACAATGCCCAAGGCCTGGAAAATCCTGTCTTTCAATTTACCGCGAGCGATCAGCGCACGGATTTGTTCTGTCGTCATTGATTTCTGCATTTTAATAAGCCTCCCGGAAGCGACGGCGCATCCACTGGCCGGCAATATTGAACGCCAGCGTAATCAACAACAGCGTCAGGCCGGCGGCGAAAATGGTCTGGTAACCAATCGAGCCGTGCGGCAAGTCACCCAGTGCAACTTGCACGATATACGAGGTAATTGTTGCCGCCGGCTCCATCGGGTTCCAGGTCAGGTTCGGCTGCATGCCGGCCGCCACGGCAAGAATCATCGTCTCGCCGACGGCGCGGGAAATCCCCAGAATGTACGACGCAGCCAGACCGGACACGGCAGCCGGCACGACCACATGAATGGCGGTATGCAACTTGGTCGCCCCCATCGCATACGACCCTTCGCGCATGCTCATCGGCACGGCGCGCATGGCGTCCTCTGATAGCGAGGCAATGTAGGGCACGATCATGATGCCCATGACCAGACCGGCGGAAAGCAAGGAAAAGCCCGGCAGTTCCGGGAAAATCGTCTGCAGCAGCGGCGT
The DNA here is from genome assembly GCF_030824335.1 of Azonexus sp. Lineage (GTDB taxonomy): Bacteria > Pseudomonadota > Gammaproteobacteria > Burkholderiales > Rhodocyclaceae > Azonexus. The sequence goes on from NZ_JAVBXX010000020.1 coordinate 21,987, forward strand.
CACGATCAGCAGGGCGAAGTAGCCAAAAACGATGGTCGGGATGCCACCGAGCAGTTCAAGCACCGGCTTGGCAACTTCACGCACTTTCGGATTGGCAAACTCGGACAGATAGATGGCGATGATGGTCCCCATCGGAATGGCCACCAGCAGCGCAACACCTGATGACACCAAGGTGCCGGAAATGAGGACCATGATGCCGTAATGGGCATCATCAAATAGCGGGGTCCATTGGGTATCGGTCAGAAAGTCAGAAATCGGGACATTCTGGAAAAAATGGATGGACTCGGTGACGAGCACATAAACGATGCCGACGGTCGTCAGCACGGAGACCGCAGCGGCGGCAAAGAGCACGAACTCGATCAGGCGCTCGCTGACGTGACGCATGGCGTTTTTGGCCAGACGGTCACTGACCTGGGGCAGGCCGGAGATATTGTTTTGAGACATGGCGTAATCCACTGGAAGAACCCTCTTTGACATAAGGCCGACCCTGGTGGGCCGGCCTTTTGTTGACGAATCGTGAGCGATTCGCCGGGGCGCGATTTACATCTTGGCTTCGCGCTTCATGATTTCTTCGACGGTGATGCCGACTTCATTCTTGCCACCGAAGACGGTGCCAATCTTGCCGTCCTTGGCATGCTTGATGTTGCCTTCGTAGGCAGCCTTCGGCAGCGGCACGTACTTGACTTCACGGATCAGCTTGTCGGCGTTCTTCATGTAGAACTCGACGAACTCGCGAATTTCCGGCTTCTGCAGGGACTTGGCCTTGACATAAACGAAGATCGGACGCGACAGCGGTACATACGTACCGTTCTCGACGTTGGCACCGGACGGCTCGACAGCCTTGCCGGTCTTCGGATTGACGATCGGCAGCCCCTTCAGGCGAGCCATGTTTTCAGCGTAGTAGGCGTAGCCGAAGTAACCGATGGCATTGACGTCACGCGACACACCCTGAACCAGCACATTGTCGTCTTCCGACGCAGTGTAGTCACCACGCGAGGACTTGGCCTTGCCGACGATGGCTTCGGTGAAATATTCGAAAGTACCGGAGTCGGCGCCAGCGCCGAACAGCTTCACCGGTGCATCAGGCCAAGCCGGATTGACCTGGCTCCACTTCATCACAGTGCCCTGGGCAGCCGGTTCCCACAGCTTCTTCAGCTCTTCGACGGTGGCCTGCTTGAGGAAAGTGTTTTTCGGGTTGATCACGACGGTCAATGCATCGTAGGCCACCGGCATTTCGACGTAATCGACGCCGGCCGCCTTGCAATCAGCCATTTCCTTGGCGGTGATCGGACGCGAGGCATTCTGCAGATCGGTTTCGTCGCGGCAGAACTTCTTGAAACCGCCACCCGTGCCGGAAATACCGACAGTGACCTTGATGCTGTTCTTCTTGGCCTTCTGGAATTCTTCTGCGACCGCTTCGGTAATCGGATAAACCGTGGAAGAACCGTCAATCTTGACGATCTGGGCGTAAGCAGCCTGCGCACCGAACAGGGTGACACCAGCGACTGCCAGGGCGGAAACGATCTTGGATTGCTTGAACATTAGCTAACTCCTGTTGGGAAAAATGAAAGGACAGGAGACAGCTTAGTCAGCCATTGTTACAAAGCTGTGACAGACTGAAATATTGCCCGCAAGACAACAGACCCAAGGACCCGAAGCTTACTTTTCACGGTAAATCGGCTGAAATATTGGGTCACTACAGTGCCACTGGTTTTGACCCTACAGGCACTTCACATCATGCAATTCCTCAATTCTCTGTCGATTCGTGGCGCCTTGTTTTCCATGGTGGGGGTCGGCAGTTGCTTCGGCATTTTCCTGCTGCTGACCGCCCTGCTCTCGCTACAGGCCTTTCGTGATGACGTGCGCGAAGTCTCCAGCGACGTCGCCCGGACCAGCCAGGCGCTTGGCCGGCTCAGCGAAGTGCAGAGCGCCTTTCAGACCCAGCAACGCGGCCTGAACGGGATGTTGCTGCGCAATCACATGCCTTCCGAATTCGACAAGGGGCTTGCCGAGTTCCAGACTGGCCGCGCTGCATTCTGGAAACACCTGGCGGCACTGGAATTGATGCAACAAGACGGCGACATTCCCAAGGCAATCCGCCTGGCCGAACTGCGCCAGCAGGCCAAGGAGTTGAATCAGCTTTACGACGACGTACTGGCCGAAAGCGAACCCGGCACGCCGAAATACACCTTGATGGTCGATGCAGCAATCCGCGATGCCGACGCCCCCTTGGTCAAAGCCTTGGGCGAAACGTTTGGCGCCATCAGTCTGAACAGCCGGCAAGGCGTTGAACAGGCATCGCTCACGGCGAACCGGCGTTTCGAGGAAAACGCCTTGCAGGTACTGGCCGTCGGCTGCATCGGCTCCTTCATTTTCCTCGCCCTCGCTGCATTTCTCGGGCGCCGCATCCTGCGCCGCCTCGGCGGTGAGCTGGAACCCGTTGTCGCAGCGACCCGACGGGTTGCCGCCGGCGACCTGACCCAGCCGATGGATACCGGCAAAGCCGCAGCCAATTCGCTGGTCGTTTCCATCGAGGACATGCAGACCCGCTTACGCAGCCTGATCGGCAGCGTCAAACAGGATGCCGAACTGACCTCCAGCAACGCGCTGGCACTGCGCCAGTCAGCCCACGAGGTCGCCGAAGCCAACTGCCTGCAGAGCGATTCCGCATCCATGATCACGGCTGCCATCGAAGAGTTGACCACCGCCATTGCCGTGATGGCGGAAAGCGCCGGCTGCGCTGCCGACGCAACGCAAGACACGCGCGAAACTGCCGAAGCAAGTGGGCGCATCATTCATCAGGCAATCAGCGAGATCGGCAACATTTCGGCCCAGGCACTGGCGTCGACCGCAGCAATGCAGGCATTGAAAGCGCATACCCAGCAAATTTTCGCTTTCGCCCGGGAAATCAAGGAAATTTCAGAGCAGACCAACCTGCTCTCGCTCAATGCCGCCATTGAAGCAGCCCGTGCCGGCGACGCCGGGCGCGGCTTCGCCGTTGTCGCCGACGAAGTACGCAAACTGGCCAGCCATACGGCTGACACCACGCGCAAGATCGAGGGCCTGGTCACACAATTGAGCACGGCCGCCGAACACAGCAGCGAAGCCGTCTCGGCAACGGCTGAACGGGCTCAGCGCGGCACGCAACTGGCCACGGAAGCCGAAGCCGCCATCGGCCAGATCGAATCCTTCTGCGAACGCTCGGCCATCGCCGCCCGGGAAATTGTCGACGTTCTGGGCGAACAGCGCCTGGCGGCCGAACAAATTGCCCAGAACACGGAACGCATGGCGCAAATGATCGAAAGAGGGGCAAAAGCAGCAGCGGATTCCTCCTCCTCGGCCAACGAAGTTGCCTCGCTGGCCGACCGGCTTCACGAATCGACGCTGCAATTCAGCCTCTGAGGGCGTGCTACCGACGGGCCTGAAACAAAAGGACGACATCAAACAAGATCGACAGAAAACACGGACCGCCATGCGCGCTTATTGGTAATATGACAAAACTGTCAATCATCGCCTTCATCCATCGATGCCTCTTCCGCGCCCTGCCGCCCCCTTGCCCACCTGCCAAAGCGCTTCCTGATCACGATGGGCATCCATATTCCAACCTTGATGCTCAGCATCATCACGATTGGTCTGACCGCGGCAATTGCCATCGCCACGGTCGGCTTTCGCCGCAATCGCAACCTGATGTTCTGGGCCAGCGGCCTGCTCTTGCTGGCCACGGCCTATACGCTGTTCGTACTGCGCGGCCAGATAAGCGACGGGCTGAGCGTCGTCGGCGGGAATGTTGCGTTGTCCTCGGTCTTTGCGCTGTTCAGCCTGGGGATTTTTCATTTTCAGGGGCGTCGACCGCAACATTGGCTGATCTGGACACCGGTCGTAGTCACCGCACTACTGTTCCCGCTGATAATCAACGATTCAACATTGCGTATTGCCACCAACGGCGCCATTGGTACCCTGCAAACCCTCTACTGCAGCTTCATCGTGTGGCAGCACCGGCGACAAACCGCCGGACGCGGTCAATATCTGCTGCTGGCCGGCTTCCTGCTGATCGCCATGATTTACATCGGTCGTCTGCTGGCGACGCTCAATGGCACAGCAGCAACGCAATCCGTCCTCGATGGCAGCTGGCTGAATATCGTCTCTTTCGTGACCTCGCTGGTCAGCCAGGTACTGATGGCCGTCGGCTTGATCCTGATGACGCAAGAGCGGGCGGAACAGCAATTGCAGAACCACCGCGACCACCTGGAGGAAATGGTCGCCAGCCGCACGCATGAACTGGAAATCACCCGCGACCTGGCCGTCACCGCCAATCGCGCCAAGAGCACTTTCCTCGCCAACATGAGCCACGAATTGCGCACGCCGATGAATGGCGTGCTCGGCATGGTCTCGCTGGCGCACAAACGCAGTGACGACCCGAAAATCTGCGAACAACTGGCAATCGCCCAGCGCTCTGCCGAGCATCTGATGCGCCTGCTCAACGACATTCTCGACTTCTCGAAGATCGAAGCCGAGCGCCTGACACTGGAAAACCAGCCCTTCCAGCCCGGCGAAATCCTCGCCCGACTGGACAAATTGCTGCGCCCGGCTGCCGAACACAAAGGCTTGCAGTTCCGGATCGACTCGCCGCCAGAACTCGCCGTGCTGACCTTGCTCGGCGATGCGCGCCGCCTCGGCCAGATCCTGATGTACCTGACCGACAACTCAGTCAAATTCACCCGTGTCGGCAGCATCCATGTCACGACAAGCATTCAGGAAGAAAGCGCCGACAGCGCACGCTTGCGCTTCGAGGTCCGCGATACCGGCATCGGCATTGCAGCCGACGCCCTGCCCCGCCTGTTCAGTGCTTTCGAACAGGGCGACAACTCGACCACCCGCCGCTACGGCGGCTCCGGCCTCGGCCTGGTGATCAGTAAACGGTTGGCCGACCTGATGGGTGGCCAGATCGGCGTCACCAGCACACCCGGCGAAGGCAGCCTGTTCTGGTTTACTGTCGTGCTGCAAAAAAAGCCTCAGCTCCCCGAAACCGATCAGGCTCCTCAGGCTCAGCCCGGACGATAACGCGCCAGCCAATGCGCATAAGGCGCCGGCAGCAAGGTGCTCATCGCCCTCCCTGGGGCGGTTGGCACTGGCTTTGCAACCGGCATGTCTCGTTCATCTAGCGGTAATACTCGAACAATATAATCGGTCGCTTAAATAGCGGAATCCCCATGTGGCCATGCTTTTCACAAAATGCTACACACGCTGGATCAAGCGACTGAGCGGCAACGAATGGCATGTACTGCTGCTGGGTAGTATCGGCCTGACGGTCACCTTGATTGCACTCGCCTGGTGGGGCACCTTGCAGCGGATTGCAACGGAAAAAACGCTCGTCACCAACAGTGCGCAAACGCAGCAAGAAAACCTGGCCGCGATTATTGCCGAGAATCTGGCACAGGTTCTTGATCGTGGACGCCTGATGTCCATCGTGGCCAACGAATGGTTTGATGGTAATCGGGAAAACTCCTTGCATCGCTGGTCTGCCATGCGAGCGGCGGACAAGGCGTTTTTACGCATTGCGCTGTACGACCGCAATCTTCAGCAAGTCTATGCCTCCTCACCGGCGGCCAGTTCAGCGGCAAACGGGGCCAGGCGAAGAGATGCGATACGCCAGATGCTCGAAAAGACCTCGAACGACAAGCCAGACCGGCTGCAATTTGCCCCCGGCTCGGAACGCCACGATCAGGCATGGCAGGTACCGCTGTTGTTTCCCGTATCAGGCAATGACGGAAAAACTCGCGGGGTGCTGCTCGTCACCCTTGATCTGGGCTATTTTCTGGGCCTGTACCGGGACATTGATTTTGGCCCTTCGGGTGCCATTCATATCCTGAAGGACACTGGCGAGCAAATTGTCGAAGCCAGCCAGGCCGGACTGACCATCAACGAACTCGGCACCCGCGCACTTCCTGCGTTTATCCGCGCCCATGCCGGGCCGACAGGAATCATCGCCCAGACGCGAGACAATCCGAATTACCTGACGAGTTTCCGGCAAGTCGATCAGCATCCTTTCATCGTCGTACTCAGCCGTGAAGTCAGGGAGGCACTAGCCGATCACCTGGCTACACGCGCTCGTCTGATCAATGACCTGGTGCTACTCACCGCGATTTTCATATTGATCACCGGCTGGATGACCAACAACATTCGTCGCCAAGGCAAGCTGTTCTCCGCCCTCGAAGCAGCAGATCAGGAAAAACGCGAGCTGATTATCCAGTTGGAAGAAGAAAAACTGCGCGCCATGCGCCTGGCGGCCCACGACCATCTGACCGGGCTACCCAACCGGCGCATGTTCAACGAACTGGCAAGCAGCCACCTGGCCGGTGCGGGCCGTTCGCGCAATGTTTACGCCCTGCTCTTCCTCGATCTTGATCGTTTCAAACAGGTCAATGACTCGCTGGGACATCATGTCGGCGATCTGCTGTTAAAAACCATTGCCGAACGTCTCAGTTCAACTTTGCGAGAATCCGACCTGGTAGCGCGGCTTGGCGGTGATGAATTCGCAGTGCTGCTAACCGGCCTGGAAAATATTGACGACGCCTCTCGCATCGCAGCGAAACTGGTCGAAGAAATCAGTCGCCCCTGTACAAATCTGGAAGGTCACGATGTTGAGGTCGGCACCAGTATCGGGATTGCAATTTTCCCACGCGACGGCCACGACTTCCCGACGCTTTGCCAAAATGCCGATAGCGCGATGTACCAGGCCAAACGCGGTGGACGAGGCCGTTATATTTTTTTCGACCATGATCTCAACCGCTCAGCAGACCAGCTAAATTGTCTCGAACAGAGTTTTTCCGGGGCCATTTCGAACCATCAACTGGTCCTTCACTTCCAGCCCAAAGTTCGCTTTTCCGATTTTCGGATTATCGGGTTTGAAGCGCTGGTTCGTTGGCAACACCCGGAATTCGGCTTGATCCTGCCCAACGAATTCATTGCTCGCGCCCAACACGCAAGTTGGATTGGTGCTTTGGGCAACTGGGTATTTGACGCCTGCTGTCAGGAATTATCGGCGTGGCAAAGAGATGGCAGTGACATGGTATCAATCGCCCACAATGTCTCAGCGATGGAATTGATGGATCCGGATTTACCGAACCGGATGGCCGCCACCTTGGCACGACACGGCCTTGACGGTCGGCATTTCGAAGTCGAAATCACCGAAAACAGCCTGCTCGAGTCGCTTGAACTGTCTGGCGAAATACTGGAAAAACTCGAGACGCTGGGCCTGTCCATCGCGCTCGACAATTTCGGCAATGGATTTTCCAGCCTGTCCTACATCCGCAACCTGCCCATCCGCTCCCTGAAAATTGATCGTGGATTCGTCTCGGACATTCATAACAGCCCGGATGATGCGCTGACCATCTCATCCATCATCACCCTGGCGCATAACCTGCACATGCGGGTCGTGGCGGTCGGCGTTGAATCACTGGAACAACTCGTCCATCTCAAGACAGCAGGCTGCGACGAAGCTCAGGGATATTTCTTGAGCCGACCGGTATCGAGCAAAGAAGCCCGCAAATTACTCAAACAAGCTTTCCTTTTTCCTGTTTCCTCATGACTCAATCGATCCTCGCCATCAGCCTTATCCTCACCTTGCTGAGCCTGTCTTTATCTGCAACTGCCAGTTCTTGCGATGACCCCAGACCACTACGCCTGGCACTGTCACCGATCAAGAACCCGGAGATGCAGCGAACACAATATCAACCGCTGATCGAACGCCTGGAAAAGGTTTTGCAACGGCGAGTCGAACTCACCTCGACTCCGTCTTACGGCACTGCCATCGAGGCCTTGCTGGCTGAAAGCGTAGACCTTGCCGAACTGGGGCCAGCCTCCTACGCGATTGCTATGAGCCGTGGCGCCAGAATTACCCCCTTTGCCACCTTCTCGCAACAACGCGGTCCACACACGGAATCCAGTGCTTTTTATCGTTCCTTGCTGATCGCCCGACGTGACAAAGCAGCGACCAGTCTGGCGCAATTAAAGAACGCAACGCTGGCACTAACCGACCCAGCCAGCACCTCGGGTGCAATCTTGCCGCGCCAGGCAATCAGCAAGCTCACCGGCATGCCCCTGGAAGGGTATTTCAAGCGTGTGGTTTATGCAGGCTCCCATGACCGGGCTATTGATGCCCTGAAAAAAAGCCAGGTGGAAGCCGCCTTCGTCGCCAGCGGCCGGCTCGATGAAGCTTTGCGACTGGGCAAAATCGAGGCAGGGGATTTTGTCTTGATCTGGACATCAAACCCCATCCCGTATGACCCATTTGTAATTCGCCAAGGCCTTTGCCCGGCGCTGGCAACAAAAATAAAACAGGTCTTTCTCGGCGATACAAGTTCCCTGAAAGGCATGTTTGAGCAACTTCACATGCTTGGCTTCGTCCCGACCTCGGATGCCAACTATCGCGAGATCAAAGAACTATCCACCAACCAACCTTAGGCATGCCAACGCCAGCTCTGCTTGCCAAATAGATTGACGAAACCATGCCCCCTTGTTGCTCCAGAGGCGTGAAACTCCGGGGGAGTTTTTTCCTTTTAGCAGGGGTCGATGCGGAACCCTTCTGGATTGGGAAGGTATCCGGGCTGGTCCCGCTCCGGTGGAGGCCAGAGTGACTGATACAGATCGTAGTGACGGGGCTGTTAATCAGCCGAAGGAGATGCTGGACTTCAGTTGTTTTTGCGTCCGCTATACGTCGATTTGCAGACAATTAATTCGTAATCGGATCGGCGATGCTTTGGTGCCAGGCTCCGAAGGCAAGTAGTGCAAGGCTTCCGGGCCGCCAACCTTCTGATGGCTAACCCTTCGAGCGTTTTCTGCAAAAGCGACCCTACATTCGAAATCCCCTCTTCTGTGTAGTCTATACGCGACCGAGGCTTCTCCTCGCCAACGACTGCAGGGCAGGCAGCTGTCTTCTGCAACTTGCGCTGGGACGAAAACAGGCGTAATTTCCGCTTTTATTCCCAGAGGAGTGGCGGCATGGCTACTGTTTTTCATACCGGACCGGACAGAGACCTGGCGGCACAGTACTTTACAAAGGCTTTGAACCATCATTCCCAAGTGGATATTGCACGACACTTGGGCGTCACTCCGCGGACTATCCGCCACTGGATTGTCAATCAGTCGGTCCCCCAGAGTTATGTCTTCGGGCTACAACAGCTTCTGCCTCTGGAGCTGCCGTTTGAGGGCGACTCGCAGTTTTCCTTTATCGATCTCTTTGCCGGGATTGGTGGTATCCGGATGGCCTTCGAGGGGATTGGCGGGCGTTGTGTCTTTACCAGCGAGTGGGACAACTATGCCCAGAAAACCTATGTGGAAAATTATCCTCGTGGTCATGCCATCAATGGAGACATCACCAAGATCGCTGCGGCCGATATTCCCGATCACGATCTGCTGCTAGCCGGTTTCCCGTGCCAGCCGTTCTCGATTGCGGGCGTCTCGAAGAAGAATGCGCTAGGGCGCGCTCACGGTTTTGCCTGTGAAACACAGGGCACCTTGTTCTTTGATCTCTGCCGCATCATCGAGGCGAAGCAGCCGAAGGCTTTCCTGCTGGAGAACGTAAAAAATCTGATGTCCCACGACAAGGGGCGTACATTCGACGTCATCAAGCGTTCGCTGGATGATCTCGGTTACGACATTCATCCCCGGGTTGTCGATGGCGCGCATTTCGTGCCCCAGCATCGCGAGCGGATCCTTATCGTGGGTTTCCGCAAGGTGGACAAAGTTAACTTTGGCTGGGATGCGCTGCCTCTTCCAAAGAAAGGCGAGCGCACCATCAAGGAAATCCTGCATCGGACGGATGGCAGTGAGCCTTTGTTGCCGTGGGATGGTGACCGTTTCTTCAGTCACGCGACAAAGTCCGTGGATGCCAAATACACGCTGACAGATAAACTCTGGGCCTATTTACAAAATTATGCCGAGAAGCATCGAGCGAAGGGCAATGGCTTCGGTTTTGGTCTTGTGAGGTCAGACAGTGTGGCGCGCACGCTTTCCGCCCGTTACTACAAGGATGGCTCGGAAATTCTGGTGTATCAGGGTGAAGGTGTAAATCCGCGTCGCCTTACGCCACGCGAGTGCGCCCGGCTGATGGGGTTCCCGGATTCATTCAGGATTCCTGTTTCCGATACCCGCGCCTACAAGCAATTCGGAAATTCTGTGGTGGTCGACGTCATGGCGCACGTGGCGCGTCTGATGTACCCGGCGCTCTGTGCGGACAGTCAGGAGCCGGAGCTGCCATTCCAGTACGCCGCTGCCTGATCCTTACCTGGCAGGCAGCCTGCTGTGGTGGATGTTGTCGATAAGGTGACCCGCAGCCGGATGATGTCTGGCATCAAGGGCAAGAACACCAAGCCAGAACTGCTTGTGCGAAAAGCGCTACATGCGAGAGGATTCCGTTATCGTCTTCACGATGATGCGCTCGCAGGGAAGCCGGATCTGGTATTACCGAAATTTCATGCGGTCGTGTTTATTCACGGCTGCTACTGGCACGGCCACGACTGCCATCTCTTCAGACTTCCAGCCACCAACACGCAATTCTGGTCCGGCAAGATCGCCCGGAACAGGTTGCGTGACGAGGAAAATGTCCGATTGCTGACCGGTAGCGGCTGGCGCGTCCTGACTGTTTGGGAGTGCGCTCTTCGCGGCAAGGCGCGGGTTGATGACTTTCCAAATGTCATTGACGGAATTTGCCGTTGGCTGGTAGCTTCCGATGCTCTTTCCCTTGAGATCAGAGGACCGGCAGATGCCCAATCACCTTCAGGTTGAAACGCTCGAAAACCTTGTGCAGCTTTATGCCTCGAAAGGGGTTACGCGGCTCTACATGAAGGTGCTCGCGAAAAACAACAACAGCAAACAGCAGATCTATCTCGGGGCGAGCTTCGCAGCTTTAACGATGTTCCCGACACTCGGGATTTTCTCCGATCCGAATGACGACAATCCCATATTCAAGGCGAGGCTGGATTTTTACTGGATGATGGCTGGCGGCGCTCTCTATCAAGCGCCCGCCACCCAGATCGTTTTCTATCCCCAGTACCCGGAAGTCCGCCTGTCGGGATTCCTGGAAGGGTGTTCAAACGGACCATCCGATCTGCTGGACCAGAAGACATGTCAGCCGGGGCGGCTAATGTTCTTCGGGGTTCATCCGGACGGACGAATAATTGCCTCAATTCTTCCGCACACGCATGCGATAGCCAACGAAGTCAGGCACGCCCACGGAATCCAGAAGATCAGGGTTTTTTACGAGATTCCTGTCGGAGCAGACCCGAAGGAAGAGTTGCTTCGCAAGCTTAAAGAGATACACCTTAAAGGCTGGATGAACTCCAGAAAGCTAGATACGGATGGTAATGACCTGCCCTGCAATGATTCCCACTGTGGCGGATATACCTTTGAATCAGAGTTTGGAATCCGGCCAAACGGGGACGCGGATCCCGACTTCAAGGGGTGGGAACTGAAACAGTATGGTGTACGCAAGTTTACGCGGCTGGATAGTTCCGTCATTACCCTGATGACACCGGAGCCGACATCGGGCTACTACAAGTCAAACGGAGTGATAGATTTTGTAAGGCGTTTTGGCTACAAGGACCGGCTTGGTCGTGAAGACCGCTATAACTTTGGGGGCATCCACAAGGTTGGCGTAAAGCATCATCGCACCAAGCTCACTTTGACACTGGTTGATTTTGATGGTGCCTCCGGCCAGATCCTTTCAAAGTCAGCTGGGATTTCACTGCTGACGGATGAAGGGGAGGAGGCTGCGTCGTGGCGCTATGAGGATCTGATGAATCACTGGAACAAGAAGCACGCGCAGGCGGCATTTATTCCCTCCATGTGTGCCTTGGAGCCTTCCAGAAAGTACTGCTACGGAAACATCGTCAAATTAGGAGAGGGAGTGGACTTTCTCCTGTTTCTCGAAGCCATGTTTAACGGCCGGATCTACTACGATCCGGGCATCAAGGTCGAGAACGCTTCTGCGGCGCGGCCTACAACGAAGCGCCGCAGCCAGTTTCGGGTGAAGTCTGGTAACTTGGCAGAGTTATACCTCAAGATGTCAACGGTGGATATTCTGAAGGTTTGATCTGTCAGAAGGTTTGCCGGGTCTGATTCAGGGTGCCGGTTTGCCTCGGGTGGGCTTTTCGTTGCAGAGCGTGACGATCTCGCCGCCTATCTGGGTATAGTGAGGAGTTGTAACGTCGCCCCGCATGCTGTGGCCGAGTAGGACTTTGAGTGGATATGCAGGATAGTCCAAGCCTTCCAGCATGGTGGCAAAAGTCCGGCAAATAGCCTCCAATTCGGACGGCATCAAAAGATGCGATGCATGTCCTCTAGGACGCCTCTTCGTCCTCGCCAGGCGAGCCGTACTGCGGCCGGATGCGTCGGCCAGGACGCTGAGCCATGTCGAACCGGCCATTGAACAGACCAAGATGCGATCCGCCGGGTTGGGTCAGGACCGGCTGTAACTCGGAGTGAAAAGCAGATATTACTTTCGCCAACGACTGAACGGCATATGACTGGCGCATTGCAGCCGGACAAAACGTCAAAGAGAACGTCCACAAAGGTCAATAACCTGACTGCCATCGGCACGCAGAACTTTCACTATCTGCAGCAGTACTTTTCCACGAACCAGACCCATTTTTGACTAAGCGCGTCAACCTGCAAGGCAAATAGACAGCGGCTCAGGGCTTGTATTACGAAGCACATTTCCAATATTATAGAAACATGGAAATAGAACTCGCAATCAATGCCCTGAAAGCCCTTGCCCACGACACACGTCTTCGGGCTTTTCGTTGTCTTGTCCAGGCTGGGCCGGATGGCTTGTGCGTGGCTGAGCTGGCCAATCGGCTCGGTAGCGAGGCGAACGGCAGTTTCAGCTTTCATCTCAAGGAATTGCACCGCGCCGGGCTGATTCGCAGTCGCCAGGACGGGCGCTTCATTTATTACTCAGCCGATTACCCGGCGATGAACGATCTGCTCGGCTACCTGACCGAGCACTGCTGCGCCGGCGAACCCTGCGGCGAGCAGGCGCATCACTGTGCCAACACGGAGAACCCATGACCCCAAAATCCTTCAACATCCTGGTGCTGTGCACCGGCAACTCGGCTCGCTCGATTCTCGGCGAGGCGCTGTTCAACCACCTCGGAAACCGTGCAATACCAGGCCGCATCCGCGCTTTTTCGGCCGGCAGCCAGCCCTCCGGCAAGGTCAATCCGGTCGCATTGGAAACGCTGAAAAAACACGGCATTCCGCTACCCGAGGCACGCAGCAAGTCGTGGGACGAATTCGCGGCGCCCGGCGCCCCGGCCATCGATTTCATCTTCACCGTCTGCGCCTCGGCGGCGGGCGAGACCTGCCCGATCTGGCCGGGTCATCCGACCACGGCACACTGGGGCATTGACGATCCGGCGCATGTCGAGCCGCTGGAAGCTCGCCGCGAAGCTTTCGAGAAAGCCTACCAACTGCTGCGCCAGCGCGTCGAAGCCTTCGTCGAATTGCCGCTGGAAACGCTGTCGACCGCAGAAATTGCTGCTGCAGCGCGCCAGATTCATCAGGAATGCGAACAATGAGCGCCCAATGCAACGTGGCCGGCAAACAGATTGCGGGCGCCCCGATGGGTTTCTTCGAGCGCTATCTCAGCCTCTGGGTGCTGCTCTGCATCGTCGCCGGCATCCTGCTCGGCCAATGGTTCCCGGCGGCTTTCCAGGCCCTGGGCCGGATGGAATATGCCCAGGTCAATCTGCCTGTGGGGCTGCTGATCTGGGTAATGATCATCCCGATGTTGATGAAAATCGATTTCGCCTCGATCCATGAAGTGAAGAACCAGAAAGCCAGCATCGGCATCACGCTGTTCGTCAATTGGGCGATCAAGCCGTTCACCATGGCGGCGCTTGGCTGGCTGTTCATCCGCCACGTTTTTGCACCGTACTTGCCGGCCGATCAACTGGACAGCTACATCGCCGGCTTGATCCTGCTTGGCGCCGCGCCGTGTACCGCGATGGTTTTTGTCTGGAGCAACCTGTGTCGTGGCGACCCGATTTTCACCGTCTCGCAGGTAGCGCTGAACGATCTGGTGATGGTCGTCGCCTTCGCCCCCATCGTCGCTTTCCTGCTCGGCGTTTCAGCCATTCCGATTCCGTGGGATACGCTGCTGCTCTCGGTCGTGATGTACATCGTCATCCCGCTGAGCATCGCCCAGGGATTGCGCAAGCATTTCCTGCGTGGCGGTGAAACAGCCTTCCAGCAAGCCATCGAACGTATCGGCCCATTCACCATGCTGGCCCTGTTGGCCACGCTGGTGCTGCTCTTTGCCTTCCAGGGCGAGGCCATTGTCCGGCAACCGCTGATCATCGGCATGCTGGCCGTGCCCATTTTCCTGCAAGGTCTGCTGATTGCCGCCTTGGGCTACTGGCTGAACCGCAAATTCCGCGTCCGCCACGATGTCGCGGGGCCATCGACGCTGATTGGCGTGTCCAACTTTTTCGAATTGGCCGTCGCCGTCGCCATCGTGCTCTATGGCTTCGATTCCGGTGCCGCGCTGGCAACGGTGGTTGGCGTGCTGATTGAGGTGCCGGTCATGCTGTGGCTGGTCAAGATGGTTAACTCAAGCAAGGCCTGGTACGAAAAAGCCCTTTGATACGCGGTCTACCAAGACTCAAAATTTCATCTGGAGATGAGCATGAAAAAACTTGAAATTTACGATCCCGCCATGTGTTGTTCGACTGGCGTCTGCGGCGTTGATGTCGATCCGGTACTGGTCCAGTTTGCCGCCGACCTGGCCTGGGTTGGCGAGCAGGGGGTCAGCGTGACGCGTTACAACCTCGGCCAGGAACCGCAGGCTTTTGCGGTCAACGCTGCCGTGGTCAAGGAAATGGAAGCTGGCATGGAACGCCTGCCGATCATCGCCATCGACGGCCAGATCGTCACTACCGGCCTCTACCCGTCGCGCGCGCAACTGGCGCAGAAGCTCGGCCTGACGCTGGATGCGGGCGAAGCCGCCCCGGCCAAAAGCTGCTGTTCGCCGAAATCCGGCTGCTGCTGAGAGACACAACATGATCGACCTGCAGGACGTACCGCGTTATCTCTTCTTCACCGGCAAAGGCGGCGTTGGCAAGACCTCCTTGTCCTGCGCCACCGGTCTGGCGCTCGCCGAACGCGGCAAGCAGGTGCTGATCGTCAGTACCGACCCGGCATCGAATCTCGATGAAGTGCTGGAAACGTCGCTGTCCGGCACGTCGACCGCAATCAACGGAGTGCCCGGCCTCTTTGCGCTGAACATCGACCCGGAAGCTGCCGCCGCCGCCTACCGCGAACGGATGGTCGCGCCGTATCGCAACATCCTGCCGGCGGCGGCGATCCAGAGCATGGAAGAGCAGTTTTCCGGCGCCTGCACGGTAGAGATCGCCGCCTTCGACGAGTTCGCCAAATTGCTCGGCGATCCGGCGTCGACCGCAACATTCGATCATGTGATTTTCGATACCGCGCCAACCGGCCACACACTGCGCCTGCTGACCCTGCCCTCGGCCTGGAGCGGTTACATCGATACCAGCCAGGGCGGCGCTTCCTGCCTTGGCCCGCTGGCCGGGCTGGAAAAACAGAAGACCCTGTATGCCGCGACGGTCAGCCGGCTGTCCGACCCGGCGGCCACCCGCGTCATGCTGGTCGCCCGAGCCGATCCGGCGGCCTTACGCGAAGCCGAACGTACCCGGCACGAACTGGCCGAACTCGGCATCAGCAACATCCGGCTGGCCATCAACGGCCTGTTCACGGCGGCCTCAGACGATCCGGTCGCACTGGCCATGAGCAAGCGCAGCGTCGATGCGCTGCTCGCCATGCCGCCCGGACTCGGCACCCTGCCCCGGCATGTCGTCCCTTTCCTGCCGCGCGGCACGGTGGGCCTGGCGGCGCTGCGCGCCGTCGTCCATCCGGAAAATGCCAACCTGTCGGTCAGCCCAGCCGAAACCTCCACAGCGATGCCCGACGGCCTGGGCAAATTGATCGACGAACTCGCCGCAGCCGGCCACGGCGTCGTGATGACCATGGGTAAAGGCGGCGTCGGCAAGACCACCGTTGCCGCAGCCATCGCCGTCGCTCTGGCCCGGCGCGGCCACCGGGTACACTTGTCCACCACCGATCCGGCCGCCCACATCGCTGCTGCGGTCGACGGTGAAATTTCCGGCATTTCGGTCAGCAAGATCGACCCTACAGCGGAAGTGGCTGCTTACACCGAGGAGGTATTGGCCAAAGCCGGCAGCGCCCTCGACCCGAGCGCCCTGGCCCTGCTCGAAGAAGACCTGCGCTCGCCGTGCACCGAGGAAATCGCGGTTTTCCGCGCCTTCGCCCGCGAAGTCGACCGGGGCAGCGACGGCTTCGTCGTGCTCGATACCGCACCGACCGGCCACACCATCCTGCTGCTCGACGCCGCCGAGGCCTATCACCGCGAAGTCCTGCGTACGCGCGGCGAGATGCCGGCAGCGGTGACGCAACTGCTGCCGCGTCTGCGCGATCCGGCCTTCACCCATGTGCTGATCGTCACGCTGCCGGAAGCCACGCCGGTACACGAAGCCGAGCGCTTGCAGGCCGATCTCGCCCGCGCCGGCATCAAGCCGTGGGCCTGGGTGATCGAGCAATGCCTGCTCGCCAGCGGCACCCATGACCCGCTGCTGGCGCTGCGGGGCGCCTACGAAATTCCCTACATCCGCCGTGTCGCCGACACCCTGGCCCCGCGCTGCGCGCTGGTGCCCTGGCTGGCGGTCGCGCCGGTCGGCGTAGGCGGACTCACCCAGCTCGACCAATCAAGCACCGCATGACTCACCCTTGCCGTCACCCAGGCCAACTGCTGGCTATCCTCATCCTGTGGCTGATGAGTGGATTGACGGCATCGATTGCGCTGGCAGCCCCCGCAGACCACGTCGAAGCACAGGCAGAGGCCCCGGTTGATCTGTATTTTTTCTGGACCGAAACCTGCCCGCACTGCCTGGCGGCACGGCCTTTCGTCGAAGCCTTGCCAAACCGCCATGCGTGGCTGCGGCTGCATAGCTACAACCTGAGCAAGGAGGCAGAAGCAGCACAGCGCTACATCGACATGGCTGCCGAGGTGGGGGAAAGTGCCCGCAGCGTCCCGGCTTTCGTCTTCTGCGGCCGCCTCGAAGTCGGCTTTGATACGGCGGAAATCAGCGGCAAGGCGCTGGAAACCGCGTTGATCGACTGCCACCGGCAAAAACAGCCGCCAACTGCGGTCGACCGCAATAAATCGCAAAAAACACCGCCAGAGCCGGGATTTTCACTTCCCGGACTGGGCAATACCGACATCTCCGGCTGGTCCTTGCCCGCCTTGACCTTGGTCATCGCCGGATTGGACGCCTTCAACCCTTGCGCCTTCTTTGTCCTGCTATTTTTGCTGTCGCTGCTGGTGCACGCCGGCAGCCGGCTGCGCATGCTATATATCGGCGGACTGTTCCTGAGCATTTCCGGACTGATCTATTTCCTGTTCATGGCCGCCTGGCTCAACATGTTCCGCTGGCTGGGCGAACTGGCCATCGTCACCACGCTGGCCGGCGGCGTGGCGCTACTCATCGCACTGCTCAACATCAAGGATTACTTCTGGTTCAAGCAGGGTGTCTCATTGAGCATCCCGGACACGGCCAAGCCGGGGCTGTTCCGGCGCATGCGGCAATTGTTGCAGGCCGACAATCTGTTCGCCATGACCCTGGGCACGATCACGCTGGCCATCGTGGCCAATAGCTACGAATTGCTGTGCACCGCCGGTTTTCCGATGGTCTATACGCGATTGCTGACACTGGCCGAACTGGCACCCTGGCAGCACTACCTGTGGCTGGGCATCTACAACCTGATTTACGTCACGCCGCTGCTGATCATCACCATCGCCTTCACCTTCACGCTCGGTTCACGCAAGCTCAGCGAAAGAGAAGGGCGCATACTGAAGTTGCTATCCGGGCTGATGATGCTGGCACTGGGTCTATTGCTGGTGTTTTTCCCGGCCGCCCTGAACGATCTGCGCGTCGCACTGGGCTTGCTCGCGGCAAGCTTGCTGGCAACGCTGCTGCTTCACCGGATATACGGCACCAAACCGGTGCCGCCAGACAAGACGAGGATCTGATCATGGATATCCTGCTCACCGCCCTGCAGGGCGGCATGGCTAGCCTGGCCTCCTACCTGGCGGCGCATGTGCTGCTCTGCCTGGTACCGGCTTTTTTCATTGCCGGCGCCTTGTCGGCCCTGGTGCCACAGCAATCGATCATCCGTTTTCTTGGCCCGGACGCGCCGAAATGGATTTCTTATCCGGCCGCAGCCGGGGCAGGCAGCCTGCTCGCCGTTTGCTCGTGCACCGTTCAGCCACTCTTTGCCGGCATCTACAAAAAGGGGGCCGGGCTGGGGCCTGCCATTACTTTCCTGTTCTTTGCGCCGGCCGGCAACATCCTGGCGCTGTCTTATACCGGTGTTGCCCTGGGGGCCGATTTCGCCATCGCCCGCATTGTGCTCGCCCTGTCCTTCGGGATCGGCATCGGACTGATCATGGCGAGCATTTTTCGCGCCGACGATGTCGCCCGTAGCGCAGACACGCAAGCCTTTGCGGCTGGCGAAGGCATTAGCGGCAATACCTGGCGCTTTCTCGGCACGCTGGTTGCCCTGCTGCTGGCCGGCACCTTGAAACTCGACTTTCTGCAGACCAGCTTGCTGCAAATCAACCTGCCCTGGCTGGGCGCCCCCATCATGCAGGCCACACTCGACCGTTGGGTACCGGTCGATGCAGCGACTGGCGCCGAAGGGCTGAGCCTGCAAGGCGTGCTACTGATTACGTTGCTTGGCGGCATCGGTGCCGTCGCCTGGCAAGGCCTGGGCAAGATCGAAAACGGCTACAACCGCATGACCTCGCTCAGCCTGCTGCTGATCGCCGCCACCCTGCTCTTTGCCGCGCTAGGCATCCAGGTGCAGGAAAGCGGCCTGCGCCTGAATATCAGCGGCCGAACCCTGGCCGTCGCCCTGCTCTGCGCCGCGCTTTACCCATTGGCCAGGCGATTTGAAGCCTGGGATGTACAGCAGTGGCTGTGGGAGACCTGGCGTTTCGTCAAACAGATTTTTCCTTTGCTGATCGTCGGCGTCTTCCTGGTTGGGGTGATTCGCGTCTTCATCCAGCCAGCGTGGATACAGGCCATTGCCGGCAGCAATACCGTGCTGGCCAACCTGGCCGGTGTGGTGTTCGGTGTCTTCATGTACTTCCCGACGCTGGTCGAAGTACCGATCGCCAAGATGTTCCTGTCGCTCGGCATGCACCCCGGCCCGCTGATCGCTTACCTGATGGCCGATCCGGAACTGTCGCTACAGAGCATCCTGATCACCACGGCGATCATCGGCAAACTGCGCGCCTGGACTTATGTCGGCCTCGTTGCCCTGTTCTCGACACTGGCCGGGCTGACTTACGGCGCCTGGGTCGATGGGACCTCGATACTCGTTCTGGCGGCTTACCTCGCCGGTTTCATCGGCTTGATCATCGGCTTGATCATCGGCTCGACCCACTGGCTGAGCCGCCCCCGCCCTCACTGACCCGATCTCAAAAGGAGTTCATCATGCTGATCAAAATTCTCGGCACCGGCTGTGCCAAGTGCAACCGGCTGGAGCAACTGACGCGCGAAGCCGTGGCCGAACTGGGTATCGAAGCCAGCTTCGAGCATGTTCGCGACATGGACCAGATCATGGCCTACCCGATCATGACCACGCCAGCCTTGGTCGTCGACGAGGCCGTCAAGGTATCCGGGCGCATGCCGAGCAAGGACGAATTGATCGCTTGGTTGAAGGGCTGAAAAACCCTTATCGGCAACAAAACGGGCTGACGAAAATACCGCCAGCCCGCTGGATTTACTTCTTGCTCGGACGACCGGTCTTGATACGCTCAACCCGGCCGACAACTGCCTGCAACTCGGCATCGTTGAGCGCGGCCAGCACGGCAATGCCGCAACGTAGCAGCTCACTCTTCTTGACCTCGTTGCCCAGGCCGCTCAAGCGCTTCTTGAGCCCGGCAATCTGCGCATACTCGTGCTCCGGCATCGCGTAGCTGTCGCGAACCAGTTTGGTTTTCTTCTGCTTGACCGGTTTTTCAGTCTTGGCCGGCTTTTCCACTTTCGCCGACTTGGCGGCTTTTACCGCTTTCGGTGCCTGCTGCGGGTCGTAACTGATGGCTTCGGCTTTTTCCAGGGCTTCGGCCAGTGCCTTTTGATGCTTGGCTACCGTCTGATCCACGGCAGAAGGCTTGCGGGCCTTGGCACCAGCGGATGAACTCGCCGGCTTGGCTGCTGCCTGCTCGGCCGACGGGCTATCCGGCTGCGTCACGGCGTCAAGCACCGGTGCGACATCCGCCGTTGGCTCCGCTGGCGCAGCAGACGGCAGCGGCTGGGTGGCAGCGGCCTGTGGGGCGCCAACGCGCGGCTTGAGTTTGGCCGGCGATTTCAGTGCGGCGGGTTTGCTTGCCTGCTTGCTATCGGTCATGACTTTTCTCCCTGAAAAAACAGTATGTGTAGTTTATCGATATTGGCGGCGGCGAAAGTTAAAGTTTTTTGACAGGTACAATGCTTGCCGACACTTTTTCGGAGCATCGCCATGACCCAGGACGAACTCAAACAGGCCGTTGCCCAGGCCGCCGCCGACTACGTAGCCCAACACGCCCCGGAGGGCGCCATTATTGGCGTCGGCACCGGGTCGACCGCAAATTTCTTCATCGATGCACTGGCCCCGCTCAAGGCACGCTACCGGGGTGCCGTGGCCAGTTCGGAAGCGACGCGCAAGCGCCTTGAAGGACATGGCATTGCCGTGCTCGACCTTAACGACGTCGACAATATTCCGGTCTACGTCGATGGGGCGGATGAAATCGATGCCGGGCTGAACATGATCAAGGGCGGCGGCGGCGCGCTGACCCGGGAAAAAATCGTCGCTGCCGTAGCAACGACTTTCGTCTGCATCGCCGACGGCTCCAAGCTGGTCGAAACGATGGGCAAGTTCCCGCTACCGGTTGAAGTCATTCCGATGTCCAGCGCTCACGTCGCACGCGAACTGGTAAAACTCGGCGGAACGCCGGTATTGCGCGAAGGCTTCGTGACCGATAACGGCAACCTGATTCTCGACGTCAAAGGCTTGTCGATTACCGATCCGAAGGGGCTGGAAGCACAGATCAACCAGATTGTCGGCGTCGTCACCAACGGTCTGTTTGCCATGCGTCCGGCCAATATATTGCTGCTCGGCACGGCGGAAGGGGTAAAGAAGATCAGCTGAAAATGCCCCTGAATCCTGCGGCCATGAAAGCAACGGCTGGCCCCAGGACCATAAAAACAACGGCTGGCCCTAGGGTCGACCGCAGGATTCGGGAAATTTCAGTTCAGCAGGCGCAGCACCGGGCTATGCGCATCCCCATGGCCTAGCCGGCGTCGTTCGATGAAGACACTGCCGGAGAATCTGCCACTCGATTCCTTGCTGCGTTTCTTCGCCTGCTTTTTCGCCACACTCGCTGCCGCAGCCACCTCGCGGTGCGACTCGCACTGACCGGGCATGACGCGTACCGCACCGACCGACAGGGTTGGCAGGCGTTGAAAACCGAACTCACCCCGCCGGTTGTCAGCCATGTAACCACCGTGTGCCGACTCTTCCGGGCTGGTCATCGCTTCAACCCGCTCGGCAAAGCTGCTGACCAGTTGCCAGCAACGATTTTCCCAGTCCGCACTCTGGAAAATCACGAAAAAATCGTCGCCGCCAATGTGCCCGACAAAGTCGCTGCGCTGATCGACCGACTCACGTACCAGCTGACTCAGTAGCAAAATCACGTCGTCACCCCGGCGATAACCGAAGGTGTCGTTATACGGCTTGAAATTGTCGATATCGATATAAGCCGCCACAAACTCGGTGCCGGTTGTCAGCATGCGGTCGATGTGTTCGTTGATTGGCACATTACCCGGCAACTGCGTCAGTGGATTGGCGTAGCGGGCGGCGCTGATCTGCATCTCGGTGATCGTCGCCATCAGATCATGAGCGCTGCCCATCCCGACATAGCTACCCCCCGAAGTGATGATGAAGCCATCCAGCATGTAGTGTTTCGGCGCCAGCGCCAGCATCATCGCCAGCTCCTGAATCCCCGCATGTTCGTCAACCACCAGCGGCACCTGGTCCATGAACTGGTCACAGCACTTCTTGCCAAACAACTCACGGCGGAACGGTCGGGCAAAACGGTCGATCATGCTGTGCCGGTTGATCACCCCGACCGGCTGCATGCCCTTGACCACCGGCAGTACACCGAGTTCGGGATTCTGTTCGAACCGGGTAATCGCCATTTCGTTATTGGCGTCATGCGGCAGGGGTTCGACCTTGCGTAGCAGACTGCCAGCCGTGGGTGGTGCCGTGGTGCCGCTGCTCAACGGAGAAAATGACAATGGCGACTGAGCTAACGCACTCATGACGTGCGCTGGCAACTGGCGAGCCGGCTCAATGGCCGGCCGGGCGATGAACCACCCCTGACCGCAGGCAATGCCCATGTCACGAATACAGAGAAAGTCGCTTGCCCGCTCGATACCTTCGGCGATCAGCGAGGATTTACAGGTCTCAGCCAGATCCTGCATGGCGCGAACAAAATGAAACTTCATCCGGTCATCGGCGATTCCATTGACAAAATGCTTGTCAATCTTGACGTATTCCGGACGCACTTCCGACCACATGCGCAGGTTGGAAAAACCTTCGCCCAGATCATCGATGGCGAACTTGAAGCCCCGACTGCGGTAGTGCAGCAAGGCTTCCTGCATGCCCGGCACATCGGCAATGCTCTGATTCTCGGTGAGTTCGATGACGATCCGGTTCGGCGCCAATCCCACTTCAGCAAGCAATTCCCGTGCATCCCCATCCATCATCTGCAAATCCAGCAGGCAACCGGGCGTTACATTGAGAAACAGGCGACCAGGCAGACCGAGCTTGGCAAAGGCCCGCAGACTGGTTTGCCGACAAGCATGCTCAAGCGCCAAACCAAGTCCATGACGCCGGGCCACCGCAAAAAGCTGGACCGGCCGATGCAAGGCGCCATCCTGCGGCCCCCGGATCAAGGCCTCGTAACCCAGCGTGGCGCGGGCACGAAAATCAATAATCGGCTGGAACACAGGGCTGAGTTGGCCGCCGGCAATAATCCGGTGCAACTCGGCCACTTCATCATCCAACTCAAGCATCATGGAACTCACTTTGTATAAAGACACGACGGGCAAGTCTAGTGAGCGGGTATTGCAGTTAAGTGACAATTATCGGGAAACCCCTGGAGGGCCGCGATTTGCGCCACCTTAAATGTTTTCGTCATTTTGGTGCAATCAAGGCCGAGCATGATCAAGGCTCATCTTTCGAAATACAGGAGCCAGACATGACTTCCCACAAGCAATATGATCGCCCCGGCACCCAGCGCACCGAGCATTCGAGCCACGGTACGACCCTGGCTCAGCGCCAGCGCCTGGCTGGCAAGCGGGACGAGCAGGCAAGCCATCATGCGGCAACCACCCGCTGCAGCCCCTCCCCATGGCCAAACGCCCCTGTCGGAAGTGATGCGGAAGAGAGCAATACACTAAGCTGGCAGATGTGGCGCATGCACGACGAAATCGAAGCCAGCGCCGTCAGCCTGGACAACGCCCTGCGGCAAACCTTGCTCTGTCTCGGCGGTATTCTCCTGCCGCTGGCCGGCATCACGATTTATGCCTTGGCCCATGTCAGATGAGGCAGCAAGCGGAAAATCCGGCAACAAAAAACCCCGCGCGAAGCGGGGTTTTTTGTTCGAAAAAAAGAAAACTCAGGCCGGTGGCGGCACGTAACCCTGAATCTGATCGGCGCCATCGCCGAAGAAATGCTTCTCGACCTGCTCCGACAGATACTTGCGATGCTTGGCATCAACCAGATTCAGGCGATTTTCGTTGATCAACATGGTTTGCAGCTTGATCCACTGTTGCCAGGCTTCCTTCGAAACGTGCTCGAAAATGCGCTTGCCCAGTTCGCCCGGATAAGGCGGCATGTCCAGACCTTCGGCTTCACGACCGAGTTTGATGCAATTGACCATTCTTGCCATTGGGGTTCTCCGTGTTTTGGGATTGATCGCCGAATTATAAGGTCTAGTCCAGGGATTGGTGCCGCTCTAGCGCTTCAACCACCACGCCATCCAGCGCGTCAACCTGGGCATCACGAGATAACGAAAAACTGGTTTAGTCATCCCCTTCCTCTTTCCCGGGATATTTCCTGTTCCATCTCCTGACAACTCGCCAGACTTTGCTGGATCGCCGCAATACGACGAACCGACGAAGCCTCTTCATCCAGTGCGCAGGTCAACTCGGCGCTCAGTGCGGCCAACGCATCCAGGTGGTGGCGCAGTAATTCGGCCAACTGACTCAATCTGCCGGACGCCGCGCCTGGGCCGACCGGCTCGGCAATACTTTCCAGTGCCATACGCTGTCTTCCTTGTACTTCCCGCCCTACAGTTTTTATTGTTTTCACGGGAATGATTTGTGGTCAAAAAAAGGGGAAGGCTGCTGCCCTCCCCCGGAATTGAGGAGAGGTCTGTCGGAGACCTCTCACCCGCAGAGACTGTCGTATTTCTGCCGGGCCGGGATCAATCCCCGCCGCGCAGGTTCTGCACCTGGAACAGGGCTGGCGGATTGCGTTTTGGATCAACCTGCCCCTTGAATTGCCCGGTAGTGCAATGCTTGGACTGCAGATCGACCATCGAGAAAGCATCGTCGATCCCGATGCCAGCCCCCTTGTTGACCGGCAAATGATTGTCGGCCTGCGACTTGCCGACCATGAAGACCTTCCACAACTCACCCTTGCGGTCGTAGATTTCATTCGCGCCGTTCAGGTTGCCAAGTTGGGCATCCATGTAAAACACTCGCTTGCTGACGGGATGATTCGGGTTGACCGGAGCGGCCTCAAGCACATAGACCTTGCGCAACTGCCAGGTGCCTTCGTGGAAACACTTGCCCTGACCGCCGAAATCGACATATTTGAAACCATCTGCTTCGGCCGGCATATCGCTCGCCAGCTTCAGTTCATTGTGGTTCCACAACGGCAACATGACGTTCCTGGTGCCCTTGAAAGTCCACTTCATGTCGGAAACCCGGCCGTTGTAGCCTTCGAAGTCTTCGATCATCAGATCGGAACCGAGGAAGGAGTCGGTTACCTGGCCTTGCGCCAGACGACGGACCCTGCGCTGGAAGCCCAGATACAGGTAGGCGTCGTCGAGCTTGTTGTCGTCTTCGAAACGCTGGATCAGCAACTGGGTGTTCTTCAAATCCTGCGGCTCGTGCGCTTTCACGTAGATGGCGCGGAAGATGCCGGACGGATTCGGCTTGATTTCCGGAATCGGCGCATCCTTGGTGCGATGCATGAAATTCAGGAAGTGGAAGTCGTACTTGATGGTCTTTTCCACCTGACCGCTCTGCATGTTGCGGTACTTCCAGTAGAACGGCGAAATGATCGCGCCGTCACCCCAGTTGACACCGTACTTGTAGTTCCAGGCCAGTTTCTCGCCGGCACGCGGATCCTTGACATCCGGCTCCTCCGGGAACGGACGACCGGCGACGTAGCCGTTCAGCTCACCCGGCTTGTCGCCCAGCTTGGTCTTGTTCAGGTTGGCCTTGGTGGCATCGACATAGGCCTTGTTGATGGCGAACTGGGTCGTCGCGCCAACTTTCATTTCAAACAGGCCATCCTTGATCAGACGGTAGACGCCAGCCCCCAGCACTTCCTTGAACTGCTCGACATTACCCTTGTTGATCACGGATCCTGCGGTCAACCCGGCAAAACCCGGCATTCCTGCCTTGTACGGATTGAAGGAGTTTTCGACATCGGCCTCGGTCGCCGCCTGGGCGGCACCGACGAAACCGGCAGCCAGGAAAGGCAGCAGATAAATTGCAGACTTGTTCATGTATGTCTCCTGAAAAAGTTAGAACTTGTAGTTAAGCTTGATGAACACATCGTTTTCCTTGAACGCAGCCCCGATCGGCCCGGCGCGGAAACGGCCCAGCGGTTCCATACCGGCCAGCCCGCGGGAATAACTGCTGAGCGGATCGGCATCGCCATCGGGTGCCGTAAAGGGCGCAAACGGATTACAGGCGCGGCAATCGTCGAAATTCCAGCGATCACGGCCATTGGCCAGTTTGTAATTGGCACCGAAGGTCAGTTTCAGGTCATTGCCGATGTTCCACTCAACTTGCGGTGCAACCGTCGTTGCCCGAGCCTTGAAATCGTGGGCAAAAATGACTTGCGGACTGACCTGGCCGTTTTTCAGGAAACCCTTGATGAGCAGCGTGCCGATGTAGCTGTCTTTCCAGTCAGGCATACCGACCGGACCCAGCGCACCTCTTTCCCATTCGTGATCGAAAATGTGCTGGTAAAACAACTGACCGGAAATCAGGGTGGCCGAGGTTTCGCTGATGAACGGGATGAAAGTCGGACGGTCGACACCAATCACCGAACGGAAAACCCGATTCTTCGAATACAACTCGGGCTTCGCGGTATTGGCAAACTCTTCGCCGTCGGTAAATGCCCCTTCAAGACGCACAGCCGCTCCCACGCCCGGCAACTGGAAATCCATCGAACCACCGATCAGGTTGACCCGGGGGAAATGCATGTCGAATGAAATCAGGTAGGGCCAGGCACCGCGGGACTCACCGGTAAACGAGTTGGTTGCCCGCTGGCCACCGTGCAACGAAGGCAATTGCGAACGATAGGTCAAGGCATTGAGCGAGAACGACAAGCCATCCTGCGTCACACCTTCATACTTCATGCCGAGCTGGGTATTGGCAAAACTCCATTCCGGCAGATGGACCTTGTTCAGGCCAATTTGTCCCGGTCCGAAATTGGTCGCCAGCAAGGTGCCGGGCGCCACATTGGCGAAATTGGCCACCGTCCCGCCGTTGTCCCAGAGATTGGCCATGCCGCGGAAGAAGCAGCCGGCATCGAGAATCGAATTTGGCGAACCGCATTGCCCCAGATTGTTGGCGCGGAACTTGTCGAAATTCCACACGATCTGGAAGTTCCGATCCTGCATCGTCTCGCTGGCACCCATCCGGTATTCGGCCTGGGCGATCCACATCGGAATGCGGATATCCGAGAGTTCGTCGTAAATATTGTTGCGCGAGTAATCGACCGGATTGATCACATCAAGCACGCGGAACAGGTCGGTACGCCCCCAGACTACCTGCTGCTTGCCGACCTTGATGAAAAGGTCCTTGCCGCTGGCCAGGTTGAAGGTCTTCTTGGCATACAGTTCGCGGATGAAATCCAGGCGGTCGTTAAATTCGGGGCTCTCCAGTTCGGACAAACGCTGATCGCCGTAGCCACCGAAATCGCGACAGCCACGCCGGTCGACATCACATGGCCGGACCGGCACGCCAAATCCCACACCGCCATCAATCTTGTGCCAGCGATCACCGAGAACGCGCATGCCGCTATTCGGGCTGTTCGGGTAAGCGTCGACAAAAGTATTGTTGGCCGCCACCGCTGCGGGCATACCCTTGGCCTGCAAGGCACCGGAAATGGCCGTATGGCCCAGGCCGCTGCCGTAAGGCACGGCCATCAATCCAGCCGGTGTAGTGCTCTGCAGATCAATCGCTCCGCCAGCTTTCTTGCCGTATTCACTGCTATTCATGCGGTAGACACCGTCCCAACTGCCACGCAGGATGCCGTGCACGCCCCAGCCATCGCCCCCCTTCTTGTCGAACTCGGCCTGCAAGGTGTTGCGGAACTTGGCCAACCCCGCGCTTTCCCGCCGCGCCGTATGGTTTTCATAAGTTACGTCGACGTTCCAGGGGGAGGCATCCTCTCCCATTGCTGGTAGCTCCGACGCCCCGGCCATTGAGCCCACCGCCATTCCGACGGCAAACGTGATCGTCTTCAGCGTTGGCATGAAGTGCATTTTTGTCTCTCGCATGGATTTCCCCCAGTGCTTTGATGTCGTTGATAAAAACTGCATTGCTGTTACCCCGGTGGTCCGGCGTTGTTATTAGTCGTTTTCCAGCACACCGTCTTCGTCGTAGTGAATGGCGGTCACGAATTTCGGCTTGAAGACCACACACCAGGACGGCACGATCAGCACGGCAGCGATCGCATTGACGATGAGCATGAAAGAAAGCAGGATCGCGGCGTCCGACTGGAAGCGCAGGTCGGACATGAAAATCCACATCACCACCCCGGCGATCAGCGTGGCCGCGGTAAAGCTGACGGCAGAGCCGGTCGTTGCCACGGCGTGGATGACCGCCTGTTTCATGTCGCGCAGACGGGCGAATTCCTCGCGGATGCGGTCCATGAAGTACACCGCGTAGTCGATCCCGACGCCGACGCCGACTGCAATGACCGGCACCGTATTGACGTTGATGCCGATATTCAGCGCTCCCATGTAGGCATAGGTCATCAGCGTGGCGAACAGCATCGGCAGCACCATCAGCCAGCCGGCGTGCAGCGAGCTGTAATAAACCATCACGATGACGAAGGCCAGGAGCATCACGGCCGGGATGATGATCATGTGATCGGTATGCAGCGCCTGGTTGCCGGCCGCCGTCACGCCGATGATGCCGCCGCCCAGTTCGATGTGCAGGCCGGGCACTTCGGCTTCGATCTTCTTGATGCCAGCCTCGGCCAGCGCGACCACCCGATTGATCGTCTCGGCCTGGTGGTCCTTGTAGTAAAAGACCATGTTGGCTTCATTTTCGTCGGCATTGACGAATTCTTTCAGCGCGCCGGGAATCGGGCTGGACGCCATGTAGGTGAACATCAGGCCGCCGATTTCATCCTTGCTATCGGGCAATTGCATCCAGCGCGGATCGTCGTTGTGGATCAGCTTGTTGACCACGCGCATCACGCCGGGAATGGCTTTGGTTCCACCCAAGGTCGGATCGGACAACATGTGCGCCTGGAAGCGCTCGATGGCGGCCATCACCTCCGGGCGCTTGATGCCGCCCTTTTCGTCGGTGCGGGCCAGGACATGCAATTCCTCCGAACCGGGGAAACGCGTGTTGATCGCCTTGGTCGAGACGTTGAAATCATGATCCAGGTGTAGCAGTGGCGATCCCGGTTCGGATTCCCCCAGTTGCACCTTGCTGACAAAGTAAGTCGCGCCGATGGCGCCGATCAGTGCCAGCACCAGAATCGAACGTGCACCGCCGTCCGTGCCGCCGGTCAGGGACATGGCGCGCCCCATCAGATTGCGCATCCCCTGGTTGCCGTTTTCATGCTTTTTCGGCGCCGGTAGTACGGTCAACGCCAGTGGCACCATGAAATGCACCGTGAAGATCACCGAGAAACCCCAGAACCCCGCCGCCAGACCCAGTTTGTGATTGAACGGCGCAGCACCGAGCATCAGCACGGCAATCCCCACCGCATCGACGATGATGGCCAGCGAACCGGGACGGAACAAGGCTTCCAGCGCGTTGCGTGCGGCCTGTTTGCCGTTGTGCACCTTGGCCAGCTCCTCGTAATAGCGCTCGACCAGTTGCACGCCGTGCGACGTGGCACGCGCCGCGATCAGGAAGGGAATCGGCAACGACAAAGGTTCGAGATTGATCCCCATCATGGCCATGAAGCCCAAGCCCCAGATGCTGGACAGCGCAATGCCGAGCAGCGGCAGGGCAATGCCGTAAAAGCGCTGGAAATAGATGATCAGCAGCGTGGCCAGCAAGGCCAGCGTGTAGGCCAGGATTTCGACGATCTGGTCGAGGTAGGTGTACACCCAGCCAGTCAGCACCGGGTTGCCGGTGACAAAAATCTGATGCCCCGGGGTTGCCAGTGTTTCCCGGACTTCCTGCAACGCGGCAAAGGTTTTCGGATAGTCGATATCGCCTTCATTGAGCTGCGCCTTGATCAGTGCGGCCTTCATGTCGGGTGAAACGAGCAGGCCGTAGATCGTCGGATTGGCGATCACGTCGTTTTTCATCTGCTCCAGTTCGGCGACGGTATAGCCGGGACGCTGCGGATCGTAATAAGACTCCGAGGCAAAACCGCCGAGATCGTCGAGAAAAACCTTGCGCGCCGTCCGATGCGTCAGGCTGTTGACCAGGTTGTGATTCACCCCGGGCAGATTGTCGACACCCTGCGTGGCGGCGTGAATCAGCTTCAGCGTTTCTTCGTTGAAGATCGTGCCCTTCTCGACCTCGACGGCCATCACGATCATGTTGGCGCCGCCGAAATTTTCCTTCAGGCGGTTGTAGACCTGGATATAGCTATGGTTCTGCGGCAGCAGGTCGGAAAAGTCGGTGTAAATGCGCAACTTCGGCAAGGCCATGCCGAACAGCAGCGTGATACCCAGAATCAGCGACAGCACGATTTTCGGATTGGCAAAAATCCATGCTTCGCCGCGATGCAGGTTGTGCGTCAAGGAATGACGGAATTTACTGACCATGGTGTTATCCCCGCGTTCTTATTGTTTTGTGCCGGTGGCAACCGTGCGCAACAGGCCGCCCGGACCACCGATGACCAGCGCCGACTGACCGGGCAATGCCGCGCCGGCCCCAAGGAACACCGGGACGGCATCGGTATAGGGCTGATTGCGCCAAGTCGTACCGTCCAGCTTGGCAATGACGCCGCCCGCACCGACACCGAATGGCACGCCGTCGTGCATGAACAGCCGATGCAGCGATGCCTGCGTGGCATTGACCTGCTTGTGCCAGGTTTTTCCACCATCGCGGGTCGCCAGGATCTGGCCGGCAATGCCGCTGACCCAGCCTTCGCCGGCGTTGGCGAAGAGCGCGGCATAAGGATAGAAATCGCCTTCCAGCTTCGGCCCCTTGGTCCAACTGGCGCCAGCATCGTCGCTGAACAGCGTCAGGCCGAATTCACCAAAGGCCACGGCCCGTTGCGTATCAATAAACTGCAAGGCGGTAATCTGGGTGTCTTCGCCCAGATCGGTGATCTGCCAGGTCTTGCCCTGATCCTTGCTACCGGCAATCACCGAGTGCGTACCGGCGACCCACCAGCCGCCCTGTTGGTCGCAGGCCACGGCAATCGGCGTTTGCGGCTTCTCGAGCCCGACGGACTGCCAGTTTTCACCGGCCGCATCGGCGAACCACACTTTGCGGTAATGATCGATGGCGAGAAAGCCGGCACTGCCACAAACCGTGATGTCGACCAGCGAAGTGTTACCCAAGGCCTGCCGCTTCCAGTTTTTCCCCTGGTCGGCGGAAATCAGCGCAACGCCACTCTGCGTGCCGGCAACGACCACTTTGTCGTTGGCGGCAATCGCCTGGACCATGTCGTAACGCCTGACCTGACGCGTCTGCTCGGCGGCAATGCCGCTCAGATCGGGCGCGGCGGAACATCCCGCCAGCACTGACAAGGCCATGACGCCCCATCCCAATGTCTTGCTCATCCTGTCTGTCCTCCTTTTCGGGCAACAAGCCGCCCGCCGTGCTCAAAGGCACGGTCTTCAAGTACGTTCGCGGACGCCTTGCGGGTCCGCTTTCAGTGATGGCTCAGCGGCCCAGGTCCTTGACGGTCTTGCCGCCGATGCCCCATTGCGTCTTCGGCACTTCGTGGATCCAGACCCGGACGTTTTCCATCGGTGCGCCAACGGCTTCGCTCAGCGCAGCGCTGACCTTTTCGATGACCGCTTTTTTTTGTTCTTCGCTACGGCCTTCGATCAGATAGATTTGTGCAAATGGCATGTTTGTCTCCTTGCTTCGGTGTTTTATTAGATGAAGCGGCAGCTGACGCCGCCCAGCGCCTGGATGCGCAAATTGACGTGATCGCCGGCGCCCACCGCCACAGCCTCGGTGACGCCGCCGGACAGGATCATCGTGCCGGCCGGAATCTCTTCTCCGCGTGCCCCGAGATGATTGGCCAGCATCGCGATGGCCGCAGCCGGATGACCGAGTACCGCAGCACCGGCGCCGATGGCCACCGCTTCGCCGTTTTTCTCCATGACCACGCCCAGCGTGCGCAGATCGAGCTGGCCGACCGGAACGGCCTGACCGCCCAGCACGAAACGCGACGACGAACAGTTGTCGGCAATCACGCTCTTCAGATCGAACTTGAAATCGCGGTAGCGGGAATCGATGATCTCGATGCCCGGCATCACGAAGTCGGTGGCGGCAAGCACTGCACCGATATGGCAACCCGGACCTTTCAGGGCGCGCTTCAGCACAAACGCGATTTCCGGCTCGACCTTCGGGTGGATCAATTCCTTGATCTTGATTTCACCGCCGTCCGGCACCGAAAAATAATCGACCAGGAAACCGAAGCAAGGCGTTTCAACGCCCATCTGCTTCATCTTGGCATGCGAAGTCAGACCGGCTTTCAGACCGACGACGCGATTGCCGCGGGCCAGCTTGCGACGCAGGATTTCGTTCTGGATCGCATACGCGTCATCCCAGTCCATTTCCGGATGTTCATCGGTGATTTTCACCACGTCATGCGCCTGCAACTCGGCGTTTTCCAGATGTTCGGCCAGTTGCTCGATGGTTTTCTGAGTCAGCTTCATACCTTCAGTCCTCTTTCGCGGGCCATGGTGATGGCGGTGTCTTCGATCATGTCTTCCTGGCCGCCGACCATGCCGCGGCGGCCGAGTTCGACCAGAATGTCGCGGGCCGGCACGCCGTACTTGACGGCAGCGCGCTTGGCAAACAGCAGGAAGGAGCCATAGACCCCGGCGTAACCCAGCGTCAGCGCATCGCGGTCGAT
>NZ_JAVBXX010000021.1 GCF_030824335.1 Azonexus sp.
GAAAAGCGCGCTGCTGCCGTCAAGGAATATCTGGTCGCCAAGGGCATCGAAGCTAACCGCGTTTACACCGAAGGCAAGGGCAAGACCCAGCCGGTCACCGGCGACACCTGCAAGGGCAACGCCAAGACCAAGGCCCTGATCAGCTGCCTGCAGCCGGATCGTCGCGTTGATATCGAAGTCATCGGCACCAAGTAATCAGCCGCTGCTACAATTGAAAGCCCTGCCTCGGCAGGGCTTTTTCTTTTTCTACTTTACGAAAAAACCAGCATGCTCAACGCCGACCCCGCCGAACTGGACAAATTTGGTGAACTCGCCCACCGCTGGTGGGACCCGAACAGCGAGTTCAAACCCCTGCACGACATCAACCCCCTGCGTCTGGGCTGGATCAACAGTTGCGTGCCGCTCAAAGGCAAGCGCGTACTCGACGTCGGCTGCGGTGGCGGCCTGCTTTCCGAAGGCATGGCTGCGCTGGGTGCCGACGTCACCGGCATCGATCTCTCGGATAAGCCGCTGGGCGTGGCCCGCCTGCACCTGCTGGAAAGCGGGCACAAAGTCGATTACCGCAAAGTATCCGTGGAAGCGTTGGCCGACGAGATGCCGGGTGCGTTCGATGCCGTGACCTGCCTCGAGATGCTGGAACATGTTCCCAATCCATCAAGCGTCATCACGGCGTGCGCCCGACTGGTCAAACCCGGTGGTCAGGTATTTTTCTCGACGCTGAACCGCAACCCAAAATCCTATCTCTTCGCCGTCATCGGTGCCGAGTACGTCCTGCAGATGCTGCCCAAAGGCACGCACGACTACGCCAAGTTCATCAAACCTTCGGAATTGTCGCGCTGGGCCAAAATGGGCAATCTGGAACCGGCAGAACTGATCGGCATGAGCTACAACCCGTTCACCAAGGATTACAGCCTGGGACGGGATACCAGCGTCAATTATCTGCTGCGCGCCGTCAGAAACGCCTGATCGCCCAGGCGTCTCTGCCGTATCGAGCGGGAAGCCTCATTTGACGGCTGCCCGTTCGCGCCGCCGGTAACCAATCAGCGCCGGCACCACACCCGCCAATACGAGCAGCAATCCAGCCAGCAAGGGCCAGACAACCGGTGAATTCCATTCACGCCTGGCCTGTGCGCGGTCAACGGCATCGATACGCTGATATTTGAGCGTGTTGTTACCGACATCGTTCGGCTTGCGATTTTTCAGCCAGCGATGCGTCAAGGTATAGCTCTTGGGATGCAGGCCGAAAACCCAGGGCGCATCTTCGTGCAACAGCCGGTTCATCCGACGCACAATCTCCAATCGCTGCGGCGTATTGTCCATGTGCTTCATCTGGCCGAACAGGCGATCAAACTCCGGGTTGAGGTAGTTCGAGGAATTCTCGCCGCCCTTCAAGCGCCCTTCCGGCCCGTGCAGCAAGAACATGAAATTCTCCGGATCGGGATAATCGGCGTTCCAGCCCAGGTAATACAACTGGACATTGCCCTTGCGCAGCTTGTCCTGGAAACGGTTGAAATCGGTGGTACGCACCACCAGTTGCACATCGATCTTGGCAAATTGCCGGGTCAACCAGTCCAGCCGCGACTTTTCTCCCATCCCGCCACCGGTGGTATCCAGGTAAACCACCAGCGGCTCGCCGGTTTTTTCGTCCCGCCCATTCGGGTAGCCCGCTTCGACCATCAATTGCCGGGCCACCGCCACGGACTTGCGCTTCGCCTTGCCATCGACCCAGTCATAGACAACATGATTGATCCCGGCTTCGCCGTCCTCATAGCCAAAAATCCCCGGCGGCAAAGGCCCCTGAGCGGCAATGCCACGACCGTTCTGGAAGATGGAAATGAATTCCTCCTGATCGATGGCGATCGAAATTGCCTGGCGCAAGCGGGTCGACCGTGGCGACAGGCCTCCGACCACCGGATCGAGCATGTTGAAGCCCATGTAAAAGGTCGAAGCGCGCACCGAGGTCAGCAATTGAATGCCTTTGCTGCGCATGTCGTCGGACAAGGCCACATCGCCTCCGACATTGACCCGAACGGCCTGATCGAAGCTGTCGGAAGAAATTCCGGAGGCGTCGAAATAGCCCTGCAGGAATTTGTTCCAGTAGGGAATGGCTTCCTTTTCCCGGGTAAACACCGCCTGCTCGATGAAGGGTAGCGGCTTGCCGCAATCGGCCAGCCAACCGGCTTCGGCATCGCCGGGTTCGCCTTCGCAAGGATAGGTCTGGCCGTGATAGTTCGG
Source organism: Azonexus sp. (assembly GCF_030824335.1). Lineage (GTDB taxonomy): Bacteria > Pseudomonadota > Gammaproteobacteria > Burkholderiales > Rhodocyclaceae > Azonexus. Next base: position 2,236 of record NZ_JAVBXX010000021.1, read on the forward strand.
GTTGCGTGACAGCACCATGCGCCGGTTCGGATCGTTCTCGGTCAACATGTAGGGACCGGTGCCCACCGGCCACCAATCGAGCGTCAGATTCTTTTCCTGCATGCCGGGCTGGGTGAAAAACCGGTCCACCTCACGCGGCACCGGGGCAAAGAACGGCATCGCCAGCCAATAGACGAACTGTGGATATTTACCCCGAATGCGGATGCGCCAGGTTTGCGCATCGACCCGCTCGACACCGCTCAGGGGATAAGCATCGAGATCGAGCCAACCATCACGCGGCAAATCCTTGGCGGCTGCACTCAAGGTTTCGCCCAGCGCCTTCAGGCCGACGATCTTCTCGGCCATCATGCCGAAAATCGGCGAGTGCAAGCGTGGATGCGCCAGACGCTTGATCTGGTAGATGTAATCGTCTGCCGTCAGTTCGCGCGTTCCGGTTTCTGGAAAATCGCTGATCAGATAACGATCCTGGGCGACATTTTTGCCCAAATATTGCGGTCGACCGGAAGAATCCAGCGCAAATGCCGGATGCGGCTGGTAGCGAATACCCGGGCGCAATTTCAGTTCATAAACACTTTCGGCAATCGCTTCGGCCGGTGCGTCGGCTGGCAACTCGCGGCCATCGGCAGCAAAGTAACGTGGCTGCGGCACAGCCTCCACTGTCGTCGGCATCAACTCGTAAGGGCGCTTGAGATAGTGGTATTGCAGTGGCGGCTCGTAAATCTGCGCCGTGAAGGTAATTTCATCCTCGGTATACGACTGTGCCGGATCGAGATGCTTGGGCCGGTCAGTAAAAGCCGAATAGAGAATATTGCGCCCCGCATCCGCCACGGAATACGGAGCATTCCAGGATTCGCCACAGCCAGCGAGCAGGCTACACAGCAACAAGCATACCGACAGTTTTTTCATGCCGTGGAGTTTAACAAACGAGTGAAACAAAGGCTTGACCCGGCCAGCGGCATCCGAACAAAATGGCTCAAACCCCAACACAGGAAGGCAACATGCTCGATACCAAAGTCCCCGACTTCACCCTTCCCGCGACCAGCGGACTGTCATTCAACCTGGCCGCACAAGCCGGCAAGATTGTCGTCATCTATTTCTACCCGAAAGACAGCACGCCGGGCTGCACCACCGAAGGCCAGAACTTCCGCGACCTGTATAACGAGTTTTCTGCGGTCGACGCGGTCATTCTGGGTATTTCCCGCGACAGCCTGAAATCCCATGAAAACTTCAAAGCCAAGCAAGCCTTCCCCTTCGAACTCGGCTCGGATGCCGATGAAGCCGTCTGCAACCTGTTCGGCGTCATCAAGCAGAAGATGATGTACGGCAAGCAGTGCCGCGGCATTGAACGCAGCACCTTCGTCATCGACCGGACCGGGATGCTGCGGCGCGAATGGCGCGGCCTCAAAGTGCCCGGCCATGTTCAGGAAGTACTCGATTTCGTCAAATCACTCTGACACTTTCCTTGAGGCCCCAGCCATGCCACGCCCAGCCGCTGCCAAGAAGCCTGCAATGACCAAGATTTTCGTGCTCGACACCAATGTGTTGATGCACGACCCAAGCTGCCTGTTCCGCTTCGAGGAACACGACATCTTCCTGCCGATCATGACGCTGGAAGAACTCGACAACCACAAGAAGGGCATGTCGGAAATTGCCCGCAATGCCCGCCAGGCATCGCGCACATTGGACGAAATGCTGGCCCACGACGGTGTCGATATCGACGAGGGCATCGACCTCAAGGGACCATCGAGCAAACTGGCCAGCGGTCGCCTGTTCCTGCAGACCGAGGCGATCAGCGCCGAACTGCCGCAGGGCCTGCCCACCTCCAAGGTGGACAACCAGATTTTGTCGGTCGTCATCCACCTGCAGAAGAAATTCCCCAAGCGCCCGGTCATCCTGGTGTCGAAAGACATCAACATGCGCATCAAGTCGCGGGCGCTCAACCTGCTCGCCGAGGATTACTTCAACGACAAGGTACTCGAGGATACCGACATCCTCTATTCCGGCACCCGCGCCCTGCCCGAAAATTTCTGGGACAAGCACAGCAAGGGCATGGAATCGTGGAAGAAGGACAGCAAAACCTACTACAAGGTCACCGGCGCGCTTTGCCCGCAGTTCCTGATCAACGAATTCGTCTGGCTGGAATCGGATGGTTTTGCTGCCATCGTCAAGGAAACCGCGGGCAAGACCGCGGTGCTGGAAACGCTGATCGACTACACGCATCCGAAAAATGCAGTCTGGGGGATTACGGCGCGCAATCGCGAGCAGAACTTCGCCCTCAACCTGCTGATGAATCCGGACATTGACTTCGTCACATTGCTCGGCCAAGCCGGCACCGGCAAGACCCTGCTGACGCTGGCCGCCGGACTGACCCAGACGCTGGAAAGCAAGCAGTTCGCCGAAATCATCATGACCCGCGTCACGGTGCCGGTAGGCGAAGACATCGGTTTTCTGCCGGGCAGCGAAGAGGAGAAGATGGCACCGTGGATGGGCGCCCTCGAAGACAACCTCGAAGTCCTGACCCACACAGATGACAGCAGTCCCTACGGTGGCGACTGGGGCAAGGCCGCGACGCACGACATCATCCGTTCGAAAATCAAGGTCAAGTCACTGAACTTCATGCGTGGCCGGACTTTCCTGAAGAAATATTTGATCATCGATGAAGCGCAGAATCTGACGCCGAAGCAGATGAAAACGCTGATCACCCGTGCCGGCCCCGGCACCAAGGTCATCTGCCTGGGCAATATCGCCCAGATCGACACGCCTTATCTGACCGAAGGCAGTTCCGGCCTGACTTACGTCGTCGACCGCTTCAAGGGCTGGATGCACTCCGGTCACATCACGTTACAAAGAGGCGAACGCTCACGTCTGGCCGACCACGCAGCCGACGTGCTATAGTTTTCAGCGCTAACGGGGGGCCGTGTCAGTGACACGGCCTTTTCGTTTCCACGATGTTTTTGTTCTGCTTTCGCTTTGCTTTCATCCCCCATTTCATATCCGAACCTTGCCCGAGGACAGCCTTGAAACGCAGAGATTTTCTGGCATCGACTGCCCTGTTTTCCCTGTTTGCCGGCGAAGCGCTGGCCGCCCCCCGAACACCCGCGAAGAAAAAACCGGTGGCGGTGCGGAAAAAACCCGCTGGCAAACCGGCAAAGAAACCAGCCACATCGGCCCGCAACGCGACAGCGGCAGGCCACAGACCTCAAGTCCACAGTGCCGCTACGCCACTGATCGACAACCCACCGGAAGGCACCTCGGCATCCCGACTTCCTCCGGTTCGTGCCCAGGAACTCCCGACCGACTGGCGCACCTACGAAATCATTACCACCATCACGCTGGACTCGCCAGGCCAAAGTGCCCGAATCTGGCTACCGATTCCGAGTAGCCAGGACAATCTGTACCAACGCCTGCTCGGTCACTCCTGGCAAGGCAACACCAGCGCCGCCGGTATCTTGCGGCAACCCGACGGACTACTCGAAGCATTTCACGCAGAATGGCGCAATGCCGAAAAAGCCAGTCTGCGTCTGGTCACACACGTCAGCACGGCGGATCGCCATTTCGATGTCAGCCGGCGCAGCGTCGCGCCGGAGCGCGATGACATCCTGCGACGCAACTTGCAGACAACCAGCCAGATCCCCAACGACGGTCTGGCCAAGCAACTGGGAGAGCGCATCGTCGGACGAATCCGCGACCCGGTAGCCCAGGTCAAGGCGATCTACGACTGGCTTTGTGACAACGCAATCTACGACCCGTCATTGCCGGGTTGCGGCACCGGGAACGTCAATCAACAGTTGATCTCGGCGCAATACGGCGGACGCTCGGCCGATATCAACGGCCTTTTCGTTGCCGTCTGTCGCAGTATCGGCATCCCGGCCCGCTGTGTCTTCGGCCTGCGCACCGGCCCATCCAGACTGTTCCGCAGCCTGGGTCTGCGCAGCGACGACGCCACCCGTAGCCAACATGTACGCGCAGAGTTTTACCTGCCCGGTTTCGGCTGGATTCCCGTCGACCCCAGCGACGTTCGCCGCGCCGTGGCCATCGAAGCACTCCCCGAACAGGATGGCCGACTGGCCTCACTGAGACGCGTGCTGTTCGGTGTCTGGGAAATGAACTGGGTGGCATTCAATGTCGGCACCGACATCCAATTGCCGGAACAGGACATGCGCCTGCCTTTCTTCGCACTACCGGAAATCCATATCGGTGGCGCCCGGATCGACCCGCTGAATACCGCCACCCCGCTTTACAGCATCAGTGCGCGTAAAGTGGAGCTTTAATTTTCAACAGACGCTCAGCCCTCAGCTGGCTACTCAGCGGCCCCAACTCAGTGGGGCCGCATAATCAACAAATAGCGTGGATTAAATAACCACCCAATCGGCAACACCGATCAATGACACTTGCTCTGGTGTTGCAGACAGCAGGAAATCTGTCATCGCATACTGGACACCAGTGATGATTTGCGGATGATCTGCTCGCACCTGACCGTAGACTGTATCGCCAAGCTGCAGCAATTCGATGTCGCGGATCACGTTCTGTGCGCCGGTGTGGCGGTTCGACACCACGATCTGCTGCGCTTCGTCTACGGCGATCTGCCAGTCATCGATACTGCCGAAGAACACCGCGAGATCGCTCCCCGTCCCGCCATCGATGACATTGTTCCCGCTGCCGGCCACCAGCACATCGTTGCCGGCGCCGCCCAAGAGTTGGTCGTTACCGCCATCGCCCGACCAGCCGGTTTCCTTCAGCGTC
>NZ_JAVBXX010000006.1 GCF_030824335.1 Azonexus sp.
GCGCCAATGATAGTGAGCTTCCGCTCGCGAAAGTAGGTCACCGCCAGGCTCCCACACCAAAAACCCCCCGCAGCATACCGCTACGGGGGGTTTTTACGTCTACTCGGAACAAAATTACCGCCTCAATACCCAACAACACTCAGGACAACGCTTCGTCTCATCCAACTCGTAAACACTCGCCGAAGTTCTCCTAGCAACCCCCCTCTGAACAAGGAATATCCATGCGCTTCAATTTGAAGGTGTCTTTTGCCGAGAAAGATGAAGCCAAGAAACTCGGTGCGCGCTGGGATGCCGCCCGGAAGATTTGGTACGTGGTCAACGATGGCGACCTCGCCGGGTTTTCCCGTTGGTCGCCGACACCGCACGATGAAGGGCAGGCATCTGCGCCGGTAAAGCCTGTAAAAACAGGCGCAACCATCAACCGGCCAACAGCTCATGAGGTACCGGGCAAGGTTTATGTCGGTGCTGACTACCATCCGCAAGCTCGCATTTGCGATTGTTTGCCTTGGGATGTTTGCGACGTCTGTCGTTCTTCTGCATTAAATCATTAGGCTATCGTTTCCCTCCATGCAAAAACTGATTACAGAGTTACAACGGCTATATTTTCACGACCGCCAGCTTGCTTGTAGCCACCGTTTCAGCGACGGCGATGCCACGGTCGATGAGGCATGTCCTTCTCCCTTGATTGCGCTGAGTCCGGCCTTACTGGCCGACTGCCTGAATGGTGAGAGTCGTGTGGCAATTAGCCTGCTTGGGGCTGAACAATCGGTCCGGGCCATGGTTCTCAGTGTCGAACGGGTCAGCGACTGGGAGGCTGTCGCTTCGGTGTTTCACGGGGTGCAAAATGATCTGGATTTACCCGCACCCGCCATAGCCGTTTCCGGGAATAAAGGGTTTGGCATCTGGTTTTCTCTGGCGGATTCGCTCTTGCTTGACGATGCGAAATCTTTTTTGACGGCCCTTTGCCATGAATACCTGGCTGATATCGCCGGCGCCAAACTCGAACTTCTTCCTGGTGAAGCCCCTACGCTCCTTGCCCTGGTTCCGGCGTTTCAGCCGCTAAGTGGTAAATGGTCGGCATTCATCGATCCGAGCATGGGGAGCATGTTTATTGATGAACCCGGCTTGGACATGGCGCCAAACATGGATCGTCAGGCGGAGATGCTGGCGGGGTTGCGCAGCATCACGCGCAGCGAGTTTCAGCAAGCCCAGTCTCGTCTGCAGGCTATGCAGGCAGAAAGATTGGAGCAGGCCGATGTGATGGCACAGGTTTCAGCTTCTCGTTGTCTGCCTGGAGGGCCGTGCGACAGCTATCAGGACCCGAGAAACTTCTTGCTGGCGGTGATGAACGATACCGGCGTAACGATCGAGCACAGAGTCGAGGCAGCGAAAGCTTTGTTGCCCTATTTTTCGGGGCGCTGGCCAGATTAAGATTACGCCCCGAAAGGCGTTTATCCATTCGGGGTTGCCTATTGCAAGAACACATTCAACAAGGAGCCATCATGCCCATGTTTGTCGATACTTCACCGCCGGGTCAGTGCATATTCTGTCGTCTTGTTGCAGGTGAAATTCCTGCCGCTAAGGTCTATGAAGATGACCAGACGCTGGCATTCATGGATCTTGGCCAGGTCAACCCCGGCCATGTGCTGGTTGCCAGCAAGCGTCATGCGGCCACATTGCTTGATCTGACGCCAGATGAAGCGGCTGCAGCGATGCGTACCGCACAACGCATGGCCCTGGCGGTACAGGAAGCATTCGATCCGCCCGGTCTGACCTTGCTGCAATGTAACGGCAAGGCTGGGGACCAGACGGTTTTCCATTTTCACTTGCATGTGGTGCCGCGCCACGCGGATGATGGTATTGCCTTGTCGTGGCCGCGCAAGGACCCGGCACGCGAGCAATTGGAGGCCTATGCGGCTCAATTGCGCCTGGCGCTCGATTCGCTGGCCTGAGTTTTACCTGTGCGTGTCGTGATTCAGCGGGTAAAAGAGGCTTCTGTTGCGGTCGACCGCAATATTGTCGGCAAAATTGGTAATGGTTTGCTTGTGTTGGCCGGTTTTGAAACGACGGATGAAGTGGCCGATCTCGACTGGATGGTCGGCAAGATCGTCCGTATGCGCCTGTTTGCCGATGCCGAAGGGGTGATGAACCTCAGTGTTCAGGACGTTGGTGGGGAAATCATCGCCGTATCGCAATTCACTCTCTATGCCTCGGTCAAGAAGGGGAATCGTCCTTCCTGGAGCCGGGCGGCGCGCGGCGAATTGTCTGCGCCCTTGTTTGATCGCTTTGTCGAAAAACTGGCGATTGAATTGGGCAAGCCGGTTCCGACCGGTGTGTTCGGGGCCGACATGCAGATTACGCTGGTCAATGATGGCCCGGTAACGCTGATGATAGACTCGAAAACACCTGAATAAGCCGCACACTGCAGCGGCCCGATTCAGGGCACGACGGTGATTTCCGGGGGCTGACCGATGTAGTTCAGGCGCTGGTGCAGCGCCTCGGTCACGAAAATCCGGTTATCACGGTCAACGCGCAAAACCATGCCGGTTTGCATTTTCGTCGCCATCGTCCGCCAGTTATCCGGGCCGGCAATGAAGATCGGCTTGGATGCGGCGTCGGATAGCGTGCCGGATTTCGGGCCGGCGGGAATCAGGACGGTAACGGCTTGGGTATGATCGACTGGATATGCAGTCCGGGGATCAATCAGATGCGCGTAGCGCTTGCCGTCGAGTTCGAAGTAGCGCTGGTAGTCGCCGGAGGTGCCGATGGCTTCACCGTTGTCGAGCATGATCGTGGCCAGTGGGCCGGGCTGGCGCGGATGCTGGATGCCGACGCGCCATTTGCGCCCATCCTTACTGCCCAGGGCCATGACGTTGCCACCGATGTTGATCAGCGCGTTATTGATGCCTTGGCTGCGCAGGATGGCTGCGGCGCGATCCAGCGCGACGCCTTTCAGGTAACCACCAAAATCCAGGGCCAGCATCTGGTTGCGGCTGGAGACCGTATTCCCGTCTATGACCAGCTCGGCGACTGACGAAGGGTGTTTTCGCCATGCCGTCAGTGCGCTTTCTGCCGGCATCTGGGCGACAAATTCATCGGCATGAAACCCCCAGGTTTTGATCAGTCGGCCAATGCCCGGATCGAACAGATGGTCGCCCTGAGCGGCCAGCGCTTGGGCTTCGCGCAGGAATTCCGCCAGCTCCGGCTTGACTTCCTGTGATCGACCAGCGGCGATGGCCGCATTGACGTCGCTTAGCTCGGAAGGCTGCCAGGCGTGATAAGCTCGGTGCATGCGGTCGAACTCGCGCAGGACGGCAGCAATGGCTTGCCGGCCCTGTTCTGCCTGCTCGCTGACGACGATGACTTCGACCCGGGTACCAAACACGAAAGCCTGTTGTTCTTGCAGTGGTGCCTTGCCGCAAGCGCAGAGCAAGAGGGCGAGCAGCGCCAGAGCGCCCAGCCGGTAAGTGTTCAGGTAAGACCGCATGCGTGCTCAACGGCTGTGATGAAAGCACCGGCGGCATCGAAACCGCTTTGCTGGCGAATTTCGACCATACAGGTTGGACTGGTGACGTTGATTTCAGTCAGGCAGTCGCCAATGATGTCCAGGCCGACCAGCATGAGGCCGCGCTTGAACAGAATGGGGCCAATGGTTTCGGCAATTTCCCGGTCGCGTGGACTGAGTTCCTGGGCGATGCCGGTGCCGCCGGCTGACAGATTGCCCCGCGTTTCGCCGGCTTTGGGAATGCGCGCCAGGCAATACGGCACCGTTTTTCCGCCGATCAGCAGAATTCTTTTGTCACCATGGGCGATCTCCGGCAGGTAGCGCTGCGCCATGATCGTTCGTTGACCATTGTGTGTCAGTGTCTCGACGATGACGTTCCGGTTGGGATCGTTGCGATGAACGCGGAAAATCTGGCTACCGCCCATGCCATCGAGTGGTTTCAGGATGACGTCGCGCTGTTCATCGATGAAGTGGTGAAGCTGGTGAAAATCACGACTTATTACGGTCGACGGCGTGAATTGGGCAAATTCGGTAATGGCGACCTTTTCCGAATGCTCACGCAGCGCCCGTGGCCGGTTGAATACCCGTACCCCATCGGCTTCGGCTCGCTCGAGCAGCCAGGTGGCGGTGAGAAACTCGAAATCGAACGGCGGGTCCTTGCGCATGATGACCGCGTCGAAGCCCCTGAGCGGAATCCACTCGCGGCCGGTTTCGCGATACCAGTCGTGGTCGTCAGGGCGCAGATGCAGATGAATGCACTGGCCGAAGACGCCGCCGGGATGCCCGGCTTCTGTCTTGCGCCAGCCCAGCGTTTGCGCTTCGATGGCAAAGACATCATGACCGTGGTTGCCGGCAGCCCGCATCATGGCGATAGAGGAGTCTTTCCAGGCCTTCAGGCTATCGATTGGGTCAAGAATGAAGGCCAGCTTCAGTGAGCGGGCACGACCGCCGAGCAGATGCTTTTCGAAATGCAGTTGCTGGGCCATTGGCGTGGTCTAGGCAGCGTCCGGCGCCGTCCGCTCCAGTTCGACGGCGGCCGCAAGGCAGGCCAGTCGGCCGACGACGCCATAGGCGTAGAAGCGGTTGGGCGGCGAGTCGGGATTGCCGCAGCGGTAATCCGGCAGGTTGCAGCCGGTTTCGAAGGCCAGCGGCTCGAAGTGCATGCCCGGCGCATTGAGGTTTTCGTCCTTGCCGCGCCCGGTATGCACGCGGTAGAAGCCGCCGACGACGTAACGGTCGATCATGTAGATAACCGGTTCGGCGACCGCCTCATTCAGCGTTTCGAAGGAGTGCACGCCTTCCTGGATCAGTACTTCGGAGACTTCCAGGCCTTCCTTGACGACGCTCATCTTGTTGCGCTGCTTGCGATTCAGCGCGATGACTTCATCGACATTGCGTACCGTCATGACGCCCATGCCGTAAGTGCCGGCATCGGCCTTGACGACGACGTAGGGCGTTTCGGCAATACCGTATTCGCGGTATTTCTCGCGCACGATGTCGAGTACGGCCTCGACATTCGCGGCCAGGCATTCCTCGCCCTGGCGTTCATGGAAATTGATGCTGCGGCACACCGAGAAGGCCGGATTGATGCGCCAGGGATCGATACCGATGGCGCGGGCGAAATCGTTGGCCACCTGATCGTAGGCAGCAAAATGGTTGGACTTGCGGCGCACCGCCCAGCCGGCATGTAGCGGCGGCAACACGACCTGCTCATCGAGCCCCTGCAGAATGGCCGGAATACCGGCCGACAGGTCATTGTTGAGCAGCACCGCGCAGGGTTCGAAACCGGACACGCCGAGCCGGTTGTTCTTGCGCACCAGCGGTTCGAGCAGCAATTGTTGACCATTGGGCAGGTCGACCGCAGTCGGCTCGGTCAGATCGGGGATCAGCGAACCGATGCGTACTTCCAGTCCGGTCTGCTTGAGGATGGCGGCGATCTGCGCGACGTTCTGCAGGTAGAACTGGTTGCGCGTGTGGTTCTCAGGAATCAGCAGCAGGCTGCGGGCTTCCGGACAGAACTTCTCGATCGCGCTCATCGCCGCCTGTACGCACAGCGGCAGGAAGGCCGGATTGAGATTGTTGAAACCGCCCGGATACAGGTTGGTATCGACCGGCGCCAGCTTGAAGCCGGAATTACGCAGATCGACCGATGAGTAGAAGGGGGGCGTGTGTTCCTGCCACTGGGCGCGCAGCCAGTGCTCGATCTGCGCGCTGCTGTCGAGGAAGCGGCGCTCCAGTTCGAGCAGTGGGCCGGTCAGGGCCGTGGTGAGGTGAGGAACCATGGTGCTGTCTCCAGGTTTTTCGCGCGTTATTGTTGGCCGCGATGTTACACCGCGGTGCACAAAAATGGGGCCGGCAGCCGTGGTCGACCGGGCAAAAAGGGTAAAATCTCGCCCTTATTGAAATACTTGCCGGATCGGAAATCGTCGTGCTCGTTGCTGCCAACATCACCATGCAATTCGGGGCCAAGCCCCTGTTCGAAAATGTTAACGTCAAATTTGGCGAAGGCTATCGCTACGGCCTGATCGGAGCCAATGGCGCCGGCAAGTCGACCTTCATGAAGATCCTGTGCGGCGCGCTGGAATCGTCGGCCGGCAATGTCTCCAAGGATGTCCATGAGCGCATGGCCTACCTGAAGCAGGACCAGTTCGCTTACGAGGATATGCGCGTCCTCGACGTGGTGATGATGGGCCACGAGGAATTGTGGGCGGCGATCCAGGAACGCGACGCGATCTACGCCAATCCGGAAGCCAGCGAAGACGATTACATGCGTGCCGCCGAGCTTGAAGGCAAGGTCGGCGAGTACGACGGCTACACCGCCGAATCGCGCGCTGGCGAACTGCTGATGGGCGTCGGCATTCCAATCGAGCAGCACAACGGCCCGATGCGCGAAGTGGCGCCGGGCTGGAAGCTGCGCGTGCTGCTCTGCCAGGCGCTGTTCGCCAACCCGGACATCCTGCTGCTCGACGAACCGACCAACAACCTCGACATCAACACCATCCGCTGGCTGGAAGACGTGCTGAACAACCGTGATTCGACGATGATCATCATCTCGCACGATCGCCACTTCCTGAACCAGGTCTGTACCCACATGGCCGACCTGGACTACGGCAAGATCACCACCTACGCCGGCAACTACGACGACTTCATGGAAGCCGCGCAGCAGGCGCGCGAACGCCAGTCGAACGCCAACGCCAAGGCCAAGGAACGCATCGCCGAACTGCAGACCTTCGTCCGCCGCTTCTCGGCCAACGCCTCCAAGGCCAAGCAGGCAACGTCCCGGATGAAGCTGATCGACAAGCTGAAGCCGGAAGACGTCAAGCCGTCGTCACGCCAGTACCCGTGGATCCGCTTCGATTACGACGAGAAGCAGAAACTGCATCGTCAGGCGGTCGAGATCGAAGACCTCACCTTCGCCTATCCGGGCAGTGAGCAGAAGATTTTCAACAACCTGACGCTGACCATCAATGCCGGCGAAAAGATTGCCATCATCGGTGAGAACGGCGTCGGCAAGACGACCCTGCTGAAGCTGTTGATGGGCGAACTGCAACCCGGTTACGGCACGATCAAGTGGGCGGAAAAGGCGCAACTGGGCTACTACGCGCAGGACCATTCGGCCGATTTCCAGAGCGACATCAACCTGACCGACTGGATCGCACCCTATGCCCGTGATTCGGCTGGCGAAGGCGGCGATGTCGAAACCCTGATGCGCGGCACGCTCGGCCGTCTGCTGTTCTCCGGCGATGACGTCAAGAAGGCGGTCAAGGTGCTTTCCGGCGGCGAGCAGGGTCGCATGCTGTTCGGCAAGCTGATGCTGTCGCGGCCGAACGTGCTGTTGATGGACGAACCGACCAATCACCTCGACATGGAATCGATCGAAGCGCTCAACTCCGGCCTGGAAAAATTCCCCGGCACGCTGGTCTTCGTGTCGCACGACCGGGAGTTCGTCTCCTCGTTGTCGACCCGCGTGCTCGAAGTCAAGGGCGATGGCAAGATCGTCGATTACCTTGGTGGTTACGAGGATTACCTGGCCAGCCAAGGCGTTCAGTAAGCCCGTCTCGGCAGTTCAGCGGGAGAAAAGCCGAAGGTGAAGTGCCTTCGGCTTTTTACTGTGTGGTGAGCCAAATCTTGCGGTCAACCCGCGTATTTGGCCGATTTTGTACCGGATAAAACTCAGGCAGCGCTGCCGTAAGTCGTGTTGTAGGCGGCCAGTGCCTTGGCTACCAGTGCGTTTGGCTTGGCCGGATCGCCCAGCCCGAACTCAGCCTGCAACGAAGTTTTGTTGCGGTCGATGTAGTCGATGACCCGGTCAAGATTACTCAAGCGGTTGGGGATGAAGTTGCCGTCCGAATTGAGCAGTTCCGCCGATTTGGCAAAGTTGGCGCTGAACTCCCGGATGGCGTTGCTGACACCTTTCTTGTTGCTGGACATCAGTGTATCGAGCCGCTTGGTGTCGAGGCTCGCCATATTGGTGTGCGGATCGATGCTCAAGCCGAGATCGCCCATGCCACGCACACCGTCCATGGCACCGTTGAAGAAATTCTCCACGCTTTTTTCCAGTTCCCACTGCGAAGCGGTGGCGGCATGGGTGCCGGCGAGCAGGCCGCCGTCTTCCAGGTTTTCGTCAAAGCGGTCTATCCAGCCGTTATAGGCGTCGGCAAAGGCTTGCAAGCTGCTTCGGATTGCCTCCGGCGTGCTCGTTTCGTCGATCTCGCCGAGCTTGATGCCTTCCTGCTGCATGCGCTGCAGATAGGATTTCATGTCCTTCATTTCGGACAGTTCGGCTTTGTAGGTCACTTCCCGTGTATTGATGACGCTCATCATCCGGTAGGCTGATTCCGGATCGAACAGGCTGGTGTTGCGGCCAGACGTGGAGAGTGGCGCCGAAGCCGCATTGCTCGGGCTTGGGGGATTGCCGAACAGTGCAGCGAGGCGCGAGGCACCTTGGCCGATATCACTTTGCATGGCGGAAGAGATCAGGGTGTCGATCGACTGTGACTTGAAGTCGGCCATACGCAATTTCAGCGATGACAAAAAGTCAGCGCCTTCGGTCTGGTTTTCCCCCGATAGCCCAGCCTTGCTAGCCATGAGCCGGGAAAAATCCAGATTCGTCGTGCTGATTGCATTGACTGACATATTGCCTCCCGCCGGTAAAGAAGGCAGTTTGCCTTCTTGTGCTTTGGTCAACGCAATAACTGCGCCTGCTGTTGCTCAGTCATTGGTACAAGGTGCACGATTTTCGGCCAGCTTGCTTGTGGCAAGCGATGCCGAAAGAATCGTAGGCGGCTTGGCTGAATAGATGTCGGCTGTCCGGCAAGGGATGATCCTTGAAAGCGGCAATTCTTGCCCCGCCATCCGGCGGCTGTCTGCACCCGGTTAGGCTGGGTGGTGCGCTGCGCTGGGTGACAGATTCAGCGATTGCAGCAGGCGTTGTTCGAGTTCTGCCGGTGGCACCGGCCGTCCGAACAGATAACCCTGGTAGGTGTGGCAGCCCTGCAGGGCCAGGCAATCGCGTTGTGCTTGGGTTTCCACGCCTTCGGCGATGACTGCCAGGTTGAGACTTTGTGCCAGCGCGACAATGGTACGGGCGATGGCGACATCGTTAACGTCGGTCAGCAGGTCGCGCACGAATGACTGGTCGATCTTCAATTGATCGAGCGGCAAGCGCTTCAGGTAGGAGAGCGATGAATAGCCGGTACCGAAGTCGTCCAGCGAGAAGCTGATGCCACGGGCTTTCAGTGCGCCCATCTTGTCGATGACTTCCTGAACATTGTCGAGCAGCAGACTTTCGGTCAATTCCAGTTTGAGTTTTTGCGGATCGGCACCGGTGCTGTCGAGCGCATTGAGTACCTGGTCGACGAATTCCGGTTGGCGGAATTGCAGTGCGCTGATGTTCACGGCAATGCCAAGATGTGCGAGCACCGGATTTTTCGACCAGTCGACCAGTTGCTGACAGGCGGTCTGCAGAATCCAGTGGCCGAGCGGCAGGATCAGGCCGGTTTCTTCGGCCAGCGGAATGAATTCTCCGGGGGCAATCATGCCGCGTACCGGATGTTGCCAGCGGAGCAAGGCTTCGGTGCCCTGGATGCGGCCTTCGGCATCGACTTGTGGCTGGTAGTACAGCTCGAACTGCTGCACCTCCAGGGCGGCCCGCAAGTCTTTTTCCAGCATTGCCCGGGCAGTAATCGTGGCCTGCATTTCCGGATCGAAGAAACGCAGGGTGTTGCGTCCCGCTTTCTTTGCCTCGTACATCGCGAGGTCAGCATGCTTCATCAGGTCGTCGACACTGCTCGACTGATCGGCGAACATGGTGACGCCGATACTCGGCGTGTTGTGATACGGGTAACCGTCCAGATCGTAGGGCTGGCCGAGTATCTCAAGTATTTTCTCGCCCACGGCTTCGGTCTGGGTGGCGGCTTCGTTCGGGTTTTTACTCAGGTCTTCGAGTACGACGACGAACTCATCGCCGCCCAGGCGGGCGATGCTGTCGGCCTTGCGGACGCAGGTGGTCAGACGCTGTGCAACCTGTTGCAGGAGCAGATCGCCTTTTTCATGGCCGAGCGTATCGTTGAGCACCTTGAAGTTGTCGAGATCGATGAACAGGAGGGCGCCGGTTCGTGTATTGCGATCGCTCAAGGCAACGGCTTGCTGCAGGCGGTCGATCAGCAAGCGGCGGTTGGGCAGGTGGGTCAGCGGATCGTAGAAGGCGAGATACTTGATTTCCTGCTCTGCCGCCTTGCGCTGGCTGATGTCGGTCAGTGTCGAGACATAGTGGGTGAGGGTGCCGCTGCTGTCGGTGACGGCAGTAATGGTCAGCCATTGCGGGTAAACCTCGCCATTTTTGCGCCGATTCCAGATTTCACCCTGCCAGGCATTGGTTAGCCTGATGCTTTCCTTCATGTCGCTATAAAAATTGCTGTCGTGACGCCCTGAAGCCAGTAGTCCCGGTGTCTGCCCGATTGCTTCGTCGGCGGCGTAGCCGGTGATTTCTATGAATGCCTTGTTAACGCGCAGGATGACATTTTCGGCATTGGTGATGAACATGCCTTCCTGGGCTTCGAAGGCGATGGCGGCGATGCGCAGGTCGGCATTGGCGGCTTCGGCCTTTTGACGGGCAATGTAAAGTTCGTCCTGAGTGACTTTTTGCTGCGCCAGAAATTCGGAAAAGGCTTCCGACAGGTGATCGGTTTCCTTGCAGCGATGTGGTAATGCCGGGGGGGGACTGAGGCTGCGTGATGACTTCAGGAAGTTCGACAGGATTTCCAGGGGGCGGGTAAAGCGGCGCACCACGAGGGCAGTGATGAGCACAGCCAGGATCAAGGACAGGATGGTGAACAGCGTTACCTGCAGGCGCAATTTGTTGACCGACTCGAAGGCTTCGCTGGAGGGCAGGACAGCAGCCAGCACCCAGTTGGTGCTGGGCAGGCGCTTGAAACTGAACAACCCCTGCAAACCCTGGCTATTCACTGCCTCGACAGTGCCTTCGAAGTCATCATCGAGTGCCCGGTCAAGTTGCTGATTGGCTCCCGGGTCGGTGATCGGTTTGAGTATCCGGGTTTTGTCCGGGTGCATGATGGTCAATCGTTCCTGGCCGACCAGGTAGAAATAGCCGGATTGCCCGACCTTGGTGCTGGACAGTGGTTCCAGCAAGCGCGAGCGATGCAGATTGACCACGCCGCCCATGATGCCGACCAGCTTGCCGTGATCATCCAGAATGGGGACTGAAATGACCACGATGGGTTGTTTGGTGGCTTTGCCCAGAATGGGTTTGGAGATGGTGGTCCGGCCCTTGACCATGACCCCCTGAATATAGTCGCGCTCCGTCATATCCAGGCCGCGTCGTCCAGGGGCTACCGGCCAATCGACCAGCAGGACGCCTTGGGCCGAGAACAGGTAAAAATCATCAATCAGTGTGTACAGGCTGGGGGAATTGCGGAAATAGCTTTCGACCGCTACCGGGTCGTTGATGGACTCGAGCGGAAATTTGCTCGCCATCGATTCCAGAACGGCGACGCGGATCAGTACCTTGTCGTCCAGTTCGGCCGCCAGGCGGCTGACCAGTACCTCAAGTTGTCCGGAAAGGCTTTGTCTCAACTCGCCACGGGCGGCAGAAAATAGCAGCAACGCGTGGATCAGGAGAATCAGGCTCAGGACCAAACCAACGGCGAGACCGATCTGGGTTCGCAGGCTGAGGTGCCGGAGGCTGATGCCCGATTGAGAGGATGACTTCGCTGAATTCACAAACAGGCTGGGTAAAGAGGTTACGGATTTGCAGGAGGCTGCATATTACCAGCAAGGTTGCAGGGGTTATTGCTCTTGTGCACGGGCTTGGCGCGATTCGTTCGGGTGGGAAAACGGCTTCTGGCACATGATCATGCCGCGCACATAGCCGAGCAGCCAGACCAGCGAAATGAAGAGGCCAAGCCTCGTCGCCATGTTGAACAGCAGGACAATTCGATCTGGCTGATCGCCGCCGAGCTGGCGGTCAGCCAGATACCAGAGCACGGCGGTCAGGAGCGATAGCACATAGGCTCGGCGAGTGCTGACAAACCAGGCGACGAGGGCAATAGGCAGCATGAAGAAAAGCTGGAATTCGTAAGCCGGGCCGGCTAGCAGGTGCAGGTAACCGATGCTGCCGACCAGCATGATGGCGATTAGCCAGAGGCCGACCTTGGTTGTGCGCTCGGGCGTGCAGAGGAGGATTTCATGTATTTTCATATGCCCATGTTCGGATATTCCAGCCCGGCAATCAACCGCATTGCGTGTTATCTGCAGTTGGGCTGCGGGGTGAAAAATGCCCTTGCTGACGCGTCGACCGCAACATTGCGCAAAATCAAGCAAAACGCCGCATGACGAATTTTTCGATTTCCATCAACAGGAAGATGGCGAAGCCGATGAGCAGCGGGAGCAGCCAGTGACGCAACTCAAGTTGGGCGGTGCCGAAAGTCCTGTTCATGATCGGCAGATAGACGAAAGCAAGCTGTAACAGGGCCAGTATGCCGGTGGTGATCCATGCTGCGCGATTGGTGAATAGCAGGTCGAGACGCAAGCTGCAGGCGGTAAGAAAGCGCGCATTGAACAGGTAGAAAGCCTGGGCGATGACCAGCGTGTTGACTGCCATGGTGCGTGCCACATCCAGCGGCATGTCGCGTGCCAGTTCGATTTCGAACATGGCGATGGTGGCGCCGCCGATCAATACCGAAACCAGCAGCAAGCGCAGCATGAATAGCGGGCTGATGATTGGTGCGCCTGGTTTGCGCGGTGGGCGCTGCATGATCCCCGGTTCGGCTGGCTCGAAGGCCAGCGCCATGGCCAGCGTAATGGCCACGATCATGTTGACCCAGAGAATCTGTACCGGGGTCAACGGCAGGGTCAGGCCGAAAACCACGGCAATCAGCATGACGAAGCCCTGTGCGCCGTTGGTGGGCAGGATGAACAGGATGGCCTTTTTCAGGTTGTCGTAAATTGTTCGGCCTTCTTCGACGGCGCGTTCGATGGTCGAGAAATTATCGTCGGCCAGCACGATCGCGGCAGCTTCCTTGGTCGCTTCTGTGCCCTTGATACCCATCGCCACACCGACATCGGCCCGTTTCAAGGCCGGTGCATCGTTGACGCCATCGCCGGTCATCGCCACGACTTCGCCGCGCGCCTGCAAGGCCATGACCAGGCGCAGTTTGTGTTCCGGACTGGTGCGGGCAAAGATGTCGCAGTCCTGCGCAATCTGCTGCAGTTCTTCGTCACTGGCCGCTTCGATCTCGGCGCCGGTGATGACCTTGAGTGTGCCGCCCTGGCCCGAGTTTCGGTTCAATCCCATTTCGATGCCAATGGCTTCCGCCGTACCGGCATGGTCGCCGGTAATCATTTTTACCCGGATGCCGGCCGTGTGGCAGGACTTGATGGCCGCGACAGCCTCCGGCCTTGGCGGATCGATGATGCCGATCAGGCCGAGAAAAATCATGCCTTCATCAAGGTCGCTGATTTCCAGATGGCGTTTTTCGTCATCAACCGTACGCGCTGCCGCGGCCAGTACGCGCAGGCCCTTGCTGCTGAGCCGGTTGATTTCGCCTTCCCAGAAGACTTGATCAATGGTCTGCACGCTGCCATCGACGCCCAGCTCCTGCCGACAACGCTCAAGCAGACGGTCGGGGGCGCCTTTCAACAGGATGCGCTGCTGGCCGTCCGGCGTACTGTTCAGTGTTGCCATGAACTTGTTGAGCGATTCGAATGGAATGGCCGCGTGGCGCCGGTGTGCCGTGCTGTCGAAATCCGCCTTGTGGGCCAAGGTGCGTAGTGCCCCCTCGGTCGGTTCGCCGGTGACCTTCCACTGCCCATCCTCTTCAGCAATATGGGTATCGTTGGCCACTGCGACGACTTCGATCAGGGCGTGCAGGTGGGGGTGTTCGGCCAGTTTGGCCAACTCGCCATTGAGTGTGATGTCACCCTCTGGCTGATAGCCGGTGCCGCTGACGGCGTAATTGCCGGCACGGGTAATGATGTGCCGGGCCGTCATTTCATTTTTGGTCAGCGTGCCCGTCTTGTCGGAGCAGATGACGGTGACCGAACCGAGCGTTTCGACTGCCGTCAGCTGTCGGGTGATCGCGTTGCGCAAGGCCATGCGTTGCACGCCGAGGGCCAGCGTGATGGTCAGGATGGCCGGCAGCCCTTCGGGAATCGCAGCAACGGCAAAGCCGATCGCGGCTAGGAAAACTTCGTCGAGCGGGAAATCGTGCAGGCCGATGCCAATGGCCAGCATCAGCAGTGCCAGCACGACGATGATGATCGACAGCACTTTACTGAATTGCGCCATCTGGCGGGTCAGTGGCGTCTGCAGGCTTTCCACCTCGGCGATCAGCCGGTTGATGCGCCCCAGTTCGGTATTCGGGCCGGTCGCCGTGACCACGCCATGGCCGCGCCCGGTGGCAACCAGCGTGCCGGAATAGGCCATGTCGAAACGATCACCAAGACCGGCATCGATGGCCACGGCCTGGTTATGCTTGTCGGCGGGTACGGATTCGCCGGTCAGGGCGGATTCCTCGATGCGCAGGTTGGTTGCGTCGAGCAGACGCAGGTCAGCCGGTACGCGGTCGCCGGAGCGCAGACGGACGATGTCGCCGGGGACCAGGGTGGCGGCATCGACTTGCGTCCATTGTCCGTCGCGGCGGACCTGGGCGTGGGCCGACAGCATTTTCCGGATGCCATCCAGCGCAGCTTCGGCTTTGCCTTCCTGAATGAAGCCGATGAAGGCGTTGATGACGACGACGCCGAGGATCACGCCGGTGTCGAGCCAGTGACCAAGCAGCGCGGTAATGCCGGCGGCACCCAGCAGGACATAAATCAATACGTCGTTGAAGTGTTTGAAGAAGCGCTTCAGCACGTTTTCCCGCGCTGCAGCTGGCAGACGGTTGGGGCCGAATTCAGCCAGTCGTGTGCTGGCTTCTGCGGTCGACAAGCCGATTACTCGACTTTTCAAGGCCAGAATTATGTCGTCGCTTGACCGGTGATGGGCATTTTCCAGCGGCAAGCTTGGGCTTTCGCTCTGGCTCATGACGGTTCCTCGCGCAATGAAATTACTGGTGGAGACCCTCGGCGGCCAAGGTGCGGATGATGCGGACGCAGTCGATGTCCGACTGCTGGTAGGCGGATTTGATGTATTCGGCGTAGGCCCGATCTTCTTCGCTGGCACTGGCGCTGAAGGTCGTGCCGTAGGTGAAGCGCAGGAAGAGATGTCCCGGCGCGGGTTCCTCGATGCGGATGGTCAGGCTGCCACCGGCATGTTGCTCGCCCGGCTCAATGTCGAAACGCACCCATTCGCCGTTGAGCAGCGTAACGCGGTCGCGGATTCTGGCGGCACCGAAATCCAGTTCGCGCAGCAGCGTCTCCGCTTCGCGTTGAAGAATCGTGCAGGCTTCCAGTCCGGGCAGGAAGGGCAGGGGATTTTCGACCCGGTGCAACAGACCATCCCAGACTTGCTGGCGGGACAGTGAGACGAGCAGCGGATTGCCGGGGTCGTTGATGGCGATCAGGTGTTCGAAGTTCATGCCCCGATGGTAGCATCGTCTGCCATGGCTATCTTGATCGATGGCCTTTTGCCGGTCCTTGTTCGTCTCAGCTTTTTTCACCAACAAACCGGTAACCCAGTCCGCGAATCGTCTCGATGCTGTTTTTCCCCAGTTTCTTGCGCAGCCGGCTGACATAGACTTCCAGCGTGTTGCTGACGATTTCATCATCGAAGTTGTACAAGGCTTCTTCAAGTTGTTCCTTGCGTACCACGGCATTCGGTTTGGCGATGAGCTTGATGATGAGCGCCCATTCCTTGGCGGTGAGCTGCAGGTCTTCGCCATTGCTCAATATCCGGTGCTGGTTCTGGTCGATTTCAAATTTGCCGATTTTCAGCACCGGACTGGGATTGCCTTCGTAACGCCGCAGTACGGCATGCAGTCGTGCGACCAGTTCGTTCAGGTCGAAGGGTTTGACCAGATAGTCATCGGCGCCGGATTCCAGGCCCTTGATGCGGTCGCTGATTTGATCGCGTGCCGTCATGATGATGATCGGCAGACGGCTGCCCCGTTTTCTGACGCTGCGCAGCAGCGTCAAGCCATCGCCATCGGGGAGTGACAAATCGAATAGAGCGGCGGAAAACTCGCCAATTTGCAAGGCCAGCTCTGCTTCTCGCAAGCTGCTTATCGTATCGATAGTGAATCCCTGTGACTTCAGGTGACTGGAAATCGCCTCGGCCAGTACTGGCTGGTCTTCAAGGAGCAGTAATCGCATGTGATGGCACACCAAAGTGAAATCCGGAAGGTAGCGTGCCCATCCTGAACAGAAGATGAATCAGCAAGATGCAGAAAAATTGGTGTCTTCAGGTTCCATTCAGCATGAGTCTTTACAGTTCGTTCCATCACCAACACGTTTCAGGAGAGCAAGATGAGCAATGACGCAAACAAGGGCTACAAGTTCGATATTCAAAACGGTGTCATCCGTGCAGTTTACGAAATCGAGAATGGCCGCATGAAATGGGAGAGCATCGACCAAGGGGAGAGTTGGACGGTCGACGGCACGCAGGTTGTGAAAACCGAGTATGACGATGGGCGCCTGGAAAACACGCGCTATGTTGATGCCGATGGCGATGGGATCTACAGCAAAGTCAATGCGACTTATGCGGCAGGGTCGTCGGATGATGTCCCGGGGGCTTCGTCGGATAACAGCGGCAATGCCTCTTCATATTCTGCCAATCTGTCGGGGCGTGAAAAATACTCGTTTGAGCTGAATAGCGGGACCGTCGTCGCGGCATTCGAACTTGAGCACGGGGTCAATCAGCGCAAATCCCTTGATTACAACGAGCGTTATACGCTTGAAGGTGGCGATGTCCTGAAGATCGAAACCAAGTACAACGGTGAGGAAATTACCCGTTACAGCGATGTCGATGGTGATGGCTTGTTCGCCAAGGTCAGTGAGCAGTGGGTCGGTAATACTGCCAATACTGCGGTCGCGCCGGTCATTCGCGAATCGCTGCATTACGAAGGTAATGAGCGTGACGAACACATCGGGCTGACGGCGGACGGGGCTTCGTTTGGCGGGGGCGGTTCGGACCAGTTTGTTTTCCGCCAGTTGGGGCATGTGAAGGTCGATGATTTTCACCATGCGGAAGGCGACAAGCTGGTTTTCGATACCGGTCTCGGGCTGACTTCATTGGCCCAGTTGCTCGGTTTTGTCTCGGCCATTCGCGACAATGGTCAGGAAACCGTCGTGGAGTTTGGCGATAGTGTTTCGCTGACGCTGGTGGGTGTGAATGCGGCCAGTTTGACGGTCTCTGATTTCCAGATATTGAGCTGATCCTTTTCTTCTTCAGTCAGCCGTCTCGGGCAAAGTGTGCTGCCCGAGGCGGTTTTTCGCCGCAGTCGAGATATCCGAAGTTCGTGGGCGGGTGGTAGCATTCCCCCATGCAACTAGAACGAATCCTCCAGAAACACGGTTTTGGCACACGCAAGGCCTGCCGTTCCATGATCCGCCACGAGCGGGTCGCTATTGGTGGCGAAATTTGCGCCAATCCTTTTGCTGAAATTGCCACCGACGGACTGATTTTTACGGTCGACGGCGTCGATTGGCCATTTTGCGAATTTGCCACCATCGTCCTCAACAAACCGGCCGGCTACGAATGCTCGCGCAAGCCCAAGCACCACGCGGGCGTCCTCGAACTGCTGCCGGTACAACTACGCGAACGCGACGTGCAGCCGATCGGCCGGCTCGACGAAGACACCACCGGCCTCTTGCTGATTACCGACGATGGTCAGCTCAATCACCAGCTTTCTTCCGGCAAGCGCAAGGTACCGAAGGTCTATCTGGCCCAGACCAAGCATCCGCTCGACGCGGCGCAGATCGAGCAATTGCTGGCTGGCGTGCTGCTCGCTGACGAGCCCGAACCGATTGCTGCGGCAGGGGCGGAAATCGTCGGCGATTGCCAACTGCGCCTGACCCTGACCGAAGGCAAATACCATCAGGTCAAGCGCATGGTGGCGGCGGTCGGCAACCGGGTCGAGGCATTGCATCGCGAAGCGGTGGGCGAAATGCAATTGCCGGCCGACCTGAAACCGGGCGAATGGCGCTGGCTGACTGCGGTCGACTACGAAAAACTGGGTATTTCGCGATGACCTTGACCGAAATGCGTTACCTCGTGGCATTGGCTAGAGAACGGCATTTCGGACGGGCGGCGGAAGCCTGCCATGTCAGCCAGCCGACCTTGTCGGTGGCGATCAA
Organism: Azonexus sp.; assembly: GCF_030824335.1. GTDB lineage: Bacteria > Pseudomonadota > Gammaproteobacteria > Burkholderiales > Rhodocyclaceae > Azonexus. Next base: position 18,260 of record NZ_JAVBXX010000006.1, read on the forward strand.
GAAGGTTGAAGGACAGATCGGTGCGGCCTTGTTTGAACGCACGGCCAGCGATGTGCGGATTACCGCGCTCGGTGAACGTATCGTCAATCAGGCGCGCAGCGTGCTGGAAGAGGCGGTCAAGCTGGAAGAAATTGCTGGCGCAACGGGCGACCCGATGAGCGGCCAGCTCCGTGTCGGCATTATTTACACCATTGCACCTTACCTGCTGCCGCAATTGATCCCGGCGCTCAATCGGGAAGCGCCAAAAATGCCGCTCTTCCTCAAGGAAGATTTCACGGCCAATTTGATTCCGGCCCTCAAGGCTGGCGAACTGGACGTCATCGTCATTGCTTTGCCGTTCGCTGAACCGGGCCTGGTCGCCCAGCCGGTCTATGACGAACCTTTCCGCGTGGTTGTGCCGGCCAGTCATCCATGGGTCGGGCGCGAAGCCATTCCGGCCGACGAGCTGGATGGGCAGAATTTGTTGCTGCTGGGGCAGGGCAATTGTTTCCGTGATCAGGTGCTGGAATCCTGCCCGCGCCTGACGGGCCAGGATGCGCTGGAGCATTCGCTGGAGGGTAGTTCGCTGGAAACCATCCGTTACATGGTGGCCAGCGGTGCCGGGGTGGCGGTCATGCCGAGTACGGCGGCCGATCCGCTGGTCGTCAGGGAGCCGATGGTCAGTGTGCTGCCGTTTGCCGGACGCTCGCCGACGCGTACGGTCGGGCTGGTGTGGCGGGTAACCTATCCGCGGCCGCAGGCCATCGATGTTTTGCGTACTGCTGTGCTTTCCTGCCAGTTGCCAGGCGCGACGGCGCGCCACTGAGGTTTCACGTGAAACGGGCCGGCCGATTTTTCCTTGTCGCCTGTCTGGGGATGGGGGTAGCCGGTTCTTTGCTGGCCGCGCAACCGGAAGTCATCCGTGTGGTCAGCGACGACAACTATCCGCCTTACATGTTTCGCAATGCCGATGGCAATGTCGAAGGTTATCTGGTCGACTTGTGGCAGCTTTGGGAAAAGAAAACCGGGGTTCGCGTCGAGTTGACCGCAATTGCCTGGGCTGAGGCTCAGGCAATGATGCGCCGCGGTGAGGCCGATGTGATCGAGGCCATTTACCGGACGCCTGCCCGCGAAAAGCTTTACGAGTTTTCTGCACCCTATTCGAAGCAGCAAGTTTCCATTTACAGCCACAACTCGATTAACGGCATCAGCAGCCCGGCAGCGTTGAAAGGTTTCCAGATCGGCGTGCAGGCTGGCGATGCTTGCGTCGAGTATCTCGAAGCGCACGGTATTTCGACACTGCAGTACTACCGTGATTATTCGCAGATGATTCGCGCGGCAATTGCGCAAGATATCAAGTTGTTCTGCCTTGACGAGGAACCGGCCGGTTTTTACTTGTATCGAATGGATGCCCAGGATGATTTTCATCAGGCATTCAGTTTCTACAGCGCTGAGTTTCATCGTGCGGTGCGCAAGGGGGATGGGGCGATTTTGGCATTGGTCGAGCGCGGCATGGGTGAAATCAGCGATGCGGAGAAAGATTTATTGCGGGCCAAGTGGATGGGGCAGCCGCTGCAACTTTCACCTTATGTCCGATATTTTGTTGGCGGTCTTGTCGTTCTCTTGCTGATCGGTGGTGGGCTTGCCCTCTGGGTTTATACCCTGCGCCGCCTGGTTCGCCAGCGCACCGCTGAACTGGAGATGCAGCGTACCCAACTGCTTACTTTGGTAAAGACGATTCCCGACCTGGTTTGGGTCAAGGATGTGGCCGGTGTCTATCTGGCGTGCAATCCACGTTTTGAAAAGCTCTTTGGGGCGCCGGAGGCCGAGATTATCGGTCGAACCGATTATGATTTTGTCGATCAGGCAACTGCCGATTCCTTTCGTTCCCATGACAAACGGGCAATGACCGCTGGTAAGCCGTCGTTGAACGAGGAATGGCTGGATTTTGCCGAGTCTGGTGAGCATTTGTTGTTTGAAACCGTGAAAACGCCGATGTTCGACCAGAATGGTAGTTTGATCGGGGTGCTGGGGATTGCGCGAGACATTACCCAGCGTCGGCAGACAGAAAATGATTTGCGTAGCAGCGAAGAAAAATTGCGTCACTATCGTGAGCAGCTTGAGGTTCTCGTTGCCGAGCGCACGGGCCAGCTGGTTCATGCCCGGGATGCTGCGGAGGCTGCCAATCGGGCCAAGAGTGCTTTTCTCGCCAACATGAGTCATGAAATCAGGACGCCGATGAATGCCATCATCGGCATGGCCTACCTGCTGCGTAGCAAACTTGCAGATCCCGAGTTGCTGGATCGGCTGGACAAGATATCCGGAGCGGCGAATCATCTGCTCGGGATCATCAACGATTTACTCGATATATCAAAAATCGAGGCCGGAAAATTGCACCTTGAGGTGCGTGAGCTTGACCCGGGAAGCATCATGGACAATATCGTCTCGATGCTGTCAGAGCAGGCCCGCGCCAAGGGCCTTCGCCTTAGCCATTCAGTCGATGGGTGTCCTGCCGGTCTGCGGGGTGATGCCGGGCGATTGGTTCAGGCATTCCTGAATCTTGCCAGCAATGCCATTAAATTTACTGCGCACGGCGAGGTGGCGCTACGCATCAGTTGTGAGTCGGAAGATGAAGAGTCTGTCATGTTGCGCTTCTCTGTCAGAGATACCGGCATCGGTATTGCACCGGAGATCGTCGACAAGCTGTTTTCGCCATTTCAGCAAGCCGATGATTCAAGCTCCCGGCGTTATGGTGGCACGGGACTGGGCCTGGCAATCACGCGTCGCTTGGCCTGTTTGATGGGCGGGGATGCCGGTGTCGAAAGCACCTCCGAACAAGGCAGTTGCTTCTGGTTTTCTGCGCGTTTGATGCGCGGAGCCGCTGCTTTGCCGGAGATGCATCCCGTTGCCGAACAAGGGCGGGCTGATCAGCTTTTGCTGGCGGAGTTTGCCGCAACGCGTGTTCTTGTCGTCGAAGATGATCCGATCAATCAGGAATTGGCGCAAACCCTGCTCGAAAATGTCGGGCTCGATGTCGATGTGGCAAGTGATGGTGCTGCTGCGCTGGACAAGGTCAGGCGGGCGCAACGACCCTACGGGCTGATCCTGATGGATCTGCAGATGCCGCACCTGGGCGGTATCGAGACAACGATGGCCTTGCGCGAGCTGCCGGGGTTTTCGACGCCGATCATCGCGATGACCGCCAATGCCTTCGCCGAAGACCAGATTCGCTGCAGGGAAGCCGGCATGGTCGATTTCATCGCCAAGCCGGTTGATCCCATCCTGCTCTACGAAACCTTGCTCAACTGTCTGCGCAAGGCTCGTACGGTCAACTGATCAGGTTGCTGCTTTTTTCTTGGCTGCCGGTTTTTTGGCGGCTGGTGCCTTCTTCTCGAACTCGAAGCTGACTTTGCCTTCCTGAGCGACCAGATAGGCCGAGAACTTGCGCCGCGTGCGGTTGGAAACGAATTCACGCAACAAGTCGGTTTTGCCATCAGCCAGCAGTTTCTTCATCTGTGCGATGTCGATTGGCTGCTGCAGAATGATCTTGCCGGAACGGAAATCACAGGTTTTTTCCGGGCCAACCGATTTTTCGCAGACATACGAACTGCCGTGTTCATATACATTGGCGGCACACTTCGGGCATTTGCCCAAAATTTCGTGGGCGGAAAAATCGACGGGTTCAGCGTTGGCTTCATCCGCCTTGTCCTGGCCAAAGTCGAATTCGGGCAGATGCTCGTCGTTCAGCTTGATGGCAGCAGCAAAGCCACGGCCCATCTTGTTGCGGAAACCGGTCAGCGGGCCAACGGTACGTTCGGTCAGCAAGGTTTCGATTTCGGCCGGTTCGAATTGGCGACCGGCAACAATTTTCCATAGCGAATAGTCGCAATCGCCGCACTGGAATTTCTTGTAAGTTTCACGAATCACGCCGCCGCATTTCGGACAGGGCGTGGCGAGGACGCCAAAGTCACCGGGGATGGTGTCGTTGTCGTAGCTCTTGGCGCGTTCGACCATATGGCGCGTCATTTCGGCGATTTCGCGCATGAATTCTTCGCGCGTGAATTCGCCTTTTTCGATGCGGCCGAGTTTCCATTCCCAGTCGCCGGTCAGTTCCGGCTGGGTCAGTTCCTTGACGCCCAGGCCGTTCAACAAGGTCATCAGGTTGAAGGCCTTGGCGGTTGGCGTCAGTTCGCGACCTTCGCGCAGCATGTACTGCTCGCCGATCAGGTTTTCGATGATCTGCGCCCGGGTGGCTGGCGTGCCGAGGCCACGGCCGGCCATTGCCGCCTTCAGTTCTTCGTCGTCGACCATCTTGCCGGCGCCTTCCATGGCGGACAGCAGCGTCGCTTCCGAGTAGCGCGGTGGCGGCTTGGTGACGTTGGCCTTGACCGCAACTTCCTCGGTTTTCACCTTCTCATCCTTGTCGACCGCAACAAGATTGCCTTCGTCGCCGGTTTGCCCTTCCTTGCCATGCACGGCCAGCCAGCCCGGATTGACCAGCACCTTGCCCTCGGTCTTGAACGGGTAGCCCTCGACGCGGGTGATGCGGGTGGTGACCAGGTATTCGGCAGCCGGGAAGAAGACTGACAGGAAACGCCGGACGACGAAGTCATAGAGCTTCTGTTCGGCTTCGTTGAGGTTTTTCGGTGCCTGCGGGGTGGGGATGATGGCAAAGTGATCGCTCACTTTTGCATTGTTGAAAATGCGCTTGTTCGGCACGACCCAGTTACGCGCCAGAATCTGGTGAGCAAATGGCGAATAGCGGGCCAACAGGACTTCGTCGTGTCCTTTGCCGGCCCCTTCGCCTGTCAGCACCGACATGGTTGCCTTGACGGTAGCAACGTAGTCTTCCGGCAGGCAACGCGAATCGGTTCGTGGATAGGTCAGCACCTTGTGCTTTTCATACAGGGCCTGGGCCAGGCCGAGCGTGGTTTTGGCCGAGAAGCCGAAGCGGCTGTTGGCCTCGCGCTGCAGGCTGGTCAGATCGAAGAGCAATGGCGACAAGCGAGTTTCCGGCTTGGCTTCTTCGGTGACGATGCCCGGTTTGCCGGAAGTCGCGGCCTTGATGGCTTCGGCCTTGTTTTGTTCCCATAGACGGTCGGCGCGGGCGTGTTCGTCGTCCTGCTTGCCCTTGAAGCCCTCATCAAACCATTTGCCGGTGTAATTGCCGGCTTTGGCGCCGAAGTCGGCTTCGACTTCCCAGTAGTCGCGCGGCTGGAATTCGCGGATTTTCTTTTCCCGCTCGACCACGATGGCCAGCGTCGGGGTCTGCACGCGGCCGACGGTGGTCAGGTGAAAGCCACCGGTTTTCGAGTTGAAGGCGGTCATCGCCCGCGTACCGTTGATGCCGACTAGCCAGTCGGATTCGGAGCGGCAGACGGCGGCATCGGCCAGGCCTTGCAATTCGCTGCCCGGACGCAGACGCAGGAAGCCATCGCGGATGGCCTGCGGCGTCATCGATTGCAGCCACAGGCGCTGTACCGGCTTCTTGTTGCCGGCATGCTGGACGATGTAATTGAAGATCAATTCGCCTTCGCGCCCCGCGTCACAGGCATTGACCAGCGCATCGACATCCTTGCGCTTGAGCAGTTTGAGCAGGACTTTCAGGCGCGAGGCGCTTTTTTCGATCGGATTCAGCGCGAAATGCGGCGGGATGACCGGCAGATGGGCAAACGACCACTTGCCGCGTTTGACCTCGAATTCTTCGGGACAGGAGAGTTCGAGCAAATGGCCGACCGCCGACGAGACGACGTATTCGTCGTTCTCGAAATAGTCGTCGTGCTTGGTCAGCCCGCCTAACGCCTTGGCGATGTCGCTGGCGACGGAAGGTTTTTCGGCGATGATCAGTTTTTTGCTCATGGGTTCTGCCTGTAGGGTGCCGGGCATAATAAGTGGGCGCCGGACGGATTGGCAAGGGCGGACTTGTATCCGCGAGAGTTCAGTTCATTCGCTGATAGCGGTTGCCGGGAAGGACGGCGATTTCGCCGCAAAGTTCCAGGGTTAGCAGTTCAGGTAGTAATTTCTCGGCAGCGAGTCCGCTGCGCTCGACGATTTCATCAAATCCGCAAGGGGCATGGCTGATTGCGGCCAATACGGGATGCGCCTGCGAGGCGTTCGTTGGCGCATCCGGTGCGAGAGTGGGTTTTGCCAACGGTGTAGCAAACTGGCCAAGTTCCTCGAGCACATCGGCAGCGGTTTCAACCAGCTTGGCCCCTTGTTTGATCAGTTTGTGGCAGCCGCGGGCAACCGGCGAGTGGATGGAGCCGGGAATGGCAAAGACATCGCGACCTTGTTCACCGGCCAGGCGGGCAGTGATCAGCGAACCGCTTTCCGTGGCGGCTTCGACGACCAGTACGCCGCGCGACAGACCGGCAATGATCCGGTTGCGCCGAGGAAAATTGGCGGCAATGGCCGGTGTGCCGAGCGGAAATTCAGAGACGATGGCGCCTCGTTCGACGATGGCCAAAGCGAGTTCGCGGTTGCGTGCCGGATAGACGCGGTCGGCACCGGTGCCGATGACGGCGACGGTATCGCCACCGCCAGCCAGGGCGCCGCGATGGGCTGCCGTATCGATACCCAGTGCCAGCCCGCTGACGATGCAGAGCCCTTGGGCGGCCAAGGCGTGGGCGAACTGCTCTGCGCTCTGGATGCCTTGGGGGGTGGCATTGCGGCTGCCGACCATGGCCAGGCTACGACGATTGAGCAGGGCTTTGTTGCCCCGGACATAGATCAGACTGGGTGGGTCGGGGATTTCCAGCAGGGCAGCCGGGTAGTCGGCGTCGGCCAGGGTCAGGATATGTTGGTCGGGTTGGCTGGCCCACGCAATGCTGCGGTCGACGGCTTCGTCGGGGCGAAAATCGAAAAGCAGCTCGGCCTTTGCCCCGATTACGCTGCGCACGGCAGCAGGGTCTGCCGTGAAAACAGCCTCCGGTAAACCGAAAGCGGCGAGAAGCTTTCGTTGCGTCTCGCCGCCGATACCGGGAATCAGGGTCAGGCGCAGCCAGTCGGCCAGGCCTTGCAGGTCGTTCACGGATTGCGTGCTGCGTCGCCGATCAGGACAGACTTCGACGATTCAAGCACCAGTGCGTAAGAGATACGATCAAAGGTGCGGAAGATGAATGCCAAGGCATAGCGTTCATCGGGAATGGTGGTTGAAACCCGCTGGTGGCTTTCGTCCAGATCCTGCGAAACCCGTTTGCGGAACAGCGCAAGCACGTGGCCCATTTCGACGCCATCTGCCTCGCCGCGGTTCAGCGCAACGACGGAGCCGGAGCCGCCTTCGCTAACGCCGCCGTAGATGGACATGATGCGCGCGCTGATTTCCAACTCCGGGCGATGTGGTACATAGGCCATGATGCTGGTTGGCGGTGCCGGCTTCAGCCAATCGCCCCGGGTGACTTCTTCCTTTGACTGCGTGATGCGTATGGTGGCCGGTTCGCCCGGTTCGACCAGTGTGGCATTGCCCAGAAAGAAGGCTTCCTGAGCGATGACATCGCCAGTTTCGGGATCCTTGAGTGGTTTTCCCGGACGGAAAATGTGCCATTTGACCACGCTGGCATCAGTAATGCCGGAGACGAAAGCCGTATCGCCATTGCCCAAAATGACCCGGTCTTCCTGGGTGGCCACGATGCGTGTCGCGACGGCAGCGTCGCCAGGTTCGAGGATCAGTGGTTGCGAGATGAAGGGTTCGATGATTTTTGCCGGAATGCTGGGGATCACCTGCTGAATGGCAGTTGAATATACCTTCGGCTGTACTTTTCCATTGCCCAGCGGTTTGCCCAGACGCAGGCGTGGATTGCCATCGGACAGGTCGAGCCAGACAATGTCACCGGGATAGATCAGGTGCGGGTTCTTGATCTGGTCTTGATTCATCCGCCAGATGTCTGGCCAGCGCCAAGGCTGTTTGAGGAATTTGCCGGATATATCCCACAGGGTATCGCCCTTGACCACAATATGGCGCTCCGGCGGATTGTCGACCAGCTCAAGCGGCTCGGCGGCCGTTGCAGAAGCAACTGTCACAGCCAGGATGAGCGCGGATATAATGCGAACCATGGGTAATCCCTCACGTACCGGTGGAACGCGCAGCAGCTTGCATTGTCCTACCGGCGTCTGCAATTCGCGTTCATATCTCAAGAATTGCGTCAGATTCTGCATCCAATCACCTAAGCAAGCAAGCTTTCATTCCCTATTGCCATGGCACTCTTACCCATTTTGCGTTTTCCTGATCCGCGCCTGAAAAAACTGGCAGCGCCCGTGATAAAAATTGACAACGGCATTCGCCGGCTGGCCGCTGACATGGCAGAAACCATGTATGAAGCGCCGGGTATCGGGTTGGCCGCGACCCAGGTGGATGTTCACAAACGGGTTGTCGTGGTCGATATCTCGGAAGAAAAGAATGATCTGCGCGTCTTCATCAATCCCGAATTGAGCAACAGCGCCGGATGCTCGATTGGCGAGGAGGGCTGTCTGTCAGTGCCTGGCGTCTATGACAAGGTTGAGCGGGCCGAACGGGTTACCGTGCGCTACCTTGATCTTGATGGCAAGCCGCAGGTGCTGGAGGCCGAAGGCCTGTTGGCTGTTTGTATCCAGCACGAGATCGATCATCTGAACGGCACCGTTTTCGTCGATCACCTGTCACAACTCAAACAGACCCGCATCCGCAGCAAGCTGGCCAAGCAGGCGCGGGTGACGGCATGAAGCTGATTTTTGCCGGCACCCCCGAATTTGCGGCGCAGGCGCTGTCCGCCATCATCGCTGCCGGCCATGAGGTTGCGCTGGTGCTGACTCAGCCGGATCGGCCGGCCGGGCGCGGCATGACGCTGCAACCGTCGGCGGTGAAGAAAATTGCGCAGGAACATGGGATCGAGGTTTTTCAGCCGCTGACGCTGAAGGATGCCGAAGCACAGGCGAAGATTGCTGCGGTCGGTGCCGAGGTCATGGTGGTTGCTGCTTACGGACTGATCCTGCCGCAAGTGGTGCTAGACCTGCCGCGCCTGGGTTGCCTGAATATTCATGCCTCGCTGCTGCCGCGCTGGCGGGGTGCTGCGCCGATCCAACGGGTCTTGCTGGCCGGCGACAAAGAGACCGGCGTGTGCATCATGCAAATGGAAGCGGGTCTGGATACCGGGCCGGTGCTGTTGCGTGCTGCCTTCGACATCGCGGCCGACGATACGACGGCCAGCTTGCACGACAAGCTGGCGGCGCTCGGTGCCCGGTTGATTGTCGATGCACTGGCGCGTCTGCCGTTACCGGCCGAAGTCCAGACTAGCGAAGGCGTTACTTACGCGCACAAGATCGAAAAGCTCGAAGCGGCGATTGACTGGTCAAAAACGGCGGCCGAGCTGGATCGCCATATCCGTGCCTTTAATCCGTTTCCTGGAGCACAGGCGGTGTTTGCCGGGCAGACGGTCAAGCTGTGGGCGGCACGGCCGGTCGATGGGGGCGGTGAAAAAGGCAGCATTCTTGCGGTCGACCGCAAAAATATCGTGATTGCCTGTGGGCAAGGCGCGCTGGCGGTCAGCGAGTTGCAGAAAGCCGGTGGCAAGCGTTTGCCGGTGCAGCAGTTTTTGGCCGGACATCCGCTCAAAGTGGGTGATCGGTTTACGGGACTCGACTGAGCCTTTGTTGCTTGGCCGCCGGTTCGACAAGCGGTCCACGTACGGTCTCGAAAATTCGCTGCTTCGTTTAGCGCGTTCCACGTGAAACGCGGCTGCGCTGAATGGATTCCAGTAATTGCCCGAGTCGTCGGCCGGCTTCGGTGATGCGCCGGTCAGCCCTGGCCTTGGCCTGCTCCCGGTAGGGCAGGTCAATGATCGGCGTGACGCTGCCAGCGGCCTTCGGATAAACATCGTTCAGCAGATCGCGGCTTTCGCGCAGCCACAGTGCGGCATCACCCTGCGCGCCGGGGCGGTGTTCTTCCAGCAATATCCCGGCTTGCTTGCGTAGTTTCTTGCCGCGCAGGCTGCTCGGGCCGGGCAGGTCATCCCAGTAAGCGTGCAGTTTGACGAACGGCTGCTTTGCGTCGAAGGGGTTCTCGATCAACTGCGTATTGCCGCCGCGGTCTTCGCTGAAACCGACGTGTAACGGCTGATGAATGTCGGCGACCAGGTGCGCCAGCCAAGGCAAGGCCCAGGCAATTTCGCCGGGTTTTGCGGTCGACCGCAAAATTTTGGTCAATTCTCCGATCTGCCGATCAATCTGGCCGCGACCACGTTGGCCGTCGCGATCAAAATCGGCGTAATGCCAATCGAGATGGCGCGCCGTATCGGGAAAACCAGCCAGATCCGGTGTCGGCGACTCCCGACGTTCGTCGTAAAAACGCGGGTCGCGGCGAATACTGTCTGGCCAGGTCGAGGCTTCGGCGAAGATCAATGCCGCTTCGCCGGTTCCTGATTTTTCATGCCAGCGAGCGTGGTCCGGGTGCTGTTCCAGCGCGCTGGCGACAAATTCCCGGGCGGCGGGTGACATGCCTTGCCAGGCGATAATGGCTGTCAGGCGGTGCCCCGCGGCGTTCCAGGCTTGGGCGAGCGGGCTGAAAATCAGGCAGAGAAGAAGGATGAAGAAAGGGCGCATCCCACGATTATGCCCCGTGCGATAATCTCATCCTATGTCTCGCTTGCCATTTACTTCTCTTGCTTATGCGCTGCTTCAGGCGGCGCGCATCGATGCCGCCGTTTTCGCCGGGCAGAGCCTGGCCGATGGCCTGATCAGCCGGGTCGACGTGGTCGCCCGGCCGGCTGTCCAGGATCTGGTCTATGGCAGCCTGCGCGCCCATGGACGGGGCGATTTCTTTCTCTCCCGCCTGCTCGACCGGCCCTTGTCGGTCGATGAAGTACGCGCCTTGTTGCTGGTTGCCATCTATCGACTGGAAACCCGTCCTGACGCGACGCATACCGTGGTCGATCAGGCGGTTTCAGCCGCCGGTGAGATCGCCAACGGAAAATTCCGCGGGCTGGTCAATGGCGTGTTGCGCAGCTTTTTGCGCCAGCAGGCTGCGTTGACCGCAGCACTGGCGGCTGATCCGCTGGCCGTGGCCCAGCATCCGGCGTGGTGGCTGAACCGCCTGCAGGCGGCGTATCCGGCAGACTGGGCGGGAGTCGTCGCAGCCGGCAATCAGGCACCGCCGATGGGCCTGCGGGTCAATCGGCGCCGGGTCAGCCGGGAAAATTATCTCGAGCAACTGCTGGCCGCCGGCATTGCCGCGCAGCCGGTGGGCGAGGATGGTCTGGCGCTGGCTCAAGCGCAATCGGTGGATCGTTTGCCCGGCTTTTTCGATGGGCTGGTTTCGGTGCAGGACCCGGGGGCGCAGCGCGCCGCTGAAATCCTCGATCCGGCGCCGGGCAGCCTGGTCCTCGATGCGTGCGCGGCACCCGGCGGCAAGACGGCGCATCTGCTCGAAAGAGCCGATCTCGATCTGCTGGCGCTCGATCTGAAACCGGCGCGCTGCCGGCGGGTTGAGGACGGACTGGGCCGCCTGCATCTGAAAGCCCGGGTACGCGCTGCCGACTGCACCCGGCTCGACGACTGGTGGGATGGCAGCCTGTTCGATGCCGTACTGGCCGATGTTCCCTGTACCGCCAGCGGCGTCGTGCGGCGCAATCCGGACGCCAAGTGGCTGCGCCGGGAAGACGATATCGCCAGTTTTGCCAGGACGCAGGCACGGATTCTCGAGGCGCTCTGGCATGTCGTGCGACCGGGCGGCAAATTGCTTTACGCCACCTGTTCCTTGTTTCCCGAGGAAAATTCGCAACAAATCCAGCGTTTCCTGAGGTCCGGGACAGCTCAGGGTGAGGCCACTATCGGTCATGAGGAGCAGCTTCTTCCCGATGCGGAGCACGATGGTTTCTACTATTGTCTTCTCGAAAAGCGTGCTTGAACGTCTGCGCCGTTGCGTATTACTGCTGGTTTTCCTGCCGGTGCTGGCGTGGACCGCAGAAATCGAAGTATTTGATCCGCAACTCCGGTTGAGCGACGACGGTTATGTGCTGTCGGCCGATTTTCGTTTTGACCTGAACGCCCGTCTGGAAGAGGCAGTCAACCGGGGCGTCGTGCTGTATTTCATTGCCGATTTCGAGCTTTCCCGACAGCGCTGGTACTGGCTCGATGAGCAATTGGCCAGCCGCAGCCAGACCTACCGCCTCTCCTATCATGCGCTGACGCGCCAGTACCGTCTGACGACTGGTGGTTTGCATCAGTCCTTCGACACACTGGGGGAAGCGTTGCGCGTATTGCGCCGCTTGCGTAACTGGCTGGTGATTGAAAAGGACAGCAAGAACATGGTGCCGGGGGAGAGCTATCAGGCTGCCGTCCGTCTGCGCCTCGACTTGAATCAGTTGCCCCGGCCATTCCAGATCAGTGCCTTGGGCAACAAGGAGTGGAGTTTGGCCGCCGACTGGAAAAGCTGGTCGGCAACCCTGCCATCCAGCGCACCAGTGGAGGACAAGTGAAGCGCTTCGTTGCCGCAGGGGGGGCGTTGGCCGCAGCTATTGGCGGCATACTCTGGTTCCTGTTGCTGATGGCGACGGCGGCGGATACGGTCGTCTTCTCGCGTAACTATCCTTTGCTGATCGCGCTCAATATTGTGCTTGCTCTGGCCATGCTGGCCCTGGTCGGCTGGCAGTTGCGTTCCTTGTGGCACGATTATCGGGCGCAGGTGTTCGGGGCACGACTCAAATTGCGTCTGATGCTGATGTTCGGTGTCATTGCCGTTTTGCCGGGCGCGCTGGTCTATGGTGTCTCGGTGCAGTTCGTTACGCGCTCAATCGAAAGCTGGTTTGACGTGCGGGTGGAAAAAGCCCTGGAGTCCGGCTTGCATCTCGGGCGTTCGGCACTTGATTCGCTGCTTGCCGATCTGACCCTGAAAGCACGCGACATGGCCAGCGAATTGTCCGATGTGGGCGAACCCTCGCGGCGTTCCGTGCTGTTCCGTTTGCGTGAGGACAAGGTGGTTGATACGGCGGCCTTGTTCTCGGTGAACGGGCAACTGCTTTCCAGTGCTACCGGCGACCTGGGCAAACTGCTGCCGGAGTTGCCGACGCAAGGCCAATTGAAGCAGGCACGCAGTTCGCAAGGTTTGAGCGGTGTCGAAGGTGAAGGTGAGTCGCTTTTCCTGCGCGTGCTGGTGCCGGTAACACCACGCGCCATGTTCGAGGAGCCGCGTATCCTGCAATTGACGCAGGTGGTGCCGGCCACGCTGGCACTGGATGCCGAGGCGGTGCAGGCGGTGTATCGCGATTACCAGGAGTTGCAACTGGCGCGCCACGGCCTGACCCGGATTTACGCCCTGACCTTGACCTTGACCGTACTGGTTGCGCTGTTCAGCGCTTTTGCCCTGGCTTATCTGATGGCCCGCCGGCTGGTCGCTCCACTCTACATTCTGGCCGAAGGGACACAAGCCGTGGCGGATGGCGACTTCTCCCAGCGCCAGGCCATTTACAGTGGTGACGAACTTGGCGTACTGACCCAGTCGTTCAACCGGATGACTCGCCAACTGGACGATGCCCGGCGCGAGACGGATCGGCATCGCACCGAACTGGAGTCGGCCCGGGCTTATCTGGAATCCATTCTGGCCAATTTGTCGGCTGGGGTGCTGGTATTCGACCGCAAGTTTGTGTTGCGTACGGTCAACGAGGGCGCATTGACCATTCTGGAAGACGATTTTTCCGAATTGATTGGTGCCGTACCGGAAAGTTGGCCGCGTCAGCAGGTGCTGGGGGCTTTCATCCGGCAAAATTTCGCCGCGACGGAAGAGCCGGAATGGCAGGCGCAACTTGAACTGGAGCGGCCGAACGGGATGCCCCAAGTGCTGCTGCTGCGTGCCACCCGGTTGCCGGAAGCGAGCGGTGGTGGCGACGTCGTGGTATTCGACGATGTGACCCGCCTGATTGCCGGACAACGTAGCGCGGCCTGGGGGGAAGTGGCCCGGCGGCTGGCGCATGAGATCAAGAACCCGCTGACGCCGATCCAGCTTTCGGCTGAACGTTTGCAACACAAACTGGCTTGCAAGCTGGCCAATGGCGACGCCGAGATGCTGGCGCGCGGCACGCAGACCATCATCAATCAGGTGCAGGCGATGAAGCGCATGGTCGATGATTTTCGCGATTATGCCCGGATGCCGGCGCCTGAAGCCGTGCCGCTGGATTTGAACGCTTTGCTCGGCGAAGTGCTGGGCTTGTACGAAAGCTCTTCTGCCCGTATCGATGTCCACTTTGGTGAAGCCCTGCCGTTGGTACTCGGTGATGCAACCCAGTTGCGCCAAGTCATTCACAATTTGTTGCGCAATGCCGAAGATGCCCTGGAAGGGCGCCAGGAGGCTCATATCGAGATTGCCACCGATCTTTGCGGGCGTTGCGCTCGCTTGCGCATCGCCGATAATGGCCCCGGCTTTCCGGTTGAACTATTGCCGCGAATTTTTGAACCTTATGTCACTACCAAGGCCCGGGGAACAGGGCTGGGACTGCCTATCGTCAAGAAAATTGTCGATGAACACCAGGGCAGGATAGAAATCAGCAATGCTCCCGATGGCGGCGCCCAGATCGATATTCGTCTGCCGCTGGTCAGGGAGAAGGAGGCCAAACATGGCAATCATTCTGGTCGTTGATGACGAAGTCGGCATCCGCGAACTGCTTTCGGAAATTCTCATCGACGAAGGCTACGACGTTCGGCTGGCCGAAAATGCAACAGCAGCCCGCAAGGTGCGCAATGAGTTGCGCCCGGATCTGGTTCTGCTCGATATCTGGATGCCCGACACCGATGGCATTTCCTTGTTGAAGGAGTGGCACGCTGGGGGGCATCTGAACATGCCGGTGGTCATGATGTCCGGTCATGGGACGATCGATACGGCGGTTGAAGCGACGCGTTTTGGGGCTTTTGATTTTCTCGAGAAGCCGATTGCGCTGCAAAAGCTGCTGAGTACGGTGCAGAAGGCGCTCAAACACGATGCGCCACCGGTACGCGCGGCTCTGACGCTGGATGCTTTTTCCCGCCTGGCATTCGTCAAGGAGTTTCGCCGCCGGCTCGATCAATCAGCGGCCAAGACTTCCGTTTTGCTGATCAAGGGGGCGACCGGCGGAATGGCGGAAATTGCCGCTCGCACCTTGTTGGCACCACGTGCGCCGTGGCTTGACTTGTCGACCACGAGCAGTGCCTTGACGCAGGATGCGCTGGAAAAAATCAGTGGCGGGATACTGTTCGTTCCTGATCTGGCCGTACTGGGCAAGATGCAGCAGATGAATCTGGCTTTTGCGGTCGACCGGGCAGAAAAGCTGAATTTGCAACTGGTCGTGGCAAGCGCCACCGCCTTTGCTGACCTGGCCGAACATGGCTGGGACAGCAAGTTGCTTGCCCGTCTGGGTGAAATCTGGGTAGCCATGCCAGCCTTGGCTACCCATGTCGATGATCTGCCGGAAATCGCGGTACTGTTGCTGAGCAATTTTGTCGAACGCGGCGAAGTCCCGGTCCGCCGGTTTTCAACGGCTGCGCTGAATGTATTGCGCACGTTGAACTGGAAGAAGCATGTCGAAACCAGCTGGAACATCCTTTACGGATTAGTCCGCAATCTGGCACTGACAGCGCTTGAAGAAGAGATTAGCGCCGATGACGTGGTGCGGGTCATGCCGCCGGAAATCGAGGATGAGCGCCGGGAGCAGTCGTTTCAGCCTTTGTTCGAACAACCGTTGCGGGAGGCGCGCGACGCGTTCGAGAAGTTGTATTTCGAGCATCATCTGCGTCGTGAAGGGGGAAACATGACCCGTCTGGCCGAGCGCTCCGGGTTGGAACGGACGCATTTGTACCGCAAGTTGAAGCAGCTTGATATCAGACTCGGCAAACGTAACGAAGAATAAGTCGGCAAGCGGGGGGAAAACATGAAAATCATCATTCTGGGTGCCGGTCAGGTAGGCGCCAGTGTGGCCGAGGGCTTGGTGTCCGAGGAAAACGACATCACCATCGTTGATCGCGATGGGGCTCGACTGGCACAACTGCAGGATCGTCTGGATTTGCGTACGGTGGTTGGCGATGCGGCAACGCCTACGGTCTTGCGGCAAGCCGGAGCGGAAGATGCCGATATGCTGATCGCCGTGACGCAAAGCGACCAGTCCAATCTGGTTGCCTGCAAGCTGGCGCAGACCGTCTTCAACGTGCCAACCCGGATCGCTCGGCTGCGTTCGCGGGATTTCCTGGAGGATGAAGTGCTGCTGTCGACGGATAACTTCGCCGTCGATTTTGCGCTTTGCCCGGAACAGGTGATCACCGACTATATCCGGCGCCTGATCGAATTCCCGCGTGCCCTGCAGGTACTCAATTTCGCCCGTGGCCGGGTTTGCCTGGTTGCCGTGCGGGCTTATGAGGGGGGGTTGCTGGTCGGCAAGCCGATCAAGGAAATGCGCGATTATTTGCCGCCGGAGATCGATGCCCGCATTGCCGCCATTTTTCGCGACAATCAGCCGGTAGCTCCGGAAGGTGAGACGGTTATCAAGAGTGGCGACGAAGTCTTCTTGCTGGCGGCGGCCGAGAATATTCATACCGTGCTCAGCCAGTTGCGCCGGATGACCAGCCGCGTCGAACGCATCATGATTGCCGGTGGGGGAAATATCGGCCTTCGTCTGGCCAAGGCGCTGGAGGGGCACTACGAAGTCAAGCTGATCGAAGGTTTGCGGCCGCGAGCCGAGTTGCTGGCCAACGAGCTGAACGACACGCTCGTGCTGTACGGCGATGCCACCGACGAAGAGTTGCTGGAGCAGGAAAATATTGGCGAGATGGATCTTTTTCTCGCCGTGACCAATGATGATGAAGACAACATCATGGCCGGCAGTCTGGCCAAGCGTCTGGGTTGCAAGCGCGTGGTTGCGCTGGTCAACCGGCGGGCTTATGCCGAGATGATCGAGGGTGGGCCGATCGATATCGGTATTTCACCGGCACAGATTTCCATTGGGACCTTGTTGGCCTACGTCCGTCAGGGCGATGTGGCCGAGGTCCATTCCTTGCGACGCGGTGCTGCCGAGGCACTGGAAATCGTCGCACACGGTGATCGCAACACGTCCAAGGTCGTCGGTCGGCGAATCGATGAAGTTGATTGGCCGAAAGGGGTCACCGTGGCGGCCATGGTGCGCAACTTCGAGCAACCCATCGTGATCGGTCAAACCGACGATTGGACGGCGATTACCCGCTATGGCGAGGTGGTTATTGCGCACCACGATACGGTGATTGAAGCCGGCGACCACGTGATTATTTTCTGTACCCGCAAGAAGCTGGTGAAGAAAGTCGAAAAATTGTTCCAGGTGGGCTTCCACTTCCTCTGAGAGACTGCCCGTGACGCGTTTTGCTCCTGTTTATCGCGCCTTGGGCATGATACTCATGCTGTTCGGCCTGACCATTCTGGCGCCGCTGTTGGTTTCCCACGCCACCAACGATGGTGCGCAGCGGGTGTACGACGAGGTTTTCCTGTTGACCATCCTGTGCGGTGCCTTTCTCTGGTATCGCTACCGTCACCTGCAGCGCGATCTCAACGTACGCGACGGTTTCCTGCTCGTGGTGCTGGTATGGACGGTCTTGCCGGCATTTTCCGCATTGCCGTTCATGATTCATCTCGGCATGTCGCATACGGATGCCTATTTCGAAGCGGTATCGGCGTTGACCGCAAGCGGCGCAACTGTCATGTCCGGCCTTGATCATTTGCCCGAATCGATCAATTTGTGGCGTCACCTGATGCAATGGCTGGGCGGTATGGGCTTGATCGTGCTGGTCGTCGCCATTCTTCCCATGCTTGGCATCGGTGGGCGCCAGATGCTGCAGACCGAAGTGCCGGGGCCGATGAAGGACAACCGGATCACGCCCCGCGTCACTGAAACGGCAAAAGGTCTCTGGCTGATTTACGTGCTGATGACGCTGGCTTGCATGCTGGCTTATCGCTGGGCTGGCATGGGCTGGTTCGATGCGGTTTGCCATGCCTTTTCGACCTTGTCGCTGGGGGGCTTTTCGACCCACGACATGAGCCTGGGTTATTTCAATTCGCCGCTCATCGAGTGGATCTGCATCATTTTCATGCTGTTTTCCGGCATTAATTACGCCACGCATTTTCTTGCCCTCAGTGGCCGGTCGATCCTGGTCTATGGTCGCGATCCGGAGGCGGGCTGGTTTGTCGGCGCGTTGTTGCTCAGTGTTTTCGTGTTGGCCAATTATCTGTGGAAGGAGGGGATGTTCCACGACATGGACAACGCTTTCCGCTACACCTTGTTCAACGTCATTTCGGTCGCAACCACGACAGGTTACTCGACCACCGATTACGGACAATGGCCGATGTTTGCCGGTCTGTGGATGCTGTTCCTGTGCAGTTTCTCGACCAGCGCGGGGTCGACCGGCGGTGGCATCAAGATGATGCGGGCGCTGTTGCTCTACAAGCAGGTGTATCGCGAACTGGTTCGTGCCATGCACCCGGCGGCCGTGTACAACGTCCGTCTTGGCGGACAGACGGCCCCACAATCTGTCCTTTTCGCGGTGCTGGCCTTTGCTTTCGTCTATATGGTCAGCATCGTCACGATGACCTTGCTGCTGGCATTCACCGGACTCGATATCGTGACTGCCTTCAGTGCCGTCGTGGCCAGCGTCAATAACACGGGCCCCGGACTGGGCCTGGTTGGGCCATCGACCACGTTTGCTGTCCTGGAGGATTTTCAGACCTGGATCTGCACTTTCGCGATGTTGCTTGGCCGACTGGAGATTTTTACCCTGCTGGTCGTGTTGACCCCGGCATTCTGGCGTAAATAAACCGCAGCCATCAATCAAAGTAGTACGTCATTGACCTTCAGAACGCGCCGTCCATCTTCGCTGGTGACGCAAGTCAGGGTTTTTTCCCCGTTATAGGCCCCATAGCTGTTTTTGCCGTTGACCGGCACGTAAAAGTTTCTGACGCCGACAACACGATAACCAATCGCCAGCGTCGTCATTTCTCCGCCGGTGACATTGCCGATCAGCAGGCTCGTTGGGTCCTTCCACTGTTGCGATGCCGGGGCGACTGTCTTGCATAACGACTTCCCGTGCTCTATCGGGTTGCTGCTGGTGCTTTCCACGCTGCGCTTGCTCGTATCGGCGACCGGTTTGGGATCGCTCGAAGTGCTACGTTCAGGACAGCGGGCTTCCTGCTGAACGACTTGGCCATTGATGTAACAGCGGTGCATTCCCTGCGCTACGGCTACCGATGACATGAGCAGGCTGGCACAAGATAAAAGTAGTTTCTGTCTTTTTTTCATGATGATGCTCAGGGGCAGACCACGGTTTCCCTTTTCATGGTCTGCCCAGTTTCTGATTGCTGCCCAGCCTGTATCGCCAATATTGGCCAATGAGGCTGCCGTTGCTTATTCTGAATCGGCCGATACCTCACCGGTTTTCCGGTTGTAGCGCAGGGTGATCTTGTCCAGTTCGCAGAGGTCGAAGTCTTCCCATTCGACTTCGGATTCGTCGTCGGTGAACACGACCTTGATGTCCTGCATGCAGTTCTTGGTGTCGCCGAATTTGAATTTGCGCGACGCTGCATTGGGCAATTGCTTGCTGCCCAGACGGTCCTTGCCCCACTGACTGCGATTGGCTGGCGAGATATAGACCTCTTCGATGGTGTATCCCGTCCGGTTGACCAGCGTGAAATCCGCATCTGCAGCAAAGGCGGAGGTGCAAAGGGTCAAAGAACCCAGAAAAATGATTTTTTTGAACATGAGTGGCGACCTTGAAAGAACGTGGGGTATGGAATTTTCATGCACAAACTGCATAAGAGCAGTATATGAGCATGCTGAATTCTGGGTTCTGGTGGATGAATTGGCAAGCAGCTTGATCTGCCGGGTAATCCTGTCGCTATCGCAAAGCTGCTGACCGCGCTGCCGGAAAGGCGGATAATCCGGTTTTTCCGATTTCTGGTGGAGTAGACCGTGAGCCGACCCAAGAACGATACCTTCCTGCGCGCCCTGCTGAAGGAGCCCACCGAGTACACGCCGCTCTGGCTGATGCGTCAGGCTGGCCGTTATTTGCCGGAATATTGCGAGACGCGCAAGCGCGCCGGTAATTTTCTGAATCTGTGCAAGTCGCCGACCATGGCTTGCGAAGTGACCCTGCAGCCCCTGGCGCGTTACGACCTCGATGCGGCGATCCTGTTCTCGGACATTTTGACCGTGCCGGATGCGATGGGTCTCGGCCTGTACTTTGCCGAAGGCGAAGGTCCGAAATTCGAGCGTCCCTTGCGCGAGGAATGGGCGATCAATAACCTGACGGCTCCCGATCCTTACGAACATCTCGGCTATGTGATGGATGCCGTTTCGGAAATCCGCCGCGCGCTCGATAATTCGGTGCCGCTGATCGGCTTCTCCGGCAGCCCATATACGCTGGCCACCTACATGATCGAAGGTCAGGGATCGTCGGATTTCCGCCATATCAAGGGCATGATGTACAGCCGCCCGGACCTGCTGCACAAGATACTGTCGGTGACGGCCGATTCAGTGACCAGCTACCTGAACGCCCAGATCGATTCCGGTGCGCAAGCCGTGATGATCTTCGACACCTGGGGCGGTTCGCTTTCGGCGGCGGCCTACCAGGAATTCTCGCTGGCCTACATGCAGCGCATCGTTGCCGGGCTGAAGAAGGAAAAGGACGGCCAGCGCATTCCGAGCATCGTGTTCACCAAGAACGGTGGCCTGTGGCTGGAGAAGATTGCCGCCATCGGTTGCGACGCGGTCGGTCTGGACTGGACCATCGACATCGGCGAAGCGCGTCGCCGGGTCGGCGACAAGGTCACGCTGCAGGGCAATATCGATCCGAACGTGCTGTTCGGTACGCCGGAAATCATTGCTGCCGAAACGAAGAAGGTGCTCGACAGCTTTGGGCCGGGCAATACCGGTCATGTGTTCAATCTGGGTCACGGTATTTCGCAATTCACGCCGCCGGAAAATGTGACCACGCTGGTCGAAACCGTGCACGCTCACAGTCGTACATTGCGCAAATAAAGCCGGATTTCCCGCAGAACATGCTTGACTTATGCACAGCGCCTTGTTCTGCGGGAAAATAATTACGGAAATCGGCTTGACAGTAAGCAAATCACGCAAATAATTGATTTTATGCGTTATTTTCTTTTGCTTATTATTTCGGCAATAAGACAAAAGCCTTACAAAACGGCGACTTAGCGCTTCTGCCCATAAGCAATCCACAAAGTTATCCACAGCTTTTGTGGACAAGTTTTCGGCTGGACCGCCGCAACCCACCATTCCACGGATCGTCATGCCCGTCTTGCGTGTTGCTCTCGATTTGCCGCTGCATCGCCTGTTCGAATATCGGGCCGAAAGCGCGTCGACCGCAGATGCCGGCTTGCGGGTACGGGTGCCCTTCGGGCGCGGCGAACGGATCGGTGTCATTGTCGAGGTGGTCGAGCAGGGCGAGTGGCCGGATGAGCAGTTGAAGCCGGCGACCGAGATCCTGCGTGATCATGATCCCTTACCACACGATTTTTTCGCGCTGTGTGAGTTTGCCAGTGCTTACTATCAGGCGCCATTCGGTGAAGTCGTCCTGCAGGCTTTGCCGGTTGGCCTGAAGCGTGTTGCGCCGCCAAACCGTCGGGCGGGTCGCGTCAAGAAGGCTCAGATGGCGCTAGCGGTACCGGCCTTGACAGAAGAGCAAGCGAGCGCCATCAACAAAATTGCGGTCGACGGCGGTTTTTCGGCGCAATTGCTTTATGGCGTGACCGGCAGCGGCAAGACGGAAGTCTATTTACGTCTGGTCGAGCAGGCCTTGGCGCTCGGCCGACAGGTCTTGTTGTTGGTGCCGGAAATCAATCTGACGCCACAACTGGAAGAGCGCGTGCGTGGTCGCTTTACCGAGCGCACGGTGGTCTCGCTGCACAGCGAACTGGCCGAAGCGGCCCGTGAGCGCAACTGGCGGGCCGCATTTTCCGGCGAAGCCGATATCGTGCTCGGCACCCGGCTGGCGATTTTCACGCCGATGCCACGGCTCGGGCTGATCATCGTCGATGAAGAACACGATGCGTCGTTCAAGCAACAGGACGGCATGCGTTATTCGGCGCGTGATATCGCCGTGGTGCGTGCCCGCCAGTTGAGCATCCCGGTGCTGCTCGGTTCGGCTACGCCGGCGCTGGAAACCTGGGCCAACGCGCGTGACGGTGGCCGCTACCAGCTACTGACACTGAAGGAACGGGCCAACCCGGAAGCCAGATTGCCGACGGTGCGTATCGTCGATACGCGCAAAATGGTCTTGCGCGAGGGCGTCAGCGAAACTCTGGTAACCGCCATCCGCCAGCGCCTTGAGCGCGGCGAGCAAAGCCTGGTCTTTCTCAACCGGCGCGGTTATGCGCCGGTGCTGGCCTGTCCGGCCTGTGGCTGGGTGTCGCGCTGTCAGCGTTGTGCGGCCAATCTGGTGCTGCATCTGGCCGACCGCCGCCTGCGCTGTCATCACTGCGGTTTCGAGAATGGCATTCCGAAGGCTTGTCCGACTTGCGGCAATCAGGACATTCATCCCTTTGGCCGCGGCACGCAACGCGTTGAGACCTGGCTGCAAAGCGAGTTTCCCGAGGCGCGCATCCTGCGTGTCGACCGCGATTCGGTCAAAAGTCGCAAGCAATGGGAAGCCGTGCTTGAACAAATCCACGGTGGAGCAGCCGATATTCTGGTCGGCACGCAGATGCTGGCCAAGGGCCATGACTTCCCGAAATTGACGCTGGTAGGCGCGCTGGGCGCCGATGCGGCGCTGTTTGCTGCCGACTGGCGGGCGCCGGAGCGCTTGTTCGCCCAATTGATGCAGGTGGCCGGGCGCGCCGGGCGGGCCGAACTGAAGGGCGAGGTCCTGATCCAGACGCAGTACCCGGATCACCCGCTGTTCGGTGCGCTGGTCGCCCACGATTACACCGGTTTTGCCGCGACCCAACTGAAGGAGCGCGAGCAGGCCGGTTTTCCTCCCTACACCTTCCAGGCCGTGCTGCGCGCCGAGGCGCCGGCGATGGCCGATGCGCTGGCCTTTCTTGAAAGTGCGGTCAGACTGCCGACGATAGCCGAGCACGAACAGGTCATGCTTTACGATCCGGTGCCGATGAAAATGGCCCGCCTGGCCAATCTCGAACGCGCCCAACTGCTCGCCGAATCTTATTCCCGCCCGGCTTTGCAGGCCTTCCTGCCGCATTGGCGCGAGGCTATCGCGCGCATCAAGTCACCGTCAAAACTGCGCTGGCACATCGAAGTCGACCCGCTCGAATTGTGACCGGCACGCCCCTTGCAGTGTGGATGTTCCAGACACTGCAAGGAGGGCATCATGAGAATCCAGGAATCGAGCGTCATTTTGTCGGCCAGCCACGAAGCCACAAGCAGCCGGACGCGGGAGGTCGAGTCAGAAATTGGCTTCCGCAGCTTGTTTGCAACGCTGGCGGAGACAACGGACGCCAAGCAGGAAAGCAAGGAAACCGAGCTGCGCGAACGCGTGCAGAAGATGCTGGAGTCGCTCGTCTCGGCGATTTTGGCGGCAATGGATGGCAAGTCTTGCCGGAAGAGCGTTGCCGCCAGCGATACGCTGGCACCCATGCCGGAGGGCGCGGCCAAGGATGCTGGAAATACCCGCGAGATCAGTTGGCGCACCCGGATCAGTGAGCGGGTGAGTGAGTCGGAGTCGACTAATGTATGCGGCAAGGGAATGGTCAAAACCTGCGATGGGCGGGAAATCGGCTTTGATTTCAGTGTCGCCATGAAACGCGAATATGAACGGGAAACTTTGTCTGAGGAAAGCGGCAGCGTTCAATTACGCGATCCTTTGGTCCTCAGTTTTGAGGGCAAGTATTGCGAACTGAGCAACGAGCGTTTTTCCTTCGACCTCGATGCCGATGGTTCAGCAGAATGGCTGCCGGGCTTGACGGGGGGCAATTGTTTTCTCGTTTTCGACCGTAATGGCAATGGTCAGGCCGATAACGGCAATGAACTTTTCGGCACGAAGAGCGGCAACGGTTTTGCCGATCTCGCCAAGCTCGACGATGATGGCAACGGCTGGATCGACGAGGCCGACAGCGCATTTTCCAAGTTGGCACTGTGGTCCGGCGACAGTTTTCGTTCGCTGGCCGAGCAGGGCGTCGGTGCACTTTACACTGCTGCGGTCGACGCCCCGTTTTCCCTGAAAAATGCCGACAACGAACTGCTCGGGCAGATTCGGGCGGCCGGCGTCTACCTGATGGAAAGCGGCTCAGCCGGCTTCATGCAGCAGGTTGATCTGGCCACCTCAACTTTGCCGCCGGGGCAACAAAAACCAGATGAGGGACAGCAGTTGAGCGCCTAGCAGCCCGTAGAACGCTGCCGGGTAAGCGCTCGTCACATGCCAGCCATTGGCCTGCAGGGCATCGACCAGGATGCCGATACCCCACTGCAGGCCGAAGGCGCCGGCGAAGACCAGCAAGTTCAGCGCGGTGTTGGCGCGTCCCGAGAGATGCGACGGGAAAGCCTGGGCGACCAGCGAATAGGCGATGTTGGACAGCGAGAAACAGGCACCGAGCAGCGGCCATAGCCAATCGCCGGCCCATTGCGGCTGCAGGCAGATTACTGCGAAGGCAAGGAAGGCGGCGAACATTGCCGTGCGAAACAGTTTTTCCAGGGAGATGCCACGATGAACCAGCGCACTGGCAAAGAAACCCATGAATAGAAAACCGCCGAGCATGGCGCTGCCCATCCAGGTCAGGCGGGCGGCGACGGCGGCCGCATCGAGGCTTTCCATGACATTCATCCAGCGCGATGCCCACAGTCCCTGGATTGCCATGAAGCCACCAGTAAAGCAGAAACCCATCGGGGCGTAGCGCCAGAAATGGCGGCTGGCGAAAATGGCGCGGACGCCGGCCAGTTGCTCGGCAAATCCGGTGCCGCTGCGCTCGATCGTCTTGTCCGGCACGAAATACCAGAGCGCCAGTGCAACGATCAGCGTAACCACGGCCAGGCCAATGAGGATTTCCCGCCAGCCGCTGAAGCCTAAGGCCATCTCCAGCGGTTTTGCTGCGGCCAGGGCACCCATGCCGCCGGAAGCCATGATCCAGCCGGTCAATGAAGCTTGTTTCTCGGGTGGGAACCATTGGCTGAAGGCCTTGAACGAAGCCATCAGGCAAGCTGAAACACCGAGCCCGATCAGCGCCCGGCCCAGCGTCAGTCCGGTCAACCCGTCGGCCAGGGCAAAAACTGCGGCACCGAGCGCGGCGATTATCAGCAAGCTTGCTTCGACCCGGCGTGGGCCGTAACGATCAAGCAGCATGCCGAGCGGTAACTGGGCCGCGCCGAAGGCGAGGAAATAGGTGCTGGTCAGCAAGCCGAGCGCGTTGTCCGGTAGCGCCAGTTCGCCGGCGATGACCGGGCCGAGTACGGCATTCACCGTCCGGTAGAGATAGGACAGGAAATAGCCGGCGGCAAACGGTAACAGAATGCGCAGAAACAGGCTGCGCTGGATTGGGGCGTTCATGCCTGCTCCGGTTTCACGTGGAACGTTGTTGGGGGGCTGGGTTGGATGTCGGGATTGGCGCGCAGCCAGTGCAGGCGCTGTTCAATCTTTTGTCGCCAGTGCGTTGCAATGCCGGGTGTGGTCGCCAATTTTTCCAGATCGCCGGGGGCGGGGCGGTGGCTTTGCCAGAGTTGCATTGCCTCGGCCAGCGAAAATGTTTGTGCGGCGAGTTCCAGCGTCAATGTATCGCCCGGACTGACGCTACCCGGTGTCAATACGCGCCAGTACCAGCCGGTCAACCGGTGTTCGGCGATGAAGGCAGCCATGCCTTCGGTGGCGAAGCGCTCATTGATCTTCCAGCACGGATTGCGTGGTTGGCAAAGCTGCAGACGGGCGGTGCCGAGCTGCCAGATATCGCCGATACGCACGTCTGACTCGTCGAGGTCCGGTGTCGACAGGTTTTCACCCAGGCTGCCGGGAACGAGCTGACTGGCGATTTCGGGAAACCGTTGCGCGAGTATTGCGTAGTGGGCGGCCGGATAGAGATGCACGGCTTTTTCCGGGCCGCCATGGACACGGCGGTCGGCTTGCTGGTCGCCGATGAAACCTTCGCAGGCAAGCTCAAGCGGTGCGTTGGCGGCTTGTTTGTAAATGCCGGTCGGACGACCGGACTCGGGAAGCGGACGGATGCCGCCGATGAACAGGGATATCTGGGCCATGGTCGGGCGATTTTGCCATCAATTCCACAGCCATGCAGCGCCGCGTACTCCAGAGGAATCCCCATGCGCGGGCGGCAGGATTTTGGTGCAGAAAATGTCGGAAAAGACATGTGGACCGCAAGAATCGGGCAACTGTTCGTAAAGCTGCTGGATTTTTGACAGGCCGCCACCCAGCACGATGACTTCCGGGTCGAGAATGTTGATTACCCCGGCGAGAGCCCGTCCGAGCCGGCTCAGGTAGCGTGTCAGGGTGGCCGAGCAGGCGGCATCGCCGGCGGCGGCACGGCTGGCGATGGTTTCGGCGGCAAGTGCCTCGCCGCGCGTCCGCAAGTGATCGGCAGTCATGCCGGGGCCGGAGAGCCAGGTTTCGATACAGCTTGTTCGACCGCAGTAACAAGGCAGCGGGCGTAACGGGTCGGCCTCGGTCGACGGGAGGGGATTGTGCCCCCATTCCCCGGCAATTGAATTTGCCCCGGCTACTACCTGACCATTGATGACGATGCCGCCGCCGACACCGGTGCCGAGAATGACGCCGAATACGCTGCGCGCACTTTGGGCACTGCCATCGATGGCTTCAGACAGGGCAAAACAGTTGGCGTCGTTGGCCAAGCGAATTTCGCGCTGCAGCAGCGTTTGCAAATCCTGGCGCAAGGGCTGGCCGATCAGGCAGGTCGAGTTGGCATTTTTGATCAAGCCGCTGTGCCGGGATTCTGCGCCGGGTATACCGATGCCGACACTGCCCGTGCAGGAAAGCTCTTTTTCGGCTGCTTCGACCAGCCCGGCGATGGCCTGCAGCGTTGCCCGATAGTCGCCTTGCGGTGTGACTATCCGCTGGCGCAGCATTTCGCTGCCATCATCTGCCAGTGCGACGATCTCGATCTTGCTGCCGCCGAGATCAATGCCCAGCCGCATCAAACGCGAACGGCGACGGCCTTGACGTTGCCCCAGGTGGTGGTCATCGTGCGCAGCACGCTGGCGCCGGATTCGAGTAACAACAGGAAAAGGTCGCGTTCGGAATACAGGCAAACTTCGTCGTGGATATCGTATTTGCGCGCCATGGCCGGGGCGAGCTTGCTGTAGCGTTCGTAAATCGACTGTTCGCCGCCCGGATAGTCTTCACCGAGTTCGGAGTGCAATCCCAGCACGGTGATGAATAATTTCCCGCCGATCTTGAGCTTTTGCCGCAACTGCCGGATCAGCAGCTTTCCCTGTGCGTAGGGCAAGCTGCACAGCCCACGCCGCAGCACGATGATGTCGTAGCTGGCGTCTGCTTCCTGCGTCGGTGGCGCGGGCAGGGTGGTGGTGGCAAAGCGGATGTTGTCCTGGTAACCGGAGGCCAGAATGCGGCCTTCAACTTCCGATTGGCGTTCCGCACAGTCGGCAACGGTGACTTGTGCATCCAGCTGGCCAAAGCAGCCGGCAAGTTTGCACTGGCCGGCAGGCAGGATGAGGACTGAAACACTATGGTCAATGCGCTGGCGTTTGGCGCATTCCTCCAGTGCCAGTTGCTCGATGGCGTCGTTTCCCGTCTCCCAGGGATTGGCGGTAGTATTCTTGTCCATTCGAGTATTCCCCCTTGGGGCCATTGTGCATGACTGGCGATGTTCCTGACAACCCAGCTAACGAGTACACAACATGATCGTAAGATTTGATTCCAGCGAGACGGGCGAAGTACTGATGTTTGCCGAGACAGCGAAAGACTTGCTGCGGATCGTCGGTAAGGAAAGTACGGCGCGTGGCGTGTTCACCCCACCGGAAATGTTGCCGGCCCTGGCCAAATTGCAGGCGGCGGTTGCCGAGGCGCGGCGCCAGGCAGCGCCAGAGGTCGACGATGAGGAAGAAGAAAAGAACAAGCCACCGGTGGTTGGGCTGGCACAGCGTGCCTGGCCCTTGATCGACATGCTGGAACGTACGGCGAAGGCCGGTGCCGACGCGCACATCATGTGGGAAGCGCGCGAAGACTTCTGAGGCAGGAGGAAAAACGGAGGCGATGCGAGTTCAGAACAACTCGATGTCGTCGCTTTTTTCTTTCATTTCCGCCATGAAACGGTCGATGGCTTCCTGCACGGACATCCCTTGCATGACGGCATCGAACATGGCGATTTCTTCGCGGGTTGTGTATTTCGAGCGAATCCGGCTTTGCAATGTGACCCATTCGCCTGGGTTGAACAGGCGTCCGTTGTCGCCGACCAGATTGCTTAGATCGCCCAGGCTCAGTCCGACGTGCGACAGACGCTGCACCAGTTTGTCGTAAAACTGGAAGGCAATGATGGTCTGGTGCACCATGCCGGAAACCTGCCCGGCAATGCCCAGCAGTTCCTGTTTGGCGGTTCCGACGTCGCCTTGATCCGGCAGCTTGCTGGCTGTTTCGGAAATGGTTTGCATGTTGCTGGCCATGCTGGTGAAGGAGTCGGTCAGCACTTCGACTGAAGCATTGCTGTCCTTCATCGCCGCTTCGATCTGCACTGCGGCAAGTTCAAGCAGCAGGACGGTTTCGCGAACCTGACTCCAGTTCAAATCAGGCATATGGGCAGTGCTGCCCCGAGGGTGGCTTTTCTGGTTCATTTCTTCCCCTATTGGAGGGCAAAACTATAGCGTATTTCGCATCGGGCCGGCCACGATTCAGCATGGGATAATCGCTTCATGTCCAAGATGATGTTCTGTTTCCTGCTGCTGATCCCGCCATTGGCCTTTGCCGATAAACCGGTGGTGGCCGTCGATGTCGGCCATGGCGTACGCGATGGCGGGGCGATCAGTGCGCGTGGGCGTAGCGAGTTTGCCTTTAATCGCGACTTTTCCGAGCGACTGGCCGGGCAACTCGAAGCGCAGCGGATTGCAGTGCGCGAAATCAATTTTGATGGTCATATTGACAGCCTGGTTGCCCGTCCCGAGGCGGCTTCTGGCAGTGATTTCTTTGTTTCCGTGCACCACGATTCGGTGAGCGAGGCTTACTTGCAGGCGTGGGTCTGGGAAGGACGTTCGCTGACGTATACCGACGTCAAGAAGGGCTATGGGATTTTTGTTTCGGCTGCCAATCCGTTCCCGGAAACCAGTTTGCTTTGTGCCTCGGCAGTCGGTGCAATGTTGCGCCGGGCCGGTTTTGAGCCAACCCCGTGGCACGGTCGAAAACATCAGGCGGCCGATGCGGTAAATGGTGTCTGGTATTACGACAATCTGGTCGTGCTCTATCGGACAACATTGCCGGCGCTGCTGTTCGAGGCGGGGGTGATCAAGCACCGCGACGAGGAGTTGTTGTTGCGCGATCCTGTGCGTCAGCGACGGATGGCCGATGCGCTGGCCAGCGGTATCGCTGCCTGCCTGCAGGTCACAGGAAAATTGGCTCCGGAGTGAGGTCGACCGCGAATTTTTCGCGCACGCTTGCCTGAACTGCCGCCATGGTCCGTTTGACGTCGTCGCCGTTTGCCCCACCCTGGTTTACCAGGACCAAGGCCTGTTTTTCGTACATGCCGACCGGACCTAGATTTTTCCCCTTCCAGCCAGCCTGTTCGATCAGCCAGCCAGCGGCGAGCTTGACCCGGCCGTCGGCCTGCGGGTAACTGGGCAGTTGGGGGTGGGCCGCGTGCAGCGCAGCGGCGGTTTTCCGGTCGACCACCGGATTGTGGAAAAAACTGCCGGCATTGGGCGTGATGGATGGATCGGGCAACTTCGCCTGACGCACGGAGATGACCGCGTCAGCAATATCCTGCGGGCTGGGCGCAGTGATCTGGCGAGCCGCCAGTGCGTTGGCGATATCGGCATAGCGACAATTGGCTTGCCAGGCTTTGGGCAGTCGGAAGGTGACCGAGACGATGGCAATTCCCCCGTTCAGATGCCAGCCTTGCTGCTTGAACAGGCTGTTGCGATAGGAAAATTGGCAATTTTTGCGGTCGACCGTAATAAATGCCTGTTTTTCAAAGTCCCATGCGGTCAATTGATGCAGGAAATCGCCGACTTCCAATCCATAGGCTCCGATATTCTGGATCGGTGCGGCACCAACCGTTCCCGGTATCAGTGACAGGTTTTCCAATCCCGGCCAACCGTGTTGCAGTGTCCACTGAACGAAGTCGTGCCAGTTTTCCCCGGCCCCCGCCTCGATGTACCAAGCCTCGGCATCTTCACCGACCAGGCGTTTGCCGGGAATTGCCATGTGCAGTACGGTGCCGGCGAAATCGCCGGTCAGCACCAGATTGCTGCCGCCGCCCAATATGAAGCGTTTTTCCCGGCGGCGTTCTGTTGCGGTCAACTGGGCCGGATCGGTGATTTTCAGATAGGCGGTGGCTCGCCCTGGCAGGGCGAGCGTGTTGTAAGGCCGCAGTTCGACATTGAGTTCAGGACGCATGGGCGCGAATTGTCGTCGATTTCTTGTGTCAGGTCGCGCTTTGGACAAGTCGCCGGGGGGGTTGCCGTGTTTGCTCCGGCGGCGTACCCGGCTATTTTCCGTCCTGGCAGAGCAGGCGCAATTTGTGGGTTACCTCGCGCAAGCGCTGCCCTGTCTCCAGACCCGTGTCCTGAAGTTGCGAGAGGAGTTCGATACCTTCCTGAACCACCGAAGCCACCGCCTCTTCCTGAGCTTCGCTCAAACCGATGTGGGTGAATGCCTTGGTCAGCCGTTCCATCTGGTTGCAGTTGATGTTCAGCACCTGGATACGCTGATTTTTTTGATGCTGTTCAATATCTTCCAGCGTCGTCGTCAGTTCGGCGATGATGCCGCGCAGGTTGTGCGCCTGGGACAGGCGCTGGGCCTCGTAGTGCAGCGCCATGAAGCGTGCCTGAGCCCCTTCCGCCAGAACGGCCAGATGATCGCGCAGGCGACCAATCCGTTCGGGAAGGTGTAGCGGCAAATTCAGAATGAGCAGCGTTGCATACGGATAATTGATGACCAGTCGATCGCGGAACTGGAAGATGCGTTCCAGGTTGCGCGAGTGTTCAAGGATCGAGATTTCCAGTGCCGTGCATTCGCCACGGGTGGAGAAACACGTTTTGTTGTTCTCGAAATTTAGCGCAACGAGTCCCTGCAGTTCGTATTGCTCCAGCGTTTTGCCAATGCAGCGGGCCAGTTCGTCGACCGTGGCACAGGAAAATGAGGCGCACAGGAAATCCTGGATGGCACCCATCTCGGCCATCGATGACATGGCGGCAAACGCTGCTTTCTGGGCCATTTCGGCCTGATCGTGCCAAGCCAGTGCCGTTTGCTTGCTGCGTCCGGCAATTTCGATCTTTCTGGCCAGTTCCTGCGCGGCGTAGGGTTTGACAATGTAGTCGTTGCCGCCAGCATCGTAGGCCGTCAGGCGGGTGTCCAGATCGTCGCTGGCCGAGACAAAGATCACTTGTACGTCATGCCCCGCCTGGCGCATTGCCCGACAGGCTGCGATGCCATTCATCCCCGGCATTTCAATATCGAGCAGGATCAGGTCCGGCGCTTGTTCCATGCTGGCGAGCATGGCTTCGCCACTTTCCAGTTCAACGATTTCGTGGTCCGTATCGTGCAGGAATTCGGTCGCGGCAAGGCGCGCCATTGGATCATCATCGACAACAAATATTTTCATTATCTTTCCCTTTTAGCTTGCTTTTCCCTGAGCCATTTTTCGTTTGATCAACTGCTGCAGTAACGTATCCATTTCTTTGGCCAGCATCTCTCCGAGCGGTAAGCTGTCCGCTGTCGCAGCGCGGGCGGCGGCTTCGGTTCTGGCGGCAAGTTCGCGGATGCTGTGGGCCTGAATGTGACCCATGCTGCCCTTCAGGATGTGCGCGAGCGAGGCCAGTGCCTGATAATCGCTACGGCATACCGTATCACGAATGCGGGCTGGTGTTTCGGCATGGCCGTGTTCGGCGAGGTCGAGCAACTTGTTGATGGCGTGCTGACGTCCATTGAAGCTTTTACTCAGCATTTCCCAGTCGATCAGGGATTCACCTTGCGTTGCCGACGCGGCGGCCGCAGGCAGTTCACTGACGAGGGGCTGTGGTTGGCGCAATGTGTAATGCAGGATGGCAGCCACCAGAGATTCGCCGTCCACGGGTTTGCTCAGATGTTGAACCATCCCGGCGGCGAGCGACTGTGCGCGCTCTTCGGCCAAGGCTCTGGCCGTCAGGCCGATAACCGGCAGGGCTGGGGCAATTTTTTGCAGTCGCCGGGTCGCTTCGTGACCATCCATGATGGGCATCTGGATATCCATCAGCACCAGGTCGAGCTGATCTGCACCGTGTTTCGTGATCCAATTGACGGCCTCTTCCCCGTTTTCAGCAAAAGTCAGCGTCACCCCTTCCGGTGCCAGCATGTCTTCGAGGACGAAGCGGTTGATCTCCGTATCTTCCGCAGCAAGGATGCGCAAACCGTTCAGGCGGGGTTGTGGACGCTTTTCCGTGGCGGGCGGGGCATAAAGATCCGGCGTGGTTTGCGTCGGCGTTTCCTGGCTGGCCGGTAGCGGCAGGCGCAATTCGAACGTTGAGCCAAGGCCCGGTTCGCTCTGTGCGGTTATCGTGCCACCCATCGTATCGGTCAATCGCTGGCTGATGGCCAAACCAAGGCCGGTACCACCAAAGCGCCGGGTGGTCGAACTATCAGCCTGCTCGAATGCGGAAAACAGACGGCTGAGTTGTTCCTTGGACATGCCGATACCGGTATCGGTAACGCGAAATATTCCCTGATCGCCTTCGCAGTTGAGCGACAGGGTGACTTGGCCCGAATCGGTGAATTTGATGGCGTTTGACAACAGGTTGAGCAGCACTTGACCCAAGCGCTGGGGGTCACCAGTCACCACTTTGGGTAGGGTCGGGCTTAGTGTCACCTGGAAATCCAGCCCCTTTTCCTTGGCGCGTTCGGCGGTGAGTTCCGTGGCCCGATCAATGACATCAACCAGCAGGAAAGGAATTTGTTCAACCAGTAGTTTGCCTGCCTCGATCTTTGAAAAGTCGAGGATGTCGTTGATGATGCCGAGCAGGTGCTGGCCGGAATCGAGAATGCGCCGGAAATTGATCTGCGCCTTGCGCCCCGCGTTGTCGCGGACGCCTGTCTGGGCAAAACCGAGTACGGCATTGAGCGGCGTCCGGATTTCATGACTCATGTTGGCGAGAAAGTCGCTGCGCGTCTGCGCCAGTTTGCGCAAGGCCCGATTGGCTTCGTCCAGTTGTTCCGTCCGCTCGGCGACCATGGCTTCGAGATGATGGCGATGTTGCTCGAGTTCGGCGTTCAGGAGTTTGTGTTCGGTGATGTCGACGTGGGAGATCAGGGCTCCCCCGTTGGCCCCCTGCATCGGGGTCGCCGACAGGCGAAACCAGCGTTTGCCGGATGGCGAATGGCAGGGGTATTCCTGCAGAAAACCGGGAAGCTCACCATGCAAGACAGCGTGTATGCCTTTGGCAATATCGTCAGCGCCATTGCGCTGACAGACAGCAAGGTAATTGATGCCGACACCGATCAGCGTGGCACCATCTGCGCCGTTCAAACTGGCAAAGTTTTTCCAGGTGCGGTTTGTGCTGATGATTTCGCCCTGGTGATTCAGCAGGGCCGTTGCGTCACCAAGCGAATCGATGACGGCTTGCGTTGTGACGAGCGAATCGCTCGGTGCTTGCGGTGCAAGGAAAAGCGAGGATTCCCGCGCAGCACTGTCAGACATGCTTTCCCCATCCGCCAAAATGAAATTGGGCGAAGGGTAAGCCTATTGCTTTAGTAAGGCAACGATCCATGTTGAATATCTGCAAGGCGATCTGCCGGGAAAGCAGTCAAGGTCATGGTTCTTTTAAGTGTTTCGCGGCGTGAGTGGCAAAAATGCGAGAAAGATTATTTAGAAGATTAGTATGTGTGAAAATAACTATTCCAATTACCTAATGAGGGGATATCCATGCGTATTGCTAATCTGCTTACCGTTTTGAGCATTTCTTTCATGGCATCCGCAGCGATTGCTGTTGAAGAAACGCCGATGAACATTCCAGGTGGAACGATTGTTGATGTAGCAAAGGCGAAAGCCCTCCATGACAAAGGGGCGCTGTTCGTCGACGCCAGAGTGGCTGCTGAATATGCGGAAAAACATATCAAGGGTTCAATTAACGTTGTGTACAAAGAAGTACATAAAAAAGTAGCCAAGCTGGATCCAAAGGATGAGTTTGATCTTGCGAAGTTGCCCGCAGACAAAGCCAAGGTTCTGGTGTTCTATTGCAATGGTTCACCGTGTTGGCGCGGTTACAAGGGCGCTGACGTTGCCATCAAGGCGGGTTACAAGAACGTGAACTGGTTCCGTGATGGTCTGCCTGCCTGGGAAGAGAAGCGCTTCCCGACTGAGTAAAACAAATTGCCGGGGATGGATTGTCATCCCCGGGTGCTTCTCTGATTTGATCTGGAGATTTCCATGCCACAAAAGTTGCGTGGTTTGCTTTATTTGCTGGCAGTCGTGACATTGCTGGGTATGCTGATGTTGGGCGGTGGGGCCATTTATGCTGCTCGCAACGGGGCCAGCAACTTGGCTGATGTCAACGAACGTACGCTTGAGCCGCTCATGCTTTTGCAGAGTATCGAGCGCCGTGTAAAAGAAGTTCGTTTTCGCATTGCCGGCGTTGCCCTGGAGCAGTTGCCTACGGTGGGGTCCGCAAATCATCTGAAGGATGTGCAAAGCTCATTACCTCCCGAGTGGGAAAAGTTTTACGCACTTGCTTTGGCGAAGGCCAAGGAGCCACAACGGCCGCTTCCCGAAGAAGAAAAAGCTCAGTTGGAAAAAATGAACACAGGCTTCAAGGCGCTTGAGAAGCTGATGGAGCGGCTGTTGGCTGCTTATCGGGTAGATGACATCAACACCGTGAAAAGCATTCTCGAAGATGAGTGGCCAGTGGTTCATGGAGGTTTCATCAAGCCGTTAGAGCAGTTCATGCCCTATTACCAGACAGAAGCGCAGGATGCCTTCAATCTGGCCAACGGCCAGGCAAAGCAGACAAGTCTGATTGTTGGCGCCATGTTTGCGTTTGTCCTGCTTGTCGTGAGCGGCGTTACCTGGTTATTTCAGCGCCGCTTTTCCCTGCAACTCGCGGCAGCCGAACGGGCGGTAAATGCGGTTGCGAAGTTCAATCTTGCTGACCGTATCGAACATAACGGGAACGACGAAATCAGTCATTTGTTGAAAGCCTTGTGCGACATGCAGGACCGTTTGCGCGAGGTTGTTGTGCAGGTCAGGGAAGGTGCTACTACTTTGGAGTCGATGTCCAATGAATTGGCTTCTGCCAGTACCGACGTTGCTAGCGCCAGCCAAAGTCAGGCCGAGTCGGCTTCCGGCATGGCTGCTTCGATGGAGGAATTGTCGGTTTCCATTGATCAGATGCGTGAGCATGCTGACGACTCCAATGCGCTGGCGGTCAGTTCCGGAGAAGCTTCCCGTGTTGGCAGGGTGGTGACGCGTAGTGCGGCACAAGAAATGGCAGCCATTGCTGAAGGCGTTCGTCATTCGGCGGCCATCGTCAGTGAGTTGGGTGATCTGTCTGGCGAGATTAGCGGTATCGTCAATGTCATCAAGGAGATTGCAGACCAGACAAATCTTCTTGCCCTGAATGCAGCAATCGAAGCCGCCCGTGCGGGTGAGCAAGGGCGCGGCTTTGCTGTTGTGGCAGACGAGGTGCGTAAGTTGGCTGAACGAACCAGCGCCTCGACGAAGCAGATCAGCGACATGATTTCGCGTATTCAAAGCGGCACCCAACGCGCAGTAGATACGATGCAGGCAGATGTGGTGCGAGCTAACCAGGGTGAAGAACTGGCTCAGAAGGCTGGGCAGTCAATTGACCAGATCGAACAACGGGCCGGAGATGTTGTGAAGGCGGTGAACGAAATTCAGGTCGCACTTTCTGAGCAAAGCAGCGCAGCGCGGGAGGTTGCAGCTCGCGTCGAGCAAATAGCCCAGATGACAGAAACCAATTCTGGTGCCAGTCGACAAACCAGTTTGAATGCTAGCCAAGTCTCATCCCTGGCAGCCAGACTGAATTCACTGATGGCGGCGTTTCGTGTGACCTGAAAGGCGCTGACTCTCAGTTGGCGAGCAACAAGCTTGCAAGTGCGGTCGGCTGAGCTGCCGCCCGCCATTCGCTACGCATTTCCGCCGGCGTCAGGCTGCCGTAGCCCCAGGTCACCGCGATGAAAGGCAGACCGTTGGCATCGGCCGATTCGCCGTCCTCGCTGCGGTCGCCGATGTAGATGGCCTGATCCTTTGCGATGCCTTGGTCGGCGAGCAGGCGGCCGATCATCGTTGCCTTGTCCGGCAAGCGCGGTGTGAACAGATCCAGGGCATAAACATGGCTGAAGAAATCGCTCCAGCCCAGATGCGCCAGGATCAGCCGGGTTGGGTGAATGCGCTTGTTGGTCGCAATCGACAAGTGCCGGCCGGCCGCCGCGAGGTGGGCGAGCAGGGCAGCAACACCTGCGTAAGCGGCCGTCGCCTTGTAGCCCTCGCTGTCGTAACTGGCCTTGAAAGCCTCGGCCAGCCGCGCAATCAGTGCCGGATCGTCACTGCCAGAGATGAGTTGCAGGGTTTCGGTCAGCGGCGGCCCGATGATGCTGTCGTCGATGCTGCGGACCGGCGCGATGCCAGTCTGCGCGAAAGCCTCGCGAAAACTTGCCAGGATGGCCGGAGCCGAATCGATCAGGGTGCCGTCGAGGTCGAAGAGGATATGCGGGTAGCGGGGCATGGCGGAGCGTGATACGGGGGAGGGAGACAGAGGATAGCGCGTTCCGCTCCCCGAGGGCGGCACGAAGCAGGTTTGCGCCTATCGCTTCAGCACCATGTTTACATAGTCCTGCAGTTCTTCACTGGCCAGCACGCTGACGTGGTCTTCGTGGAAACCGCGCATTGATGTGGCTTCGCGCTGCGCGTCCGGGCGTAACTGGGTCTTCAGGCTGACCACGCCGTCGCCTGGTTTGCCGGTTGGTGAGCGGTCGCTGAGATAGGCAAAGGCGATGTGCAGCGAAGCTTTCGGCGGCAAGGGTGCCGTGAACAGATTGCCGAGAAACGGCCCGGTGGGCAGCAGATTGCGCCATACCGGCATGACCACGGTAGTCAGGTCGAGGTACAGGCTCATGTTCTCGATGCCGGCATACGGCGTGGCCACGCTGATTACCTTGTCGAGGTAGTCGCAGGCTTTGGCGCGGCTGCACTCGCCCAGATACTCACGGATCAACAAGCCGCCCATGCTGTGCGCGATGATGTGCATGCGCTGAAAATCATGGCGCAGGCGTAGTTCGGCCAGCACCCCAAGCAACCCGTCGCCCAGCGCACGCAGGTCAAAGCCGGATGGGTAGTTGATGACCCAGGCTTGAAAGCGGCGGCGATCAAGCTTGTCGATCAAGGCTCTGAAGTTCTGCGGTGTGCCGTTGATGCCATGCACGAAGAGGACGGGGATGCGTGATGGATCGTAAGGTTCGAGGAAGAAGATGCCGGCGTGCCCGGTCTTCATGTAGCCGAGTGGCTCCCACATACCCATTTCGGCAGCTTCGCTGTCAAAGCGCTTGTCGTCGATAGTAGTGACCTTGCCGAGTAAGACATCAATATGCCCGAGGCCCGTGCCGCGCAACTCGAACAGGTCAGTCACGCGAGGTCCCTGGCGCACCAGTGGTGCCCCGATCTCGAGCGCGATGTCAGCTACCGAATTCCTGTCGATGCCGCGCGCGGCCAAATCGAACCAGACGCCCGGTTCATTCGCCTGGTAAGTGAAATCGCGATTGAGGTCCTGGAAGGCGAAAAGGTAGCGCGAGGTGTTCAGTGCGGCAATCCGGAAATCGCCAGGACGCTCGAATACCCGGTAATTGTGAATGGCATCGCCTCGTTCATCACCCAGCACTGTAATGATCAGCTCACAACGCTCACAGGCTGGTGCCTGCAAGCTGCCGGACACCACTCGCAGCGTGCCGCCACTTTCCATGATGTCCGCCGCCAGTCGGGTGAAGTTGCTGCAACCGACGAGGAACAAGCTCAGGATCAAGCCAAACAGCCGGAACGCGATACGGTGAATCGACGGGTTTGCCAGAGTGTTCATGACGCGTATGTTACCCCGAGCGGGCCGCGCCGCTGCTGTCAATCGCCCGCCCGGCATCGCTGCTTTCGCGCTGGCTGGGGATCCAGTGATACACAGGTTAGCCTGTCAGCCTAAGGACAAGCGAACAGGTATTCCCGTTAATGGCAGAAGAGCCTATCTGTCGGCGCAGGGGGATGCTTTCCCCACGGTGAGCAATCGGAGTCAGGATTTCATCTGCCGTGTCGCGCATAGTGCTGGCCATGGATAGAGGAAGAACAATGAGCGAAACCAGGGCAACAGCGTACGCGGCACGATTGGGTCGGGTCCTTGATTACATCGAGGCCCATCTCGACGAGAGCCTGAGCGTGGAGCAACTGAGCCAGGTCGCGAATTTCTCCAAATTTCATTTCCATCGGCAATTCGCCGAGTTTGTCGGGACCAGTGTCGGGCGTTACGTCCTCCTGTTGCGGCTGCGGCGGGCCAGTTACCAGCTCGCCTTGAACCGGCGGCGGAAGGTGATCGACATCGCGCTGGATGCCGGCTTTGAAAACCCGGAATCGTTTTCCCGCGCTTTCAGGAACACCTTCGGCAAGTCGCCCTCCGCATTCAGGCGGGCGCCGGACTGGGTGTCGTGGCACGAGCGCTATCGATTCCGTATCCCGGAAAGGAAGAGAAACATGCAGGTTGAAATCGTCAATTTCACAACGACCTTGCTTGCTGTGCGCGAACATCGCGGCCCGCCCGAACGCGTCAATGAATCGGTCGGTGAGTTCATCGCCTGGCGCCAGCAAAGCGGTCTTTCACCCAAACAGAGCAGCCGGAGCTTCGGCATTGCCTACGACAATCCCGATACGACGGAGCCGGATCAGTTCCGTTTCGACATCGCCGGCGAAGTGCTGGGCGAGGTGCCGCCCAATGCGCAGGGCGTGCTCAACAAGTGCATTCCCGGCGGGCGTTGTGCGCGGGTGCGGCACTTCGGTTCGCATACCCAGATCGGCGAGAGCATCTACCCGCTTTACCGCGAGTGGCTACCCGAGAGCGGCGAGGAACTGCGCGACTTCCCGCTCTATTTCCATTACCTGAATCTGCTGCCGGAAACGGCCGAGGCCGATCTGGTGACGGATATCTACCTGCCGTTGAAGTAGCGCTGCATCAAGCCGACGGAAAAATGGCCTCGCATGCGAGGCCATTTTTTGCAGCAAGTCCCGGATCAGAGCAGCGGTGCCAGCCAGTACTCTGCATCCTTGAGCGACATTCCCTTGCGTGCCGCCCAGTCTTCCAGCTGGTCGCGGGCGATTTTCGGGATGGCGAAGTATTTGGCGCCGGGGTGGCCGATGTAGAAGCCGGAGACGGCGGCAGCCGGGGTCATGGCGCAGGATTCGGTCAGGGCCATGCCGATGGCCGGCGCGTCGAGCAGGGCGAACAGTTCGCGCTTGGCGGTGTGGTCAGGGCAGGCGGGATAGCCGGGGGCGGGGCGGATGCCCAGGTATTGCTCGGCGATCAGCGCGTCGTTGTCCAGGTTTTCGTCCTTTGCGTAACCCCAGTAGTGAGTGCGTACTTGCTTGTGCAGCCATTCGGCAGCGGCTTCGGCGAAGCGGTCGGCGAGCGATTTGAGCATGATCGCCGAGTAGTCGTCGTTGGCCTTTTCGAAGGCGGCGACGCGTTCGTCGATGCCGAGGCCGGCGGTGACGGCGAAGGCGCCGACGTAATCCTGCTCACCGACGAAATCGGCCAACGCGGTATTGAACCTGCCTTGCGGTTGCTTGATCTGCTGGCGCAGGCCGACCCAGCGGGTCAGTTCCTGGGTACGGGATTCATCGCTGTACAGCACGATGTCTTCGTTCTCGCCCCTGGCCGGATACAGGCCGAACACGGCTTTTGCGGTCAACCAGTCTTCGGCGACGATTTTCGCCAGCATCGCCTGCGCATCGTGGAACAACTGGCGGGCGGTTTCGCCGACGACGTCGTTGTTGAGGATGGCCGGGTAGCGGCCGGCCAGGTCCCAGCTCTGGAAGAAGGGCGACCAGTCGATCACCGGGACCAGCTCGGTGAGCGGGATGCTCAGTTCCTGGCGGCCCAACTGCGCCGGTTTGACTGGCGTGTGCGCTGCGTTCCACGTGAAACGATTGGCGCGGGCTTCGGCCAGCGTGACCAGCGTCGCGCCTTTACGGCCGGCGTGTTCGGCGCGCACGGTTTCGTATTCGGCGACGATTTCGGCCATGTAGCCGTCGCGCTGGTCGGCGGAGAGCAGCTTGGTGGCGACGCCGACGGCGCGCGACGCATCCGGCACGTAAACCACGGCGCCGTCGGTGTTGGGGGCTATCTTGATCGCGGTGTGGGCGCGGCTGGTGGTGGCGCCACCGATCAGCAGCGGCTGCTTCATCTTCAGGCGCTGCATCTCGCTGGCGACGTGGGCCATTTCTTCCAGCGATGGCGTGATCAGCCCGGACAGGCCGATGATGTCGACGCGATGTTCGAGCGCCGCCTTCAGGATGTTGTCGCAACTGACCATGACACCGAGGTCGACCACGTCGTAGCCGTTGCAGCCGAGCACCACGCCGACGATGTTCTTGCCGATGTCGTGCACGTCGCCTTTAACGGTGGCCATCAGGATCTTGCCCTTGCTGCCCAGGCCGGTGCGGGTCTTTTCCGCTTCGATGTAGGGCAGCAGGTGGGCGACCGCCTGTTTCATGACACGCGCCGATTTGACCACTTGCGGCAGGAACATCTTGCCGGCGCCGAACAGGTCGCCGACGACATTCATGCCGTTCATCAGCGGGCCTTCGATGACGGCGAGCGGCGGTTTGCCTTCGCTTTCGAGCTTGGCGCGCACTTCCTCGGTGTCGGCGACGACGAAATCGGTGATGCCCTTGATCAGCGCGTGTTCAAGCCGTTTTTCCACCGACTGCTCGCGCCAGCTCAAATCCGGGCCGCTGTCCTTGGCCTTGCCTTCCTTCACTGTCTGGGCGAAATCGACCAGCGCCTCCCCGGCGCCGGGGTTCTTGTTCAAAACAACGTCTTCGACCTTCTCGCGCAGCACCGCTTCCAGATCGTCGTACACGCCGAGCATGCCGGCGTTGACGATGCCCATGGTCATGCCGGCCTGGATCGCGTGGTAGAGGAAAACGGTGTGGATCGCTTCGCGCACCGCATCGTTGCCACGGAAGCTGAACGAGAC
This sequence comes from Azonexus sp., assembly GCF_030824335.1. Lineage (GTDB taxonomy): Bacteria > Pseudomonadota > Gammaproteobacteria > Burkholderiales > Rhodocyclaceae > Azonexus. The sequence goes on from NZ_JAVBXX010000006.1 coordinate 59,552, forward strand.
GTTGGAAACGCCGCCGGAAATATGCGCGTGCGGCAGGTTCTGCTTGATCCAGCGCACCGATTCGATGAAATCGACGGCGTAGTTGTCGTGCTCGGGAATGCCGGTGGCGATGGCGAAGATGTTCGGGTCGAAGATGATGTCTTCGGCCGGGAAGCCAATGCTCAGCAGCAGTTCGTAAGCGCGTTTGCAGATTTCCGTCTTGCGCGCAAAGGTGTCGGCCTGGCCCTTTTCGTCGAAAGCCATGACGATGACGGCGGCGCCGTAACGGCGGGCGAGCTTGGCCTGTTCGATGAACTTGGCTTCGCCTTCCTTCATCGAGATCGAATTGACGATGCCTTTGCCCTGGATGCACTTGAGGCCGGCTTCGATGACTTCCCACTTCGACGAGTCGATCATGATCGGCACGCGCGAAATGTCCGGTTCCGAGGCGATCAGCTTGAGGAACTTGTCCATCGCGGCGAGCGAATCGAGCATCGCCTCGTCCATGTTGATGTCGATGACCTGGGCGCCGTTCTCGACCTGCTGGCGGGCGACAGCCAGTGCGTCGTCGAAGCGGCCTTCGAGGATCATCCGGGCGAAAGCTTTCGAGCCGGTGACGTTGGTTCGCTCGCCGACATTGACGTAGAGCGAATCGGCGCCGACGTTGAACGGCTCCAGCCCGGACAGGCGCAGTTTCTTCTCGATTTCCGGCACTTGGCGCGGGTTGACCGCGGCAACGCGTTCGGCGATGACGCGGATGTGGTCGGGCGAGGTGCCGCAGCAGCCGCCGACGATATTGACGATGCCGCCCTTGGCCCAGCTTTCGATCTCGTCGGCCAGCATTTCCGGTGTTTCGTCGTAGCCGCCGAAGGCATTCGGCAGGCCGGCGTTCGGGTGGGCGGAAACGTAGCAGTCGCAGACGCGCGACAGTTCCTCGACGTACTGGCGCAGTTCGTTGGCGCCGAGCGCGCAGTTCAGGCCGAAGGACAGCGGCTTGATGTGGCTCAGCGAATTCCAGAAAGCCTCGGCGGTCTGGCCGGACAGCGTGCGCCCGGAAGCATCGGTGATGGTGCCGGAAATCATCACCGGCCAGCGGCGGCCGACGCGGTCGAAGAAGGTTTCGATGGCGAACAGCGCGGCCTTGGCGTTGAGCGTGTCGAACACGGTTTCGACGAGCAGGATGTCAGCGCCGCCATCCACCAGCCCGCTGATCGCTTCGAGATAATCGGTGACCAGCGCGTCGAAAGTCACGTTGCGGTAGCCGGGGTCGTTCACATCCGGCGAGATCGACGCGGTGCGGCTGGTCGGGCCAAGGACGCCGGCAACGAAGCGCGGCTTCTTCGGGTTGGCGGCGGTGAATTCGTCGCAGAGTTTACGAGCGAGCGCGGCGCCTTCCTTGTTCAGTTCATAGACGATGGGCTGCAACTGGTAGTCGGCCTGCGATACCGCCGTCGAGTTGAAGGTGCAGGTTTCCAGAATGTCGGCGCCGGCTTCCAGGTATTCGCGGTGGATGCCGCCGATGATGTCGGGCCGAGTCAGCACCAGCAGGTCGTTGTTGCCCTTGAGGTCGTGCGGATGATCGGCGAAGCGCTCGCCGCGGTAGTCCCGTTCCTGTAATCCGTGGCGCTGGATCATCGTGCCCATGGCGCCGTCGAGGACGAGCAGGCGTTGGGCGAGCAGGGATTGAAGTTCGGAAGTACGATCAGCTTGCATGGCGAAAACCTCGGAAATCGGGATCAGAGCGCAGGACCGGAGCGCAGGACCGAAGCGTTTTGCTGGCTGCAAAAGCAAACGGCGTCGCAAACCGGCATTAAAACAGGGTTTGCGAGCGCCGTTGAACATTGCCGAGCCTGGCTTTTGGAAAAAAGTCGCAGCGCTCCTCGGCAGAGGGGCGCAGTTTACCGGGCTGGCCGGCCGCTGCCAAGCCAAGCAACTGATTTTCGTAGGGAAAACCTGCTGGTTTTGCGCAAAATATCGCGGTCGACCGCAAGAATTTGCGTATTTCGTGCCAGGCGAGTTTGCCGCTCAACCCAGCGGTTCGCAGCGCAGCCATAGCGTGAAGCGGGCGCCGCGGCCGGCTTCGCTGTCGACCGTGATCCGTCCATCGTAGCGTTCGACCAGCGATTTGCTGACCCACAGGCCCAGCCCGTGGCCGCCCGGTTTGTGCGCGGTGTAGAACGGCTCGAACAGGCGTTCGCGTTCAGCCTCGGGAATGCCGGGGCCGGTATCGGTGACCGACAGCCGCAGGCCGATCGGCATGTCCGCCTCATCCCAGTCTTCGACGGCGAGGCCGAGCGTACCGCCGTCGGGCATGGCCTGGATGGCGTTGGCGATCAGGTTGATGACGACCTGCTGCATCTCGTTCTTGTTGCAACTCACCAGCCGGCTGGATGCCAGGTTCTGTTCAATGGCGACGTTGCCCTTGCGCAGCAAATGGCCGACCAGCAGCAGGCTGTCGTGAATCAATTGCGTGGCGCCGACCGGTTCGAGGTAGCCGACGTATTCCTGCGGCCGGGCGAATTGCAGCAGCTTGGCGACAATCAGGCGAATCCGGTGCACCTGGTCGGCAATCAGCCGGAATTCGGGTTCGACCGGCTTGGCCTGTTCGCCGAGCAGGCTACGCGCCATTTCCAGATTGCCCTGGATGACGGCAATCGGATTGTTGATTTCGTGCGCCACGCCTGCGGTCAACTGCCCGATGGCGGCCATTTTCTCGTTGCTGATCAGCTTGCCCTGCGTCGCGCGCAGGTTGGCCAGCGCTTCCTGCAGTTCGGCGGTACGCTCGGCGACCTTGCCGTCCAGCGACTCGCCCCAGCGCTGCAGGGCTCGCGCCTGCGCTTGTTGACCTTCAAGCAACTGGTCAAAATGACGGGCCAGTTCGCCGATTTCGTCTTCGTTATCGACCGGGCCGACGCGGGAGCCGGCTTGCCCGGCTTCGATGGCGGCCATCGTCATGTGCATGCGCTCGATGGGCCGGAAGACCTTGCGTGCCCACAGCGCAGCGAAAATGGCAGCGAGCAGCATGGCCAGCGCAAACAGCCCGATGATGCCGAGCAGGGCCGATTTTTTTGCCGCAGCAAAAGGTTTTTCCAGGAAACCGACGTAAAGCATGCCGACTCGTTCGCCCCGGCTGTCGAGCAAGGGGTGGTAACCGGAGAAATACCAGTCCTGCACGACGAAAGCCCGGTTCAGCCAGGTTTTTCCGGCGCCGAGTACGGTGTCGCGTACCGTTTGCGATACCCGCGTGCCGATCGCGCGCTGGCCTTCGAACAGACGGACGTTGGTCGCGATGCGTACATCGCCCAAAAAGAGTGTGGCGGTGCCGACGCTGTCGAGCAGCAATTCGCCTTCGGGATAGACGATTTCGTTCAGCCGGTCGATGAATTCGAGATTGCCGTTTAGCAACACGCCGCCGGCCAGCACGCCGATCAGCCGGCCTTGACGATCATGCACCGGCGCTGCGGTATGCACGACCAGCCCGCGCTGTTCTGCCTGGCGCGGGTCGGGGGCGGCGTTGCGCGTGGGGACCAGCGGGGTATGCGCGCGTTGGGCCAGTGCCGGCGCGATGGCAGCCAGTTGGGCGGAAGAAAAAGTGTCGTTTTCCGTGCGCGAACTGCCTTGGCGCGCCTGCTCGACGACTGGCCAGCCGGTAAAACATGGTGTGTCCCGGTAGCCGTTGGCGCAGCCTTTGCTGTCCAGCAGGTGCAGGAAATCGAGTTTCAGACGGGTCTTTTCCTGTTGCAGCCATTGATGCAACTTGCCATCCCGCTTGGCGTTGCCGGCTTTGGGTTCGGCTTCCAGTTGACCGGCCAGGCGCGAAGAACTGGCCAGACCATCGACCGCGGTGCCGATGCCAGCGCTGACGCGGTCGAAATAACTGTTGGCGATGACCAGGTCGGCCCCGACCTTGGCGAGCAGCAGTCGATCCAGGTAGCCGCTGCCCCAGTTGGCCAGTGTGATCAACAGCAATGGCAACACGACGCCCAGCGGCAACAATGCCAGACCGAGCAGACGGCGGCGGATCGAGTGTCGCGTGTTGCCCTGCGGCGTGGCCGGCTGGCTCAATCGCAACCCCAGGCCGAACACTTGCGGTCCAGTGTCTTGCGCGAAACGCCCAACTGGCGTGCGGCTTCCGACTTGTTGCCGTGGCAGGCCTGCAGGGTGGCCAGGATGTGGCGTTTTTCGACGGCTTCCAGCGTTTCAAAGCAGGACGGGCTGCTCGGGGGCTGGTTGTCGTCATCCGGGCCGAGGTCGAACCAGCCGAGAATCAGCGAGCGTTCGATGAAATTGCGCAACTCACGTACATTGCCCGGCCAGTCGTAGGCGGTCATTCGGGCGAGGGCGCGCGGGGTCATTTCCAGCGGCGGCACATTGAGGCTTTGCGCCATGCCAGCGAGAAAGTGCCGGGCGAGCAGTACGACATCCTCCGGCCGTTCGCGCAAAGGCGGCAGGTTCACTTCAACGACCTGCAGACGATAGTAGAGATCCTGGCGAAAACGCTGGCTGGCCACGTCTTCCTTCAGGTCGCGATTGGTCGCGGCGATTACCCGCACATCGACCGGGATTTCTTGCTCCGAACCGAGCGGCCGGATGCGCCGCTCTTCCAGCACGCGCAGCAGTTTGGCCTGCGCCGCCGCCGGCATTTCGGCCACTTCGTCGAGAAACAGCGTGCCGCCCTGAGCATAGTAGAACAGGCCTTCACGCGAACTGTGGGCGCCGGTGAAGGCGCCCTTGACGTGACCGAACAGTTCCGACTCGATCAGTTCGGCAGCAATCGCCGCACAATTGATCGGCACGAAAGGGCCGTTATGGCGCGGACTCATCTGGTGCAGCGCGCGCGCCGCGACTTCCTTGCCGGTGCCCGATTCGCCGGTCAGCAAAACCGTCGCATTGCTCGGGGCGATGCGCTTGATGCGTTCGCAAACGCCCTGCATGGCGTCCGACTGGCAGATCACGCCATCGACGGCCGTCGAACGCTCGGCGATTTCGCGGCGCAGCACGAAGTTTTCCCGGCGCAGCAGCGAGCGCTCGAAGCAGCGGGCAACGGCATTGAGCATCTGGGCGACGGAAAACGGCTTGAGCAGAAAATCCGATGCGCCGGCGCGCAGGGCATCGATGGCCGTATCGAGATCGGCGTAGGCGGTGATCAGGATGACGTCGCCGGCAAAGCCGTCGGCCCGCAGGTCGTGCAGCCATTCGATGCCGGACCGGCCGGGCAGCGAGATGTCGAGCACGATCAGATCGTAGAGCCGGTGGCGGAGCAGCGGCAGCGCCTGTTCCACGCTGCCGGCGGTGTCGACCTTGCCGTAATGCTGCGACAGCGCGCGCTGCAAAAAACTGATCATGCCCGGCTCGTCATCGACGACAAGCACCGAAAATTGCTGCTGGGGCGACGGTGCATTGCCGTTGGCCGATGTTCTTTCTTCCATGATTCTCTCCGCGTATGCTGCATCATCGCAAACCTGTTGGGCTGGAAGCAATGGAATGCTTGTAGACAAGCATTCCCCCGGAATACATTGCACGCTGTGCTTGGGTATGATGAACGGCTTCAGCGTGTCGAACGAACCCGTGTTTGCGAATGACCGAAAATCAAAACCCCGAACAGAAAGCCCGTGATCACATCGATGTGCAATTGCGCGCTGCTGGCTGGGCGGTGCAGAAAAAGATCGATTTCTCAACGGGGATCGGCCAGGCGGTGCGCGAATGGCACACCGATGCTGGCCCTGCCGACTACGTGCTGTTCGTGGATCGCAAGGCGGTTGGCATCATTGAAGCCAAGCGTGAAGAAGAAGGGCAACGCCTGACCGCCCACGAGCCGCAAACCGAAGGTTACGCCGCTGCCAAGCTCAAGTGGGTCAACAACCAGCAGCCGCTGCCTTTTCTCTACGAAGCCACTGGCATCGTCACCCGCTTCACCGACGCTCGCGACCCCAAGCCGCGTTCGCGCGAAATCTTCAGCTTCCACCGCCCGGAAACCCTGCGCGACTGGCTAGCCGATGGTGAAAGCCTGCGCGCCCGCCTCGCCGAACTGCCGCCGCTCAACCCGGAACACCAGTCGGCGAAAGAACTCCGCCTGCGCGATTGCCAGGAAACGGCGATCACCAATCTCGAACAATCCTTCCGCGAAGCCCGGCCGCGTGCGCTGATTCAAATGGCCACCGGCGCCGGCAAGACCTACACCGCGATCACCAGCATCTACCGCCTGCTCAAGCACGCCGACGCCAAACGGGTGCTCTTTTTGGTCGATACCAAAAACCTCGGCGAGCAGGCCGAGCAGGAAATGATGGCCTATGTGCCCATCGACGATAACCGCAAATTCACCGAGCTCTACACGGTGCAGCGCCTGAAAAGCAGTTTCGTCGACAAGGGCGCCGACGTCTGCATCTCGACCATCCAGCGCCTCTACTCGCTGCTGCAAGACAAGGAACTCGACGAAGCCGCCGAAGAAATTAACCCGGCCGAGCTGACCCAGCCCAAAGCCCCGGCCCCCGTCGCCTACAACGCCAAGATTCCGCCCGAGTTCTTCGACTTCATCTTCATCGACGAATGCCACCGCAGCATCTACAACCTCTGGCAGCAGGTGCTCGACTACTTCGACGCCAGCCTGATCGGCCTCACCGCGACGCCCGACAACCGCACCTATGGCTTCTTCAAGAAGAACGTCGTCAGCGACTACAGCCATGAAAAAGCCGTCGCCGACGGCGTCAATGTCGGCAACGAGATCTACCTGATCGATACCCGCATCACCCAGCAAGGCGCCGTCATCGCCGCCGAGCAGCAGGTCGAAAAGCGCGAGCGCCTGACCCGCAAGAAGCGTTGGGAACAGCAGGACGAAGACGCCGCCTACACCGCCACCCAGCTCGACCGCGACATCGTCAACCCGGACCAGATCCGCACCGTCATCCGCGCCTTCCGCGACAACCTGCCGGCCATCTTCCCCGGCCGCGCCGAAGTGCCCAAGACCCTGATCTTCGCCAAGACCGACAGCCACGCCGACGACATCATCCAGACCGTGCGCGAGGAATTCGGCGAAGGCAACGCCTTCTGCAAGAAAGTCACCTACCGCGCCGCGCAGGACAAAAAGCTGGCCGACGGCAGCGTGCAGCAGGGCGAAGACCCCAAATCCATCCTCGCCCAGTTCCGCAACGAATACCATCCGCGCATCGCCGTCACCGTCGACATGATCGCCACCGGCACCGACGTCAAACCGCTCGAATGCCTGCTCTTCATGCGCGACGTCAAAAGCCGCAACTACTTCGAGCAGATGAAAGGCCGCGGCACCCGCACGCTGGACATGGACGACCTCAAGAAGGTCACGCCCAGCGCTAAAAGCGCCAAGACCCACTACGTCATTGTCGACGCCATCGGCGTCACCAAATCGCTGAAGACCGCCAGCCAGCCGCTCATCACCAAGCCCGGCGTGCCGCTCAAGGATTTGGCGATGGGCATCCTGATGGGCGCCACCGATACCGACAGCGTATCCTCGCTGGCCGGCCGTCTCGCCCGCCTCAACAAGCAGCTCGACGCCGACGACCAGCGCCGCCTGCGCGACGCGGCCGGCGGCGTCGAACTCAGCCATCTGGTCAGCAAACTGTTCAACGCCATCGACGGCGACCTCATCGAAGCCCGCGCCCTCGACCTCGCCGGCTTGCCCATCGGCAACGACCCCGGCGACACGCTGCGCGATCAGGCCCAGCAACAACTCGTCGGCGAAGCGGCGGCGTTGATGAACGGCGAATTCATCGAGCTGATCGACACCATCCGCCGCGAAAAAGAACAGACCATCGACCACGACAACCTGGATGGCGTCACCTACGCCGGCTGGAACAAGGACAGTGCCGCCAATGCCGAAGCATTGACCCACGAGTTCGCCGACTGGCTGGCGACAAATCGCGACGAAATCGAGGCGTTGACCATCTTCTTCGCCCAACCCTGGCGCCGGCGCGAAGTGACGCTCAAGCTCGTGCGCCAGGTGCTCGACAAACTCAAAGCCGACAAACCCAAACTCGCCCCGCTGCGCATCTGGCAAGCCTACGGCCAGTTGGACAGCTACAATGGCGCCCCGCCGGAACAGGAACTGACGGCGCTGGTCGCCCTGATCCGCCGCGTCTGCGGCCTGGACGCCCAGATCACCCCGTTCGCCGACACCGTGCGCAAGAACTTCCAGACCTGGATCATGCAGCACCACGCCGGCGGCGCCGACAAATTCAACGAAGAACAAATGAACTGGCTACGCATGCTCCGCGACCACATTGCCCACTCCTGCCACGTCGACCGTAACGATCTTGAGCTTCCTCCCTTTGGTCAGGGTGGGCTGGGGAAGATGTGGCAACTGTTCGGCGAGGGCTTGGACCCTTTGCTGGATGAGCTGAATGAGGCGTTGGTGGCGTGATGGAGCTTGGGGAATTGCCGGCGGGTTGGGAAAAGGCAGAGCTATCTGAAATTTGTCTGGTCAATCCAACCATCGACAAATCGGCTATCGCTGACGATCTGGTAGTCTCGTTCGTGCCGATGCCCGCTGTTGAGGCCGAGAGCGGCGTGATAGATGTTTCCGCGACGCGCAAATTCGGCGAGGTCAAAAAAGGCTACACGCCGTTCCGCGAGGGCGATGTCTTGTTTGCCAAGATCACGCCCTGCATGGAAAACGGCAAGATGGCTGTCGTTCCGGCGCTCCACAATGGCCTTGGCTTCGGCTCGACAGAGTTTCACGTCCTGCGCGCGCATCCCGGCATCAGCCCGCAGTTCGTTTATTACTTCGTTTCCAGCCGGGCGTTTCGCCATGTGGCCGAACACAATATGTCCGGTGCGGTTGGCCAGCGGCGCGTCACCACGCCTTACCTCAGCGCCTGCAAAATCCCCGTTCCGCCGACCGCCGAACAACACCGCATTGTCGCCAAGATCGAGGAACTGTTTTCCGAACTCGATCAGGGCGTGGCCAGCCTGAAAACCGCCCGCGAACAGCTCAAGGTCTATCGCCAGTCGCTGCTCAAAAATGCCTTCGAGGGCAAGTTGACCGCAGCATGGCGCGCCGCCCACCGCGACCAGCTCGAATCCGCCGCCGCCCTGCAACAACGCATCAACCGCGAACGCGAAGCCCGCCACCAGCAACAACTCGCCGACTGGCAAACCGCCGGCCAATCAGGCCCCAAACCCAAACCCCCCAAGCCACTACCACCCCTCACCGTCGAAGAACTCGCCGTGTTGCCTGTACTGCCGGAGGGTTGGGGATGGGTTAGATTGGAAACGATTCAAGCCTTTGGGAAGCACGCAGTTAAGGCTGGGCCTTTCGGTTCAGCCTTGAAGAAAGAGTTTTATGTGTCCGACGGCTTCAAAATTTACGGGCAGGAACAGGTAATTCGTGGCGACCACGCATATGGTGACTACTTCATTTCTGAGTCGAAATATGCCGATCTCTCTTCCTGTGCAGTTCGGCCATTTGATGTGCTGATCAGTTTGGTTGGAACAATCGGAAAAGTCTTGGTATTGCCTGAACTTGCACGTCCCGGAATCATTAATCCTCGTTTAGTCAAAATCAGCTTGAACCTTGCTGCCTATGAACCTGCTTTCTTCAAAGCGTACTTTGAGAGTGGTTTCTTGCGTTCCTTGTACGCGACTGAGTCGCAGGGAACAACTATGGATATTTTGAATTTGGGAATGATTCAGGGCTTGCCGTATCCGTTGTGTTCTCTGGATGAGCAGCGAGAAATACTGTCTGTTCTTGACGCCAAACTCTCCGAAGCCGACCAACTCGACCAAACCCTCGCCACCGCGCTGCAACAGGCCGACGCGCTGCGCCAGTCCATCCTGAAAAAGGCTTTCCACGGTCAACTGGTAAAACAGGCCAAAAACGAAGAACCCGCCACCGCCCTGCTCGAACGCATCCGCGCCGAACGGTCGGCTTCCCCGGCGAAGGGCCGGCAGGCAAAATTGGTCAGCAAGCCGCTGACCAATTGTTGATACTGCCTTTGTGCAAAAACAGGTATTCCGAGATAACGCCATGGATGATCTGATCGATATTTCCGAACTCGCTGGCCTGGCTGAAGCCTATGACCTGGAATGCAAGGCAGCCCAGGGCCGGGACGGTCGCGGCGAGGTGCCGGAGGATTTCTGGAAAAGCTATAGCGCCATGGCCAATGCCGATGGCGGGATCATCCTGCTTGGCGTGCAGGAAAAGCCGCGTGGTGAATTCAAGGCCTTGGGCATTGCCGATGTCGAGCGCTTGCGCAAGGCGATCTGGGACAACCTGCACAACCGCAAGCAGATCAGCATCAATCTGCTGACCGAGCAGGCCATTCAGCAGATCAAGATCGATGGCAAGACGGTGCTGCGTATCGAGGTGCCACGCGCGCCGCGTCAGGCGAAGCCGGTGCATCTGGGCAGCAACCCGCTGGGTGGCACCTATCTGCGGCGCTACGAGGGCGATTACCCGGCCGACGATGAAACGGTGCGCCGCATGCTGGCGGAACGGGTCGAGGATTCGCGTGACGAGCGGATTCTCAAGGGTTTCGATTTCAACGATCTGGATATGGATACCGTGTCGGCCTACCGGAACCGTTTTTCTGCCGTCAAACCCGGCCATGTCTGGGCGGATTTGCCGGTGCCGGAGTTTCTCGAACGCATTGGCGCAGTCGGCAAGAACCGGGAGGAGGGCTATTCGGGGATTCGTCTGGCTGGCTTGCTGATGTTCGGGCGCGCCGAGGTGATCCGCGACGCTTTGCCGCATTACATGGTCGATTATCAGGAGCGGCCGGAAGCCAAGGCGGAAAAACGCTGGGTTGACCGCCTGGTGCCGGATGGCAGTTGGTCGGGGAATATCTACGACTTTTTCCGCAAGGTGTATCAGAAGCTGACGGCCGATCTGAAAATCCAGTTCCAGCTAAAGGATGGCCAGCGGATTGAAGACACGCCGGTGCATGAGGCCTTGCGGGAAGCGCTGGTCAATACGCTGATCCATGCCGATTTCTCGGGCCGGGCTTCGGTGCTGGTGGTCAAGCGCCCGGATATGTTCGGTTTCCGTAATCCGGGCTTGATGCGGATTTCACCCGAAATGGCCATACAGGGCGGCAATAGCGATTGCCGCAACCGTCGGCTGCAAACCATGTTCCAACTGGTGGGCTATGGCGATCATGCCGGTTCGGGGATTCCGAAGATTTATAGCAACTGGGCCAATCGGCATTGGCGCCGCCCGGTTCTCTACGAGGTGCGCGAACCGGAACAGACCTTGATGGAATTGCGCATGACCAGTCTGGTGCCGGAGGAAACGATTGCCGAGTTGGAGGCGCATTTGGGCGAACGCTTCCATTCGCTTTCGGATACGGAGCGCATGGCTTTGATTGTTGCCAGTGCGGAGGGTGTCGTGAGCCATGCTCGTCTTCTGGAGGTTTGTACTGAACACCCGGCTGATGTCTCGAAAATACTGGCACGGTTAGCGCGGGATGGGGTGCTTCTGCCGGATGGAGCAGGGCGAGGAATGGTTTATTTCCTACCTTGGCAAAAGGCACGCGAAGATGCCTTGTTTGATCTTAGGGTCGAGATTGCGCAAGCGGTCAAGGGCGCAGGTAAACCACCGGAGTCGATGCCGATACCACCGGGGCTAACGGGTATACCACCGGAGCTTGGCGTCAAACCACCGGAGCTCATGCCGCAATACGTCGATTGGGAGGATTTACCACCGGAGCTTCAGAGCAGCCTAATGGAAATAGCCTCGCCGGCTCGGGAAAACAAACATCTTCCCCGGGAAGAAATGCGCCGGGTAGTACTGAAGCTTTGCCTGGGCCGCTATTTGGGCCGTAGGGTCTTGGCTCATTTGCTGAACAGGGATTCAGATGATTTCCGAAAACGGATTCTTAATCCGTTGGTTCAGGAAAAATTGCTGACCCCTGCATTTGCTTCCAGCAGTAATCCTAAGCAGGCCTACATGGCTACGAATATCCGTTGTTAATTCAAAGTTTTACGTGATCTCTCCGACATTGATGTCGGAGAGAGGAAAAGAATAAATTTCATGAACGCAACCGCATCCATCGTCTCCCGTGTCTGGAGCTTCTGTACCACGCTGCGCGACGACGGGGTCAGCTATGGCGACTATCTTGAGCAGCTGACTTACCTGATCTTCCTGAAAATGGCCGATGAATACGGTCGACCGCCGTATAACCGAAAAATCGGTATTCCCGAAAACCTCGGCTGGGCCAGCCTGAAGGCGGTGCGTGGTGCGGCGCTGGAGGTGCATTACGTGACGGTGTTGCGCGAGCTGGGCAGCAAGCCGGGGCTGCTCGGGCAGATTTTTACCAAGGCGCAGAACAAGATTCAGGACCCGGCCAAGTTGTCACGCTTGATCGACATGGTCGATGAAACCAGTTGGGTGACGCTGGGGGCGGATGTTAAAGGCGATATCTACGAAGGTCTGCTGGAGCGCAACGCCGAGGATACGAAGTCGGGCGCCGGGCAGTATTTCACGCCACGGCCGCTGATCCGGGCGATGGTCGAGTGCATGCGGCCGTTGCCGAACAAGACGATTGGCGATCCGGCTTGCGGTACTGGCGGCTTCTTCCTCGCCGCCTACGATTTTCTGGTGGCGACATATCCGGGCATGGATAGTGAGCAGCGGGCTTTCCTGAAGCACGACACCTTCTTCGGTAACGAGATTGTCGCCGGGACACGCCGTTTGGCCTTGATGAACATGTTCCTGCACAACATCGGCGAGATTGATGGCGACAGCCCGATTTCGCCGAATGACGCGCTGGTGGCCGCACCGAGCCAGACTTTCGACTACGTGCTGGCCAATCCGCCCTTCGGCAAGAAGAGCAGCATGAGCTTCACCAACGAGGAAGGCGAGCAGGAAACCGATGCACTGACTTACAACCGTCAGGATTTCTGGGCGACGACTTCGAACAAGCAGCTCAATTTCGTGCAGCACATCAAGAGCCTGTTGAAGAGCACCGGTCGCGCCGCCGTGGTGGTGCCGGACAACGTGCTGTTCGAGGGCGGGGCAGGGGAAACGGTGCGCCGCAAGTTGCTGGAAACGACCGATCTGCACACTATCCTGCGCCTGCCGACGGGCATCTTCTACGCCAATGGCGTCAAGGCCAACGTGCTGTTCTTTGACAACCAGCCGGCGCGCAAGGAAGCGTGGACGCGGGACGTGTGGGTCTACGACTACCGCACCAATATCCACCACACGCTGAAGAAGAAGCCGCTGGGTTTTGAGGATATGCAGGATTTCATCGCCTGCTACAACCCGCTGAATCGCTACGAACGCAGTGAAACCTGGCACGAGACGGAAAACCCGGAAGGCCGCTGGCGTAAATTCAGTTACGAGCAGATCGTCGCCCGGGACAAGACCAGTCTCGACATCTTCTGGCTCAAAGACAAGAGCCTGGCCGACTTGGATAATCTGCCGGAACCCGATGAATTGGCGGGTGAAATTATTGAAAACATCGAAGCCGGTTTGAGCAGTTTCCGGGCGATTGCCCTTGCTTTACAGTAAGTCTTTTTCCAAGGAATCCCCATGCAAAACATCCTGATCATCATTCACGCCGCGCCCTATGGCAGCGAACGCTGTCTGTCCGCCTTGCGTCTGGCGACGGCGCTGGTCAGTCGGGACGACAAGCCGGTGGTGCGCATTTTCCTGATGTCGGATGCCACGGTGCTGGGGCTGCCGAATCAGATCGATGGCGCGGGTAACGGGCTGCAGGGCATGGTCGAGACGCTGGTCAGTTGTGGTGTCGATATCCGTTTGTGCCGGACCTGCGCGCTGGCTCGTGGCCTGGGTGAATTACCGTTGATTGCCGGAACGCAGATTGGTACGCTGGCCGAACTGGCCGAGGCGACCTTGCTGGCCGACAAGGTCATTACTTTCTGAATCCTGTGGCGGCAACTGGCGCTGACGGTTTTTCGCTGAAACAGCGCGTCGACCGCAGCAGATGAGTGGGGCAATTTGTCCGTCCGTCATTGCGGCAGGACAAATTGTCCCAGTTGCCGCTGACGGTTCAAGTTCCGATTACTGATCGTTCAACGACTTAGCGGTAATGGCATGGTCGTTGCAGTGGTTTTTCCTTGCGACATGGCGTCGCATTCAGGAGGAAAAACATAATGAACATGAACAGGCGGCAGTTCTTCAAGGTCTGCTCCGCCGGGCTAGGGGGGTCGTCCATCGCGCTGATGGGATTCTCACCGACCGCAGCCCTCGCGGAAGTACGCACCTTCAAGCTGGCCCGCGCCACCGAAACACGGAACATCTGTCCGTACTGCTCGGTGTCCTGCGGTGTCCTTATTTACTCGACCGGCGATAAATCCAAGAATTCGCAGGCCGAGATCATCCATATCGAAGGCGACCCGGATAATCCGGTCAATCGCGGCACGCTGTGCCCGAAGGGCGCGGGTCTGCGCGACATGATCCAGAGCCAGAACCGGCTGAAGTGGCCGGAAGTGCGCGAGGCGGGCAGCAAGGAATGGAAGAAGATTTCCTGGAACGAAGCCATCGAGCGCATCGCCAAGCACATGAAGGCCGACCGCGACGCGAATTTCATCGCCAAAAACGATGCTGGCGTCACCGTCAATCGCTGGACCACCACTGGATTCCTCGCATCATCGGCAGCACCGAATGAGGCCGGCTACCTGACCGTGAAGACGATTCGCGCGTTGGGCATGACCTCGATCGACACCCAGGCACGCATTTGACACTCCCCTACGGTGGCCAGTCTGGCTCCGAGTTTCGGGCGTGGTGCGATGACCAACCATTGGGTGGACATCAAGAACGCTGACGTTGTTCTCGTCATGGGCGGCAACCCTGCCGAAGCGCATCCGTGCGGCTTCAAGTGGGTGATTGAAGCCAAGAAGAACCGCAAGGCCAAGCTCGTGGTCGTTGACCCGCGCTTCAACCGCACTGCTGCGGTGGCCGACTACTATGCGCCGTTGCGCTCCGGGACCGACATTGCCTTCTTGGGCGGCGTCATCAATTACCTGGTGGCCAACGACAAGATTCATCACGAATACGTCCGCCATTACACCAACGCGACTTTCCTGATCGATACCGGCTTCAAGTTCGAGGATGGCATCTTCTCCGGCTACAACGAGGAGAAGCGCAGCTACGCCAAGGACACCTGGAAGTACCAGATGGGCGACGATGGTTTTGCCAAGGTCGACGAGACCATGCAGGACCCGAACTGCGTCTGGCAACTGATGAAGCAGCACTATTCGCGCTACACGCCGGAAATGGTGGCCAAGGTTTGCGGCACGCCGAAGGAAGCCTTCCTGAAAGTGTGCGAATACATCGCGTCGACCGCAACAGCGGACAAGACGATGACCAGCCTGTATGCACTGGGGTGGACCGAGCACTCGGTCGGCTCGCAGAACATCCGCTGCATGGCGATCATCCAGCAACTGCTCGGCAACATGGGCATGGCTGGCGGCGGCATCAACGCCTTGCGCGGTCACGCCAACGTCCAGGGCATCACCGATTTCGCGTTGTATGCGCAGAACCTGCCGGGTTACGTTTCGGCGCCGACCGATGCCGATCCGGATCGCACCACTTATCTGACTAAGCGCACGCCGAAACCGCTGCGTCCGGGCCAGATGAACTTCCCGCAGAACTTCCCCAAGTGGCACACCAGTCTGGCCAAGGCTTGGTGGGGCGACGCCGCGAACAAGGATAACGACTTCGCCTACGACTACTTCCCGAAACTGGGCGGGGCGTCGGATGTGCTGTCGATCTTCAACGCGATGTATGAGGGCAAGGTCAACGGCTTCTTCTGTCAGGGTTTCAACCCGCTGGCTTCCGTAGCCAACAAGAAGAAGGTCAGCGACGGCCTGTCCAAGCTGAAGTACATGGTGGTGATGGACCCGTTGGCGACCGATACCTCCGAGTACTGGAAGCCGCACGGCGAGTTCAATGATGTTGATCCAGCCAAGATTCAGACCGAGGTCTTCCGCCTGCCGACCACGCTGTTCGCTGAAACCGCCGGCACTTTCACCAACTCCGGCCGCGTCATCCAGTGGCGTTGGAAGGCGGCGGATGGTCCGGGCGAGTCGAAGGACGACACCGAGATCATGGCGGCACTGTTCCTGAAGTTGAAGGAAATGTACGCCAAGGATGGCGGCGCCTTCCCCGATCCGATCATGAAGCTGACCTGGGCCTACAACCAGCCGGCCAAGCCGTCGCCGGAAGAGTTGTTGCGCGAAATCAACGGCAAGGCACTGGCCGACGTGCTCGATCCGAAAGACCCGACCAAGGTCCTGGTCAAGGCCGGTGAACAGTTGCCGAGCTTTGCCATGCTGCGCGACGACGGTTCGACTGCCTGCGGTAACTGGATCTATTGCGGTAGCTGGTCGCAAGCCGGCAACAACACCGCCAAGCGTGACAACAGCGATCCGTCCGGCCTCGGCCAGACGCTGAACTGGGGTTATGCCTGGCCGGTCAATCGCCGCATCATCTATAACCGCGCTTCGGCCGATCCGTCGGGCAAGCCGTGGGATCCGAAACGGACCTTGCTCAAGTGGACCGGCACGGCCTGGGGTGGCAACGACATCCCCGACATGCGTCCGGATGCCGCGCCCGACCAGAACGTCATGCCCTTCATCATGAATCCGGAAGGCGTGGCGCGTCTGTTCAGCCGCGAGCTGATGGCTGAAGGTCCGTTCCCCGAGCACTACGAGCCGTTCGAAACCCCGCTCGACAACAATCCGATGCACCCGAAGAACCCGAAGGCAATCAGCAATCCGGCTGCCCGCGTGTACAAGGGTGATATGGAAGCGTTCGGCAAGGCCAAGGACTTCCCGTACGTGGCGACCACTTACCGCCTGACCGAGCATTTCCACTACTGGACCAAGCAGAGCAAGATCAACGCGATCATGCAGCCGGAACAGTTCGTCGAAATTGGCGAGGAACTGGCGAAAGAGAAGGGTATTGTTGCCGGCGACAAGGTCAAGGTCCGCTCCAACCGTGGCTTTATCCGGGCGGTGGCAGTGGTGACCAAACGCATCAAGGCCTTCGACATCGACGGCAAGAAGGTGCACACGGTCGGTATCCCGATCCACTACGGGTTCAAGGGGGCGACGAAGCCTGGTTTCATCACCAACACCCTGACGCCGTTTGTCGGCGACGCCAATACGCAGACGCCGGAGTACAAGGCGTTCCTGGTCAACATCGAGAAAGCGTAAGGGAGAGCTGATATGGCACTGCAATCGCTAGACATCAAACAGCGCTCCGCGACGACGACGCCCTCCACGCAAGTGCGGGAAACCATCGAAATCGCCAAGCTCATCGACGTATCCGCCTGCATCGGCTGCAAGGCGTGTCAGGTGGCTTGCTCGGAGTGGAATGACATCCGCGACGAAGTCGGCAACTGCCACGGCGTCTACGACAACCCGATGGATCTGACGGCAAAATCGTGGACGGTGATGCGTTTCACCGAGGTCGAGCAGAACAACAAGCTCGAGTGGCTGATCCGCAAGGACGGCTGCATGCACTGTTCCGACCCCGGTTGCCTGAAGGCCTGTCCGGCCCCGGGCGCCATCATCCAGTACAGCAACGGCATTGTGGATTTCCATCAGGAAAACTGCATCGGCTGCGGTTACTGCGTGACCGGCTGTCCGTTCAACGTCCCGCGCATCTCCAAGGAAGACAGCAAGGCCTACAAGTGCTCGCTGTGTTCCGACCGGGTGGCCGTCAACCAGGCGCCGGCCTGCGCCAAGGCCTGCCCGACGGGGGCGATCCAGTTCGGCAGCAAGGAGGACATGAAGGACTACGCGGCCAAGCGCGTCACCGACCTGAAGGAACGTGGCTACGAGCAGGCGGGGCTGTACGACCCGCAGGGTGTTGGCGGGACGCACGTCATGTACGTGCTGCACCACGCCGACAAGCCTGATCTGTATGCCGGCCTGCCGGCCAATCCGTCGATCAGCCCGCTGGTTTCGCTGTGGAAGGGCTTTGCCAAGCCGCTGGCGACGCTGGCGCTGGCTGGCGTCGCACTGGGTAGCCTGTTCCACTATGTGACCAAGGGTCCGAACGAAGTCTCGAAAGAGATCGAGGACGAGATCGAGGCTGAAGACAAGGAAGGTGCAAAATGATCCGCGATCCGAAAGACCTCAAGCGTTACGAGCCTAGGGAACGGGCCAATCACTGGGTGGTGGGCATCAGCTTTATCCTGCTCGCCCTCTCTGGTCTGGCTTTCTTTCACCCGGCCTTCTACCCGCTGACGCAGCTATTCGGTGGCCCGACCTGGGCCCGCATCATCCATCCCTACCTCGGGGTGCTGATGGCGGTCTCCTTCCTTGGCCTCTACCTCCGCTTCAAGCATCTGAACAAGATGACGCCGGCGGACAAGGAGTGGCTATCGAAAGCGCAGAACATGATTGATGGCAACGACCACGACATGCCGGAACAGGGCAAGTACAACGGTGGCCAGAAAGTCATGTTCTGGGCAATGGCCATCTGCATGCTGCTGATGACGGTATCGGGCATCTTCATCTGGCGCGCCTGGTTCGGCCTGCCGGTGGAGCTCGTGCGGCTCGGTGCCGTTGTTCATGCCGCCGCTGGCGCCGTGATGATCGGTCTGATCATGGTTCACGTCTATGCCGCGATCTGGGTCAAGGGCACCATCCGCGCCATGTGGTACGGCACGGTAACCCGGGGCTGGGCCAAGCAGCATCATCGTGGCTGGTACCGTCAAGTAACGGGCAAATAACCGGAACGATTTAGCTTTACCTTGCGTTTAGGGGGCTCTGCGGAGAACATTCTCTGCATCCCCCGTTTTTTTGAGTTGCCATGCACAGCCAACCGATTGATTTCCATCCGCCGGCCGAAGACGCCGCGCCTTTCTTGTTGCCAGCGACAGCCAGCCTGTTTGCCGAGCGTGCTGACCGCTTCGCCGCGCTCGCCGTCGGCCATAGCCTGGGTGACTGGCTGGCTTTCCTCGGCCAGTTGAGCCAGGCTCAGCAAGCAGCCCTGAATGCCTTGCCCGAACTTTCTCTGCCGGATGCCACCGCGCTCGAACAAGCGCGTACGCATGGCATGCCCCCGTTGAACGTGGCTGCTCGTCCCGTCGCCTGGCGCGATGTACTGCGTGGCATGGCCGGCGAACTTGCCACGACGGCGCCCAATGGGGCCGCCAGTGTTCTGGCAACGTTGGCCAAGGCCGACGATGCCCGCCTCGACAAACTGGCTGATACGCTGCTGAGCGGTGAGCCGGAAGCCGGCGACGTCGCCGAATTACCTTTTGTTGCCGCAGCGTTGCAGGTGGTGTTCACCCGCCTTGCCAGCCAGCTCGACGTCAAGCAATTGCAGCCACTCGACGTTCACGCCGTTTGCCCGTGTTGCGGCAGCCCGGCGGTCGCCAGCGTTGTCCGTCTGGGATCGGCGATCAACAACCTGCGTTACCTGCATTGCAGCCTGTGCAATACCGAATGGAACGTCGCCCGTGCCACCTGCACGACCTGCGATACCGACAAGGCGGTTGCCTTGCAGGAACTCGAAGGCAGCGAGCTGAAAAATGCCGGCGCGGTGCGCGCCGAGACCTGCGACGCCTGCAAGAGTTACCTGAAAATCGTCTATCAGGACAAGGACCCGCAAGTCGATCCCGTGGCCGACGATCTGGCGACACTGGCGCTCGACATGCTGGTCGACGAGGCCGGCTACCAGCGTTCCGGCCCGAATTTTCTGCTCATCGGTGCCTATAGCGGCTAAACCGGTTGATTAACCTTTCTGCCCGGTCCGGGTGAAAGCCATGAACGAAAAAAGACATCTTCCTGCGGTCGACCGCGTTTTAAGCCAACTTTCCGATTTGATCGAAGCGCATGGTCGCCAGCCGGTCACTGCCTGTGTGCGCGCCGAATTGGCCGCTGCCCGCGAAGGTTTGAAGCACGGGCTGCCTTTGCCGGAGAACGGGGCCTTGCTCGCCGCCATCGGCCGCCGTGCGGCAGAGGCTGGTCGGGCCAGATTGCGCGCCGTCTTCAACCTGACCGGCACGGTGCTGCACACCAACCTCGGCCGTGCCCAACTGGCCGAAGAAGCCATTGCCGCGATGGTGGATGCAGCCCGTTCGCCCTGCGCGCTGGAGTACGACCTTGCTTCCGGCGGGCGCGGTGACCGCGACGATCTGGTTTCCGGCCTGTTGGCCGAACTGGTGGCTGGCGGCTCACCGGCGAATTTTGGTCAATACGCTGCGACCATCGTCAACAACAATGCCGCCGCTGTGCTGCTGACGCTCAATGCGCTGGCCCAGGGCAAGGAAGCAGTCGTCTCGCGTGGCGAACTGGTCGAGATCGGCGGCGCCTTCCGCATTCCCGACGTGATGCGCCGGGCGCAGGTCAAGCTGCACGAAATCGGCACGACCAACCGCACGCACGCCAAGGATTTTCAGGAAGCGATCAACCCGAAAACGGCGTTGCTGATGAAAATCCACACCAGCAATTACGCGGTCACCGGTTTTACGGCGGCGGTCGACGAGAAAATCATTGCCGAAATTGCCCACGCTGCTGGTTTGCCGTTCGTCGTAGACCTCGGCAGCGGCACGCTGACCGACTTCGCGGCGCTCGGTTTACCGGCCGAGCCGACGCCGCAGCAGGCGCTGGCGGCCGGGGCCGATATCGTGACTTTCTCCGGCGACAAGCTGTTGGGCGGCCCGCAGGCCGGGCTGATCGTCGGTCGCAAGGACCTGATCGCGAAGATCAAGAAGAACCCGCTGAAACGCGCTTTGCGCGTCGGCAAGACGACGCTGGCCGCGCTCGAAGCGACGCTGCGCCTGTACCGTGACCCGGACCGGCTGGTTGAACGCCTGCCGACCCTGCGCTTGCTGACCCGGCCGCTAGCCGATATTGCCGCGCAGGGTGAACGCCTGCTGCCGGTGATGCAGACGGCGCTGGGTACGCTGCTGACGGTCAGCGTCGAGCCATGCAGCAGCCAGATTGGCAGCGGTGCCTTGCCGGTCGAACGTTTGCCATCGCTGGCGCTGGTTTTCCGGTCGACGGCAAAAAAACCGGGAAAAACCTTGTTGACCGTGGAAAATGCGTTCCGCGGCCTGCCGGTGCCGGTCATCGGCTACATCCGCGACGATGCCTACCATCTCGACCTGCGCTGCCTGGAAGCGAAGGACGAGGCCCGCTTCGTCGCGCAACTGGCCCAACTGAAATTCTGATTTTTCCGGAAATGGCCCGGTGTTTCACCGTGCCGGGCGGTCCGCGTACCGCCCGCCATTCCCGACCCTCGGCGCCCTCGGGTGCCACCCTGTAAATCCGGGCATCTCCGTGCCCGGGTGGTTTTTTGAATGGAGACAACCACATGACTATCAATCGCCGGCAATTCCTTGCCGCCAGTGCCGCGCTGGGCACGGCGGGCGCCATCGCAGCCCCGAGCAGCCCGCTGCCTTTCCTGATCAACATGCAATCCGATCCGCTGCTGCCGAAAACAAGCGCCAAACGCGTCGTCGTCTGCGGCGGTGGCTGGGGTGGCGTGTCGGCCGCCAAGCACCTGAAATTGCTCGATCCGACACTCGACGTCGTACTGCTGGAACGCAATCCGGTGTTTTTCTCCTGCCCGATGAGCAACAAGTGGCTGGTCGATGTGGTCGATACCCAGTTCCTGACCTTCAGCTATCTGGAAGTTGCGCAGAAGTACGGCTATACCTTCGTGCAGACCGAAGTCACCGCCTTCGAACGCGACAAGAAGCGCGTCATTACCGCGCAGGGCTGGCTGGACTACGACTATCTGATCGTCGGCGCCGGCATCCGCTACAACTACGAAGCCTGGTTCGGCAACGACCGCAAGGCGGCCGACTACACCAAGGCGATGTTCCCGGCCGCCTACATTCCGAACGCCGAACATTTCCGCCTGAAGCAGAGCATCCAGAACTTCAAGGGCGGCGATCTGGTGATGACGCTGCCGCCGCCGCCGCACCGCTGCCCGCCGTCACCGTACGAACGCGCCTGCTTGATCGCCGGCCTGTTCAAGGAACGCAAAATCAAGGGCCGGATCACCATTCTCGACCCGAAACCGAGTCCGATGCCGATCACCGGCGGCTTCCAGGAAGCCTTCGAGAATCTGTACAAGGACCAGATCACCTACGTGCCGAAGGCGGTGATCAAGGAAGTCGATCCGTTCAACAAGAAGATCAAGACCGCAGTCGGCGACTTCAGCTTCGACCACAGCATCCTGATGGCGCCGCACCAGGCTGGCGACATGGCCTGGAAGGCCGGCTTGATCGGCAAGAACGCCGAAGGCAAGCTGACCGGCTGGGCCGGTGTCGATCCCTTCTTCCTGAACATGAAGGACGATCCGGATGTCTATGTGATCGGTGATGCCGTCGGTGCCGTCTCGCCGCAGTTCAATTTCTACCCGAAGGCCGGGCACGTTGCCAACGCCCACGCCAAGATCGTCGCCAAGTACATCGCCGAACGCGTCAAGGGCCGCGAGCCGAAGTACGCGCTGCCCGACAACCTGTGTTTCATGATGGTGAACACCAAGCCACGCGAGGATGTCGCAGTGCGCTTCAAATACTGGGTCAACGACAAGGGCGTCATCATCCAGGATCAGGACGATGACAACCTGCGCCGCGAAGAACTCGTGACCGAGGACTTCGCGTGGGCCGGTCGGATGTACGAGGATATGTTCGGTTAATCAACTCAGTTCTTGAAGGCTGCAATTTCCCGGTTGGAACGGCGCAGGTTGTCTGAAATCTGGCAGGCGAGCCGTTCCAGTAGCCGGATTTTCAGTTTTGGTCGTTCTGTTTCCAGCCGGTCGAACAAGGCGCGGTCAATGACCCGATAGACGACCGGTGTGTGGGCGAGTACATG
Source organism: Azonexus sp. (assembly GCF_030824335.1). GTDB lineage: Bacteria > Pseudomonadota > Gammaproteobacteria > Burkholderiales > Rhodocyclaceae > Azonexus. Next base: position 82,313 of record NZ_JAVBXX010000006.1, read on the forward strand.
GGCTGAACGCGGTGCGCCGTCGATCAGCCCCATCTCGCCAAAGCTCATGCCCGCGACAAAAACACCGACGCGTTTGCCGGATTTCCCGCTCGGCTCCGGCAGGCGCACTTCCACCGTGCCGGAAAGCAGCAGGAAGAGCGATTCGGCGTTATCGCCGGCTTCGATAATGCATTCACCGCTTGCCGCGTCATGCGTCGGCATTTCGCGTGCCAGCCAGGCCAGATCGTCGGCAGGCAGGCCGCGTAGCAGGTGGGTGTTGCCAATCTCGACGGGCGGTGCCTGATCCCAGTCTGGACCGATCAACTCGGCGAGCAACTGGTTCTCGCAGTACTCAAGCGCGGCATCGTCATCGGCATGCAAAGGCAGCTTGGCGATCGCCGGTGCGAGGGCGAGCAGGCGGCTGGCCGGGCATAGATGCAGCTGGACGCCCTGATTTTCCAGGCTGTCCTTCAATTCTTCGAACAGCTTGCGTGTCACGTCATCCAGACTGGCAACATTGCGGCAATTGAGAATGAGGTACTGGCAATAGGGGGCCTGCTTGAGCGCGGCGCGAATCACCGTCTCGGTGGTGACGAAATTGAGTTCGCCCTGCAGTTCGAGCAGTCGAATGCGGTGCCCGCTGCTCAGCAGGACCTGCCGTGCCTCGGGCGCACGCTGGCGTCGCGACGCCACCTGGCTGGCATCGTAACTGAGCCGGATACTGGCCGGGAGTTGTGGGCCATTGGCGAACAGATGCAGGGAAAGGTCGTGCGAGAGGTCGGTGCAGACCCGTATGCCACGGGCGCTGTTTCCCTGGGCATCCAGCGGTGGCGAGAAAACGCCGATCCCGAGCTGGCCGGGGAGGGCAGCCAGAACACCGCCGCCGACACCGCTCTTGGCCGGCAGGCCGATGTGGTACAGCCATTCACCGGAAAAGTCGTACATGCCGCAGCTGGCCATGACGGAAAGTATGTTCTCCACGTATTCCGGGGCGATGGCCTGTTCGTGGGTCAGCGGGTTGCGCCCGTGGTTGGCGAGCGTCGCGGCAATCACTGCGAGATCGCGGCAATTGACCTGGATGGCGCATTGCTGGAAATAAGTTTCCAGAATTTCCGTCGGCTCTTCGTCAATGATGCCGAAATTGCGCAGCATCCAGCCAATGGCCCGGTTGCGGTGGCCGGTGTCGCTTTCCGAACGATAAACGGCTTGATCGATGCTCAGTGGCCGTCCGGCACAGGCGGAGAGATAGGCCAGAATGCGCTCGATCCGCGAACGCCCGTCGCGTTTCTGAATCTGGCCGCAGGTGGCGATGGCGCCGGCATTGATCATCGGATTGAACGGCGCGCCGCTCTCCGCTTTCAGGCTGATTGCATTGAATGCGTCGCCGGAAGGTTCGACGCTGATTCTGGAGAGAATGAAGTCTTCGCCCCGATCTTCGAGTGCCAGCCCGTAAGCCAGTGCCTTGGAAATGGATTGAATGGTGAATGTCTGGCGCGTATCGCCGACTTCATAAACATGACCGTCGCGGGTGGCGAGGCTGATGCCGAACCAGTGGGCATTGGCGTTGGCCAGCTCGGGGATGTAGTCGGCGACTTCGCCGTCGTCGAGCGCAGCGTGTCGGGCGTGCAGTGCTTTCAGGTAATTTTCGATGGGCGATTGGGCGGGATGCTTGGCGGTATTACTGGACATTGCACGGCTCGATAGTTGTCATGCCAAATGTTTAAGCAAGAGCCATTCCAAAACGCCTGTCCCGTGTATCGGTGCGTTGGGGATGTCTGCGCGGTCTGCGCTGCTGGAATCGCACCAGGCTGGTGCTTTTGCCGCTGTTGCGCTTCATGACGAGGCGCCTCCTGCCGACTGGCGCTGATGGCATAAAATGCTTGTCCGGCCTGTGGCATGGGTGCCGGAGGTTTTCAAATACATCGAAAGGTAATTGCGCATGATCATCGGCACCGCCGGCCACATCGACCACGGCAAGACAACGCTGGTCAAAGCCCTGACTGGCGTCGATTGCGACCGCCTGAAGGAAGAGAAAGCGCGTGGCATCACGGTCGATCTCGGTTATGCCTACACGGCTACGCTGGGTTTCATCGACGTGCCGGGCCATGAAAAGCTGATCCACAACATGCTGGCCGGCGCCACCGGCATCGACTTCGCACTGCTCGTCATCGCGGCCGACGACGGCCCGATGCCGCAAACGCGCGAGCATCTGGAAATCATCGAGTTGCTCGGTATCCGGCGCGGTGCCGTGGCGCTGACAAAAATCGATATTTCTCCGGTCGACCGCATTAATCAGGCAAAAAGCGAGATCGTCGAGTTGCTGGCCGGTACTACGTTGGCCGATGCGCCCATCTTTCCGGTCGCCGCGTTGAGCGGCGAGGGCATCGCGGCACTGCAGGCGCATCTTGAAGTAGCGGCCGCCGAGCGCGAAACGCAGCGCGCCGGCGGTGGTTTCCGGCTGGCGGTGGATCGTTGCTTCAGCTTGTCCGGCGCCGGCACGGTGGTGACTGGAACGGCCTTTGCCGGCTCGGTCAAGGTCGGCGATCAACTGTTGCTGAGTCCGCCGAACAAGCCGGTTCGCGTGCGCAGCCTGCGCGTGCAGGACGCGCCGGCGGAAGTCGGTCATGCCGGGCAACGTATCGCGCTGGCGCTGGCCGGTATTGAAAAGGCGGAAATCGCGCGTGGCATGTGGGTCCTTGCGCCGGCCTTGCATGCGCCCTTGCGGCGGTTCGACGCCAAGATCCGCATCCTTTCCGCGCAGCCCGCACTCAAGCACGGTGCGCTGGCCCACCTGCATCTGGGCGCCGAGGATGTGCTGGTCCGTATCGCCTTGCTCGGGGCAGAGGAAATACCGCCCGGCGGCGAAGACTGGGCGCAAATCAGTCTCGAGCGTTCAGCTGCCAGCAGCGGTGCCGAGGGAGAAATCGCCGCCCTGGCCGGCGACCGTTTCATCCTGCGCGATGCCGGCGCACGGCACACCATCGGGGGCGGTGTCGTGCTCGATATTTTCCCGCCCAGTCGCAAGCGGCGCAGCCCGGAGCGCCTGGCCATGCTCGCTGCGCTGGCCGATCCCGATCCGGCCGTTGCGCTGTTGCTGGCCGCCGAACGACAAGCTGCCGGGGTCGATCTGGCAGCCTATGCGCTGAACCGCAATCTGGATGCCGACACCCTGAGCGAACTGTGCCGTCGCTTGCAACTCAAGCTGGTCGGAACGACGGCCTTTGCACCGGCCGGCTGGCTGGCGCTGGAAAATCGCCTGTTCGCGGCGTTGACCGCAGAACACGAGCGGGCGCCGGATCTGACCGGCGTCGAGCGCGACCGTCTGCGCCGCCTGACCATGCCGACACTCTCCCGGCCGGCCTTCGATGCCTTGCTGGTCGAGCCACTGCAAGACGGCCGTATTGCCCAGACCCATGCCTGGCTGCACCTGCCGGAACACCGCGTGCAACTGGCGCCAGCCGACCGCGACCTTTGGCTGACGTTGCAACCGGCGCTGGCCGCCGACCCGTACAACCCGCCGCGCGTGCGCGATGTGGCGAAAGCCAGCGGCATTGCCGAAGACACGGTGCGTGCGTTGTTCAAACGCATCGCCCGACATGGCGATGCCTGGCCGGTGGCGCACGATCATTACTTCACGGCGCAAGCCGTTGCCGAACTGGCGCAGCACGTCGCCCGGATCAACGAACGTGATGGTTGCGTTCGCGCAGCTTCCTTGCGCGATGCGATCGGCGGCGGGCGCAAAGTCGCCATCCACATTCTCGAATTCTTCGACCGTATCGGCTACACTCGCCGGGTTCGTGATACCCACGTTTCACGTGGAACGCCGACGCAATTCGGTTCATGATCCACGGAAGAGATCGTTCCCCGGTGGGGCGGCCGGTCTTCAAAACCGGCAGGGCCTGTCAAACAGGCTTGGGTAGGTTCGACTCCTGCTCTCTTCCGCCAATCCTGCCAAATAGCTGACAAACCAATCCGGCTTATACCGGCATCGCCACCCGCACCCGGTTCCGGCCGGTATTTTTCGCTTCGTAAAGCGCCTCATCGGCACGCGACAGGGCGGTTTCAGCCGTTGCATCATCGCCATGCAGCACCGTGATGCCGATGCTGACAGTGATGCTGAGGATTTGGCCATCATGCTCGATCGGCGTCTCGGCAATCTTGCTGCGCAGACGTTCGGCAAATGTCTCAGCCGCAGCCAGATCGGCATCGAGCAACAGGATGGCGAACTCTTCACCCCCCAAACGTCCTGCCGTGTCGATCTTGCGCAATTCGCCTTGCAGCGTGCTGGCAAACTGCTTGAGCACCGCGTCGCCGGCAGCGTGGCCGTAGCGGTCATTGACCCGCTTGAAATGGTCCAGGTCGAGCATCAATACGGCAGCACGCGTGATGTCCACGCGTTTTAGACGAGCGAGTTCGTTGTCCATTTGCCCCATGAAATAACGCCGGTTGAACAATCCGGTCAGGAAATCCGTGGTGGCCATGGCGACCAGTTCGGCTTCCAGGCGTTTACTTTCGGCGAAATCCCAGGCCAGGTCGGCGAGCAGAGAAACCGCCTGCATGTCGTCCTCGGTGTAGGGCGTCGGTTTGTTGCCGACACCGAGAATGGCGACGATAAGCCCCTTGCGGAATACCGGTACGACCATTTCACGCAGCAGCGCAGCATGCCCCGGCGGTAGTCCGCGTTTGTTTTCCTGCGTCGCGTAGTCGTTGTGGATCACCGGGCGGCGCAGATGCACGGCTTCGACCCAGATGCCTGCTTCATCGACGTTGTAATGGCGGCCGCTGCCCTCGGCCTTGCAATAGTCGCGCTGGGTGCGGGTCGACCAGGTTTGCAGTGACAGCGTTTTTTGGTCGGCTTCAAGGAAATGGTAAAAGCCGATCGGGCTTTCGGTCAGGTTGCCGGCTTCATCGAGTGTTGCGGTGAGCAACTCGTTCATGCTGTGGTCGCTGGCGAACTCCATCAGTCGCATCCGTGCCGCCCGGATGTCGCGCGTCCGCTTCTGCTCGGTGATGTCTTCGCCGATGGCCTGCAAATGGGTCAGGTTACCGGTGCTATCGAAGAAAGCCCGGTCAGTCCACTGGGTCCAGCGTGTTTGCCCGTTTTTGCCTTGCGCACGATGTTGACCGTGCGCGGCGACCGGGTGTTCCGGGGTCAGGGCAGCAATCCGTGCCTTGACTTGCTCCTTGTCCGCCGGATTGGGAATGAAATCCAGCCGGTGTTTTCCGGGAATTTCGCTGGCTGGCACGCCGAGGAAATCGGCATACGCAGCATTGCCGAAAATGATTCGTGTGTCGGGTAGGTAGCGCACGACCAGCATGGGCGTATCTTCAACCAACTCGTGATACAGCGCTTCCTGGTGGGCGATGTATTCAGTCGCTTTCTGGCTGTTTTGCCAGGCCCGGTACTGGACATGCGCTGCGTAAATCGAAGCAATGAGGAAGAGCAGCGCAATGCTGAGCAGCTTCAGTGAGTCGTTGCGCCAGTGTTTCAGATAGTCCGTTGAGGATAGACCGACGGACACATAGAGTGGCAAATCCTGCAATTTGTGGAAGGTGACGGTGTGGTTCTGGAAGTCAGGGCCACTGCTGCGGAAGGTGCCTTTGCTGGCGCCGGCGTTGAACAACGCCTGCTTGGCCGGGTCTGCATTTTTTTGCCCGATGAAACGTTTCGTCGCGTCCAGCTCGGGGTATTGGGCAATCAGTCCGAATTCGTGGTCGCGTAGCGACACGATGCCGCCGGGGCCAAGGTTCAGCGAAGCAAACTGCTGTGACAGGAAATCCAGGGCCAATGCCGCGAAAATCATGCCATCGAAGCTACCATCTGGCAGGTCGATTCGGCGGGCCAGCACAATGACCCATTTATCGTTGATCCGGCTGATTTGTGGCTTGGAAATGAGCAGTCCGGCGTCCGGATTGTTCTTCAACTGGGTGAAGTGCGGGCGATCGGACAGATTGACCCTGTCCTGCTGGCCTACGTCGTTGCCTGAAATCAGAAAGCCATTTTTGTCGGTCAGGCGGATGGCGTCAGCCTCGGGCAGCCGGGCACGGATTTGCTCGATGTGCCCGTTCATCAATGCTGGGTTCCTGTGGTGCTCCGCATGGTGAATCTTGTGGATATCGAGCAGTGCCAGCAGCGACACATCGACCCGCTTGATGTTGTTGACCAGATTGCTTTCCAGAACCTCGGCCAGATTCTGCGTGGTGGTTTCGGCACGTTCCTGGTATTGACGGTAGCCCAGATAGGCCGATGTCGCGGCCAGCAAGATCACGAAAAGGTTGATTACAAGAACAGTCGCTGTCAGTCGTAAGCGGTAGGTCATTGATGGTCGGGCGCTGTCTGGTACATGAGGGAGAGTGGGCCTGGCTGGAGCATCGTTTCGAGGGGCCGGATTTTATGGTTCAAAAGCCGGTCTGTCTGTCAGCTATGCCCTACGTAGGCTAAAAGTAGTAGGATTTCTGACAGGGAGGCGAACGAAAAATCATGAAAAAACAAGAATCAGAATTCAGTTGTTCGCAGGCCAGGATAAACGAGCGCGCGGCCAGAGCCCTGGATGAAATCGGGGCAAATATTGCGGTGCTTGATCAGGATGGCGTGATTGTCACGACCAATCGTCCGTGGCGTGAATTTGCCGCCGCCAATCGATTGCTTGATGGATCGTTGCCGGCAAATACGGATATTGGCAGTAATTACTTGGCGATTTGTCTGGCGGCCAGTGGGAGCGTTACGGAGTGTGCCCAGGCTGTCCATGATGGCATACGGGCCGTTCTGGATGGCCGGCGCAGCAGTTTTTCCCTTGAATATCCGTGTCATGCGCCTGAGCAGCAGCGCTGGTTCATGCTTACCGTCAAACCCATCCGCCGCTCGATGCCCAGGGAGGTGGTTGTGATTCATGTGGATGTGACGGATCGCTACCAGGCAGAAATTGCAGCGCAGGCAAAACAGGAAACACTGGCGTTTGCGCTGGCGGAATTGCAGGGTATGGCAGGGAAAATCCGGCATTCAATGGCCAAGGACGCGCCGTTCAGTAAAGCTGAAGGTGTTTTCCATCATCCGGAAAAAAGCCATCGCGATCAGGTTCATGAGCGGCTCCGATCCTTGTCAAAACGTGAAATGGAGGTCTTCATGGCGCTGGTGCGCGGCGAACGCAACGCCGAAATTGCCGAACGCTTGCAGGTCAGCAACAAGAGCATTTCCACCTATCGGGCCCGGATCATGGACAAGCTTCGCGTCGAGAACAACGCACAACTGGTGCGGCTTTCTTCGGCGGCTGGCCTGATTGGTGCGGAATAACTAAACTCTCCGCCTGACTTGGCTCCCGGCATGCATTGGCGGGTTGGTCGTTTCCCTTTGATTTTCTCGCGAAGCCCTGATTCATGCCCCACATTCCTTTCACCGGCAATATTCCCGATGATCGCCTCTATTGCCCTGAGTACGACATGTGGGTGCAGGAAATCGACGGTGGCGAGCAACTGATCGGCGCGACTCGCTTCGGCATTTTTCTGGCTGGTGAGATCATTGCCTTTACCTGCAAGCCGAAAGGTGCCGAAGTGGCGATTGGGCGCGGCATGGGGACAGTCGAGTGCCGGAAGACCGTTCTTGCGGTCCACGCCCCGATTTCCTTCATTTTGCTCGAAGGCAACGATGCCGCCGAGGAGCAGCCGAAGCGGGTGAATCTCGACCCCTACGGTGCCGGCTGGATGGCTCGAGTGCGGGCGACGCACTGGGTGGCGGAAAAAGCTGGGCTGGTCGATGCCGCAGCATATCGTCGGCACATCCTGACGATCGAGCCGGAGGCGAATTTTGTCTGAGCAACTGGCCATTCTTATCTGGGCGGCGACCCCGGAGCGTCCCGAGCTGGTGGTTACGCCACTGGTCCATGCGCTGGCAGCGCGGGCACTCGATGCCCGGGTGGAAATCCACTTTGCCGGGCCGGCAGTCCGCTGGTTGGTTGAAGGCTTGGCCGATACGGCATGGCCGAGCGCCAGCCGCGACAAATCGGTTGGCGATTTCCTGCGCGAAGTCGCCGCCGAGGATGTTCGTTTACTGGCCTGCGGCATGGCTCGGGCGGCCTGGGTGGGAGAGCATGAGTGTCTGGTGGCGCAGGCTGCTTCGGCTGGTGCCACGGCTTTTGTGGCGCGGGTGCTCGACCCGCATTGGCACACCCTGACTTTCTGATTGTCGCGGCCAGTGATCGATTTCCCCATTAAGATCAGCGTCAAACAGAATTGCGTTGCATAACCTATCAGCGAGGAACTTACATGAATATCAAAGCGAAACTTTTGACCCTGATTGGTGTTGCTGTTATTTCCCTTGTGGTGGTTGGGGGAGCCGGAACGTTCGGCATGAAGTCTTCCGGCGCTGCCCTGAGCGAGGTGGTCGAGGTGCGCTTGCCATCGGTTGAGTATTTGCTGATCGCAAGTGAGGCGCAGACCGACGTGGTCCGTTCAGCACTCCAGGCTGGCGTGTGGGAAAACGATTATTCGGCCAAGGCACGTGAGGAGTTCGCCCAGACCGTCAAGCTTTACGAGGCTGCCTGGAAACGGGCCGAAGAGAGCTTGGCCAATTACCGCAAGATTCCCGTGGTCGGTGATGAGGCGGCTACATTGTCGACCATGCGCCAGGCTCTTGACCAGGAATGGGCCGAGTGGACGAAACTGAATCAGCAATGGGGTGGCATCATGCGCCAGTTGGCTGCTGTGGCACCGGACGACACGGTGAAGCAGCAACAGCTTTTCCGGGATTTCTACTCGGCTTATTTTGCCCAGCGTGACAAGTTCCGCAGTTCCGAGGCCAAACTCAACGAATTGATCCATTACGAAGATACGCAAGCCAAGGCGTCGGGGGCTGCCGCGGAAGCCAGCATGAGTACGATGACCTGGGTTCAGCAGGGGGCTTTTCTTGCTGGCCTGGCTGTCTTGCTTGTCGTCGGCGTGTCAGTATTTCGCGCCGTCATGGGGCCGCTGGAATTGACCCGCAGCACCATGGAGGACATTGCCCAGCATCGTGACTTTACCCGTCGGGTGGCGGTCAACAGCGATGACGAAATCGGCCAGATGGTGCGCAGTTTCAATGGTCTGGTGGATCGCCTGCAAACCTCGATGCAGGATATCCAGTCCCGCATGGGAGAAGTGCGCAGCGCCGTCGAGTCGCTGTCTACCGCTGCCCAGCAGGTTGCGACCAGTTCGGCCAACCAGAGCAGCTCGACCTCGGCGATGGCTGCCTCAATCGAGGAAATGACGGTCAGTATCAATACGGTGTCCAGCAGTGCCGGCGATGCGCAGGCGATTGCGCAATCGGCTGGCGAGATTTCCGATCAGGGCGGCGACATCATCGAGAAGACGGCCGCCGAGATGGGCGCCATCGCACGTACCGTGGCCCAGGCGTCCGAGGTGATCCAGGCATTGGGTAACGAGTCGCAGCAGATTTCCAGTGTCGTGCAGGTGATCAAGGATGTGGCCGATCAAACCAATTTGCTGGCGCTCAATGCGGCAATTGAGGCGGCTCGGGCGGGCGAGCAGGGGCGCGGTTTTGCCGTGGTCGCCGACGAGGTGCGCAAGCTGGCTGAACGGACCGCCCATTCGACCGGCGAGATCAGCGCGATGATCGGCAAGATGCAGCTTTCCGCCGCAGAGGCTGTGGAAGAAATGAATCTGGTGGTCAAGCAGGTCGAATCCGGTCAGACGCTGGCCCAGGATGCCGGCGAACGCATCCAGGCGATACGCGCCGAGGCCGGCAAGGTTTCGGCTGCAGTGACCGAGATTTCCTGCGCCTTGAAGGAGCAGAGCGAAGCCAGCCTGGATATCGCGCGCCATGTGGAGAGCATTGCCCAGATGACCGACGAGAATAACGCGGCGGCCGAAGAAACGGCAGCCGGCGCGCAGCGCCTGGATCAGCTGGCGCAGGACGTGACGCAGACGGTTTCCCAGTTCAAGGTTTGATTTTTCCGCAGTTTCATGGCCCTGCCGGTTTGCCCGCAGGGCCATTTTCATTACTGCTTCCCCTGCGGGTCTGGCCGGTCGACGGGTTAAAATCCCCACTTTCCCCCTGAGTAAACTATCCATGACCTTTGCCGATCTCGGACTTGCCGCACCGCTCCTGCAGTCCCTCGCTACCCTGGGCTATGACACGCCGACGCCCATTCAGGAGCAGGCGATTCCGGCAGTGCTGGCGGGTCGTGATCTGATGGCCGCCGCGCAGACCGGCACCGGCAAGACCGCCGGCTTCGCGCTGCCGTTGCTGCACAAATTGGCGGCCGATGAAAAGAAAGTGGGCAGCAACTGCATCCGCGCCCTGGTTCTGGTGCCGACGCGCGAGCTGGCCGAACAGGTCAACGCCAGCTTCCGCGAGTACGGCGAGGGGCTTGCCGTCAGTTGTTATGCCGCTTACGGCGGGGTCAGCATCAATCCGCAAATGATGCGTCTGCGCCGCGGCGTCGATGTCTTGGTCGCCACCCCCGGTCGCCTGCTCGACCTGTTTCGCCAGAATGCAATCAAGTTCAAGGAAGTCCAGGTGCTGGTCCTCGACGAAGCCGACCGCATGCTGGACCTGGGGTTCGCCGACGAACTCGATACGCTGTTCGCCGCACTGCCCAGAAAACGCCAGACGCTGCTCTTTTCGGCGACTTTCTCCGAGCAGATCCGCAGCATGGCCAAGGCCCGTCTGCGCGAACCACTGACCATCGAAGTCAGTCCGCGCAATACCACGGTCAAGGCGGTGAAGCAGTGGGTGGTGCCGGTCGACAAGAAGCGCAAGGGCGAGCTGTTCATGTTCATGCTCAAAGACCGGCAGTGGGGTCAGGTGCTGGTTTTCGTCAAAACCCGCAAGGGCGTCGAGGAACTGGTGGCCCGTCTGCGTGCGAAACGGATTTCCGCCGATTCGATCCACGGTGACCGGCCGCAGGCGGCGCGGCAGAAAGCCCTGGAAAGCTTCAAGGCCGGTGAAGTACAGATTCTCGTCGCCACCGATGTGGCGGCCCGCGGTCTGGATATCGACGATCTGCCGCAGGTGGTCAATTTCGACCTGCCCATCGTCGCCGAAGACTATATCCACCGGATCGGCCGGACCGGTCGGGCCGGGGCAACCGGCGAGGCGATTTCGCTGGTCTGCGCCGACGAGGCACCGCTGCTCTCCGCCATCGAAACGCTGACCAAACAAGCGCTGAGCCGCGAGGAAGAGCCGGGTTTTGCGCCAACGCATCGCGTGCCGGCGACTGGCGTCATGCCATCGGCACCGAAAAAGGTCAAAAAACCGAGACTGGGTGCCGCCAAGGGAACGCCCGGCAACTGGGTCGGTTACGACGACTTTACCGGTGAAAAGCCGGTACGCCGTACCGGGCAGCCCATGCTGTTCCCGACCGGAAATGGGCCAAAACCACGAGGTGCCCGGCCAAAACCTGCAGGCAAACCACGCGGACGCTAAAAAATCATGACGACTTCCGGTATCAATCAAATTGTTCTGACGCTTGATGCCGCGCTGCACCGTCTCGGCAAAACAGTGCCGATGCCGGAAGTTGAACGTCTGGCGATACAGATTCACCGCACGATGGATAACCCGAACCGGGCCTATCACACCTCGCGGCATGTCTTCGACGTTTGCGCTGGTGCTTCGCCATTGGCCACGCTGGCGGCGCTTTACCACGATATTGCCTATTTTCAGCTGGACCGTGCTTTCCCGGTGGATATCCTGCCCGGCGTGGACAGCATGGTCGAGCGGGTCGATCAAGATTTCATCCTGCACATCGGACCGAAGGCCGGCTTGCCGCTGCGTTTGAGCGCTGCAGTATTCGGATTTTCCGATGGCGCACGGCTCGCGCCACTCGGCGGGCTGAACGAATTTGTCAGCGCCGTGATCGCGGCGAGTGTGCTGGAACCCTGGCTGGCGCCGGCCGAATTGCTCACCGTCATCGCCTGTATCGAAGCGACGGTGCCATTCCGTCCAGCCGGTGCCGATGGGGCCTGTATGCCCGAATCCCTCTACCGTCGCCTTGCGCTCAGCAATACGCAATTCGGCCTGGGCTGTTCTGCCCAGCATCTGCGCGGCATCACCGGTGAAGCTGTCGCACTGGCCAATCGCGACGTTGGCGGTTTTGCCGAGCCCGATCCGGCGCAATTCCTGGCCAATACCTGGTTGCTGATCGAGGAATCAAATGCGGCGCTGGTCGCCGTGGGGGTTTATACGGTACGGGATTACCGTCAGGCACTTGGCCGGATGGAGGGGTTTCTCTCTTTCCTGAATCCGGCCAATATCTTTCATACTTTCGATGGCATCCCGCCTACTGCCGAATTCACCGCACTATCGGCGGCAGCCGGGCAAAATCTAGAATTCGCCCGTCGCTATCTGGCCGGCAAGCTGAGCGCGCTGGCCATTATTGAAGCCTTGGCCATGTTGACCGGCGGCGATTGTCCGATCTCCATGTTGCTGGGCGATATCGCTAGCGGAACGGAGCAGCCGGCGCACATCGAGGACTGTTTGCCACCCGTGGCCGATCACCCCGATGTCGACCAGAAAATGCTCGATGTCTTCGATCAGGGCCGGCGCGCCGAATCCCAGCGCGACTCCAGTCAGTCGCCGCTCACTGCCTACGTCTATCGGCACTTGGGCGAATCGGGAACGCTGGCCCTGTTTGCCCACGCCAAGGCCATGTTTGCCGAACAGACCACGCCTGCCGAATTCCTCCGTCACGTCGATCCGGCGTTGCGCCAAGCTATTGCCCATGGCTGCGCCCAAATCGCCGTCTCGCGCACCGCTTTGTTGAGGGCGTTGGCAGGTTGATGCGGGTCGTTTGAAGGTCGATCCGTTCTGTAGGCGCTTTTTCTCACGAAAGACTGCACAATCGACTGACGTTTTGCGGTCGACCGCAGAAAAGTGGCAATTTCCATCAGCTACTGCCGCTTTTTTGCGCGATTCAGGCGATAAACCGTTCAGTTCCCGTAGCGTCTTGCAGCATCCACCGCCAGGCCGGCGCCGATGCTGCCGAACAGGTCGCCTTCCACGGCTCGCGCTTGCGGCAGGAGTGCGGCGATGCGTTGGCGGAGTTGCGGGATGCCGCTGGAGCCGCCGGTAAAGAAAATGGTGTCGATGCGGTTGGCGGCCAGCCCTGCTTCAGGCAGCAGGCGGGTGACCGCGGTTTCGACTTTTTCCACCAGCATTTCCGTTGCCAGATCGAATTCGATGCGCGTCAGCAGCTTTTGCTCGCCCGGCGCGAAGCGTTCGAGTGGCAGGCTGGCGGTGGCGTCATCGGAGAGGGCGATTTTGGCTTGTTCGACCTGATGCGCCAGCCAATGACCGGCTCGTTCCCGAATCAGCGCCAACAGGCGTTCTATGCACTCCGGCTCGGCCGCGTCGATGGCCAGGCGCTGTTGCTCGACCCAGACCTGCCGCGCATAGGCGAAGTTGATGGTGTGCCAGGTGGCGAGATTGAAGTAGATGCTGGCCGGCATGTCGCGCCCGTTCTTCAACTGGCTACGGTGGCCGAGCAGGGGCATGACGGCGGCCAGGCTCAATTGCCGGTCGAAATCGGTGCCACCGATATGCACGCCGCCGTTGGCCAGCACGTCGCTGGCCCGGTCAGCCATTTTGCTGCGTTGTGGCGACAGCCGAACGATGGAGAAATCCGACGTACCGCCGCCAATGTCGGCGATCAGCACGGTTTCTTCGTGCGCCAGCGTGGTTTCGTAATGAAAGGCGGCGGCAATGGGTTCGTACTGGAAACTGACTTCCTTGAAACCGATGCGCCGGGCAATATCGGCCAGGGTTTCTTCGGCCAGGCGGTCGGCGCTGCTGTCGTCATCGACAAAAAACACCGGCCGACCGAGCACTGCGTGATCGAAACTGCGTTCTCCCTGCGCTTCGGCCCGTGTTTTCAGATTGCCGATGAATTGCGTCAGCAAGTCACGAAAGCCGATCACCTTGCCTTGCACGTCGGTTCGCCCGTCGATCAGGCTGCTGCCGAGCAGGCTTTTCAGCGAACGCATCAGCCGGCCTTCATAGCCATCGAGATATTCGCGCAGGCCGGCGCGGCCAAAACTGACCGAGTCTTCTTCGGCATTGAAGAAAACGACCGAGGGCAGCGTCGGCTTGCCATCTTCCAGCGGCAATAGGGTCGGGTGACCAGGGCGTTGCCAGCCGACGGTGGAGTTGGAGGTGCCGAAGTCAATGCCGCAGGCGCGGGCGGGGGAAAAGTGAGGCATCGGGAAGCTTTGCGGGAGGGGCCGCGATGCTACGCGGGGAAGCGACGCCTGTCCAGATTGGCCTGCGCTATTCGGCGAAGCGGGGGGAGCAATGCCGCCTTGGTCAGCGCTAAACTGCTGGCTCCACATTCAATGGACGTATCCATGCAACGACGCGAATTTCTGCTGCTGACGCTGGCTTCCTGCTTGTCTTCAGCTTGCGGCAAGGCCCAGGAATATCAGGCAATTCCGCGCGGCAGCAGCGTGCTGGCCTTTGGCGACAGCGTGACTTTCGGTACGGGGGCCGAGCCAGGCGAGGACTGGCCAAGCTTGCTCGCCGCTTCGACCGGCTGGGAGATCATCAACGCCGGCATACCAGGCGATACCGCCCAGGCGGCGCGCAGCCGTTTGCCCGCATTGCTGGCTGAACATCGGCCGGCTTTGGTCGTGATCGAGCTTGGCGGTAACGATTTTCTCCGTCGCCGCTCACCGGACGCTGTGCGTGAAGACTTGCAACATTTGGTCAGTTTGGTCCGCCAGAGTGGCGCACAGGTCGTGCTGATCGGCGTACCCGAGCTTTCCCTGCTTGCCGTGGTGGCCGGCAAGCCATCCGATTCTCCGATTTATCAGGCGCTGGCCGAAGCGGAAGGCGTGCCGCTGATCAGCGATGTGTTTTCCAATGTGCTGGCCCGCCCGGAATGGTGCGCCGACCGCATTCATCCCAATGCTGAAGGATATCGGCAAATGGCCAACGGCATATTCATGGCTTTGCGGCGCATCGGCCTGTCTGGCTGAATTGATGTGTTTCGTGGTTTTGCGAAACAGCAGATGCTTCATCCCGGTCAACTCAAATACATGGCCTTGTTGTCATTCAGATTCAGCCATCCCTTGACGATCCGGTAGATGAACCAGATGGCATTGGCAATGAGTACGAACCAGCCAATGATGAAGACGAAGGTGAGCCCTCCCACGACGCACCAGAGCAGACCGAACCAGAAGGTTCGGATTTGCCAGCGGAAATGGCTTTCGAGAAAGGTGCCGGCGACGTCGTCTTTTTTGACGTAGTTCATCACGATGGCGACGATGGCCGAGATGCCGACCAGGAACGAGACGGCGTACAGGGCGTAAATGATCGTGGTGATCGTTTTCCCGGATTTTTCGACTTCGCTGCTTGCTGCGTTTTCCATGGCGTTTCCTTGAGGTCGATGCGGTATCGGGGACGGCTTGGCGAGCGCATCGGTGGGATGCATGCCATAGTCTTTCAGCATAGAGACGGAACAGGCCTGTGTCGAGCCCGATGGGACATGATTGCCCGCTGGCTCGGTAGAATGCCGGCTGATCTTGTTCTGGATGCCGTGATGAAAATTGAAGCCGTGACGGGGGTTGTGCTGGCTGGCGGCTTGGGGCGCCGGATGGGGCAGGTGGATAAAGGGCTGCAATTGCTCCAGGACAAACCCATGGTGGCGTGGGTCATCGAGCGACTGGCGCCGCAGGTTGGCGCGTTGTTGATCAATGCCAACCGGAATGGCGAGCGTTATGCAGCTTTTGCCTACCCGGTTGTGGCTGACGCCATTCCTGATTTTGCCGGGCCGCTGGCCGGCTTGCATGCCGCGTTATCGGCGGCCGAAACACCGTTTGTCGTGACCGCGCCTTGCGATTCGCCCTTTCTTCCGGTCGACCTGGTTTTTCGCCTGTTTTCCGCGTTGACCGCAGCAGATGCCGAGATTGCGGTGGCCCGTACCGGCGATCAGCCGCACCCGGTGTTTTGCCTCTGCAGGCGCGAGGTTTTGCCGCATCTGACGGCATATTTGCTGGCCGGCGAGCGCAAGTTCGAGCGCTGGTATTCCAGCTTGAAAACGGTTGAAGTGGCGTTTGACGATCAAGCAGCGGCGTTCGAGAACATCAATACGCTGGATGAGCTGGCGTACTTTGAAGCGGTGAGAAAAGCATGAAGTTGACGTTTCTTATGCGCTTGCTTCCATAATATTGCTTCATTCAAATTTTCCGATAAGCCCATGCAGCATCTTGATCCCCTTGCCGCCCACGCCTTTCTGCAACAGACGCCGGATGCCGTGCTGGTTGATTGCCGGACGGAAATCGAGCATATGTACGTCGGGCATCCGGTTGGTGCCGAGCATGTGGCCTGGCAGGAAGCGCCGGATTGGGAAATCGATCCGTACTTTGCCGACAACGTGAAGCGTTTGGTCAAGGGCGATCTGACGCGGCCCGTCGTGTTGATCTGCCGTAGCGGCAGCCGCTCGGTTTTTGCTGGTGAAGCATTGGAACAGGCCGGGTTTACGCAGGTCATCAACGTGCTGGAAGGGTTTGAAGGCGGGCTCGACGACGATTTCCATCGCGGCACGCTGGGCGGTTGGCGCTTGCGCGGCTTACCCTGGCAGCAATCGTAATTGGCGATGGGCGAGGGCGCACAGGGCGCCAGCCGTGAGCAGGCTGGCCATGCCCAGCGCCAGACTGGACGTAGCACCCCAGATGGCTGGCGCGATCAGTGCAGCGGCGATGCCATTCGAACTGGACTGGAAAAAGGTCTGACAGGACGCGGCCAGGCCGCGCTGGGCGGGGAAGGGATCAAGCGCGAATAGCGTCAGATTGGGCATCGCCAGCGACATACCGACGGTGTAGATGAACAGTGGCAGAACGCTCCACGGCAAGCCGGGCGGCAGCGTGTAGGAAATGAGCAGATTGATCAGTGCGGCGCAGCCCATGACGACGTAGCCGAGGGCGATGGTCCAGCTTGGCGAGCGCTTGCCGGCCAGTCGTCCGGCGCACCAGGAACCGCCCATCAGGCCCAGCATGGCCGGGCCGAATAGCCACAGGAAGGCAGTTTCCGGCAGGCCGAGGTGCTGCATCAGGAAAACCGGCGCCGACAGGACATAAACGAAGAAACCGGCAAAATTCAGGGCCAGCGCGGCACAGGCCAGCAGGAAGCGCGGCGAGGTCATGACTTTCCAGTAAGCGCCGGCAAGATAGCCCGGGCGCAGCGACTGGCGCTTTTCCGGCGGCAGGGTTTCCGGCAGCAATTTGAGGCAGGCCAGCCACAATATTGCGGTCGACACGACCAGAAAGGCAAAAACCGAACGCCAGCCGAACCAGGTTTGCAGCCAGCCGCCAATGACCGGGGCGAGCGCCGGGGCGAGGGCGAACATCATGGTGATCTGGGCCATCAGGCGCTGCGCGTCGGCGCCGTCAAAGAGGTCGCGCACGATGGCGCGGCTGATCACGATGCCGGCGCCGGCCGTCATGCCCTGCATGGCACGCCAGAACCAGAGTTGCTCGATGTTGGTGGCCAGCGTGCAGCCGGCCGAGGCCAGACCGAACAAGACCAGCGCCCACAGAATGACCCGGCGGCGGCCGAAACGGTCGGCAATCGCGCCGTGCCACAAGGTCATTGCGGCGAAGGAAAACAGGTAGACGGCCAGCGTCTGCTGGACTTCGAGCGTCGTCGCGTCAAGCTTGTCGGCGATGTCGGGAAAGGATGGCAGGTAGGTGTCGATGGAAAATGGCCCGAGCGCCGCCAGGCAGGCGAGCAACAAGGCGATGCCACGGGTGCTGCGTGGCGTGGGTTGCACATTGGGCGGCATGTTCAATCCCGGGCGAAGCGTCGGTACTGGATGGCTTCGGCCACGTGGGCCGCGCCAATGTCGGCGCTGTCGGCCAGATCGGCGATGGTCCGCGCCACCTTGAGGATGCGATGCCAGGCCCGGGCCGACAGGCCGAGACGTTGTGCCGCCTGCTGCAATAGCGCGGCACCGGCCGCATCCGGCTGGCAAGTGGCGTCGATTTCGCGTGTGCTCAGGCGGGCGTTGGCCTTGTTCTGGCGGCTTTGCTGGGTCGCCCAGGCGTGGGTGACGCGCTGACGCACGCTGGCCGACGATTCGCCTGCGGCTTTGCCGCTCAGGGCTTCGGTCGGCAAGGCCGGCACTTCAATGACCAGATCAATGCGGTCGACGAATGGGCCAGACAATTTTCCGCGATAGCGCGCGACCTGTTCCGGCGTGCAGCGACACGGCTTCTGGCTGGAGCCGTGGTAGCCGCAAGGGCAGGGATTCATCGCGGCGACCAGCTGGAATTCGGCCGGAAATTCGGCATGACGGGCGGCGCGGGCAATGTGCACACGGCCACTTTCCAGCGGCTCGCGCAGGGTTTCCAGTACCTTGCGGTCGAATTCGGTCAGTTCATCAAGAAACAGAATGCCTTGGTGGGCCAGGCTGATTTCGCCGGGGCGCGGTGGATTGCCGCCGCCAACCAGCGCCACCGCCGAAGCAGTGTGATGCGGGCTGCGAAACATGCGTTGACCGTAACGGGCCGGCCGAAACTCGCCGACCAGTGACAAAACAGCGGCGGAGGCGCGGGCGGCAGCTTCGTTGAGTGGCGGCATCAGGCCGGGCAGGCGGGCGGCCAGCATGGATTTGCCGGCACCGGGCGGACCGAGCATCAATAAAGAATGCTGGCCGGCAGCAGCGATTTCCAGTACCCGCCGGGCCTGGGTCTGGCCGCGTACATCGGCCAGATCGGGGAAAATCTCGGAAATTTCACGGTCGACCGCGGGTGGGGGCAATAAATGCGTCTGCTCGGCCAGATGCGCGCAAACGGCGAGCAGGGAGCTGGCGCCGAGAATGTTCTGCTGACCGATCAGTGCCGCTTCGCAGGCGCTGGCTTGCGGCAGGATGAAGATTTTTCCGTCGCCAGCGGCATGCAGGGCCATGGCCAGCGCGCCGCGTACCGGGCGCAGTTCGCCCGATAGCGACAACTCACCGGCGAACTCGTAGGCGGCCAGTTTGGCCGCGGGAATCTGCCCGCTGGCTGCGAGTATGCCCAGCGCGATGGGCAGATCGAAGCGCCCGGATTCCTTGGGCAGGTCGGCCGGCGCCAGATTGACGGTGATCCGTTTGCCAGGAAATTCGAAGCCGGAATTGACGATGGCGGCGCGCACCCGGTCGCGCGCCTCGCGCACTTCAACATCCGGGAGGCCAACCAACGTCAGTGCGGGCAGGCCGTTGGCCAGATGCACTTCGACCGTGACCGGTGGCGCGTTCAGGCCATCGAGTCCGCGGCTCAGCGCAACGGCCAGCGCCATGCTGGTTTACTGAGCGCTGCTGTTGCGGGATTTTTCCAGTGCCTCGACGCGGGCTTCCAGCGCCTGCAGGCGCTCCCGCGTGCGGGCCAGGACCTGGGCCTGGATGTCGAATTCCTCACGGGTAACCAGATCAAGCTTGCCAAGCAGGCCACCGACCATCGCCTTGGCATTTTTTTCGATGTCTCTGGCCGGAGAGTTGGCCAGCAGGGCGCTCATTTTGGCGCCGAAATCTTCCAGTATTTTTGGGTCGAGCATGTTCTTCCTCCGTAGGCGAAGCAGTTTAGCACAGGGGTATTTGATCAGCTTTTCGTCATGGCTCAGCGCTGGTGCGTAACGCTTTGTGACTGCACCTTATTGGTGCTCTGAATAAGTGCGTAAACCGTTTGTTTTGAATAGCTCTATGAATATAAATAGAAAAAATAGCTGGCACGCGCCATGCTTTATTGTGTTGCACAAAGATTTTTTATCCTTGATCCACTTTTCCTTACAGGAGAGAAAACATGAAGAAATCCCTAATCGCTCTGGCCCTCGTTGGCGCATTCGCAGCTCCGGCCGCTGTTCAGGTTGCTGCCGCTGCTGAAGAAGCCAGCCCGCACACGGTTGCCGGTAACGTTGGTCTGTTCTCCAGCTATCGCTTCCGTGGTATCGATCAGACCTTTGGCAAGGCGGCTTTGCAAGGCGGTATCGATTACACCCATTCCAGCGGCTTCTATGCCGGCAACTGGAACTCGAATGTTTCTTCCGGTGCCGGTTTCCCTGACGGCAACCTGGAAATGGACTTCTACGGCGGCTACCGCACCTCGTTCGGTGATCTGGGCCTGGATGTCGGCGCCATTTATTACTACTACCCAGGTTCTGAAGCGCGCGGTTTCGACACCCGCGCCCAGAAGGGTGCTGTCAATAACAAGGAAATCTACCTGGGCGCTTCCTGGAAGTTCCTGTCCGTCAAGTACTCCTACTCAATCGACGACTACTTCTCGCTGCGCGGCACCGCCAACGATGCAGGCAAGAGCACCTCGGGTACCAGCTACCTCGAAGCCAACCTGACCTATGACCTGGGCAATGGCTGGGGTGTCAACGGCCACCTGGGCCAGTTGTACGCCAAGAACATCAAGAACGGCGACTACACCGACTGGAAGGTTGGCGTGACCAAGGATCTGAGCGGTTGGGTGGTCGGTCTGGCTTACGTCGATACCAACGCCGATGGCAACTGCAAGAAGGCATTCCAGCCGTACTGCTTCACCAACTCCAACTCTGACAACGGCGCTGGCGGCCTGAATTTCGGCAGCAAGATGAAGGATGCTGGTCGTGGTATTGCCGTTCTTTCCGTTACCAAAGCTTTTTAATTCCGTTTGACCCTCCTCCGTCGGCAATTTGGCCCGCGCCGACGGAGCAAAACAGGTTTTTCCAGATAGGGGAACACTCATGAAATTCGTTACTGCCATCATCAAGCCATTCAAGCTTGACGAAGTGCGTGAGGCGCTGTCCGCCATTGGCGTACAGGGCATCACGGTGACCGAGGTCAAGGGCTTTGGTCGCCAGAAAGGCCATACCGAGCTGTATCGCGGCGCCGAGTATGTGGTCGATTTCCTGCCGAAGGTGAAGCTTGAGGCTGCCGTCAAGGCAGAGCAGATCGATCAGGTCATCGAAGCTATCGAGAAATCGGCCAGCACCGGCAAGATCGGCGACGGCAAGATTTTCGTTTTCGATCTTGAACAAGTTGTTCGTATTCGCACCGGTGAAACCGGCGGCGATGCTCTGTAAGGAGTTCTAACATGAAACGAATTTTTGCCATGCTGGCCCTGTTGGGCGCGGTGTCCTTCGGGGCACCGGCCTGGGCCGAAGAAAAAGCGGCGGAAGCAGCCCCGGTTGCTGCCGTTGTTGCTGATGCAGCGGCTCCTGCTGCTGCCCCGGCGGCCGATGCTGCAGCACCGGCCGCCGCCACGCCAGCGCCCGTGCCGGACAAGGGCGACAACGCCTGGGTCATGGTTTGCGCGGCAATGGTCATTCTGATGTCGATCCCCGGTCTGGCGCTGTTCTATGGTGGCCTGGTTCGCGCCAAGAACATGTTGTCCGTCCTCATGCAGGTATTCACGGTGTTCTCGTTGATCTCCGTGCTCTGGGTGGTGTACGGCTATTCGCTGGCATTTACCGAAGGCAATGCGTTCTTCGGCACGCTGGATAAGCTCTTCCTGAATGGGGTGACGATAGAATCCGTCGGTGCGACCTTCACCAAGGGTGTCGTGATCTCGGAACTGATTTTCGTGATCTTCCAGGGCGCCTTTGCTGCCATTACCTGCGGCCTGATCGTCGGTTCCTTTGCTGAACGTGCCAAGTTCTCCGCCATTCTGGTTTTCATGGTGATCTGGTTCACCCTGTCCTACCTGCCGATGGCTCACATGGTCTGGTATTGGGCGGGTCCGGATGCCTACATCGATGCCGCAGCTGCTGAAGCTGCCGGTGCAACGGCAGGCTTCCTGTTCCAGAAGGGCGCGCTCGACTTCGCCGGTGGTACGGTGGTTCACATCAATGCCGCAATCGCCGGCCTGGTGGGTGCCTACATGATTGGCAAGCGTACCGGTCTGGGCAGCGTTGCCATGGCACCGCACTCCCTGACTTTCACGATGATCGGTGCCTCGCTGCTGTGGTTCGGCTGGTTCGGCTTCAACGCCGGTTCCGCGCTCGAAGCCTCTGGCGGTGCTGCGCTGGCCATGGTCAATACCTGGGTTGCAACGGCTAGTGCCGCATTGTCCTGGATGTTTGCCGAGTGGATCTTCAAGGGCAAGCCTTCCATGCTGGGTGCTGCTTCCGGTGCGGTTGCCGGTCTGGTAGCGATTACGCCGGCTGCTGGTTTTGTCGGTGTGATGGGCGCCATCGTCATCGGTCTGCTGTCCGGTATCGTCTGCCTGTGGGGCGTGAATGGTCTGAAGCACATGCTGGGTGCCGATGACTCGCTGGACGTGTTCGGCGTACATGGCCTGGGCGGCATTCTGGGTGCCATTCTGACCGGCGTGTTTGCCGATCCGAAACTGGGTGGTACAGGCGTCTATGACTACGTGGCCAATGCTGTTGCCCCGTACGATATGGTTGCTCAGGTTACCGCGCAGATCTGGGGTGTCGGTACCGTGATCATCTGGTCCGGTGTGGTTTCCCTGGTGGCCTACAAGCTGGTTGATATGGTGATCGGCCTGCGTGTGCCGGAAGAAGAAGAGCGTGAAGGTCTTGACCTCACCGCTCACGGCGAAACGGCTTACCACCACTAAGTTTTACCATCAGTATCTCTCTCCTTTTGGGCACCCTCGGGTGCCCATTTTTTTGCCCGGATTCTGGCCAAAAAAAACCGCCTTCAAGGCGGTTTTCGTATCGGGAGCAGCGACTGTTTTATTTGATCAGCGGCAACATGGCCCGGAATTCATCGGTGGCAGCCCGGTGCAGCCACTCGAAAAGCACCATTTCCGTCGTTACGATATTTACCCCGGCCGAACGCATGCGGTCGATGGCGGCCTGACGGCTGAAAGGCGTGCGTGAGGATGCGGCATCGGCCACGAGAAATACGGAAAAACCGGCAGCCAGCAGGCCAAGGGCACTTTGCAGCACGCACACATGCGTTTCCGTGCCGGTCAGGATGATTTGCTGGCGTCCCGCCAGACGCAGCATATCGACGACGCCCGGTTCGGCGGCACAGGAAAAGTGCGTTTTCTCGAAAAAACGGGCGTTGACCGCAGGATCGGCCATTACATCGGTGATGGCTGCATTTCGAATGGCCGCGAGACTGTGGCCAAGACCTTGCACGTACTGTTCCGAAACAAAGGCAGGCACGCCCATCTGGCGTGCGCCTTCAAGCAGGCGAACGTTGTTGCGTACAACCTCGTCGGCGTCAAAAATGGCCGGTGCCAGCTTGGCCTGGATGTCGACGATGAGCAGCAGCGAATTTTGGCGGGAAATCAGCATCAGCGGAAAACCACGGTCTTGTTGCCGTGGACGAGTACACGATCTTCCAGATGGTAGCGCAGGCCGCGTGCCAGAACTGTCTTCTCGATGTCCTTGCCGTAACGCACCATGTCTTCCGGCGAATCCGAGTGATCGATGCGGATGACGTCCTGTTCGATGATCGGTCCGGCATCCAGTTCGCTGGTCACGTAATGACAGGTAGCGCCGATCAGTTTGACGCCGCGCGTGTAGGCCTGATGGTAGGGCTTGGCACCGGCGAAGCTGGGCAGGAAGCTGTGGTGGATGTTGATGATCTTGCCGCTCAGCGCATCGCATAGTTCCGGCGACAGGATTTGCATGTAGCGGGCCAAGACCATCGAATCGCCGCGTACATCGTCGAAGATGCGTTGCATCTCGGCGTAGGCACCGGCCTTGTTGTCCTTGTTCACCGGCACGTGGTGGAAGGGGATGCCATGCCATTCGACGAAACCACGGAAGGTGTCGTGATTGGAAATGACGCAGGGAATCTCGATGTCGAGTTCCTTGGCTTGCCAGCGCGCCAGCAGGTCGTACAGGCAGTGTTCCTGCTTGGATACCAGCACGACGACGCGCTTCTTGACGGCGCTGTCGTTGATCCGCCAGTCCATCGACAGGGGTTCGCCGACTTCGCTGCGAAAACGCTCGCGGAATTCAGCGAGCAGGAAGGGCAGCGAATCGGCCTTGATCTCGATACGCATGAAGTAGCGACCGGTCAGATCGTCGGCATGGAAGCTGGATTCAAGTATCCAGCCACCGTGTTGTGCGATGAAGCCGGAAACCTTGGCGATGATGCCGACCTGGTCCGGGCAGGAGGCGGAGAGCGTGTAGAAGCGGTCGCTATGCATGTTGACGAGTGCCTGGGACGGGGTAGATAGCCCCCCTCAGGGGGGCGGGGAGCGCAGCGAGCCGGAGTGGTGCGCCGCGCCGAAGGCTTGCGCCAGAGCCGTCAGGCTCGAGCGAAAGCCTTGTCGATTTCCGTGCGCAGGTCGTCGTAATTGAGGACGACCGGGAACTGCGGGAATTCGCGGATGACGTTTTCCGGCGGATGGAACAGGATGCCGCCGTGGGCTTCGCCGAGCATGGCCGTATCGTTGTACGAATCGCCGGCAGCGACGATCTTGAAGTTCAGTTCCTTGAAGCGTTTGACCGCTTCGCGCTTCTGATCCGGCATGCGCAGGTGGTAGGCGACCAGCATGCCGGACGCGTCGGCTTCCAGCGAATGGCAGAACAGCGTCGGCCAGCCGAGCTGACGCATCAGCGGGTGGGCGAATTCGTAGAACGTGTCGGACAGGATGATGACCTGATAATCCTCGCGCAGTTTGTCCAAAAAGGCGCGCGCGCCCTGCATCGGACCCATTTCGCCGATCACCTTCTGGATGTCCGGCAGGCCGAGCTTGTGCTCGCGCAGGATGTTCAGGCGATAGCTCATCAATTTGTCGTAATCCGGCTCGTCGCGCGTCGTGCGCTTGAGTTCGGGAATGCCGGTGCGCTCGGCGAATTCGATCCAGATTTCAGGGACGAGGACCCCTTCGAGGTCAAGGCAGACGATTTGCACGGTATGGCTCCCAGCGGGAAAGTTCGAAAAACGGGAATTTTACCTGATGCCGTCGGGCTTGTTTGGAAGCCTGCGCAGCATTTGCTGCGGTCGACCGGGCAAAATCAGGCAAAAGCGGAGAAAACCGGCAATTGTCAGTGACGATCAGTCAACAGCCGGCAGGGCGTCCAGCGCTTCGTGCAATTCCAGCCAGCGCAGTTCGGCGGTGTCGATCTGCTCACCCAGTTCGCTGGCCTGGCGGTGCATTTCTTCGTTTTTTGCCCGGTCGACCGCAATATAAAACTCGGGATCGGCGAATTGAACGTCAAGCGCGGCTTTTTCGCTGTGCCATTTGGCCAGTTTCTTGTCGAGTTGCTCGATTTCCTTGCTCAGCTTGCGCCGTTCGGCGAGCAGCGCCTGCCGGTTGGCCTTGGCTTCGGCACGTTGCTGCAGGCGTTCGTTCTTCTCGGCCGCGGCATCCGGGGTCGCAACTTTTTCTGCATTGCGTTGGGCGGCGAGCCAGGCGGCGTAATCGTCGAGATCGCCATCGAAGGGCGTAGCGCGGCCCGCATCGACGAGCAGCAGTTCATCGGCGCAGGTGCGCAGCAAGTGACGGTCGTGCGACACGACGACCATGCCGCCCTCGAATTCCTGCATGGCGAAGGTCAGTGCCTCACGCATTTCCAGGTCGAGGTGATTGGTCGGCTCGTCGAGCAGCAGCAGATTGGGTTTGGTGCGGATCAGCAGGGCCAGGGCGAGCCGGGATTTTTCCCCGCCGGAGAACGGCTCGATGGCACGCGCTGCCATGTCGCCGCGAAAATCGAAGCCGCCCAGATAGTTGCGCAGTTCCTGTTCCGGCGTCAGTGGTTCGAGGCGCTGCAGGTGTTGCAGTGGCGATTCGTCCGGCCGCAGCTGTTCCAGTTGATGCTGGGCGAAGTAGCCGATGTTCAGCATCTTGGCTTCCTTGCGCTCGCCACCTTGTTGCGCCACCGCGCCAGCCAGCAGCTTGATCAAGGTCGATTTGCCGGCACCGTTGCGGCCGAGCAGGCCGATGCGGCAGCCCGGACGCAGGACCAGCGTGATGTTTTCGAGAATCTTGCGGTCCACGTAGCCGGCGGAGGCATTTTCAATGCTGAGCAATGGATCGGGCAGGTTTTCCGGCTGCCGGAAGCTGAAGTTGAACGGCGAATCGATATGCGCTGCGGCGACGATTTCCATGCGTTCGAGCATCTTGACCCGGCTCTGCGCCTGCCGGGCCTTGGTGGCCTTGGCCTTGAAGCGTTCGACGAAGCGGCTGAGCTTGGCGATTTCGCGCTGCTGGGCGGCAAAGGCCGATTGCTGGACGGCCAGTCGGGCGGCCTTGGCACGCTCGTAGTCGGAATAGCCGCCGCTGGTCAGCGTCAGTTTTTGCTGGTCGATGGCGATGATCTGGCCGACTACGGCATCGAGAAAGTCGCGATCGTGCGAAATCAGCAACAGCGTCGCCGGCGTGCTTTTCAGCCATTGCTCCAGCCACAGTACGGCGTCGAGGTCGAGGTGGTTGGTCGGTTCGTCGAGCAGCAACAGGTCGGCGCGGCAGGAGAGCGCGCGGGCGAGGTTCAGCCGTACCCGCCAGCCACCGGAAAAATCGGCGACCGGGCGCAGGAAATCGGCATCGGAAAAGCCCAGTCCATGCAGCACTTCGGCAGCGCGGGCCTTGGCCGAATAACCGTCGATTTCGCCAAAGCGGGTGTGCAGATGCGCTATCGCCTCGCCATCGCCGGCGGCTTCAGCGGCGACCAGTTCGCGTTCGACGCGGCGCAATTCAGTATCGCCATCGAGCACAAATTCGAGCGCCGCATCGGGCAGCGCCGGGGTTTCCTGCGTGACGCGGGCAATCTGCCAGCTGGCCGGCAGTTCAAGATCGCCCGATTCGGCGTGCAATTCTCCGGCGATCAGCGCGAACAGGCTGGACTTGCCACAACCGTTGGCGCCGACGACGCCGATTTTCCATCCGGGATGGAGTTGCAGGCTGGCATCGACCACCAAGGGGCGGCCGGCACGGGCGAAAGTGAGTTGGCGCAGGGCTATCATGAGGGGCCGAATTATAACGGTGGGCTGCTAGAATTCCTGCATGATCAAGCAGATTCGCATCGACCAGCTGAAACCGGGAATGCACATTCACGATCTGAATTGTGGCTGGCTGGATCATCCGTTTCTGACCGGATCGTTTCACGTTTTCGATACCGCGACGGTGGAGAAGGTCGCAAATATCGGTATCCGAACGCTGTACATCGATACGCTCAAAGGCGCAGATGTGCGCGAGGCACCGACGCAAGCAGAGGTCAATGCCGACCTCGAACGCCAGTTGCAGAAAATCGCCGAGAAAAAAACCGACAAACCGGTGATCGTCACGCTCAAGGATGAGGCGGCCCGAGCGCGTCGTTTGCAGGGCGAAGCGAGCAAACTGGTGCGTTCGCTGATGGATGACGTCCGCCTGGGTCAGCAAATCCAGGTGGATCGGGTCGAGCCGCTGGTCGAGGGGATGGTCGATTCCATTTTCCGCAACCACGATGCACTGTTGCCGCTGGCCCGTCTCAAACACCACGACGACTATACGTTTCGCCATTCGGTCAGCGTCTGCGCGCTACTCGTTGCCTTTGGCCGCGGCATGAAGCTGGAGCGCCCGGTGATCAAGGAAATGGCACTCGGCGGCTTGTTGCACGATGTGGGCAAGGCGCGGGTATCTGACCGGATCTTGAACAAGCCGGGCAAGCTGAGTGATGAAGAGTTCGGCCACATGCAGCATCACGTCGATGAGGGCGTCCGGGTCCTCGAGCAGACGCCGGGTATCAGCCGGATTGCCATGCAGGTAACGGCTGAGCATCATGAACGTTTCGATGGCTCGGGTTATCCCGGCCACTTGGCGGCGGAGCGTATTTCACCCTATGGCCAGATGGCTTCCATCGTGGATGTTTACGACGCCATTACTTCGGAGCGGGTGTACCACAAGGGCATGCCGCCGACGCTGGCGCTGAAAAAGCTGCTGGAGTGGAGCGGCCATCATTTCGATGTGCAGTTGGTGCATGCGTTCATCCGTTCGATTGGTATCTATCCCAGCGGTTCTCTGGTCATGCTGGAGAGCAAGCGCCTGGCTGTCGTGGTTGAACAGAATGAAGACAAGCTGCTTGAGCCGGTGGTCGAGGTTTTTTACCATACCGGCCAGCAACACTATATCCGGCCGGAATTGATCGATCTGGCGCTGTCACAACAGGATCGCATCAGCAACGTCGAAAGTTACGAAAAATGGAATATAGATCCCTATCAGTGGTTGCCGGGCTGACGCTTGTCATGATGGCTGTGCCTGTTTGGGCCGAGGAGGTCGATTGGGCGGCGCGTCTGAATCAGGCTGCCAGCATGCAGACGGATGCCGAACAGCGTCAGAAGGCTGCGGATACAGAGTTCGCCGCGCAAACTCAGGCCTGTCAGCAGAAATTCCTGGTCAATGCCTGTATCGACAAGGCGCGTAAGGAACATAACGCGATAACCCGGGAGATGCGTAGTCTGAAGGTCGAGGCCAATGCGCTTGAGCGCGAGGTCAAGCGCGAGCAGGCCAAGGCGCGCGAAGTCCGTTTGGTGGAAGAGGCCGAACAGCGCAAAAGCGAACTGGAAAACCGGGAGCAGCAGGTCAGTGCAGAGCGCGCCGCAGCCGAGCAGCGCCGCCAGCAGACGTTGGCTGAAAAAGCGGCCAAGGCCGAGACGGGGGCGCAGCGCAAGGCTGAGCAAGCGGCAGCCCATGAGCGCAAGATGGCCGCACATCAAGCCAAGGTGGCCGAGCGCAAGGCACGTGCCGAGGCCAAGGCGGCCCGGCAGTAAAGTACATGGCTGCTTAAGCCCCGGGGCGAAGCAGTAACTGGATCAGCTTGCGGATTGGCGTCGGTACGCCGGCATTGACTGCGGCATCCAGTGCAATCCACACCTGACCGGATTCGCCGACCATCGCTGGCTGGCTGGGCAAGTGACAGAGCACCGGCTGCAGGGTCAGGCGAAAATGCGTGAAGGCATGGCGTAAGGTTGGCAGGTTCTGGCGTTCGCTGACGGTCAGTCCGCGTGCCGCGAGAACCTGATCCACTTCACCTTCCGGCGGCACCAGCAGACCGCCCCACAGTCCGCTGGGCGGTCGGCGTTCGAGCAGCAAATGCGTGCCATCCGTGATCAGCACGAAAGTTGATGTGCGTTCCGGAATCTTCGGTCGCGGGCGCGCTTCCGGCAATTCCTTCTGTCGCCCGTCGCGCCTGGCGACACAATCTTCGCCGAACGGGCAGGCCGGGCAGAGCGGTGTGCCGCGCGTACACAAGGTTGCCCCAAGGTCCATCAAGCCTTGCGTGTAGGCCTCTATGGCGCTTTCCGGCAGCAAGGTTTCGGCCAGTTCCCAAAGTTTGCGGTCAACCGGTGCCGAACCGGGAAAACCACCGATCCCAAAACCCCGGCACAGCACACGTTTGACGTTGCCATCGAGAATCGCCGCCCTTTGCCCAAAGCTGAATGCCGCAATGGCGGCTGCGGTCGACCGGCCGATGCCGGGTAATTCCGCCAGTTCAGCGGCGGTTTTCGGGAAAATTCCGCCGTGGACCGCAACAATCTGTTGCGCGCAGCGATGCAGATTGCGCGCCCGTGCGTAGTAGCCGAGGCCGGCCCAATGCTCGATGACTTGCTCGATCGGCGCGCTGGCCAGCGCCGCCACGTCGGGAAAGCTGGCGAGGAAACGCTGGTAATAGGGGATCACCGTCGCGACCTGGGTTTGTTGCAGCATGATTTCAGACAGCCAGACCCGGTAAGGGTCGCGCGTTTGCTGCCAGGGCAGGTCATGGCGCCCGGCGGTTTTTTGCCAGGCAATCAGGCGTTGGGCAAAGCTTTGTTCTTTCGGCAAATTTCATCTCGACGCAGAATCGGCGAGCCGGGATAATACGGCCTTTTTCCCGCAGCGATTCCAGATGACCCAGCCCGTTCCCGATACCCGTTCCCTGCGCAACGCGCTCGGCCGCTTTGCCACCGGTATCGCCATCGTTACGGCCATCGACCCGGATGGACATCCAATCGGTCTGACGGTCAATTCCTTTTCCGCCGTTTCCTTGCAGCCGGCGCTGGTGCTGTGGTGCCTGGATAACGGTTCGCACAATCTGGAAGCCTTCCGCAAGGCCAGCCACCACGCCATCAATATCCTGTCGGCTGGTCAGCAGGATCTGTCCAACCGTTTCGCCACCTGGCCTGCCGACCGCTTCGCCGGCTTGCCCTGGCAAGCCGGTGCCGGTGGTGCCCCTGTTTTTCCGGACTGCTGTGCCACCTTCGAAGTCGCCAACGAAACCGCCCACGAAGGCGGCGATCATCTGATCTTTGTCGGACGCGTCGAACGTTTCACGGAATCGCCTGCATTGGCACCTTTGCTGTTCCACGCCGGGCAATACCGCAAACTTGCCGATAGCTGAAGACGATTGAGCCATTGAACAGGACGCGATCTAGGCTTAGAATCGCGTCCTTGCCGTCCGAGCGGGCGTCGTATAATGGTAATACCCTAGCTTCCCAAGCTAGAGCCGTGGGTTCGATTCCCATCGCCCGCTCCATATAGAATTCTCGTAGGCCGTTGATCTGCAAAAGAAAAAGCCAACCAAAAGCGGTTGGCTTTTTTGTTGTCTGGTAGATTTCTGGTTAGAAGCTATCGTTCGGTTCAAGAATGGTATGCACAATTGTGCGGGCTCTGAGAGCTGGCATGGTCTTGCTTCTAACAATTTGGTTTTGAGAGAAGGGCCTTTAATGCCGCAAGTCGTGTTCTGCCAATATCTTTGTGGTCACCATCACTGACTAACTCCCAAGCGCTCAAGTAGTTATTCTTATCCGACTTAATCGAGATCGCCTTTGAAACACTTGATATCTCAGCAGAGATCAAAGCTAGCTGATTCCGCAAGTCGGTAGCCTTTTCAATTACCAGCGCCATGTCTTTTGAGTCTTCCTCAAAAACCCCCATCTGAATTACATTATCGACGCCCTTTAATTCAGCTTCAATAGCTAATTTTTTCTCAAGTAGTCTGTTATATCCAGAAACAAGCTGTTCACGAGCAGTGCCGGAAACAAGATAATCATCTTTATTTAACAAAGCATCAAAGATAGCCCTTCGACGAACATCCCTAACTTCATTGAGAGCTGCAGTAGAAATGCTTTTCTTGATGAATTTATTGGAGTATTCCATAAATTGATCTGTTTTGTAGATATAGAAATCTACTGATGCTTCCTTTTGCATTTCACTGATCAGTTCAGGTCTCGGTCCAATAGTCTTGCCATTTATTCTCAACCACCAATCTTCTTTGACATCGTCGGTAACCAAGATTAATGGCGATTTTGTTTGTTTTCCATAATCAATCATTTGCAACCAAATAATTAAATCCCCGAACTTTCCGTCATCTTTTTTGGTTTGTGCGTCTTTGTAACCAGGTGGTTTTAATTTTGAATATCGTATATCACCATCCTTGTATATCTTGGCTAGCCGCTCATCATCGTAAGGGGCGCCAACTCGACCATCGAATAGCTCCGTTATTGTATTTAGAATTGAGTCTTCATCAGTTTGAGGGTGTTTAAGCCGATGTTCATCTAAGTTTTTCAAAGCAGAATCAAATCCTTTTTCGAGTCGACTTGCAAGGGAGTCGATCCGAATGATTGGATGCCGCTTGAAATCAGCAAATTTTTTTTCTAAATCAGACTTGTTGTTTTTTAACAATGACTCAAGTTTTTCATACGCATCCAGTTGTTCAAATATAACCGGAAGTCTGTTTTTGTGAAATTCGAGCGCTGCCTGATGAGGCAGCCATAGCCGCGATTTAAACTCTTTGAGAATCGAAATTAATCGATCTCGAGTATCGATAGAATATCGATAGAGGTTAAGAAGAACATTTGCGTCTAACGCAATTGTGCCGGTTTTCCAAATCTCATCGAATTGCTGGTCTGATGGACGATAGTAGCCATTAAATAAGTTTCGCATAATGAAGTATTTTATTCACCCATCCACGCAATACGTGGGCGGTTCAGTTATTAACGTGTGCTGAAGACTACTCTCTCACGAATGCCGTTGGCAATATTTTTAGGGGCTGGGTGACGCACTTAAGCGTGTCTGGTCACAGTGAAATCTAGTTTGGTAGTGCCGAGTCAAATGTCGATCGCTCGGATGCCCCCAACTGTGCTTCAGAGTTCTTCTGCAGTGCGTTGATTATTAATAATTTGCATTGAATACGGAGATGCTAAGTAGTCGGTTGTAACGTCTGTTCGACGTTTTCGATTCCCTTCGCCCGCTCCAAAATACAGAAAGTCGAAAGCACAAGCCAACCCCGCAGGTTGGCTTTTTTGTTGCCCAGTCCTTTGTCATGAAGTTTTCATGGAATTTGCTTCTAATGCACCCAGTTCATTCCATGAGTTTCATTGTCATGTACCGATATCTATTTTTTGTTCTGCTGGCATTCAATGCGGCGCCGACTTTGGCTGTCGAGTACGGATCGACTACGCTGCAGTACGCCTCTTCGCCATATGCCAGCGTGCAACGGTATTCTCAACACCTGTGCGCGAGGACGACGGCGCGCGCTTTACCGGCGTCGACCGGGTCGGGTTATGTGCATATCGCCTGTGATTCGGACGGGGTGAGGACCGGTGACGTTTTTGCCTTTTATCGCGAGGGCAGGCTGGAGATCAACTACCGTTTGGCGAGCAACGATGCTGGAGCAAGTCGTTTCTTTGCCGATGCGCGATAGGTTTCAGAGCAGGATTTCGAAGCGGATACCTGCGGCACGCGCTTTGCGGGCGCCGGCATCGCCACCTGAATGATGAATCCATTGCAGGTCTGGTTGGATGGCCAGCCAGTGGTTGATTGAAATGCGGTAGGTCAGTTCTGCGGCGTTTTCGGCGTGCGCCATGTTCAGACCGTCATTCCCTTGCCGGCTGCTGCGGTATTTTTTCGCTAGCCCGGCAGTAGTCCAGGCCAGGCCGAAGGTGTCATCGGGTCTCGTTGCTAGAAGCCCGCGTACGGCAATGCCGAGGTTCAGTTGTGCCTTGATGGGGGTTGAGTTGCCATCGGTGAAGGCGTAACGAAGCAAGCCGTTGACCTGGCGTGCCGGATTGCCTTGCAGGTTCCACAGTGAGTGTTCGGCTAGCAGGTAGGCGCCCCACGAGTTTCTCTTTTTCGGGTTGCCCAAGCGGTCGACCGCAAGTTGGTCATCAACCTTGTTGCTGTAACGCCATGCACCGATGGCATATTTGGCAACGCCTTCATGTTTTTCGTGCAATTTCAATTCCGGCGGCTGCAGGATATCGCCCGGGTCGCTGGGTTCGAAAACATGGCCTTGTTCGATGGGCATCCAGCCAAATTCAGCAATCGTGAAGTTCCCATCGTGCTTGCCGAATTTGATGTGCGTGCCCTTGGGTTTGGCCGGATCGCCGGGTATGCCGTCAAGCAGTGCGAGCATTCCGTAGCGGGTACGGTCGCTGGCCTGCCATTTGACGCGCATGCCGGCGGCCGAGTTGTTGAAGATCGATGGGCCTCTGGTCAGGGCGAGGTCGGCTGATACGCCGTAAGCGGGATTGATGAATACGCTGGCAGAGTCGAGGACGGAGAATTCGGAGTCGACCGGATAAAGTCCGGCCAGCAAGGACCACTGTTCCGCCATGAAGCTTTGCTGAATCCAGGCATGGAAGAGCCTGCTCGTACCGACCGGCACCTCAATGTTCGAAACGCCTATCAAACTGCCGATTTCTCGTGCGTTGATGCCTGCGCCCCGGTTGTCGAGCAGGTGGAAATAGGCCGTGCCATCCTCCCAGCCCCAGAGCTTTTCGAGGTCGGCACGCAGCTTCAGATCGAGGTTGCTCATGCTGCGGGAAGCGCTGCCGAATCCACGGTTCAGGTTGTTGAAGCTGTCGAGCTTGAAGCCGGCCTCCACGGCGATTCCGCGCTGGTAAAGATTGCTGCGCAGACCGTGCCAGTTGCCGGTGAGCGTGTCGCGCTGATAGTCGGGGATGGGGGCATTGTCTGTCGCATTTGCTGAGCAGATCGTGCTGCCGACAAGGGCTGCGAAAATGAAATTTTGTAGCCGATTAGCGAACATTTCCCACCAAGTTCAGCCGAGCAGTTTGCGCTGATCCAGGAATTTTTCCAGGATTTCCAGCCGGGCCAGCGGGTCGTCGAGTTCCAGCAGTTTCTGTTTGGCCAGGTTCTGTACCGGTAGCACTTCGATGATGCGGTAGCCGACCCAGGCAGCATCGTCGTAGCGGTGCGGTTCGGGGATGCGTTCCGGGCCGAGGTCGCTGATGATGCGTTGCAGCAGCGGCAACAGGCGTTCGCGATTTTGTGGCAACGGGGCTTCTGGTTCGATCAGCAACTCGACGGTGGCTTCGAGTAGTTTGCTGGCGCCGACCTCATGGTCGAGAATGCGAAAGCGCCGGCCGCCGATGGCGTTGATCATCAGGATGCCGAGTTGCTCCATGTCCCAGTTGCCGATTGTTGCCAGCGTGCCGACCAGATGCGGCAGCGCGGCCTCGCCGATTTCGTTGCCGCTGTCGATCAAGCAGATACCGAAGGGCGAACCGTTTTTCAGGCAGGTGGCGGCCATGTCCAGATAGCGTTGCTCGAAAATTTTCAGCGGCTGGACGCCTCCGGGAAAGAGCACGGTATTGAGTGGAAACAGTGGGATACGTAGCGTTTCTACACTGCCGCCATCTGGTGAGCGAATGAAATCGAACCAGCCCATGTCAGTGCGCCTCGCCCCAGCGTTGCATCAGCGTGTGTGCGACACCGACTTGATCGAGGACGCGGGCGACGACGAAATCGACGATGTCCTGAACGCTTTGCGGGTGGTGGTAAAAGCCCGGGTTGGGCGGCAGGATGATGGCGCCGGCCCGCACCAGGCGCAGCATGTTTTCCAGGTGGATGGCCGAAAACGGCGTTTCACGTGGAACCAGCACCAGCTTGCGGCCTTCCTTGAGGACGACGTCGGCAGCGCGTTCGATCAGATTGTCGGACAGGCCCTGGGCGATCGATGCCAGCGTGCCCATCGAACAGGGGCAGACGATCATCGCGTCGGGCGGGTTGGAGCCCGAGGCGACCGGCGCGAACCATTCCTCGCGGCCGAAAACCTGCAGATTTTCGCGGTCGACCGCAGGAAAACGCGAAATCAGCGCCGCCCGGGCGTCGGCCGGCCGTGACGGCAGTTCGAAATCCATTTCCTGGCGGGCGACGATCTGCGCCGCCTGCGAATACAGCAGTTGCACGCGACAGCCGGCGGCCAGCAGGCTTTCCAGCAGGCGCAGGCCGTAGGGCATGCCGGAAGCGCCGGTCAGGGCGAGGCAGATGGTTTTGCTCATCGTGGGGAATCCGTAGCGGGCGTATCAGCCAGCAGTTTAGCTGCGATCAGACCGTTGATGGTGCCGAACACCAGTGCCGCGCCGGCAAACACCGGCGTCAGCAGGAAGACCCCGTCGTGCGGAATCAGCCAGAGCCGGGCGAGCAACAGCTGGCCGCCGATATGGGCGAAGGCCGCGAGGATCGACAGGCTGACCGGTCCGAACCAGCGCACCGGCAGATGACGGGCGGCACCGAGGGTGAGCAGGCTGAGCGTGGTCCCGCTCAGCGACAGGAAGAAGCCGGGGGCGAGGAAATAGCCGAGCAGCAGGCTGCCGGCGAGCACGCGCAGGACGCTGACCCAGACTGCCGTGCCCCAGCCGTAGCGCAACAGCACGACCAGCGTGATGATGTTGGCCAGCCCCGGTTTGACCCCGGGCAGCGGCGAGGGAATCGCTGCATCGACCAGCGACAGGCCGACCGCCGCCGTCGCCAGCCAGGCAACGCGACGGTCTTCCGGTGTCACGGTGAGTTCAGTAACTGATTGAGTCATAGACCTTGGTCCGGCCGGTGATTTGCACGCTGACGCGATTGGGAGCGCAGATGGCGATTTCGCCCGGCCGCATCAGCCAGCCTTGCTTGACGCAATATTGCCGCGGACCGGGGTCGGAAACGACGCGGGCGCGCCCGGGTTCGACAGCAATCAGCGTGTTGCCCAGTGGTCCCGGCACCTCGATCTGCTTTCTTGTCTTGAGGTCGATATCGGCAAACACCTGGCCTTCCTGCCGGATGATCGCTCGGTCGGCCAGCCCGCCTTGCCAGAACATCGGGATGCTTAGTCCGACCAATGCGCCGCCGCCCAACAGAATCAGCCAGTCGCCCGGCCGGAACAGGGCAAGCCAGCGCATCAAGCGCCGGCCAGCGTGCGATGCCGGACGAGTGTACGCAAAGGTGTACGAACCGGCGCGGTGGCCTGATGGGAAAATTCGCCAGCCAGCACTTCGGCCAGGTAGACCGAACGGTGTTGGCCGCCGGTACAGCCGATAGCGACTGTCAGGTAATTGCGGTTGTCGCGAATGTAATTCGGCAGCCAGTCACTGACGAAACGCGCGATATCTGCCCGCATGCGCAAGACGTCGGGTTCGCCTTCGAGAAAATCGATGACCGGTTGGTCGCGCCCGGTCAGTGGACGCAATTCGGGCGTGTAATACGGGTTGGGCAGGCAGCGCACATCGAACACAAGATCGGCATCAAGCGGAATGCCGTGTTTGAAGCCGAAAGACTGGAACATCAAGGTCAGTCCCTGGCTGGCGTCGGCTTCGATGAACTGGCGCACCCATTCGCGCAAGGCATTGGCTTTCAGCCCGCTGGTATCGATGCGGTGGCCGAGGTTGGAAATCGGGGCGAGCAATTCGCTCTCGGTATGAATCGCTTCGGCCAGTGTCTGTTGGTCCGAGGCCAGCGGATGGCGGCGCCGGGTTTCCGAATAGCGCTTGAGCAGCGTTTCTTCGTTCGAATAAAGAAACAGGAAGGTGTGACGGACGTTGTCTTCCGAGAGTATTTCCAGCTTTTCCGGCAGTAATTCGATACCGCCGCCGGATCGGGCATCGATGGCGATGGCGAGCTTGCTTACTTTTTCTTCCCGGAGCATGCGGACAAGAACGGTCAGCATGGCTACGGGCAAATTGTCGACACAGTAGTAACCCGAATCTTCGAGGAGGTTCAGGGCAACAGACTTGCCGGAACCGGAGAAGCCGCTGATCAGTATGAGTTCCATGAGACAGAGCATAATGAAGGGTCTGCCTTGCCGCAAGCCACGGCATAATAGGCAGAAAAGGAGACATCATGGCTGCAACCCTTCCCCTGCTCGATTTACCCTTTCTGGCCGAGTTGACCGCAATACGCCGCGATATTCACGCGCACCCGGAACTGGCCTTCGACGAATACAGGACTTCAGACATCGTCGCCCGCGAGTTGCAACGTTATGGCCTGGAAGTGCATCGTGGATTGGCGCGGACTGGTGTGGTCGGTGTGCTGAAGGCCGGGACTTCACCGCGGATGATCGGCCTGCGCGCCGACATGGACGCCTTGCCTCTCGGTGAATTGAACGAATTTCCGCACCACTCGAAGCATCCGGGAAAAATGCATGCCTGCGGTCACGACGGCCATACCGCCATGTTGCTGGGTGCCGCCCGCTATCTGGCGGACAACCCGGAGTTCGACGGTACGGCAGTTTTCATTTTCCAGCCGGCCGAGGAGTCGGAAGGCGGGGCGGCGGTGATGATTGAGGATGGCTTGTTCGAGCAATTCCCGGTCGAATCCGTGTACGGCCTGCACAACTGGCCGGGCATTCCGGTCGGTGAAATGATGGTCATGCCCGGGCCGGTGATGGCCGGCACCTGCGGCTTCGAGATCAAGGTACGCGGCCACGGCTGCCATGCCGCGATGCCGCACCAGGGCATCGACGCCATCGTGACCGGGGCGCAACTGGTGCAGGCCTTGCAGACCGTGGTCAGCCGGACGCTGCATCCGTGCGATGCGGCCGTGGTCAGCGTGACCCAGTTTCACGCCGGCGAAGCCTGGAACATCATTCCCGAGGAAGTGCTGATGCGCGGCACCATCCGTACTTTCACGCCGGCCGTGCAGGACAGCGTCGAGCGTGCCATTGAGCGCCTGTGCAGCGGCATCGCCTCAGCCAATGGGGCGCAGATCAGCGTGGCTTTCGACCATCGCTATCCGCCTACGGTCAACAGCGTTAACGAGGCCAAATTCTGTCAATCGGTGGCGGGCGAGGTGTTTGGGCCGGACAAGGTGCTGACCGACATTCTGCCGTCGATGGGGGCCGAGGATTTTGCCTACATGCTGCGCGAAAAACCGGGCTGTTATGTCTGGCTGGGCAACGGCCCGGGCACCGGCGGTTGCACCTTGCACAACCCGCATTACGACTTCAACGATGAACTGCTGGTGCACGGCGTCAGCTACTGGACGCACCTGATTCGTCGCGCCCTGCCGAAGGCCTGAACGCCAAACAAGGCAAAGGCTAAAACTTCAGCGAGCGCTTATTTGGCGCTCAGCAGGCCGTCGCGCAGGTGCAGTGCCCCGACGAGGATCAGTTCCTGTTCGATGCGCTGGACCAGCACCTCGTCGGCCAGGCCGAGATAACGCCGATTGACGTCGATGGCGAAGGGGATACCCTGGACAAAGGCGGCAAACCCGCTGGCTGGCAGGCTTTGCCGTTCCATCATGGCAAAGGCGACCAGTACCTTGATCGCATGCCAGGCCATCTTGTCGAGATTGGCGGCAAAACTGTCGAGTCGGCGGAAAGCACGGGCCAGCGCCTCGTCGACCGCAGAAAACGGTGCGCCGTGGCCGGGAATCACGATATCGATCGGCAGGCGAGCCAGCATTTCCAGCGTTGCTCGCGTTTCGGTTATCCCGTCGGCTTCGCCCAGCAATTCGGGAAAGATCAAGCCAAAGCCGTTTTCCCACAGCGCATCGCCGGAGATCAGGATGCGTTTTTCCGGGTTGTAGTAGGCCAGCGCTTCCATGTCGTGACCGGGAACGGCAATGGCCTGCCAGTTCAGCCCGCCCATTTCCAGCTCGCCGCCGGCGCTGAGCGTCTTGTCGTGCTGAAAACGCGCGCCTTGCTGGCCGAGCGGCGACAGCAGCAGGGCATTCTCATCCCACTCGGCAATTACCGCATGCAAGCCGGCCGGGACGGTGATTTCGCAGCCGAAAGCCGCCTGCAGGGCCGCATTGCCGCCGATATGATCGGAATGCGAGTGGGTGTTGATCAGCCGGCTCAGGCGTCGACCGGCCAAGGCCTGGCCGACCAGCGCCACGGTTTGTTCGGCGTGCGTCACGTAGCCGCTGTCGATCAGCGTTGCCTGATCGCCGTCGAAACACAGGATGTTGTTGGCGGAAAGCCAACCGCGTTCGAGAACCAGCAGGCTGTCAGGCAGTGTTGGCATTATTCCGGAGTGTCCGGGTCATCGCCGGCGTGGGCGCTGTCGGCCGATGGCATGACGGCTTCGGCCACGATGCCGGGCGATTCCATTGGCGGTCGACCGCAGCCCAGGCAGTAGCCGGAGTCCGGGTCACTCATGCAGATGCCGACACATTGATAGCGTTCTTCGTGGTTTTCGTTCATGGCAAGGCTCACTGAGGCTGCTGATCCTGAGCTTCCTGTGCCTCGCGTCGGATAGCTACGGCAGCCAGTATGTCGTGCTGGGTCTGCTCGTCGCTGCGTGCCCAGTGGGCGATTTCGTCCAGCGTGCGGAAGCAGCCCAGACAAAACTCCTTGTCCGGGTCCATTTGGCAGATATTGATGCAAGGGGAAGCTGGCATTAGATGATGATGTAGCGTTTCTGGCGTTCGCGGGATTTATTGACGGCATTCAGCGCTTCGTCGCGCGAGATGCGGACCAGCGTTGCCAGATGCTGACGCCTGTCACGACTGGAAAGTTCCGGGAAAACGATGGTTTGTGCGTCGGCGCTGCTTTTGCCAGCATCCTGAACGATGCCCATGCGGTCAATGCAGATGCTGACTGGTGTCAGGCTCAGGGCGGTTTCCGGGTGACGCAGGAATTCGACCAGCACTTCGACCAGGTTTTCCGGCATCAAGGCTTCGCCGTTCTGGCGCAAATGGACATCCAGTTCGACCAGATGCCGCGTGTGTTTCTTCTCCTCGTCACCGTCGTGCCGCTGCTGGATGGCGAGAATCTGCGCATGTTCGATCGACAGGTCAGCGCGCAAGTGTTCGCGTTCATGGCGCAGTGTCTCGACATGGCTGTTGAAAGTGCGCAGCAAGCTTTCCAGCGCCTTGGCGCGCAATCGATGGCGCGTTGTGTCGAGGTCGCAGCACGGTTCGATCAAGGTCTGATCGGAAAAATACAGCACCTCCTGCGGCACATCGGCGCGGATGATGTCGCCCTGTTGGGCCATGCCGAACTGCCGCTTCTGTTGCCTACGCGCCGCCAACATGGCGCAGAAGCAGTCGCTGGCCCAGCATTCCGGACGGTCGAGAAAATCGCGGACAGCCTGGCTGCGACCCAGCATGTCATCGATGTCGTTGGGCGTGGCAAACAGCGCATGCACCAGCATGTCGTTGCCAAAACTGCGCCGGTTGATTTCGATCGGGCCGGGCAGGGCGCTGACCAGTTCGTCGCAGTAACCCAGCGCATGTTCGACGGCGCCCAGCAAATGCTTTTCCAGGCGCGGCGCAGCGCGCACCAGCGGGTCCACCATGCCGATCACCCGATCCAGCGCGGCAGCCACCTCGGGGTCGGGGGGGGCGGTGGGTTTGAGCAGATCGGCAATGGTAGAAAAAAGGCTCACTCGGTCGTCCCGGCACAGATTGCCCGACCGGCTTTGGCACCGTTCGGGCGATTGATGGCACTGGAAATCCAGTCGCCGATACGCGCCAGTTTAGCCAGATCGATGCCGGTTTCAATGCCCAATCCGTGTAACAGATAAACCACATCCTCCGTCGCCACGTTGCCGGATGCTCCCTTGGCGTAGGGACAGCCGCCCAGTCCGGCAACCGACGCATCGAACGTTGCCATGCCCATCTGCAATGAAGCGTAGATATTGGCAATCGCCATGCCATAGGTGTCGTGATAATGCCCGGCCAGCTTGGTAACGGGAATGCGCTTGGCGCAAGCTTCGATCATGCGCTGGATCGAGGCTGGATTGCCGACGCCGACGGTGTCGCCGAGCGAGACTTCATAGCAGCCCATCTCGAACAGCGTGTGCGCCACCTCGGCCACTTTGTCCGGATCGATGGCCCCTTCATAAGGACAGCCGACGACACAGGACACATAGCCGCGCACCTTGATATCCAGTGCCGAAGCCGCACAAACCACCGGTTCGAAGCGTTTCAGGCTGTCCACGATGGAA
The DNA here is from genome assembly GCF_030824335.1 of Azonexus sp. Lineage (GTDB taxonomy): Bacteria > Pseudomonadota > Gammaproteobacteria > Burkholderiales > Rhodocyclaceae > Azonexus. The sequence continues at coordinate 123,304 of NZ_JAVBXX010000006.1, forward strand.
CAATTGATGTTTTTCCGGGAAAAACTTTCGGAAGCCGCAGCAAAAATGGCGACTTCCGTTGCCCCGGCCTGCACCGCTGCGTCAAAACCCTGCAAATTGGGCGCCAAAACCGGGTAGACCGTAGCAGGATGCCGCGTGATGCCCTGCAGCACCTGCGCGTTGTCGCCCATCTGCGGCACCCATTTCGGCGACACGAAAGACGTCGCTTCAATGACCCGCAGGCCGGCATCGGCCAGACGGTTGATCAACTCGATCTTGGTTTCGCTCGGGACGAGGGTTTTTTCGTTCTGCAACCCGTCACGCGGGCCGACTTCGACGATTTTTACTTTGGTGGGTAGGTTCATGGTGTTTGTTCCGTTGTTCTTGATGACTTCTGTCTGCGCTCGAGGGGGCCGGATAGTTGTTCGTTAAGGATGGTCTTTACCGTAAGCCCATAACTGAATCCAGCAGCCCTTTTGCGAGAGTGCGCACTCCAGATAACGAGTATGAGCCTCCAATTTGTTCGAACGAATAACGTCCCTGCTCGAAATATTTCGAGCACTCTTTTAGCAAGGGAACTAGCTGGATTTCTGTCGATTCCAGAAAGCCTATTTCGATTGCATTCTGAGTTTCTGGCTTTAACTTAGTGAAGATCGTATACAAGTCATGTCCACGAACAGCCGACTCAGTGTTTACCGCCATTAAAAGTCCTTCGGGGGTAACTTTGGAGGATTTCACGAGTCCCTCAGATGCTTTAAGGCTCAACTCACAACTAAAAGCGTAATTTACGATTAGCGGACCGACATAGTGGTCAAGGCCAATATCATCGGCATTCCATAAGTGTTCGGCAGCATTAAAAAACTGTTGTGCAGCCATCCATATGTACCCATTTGGTCTTGTTCGCTTGGTTTCATCGGAAATTTTCCGAGAAGTGGTGGTCATGATCGTCTCCAGGCCAAGCGTTATCAAGGGAAGGGTAAATGGGGCAGACCCCGTTGATTCAGCAACGCCAAAAACCAGCTTCACGCTGGTGGCGAATGGCGAGGATCAGTACGGCATCTTCCGGGGCTTCAAAACTGTATAGGGCAACGTAACCCGTTTTGCCGCGGGAAATGACCAGTTCCCGCAAGTGGTCGTCGATCGGGCGCCCGATCAATGGATGACGAGCCAGAATCGAGATGGCTTCATCGATCAACGCAAAGGTCTCCCTTGCTGCGATTGGATCTGATTCCGCCAGAAAATCAGTCAGATGGCTGATGTCGGCGATAGCCGAGGGTGAGTAGCTCAGGGTCGCCATTTTTTGGGCTGGGGAAGCTGTGGGTCATCGCCAGCGAGTCTCGCCTGGAAGTAGGCGCGTACATCACTGGCATCGTAGCCTTCTCCAGACCTGAGCATTTCTTCCCGCGCTGCCAAAGCGTCATTGACAAAGCCCCGTCTCAACTCGGCGGCTGATGCTGCCTGTTCGATGGCGCTGACCATGAAGGCGTGCGGTGACATGCCTTGCTGCTCGGCTGCGGCAATGGCGCGTTGTTTCAGTTCATCCGAAAGTTTGAGTGAGGTGGTCGCCATGAGGGTTCTCCGAGGTTGGTGTTACCAAAGTAGCACCAACCTTCAGGGTGGGCAAGTTATCCTGCGACGGTCTCGAACTCAACCAGCGCCGCGCCATCGCTGACCTGTTCGCCGGCCGCGTAGCAGAATGCCTTGACGGTACCGGCGGCGGGGGCGGTGATGGTGTGTTCCATTTTCATCGCTTCGAGAATGAGCAGCGGCGTGCCTTTTTCCACTTTCTGGCCGGGGTGGGCGAGCAGGGCGACGACCTTGCCGGGCATTGGTGCGGTCAGGCCGCCGCCGTGGCTGTCGCCAGCGTCGACACGGTGTAACGGGTCGTCGCGCAGAAGTGAGTACGTGCTTCCCTGCAAAAAGATGCTGCGCCGGTTGTCGACCGTGGAATCCTGCGAAACGACGACGCTGGCAATCAGGCGGCGGTCGTCGAGTTCGACGGCAAAGCGATCGCCTTCCAGTTTCTTGCCGCGGGCCAGCGTGGTTTCGCCGCCCAGCGTGATCGCCCAATGCTCGCCGAGATAGCGGACGTGCGCATCGACCAGCGTGTCGCCGTCCTTGAAACTGATGCTGCGCGCCGACGACGAATTCATCCGCCAGCCGTCGCGGGCGTGCCAAGGCGAGTATGGGTCGCCGCTGTGCTGCGCCGCCTGTCTGGCCTGATGCTGTTCCCACAACAGTTCGCCGACTGTGGCGACGAGCAGCGCATCGCGCGGCACGGCCTGGATGGCCGGGAAGAGGAATTCCTTTTGCCGTTCGATCAGGCCGGTGTCGAGGTCGGCACTGGCGAAAGCCGGGCAGGCGACGAGGCGCGACAGGAAATCGATATTGGTCGTCAGGCCGGCCACCCGGTAATCGGCCAGCGCCTTGCGCATGCGGGCCAGCGCGGCGTCGCGGGTTTCATCCCAGACGATCAGCTTGGCGATCATCGGGTCGTAGTAAGGCGTGATTTCGTCGCCTTCCTCGATCCCGGTATCGACCCGCACATTGACGCTGTCGGCCGGCGGGACGAGCCGAATCAGCTTGCCGGTGGCGGGCAGGAAACCCTTGTTGGCGTCTTCGGCGTAAATCCGGGCTTCCAGCGCATGGCCGCGAATCTGCAATTGTTCCTGGGCCAGCGGCAGCGACTGGCCGGCGGCGACGCGCAGTTGCCATTCGACCAGATCCTGCCCGGTGATCATTTCGGTCACCGGGTGCTCGACCTGCAGGCGGGTGTTCATTTCCATGAAATAGAACGAACCGTCCTGATTGGCGATGAATTCGACCGTGCCGGCGCCGACATAGCCGACTGCCTTGGCTGCGGCGACCGCCGCTTCGCCCATCTGGCGGCGGCGCTCAAGCGTCATGCCCGGCGCCGGCGCTTCTTCCAGAACCTTCTGGTGGCGTCGTTGCACCGAGCAGTCGCGCTCGAACAGATAGACGCAGTTGCCCTGGCTGTCGGCAAACACCTGGATTTCGATGTGCCGCGGCTTGGTGATGTACTTTTCGATCAGCACATGATCGTCGCCGAAGCTGGAAATCGCTTCGCGTTTGCACGAGGCCAGTGCATCGGGAAAGTCGTCGCTTTTGTCGACCAATCGCATGCCCTTGCCACCACCGCCGGCGGCCGCCTTGATCAGCACCGGGTAGCCGATGGCATCGGCTTCCTTGTGCAGCAATGCCGGCGTCTGGTCGTCGCCGTGATAACCCGGGGTCAGCGGGACGGCGGCTTTGCCCATCAATTTCTTGGCTTCGGATTTCGAGCCCATGGCGCGAATCGCGGAAGCCGGCGGGCCGATGAAGGCAATGCCGTTGGCGGCCAGTGCATCGGCGAAGTCGGCGTTTTCCGACAGGAAGCCGTAGCCGGGATGGACGGCTTGGGCACCGGTGCGCTTGCAGGCGTCGATGATCTTGTCGGCGACCAGATAGGATTCGCGGGCGGCGGCCGGGCCGAGCAGCACGGCTTCGTCGGCCAGACGCACGTGACGGGCGTTGGCATCGGCTTCGGAATACACGGCAACGGTGCGGATGCCCATGCGCCGCGCCGTCTTGATGACGCGACAAGCAATCTCGCCCCGGTTGGCAATCAGGATTTTACTGAACATGGCCATTTACTCCGCGAGCCAGGCGGGCTGGCGTTTGTCGAGGAAGGCGGCGATGCCGTCGCGGGCTTCCGGTGTGGCGCGCAGGTGGGCAATGCGGTGGGCCGTGTCTTCGACCACGTTGTCGTTGATCGGCTTGTTGTCCACGGCTCGGATCAGGTCCTTGGCCGCAGCCTGAGCCAGCGGGCCGCCCTGGATCAGCGCGGTGGCGATTTCCTGTACCTTGGCGTCGAGTTGTTCCGGTTCGACCGCTTCGTGGACCAGGCCGATTTCACGGGCGCGGGCGGCGTCGATGCGCTCGGCCGACTGGAAGTAGCGGTAAGCCTGGCGGGCGCCGATGGCGCGCACGACGTAGGGGCTGATGGCCGACGGGATGATGCCGAACTTGACTTCCGAAGTGGCGAAAATCGCCTTTGTCGAGGCCACGGCAATATCGCAGGCGGCCGTCAGGCCGGTGCCGCCACCCAGTGCGGCACCTTGCACGCGGGCAATCGTCGGCTTCTTCATTTCGGCCAGCACACGCAGCATTCTGGCCAGCGCGCGGGCGTCGTTCAGGTTGTCGTCGACGCCGTTATTGGCGGCGCGTTTCATCCAGTTCAAATCGGCCCCGGCCGAGAAGCTCTTGCCGCGACCGGCGAGGACGACGACGCGTACATCGTTGTCGTCGTCAAGTGCAATGCAGGCGGCAGTCAGTTCGGCGATCAGGATTTCGTCGAAGGCATTGTGCATGTCCGGGCGGTTCATCCAGATGGTGGCCACCGGGCCGGCGAGTTCAATTTCCAAAGTCGTAAACATGTTTTTTCCTTACATCCGGAAGATGCCGAATTTCGTTTCTTCGGCCGGGGCATTCATCGAGGCGGACAGACCGAGACCAAGGACGCGGCGGGTATCGGCCGGGTCGATGATGCCGTCGTCCCACAGGCGGGCGCTGGCGTAGTAGGGGTGGCCCTGCGTTTCGTATTGCTCGCGGATCGGGTCCTTGAAGGCCGCTTCTTCCTCGGCGCTCCAGGTCTTGCCGTTGGCTTCCAGGCCGTCGCGCTTGACGGTGGCCAGCACGCCGGCCGCCTGTTCGCCACCCATCACCGAGATGCGGGCGTTCGGCCACATCCACAGGAAGCGCGGCGAATAGGCGCGGCCGCACATGCCGTAATTGCCGGCGCCGAACGAACCACCGATCACCACGGTGAATTTCGGCACCTTGGCGGTAGCCACGGCGGTGACCATCTTGGCGCCGTCACGGGCGATGCCGCCGTTTTCGTACTTGCGACCGACCATGAAGCCGGTGATGTTCTGCAGGAAGACCAGCGGAATGCCGCGCTGGGCGCACAGTTCGATGAAATGTGCGCCTTTCAGTGCGGATTCGGAGAACAAGATGCCGTTATTGGCGACGATACCGACCGGGTAGCCGAAAATCCGCGCAAAACCGCAGACCAGCGTGGTGCCGTAACGGGCCTTGAATTCGTCGAAATCGGAGTCGTCGACGATGCGGGCGATGATTTCGCGCACGTCGAACGGCTTCTTGCTGTCGGTCGGAATGACGCCGTACAGTTCCTGCGCCGGATAACGCGGCGGCACGGGTGCGGTCAACGTGACCGGCGGGGCCTTTTTCCAGTTCAGGTCCTTGATGATGCGCCGGGCGATGGCCAGTGCGTGCGCGTCGTTCTCCGCCAGATGGTCGACCACGCCGGAGATGCGCGTATGCACGTCGGCTCCGCCGAGGTCTTCGGCCGAAACGACTTCACCAGTTGCCGCCTTGACCAGCGGCGGGCCGCCCAAAAAGATGGTGCCCTGATTCTTGACGATGATCGACTCGTCGCACATCGCCGGCACGTAGGCGCCACCGGCGGTACACGAGCCGAGCACGGCGGCGATCTGCGGAATGCCTTGCGCCGACAGGTTGGCCTGATTGAAGAAAATGCGGCCGAAGTGTTCCTTGTCCGGGAAGACCTCGTCCTGCATGGGCAGGAAGGCGCCGCCGGAATCGACCAGATAGACGCAGGGCAGGCGGTTTTCCAGCGCGATTTCCTGCGCCCGCAGGTGCTTTTTCACGGTCAACGGGTAATAAGTGCCGCCTTTCACCGTCGCGTCGTTGGCGACGATCATGCATTCGACGCCTTCGACGCGGCCGATGCCGGCGATCACCGAGGCGGCCGGTACATCGCCGCCGTACATGCCGTAGGCCGCGAACTGGCCGATCTCGAGGAAGGGTGTGCCGGGGTCGAGCAGGCCGTTGACCCGTTCGCGCGGCAGCAATTTGCCGCGCGCCAGGTGCTTCTGGCGTGCCGCTTCCGGACCGCCGAGGGCGATCTTCTCGACCTTGTCATGCAGATCGGCAACGACCGTCTGCATGGCTGCCGCGTTGGCCTGGAAATCAGCCGCTCGCGGATTGAGTTGGGTTTTCAGGGTAGTCATGTCTCCTCGCTTTTTTCTCTTGTGTGTCCTGAATGATGGTCGGCTTTGCCGATGTGCAACTGTCTAACTTACAAGTCTTTTTCCTCTTTCAACCATTTGCTGACCGGCTCTGGCCGGTAGTTGGCCATTTGCTCCAGCAAGTCGTCGATGTCGCTGCTGACCAGCGCCATCGCCCGGTTGGGTGCGCGCAGGAAGCCTTCGCTGACGGCGTGATCGAACAAGGCCAGCAGCGGGTCGTAGAAGCCGTTGATGTTGAGCAGGCCCATTGGTTTCACGTGGAACCCGAGCTGTCCCCAGGTCAGGATTTCGCAAAACTCCTCGAAGGTGCCGAAGCCGCCGGGCAGCGCGATGAAACCATCGGACAACTCGGCCATGCGCGCCTTGCGGGTGTGCATCGAATCGACCACTTCGAGCCGGGTCAGCGCCCGGTGATCGACCGGGCGACCGGCCACTTCCTTGCCGACCAGCGCTTCAGGAATGATCCCGGTGACTTTGCCACCGGCGTCCAGGCAGGCGTCGGCGACGGCGCCCATTAGCCCGATATTGCCGGCGCCGTAGACCAGTTCGATCTGGCGGGCTGCCAGCAGGCGGCCGAGCTTTTCCGCTTCGGCACGGTAGATCGGATTGTGGCCGGCATTGGAGCCGCAAAAGACGCAGAGGCTTTTCATGGTTGTCGCGGAAGCCGGTGCTTAAAAGCCGCCGCTTTGCAGCCAGTGTTCGATCTGCGGCAGACGGTCGGCACCGAAGAAATGTTCGCCGTCGATGATCACGTGCGGCGACCCGAAGACACCGATGGCCAGTGCCAGCTCGCAGGCGTCCTTCAGGCAGGCCTTGATTTCCGGCGTTTGCAGCGCGGTCGCCAGCTTCTCGCGGTCGACACCCTGTTTTCCGGCAATTTCCAGCACCGTGTCAGGGGCGGAAATGTCCCGGTCGTCGACAAAGAAGGCGCGATAGGTAGCCTGGGCAAATTGCTTGGCCAGTGCCGCATCCTGCGTCTGCAGCCAGTAGAAGGCACGGGCGGCGTTCTGCGTCGGCAGCGGGAAGCGTGACGGCGGGTTGTAGGGCACGCCCATGTGGCGGGCCGAACGGTGGAAATCTTTGTAGACATACTTGGCCTTGGCGCTTTCGCCGTCGGCCGGCGGGCGCGAGCCGGTGGCCTGGAAAATCACGCCGAGCAGGATCGGGTGCCAGTTCACGCTGCGCCCGTGTTGCGCTGCGACGGCGTCGATTTTCTCGGCCAGCAGGTAGCCGTAGGGGCTGGAGAAGTCGAAGTAAAAATCGAGCGGGGTTTTTGCGGATGCGGTCATCTTTGTCTCCTGGTAGTTCGGTTGGCTGCGGCCGCCGGTTTTTTGTCTTTTTTCCCGGTCGACCGCAGATTTTGCTGAAATTTACTCGTTGGCGATGCTGCGCCCGATGACCAGCCGCTGGATGTCGTTGGCGCCTTCGTAAATCTGGCAGATACGCACGTCGCGGTAGATGCGTTCGACCGGGAAGTCGCTGGTGTAGCCGACGCCGCCGTGAATCTGGATGGCGTCGGAAGCGATCTTCTCGGCGGCTTCGGAGGCGAACATCTTGGCCATCGAGGCTTCCTTCAGGCAGGGCTTGCCGGCGTCTTTCAACTGGGCGGCGCGCCAGACCATCAGGCGGGCTGCGTCGAGCAGCGTGTTCATGTCGGCCAGTTTGAAATTGACCGCCTGGTGTTCGATGATCGGCACACCGAAAGTGACGCGTTCCTTGGCGTAACGCACGGCGGCTTCAAACGCAGCGCGGGCCATGCCGATGCTCTGGGCGGCGATGCCGATCCGGCCTGCCTCCAAATTGGACAGCGCGATCTTGTAGCCTTCGCCTTCCTTGCCGAGCAGCGCGGAAGCCGGCACGCGGCAGTTTTCCAGGATGATCTGCACGGTATCGGAAGCGTGCTGGCCCATCTTGTCTTCGGTGCGGCCGACGATGAAACCCGGCGTCGCGGTCGGGATCAGGAAGCAGGAAATGCCCTTCTTGCCGGCCGCCTTGTCGGTGACAGCGAAGACGATGGCCATCTGGGCGTATTTGCCGGTGGTGATGAACTGCTTGACGCCGTTGAGTACGAAATGATCGCCATCACGGTCGGCGCGGGTGGTGATCGCGGCCGCGTCGGAACCGGTGTGCGGCTCGGTCAGGCAGAAACAGCCGAGCTTTTCGCCCCGGGCCAGCGGCTTCAGCCATTCTTCTTTCTGCGCGTCGGTGCCGTATTTCTGCGTGATGCCGCAGGCCAGCGAGTTTTGCACCGAGACGATGGTCGAGGTGGCGCCGTCGCCGGCGGCGATTTCTTCCAGCGTCAGCACCAGCGACATGTAATCCATGCCGGCGCCGTCCCACTCTTCGGGCACGACCATGCCCAGTGCGCCGAGTTCGCCCAGTTCCTTCAGCGCGTCGGCCGGGAAGGTGTGGTTCTTGTCCCATTCGGCGGCGAAGGGGGCGAGACGCTCCTGCGCGAAGGCGCGCATGGTGTCACGGATCATTTCCTGTTCTTGCGTCAGAATCATGCTGTTTTCTCCAGAGAATTTTTTTGTAATGTGGTTAGCCAGACGCCGGCAATCACCAGCAGTCCGCCGAATAGCACCGGCAGGCCGAGGCGCTCGTCGAGCAGGACGGCGGCTTGCAGCACGGCGAAGACCGGTACCAGATTGATGAACACCGAGGCGTGGCCGGCCCCGAGTTTGTGCACGGCTTCGGTAAACCAGGTGTAGGCGATGGCGGTGCCGAAGATGGCGAGGAAGAACATGCCGCTCCACACCCGCCAGGACCAGGCGCTCAGATCGATATGGCCTTGCACCAGTGCCGCCAGCCCGAGCAGGATGGCGCCGGTGAAGCTGGCGTAGAGCGTCGTCGCCTGCGCCGAGAACAAACCGGTCGCCCGCCAGCCGATGAAGGTATAGGCGGTCCAGGTGACGACGCAGCCGACGATCAGCAATTCGCCGATGCCGACCGTGCCGTGCAGCAGGGCCAGCGGGTCGCCGTTGCCGATCACCGTCAGGCAGCCGGCGAGGGCGATCAGGCTGCCCAGCGCCTTGCGCGGATTCATTCTTTCCTTGCCGAGCAGCCAGGCGAAGATCACGATGACCACCGGGTTGAGCGCGACGACCAGCGCGCCGCGCCCGGCCGTGATGTGTTGCAGGCCGAAAAAGAAACACAGGCCGTAAAGAAAGATGCCGAAAAAGCCCAGCGCCCAGACCAGTCCCCATTCGCGCTTGCCTTGCGGCAAGGGAATGTTGCCGCCGGTGGCCAGCATCACGCCGGCAATGACCAGCCCGGCCAGTGCGAAGCGCAGCGAGGCGACGGCCAGCGGTGCGGAAAGCTCTTGCGCAATGACCCGCCCGGCAATCCACGTGCCGCCCCACATGGCCATCGCGGCCACGAGTTTGGTGTAGGTCAGCGAACGGGTCTGCGGCACTTAGAGCATTTCCACTGCGAGGGCCGTGGCTTCGCCACCGCCGATGCACAGGGACGCGACGCCGCGCTTCTTGCCGTACTTCTTCAGTGCGCCGAGCAGCGTGACGACGATACGCGCGCCGGACGCACCAATCGGGTGGCCGAGCGCGCAGGCGCCGCCATGCACGTTGACCTTGGCCGGGTCGAGCTTGAGGTCATGCAGTGCTGCCATGGCGACGACAGCGAAGGCTTCGTTGACTTCGAACAGATCGACCGATTCTGCGGTCCACCCGGTTTTGGCGAACAATTTCTGCATTGCGCCGACCGGGGCCGACGGGAACAGCGCCGGCACGCCGGCATGCGTGGTGTGGGCGACGATGCGGGCAATCGGGGCGAGGCCCAGCTTGGCAGCTTGCGATTCGCGCATCAGCACCATGGCGGCAGCGCCATCGGAAATCGACGAGGAATTGGCGGCGGTGACCGTGCCGTCCTTCTTGAATGCCGGCTTCAAAGTCGGGATTTTGTCGACGTTGACCGCAAACGGGCCTTCATCCTTGTCGATGACGACATCGCCCTTGCGCCCGGCGACGGTGACCGGGGTGATTTCCCAATTGAAGCTGCCGTTGTTGCTGGCTTCGATGGCACGGGTTGTCGATTGCACGGCGTAGGCGTCCTGCGCTTCACGGGTGAAGCCGTAAGTGGTCGCACACTCTTCGGCAAATGTGCCCATCAGGCGGCCACGGGTTTCCTTGCTGTAGGCGTCTTCCAGACCGTCCATGAACATGTGGTCGAACATCTGGCCGTGACCGAGGCGATAACCGCCGCGCGCTTTCGGCAGCAGGTAGGGGGCGTTGGTCATCGACTCCATGCCGCCGACCACGGCGGCGCCGTAGGACCCGGCGAGAATGCCGTCGTGGCCGAGCATGGTCGCCTTCATCGCCGAACCACAGACCTTGTGGATGGTGGCGCAACCGGCCGACAGCGGCAGGCCGGCCTGCAAGGCGGCTTGACGGGCCGGGGCCTGACCTTGACCGGCTTGCAATACGCAGCCCATCAGGACTTCTTCAATCAAATTGGCGTCGATGCCGGCGCGGGCGACGGCGGCCTTGATCGCTTCGGCACCGAGATTGGCGGCAGTCAGGCCGGCAAAGCCACCCTGAAAGGCGCCCATGGCGGTACGAGCCGCGGAAACGATAACAATCGGGTCATTGTTCATGCTGAGTTCTCCAGGAAAAAAATTATTGTATGAATCAAGCTTCCAACGCCTTCAGCGCGGCGTCGTAGCGGGTGGGTAAATCAGTCAGCGTATCGACGGTGATGCCGAGATCGTGCATGTGTCCATCCTGCAGGCCGTAGATCCAGCCATGTACGGTCAGTTGCTGGCCGCGCTGCCAGGCATCCTGGACGACCGGGTTGTGGCAGACATTGACCACCTGCTCAAGGACGTTGAGTTCGCACAACCGGTCGTGCCTTTTTGCTTCTGGCAGCAGGTCGACCGCAGCAAGATGCTTGTTATGCACGTCATGGACATGGCGCAGCCACAGGTCGACGACGCCGACACGGGCGCGGTTCAGCGCTGCCAGCACACCGCCGCAGCCGTAATGGCCGACGACCATGATGTGTTTGACCTTGAGCACATCGACCGCGTACTGGATTACCGACAGACAATTGAGGTCGGTATGGACGACGACGTTGGCAACGTTGCGATGAACGAAAACCTCGCCTGGCAGCAGGCCGACGATCTGGTTGGCTGGCACGCGCGAGTCGGAGCAGCCGATCCACAGGAATTCCGGGCTTTGCAACTGGGCCAGGCGATTGAAGTATTCCGGGTCGATTTCCTGCATCTGCTTGGCCCAGGCCCGGTTGTAATCGAACAGGTGCGAGAGGTTTTCGTTGCGGATTTCTTCTTCCGACCAGTTTTCCAGATCGAGGGCGAGGAAAATCGTGCCTTCGACCGGGCTGGGATAGTAAGCGGGGGCTTCGGTAAAGCCCAGTTCGCGGTACAGCTTCACGGCCATCCGCATGTTGGGCAGCGTATCGATCAGCAGGCGCTTGTAGCCAATCTCCCGCGCTGCCTTGATGGCGGCTACGGCGAGCGTCCGGCCGATACCCAAGCCGCGCTCCTCCGGTGTGACGTACAGGCGCTTCATTTCGCAGATGCCTTCGGAGAAGGCACGAATGCCGACGCAGCCGGCCGGTCGACCGTCGATTTCGGCAAAAAACAGCCGTCCCTCCGGCTCGGCGTAGGCGCCGGGCAGCGAGGCCATTTCCTGGTCGAAATTCTGGTACGACAGGTCGACGCCCAGCCAGGCCGCATAGTTGCGGAAATACTGCCGCACCTGTTCCAGGGCGGCGGGATCGTTGGCGGAAAGTATGCGCAGGGTGACAGTCATGCTGTTTAGCTCCTTGTTGCGGCGCCCCGTCCGGGGGCGCCGGCGGGAGCGTGTTTATGCGGTTTCGGCGAAAAGTTCTCGACCGATCAGCATTCTACGGATTTCGGAAGTGCCTGCTCCGATCTCGTAGAGCTTCGCATCGCGCCACAGTCGGCCGGTGGCATATTCGTTGGTGTAACCGACGCCACCCAGCGTCTGGATTGCCTCGCCGGCCATCCAGGTCGCTTTTTCGGCCGAGTAGAGGATCGCGCCGGCGGCATCCTTGCGCAAGGTGCGCGCATGGTCGGTGGCATCGCAGGCGCGGCCAACGGCATAGACATAAGCGCGGTTGGCCATCCAGGTCGAATACATGTCGGCGATCTTGCCCTGCATCAACTGGAATTCGCCGATGGCCTGGCCAAACTGTTTGCGTTCATGGATGAAGGGAACAACGACATCCATGCACGCCGCCATGATGCCGAGTGGCCCGCCACACAACACGGCGCGCTCGTAATCCAGACCGGACATCAATACCTTGGTGCCGTTGCCGACGCCGCCCAGCACGTTTTCTTCCGGCACTTCACAATCGTCGAAAAACAGCGGGAAGGTGTTGGAACCGCGCATGCCCAGCTTGTCGAGGTGGGTGCCGTGCGTGAAGCCCTTCATGCCCTTTTCGACGATGAAGGCGGTCATGCCCTTGGCCCCGGCGTTCGGGTCGGTCTTGGCGTAGACCACCAGGGTGTCGGCATCGCCGCCGTTGGTGATCCACATCTTGGAACCGTTCAGCAGGTAACGGTCACCCTTCTTTTCGGCCTTCAGCTTCATCGACACCACGTCGGAACCGGCATTCGGCTCGGACATGGCCAGCGCGCCGACGTGTTCGCCGGAAATCAGCTTGGGCAGATATTTTTGTCGCTGCGCTTCCGTGCCGTTGCGGCGAATCTGGTTCACGCACAGGTTCGAGTGCGCGCCGTAGGACAGGCCGACCGAGGCCGAGGCGCGGGAAATTTCTTCCAGCGCGACGATGTGCGCCAGGTAGCCCATGTTGGTGCCGCCGTATTCTTCGCCGGCGGTCATGCCGAGCAGGCCCATGTCGCCGAATTTCTTCCACAGGTCGGCCGGGAATTCGTTGATCCGGTCGATTTCGGCGGCACGCGGTGCGATTTCGGCATCGGAAAATGCCTTTACCGCGTCGCGCAGCAGGTTGATGTCTTCGCCGAGGCCAAAGTCGAGGCTAGGGATATGCATGGTTTGTCTCCGTTTTAAGTTTATTTTTCCGTTTTGCCGTGCATGACCATGATGGTCTGCTGCATCAGCGCACACAGCTTTTCCTGACCGTCCTTGACGGCAAATACTTCGGCTTGCGTGACGATCAGGGTTTTTCCCGGGCGCACCACCTTGCCGCGGGCTATCAGTTTTTCCCCATCGGCCGGGGCCACCAGATTCATCTTGTATTCCACGGTCAACACTGATGCCGAGGCCGAAACCAGCGTCATCGCCGCATAGCCGGCAGCCGAGTCGGCGATCATGCCGACCACGCCGCCATGCACGAAGCCGTGCTGCTGCTCGACGCCTTCCCAATGCGGCAGGTGAATCTCCGTCAGCCCGGCTTCAACGACCGGCAGCGTCGCGTGAATCAAATCCATCGCGTGCTGTTTGGCGAAACTGGCGCGGACGCGTTCGGCAAAGTGGGGGTCGGCGGTGCGTTGGTTCATGCTTGGTCTCCGTGCTGCTTGCGCAGTGTGTTTTGTGATTGTATTGACGTTTACGTTAACGTCAACATGCACGGGAAAAAAACACACTAGCTGCGCCTTGCCAATTCGTCACGACAGAGTTTTTCAAATTGCCCGATTTCCGCCAGTACCGCTTCGATGTCTTCCCTTTGCTGTTCCAGCGCCGCCCGCCGCTTTTCCATGATGCGCAGGCATTCGAGCAGTTGCGGTGTGTCGTCCTCGGTCGAGTCGTACATGCCGATCAAGTCCTTGATCTCGGCCAGGGAGAGGCCGAGGCGCTTGCCGCGCAGGGCCATTTTCAGCCGTGCCCGGTCGCGCCGCGTGAAAATGCGTTTGCTGCCTTCGCGCTCCGGCGCCAGGATGCCCTGGTCTTCCCAGAAGCGGATGGTGCGCGGCGTGATGCCGAATTCCCGGGCGAGGTCTGATATGGCAAAGGTGATGGCCGACTGGCTCATGCGGTCTCCTGATGTTGCCGCGAAGTTAATCAGAAGAAAGGGGTTTTTTCAATCCGCTACCGTATGGTAACTTGAATGCCCGCCGTCTTTTTTTCACGCCATGTCCCTGCAATATCCTTTTCCCCAGATTCCCGCTGCCGGCGAGCTCACCGAGGTTGCTCCCGGGGTATTCTGGTTGCGCATGCCACTTCCGTTCCAGCTCGACCATATCAATTTGTGGCTGCTGCGCGATGTCGATGGGTGGACCATCATCGATACCGGCTTTCCCGACGATGCTGTGCGGTCGACCTGGCAGGACATCCTGAAATCACTCGATGGTCCGGTGAAGCGGCTAATCGTCACGCATTTCCATCCCGACCATCTGGGACTGGCCAGCTGGTTGATGGCGGAAACCGGTGCCAGCCTTTGGATGACGACCGGCGAATTCCTGACGGCACACGCCGTTTGGCACGAGGTTGGCGGGCATGGGGCGCGCTTCATGGTCGAGCAGTTCCGCCAGCATGGGCTGGCCGGCGAACAACTCGCCAAGTTTGCCACTCGGGGTTCCGGTTATCGCAAAGCCGTGCCGGCCCTGCCGGAATACTACCGGCGCGTGAAAGAAGGCGACGTATTACGCATTGGCTGTCACACTTGGCAAATATATATCGGTTATGGTCATGCTCCCGAGCATATGGCGCTTTACTGTGCCGAACTTGGCGTGTTAATTTCAGGAGACATGCTTTTGCCAAGAATTTCCACGAATATCAGTGTTTTTGCCGCTACGCCGGAGGCTGACGCATTGCGCTGGTATCTGGACTCGCTGGACGAGATGGCAAGGGAAATCCCGCAACAGACCCTGGTTTTACCATCACACGGCTTGCCCTTTACCGGGGTGCAAGCGCGAGTGGGTGCCTTGCATGCGCACCACGAAGAACGATTGCATGCTCTTGAGAACAGCTGTGAAGAGGCGCCAAAGAGCGCTGCTGAGTCGCTCGACGTGTTGTTTGGTCGGGCGCTCGATACACACCAGACGATGTTCGCGATGGGTGAAGCAATTGCCCATCTGAACTACCTTGAGCAAGCTGGTCGGCTGTCGCGCAAGACCGACGCCGACGGGGTGATTCGCTATTCGCGGTTGCAGCACCGACCCGCCGCACACTGACAGAGGGAGTTTTTGATGTCGCAACAAAACGAAGAAACGGGCCATAACCTGCCCAACCCGGCCGAGATGGCCAAGACCTATGCCGAAGTCGCCCAGCGCGCCTCGCGCATCATCACCCAGTACATGGAAAAGAAGGCCAAGGATGGCGCGGATGCACCGAGCGACGAACTCGGCGTGGCCAAGGCCTTCATGGATTTGTCGGCACGCCTGATGGCCAATCCGTACAAGCTTGCCCAGACCCAGATGAACATGATGTGGGACTACTTCTCGTTGTGGCAGGGGTCCATGATGAAGATGATGGGCATGCCGAACGCTTCCCCGGTTGCCGCGCCGAAGAAGGGTGACAATCGCTTCAAGGATGAGGAATGGGAGCAGCATTTCCTGTTCGACTTCATGAAGCAGTCCTACCTGATCGCCGCCCGTCACATCCACGATACGGTGGCTGATACCGACGGTCTGGATGACGCGACGCAGCAGAAGGTCAACTTTTTCACCCGCCAGTACATCGACGCGCTGTCGCCGTCCAACTTTGCCATGACCAATCCGGAAGTCTTCCGCGAGACGGTCAAGAGCCACGGCCAGAACCTGATCAAGGGTCTGAACAACCTGCTGCACGACGTTGAGGCTGGTGATGGCCAGTTGCGCATCCGGATGACCGATACCTCGGCTTTCGAAATGGGCAAGAACGTCGCCACGACGCCGGGCAAGGTGGTTTTCCAGAACGAACTGTTCCAGTTGATCCAGTACGATCCGAAGACCCCGGACCAGTACAAGAAGCCTTTCCTGATCGTGCCGCCGTGGATCAACAAGTACTACATCCTCGATCTGCGCGAGAAGAACTCGCTGGTTAACTGGGCAACCAACCAGGGCCACACCACCTTCATCATGTCCTGGATCAATCCAGACGAGAAGCTGGCGAAAAAATCCTTCGAAAATTACCTGCTCGAAGGTTCGCTCGAAGCGGTCAATCAGGTTTGCGCCCATACCGGCGAAGACAGCGTCAACATGGCCGGCTATTGCCTGGGCGGTACGCTGACCATGACCACGCTGGCCTACATGGCCGCCAAGAAGGACAAGCGGGTCAATTCCGCCACCTTCTTCACGACCATGCTCGACTTCTCCGAACCCGGCGAATTGGGCATCTTCCTCGACGAAGGCGCTGTCGCCGGTCTGGAAAAGAAGATGGCCGAACGCGGTTTCCTCGAAGGTTCGGAAATGGCCGGCACCTTCAACATGCTGCGCGCCAATGACCTGATCTGGTCTTTCGTGGTCAACAACTACCTGATGGGCAAGGATCCGTTCCCGTTCGACCTGCTTTACTGGAACTCCGATTCGACGCGCATGCCGGCTGCCATGCACAGCTTCTACCTGCGCAACATGTACCTGGACAACCTGCTCAAGGAACCGGGTGGCATCACGTTGGGTGGCGTCAAGATCGACATCAGCAAGGTCAAGACCCCGTGTTATTTCATCTCGACCATCGAAGATCACATTGCCCCGTGGAAGAGCACCTACATGGGTGCCCGTCTGCCATCCGGCAATACCAAGTTCGTGCTGGGTGGTTCCGGCCACATCGCCGGTATCGTCAATCCGCCAGCTGCCAACAAGTATGGTTTCTGGACCAATGACGCGACCGACGGCAATCTGCCGGAAAGTCCGGACGATTTCCTCGCCGGCGCCACGCAAAATGCAGGTTCCTGGTGGACGCACTGGCATCAGTGGGTCACCAGCCTGCCAGGTGGCAGTGCCAAGGTGCCGGCGCGCAATGCCGAAGCTGGTGCGCTGAAGGTTATTGAACCAGCACCGGGCAGCTATGTGAAGTTCCGTCTGGACACCCAGAAAAAGGACTAAGCATTTACTGTCTTGAAGCAAAGGGGGAGGCCGAGGCCTCCCTTTTTTTGTCCACGTCCGGCATGCGCGTGTTCTGCCTGGGGCTGTTTCAGCATTTCGTTTGAGCGTTGAGCCAAGTTCCTTGCTTTGCCGTTTGTTCAAGCATATTGGCGAGTTTGTTCGCCATGGGTGTGCTAGCGCACCGATTGCTGGCAGTGCCCGGCCTATTCTCTCCAACTCAGTTGCTATAGCGCATTTTCGCCACTGATGCCCTCAATCAATTTCATTTTCAGGAGCACACCATGAACAAGGATCAAGCTGCGGGTCGTATCGAAGAAGCCAAAGGCAAAGTCAAGGAAGTCGCTGGCAAGCTCGTCGGCAACGACGATCTGGAGCTGGAAGGAAAGCTTCAGAAATCTGGCGGTAAAGTTCAGGCGGCCTACGGTGACTTGAAAGAAAACATCAAGGATGCCAGCAAGGGCAAATGATTGTCGGATGCCTTGGCCAAATCCATGGTCAAGGCTCGCGGCGAAAAGCGCCTGAGGTTTTTCCGGCCAGATTGACTCGCCATCGTTCTTTCCCCTGCCACTCCAGAAATCAACAACACCAAAGAAGGATAGACGATGAAAAAAACCTTAATTTGCTTGAGTACGATCACGCTGTTTTTGGGGGGCTGCGCCAGTATGGATGAGACCCAGCGCCATACCGCAACCGGCGCCTCAATTGGTGCAGTGGCTGGCGCTGTGCTTGGCATGGCCACGTCGAGCAAGTCGGATCGCGGCAAGGGCGCTGCAATTGGTGCGGCGACCGGCGCGGCATTGGGCGGTGGTGGCGGCTATCTGTGGTCGAAGCGCATGCAGGAGCAGAAAGCGACCATGGAGCAGGCGACGCAGGGTACTGGCGTCGAGGTGACGCAAACCGGTGATAACCGCCTGAAACTGGAGATTCCCAGCGATATTTCCTTTGATACGGGACGTTACGATGTCAAACCGTCGATGCGGCCGGTGCTGGATCGTCTGGCCAGTAGTCTGGCGCAGCATGCCGTCACGCGGGTGACGATTGTCGGCCATACCGACAGCACGGGATCGGATACGGTGAATAACCCGCTATCCGTGAATCGTGCTGCGGCAGTACGCGATTACATGGTGCCGCGCGGCGTCGCGTCGCAGCGCATCAGTATCGATGGCCGAGGTTCACGGGAGCCGGTGGCCGACAATGCGTCGGCCGAGGGTCGGGCGGTGAATCGCCGGGTCGAAATCTTCATTGCGGAAGAGGCGCGTAGCGGCAACTAAGCTTGCGGGTGGCGCGCTGATTTGAGGTGAAGAGCCCCGGGTTGCTGCAAGCGGTCCGGGGCTTTTTGATGTACAGCGGCTAGCGGCTAGCGGCTAGCAAATGGTAATGTTGGCAGCTTCGGTAACTCGATGGCATCGAGCATGTTTTTGACGATCAGCCCGAGTTCGGTATCGCCTGTGATTTCCAGTTCCCGGTTGAAGAACAGCGTATCCGGGTCTTCCTGCCGGGCGAGCAATTGCAGGTAGGCCGACAGGTTGGCGGCGAAGGCCAGATCGGGGGCGCGTTGCGGCCGGAAAACCGGACGGAACAAGCCCTGGCTGAAGGTGTACCAGGCTTCGCCGCCGGTATCGAGCACCCGGACGTGAAACAGTTTGTCTTCGAGTGCGGTCAACTCGCTTTCCGGCAACAATTTCATTTTCAGCGCTGTGTTCAGCGCACCAACCAGGGCTAGTGCGTGCGGCCACTGCGGGAGTTTCTGGCCAATACGGGCAACAAAATTTGGCAGTTTGAATTTGGGGATGAGAAATTGACTGTTCATTTTCAGGCGCCCAGTTGAGCCAGGGATTGTGTGTGGTGCTGCTTGATACCGGCGTCACCGAACCAGTAACCGTTAACCAGCCCGGTTTCTGACCATTTTTCAGCGTCGACCGCAATATTTTGCCCTTTTCTGGCGGCATCGAATGCTGCGATGATTTCGCCGAGGCGTTGCTGCTGCGGGCTGATGCGCACGATATCGATGCCCATTCGCAGCATCTCCGGAACTTCAGCCAGCAGGTTATAGCTTTGTGCCGACATGGTCTGGATGCCGTTGATGGTCAGGAATGCCTGACCTTCGCGGGTTTTCAGCGTCAACCCTTCGGCGTGGTCCAGGCACTTGAACTGGCAGTCGTCCTTGTTCAGGTCGTAATGGCGGGCGGTAAAGCAGCGGGCGGAAAAGGCGAGTGGCAGCTTGCCGAAAGCAAAGACTTCCGTTTCGATGCCGGCCGGCCGCGTGTCGTGCAGCGTCGCGATCATGTCGCGCGACGCTTCCAGCGGCGGCACCCAGCGCTTCATGCCGAAGCGGGCGTAGGTGGCCAGCGTGGCTTCGTTGTAGATGTTGATATGCGACCCGGCGACGAAATCACGCCCGGCCATCAGGTTGACCGCGCCAAGATCGTTGGCTTCAACTTTGCAGCCGGGATTCTCGGTTAGTTCGTCGATCAGCCGGCGCAGTGCTTTCAGGTCGCTTTCCGATTCGAGCAGTGCCTGCGCCGAGATGACTACTTCTTTGCCGGCGTCGTTCAAGTCGCGGGCCAGACCGATCCAGTCGGCGCTACGCAGTTGCTGGCGTCGTGCACAGACCACTTCGCCGACATAAATGATGTCGATTGCGGGGTTTTCGGCGATTTCCGCGTAAAACGCCATGACTTCGGCTTTTGGCCAGAAATAGAGGAGCGGACCTAAAGACAGTTTCATGTCGATTCCTTCAGCGCCACGGCCGGTTGTAGGCACCCAGCGTCGCCTGGCTGCCTTCCGATACCTTGGATAATTCGGCTTGCCAAGCTGGTTTGACCTGGAAATGTTCGCTGCCGTCGCGCAACGAATCGAGTGCTGCGCGTAGCGTGCGGGTGACCTGGGCGACATAGGTCGGGCTGCGCTGCCGGCCTTCCACCTTGATCGCCCTGACGCCGATCTTGATGAGATCGGGCAGGATGGACAGGACATTCAGGCTGGTTGGTTCTTCCAGCGCGTAATAGGTGTCGCCCTGGACATCGAAACGGCCTTTGCACAGGGTTGGATAACCGGCCGGCTCAGCATCGCCGAAGCGGTCGATCAGGATGCCGTTGAGCCGGGTTTCCATGGCGCCCGGTAACTTGTCCCATTTGACGTACTTGGCCGGCGAGCAGGCACCAACCGTGTTCGGCGATTCACCGCAGGCGTAGGACGACAGCCAGCAGCGACCTTCGTTCATCACGCACAGGCTGCCAAAGCCGAAGACTTCGATTTCGACGCTGGTGTTCTTGATGACGTGCTCAACCTGGGCCAGGGTCAGCACGCGCGGCAAAACCGCCCGCTGGATGCCGAATTCGCGCTGGCAGAAGTTGATCGCCTCGTAGCTGGTGGCCGATCCCTGGACGGAGAGGTGCAGGCGCTGCTGCGGGTGGCGTTGCCGGGCGTAATCGAGCAGGCCGATGTCGGCCAGGATAATGGCATCCACGCCTTGGTCGACCGCAGCATCGACGGCATTTTGCCATTCGGCAACCCGCCCGGCCTGGGCAAAGGTGTTGAGCGCCAACAGGATTTCGCGACCTTTGGCATGGGCGTAGCGGATACCCTCAGCCATGTTTTTCTGGTCGAAATTCAGGCCGGCGAAGTTGCGTGCGTTGGTATCGTTCTTGAAACCGAGATAGACCGCATCGGCACCATGGTCGATGGCAGCCTTGAGTGCCGGCAGACTGCCGGCCGGACAGACGAGATCGGGCAGGGAGGGCATGTCAATTTTCATTCTGGACAAGCAAGGCAGTATAGCCAGTGCCCGATCTTCACCATTGATCCGCATCAAACGGTACGCTCATGCTAGGATTCCTGCCACGCCCGTTCTGCTGGAAAGCTTGTATTCATGTCCGAAAACCGTGTCCTTGTAGTCGACGACGAAGCAATCAACTTGATGCTGATCGAGGATTTCCTTGAGCAGGAGAGCCTGGGGCTCGAATTGTTCAGTGATCCACTGCTCGCCTGGCAGCGCATGCAGGAAGTCGATGCCAGTTTCTCGCTGGTCGTGCTCGATCGCATGATGCCGGGTATGGATGGCATGGAGTTCCTCCGCCGGATCAAGCGTGAGGCGCGCTTTGCCGATGTGCCGGTGATCATGCAGACCGCCGCGTCGGCCCCCGAGCAGGTGCGAGAGGGGCTGGAGGCGGGGGCTTATTACTACCTGACCAAGCCTTATGCGCCGGAAGCTTTGATCTCCATCGTCCGGGCGGCGTTGGAAGATCGGCGGGCGCGTGCAGCGTTGCGTTCCCAGGCGGCGCAGCAAGAGGAAGCACAGAAGCGTTTGCTGGCTGCCGAGTATGTGTTTTCCACGCTCGAAGATGTTTCCTGTCTGGTGCCGGTTCTGGCCGGCTTGTGTCCGGAACCGGACCGGGTTGCTCCCGGTTTGTCGGATCTCATGGTCAACGCTGTCGAACACGGAAATCTTGGCATCACCTATCGCGAAAAATCCCTACTTAAATGGGATGGCGACTGGGAGGCGGAAATCCGGCGCCGGCTGGATCTGCCGCAATTCAAGGGACGGCAGGCGGTGATCCGGATTGAGCGGCAGGCAGCCTCGATCAGCTTCCGCATCGAAGATCAAGGCGATGGCTTCGATTGGCAAAAATTTCTCGACTTCGCACCTGAACGGGCATTTGATCCGAATGGCCGGGGTATCGCAATGGCTCGTCTGACCAGTTTCTCCCGGCTTGAATATGAAGGGCGCGGGAATATCGTCAGCGCAACCGTTGGGCTGGCTGACTGAAATCGTTCAGCGGCTGACAAACGAGGGTTTGTAACCCAGGTTGTTGCGGATCTGTTCAGCCACCGTCTCAGCCTGCTGGCGCGTCTGGTAAGGCCCCAGTTGTACACGATGCAGGCCGTTGGTCCGCAGGATGACCATCTGCTCCTTGATCCAGTCCAGTTCCCGCTCCATGTGTCGCTTCAGGTTGTCGGCATTGTCGGCGTTGGCAAAGGCGCCCAGTTGCAGATAAATACCGGCTGGCAGGGTACTGACTTCGGCAACCGGCGGTGCTGACGCTATCGGCATGCTGGGCGGTGCGACCTGAGCGTATGTCGTTGAGGCGCTTTCGCCGGGCACAATGGCTTCAACTTCGACTTGACCGCTGCCACCGTGAATCAGCCCTAATTTGTAAGCGGCCGTATAGGAAAGATCGATGATCCGTCCAGCATGAAAGGGCCCGCGATCAATTACTCGAACGACGACTGAACGCCCGCTCTGCAGGCTGGTCACCCGAACGTAGGAGGGCAGAGCCAGGGTCGGATGGGCAGCCGTCATGGCAAACATGTCGTAGGGCTGGCCAATCGACGTCTTCTGGCCGTGGAATTTCTTGCCATACCAACTGGCGGTGCCACGGGCCTTGTATGGAACAACGGCAGTATTCGGTACGTAGCGCTGGCCAAAAACCTCGTAAGGGCGAAGTGCCGGCTTGTGCAGTGGTTCCCAGCGCGGCATGGCATCCGGCGTTTGTTCGAGATTTTCCGGGATGTCGTCGGCTGGGCCGTCGTCCTTGTAGTAGCCGCCACCCCAGCGTGGCTTGGTTGTAGCGCCAGACGCAGATTTGACCGGTGCGGGTTTGCTTTCCGTCCGGGCATCCTGAACCGGCCGTTCCGGCTGACTGCCACAGGCGGCAAGCAGTAATGAAAAAGACAGCAGAAATAGATGGCGGGGGGGCGTCATTTTTTTACCAGCATGCGGTGTGTGTGAATACTCATCAGGATCCCGATCCCCAGCATCAGGGTGACCAGCGCGGTGCCACCATAGCTGACAAAGGGCAAGGGGACGCCAACGACCGGCAGGATGCCGGAAACCATGCCCATGTTGACGAAAGCGTAGGTGAAAAAGACCAGTGTCAGCGAGCCGGCCAGCAGCCGGGAGAACATGGTGGGCGCGGCAGCGGCGATCATCAGGCCGCGGCCGATCAGCAGGGTGAACAGGATGAGCAATATGCCATTGCCCAGCAATCCCCATTCTTCGGCAAATACAGCGAAAATGAAGTCGGTGTGCTTTTCCGGGATGAATTCGAGGTGGGTCTGGCTACCCTTGAGCCAGCCTTTGCCGAGACTGCCGCCCGAACCGATGGCAATGGTCGACTGGATGATGTGGTAACCGGCACCGAGCGGGTCCGAGGTTGGGTCTAGTAGCGTCAACACACGGCGGCGCTGGTAGTCGTGCAGCATGGTCCAGGCAAAGGGCAATGCGGCACCGGCGAGGGCTCCCAGACCAAAAATCACTTTCCACGGCAGGCCTGCCAGGAAAATGACAAAGAAACCGGCTGCGCCGATCAGCAGGGAGGTACCAAGGTCAGGTTGCTTGAGGATGAAAATGATCGGTACCAGCAGGATGAGGCTGGCAATCGCATAGTGTTTGGCCCGCAGCATCGACTCGTGTTTGTGAAAATACCAGGCAAGCATCAACGGCATGGCGATTTTCATGATTTCCGAGGGCTGGATGCGGACGATGCCGAGCGAAATCCAGCGGCGGGAGCCGTTGACCACAATACCGAACAGCGCGACGCCAAGTAGCAGAATGACGCCGAGCGCATAGAGCGGTACGGCAAAACGCATCAGAGTTTGTGGCGGGGTTCGGGCGACCAGCAGCATGACGGCCATCGATAGCGCCATGTTCACAAGTTGCTTGTCGAGTTTCCAGAAGCCGTCGCTGGCGGTTGCCGAATAAACCGTCAGCAGACCGATGCCCATCAGGGCGAGGATGATCAGGAACAGCGGCATGTCGAGGTGGGCCAATATGCCGCGAATGATGCGTTTAATGAGCTTCATCGTGTGCTTCCTCGAGCAGCTCCGTATTGCCATCACCCTCGGGGGCATCGACCTCTGGTGCTGGGCCGCCGGGTAGTTTTCCGGTCAGATAGTAATCGAAGACCTGACGCACGATCGGCGCGGCGGATTGTGCGCCGAAACCGCCATTTTCGACCATTACTGCAACGACCAGCCGGGGTTTGTCTACCGGGGCGAAGGCGATGTACCAGGAGTGATCGCGCAGGCGTTCACCGACTCGCCCCGCGACATATTTCTGTCCCCCCTTCAGACCGAACACCTGTGCGGTGCCGGTTTTTCCGCCTGACTCGTAAGCCGCTCCAGCAAAGGCGCGCGACCCGGTCCCTTCCTTGACTACCCCGGCCATGGCGCGTTTTATCACCTCGACGTGCTCCGGCTTGAGGGGGATTTGACGTATCGGTTGTGGCTCTACCACCCGGATTTCTCCAGTGGTTGGGTTGGTGATGGTGTGTACCAGATGGGGACGGAAAACCTGACCGTAATTCACAATGTTGGCCAAAGCATGTGCCATGTGCAGGGTGGAGTAGGCGTTGTAGCCCTGGCCGATGCCGACCGAAATGGTTTCACCAGCGTACCATTTTTGTTGCTCGCGCTTTTTGAAGCGCTGCTGCTTCCATGCGGCGGATGGCAGGATGCCGGTAGCTTCGCCAGGAATGTCAATTTCCGTACGTCGCCCCAGGCCGAGATCGCCCATGAAGCGGGCAATATTCTCTATGCCCATGTCGTTGGCGAGTACGTAGTAATAGGTGTTGCACGAAACGACGATGGATTTGTGCATGTCGACCGAGCCGTGGCCGCCGACCTTGTCGTCCATGAAGCGGCGATTGCCGAAGTTGAAAAAGCCGGGGTCGGCAATTGCTTGGTTGGCGGCTCGCTTGCCTGTGGTCAGCGCGCCCAGTGCCATCAGTGGCTTGAAGGTCGAGCCGGGCGGATTGGTGCTGTAGATGGCCCGGTTGAGCATGGGCTTGTCCGGACTGTTGTTGAGTTCATCCCAGTCGTCAAAGCGGATGCCGTCGACAAAGAGATTGGGATCGAATGCCGGAGAGGAAACCAAGCCGAGCACGGCGCCATTACTTGGGTCGATGGCAGTCAGCGAACCCCGCCGGCCACCGAAGGCCTGCTCGGCAACCGCCTGTAGCTTGGTATCCAGGGTCAGCGTCAGGTTGTTGCCGGGAATGGGGGCGGTATGGGAAAGGACACGCACTGCTCGACCACCAGCGTCGACCTCGACCTGCTCGTGACCTGCCGTACCATGCAATTCGAATTCGTAGTGAGCTTCGAGTCCGACTTTGCCGATATGTTCCGTCCCCTTATAGTTTGCGGTATGTCCGCTCGCTTCGATCATTTCCGCATCTTTGGTATTGATCCGGCTGATGTAGCCAATCGCATGAGCAGCCAGTGTGCCTTCCGGGTATTGCCGGAAAAGGCGGGCTTTAACCTCGACGCCGGGAAAACGAAAGCGCTGGGCGGCAAAGCGGGCAACTTCGGCATCGGTCAGGCGGGTCCGGATGGGGATGGACTCGAAATTTTTCGATTCTTCGAGCAAGCGCTTGAAGCGTCGACGGTCTTTGAGTTGTATCTCGATGATTTCACTCAGGCCATCGATGGTTTCTTCCAGGCCCAGTGTTTTGGATGGCGTGATTTCGAGCGTGAAGGCCGAGTAGTTGCGGGCCATGATGACCCCGTTGCGGTCCACGATGTTGCCCCGGTTGGGCATGATCGGGACCAGTGAAATGCGGTTGCTTTCAGCGCGGGTCGCGTAATACTCGTGCTGGATGATCTGCAGGTAAAAAAACCGGCCGAACAGGATGAGGAAGGCCAGTAATACCAGCATGCCTGCGAGCAGCGTGCGTCGGCGGAAACGTTCCGGCTCCTGCTCGTTGTGATGAAAATCGCCCATTATCTGTCTGTGTCAGAGTGGCCGATTGTCATCACGCTCCACTGGCTGGTATTGCGGCAGCAGCAGCAGAAAGGTGATGGGCACCCAGATGGTGCTAGCGACAAGTGGGCCGATCAAATAACTCCAGCCGGGAAACTCGCCACCGGCAAGTAAGCGCATGACAAGCTGAATCAGTTGGCTACCGAGCAGGATGGGCAGTACCTGCAGGGCCTGCTGGCTTAGCGGAAACCACAGGATGCGCCTGGATTGCCCTGCTGCGACGTAGGACAACAGTAGATAGGCCAGGCAATGCTGGCCCAGTACGGCACCATCGGCGACATCCATCGCCAGTCCGAGCATGAAGGCCCAGCCCATGCCGGCTCGGCGTGGTTCTCGAATGCTCCAGAAGCATAAAACGAGGGCTACCCAGTCGGGTATGCCGGGCCAGTGGGCGGTCGGCAGGAAGTTCAGTAGCAGGGCGGCGAACAGGCTGAAGATGACGAACCATGATCTGGCCGGTAGCAGAATGCGCGATGAAGAAAAAGTTGGTTGCATTACTTGCTCGCTGCCTTTTTGGGGACGCCCGTGTTGCCGCTGCGCCCCATAACCTCTTCAGGCGGAGCCGGTTGCGCCTGACGCGGCGCGAGGACCAGTACTTCACCGAAGTTTTCGACGGCAGCAATAGGAACGCAGCGGATGCGAGCGAATGTGTACGTGTTTTCACGCTCGATACTGGCGATACGGGCGACCGGGAAGCCCGGCAGATAAATCCCGTCCAGGCCCGAGGTGACCAGCAGGTCGCCTTCCTTGATGTCGGCATGGGCCGGGATGTAGCGCAGTTCCAGATCTCCGTTGCCGAGCCCAAAAACGACCGAGCGCTGTCCATTGCGCACGATTTGCACCGGGACGGCCTGATCCTTGTCGGTAATCAGCGTGATTTCGGCAGAAAAAGGGAAAATTCGGGTCACTTGGCCGACAATCCCGGCCTCGTCGATGGCTGGCTGTCCGGCAATGATGCCGGCCTGTTGTCCCTTGTCGATCACGATGCGCCGGGAAAAAGGGTCGCGCGAGGTGTACATGATCTTGGCCACCTCGCCGCTGGCCTTTTCGCGTTCCTTGACGGCAAGCAATTTGCGCAGACGCTCGTTCTCGCTTTCCAGGTGCTCCAGGCGCAGCAGATTGGGCGCCGTACGCAACTGGGCCTGTTTCAGGTGAGTGTTTTCGTCGAGCAGGTTTTGCAGGCCGCGTAGATAGTCCGCCGCATAATCAACCAAGCTGCCCGGTGTTTGGGCGACACGTTGCACTGGATCGGTGACTAGGGCAATGCTCTGGCGCACCAGGTCGACACTGCGCAGGCGCAAGTCGATGACGAACAAGGCCAGCGAAATGGCGACGTAAAACGTCAGAAGGGCCAGCGGTGCTGGCCCTCGCTTGAAGAAAGGCGGTGGAGCGTGGTCGATGCCGGCCATCGCGATCAATCCTGCATTATTGCGGTCGACGCCTTAATCCGAGGCAAAAATACTGCCCAGCTTGTCCATCTTTTCCAGCGCCATGCCGCAACCACGGGCGACGCAGGTCAGCGGTTCGTCGGCGACGATCACCGGCAGCCCGGTTTCTTCCATCAGCAGGCGGTCGAGATCGCGCAACAGGGCGCCACCACCGGTCAGGACCATGCCCTTTTCGGCGATGTCGGCACCGAGTTCCGGTGGCGTCTTTTCCAGCGCGGACTTCACGGCGGAAATGATCTGGTTGAGCGGGTCGGTCAGCGCTTCGAGGATTTCGTTGGACGAAATGGTGAACTTGCGCGGAATGCCTTCGGCCTTGTTGATGCCGGAAACTTCCATTTCCCGAATTTCGGCACCCGGGAAAGCCGAACCGATGTTTTTCTTGATGTTTTCGGCGGTGTTCTCACCAATCATCATGCCGTAGTTGCGGCTGATGTAATTGATGATTGCTTCGTCGAGCTTGTCGCCGCCAACGCGCACGGAGCCA
Organism: Azonexus sp.; assembly: GCF_030824335.1. GTDB lineage: Bacteria > Pseudomonadota > Gammaproteobacteria > Burkholderiales > Rhodocyclaceae > Azonexus. Next base: position 150,992 of record NZ_JAVBXX010000006.1, read on the forward strand.
GCATAGACCATGCCGCCGAGCGAGATGACGCCGACTTCTGTCGTGCCGCCGCCGATGTCGACGACCATCGAGCCGGTGGCTTCGGAAACCGGCAGGCCGGCACCAATGGCTGCTGCCATGGGCTCTTCGATCAGGTAAACCTGGCTGGCGCCGGCGCCCAGTGCGGACTCGCGGATGGCACGACGCTCAACTTGCGTCGAGCCGGACGGCACGCAGATGATGATGCGCGGGCTGGGTGAAAACAGCTTGGAGTCGTGCGCCTTCTTGATGAACTGCTTGAGCATCTGCTCGGTCACGGTGAAGTCGGCAATCACGCCGTCCTTCATCGGACGAATCACGGTAATGCTGCCGGGGGCTTTGCCAAGCATTTCCTTGGCTTCCCGGCCGACGGCCTGGATGGTTTTCTTGGCGTTGGGTCCGCCTTCGAGGCGAATGGCAACGACCGATGGCTCGTCGAGAACAATCGAGCGGCCACGCACGTAAATCAGCGTATTGGCCGTGCCGAGATCGATGGCGAGGTCGTTGGAAAAATACTTGGAGAGGAATCCGAACATCTAGTCTGTGCTCCGCGCGGGGGATGCGGTAGGTAAAGCTTTTATGATACCTTACAACGCTTTCGTTTTTAAGATTTTGTGCACTGCAGAAAGTCTTTTTCAAGCCCATGTCGCTCACACTAGAACAGGTTCAGCGGATCGCTCATCTCGCCCGCATCGAGGTCAGTGAATCCGAGGCGCTAACCACGCAAGTTCACCTCAATGGCATCTTCGAATTGATCGAGCAGATGCAGGCTGTGGATACCCGGGGCGTCGAGCCCATGGCGCATGCTCAGGATCTCAGTCAGCGCCTGCGTGACGATGCGGTCAGCGAAACTGATCGCCGGGCTGCATTCCAGGCTGTTGCGCCGGAAACCGAAGCCGGTCTTTATCTCGTGCCGAAGGTGATCGAATGATTCACAAAAGCCTGAAACAGTTGTCGCAGGCGCTGGCCGCCAAGGAAATCTCCAGCCTCGAGTTGAGCACCCTGTTCCTCGATCGTATTGAGCGCCTGAATCCTGAAATAAACGCCTTTGTTACGGTCGACCGCGAAAAAAGCCTGCAAATGGCCCGTGCCGCGGATGCGCGAATTGCGGCAGGCTCGGCCGGGCCGTTGACCGGCATTCCAATCGCCCAGAAAGATATTTTCTGCGCCGAGGGCTGGACGACGACCTGCGGTTCGAAAATGCTGGCCAATTTCGTGTCGCCCTACGACGCGACGGTGATCGAGAAAATGCACCGCGATGCCGGCATGGTCTCGTTGGGCAAGACCAACATGGACGAATTCGCGATGGGCTCGTCCAACGAAACCTCGTATTTTGGTCCGGTCAAGAATCCGTGGGATCGCAGTCGCGTGCCGGGTGGTTCGTCCGGCGGTTCCGCGGCAGCCGTTGCGGCGCGTCTGGCGCCGGCAGCAACCGGGACAGACACCGGCGGTTCGATCCGCCAGCCGGCGGCCTTGTGCAATCTGACCGGCCTGAAGCCGACCTACGGTGTGATTTCCCGTTACGGCATGATCGCCTTTGCTTCGTCGCTTGATCAGGGCGGCCCGATGGCAGCCAGCGCCGAGGATTGCGCGCTCTTGCTCAATACCATGGTCGGTTTCGATCCACGCGATTCGACCTCGCTGGATCGCCCGGTTGAGGATTACACGCGCGAGCTTGACGCAACGGCGGGCGATAAACCTCTGGCCGGCCTGCGTATCGGCTTGCCGAAAGAGTTTTTTGGCGCCGGTTGCGACGCGGCAGTCATGGCGGCCGTGCAGGAAGCCATTGCCGAATATCGCAAACTGGGGGCGTCGACCGTAGAAGTGTCGCTGCCCAATTCGCATCTGTCGGTGCCGGCCTATTACGTCATCGCGCCGGCTGAAGCCAGTTCCAACCTGTCGCGTTTCGACGGCGTGCGTTACGGTTATCGGGCGCCGGAATACGGCAACCTCGACGACATGTACATGAAGACGCGGGCGCAGGGCTTTGGCGGTGAGGTCAAGCGGCGCATCATGATCGGTGCCTATGTGCTGTCGCACGGTTACTACGATGCCTATTACCTGCAGGCGCAGCGCATTCGTCGTTTGATCGCCAATGATTTCGTCGAGGCCTTCAAGTCCTGTGACGTGATTCTCGGCCCGACCTCGCCATCGACCGCCTTCAAGCTGGGTGAAAAGGCGGCCGATCCGGTGCAGATGTACTTGTCGGATATCTACACGATTGCGGTCAATCTGGCCGGCTTGCCGGGCATGTCGATTCCTTGTGGCTTTGCCAGCGACTTGCCGGTAGGTTTGCAACTGGTTGGCAATTATTTCGACGAGGCCCGCCTGCTCAATGTGGCGCATCGCTATCAATTGGCCACTGACTGGCATAACCGGCGTCCTGCGGACATCGCCTGAATGCGTGGTGTTCTGATCGTGCTTGGTGGATTGCTGCTGGCAGCCTGTGCTTCGGCACCCAGGGAGCCTGAGCCGGGGCTGGTGCTCGAGGCGCCGGCCGAGCCGGTGCAGGAGGTCAGCGAAGCGCCGAAATTCAAGAATTCGACCTTGAAATATCTGGCCAACCGGAATCTGAAGCCACAGCCAACCCGGCCGCTCAACGTCAAGTCGAAGTGTTCGCATCGCGATGCGATCGGTACGGTGACCCGGCTCAATTTGCTGGTCAAGAATGCTGATGTGAAGGCGCTTGAGGCGCAGATCAGCATGAAGTCGCATGGCAGTTGTCGCTTCAATCTGAAGGATTTCGAGCAGGAGGCCCGCTTGCCGCAGACTTTGTTGCGGCACAAGCAGGACAGCGCCTGTACGTTACGTATGTGGGAGCAGGGAAATAACGTCACCCTGGCTTTCAACAGTTGCCCAAAGTCCTGTGAGGGCAAGGCTTTCGATTATCTGTGGCCCGTCGTCGTCGATGCACGGAACGGGCGTTGTCATTGAACGGATGAAACCATGAAACAGTGGGAAGTAGTGATCGGCATTGAAACGCACGCGCAGTTGGCGACCGTTTCGAAAATTTTCTCCGGTGCCTCGACTGCCTTCGGCGCCGAGCCGAATACGCAGGCTTGTGCGGTCGACCTTGCTTTGCCCGGTGTTTTGCCGGTGCTCAACAAAAAAGCAGTCGAGTGTGCGATCCGCTTCGGGCTGGCCATAGGCGCCCACGTCGCACCGAAATCCGTCTTTGCGCGCAAGAATTATTTCTACCCGGATTTGCCCAAGGGCTACCAGATCAGCCAGATGGATTTGCCGGTCGTCGTCGGTGGCCAACTGACCTTGCAGGTAGGCAGTGGCGACAAGGCTTATGAAAAAGTTGTCACGCTGACCCGCGCCCATCTGGAAGAAGACGCCGGCAAGTCCTTGCACGAAGATTTCCAGGGCAAATCCGGTATCGATCTGAATCGTGCCGGTACGCCCTTGCTCGAAATCGTCACCGAACCGGACATGCGCTCAAGCGACGAAGCCGTCGCCTACGCCCGTGCGCTGCATGCGCTGGTGCGCTGGATCGGCATTTGCGACGGCAACATGCAGGAAGGCTCGTTCCGCTGCGATGCCAATGTCTCGGTTCGCCCCAAGGGGCAGGCCGAATACGGTACCCGGCGCGAAATCAAGAATCTGAACTCCTTCCGCTTCCTCAAGGAAGCCATTGATTTCGAGGTTCAGTGGCAGATCAACGAGATTGAGGAAGGGCGCAAAATCCAGCAGGCCACCGTGCTGTTCGATCCGGATACCGGCGAAACGCGGACCATGCGCACCAAGGAAGACGCGCACGACTACCGCTATTTCCCCGATCCCGATCTGCTGCCGTTGGTCATCGGCGAAGACTGGATTGCCCGTGTCCGGAATGAACTGCCGGAATTGCCACAGCAGAAACGCGAACGTTTCATCAATGAGCTGGGACTGTCCGCCTACGACGCTGCGACGCTGACAGCGAGCCAGGAAATGGCTGATTATTTCGAGTCGACCGTAGCAGTCGCCGGTAAAACCTCGGCCAAGCCCTGTGCCAACTGGGTGATGGTCGATCTGGCGGCGCGTCTGAACAAGGAAGATCGCGACATCGCTGCTTCACCCGTATCGCCCGAGCAATTGGGCGGCCTGATCCTGCGTATCGCCGACAACACCATTTCCAACAACATCGCGAAAAAAGTTTTCGAGGCGCTGTGGCTGGGTGAAGGTGCGACGGCCGACCAGGTGATTGAAAAGCAGGGCTTGAAGCAGATTACCGATAGCGGCGCCATCGAGAAATTGGTGGATGATGTGCTTGCAGCCAATGCAGCCAATGTTGCCGAATTCAAGGCAGGCAAGGAAAAAGCGTTTAACTCCCTGGTCGGTCAGGTAATGAAGGCGGCCAAAGGCAAGGCCAATCCGCAGCAGGTCAACGACTTGTTGAAGGCGAAACTCGCGGAGTAGCGGTAACCGGCTGACTTGGACGCGGGGTGTTTGTACTGCGTCCGGTCAGTTCAAAGTAGCGGCGACGTTCGGTGTCATATTTCGCACGTAGTGCCACCATGTCTTTGTTTTTAAGATCGATGAATTCCTGTTGCAATTGGATCTCGTGGCCAATGTTGCGCAGGTTTTTTTCCAGATCGGCTGGCATCGCCTTGCGCTTGTAAAACTCGGCTTCGGCGGCCAGTTTTCGTTGCTGTTTCTGTGACGCAAGGATTTTTTCTTGTGCCATCTGAATCAGCAGTTTCACGTCATTTTCTGCCTTGTTCTGGGCTCGTTCGATATCTTCGGGGGTGGCATAGGTATCGAGCAAGGCCTGGTCGAGACGCCGTTGCTCGCGTTGTGTTTCTTCAAGTTGTTTGGCGCGAAGCGCCTGCTCCCGGATGGCTTCTTTTTGTTCCGGGGTAAGCGGTGGCCCAACCTCTTTCTGCAGGTTGCCCGCCTTGTCGAATATCCGGTACGCTTTTCCCCGGCATTGCTGCGGCAGGGAATCGCCGCAAACACGGCGGCCGGTTACTTGGTCGTTGCAACAATAAAACTCCGAGCCGCTCCAGCCTGGTGTGGCCAGGCCAAACAGTAGGCAAAGCGCCAGTAAGTGCTTACGCTGCATCAACACCGTATTGCTCGCGATAACGGGCAACTGCGATGCGGTGCTCTGCGAGTTCCGGGTGATTTCCGATGTACGCCAGCAGGTCACGTAGTCCGGCAACCGCCAATACAGGGATGCCGTAATCGCGTTGCACTTCCTGAACGGCGGACAATTCTCCCTGGCCGCGCTCCTGGCGATCCAGTGCAATCAGTACGCCAGCTGGTGTGGCGCCGGCTGAACGGATGATCTCGACGGATTCACGCACCGAGGTGCCCGCTGAAATGACGTCATCGACAATCAGGACGCGGCCCGTGAGCGGGGCTCCAACGATGGTGCCACCTTCGCCGTGATCCTTGGCTTCCTTGCGGTTGAAGGCAAAGGGAAAGTTTTGCCCTTGATTGGCCAGTGCGATGGTGATCGCAGCAACCAGCGGAATGCCTTTGTAAGCCGGTCCGAACAGCATGTCGAACTGGATGCCGCCGGTGCTTGCGGCTTTGGCGTAAAATTCGGCCAGTCGTCCCAGCGAGGCGCCGTCATTGAACAGGCCTGCATTGAAGAAATAAGGCGATAGCCGCCCGGCCTTTGTCTTGAATTCGCCAAAGCGCAGCACTTGGCATTTGAGGGCGAATTCGATGAAATCCTGACGAAAATCCATAACTCTCCAATCGCAATCAGCAAACCAACCGATATCCGCGCAATGTTACGCATCATCTCCCTGAATCTCAATGGAATCCGCTCTGCCTGGAGCAAAAACGTTCTGCCCTGGGTGGCTGCCCAGCAGGCGGATATTGTTTGTCTGCAGGAGTTGAAAGCTCAATTGCCGGACTTGTCTGCAGAAATGTTGGCACCGGATGGTATGCATGCGCACTATCACTGTGCCGAAAAAAAGGGTTATAGCGGTGTTGGTATCTGGAGTCGGCACAAACCAGTGGCTGCCGTCGAGGGCTTCGATGCAGGGGAGTTCGATGCCGAAGGACGTTATATCCGCACGGATTTCGGAAATTTGTCGGTGATATCGCTCTATTTGCCTTCTGGCTCATCCTCGCCGGAGCGCCAAGAGGCAAAATTCCGCTTTCTCGATGTATTTCTGCCGAAAATGCTGGCCTTGCGGGCCGAAGGCAGGGAGATAGTGCTTTGTGGCGACTGGAATATTGCGCATCGAGAAGCCGATTTGAAAAACTGGAAATCCAATCAGAAGAACTCGGGTTTCCTGCCCGAAGAGCGTGCCTGGTTGAGTCGTGTGTTTGATGAGTTGGGTTGGGTCGATGTGTATCGTCAGCTACATCCCGAAGCGACTGATGCTTGTTACACATGGTGGAGCAATCGTGGTCAGGCTTGGGCAAAAAATGTCGGTTGGCGGATCGATTATCAGATTGCCACGCCAGGCATTGCCGCGATGGCTCGCCAAGCTTCGGTTTACAAGGAGCAGCGCTTTTCGGACCACGCACCGTTGATCGTCGACTACGATTATCGCGTAGTGAGCGATGCGAATTGATTTACGCGGCAGGACGGGCTAACCTGTGCTTTCTGAATAACTGCTTTATGACGAGGTTTCCAAATGTCCGAACAAATCGCTGCTGCCAACAAGGAAAAACTGGTTTCTGATCTGAAGGTTGTGATCGCTGATACCGAAGAGCTACTGCGCGCAACGACCGGTGTGGCCGGTGAGAAAGTTGGCGAATTGCGTGATCGTCTGGGGGCTCGCCTGCGCGACGCCAAGGATCGCGTTATTGACATGGAACATGCAATGGTCGACAAGACCAAGGCTGCAGCTCGTGCTACCGACGATTTCGTCCATGACCAGCCGTGGAAGGCTGTTGGTGTTGCTGCTGCGCTGGGTTTGGCGCTGGGCGTGTTGATCGGCCGTCGTTAATCGGATGGCCGGCCAAGCTGGCGGCGAAGGCGCTCACGAAGGCCTCTTCACCGGGCTGAAGAATCTTGTTGCAACCGTTTTGTCGATTGGGCGTACGCGCGCCGAACTTCTGGTCACCGAGATCGAGGAGGAAAAATATCGGCTGATCGGTATGTGGGCAAAGGCCATTGGTGCGGCATTTTTGATCGCGCTGGGTGTCATCATGGCTGTCTTCAGCTTTGCGCTGGCCTTCTGGGAGCAGCGTGTGCTGGTTTTCGGTTTTTTTGCCCTGCTGTTTTTGCTTGGCGCTGCGCTACTGGTTTTGTCCCTGCGCAAACAGGCAAAAGCACCCAGCAGTCTCTTTCGCAGCAGCCTGGCCGAGCTTGATGCGGATGTTGCGCATTTGCGTGGACAGTCTCGCCAATGAACGAAAAGCGGCTCGAACTTGCGGCGCGGCGTGGCGCACTAGGGGCGCGGATTGCGAGTCAGCGGGATGCGCTTTCCTACCATGCCGAGAGTTTGGAGCGTCTGCTGGCCAAAGGTGATGCCACCTTGCGTGGCATCGATTGGCTGAAACAGCATCCATTAGCTGTTGGAGCATCGGTCGCTGTTGCCGTAATACTCCGTCCTGGCCGCGCAATTCGCTGGGCCAAGCGCGGCTTTTTTGTTTGGCGAGGCTGGCAGCTTGTGCGTACAACCCTGAGTCGTTTGCGTTGAGCTCGAGCCAAAGTGAAACAGTGACCGCCGTCCTGCCGGGGTGGTGGCGCCAGTTGTTGTCGTCGCAGCGGCGCGAGGTTCAGCGAGTCATCGGCGAGGTCATGGCGACCAGAGGCATGATGCCATTGCTGATGAAGGCCCGTAATGGGGGGCAGTGGACGCCAGCCGAGCGATTGGAGTTGCTGGAGCATTTGCGCCGCATCGCCCATCTGTCACCGTACCTGATAGTGTTGCTGTTGCCGGGATCGATGCTGATTCTCCCGGTTTATGCCTGGTGGCTGGATCGGCGGAGACTCAAACGGAAGGACGAGGCGCTCAAGCGCCGTGAGGCAGGCCAGTGACGTTACTTGCGTTGAGTCGAGGCTGGCGCTTGTTCGCCATTCTGCTGCTCGGCTTTGCTTCCGGATTGCCGCTGGCGCTGACCGGCCAGGCAATGCAGGCCTGGCTGACGATTGACGGGCTTGATCTCGCCACCATCGGTTTTTTCGGTCTGGTGGGCGTGCCTTATACCTTCAAGTTTTTATGGGCGCCCTTGATGGATCGGTTTGAGCCGCCGTTGCTGGGGCGCCGTCGAGGTTGGCTGGTGCTGACTCAACTGGCGCTGGCCGCCTTGCTTTGGTGGATGGCCCGTTTGTCGCCCAGTGCCACGCCGCAAATGTTTGCCATTGCTGCAGTTTTGGTGGCTTTTCTGTCGGCTTCACAGGATGTTGTGGTCGACGCTTATCGGACTGATCTTTTGCCCGAGGAAGAGCGTGGCTTGGGGGCATCGGTGCATGTTTTTGCCTACCGCCTGGCCATGATTCTATCTGGCGGGATTTCCCTGGTTTGGGCTGGGCAATGGCAGTCGTGGCCCCGTGTGTACGAAACCATGGCGGCAATCATGCTGGTTTGCGGTGTGCTGTCACTATTCATGCTGCCGAGAGTGTCGGCAACACTGAAGCCGCTTGCCTCCGACCCCAAACGTGAATTGCTTGGATTTGCCGCGATGCTGGGTGGTGTCGTCGTCGGTTACTGGCTGGCCCGGCAACTGTTGATTCTGCTTGGACTCAATCCCGATGACAGCAATCGCTGGATTCAACTGCTCTTCGTTCTTGGCGAGATTGCATTGGCGCTGCCATTGGCGGCTTGGGCGGCGAAACGGGCCGGCTTTGAAACCCTGAACCGTTCGCTGTCCAGCTACTTTGCTCAGCAAGGTGCTGCGGCTTTTCTGGCGTTAATCATTTTGTACAAGTTGGGCGATGCTTTTGCCGGCAGTCTGACGACGCCATTCCTGATCAAGGGCATGGGTTTTGCGCAGGAAGAGGTCGGTATTGCCAACAAGGTTATCGGTATCTGGCTGACTATTTTTGGGGCTTTTGTTGGCGGGCTGATCATGACGCGGCTGGCCTTGTATCGCTCGCTGTTGCTGTTTGGCATCTTGCAACTGGTGTCGAATTTTGGTTTTTACCTGCTGGCTCAGTTAGGCAAAGGAGCTTGGGGCGAGGTGATGATGCCGGCGTTCGACTGGGGAATCGTCTCGCTTGCCCAGCCTGCTGCGCTCGATTGTTTGTTGCTGGTGGTGATCGCTGGCGAGAACATCAGCGGCGGCATGGGCACCGTGGCTTTTGTTGCCTTGCTGATGGGCTTGTGCAACCAGCGTTTCACCGCAACACATTATGCGATGCTGTCGGCTTTTGCCGCTGTGGGTCGAATTTACGTCAGTCCGCTTTCCGGTGTGTTATCCGTCAGTATTGGCTGGCCGGCTTTCTTCCTGTTCTCGATCGTGGTTGCCGTGCCCGGTGTGGTCATGGTGTGGTGGTTGCGTACTGCGCTGACTCGTTTGGGGCGCCCGCAGGTGCAGGGGGCGCTGGATGACTGACTCCGCTGGCAACCAAGCCGGTTCTTCTACCGGGGTAATTGAATCAGGAAAAACCGCAGTAGCGAGTTGGCGCTCTTGCCCCGATATTTTGTCGTATCAACGTGGGCGAGTCAGGCGATAAACAGCCAGGCTGCCGAGAAAATTCAGGTCGCGTGCTTCGTCGGCAACAACGGGATTGCCGGCTTCGTCGAGTACCTGGCGTTCGCGAATGATCAGGCCCATCTGCGTGCAAAGCGCTTCGAAATCCAGCAAGGTAAAGAACCGCACATTGGGCGAGTCGTACCACTGGTATGGCAGGTCTTCGGAGACGGGCATGCGGCCATCAAGCACCGAACGCAGGTTTTTCCAGTAGGCAAAATTAGGAAAAGAGACGACGGCTTCCTTGCCGACGCGCAGCATCTCGCGCAGGATGGTTTCAGTATGGCGGACGGTTTGCAGCGTGCGCGACAGCACGACATGGTCGAAGGCATCGTCGGCGAAATCAGCCAGGCCATTTTCCAGATTGCTCTGGATCACATTGATGCCTTGTTTGACGGCGGCCAGAATGTTTGCATCGTCGATCTCGACGCCCCAGCCTTGAACGTCACGCACTTCAATCAGACGCTTGAGTAGCGAACCGTCACCGCAGCCAAGATCAAGTACCCGATGCCCCGGTTTTACCCAACTGGCAATCACATCAAAGTCGGGACGTCCCAGTGTATGTGTCATAGCTTGATGTTCCCGAGAAAAGCGGCAACCAGTCCGTGGTAATGGGCATCCTCCATCAGGAAGGAATCGTGGCCGTAGTTCAGGTCGATTTCAGCGTAGGAAACCTTGCGTCCATTGGCTAGCAAGGCAGCGACAATTTCCCGTGAGCGCGCCGGTGAAAAGCGCCAGTCGGTCGTGAACGAGGCGACCAGGAAGTTGGTCTCGGCATGGGTGCGGGCCATGGTCTTGACCAGATCGCCGTCGTCGAGGCGGGCTGGATCGAAATAATCCAGTGCCTTGGTCATCAGCAAGTAGGTGTTGGCGTCGAAATAGCCGGCAAATTTGTCGCCCTGATAACGCAGGTAGGATTCGATCTCGAATTCGACGTCGAAATCGAAGGAGAAGGCATTGTTGCGTAATTCGCGGCCAAACTTCTCGCCCATCTGATCGTTCGACAAATACGTGATGTGGCCGAGCATGCGGGCCAGGCGCAGACCGCGCAACGGCCGGGTGCCGTGTTCATAATAGTGACCGCCGTGAAAGTCGGGGTCGGTCAGGATGGCTTGGCGCGCGACATCATTGAATGCGATGTTCTGCGCCGACAGCTTGGGGGCCGAGGCGATGATCAATGCGTTGCGTACGCGCTCCGGATACGTGATGCTCCAGCGTAGCGCCTGCATGCCGCCCAGACTGCCGCCCATGACTGCCGCCCATTGATCGATGCCGAAAACATCGGCCAGCCGAGCCTGGGCGTTGACCCAATCAACCACTGCAACCATCGGGAAGTCAGCCCCCCAAGGCTTTCCCGTGGCTGGATTCAGCGAGGACGGGCCGGTGGAGCCGTGACACCCGCCGGGGTTGTTCAGGCCGACGATGAAGAATTTATCCGTATCCAGTGGTCGACCGGGACCGATGATGTTATCCCACCAGCCAATGTTGTTCGGCTGGTCGGCGTAGTGACCGGCGATGTGATGGTGGCCAGAGAGTGCATGGCAGACCAGAATCGCGTTGGATTTTGCCGCATTCAGCGTACCGTAGGTTTCGACTGCCAAATCGAAGGATGGCAGTATGCCGCCGCTACGCAGATGTAGTGGCTCACTGAAATGGATGCGCTGCGATTCGACGACGCCAATACCCGGCATGGTGTTCCCAAAAACAAAAAAACCCAGTCGGCTAAAACGCGAACTGGGTGGTCCCCGTTTTAGCTGCATTTTTAAAGGCGCCCGCAATCTGAGCTCAAATCGGCGCCGCCGGAAGCTTCCGACAAGGCTTGAAGATACCCAGCGGGCTGTGAAAAGTCAATTCGATGCAGAGAGGAATCCACGGAAGTCGTGGGGGCAACAAATAAGACTTTGGTACTATCTTGCGTGGATAACTTTATCGATTGAAAGTTCAGAAATGATTGAGCAGCGACGGCATCAACGCATTCGTTTCGGAGAACCTCCCGTGGTCCGGATCGGCTACGGGGGGCAGATGGGCGATGGTTTCATCGAGAATCTGTCGATGTCCGGATTGATGTTGCGTTGCGGGATGCAACTCGCTATCGGGCGCAGCATCGGCTGCGAGTTTTCACTATTCGGTTCGCCCGTGGTTGATATGCCGGTAACCGTGGTCAGTCGGGTGGGGGATCTTTTCGGTGCGCGTTTCCAGCCGGGATTGATCAGTCAGGTTTTGATCGAAGATGGAATCAAGGCGGCTCTGGCGTCGGGGCAGGGGTCAATTCTTTCGGTCAACGAGCTGGCCGGGCGAAAAGTAATGCGCATCACTGGTGGTTTGAGCGGCGCTTTGCGCAATGATTTCATGCATGCCTTGACGCGTGTCGGGGTCGATGAAGTCGATGTCGGGGCGGTGACTTCGGTGGATCAGGCCGGTTTGGCGCTTTGCTTGGTCGCGACAGGGCGCCATGGTGCGATAATGGGCGCCCAGTCCGATTGCTTCGCCGGTGCCTGGAAGCAGGCCTTGGCCATGCCCGGGAACCTTGAGTCACCGATCTCTTGAGTATCTAGCCGATGAAGACATTGTCGCGCCGTGTTTTACCCCTGTTGCTGGTCAGCGCGTTTTCATCCGCCATGGCAGATGAAGATATTTTCTTTGCCGAGTTGCCGGTTGTCGGGTCGGTCAGTCGTTTGCAGCAACGTCTGGCCGATGCACCTGCGTCGGTGAGCGTGATTGATCGCGACATGATTCGTGCCTCCGGTGTTCGTTCGCTGAACGACATTTTCCGACTGGTACCTGGATTTCAGACCTTTGCGCATAGCGATGCGCCGGCACGAGTGACCTATCACGGCATTACCGACGACAATGATTTTTCGCCGCGTGTTCAGGTGTTGATCGATGGTCGTTCGCTGCATTCGCCATTGTTTCGGGGGGGCATGAACTGGGCGCTGGTCCCGGTGGCGCTGGAAGATATCGAACGCATCGAAGTCGTACGTGGTTCGAATTCTGTCTCCTACGGTACCAACGCCTTTCTTGGCGTGGTCAATATCATCACCATCGACCCGTCGTTGGTTCGTGGCGTTTCAGTGTCTGCCAGCAATGGCAATCAAGGCGTGCGTGACTACACCGTGCGGGGCGGTGGTGCTTTCGGTGATGCGGGAAATTTCCGTCTGACTTATCAGGAAGCCAGCGACGATGGTCTTGATAACAGTTATAACTGGCGTGATAAATACCGTAACCGCCGACTTGATGCCCGTTTCGATTATCAGGTGAATTCCAGCGATGCGCTGGAATTGAATTTCGGGAAAGTCGACGGGCGTTTTGCCCGGGGTCGCCTTGATCTTGAAGCAACACCAGTCGTGGGTGAGGCGGGAGATCCTTTGCGCAACCTGGAAGAGTCGTCGACCTGGATGCAAATGCGCTGGCTGCGTACCCTGTCTGCCGATGCGGATTTTTCCCTGCGCTATACGTTTAGTGAAGACAAAGGTAACGAGAGTTTCATCGATCCGGATTATCCCCCAGGGTTCGAGGAAATAAATTTGTCCGGCGACTGGGGGCAGCGCCATGAGTTGGAGGCGGTCCATCATTTTTCTCCGGCGGGAAATACCCGGGTTGTCTGGGGGGCCAGCTGGCGGCGCGATGCCATGTCCTCGAATACCTTGTTGCGCGGCTTGGGCACGGTCAAGCGCGATGTCTGGCGTTCCTTTGCCAATGGCGAATGGAAACCGACGACCTGGTTGACGGCCAATCTTGGCGTGTCCAACGAATACGACACGCTGGCGGGTAACCAGATATCGCCGAGAACCAGCCTGGCTTTTCACCTGACACCGGAAAACACGGTACGGCTCGGCTATTCGCAGGCCTGGCGTTCTTCGAGCATCCTGGCTTATCGCGCAAACTATCGGCAAGGTCCGACGATTACTCGCAATGACCAGATCGGTAATCCGCAACTGCCGGCAGAGCGTCTGGATAGCTGGGAGCTGGCCTATCTGGGAGACTGGCGTGCCTTGCGGATGAGCCTTGATGTGCGGCATTTTCGCGAAAAACTGACGGATCGCGTGATGCTGATTCGCCCAGGCCCGTCATCCAATCCAGTAACCCCTCGCTCCGAGCAGTCGATTCAGGACATCGATATCCAAGGGTACGAGTTCCAGTGGAAATGGTCACCGTTCGAAACAACCCGGATACTGTTGAACCACGCAAGCATCAAGATCGATAGCCGGTTTTCCGACCATGGGGAAACAATCGCAGCGGTTGAGGGCAGCAATCTCTGGTTCACTTCGGATGTGGAGAAATATGTCAATCTGGCCGAGAATTCGGCACCGCATCATTCGTCGTCGGTGATGTTCATGCAGAAGCTGCCTTATGGCTTCGATTTCTCGCTCTCCCGCTACTGGGTGGATGCGATGAAGTGGACGCGCAATACCAATGTCGGCAAGTACAAGCGGACTGATGCGCGCTTGGCCTATCCATTTTCGTTAGCCGGGCAGCGCGGTGAAGTGGCCTATACCGTGCAGTCGCTGAACGGTGCACACAATGAACAAAGAGGGGCGGGAAGCGAACCTACCCAACGCACTGTTGATCGTCGACATTGGCTCACCTTGCGCCTGGATTTGTGAGCGGTATTGCCGAACTAACGGGTACGTCCCCGCATGACGGCACCTTCAAACCAGGCGTCGAAGGGTTCGCGTGGCGCTACCGCCTTGCCGTGCGCGTAGGCTACGCCGAGTCTGCGTAATTGATCGAGTAGCAAGGTGTCGTCGGCCTCTTGGGCAATCGAATAAATCCGCTGCTCGGCAGCGATTTCCAGGATTGCACGCAATAGCGCGGTCGACGAGACGCCATCGCCAATACCGCGTGTCAGGCTGCTGCTCAGCCTGACATGGCTGGGGCCAATGGTGCGCAGTAACGAGAAGGACGAAATCCCCCCGCCGAACTCGGTAAGTACGATCTGGCAACCCAATTCGCGCATGCGCCGGGAAAACTCGATGATCTGGCTGGTGTGATGCGTGCTGATCTCCTCCGAGAACATCAGGTACAGACCGTCCCCGGCAATGCCGTGCTTGCCCAGTTGGCTAGCGATGAAATCACCGGTTTTTGGGCTGGAAATGGCATTACGCGACAGCGGTAGCAGGCAGCGCATTGGCCGCTGATGTTCGGCTGTGCGAGCGAGTGCGTTGATCGCTGTTTCCAGAAAGTGGTGATCGAAGGTGCTGGCCATGTCATAGCGTTCGGCGGCGTCGATCAAGGCGTTCAGCGCGATGGGTGGCTGGCCCGGTTCATTCAGGCGGGCAGTGAGTTCGGCAATCGGACTGCCAGGCAACTCGGCTTGCAGCGCCCGGATCGGAATCGCTTCGACAATCAGACGCCCCTCGGCAAGTGCACTGCTCAGGCGGCTGGCCCAGTTGCCGTGATCTTTGCGTCGCTCGGTGTACGGTTGCGTCGTTGGCTCGCACACTTGATTGCGTCCCTGCTCCTTGGCCTGCAGACAGGCGGCATCGCTGCGCGAGAGGATCTCCTGGGTATCGCGCACCTCGCGGGTAACAGGGGCAATCCCGATGCTGGCACCAATGGCAAAAATCTTGTCCTGCCAGACGAAGCGGTATTCCGCAGCCAATGCGCACAGCTCGTCAGCAATCTGGCGTGCCTTGGCTGGCTGGCAGTTGGCCAGCAGTATCCCGAACTCGTCACCGCCGAGGCGTCCCAGCGTATCCTCCTCGCGCAGCCGTCCCTGAAACAGTAGTGAAATCTGGCGCAGCAATTCGTCGCCAGCCAGGTGGCCGCAAGCATCGTTGACCGTCTTGAAGCGATCCAGGTCGATGTACAGCACGCTGAATTCAGCCCCCCCGGCATGTACGCCTGCCAGCGCTTTGTCCAGGCGTAATTCGAACTCGCGTCGATTGGCCAGGCCGGTGAGCGCATCATGTCTGGCTTGAAAGAGAAGTTGTGCGGTAGCTTCTTCGATACGGGTCTGCATTGAGCGATGGGCTTCCTCAATGTGTGCCGCCATATCGTTGAAACCCTCTTCCAGTACGCGCAATTCTCCGGTCGACAGGGTCGGGACGCGAGTATCGAAATGGCCGGTCGACATGCTGCGCACGGCGCGGGCCAGTCGTTGCAGCGGCTGGGCCAGGCGGTCGGCCATGAAGATCGCGAAGGCGGCCATCAGGCCAAGCCCCAGCAGGACAATAACCAGACTGCGCTGGAGCAATTCGCGCTGACGTGCAGCCAATTCTTCCTTGTCCAGTTCGACAAAGACATGCCCGATGGTTTCCTGTGGCGTGTCCTCCGGGCCAACAAAGTCGAACAGCGGGTCCTTGTCGTTCTGGGTACGGATCACCGGTGCCCCGAAAGCTATCCAGGATTTGCTCTCAGCCACTTGTTGCGGAGCTGTCAGTTGTTGCCGAATGATGTCGGCGGGCAAGGATATCCGGCCGCTGACGGCCAGTGTGCGTCCACGCTGATTGACGATGATGGCAGCCTTGACGCCGGGCTCCTGGATGGCCGCCTGAACCAGGCCGTAAATGCTGTCCATTTGGCCGGAGATGATGCCGTATTCGCTGATCGGTGCCAGATAGCGTACGGTGGACAAGCCTTTGGCCCGCAGTTCGGTTTCCAGCGCGCTGATCCCGTTCATCGAGTAATACAGCACCAGCACTGCGGTGATCAGTACGCCGGGCAGGAGGGTGAGTAGTAGCAGACGCTGGCGCAGTGTTGCGTTGTTCATTGTTCGGGTCCGCCGGCTAGTAGTTTCTGGAACAACTCGGCCTCTTCGGGAAGGCGCAAGCCAAAGGTGTTGGCAACGCTATGGTTGATGCTGAGTGAAAACTCCGCTGGCCCGGTCGGGGGCGGCAGACGGTTACCTCGTGCGACGATCATTTCTCCTGTCTGGCGCCCGATCTGTGCGGGGCTGGAATACAGGGCGGCCAGTGCGCCAGCTTTGACCAAGGCTGCGGAAAAAGCAATGACCGGTCGGCGGAAGCGATAAGCCGTGATGAGCAGTGGTTTGACGCTGTTGCGTGAATAAATCAGCGGGTCCGGCAGGGCCAGTAATGCATCGATACGGGGTAACAGGGATTCAAGCTTGGGCAGGACCTGTTCATCGTTGTCGGCAGATTCCGTGATGATATGCAGGCGCTGGGTAGTAAAAACCGAACGAAAGCTATTGGCTTGACTCATCGACTGATCGCCGGCCAGTACGCCAATGCGCTGGCTGGCTGGCAGCAATAGACGGATCAGTCGGGCTTGCCGGTTGGCTGGCTGATCAAGGTAGATGGCAGAGATGCTGGGCGAGGACGGTTTTTGCGCCAGGATGCTGTAGTAGGCGTTGGCGGGTAACAGCGTGGCCAGCAGGGGAGATTTTCCCGTGTTGCCAAGCGTTCGACGAAAGGTGTCGCTTCCCGCCGTGATGACGAGATCTACCGGTTCCTGATCAAGCGGCCTGAGGGTTTCGTCGGTATAGCGGATACGCCATTTGCTACCGCGCAGACTTTGCCGCAGGGTGTTGGCAAATTCCTTGTAGGGGGCACTGTCGTCACCAATGACGAGCGCAATTTCCTCTGCCCGGACGGTCTGGGAGAGGCTACAAAGAATGAAAAAAATGATCAGGGCAAGCCGCAGCATTTGCGCACTATAGGGGCTTGTGACATGCCAAGGCAATAAGTGTTTGCCGCAGCGTCGGCGCAGGTATGCGTCACTGCGCCAGGATGTCGAGCAGCAGTGGCAGCCCTTCACTGATGGCGACCGGGCCGGGCGTCAATATGATGGCGGACTTGATTTCGTGCATCCGGCCCTGGTTGACCGCAGGAATGCTCTCCCAGCCGGGCCGGGCGGCGACCCGCTCGGGGCGGAAGTGCTTGCCGCACCAGGAGCCGATGATGATGTCCGGCGCGGCGGCAATGACTTCTTCGGGCGTTGGTCGGCGATCCTTGGCCAGCGGCGAGCGGGCGCGCTCGGCGAAGATATCCTCGCCACCGGCGATTTCGATCAGCTCGGAGGCCCAGCGCAGGCCGCTGATCAATGGATCGTCCCATTCCTCGAAATAGACGCGCGGCCGGCGGCCGCTGCGGGCGATGCGTTCGGCAGCGATTTGCCGGGCCTGTTCGATCTGCGCTTCCAGCGTGGCGACCAGCGCCAGTGCCTTGGCCTCGGCACCGACCAGTCGGCCGAGCGTTTCGATCATCGCCAGGATGTCTTCGACGCTGCGCATGTTGAAGGCGTAGACCGGGATGCCGGCCTTGATCAGGTCGCGGGCGATGTCGGCCTGCAGATCGGAGAAAGTGAGGACCAGATCGGGGTTGACCGCAAGAATCTTGTCGATGTCGCCCGTCGTGAAGGCAAAGACCTTGGGCTTTTCCTTGCGCGCTTCCGGCGGCCGGACGGTATAGCCGGAAATGCCGACAATCCGCGCCTGTTCGCCCAAGGCATAAAGCACTTCGACGGTTTCGGTGGTCAGGCAGACGATGCGCTGGGGCAGGCGAGAAGAAAGCGGCAAAGACATGGCGTTCACTTTTTCGGACGACGGCTGCGTGCGACATCGAGATGGGCGCAGAGTTTCTCGGCCCCGTCGAGAATGCGCGGCGTGTGGCGCTGCATGATGTCCGGGTTGATGTGGAAAAGGTTGTTGCGCTTTACTGCGGTCATGCGCGTCCATTTGTCCCAGTCGTGCAGCCATTCCGGCTTGGCGTCGCCCATGCCGGTGGCGATGATGGCTTCCGGATCGGTTTCGATGACGGATTCGATGCTGATCCGTGGCGCCATCTGCGGCAGGTGGCCGAAGACGTTTTCGCCGCCGCACAAGAGGATCGCATCGCTGATGATTTGCGGGCCGCCGACCGTCATCAGCGGCGCTTTCCAGATCTGGTAGAAGGTGCGGACTTTCGGCTTGTCGGCATTGGCCTGGCGCAGTCCGGCCAGACGCTGGCGAAAGTTTGCCGCCGCCGCATTGGCGACGTTTTCCGTGCCGGCCAGTTGGCCGAGGCGTTCAAGCTGGCCGGCCACGTCTTCCATGCGGTTGGGTTGCGAGATATAGACCGTCAGACCGAGCGCCCGCAGCTTGTCGGCCTGCGTCATGTTGTTGCCGCTTTCCCAGACCAGCACCAAGTCGGGTTTCAGGGCGATCACGGCTTCCAGATCAACGCGCGAATAACCGCCGACACGCGGCACTTTTTTCGCCGCCGGCGGGTAATCGCTGTAATCGACCGTGCCGACCAGCTTGTCGCCAGCGCCGGCGGCATAGAGGCTTTCCGCGATATGCGGGGCGAGCGCGATGATGCGTTTGGCCGGCCCGGCCAGCCGGACTTCGCGCCCGGTATCGTCCTTGAACACGCGTTCGTTGGCCTGCGCAGGCGTTGTGGGCGAAAGCAGCAGAAATACTGCGGTCAACGCGCTGAACGGGCGAAAAAGCCGGAGTTTGCTCAAAATGTTCGTCGGTTTCATGCGGGATTCCAGTCGGCGAGGGCGTTTTCCAAGGCGAGCCAGCCGGCTTCGTCGCCGGGCAGGCCGAGGCGCAGCAAAGGCTGGTCGGCAAAATGCCGGGTCAGGATGGCGCGGCGGGCTAGATGCTCATGCAGTTCGCTGGCCTGTGGCGTTTTCAGCGTGGCGAACAGGGCGGTCGAACGGACTTCGCCCAACTTTTCCAGCAGCGCATGCAGACGTTGTCCTTCGGCCAGCAGGCGGGGCCGCATGGCGTTTTGCCAGGCGCGATCGGCCAGGGCCAGGCGGGCCACTTCGCGCGCCGGGCCGGACAGCGTCCACGGGCCGATGCCCTCGGCCATCTTGTGGCGCAGTTCCTCGCCGGCAAACAGGAAGCCGACACGCACACCAGCCAGCCCGAAAAACTTGCCGAGCGAGCGGAAGACAATCAGGTTCGGCGCATCGGCCGTGCCGGCCAGCGCGGTGACGCTGTGTTCCGGTGTCGCGTCGATGAAAGCCTCGTCGATGATCAGCCAGCCGCCGCGTTTTCTGAGTTGCGCCGCCGCATCGACCAGCGCCTCGCGGCTGTGCTGGTGCCCGCTCGGATTATTCGGGTTGCACAGCAGCACATACGGCGTGGCGACGCCCAGCGCGCGGCTCAGGGGCGCGTTGTGCAGCAGACGCAGCTTGTGCCCGGCACGTTGCCAGGCTTGCAGATGTTCGCTGTAGATCGGCGTGATGCAGGCGACGGCGGCGCGCGGCAACAAGGCCGGCAGCCACTGGATGGCGGCCTGCGATCCGGCGACCGGCAGCAGGTTGGGGTTGCCGTAGTAATCGGCGGCAGCCGCTTCCAGCCCGTCGTGCTCTTCTGGCAGGCGTTGCCAGACGGCTGGCGGCAATGGCGGCACCGGCCAGCCATGCGGATTGACGCCGGTCGACAGGTCGAGCCAGTCGCTCAGCGGGATGTTGTAACGGGCTGCGGCTTCGCGCAGGCGGCCACCGTGGTCAAGCATGGGGCAGTCCAGTCAGGAAAGATTGCACCCAGGGGTGCAGAAAATGATTCAGTGAAGCAATCAGCCAAAGGCCGACCAGCCACAGCCAGAGGCTGCGCCGGACCAAGGCGATGGCACGGGCCAGGTCGGCGGCGACCGGGGCCGGACCGCAGCCGAGCGGTGGCCGGATTTCCTCCTGCCCGTGGTAAATCGCCGCGCCGCCACATTGCACGCCGAGACTGCCGGCGCCGGCTGCCATCACCGGGCCGGCGTTCGGGCTGTCCCAGCCGGGGGCCTGGGTGCGCCAGCAGTTGAGCGCCATGCGCGTCTGGCCGAGCAGCGCGTAAGTCAGCGCAGTCAGGCGGGCCGGCAGCCAGTTCAGGGCGTCATCGAAGCGGGCAGCAAAGCGGCCGTACAGGTTGTAACGAGTCGTCCGGTAGCCCCACATCGCATCCAGCGTATTGGCCAGCCGGAACAGCACGGCGCCGGGGCCGCCGAGCAGCGCGAACCAGAACAGGGTGGCGAAAATCGCATCGTTGCCGTTTTCCAGCAGCGATTCGACGCCGGCCTTGGCAACGCCGGATTCGTCGAGCGCCGAGGTGTTGCGCGAGACAATCCAGCCGACGCGTTGCCGCGCCTCGGCCAGATCGCCACGTTGAAGTGGCCGGGCAATGGCTTCGGCGTGTTCGCACAGGCTTTGCGCGCCGAGGGCAAAATACAGCAGCAGCACATCGACGACGAACGGCGCCAGTGGCCGCACAGCCCAGGCCAGCGCGACGAAGGGCAAGACCACCAGCGACCAGCCGAGCCAGCCGGCGGCGATTTGTCGTCGTTTCGTATGTGCCTGTTGCGGATTCAGCCAGCGTTCGATGCTCGCTGCCAGATTGCCGAAACCGACCAGCGGGTGAAAGCGCCGGAATTCGCCAAGCAGGCGGTCGAGCGCCACGCCGAAGGCAGCGGCCAGCGGCATGGCGAAATATCCGTCAAGCAGCAGCGGGAAGGTCATGCCGGGAAAATGCCCTGATCCTGGATGGCCTGCTGCATTTCGGCCAATATTGCGGTCAACGGCATTTTTTGCCCGGAATCGCCGGCATCCAGTTCGCCCCATTGTTCGTGATACAGCAAATCGGTCACCGGCAGGCGCGGCAGCCAGCCGGCCTTTTCCAGTTCCGGCTTGGCGTTGAAATGGCTGACCTGGCCGATGCACAGGTAGGCAATCGGCACGATGTGGTGCGGAATCCCCAGCGCATCCTGCAAGGCCTTCTCGTGAAAGATGCTGACCCAGCCGACGCCCAGCCCTTCGGCGCGTGCGGCCAGCCACAGGTTCTGCACGGCGCACACGCTGCTGTACAGGTCCATGGTCGGCATGTGCGTGCGGCCCAGCACCACCGGCCCGCTGCGCGAACGGTCACAGGTGATGCACAGGTTGAGCGGCGCGTCGAGAATGCCCTGCAGCTTGAGCTGGCTGTAAATCTCCCGCTTTTCTGCCGGGAACATCGCGGCGGCTTCCGTGTTGGCCTGCTGGAAGACGGCGTGCACGCGTTGTTTTACGGTCGACGAGCGGACCAGCAGGAAATTCCACGGCTGCATGAAACCGACCGACGGCGCGTGGTGCGCCGCCATCAGGACGCGGGCAAGCACCTCGTCCGGCACCGGATCGGGCAGAAACTGGCCGCGCACATCGCGCCGGTTGAAAATGGCCTGATACACCGCCGCCCGGTCGGCGTCGGAAAAAGCGTGCGCCAGCGGCGCAGTCTGGTTTTCCATGGATTCCCCTTCTGGAAAAGCGCAGGCGGCCTGTCCAAGCCGCCCGATTTTGTCCCCCGGCCGGTCTTCTGACTCGGATTCACCCGGCCGATGCACCTTCCCGCTTGCGCAGTGGCTTAAGCATCGCCCGTCATCCTTACAGCGCTGGGCACGTGGCGGATTCGCACCGCCTTCCCGATTCTCCCTTGCGGGCACCGAGAGACATGGAAGGGAAGGATGCTAAGCGAGGCAAGACTGTGAAGCAAGAGCGGCTGGCTATTCCGAAACCTGCTGCGTCGACCGGATGGCTTGGATCGTGGCATGGAAATCCGGGAGAACCTGCTGGATGGTGTTCCAGACCATTTTGAGGTTTACGCCGTTGTATTCATGCACCAATCGATTGCGCATCCCGGAAATGTTGATCCACGGCACCTCGGGATATCTTGCAGTAAGGTCCTTGCTGAGTTTGCCTACAGCTTCCCCAATGATCGCAATATTTCGCAGCACGGCGTCCTGGGCCATGTCATTGGCCACGAAGTCAGCCAAGTCCATGCCGTTGACGTAGCGGTTAATTTTGCCGATGGCCAGCAAAATATCGTCCAGATAGCCAGCATCGCGCTGCACTGCCTTCACAGCTTTTTCGCCTCAGCCAAAACCTGTTGCCGGAATCTCACTGGCAAGTCATCCGGCGTCAGGACATCGACCGGCCAACCGAGCTTGCTTTCCAATGCTCGCTGGAGTGCCACCATGTCGAGCAAGGTTGCGTTATCCGGTGCATCGACGAGAAGGTCGATATCGCTGGCGTCTCTATCTTCGCCATGAACGATGGAGCCAAAGACCCGGACATTGCGCATCCCCATGCTTGCAGCAATTGAAAGCACGGAGTCTCTGTGGGTAAGCAATGTTTCCGCTGGTCTCACGTTAGATCTCCAAATCGGGGTAAGTAGGCCAATGATCGTACTGCAATTGTAGGTCCTACTTTGGCACGATCAAACATCGGTGATAATCGCCCGTTTTCTCCCGCTGAATTCACCATGCTCAAAAACGCCCTGATGGTCCAAGGCACCACCTCCGATGCTGGCAAAACGACGCTGGTTGCAGCGCTGTGCCGCATTTTGCAGCGCCGGGGAGTCAAGGTTGCGCCGTTCAAGCCGCAGAACATGGCGCTCAATTCGGCGGTGACCGTCGATGGCGGTGAGATTGGTCGGGCACAGGCGCTGCAAGCGCTGGCTTGCGGCCTTGAACCGCATACCGATTTCAACCCGGTGCTGTTGAAGCCGACGACTGACAAGAAGGCGCAGGTGATCATCCACGGCAAGGTCGCCACCGACCTCGATGCCAAGGCTTACCACGACTACAAACCACGGGCGATGGGCGCGGTTTTGGCCTCCTGGGCGCGGTTGACCGCAAAATTTGACTGCGTGCTGGTCGAAGGCGCCGGTTCGCCGGCCGAGATCAACCTGCGCGACCGCGACATCGCCAACATGGGCTTTGCCGAGGCGGTCGATTGCCCGGTCATCATCGTCGCCGATATCGACCGTGGCGGCGTCTTCGCGCATCTGGTCGGTACGCTGGACTTGTTGTCCGAATCGGAACAAAACCGCGTCGTCGGCTTCGTCATCAACCGCTTTCGCGGCGACATCGCGCTGCTCGAATCCGGTCTCGACTGGCTGGAACAGCGCACCGGCAAGCCGGTGCTCGGCGTTCTGCCCTATCTGCACGGATTGATGCTCGATGCCGAAGACGCCATTGCCACGGCTGCGGTCGACGGCAAGAAAAGCGCGAAATTGAAAGTGATTGCGCCGGCCTATCCGCGCACGTCGAACCACAACGACCTTGATCCGCTACGCCTGCACCCGGAAGTCGATTTCCGCTGGATCGCGCCGGGCGAAACCCCGCCGCCGGCCGACCTGATCGTCCTGCCCGGCTCCAAGGCTGTGCGCGCCGATATCGCCTGGCTGCGCGAAAAAGGCTGGGACCAGGCGATCGCCCGACACCTGCGTTATGGCGGCAAGGTGATCGGCTTGTGTGGTGGCTACCAGATGCTCGGCGAAACCATTCATGATCCGCTCGGCCTGGAAGGGCAAGCGGGCAGCACGCCGGGCCTGGGCTTTCTCGCGGTCGACACGACGCTGGAGAGCGAAAAGCAGCTACGCAACGTCAGCGGGCATTTGGCGCTGGCCGGCGCGCCGGCCATGACTGGCTATGAAATTCACCTCGGTGTGACCCGCGGCACCGGTTTGTCGCGCTCCGCCGTGCACTTGGTAGATGGGCTGGAAGGGGGGCGACAAGACGGCGCCATCTCGGCCGATGACCTAGTATTGGGCACTTATTGCCACGGCGTTTTCGACCATCCCGAGGCGTTGACCGCACTATTGGCCTGGGCTGGCATGCGCGACCCCGAAACCATCGATTTCGCCGCCCGTCGCGAAGCCGATTTGAATCGCTTGGCCGATTCGGTTGAAGCGGCGCTGGATTGGGAAAAACTCAGGCCGTATTTGCCAGTTTGAATGCAGCGCAGCGGGGAAATTGGCTGAAAAAGCCAGTCCCCGCTGTTTGGTTTCGCTCTCCTAAGTGACATAATCTGACGATTACAAAAGCATAGGGGGCGGCCTTGGCTGCGCTGATACCGGCAATCGGCACCTGCGTCTCGCGCATGACGGGCGGTGAACGGCGCCTGGCATATCGCCTCGAACAAAAACTCGAAGCCGACTGGCTGCTCTGGTACGACGTACCGCTCGGCCCGCGCAATGTGCATCCCGACTTTGTCGTCTTCAACCCGCGCCGTGGTCTGCTGGTGCTCGAGGTCAAGGACTGGAAGCTCGACACCATCCGCGATATCGACCGGCAAAGCGTCAGCATCCTTACCCCGCATGGTCTCAAACGCGTCGTCAACCCACTCGAACAGGCCCGGCAATACGCTCACGAAGTCAGCAATTTGCTGCAACGCGACCCGCAGCTCACCATCAACAGCGGCCGCCTGCAGGGATCACTGCTCTTCCCGTGGAGCTACGGTGTCGTCCTCGCCAACATCAGCCGCAAGCAATTCGACAGCACCAATCTCGGTGACGTGATCGAAGCCCATCGTGTCATTTGTCAGGACGAAATGACAGAAAGCATCGATGCCGAAGCCTTTCAGGAACGGCTGTGGGGCATGCTGCCCTTTGCCCGCAGCGTGCCGTTGTCGCTGCCGCAGATCGACCGCATCCGCTGGCACCTGTTTCCGGAAATCCGCATCGTCGCCCCCGTGCAAAGTGGCCTGTTCGACGAGCCGGAAGCGGAAATTCCCGACATCGTCCGCGTCATGGATATCCAGCAGGAACAACTGGCGCGCAGCCTTGGCGAAGGCCACCGCGTCATTCACGGCGTGGCCGGCAGCGGCAAGACGCTGATTCTTGGCTACCGCGCTGAACACCTGGCCAAGGTCTGCGCCCGGCCCATTCTCGTGCTCTGCTACAACCGTACCCTGGCCAAGCGGCTGGCGCGCAGCATGGCGGCCAAGGGGCTGGCCGACAAGGTGCTCGTCCATAGTTTCCACCAGTGGTGCCGCGCTCAACTCGTCGCCTACGATGCCGGCCTGCCGGAAAACGGCAAGGACAATGATTTTTACGCTTCCGAACTGGTCGACCGCATCATTCGTGCCGTAGACGCCAACATCATCCCGGCCGGCCAGTACGACGCCGTGCTGATCGACGAAGGCCACGACTTCCAGCCGGAATGGCTCAAGCTCGTCACCCAGATGGTCAACCCGAGCACCAACTCGCTGCTCGTTCTTTACGACGACGCCCAATCCATCTATGGCCGCGACAAGCGCGGCAAACTCAGCTTCAAGAGCCTGGGCATCCAGGCCCAGGGGCGCACCACCATCCTCAAGATCAACTACCGCAATACGCAGGAAGTGCTCGAACTGGCCAGCGGCATCGCCAGCGACCTGCTCAAGCCCAGCGCCTCGGACGAAGACGGCGTACCGCTGGTCGCCCCGGTCAGCGCCGGCCGCCACGGCCCCAAGCCGCTACTGATCAAGCTGCCGAGCATTCAGGCAGAAGCCGACTACATCGCCAAGCACCTGAAAGAAGCCCACAAGACCGGCACCCCGTGGAGCGACATGGCGGTGATCTACCGCGACTACCCGCACATCGGCAAACCGGTATTGGCAACGCTGAGGAAGGCCGGTATCCCGGTGACCTATCAGGACGACATCACCTTCGCCGAAAAGGAAGACACCGTGAAGTTCCTGACCATGCACAGCTGCAAGGGGCTGGAGTTCCCGCTGGTGGCGATACCGGGGGCGGGGCGGGCGGTGGATGAAGGGCGGAAGGATGAGGAGGCGCGGTTGTTGTATGTGGCGATGACGCGGGCGACTAGGGAATTAATGATATGCGAACAATAAGGGTTGGGATACAGAATGAAAATTGATGCAAGTGATAAAGAGATTCAAGATATATTTTCTTTAGGGTATTTTAGAATTCCACGATTCCAGCGTCCGTATTCGTGGGAGCGTGATGAGGTTGAAAACTTTTGGGATGATGTTGTATTGGATCAAGGAAGTGATTATTTCATTGGTTCTATGGTTGTTTATCAGCAAAATAAGCCGTACTTTGGGATTGTTGATGGGCAGCAGCGGCTGACTACAATAACTCTAATGTTGGCGGCAATAAGAAATGAATTTGCGGCAATAGGTGAGGATAACCTTGCTCGTGGTGTTCATAAATATGTTGAACAGCCAAATATAGATAATCAGCAAGAGTTTGTCTTGAATTCTGAGACGTCTTTTCCTTATCTGCAGGCACACATTCAAAGTTTTGATGGGTATAAGTTTCAGTGTGATGTCGGTGTAGAAGAGCAAAATCTCATGGCTGCTTTTCAGATAATTTCCGATCGACTGCAAGCAAAGATCGGCAAATCTAACAGCGTGGATGGACAGCTCTCGTTATTCTCAGAAAAAGTGGCTGTCGGGACTTTGAAATCATTGCGCGATAAGATACTTTCTCTGAAGCTTGTATTTATTCAGCTGGATAATGAGCAGGATGCATACTTAATTTTTGAAACTCTTAATGCGAGAGGTAGGGATTTAAATACGTCAGATTTGGTGAAAAGCTTGCTTCTGAAAAAAATTCGTGCGACTAGTGCCACTTTGGATTCGGCAAAGGAGTCTTGGAATGCATTGGTTAAAAGTTTTGATGACATAAGTGAAACAGGCGTTCTTGATACTTTTTTGCTCCACTATTGGATATCTGCTCATGCCTATACGACAGATAAAAAACTATATTCAGAAATATCAAGATTTGTTGGTGATGACGACCAGAAAGCGGCTGGTTTATTGAGATTGTTGAGTGATTCAGCAAATATCTATCGTGTGCAAATTAACCCTGTTGGACATTTTTGGAGCAAAGAAGAGTTTGATATTAAGAAAACTCTTATTGCGTTTCGTTTGTTTAAAGTAAAGCAACAGTCGTCGATGGTTTTGTCGATTCTTCGTGCCTACTATAAAAAAATAATAACCCTTCGCGTTGCTAAGGTTGCATTGCGAAAAATAGAATATTTTCACTTTGTCTTTAATGCTGTAACGTCGCAACGGTCATCTGGATCTATTGCAACAATTTACTCAAGTCATGCTATACGATTGAGTAATGCAAAATCTAATGATGAATGCCAAATAATTTTTAGCTCTCTATTTCTGGCATTGTCAGATAAGTTGCCAAACTACGAGGAGTTCGAAGTAAAATTTTGTGAATTTGAGTATTTGTCAAATATAACAAAATACAAAAATGTCATTAAGTATGCCTTGAGTTTATTGTATGGCAATACTATTTGTGGGCTAGATATTAACCATGATTCGCTGACGATTGAGCATTTGATTCCTGAGTCTTCTATAAAAAATGGGGTTTCTGCATCAATTGTTGCAAATATTGGTAACCTTATTCTTGTTGACGAAAAGACTAATAGTAATGATCTTCGTGATAAATCTCCCGTTGAAAAAATAAAAAATCTTAAGAGTTGTGGCTACCCTTTGGAGCTTGTCGGTGTTTGTTCGGATGATTGGAGTGAGCTTGATATTAAAAACAGAGCAAAATTTGTCGCGTTGTCTTTGTATAAGTCAATGAAGATTAAATAACTAAAAAATCGGTTTAAATCGTAGAGAACCACTAAAACGGGTCGGAGTGAATTAATTTAATTCGGCAATTAATCACCCTGACTTCTTTAGTTTCTTTTGTCAAAATATTCGAAATGACACCAACCCAATCCAAACAAATCATTTCATCCCTCGCCAACGGCGTTGATCCGGAGACCGGCGAACTGCTTCCTGCTGAGAGCGTCATCAACGATCCGCAAATTGTCCGGGCGCTTTTCGTTGCCGTACAGGCGCTGGAAAAGGCCGAAAAGCGGGTGGAGCGAGAACGTTCCTTGCCGGAAAATGCCGGTGGCGCGTGGTCGGCTGAAGAAGATGCCGATCTGCTGGCCTGCTTCGATCAGGGCGTCAGCGCCAAGCAGCTTGCGGCAAAACACCGGCGTACAGAGGGGGCGATTGCTTCTCGTCTGGTGCGTCTGGGACGCATCGCCGACCGGGCCGAGTTGAAGAAATAGGTGGCAAGGGTCGGGTTGATCTCGGTTTATTGCCGATTCCTACGGTCGACCGCAAAACCGGCGGCAATTCTTTTTGCGATCTGAAAAGTGTTTCTCAATATTCACAAGCCGGTCAGTTTGACTAGTATGAGAAACACTATGCCTACCAAAGCCCGCCAATTCCCGCCGTCGTCGCCGATGCTGCCCTCGGTGTCGGCTTCGAACCCGGCGCAAGGCCTTGCAGGTCAGTGTCACGGCTTTGGCCGAGGCAGCGGGGATGTCGCGGGTGAGCGTGCATCGCATCGAGCAGGGTGAGCCATCGGTGACGATGGGGGCTTATCTGAATGTGCTGGCGGCGCTGGGAATGAATTATTGGGCAACGGATACAGGTGAAGCGCCGTCAAAAAACGCGGCGGACGACAAGGCTGGCTGGTTATTGGCATGGTCGTGCCAAATTCTGGCTCGATTTTAGGTGGCCGATTTTTTAGCCATTTTCCCCGGTTGACCGCAGAAACCTACCCCAGCCGCCCAATCCGTTCCGCTGTGGTCTGCACCTGCCTTTCCAGTAGTTCGCTCATGCTCATCCTGGCATTTTGTTCTTGTACCAACTCGCCAGGCTTTCGTCCTCCGGGGCATAGTCACCGTAGGCCGCACGCCAGACTAAGCCCTTTTCACGCAAGGCATCCAGAGCAGCCTGAACCGATGGAACCGAAACCTTGTCCTGCTGCAAAAGGCTGGCATACGCGCGCATCGAGGCCTCGGAAAAGGGGACGTAATTCCTGCCCTGAGCGATGAGGGTCTCCAGCACCGCCCGCTGAATGTCAGGCAAGCCGGCGAACTCGCTTTCCATTGCGCCCCACATCCGCTCCTTGATTTCTTCCGCACCATTCTTCAGCGCCTCACCAAGGTGCTCCGCGCCAGCATCCAGGGCAATCTCGCCGACGATGCTCCGCAGCATCTCTGGGCGGTGCCCGACCAGTTTGAAGGCTTCAAACATGTCCTCGTGACGAAACTGGTTGTCATCCGCCAGCATCGGGTTCACGAAGTCGGTATAGGCGTCGGTGAAATCCTTGGTCAGCAAGGGGAAGCGCGTCACCTGGGAGCCGAAAAAAGGCTGGGTACGTTTCAACACCAGATGGGCCAGCTTGTCACGGTTGGAACCCGTCAAAACGATGAACAGCCCTTGCTGCCCGCTCCCCTGGTTCAAGTGATCGCGTGCCGCCTTGAGGGCAAACATGGCATCCACGCCGGCCTGGGTTGAGAGTGCGTGCTGCGCTTCGTCAATGACGATGGCGACGGGCGCTTTCCCGGCCTCAACCAAAGCCTCCAGCGCATCAGCCAGCGTCAGCCCGGTTGGTAGCTCCAGGGAATCGAGGTTCAGGCTCAAGGCGCCGAACACATTCACTTTTTCAAGCCCGCTCGCCTTGGCCATCTTGGCGATGACACCGGCAAAAGTACCAATTTTCGCTTTGACAGCACTGGTAATCAGCAACGTCGGGTCTTTCGATTTGTCCGCCCACAGGTCCACATAGATCGTGGTCCAGCCTCGCTTTTGCATGGCGGGAAGCAGGTCTTCACGCAGGAAAGTGCTTTTCCCCGTGCGTCTTGGTGCCGCCAGGAACAAGCCGGAGCGACTATCCGCCAAACCTTGGCCCCCCAAGGCTGTCGCAATAACTCTCCGCCAGACCTGGGCAATGGAAGGTAAACGGCTTGATTGCACTCATCCTGGGCTCCAACTTATGGCTACTTATGGTTGGAGTTATAACTTATGGTTTTCGACATAAGTCAGGATAAGTTGGCTCAACATTCGATGTCGGCCTCCTCAGGGCAAGCCGGTTTTCCAGACTTTTGCGGTCAACCGGGAAAAAACAGCCAAAACCAAAATCGGCCGGGTATTACCGGCCGTTGTTTCATCCCTTGCCCAACTCGAATCAGTGGCGTTTGACGTCCTTCAAGGCGCGCTTGAAGGCTTTCAGGTCTTTCGCTGCAAAAACTGATTTCTGCCGCCGACTTGATCGGGAATTATTTTTTTAGCCTGCACGTAACGGCGAAAGGTCGGGACGGAAACTTCCAGATATTCCGCTGCTTCGCTGACGGTGAAAGTTGCGCTGACAACTGCGTTCCAGAAACCTACCCCAGCCGCCCAATCCGTTCCGCTGCGGTCTGCACGTGCCTTTCCAGTGCAGCAAGACAGTCGCCAAATCCGCCAGTGAATCCCGCTTCCTTGTTCAAGCGTTCCAGATAGGCCTGTGCCAGCTTGAGTGCCTGGTCCCACAGGGTGGTGCTGATCTGACTATAGAACCCGGCGGCGGGCAACGTGGCGGGGAGTTCGCCGCTACTGCGCGGGGCGAAGGCCATGGGGAGCATGTCGTAGGCCGGGGCTAGGTCGTAGGGGCGGCCGCTGTCGGTGACGAAGGAGAGGTTGCCGGGGTGCATGTCGGTGTTGCCGATCAGCGTGCCGAAGGCGTGCAGCAGGCAGGCGGCTTGGTGCGCTTCGCTGGTGATATGGCGTTCGGCGAGCAGGCGGGCGGTCATGGCCGGCCAGCCGCCACGGCCGAGGCCGATGAATTCGGCGTCCATGGCGCTGAGCGAGATGAGGCCGCGCCTGCCGTGCGGGCCGATGCGGTCGAAACGTTCAACTTCGAGAAAGCGTTGCTGGCTGTGGTCGATGATCCGTGTGGCAACGGCGGCAATTGCGTTTTCGCGCAGCAGCGTGAGTGCGTGGTGTTCGGCCAGCAACAAGTCGCGCCAGCGTTGGGCGATGGGGTTGTCAGCGCTCGCACCGAGATCGAGTGAAAATTTGACCAGTACGTGGCGCGCGCCGTTGGCCGTTTCGGCATAGGCGCCGAACTTGGGTTGCTCGCCGCCGGCCGATGAGGCCGGAGTTTCGCCGTTAAGCGCTTGCCGGGCGCGTTCGGCGTAGGCGGCGGCAAGCCCGCCAGCCGGTAACGCCACTGGCTCGGGGCGCTGGATGAAGTGCGTGCGCCCGGCGTCGCCGACGATCAGATTGCCGATGGCGTCGCTGCCCGGTTGACTGAGCAGGGCGCGCAGGATGTGTTCTTCCTGCCAATCACCCAGGCGGGGCGGCAGGGCGAGTGTTGCCGCCTGGGCGGCGACAAAGGCGCGACCGAGAAAACCTTGTGGCCGCATGTCGTCCAGCCACCAGGGGAAGCCTTCGCTGTGGCTGGTGCTGCCGTCGGCCTTGGTCATCACGTAGCCGGTGGGCTGCACCGGGCTGAGTTGCCCAAGCGTCTCGACCTGGCCTTCTGGAGTGACGCGATAGATGGGAATGTCCGGCACGGCCAGCAAGGGCCGGCGCAGCGCGTAGTGAATCGATTGATAGTGGCCAAAGCGGATAATCTGATTGCCCAGCGACTGCATGGCACGGGACAGCGTAGCTTGGCTAACCCCCATTTTTTCAACCAAATGACGCGCTTTAAGCGGGCCGCTGGCAAGTAATGTACGGATGCTTAGCACGTGATCGGTAGGCAAGACGAATCGATTCATGAATAGATTGACGAATCGATAATAGGCTAATCCAGTCCGATTGACCATTGCAGTTTTTCCCCTGCGTGAGGGATACATCCCGTGCCCGCTGATTATGTGCGGCAAGCGACAGAGATAAGTACCGGGCGCCTTTAAGCTTTCCTGTCGGCGCAGTGACGCCTAAGGGGAGGGTGTGTATGAAGAGTCTGCTGAATGGGCCGGTACGGCAAGGCGCTGCTAACCTATGATCCACTTCGATCACCTGTTGTGGCGGCGTTTTGGCACCATTGCGCTGCCGTACTGGTGTAAAGACGAGAAATGGCAGGCGCGCGGGCTGCTGCTCCTGCTTGTCGCATTGTTGCTGGGCCAAACCAGCTTTGCCGTCCTGCTTAACGAGCAAACGGGGGAATTTACCTCGGCGTTGGCGGCAAAGGATGCCGATCGGTTCTGGATTTCGATCAAGAAATGTCTGCTCGTCCTCACCATCGCCGTGCCGATTTATGCGTTTTTTTACTACGTCCGGGACCGCTTGGCACTGCAGTGGCGACGTTGGCTGACCCGCAGTTTTCTTGGCAGCTATTTCAGCCATCGGGCGTATTACGCACTGAACGCCAGCAGCGAAGTCGACAATCCCGATCAACGCATGGCCGAAGACATCAATACCTTTACCCAGAAGTCGCTGTTTTTCCTGCTGGTCCTGGTCGGTGCCTTGCTGCAATTGGTGGCGTTCAGCGGTGTGCTGTGGACCATTTCCCGGGAATTGGTGGTTTTCCTGATTTTCTATGCGCTGATTGGCACGGCTGTGACCGTGTTGGGCTTTGGCAGGTTATTGATCGGGCTTAACTTTTACCAGCTCAAGCGCGAGGCGGACTTTCGCTTCAGTCTGGTGCGTGTGCGGGAAAATGCCGAAGCCATTGCGTTTTATCGTGGTGAAGCGCAGGAGTCAGGTCTGGTCGATCAGCACTTTGATGAAGTCTTCGACAATTCCAAAAAGCTCATCTGGGCGCAACTGAAACTCAACTTTTTCCAGTATGCCTACAGTTTCATGACCATCGTTTTGCCCAGCATGATCATTGCGGGGCGGGTGATTTCGGGAGAGTTGGAGGTTGGGCGGGCGATCCAGGCAGCTGGTGCGTTTGCTGCCATCCTGGTGGCGCTCACGGTGATCGTCGATCATTTTGAAAATCTCAGCAAATTCATTGCCGGGATTGATCGTCTGGATGGCTTTGCCAGATTCCTGGCCGGGACGGCAAAGGCGAAGGCCGGGGATGAAATTGAAGCGGTGCAGGATTCGTATATCGCGATTCAAGACCTGAGCTTGCGCACCCCGAATCAGGAGCGGACGCTGATCAAGAATCTGTCGCTGACGATCAATCCCGGCGAGGGTTTGATGATCGTGGGTTCCAGCGGTTGCGGGAAAAGTTCCTTGTTACGCGCCATTGCCGGGCTTTGGCGCTCGGGAGACGGGCGCATCATCCGGCCGGATCAGACAGAAATGCTGTTTCTGCCGCAACGGCCTTACATGCTGCTGGGCAGTCTGCGCAGCCAGTTGCTCTACCCGCAACAGGCGCGCCGGATTGCCGATGATGAACTGCTGGAATTGCTCGAACGGGTCAATCTGCCGAATATCGCAGCCCGTTTCGGTGGCCTCGATGCCAAACTCGATTGGGCCAAGGTGTTGTCGATCGGTGAGCAGCAACGCATCGCCTTTGCCCGCCTGCTGCTCACGGCGCCGCGTTACGCCTTGCTCGATGAAGCGACCAGCGCACTCGACGGTGCCAACGAAGAAAGCCTGTATCGTGAGTTGGCCGGCACGTCCACGACCCTGATCAGCATCGGCCACCGGTTATCCATTCTCAAATATCACCAGCAGGTGCTGGAACTTCTGGGCAATGGGAAGTGGCGGCTGAACCCGGAATACTTCAAGGAAAAGGCAGCGGCAACGTATCACGCCTGACGGGGTGAGGGGCGGCAAGGACGTATTGATGGAATTTCCCCGGCAGAAGGCGAGTGGTTTAGGGAAAAGTCATGCCGCCCGGACGGCGATATGAGTTATCCGGGTGTCCGCTGGTCGGCTACAAGCTGTCCGGCTGTTAGAATCCGCCGTCATAACGCCTGAGCGAGAGCAGAATTTTGCGGATTCACATTATCAACCCGGTGGCCGATGCACCCAGCTACCACTCGGCCGAGGTCTACGCTGCCTGGGGTGGCGATCGTCGCACAACGACCGCGGATCTGGCCATTGCCACGCTGGCTGCCTTCGTCCCGCCTGACTGGGAAATCCGGCTGACCGACGAGGCGATCGAGCCGCTCGGCCCGGATGGTGACCCGTGTGATGAATGCGACATCGTGGCGATTACCGGCAAGGTTTCGCAGCGCAACCGCATGATTGCCCTGGCCAATGCCTATCGGAGGCGTGGCAAGCTGGTGTTGGTGGGCGGGCCTTATGCCTCACTCAGTCCGGACGACCTGAGACCGCATGCCGATATATTGGTTACTGGCGAGATCGAGGATATTGCTGCAGGTTTGTTTGCCGATCTGGCATCCGGCCACTGGCAGGATCGTTACTTGGGAACGCGCCCCGATCTGCGCAATTCGCCCGTGCCGCGCTGGGATTTGTATCCGAATCACGGGGCCAATCTTGGCACCATCCAGACGTCGCGAGGCTGCCCGTTTACCTGCGATTTCTGCGATGTGATCCAGTATCTCGGCCGTCACCAGCGCCACAAGGACCCGGCGCAGGTCATTGCCGAGCTTGAAGTGCTTTATCGTCACGGCTACCGGCGAATTTTTCTTGCCGATGACAATTTCACGGTTTACCGTCGCCACGCCCATGCCGTACTGGAGGCGCTCAGCGCCTGGAATGCAGCGCATCGCGATGATCCGGTTTGCTTCATGACCCAGGTATCGATCGACCTGGCCCGCGACCCCGACTTGATGGCGGCCTGCAAGGCGGCGCGGCTGGATACGGTGTTCATCGGCATTGAAACGGTGAACGAAGACAGTCTGCGGGCTGCCGGCAAACGGCAAAACCTCTACCACGGTGCCGGCGAGGCGCTGAATTTGATTCTCGCTCACGGCATCATGGTCTATGCGGGAATCATCGTTGGCTTCGATGCCGATGGGCCGGATATTTTCGACCGGCTGAATGAGTTTTTTGCCACGGCCCCATTGCCATTGATTGGGATCGGTGCGCTCGTCGCGCCACCGGGAACGCCGTTGCATGCCCGTTTGGCGACGGAGGGGCGACTGGTAGGCGAGGACTGGCAAAGTGCAGCCAACCCGTTTGCGACCAATATCGTTCCCGCTCGGATGTCGCGTCAGGCACTGCTGGACGGCGTAGCGCAACTGTGCCGCGACGCCTATGCGCCGGATGCCTTCGCGCAGCGTTTGGGCAACTTTCTGGCGGCCTATGGTGGCCCCGCCGTTGCGCCGGCCGAAGCGCCGGTCCCGATATTCATTCCTCCCGGCGAACGGGCGTTGATCAAGCGCCTGTCCGGTTTGGGGCGTGAGGAAAAGCGGATGATCATGAGCAGTCTCGGCGCCGCAACATGGCGTCCGGATGCCCAGATGGCCATCGTCGAATTCCTCAGTCGTTATGCGCAGGTCCGGCACATGCTGGGTGCCAAGCCGAAATCCCTGATGCAATAACGCGCGAAGATGTTGCGGCGGGCGTTATTTACGCTGGCTGCGCAGTTTTCAGCACCAGCGGCAGACCCGCCGCCACCAGCGTGACCTGCTCGCAAACCGCCGCGACGCGCTGGTTCAGGCGGCCCTGTTCGTCGGCAAAAAGCCTGGATACCGGGTGCATTGGCACGATGCCCCAGCCGACTTCGTTGGAGACCAGGATCACCCGGCCGGGCAGTTGCGGCAGGCATTCGATCAGCGCGCCGGTTTGCTCGCGCAGTAGCGGGCAATCGATGGCTTCGCCGGCTTCCGCCTGCGTGGCGGCACAGCCGGCAAAGAGCAGGTTGGACAGCCACAGGGTCAGGCAATCGACCAGGATGCAGGTGTCCGGGCTGGCCAGTTCGCGCAGTTTGTCTGCCAGGTGCAGGGTTTCTTCGGCGCAGCCCCAGTCGACCGGGCGGCGTTCGCGATGATGGGCGATGCGACGCGCCATTTCGCCATCGCGGGCTTCGGCGGTGGCGAGATAGATGACGTGCAGCCCGGATTGCGCGGCGCGTTGTTCGGCGAGCAGGCTTTTGCCGGAACGGGCACCGCCAAGGATCAGTTCTTTCATGTCCGGCATTCTCGGTGAAGGCGGGGGAGAGGACAAGGTAAAGGCAGAGGCAGGGTTATAATCCGTGCCGTTCGACATCAAGGAACCCGGTGCGCGCTTGATTCGGTTCAGGCGCAATTCCGGGGCGGGCCCGCCGCTGTAATCGGGGACGGTCGCTGCACGATGCCACTACGCGGGGAGACAAACCTGCCGGGAAGGCGCGGCGAGCCGGACGATCCGAAAGCCAGAAGACCTGTCGTACGTCAAAACTGCAAGCCTGTGGACAGGGCTTCGCGGCTGCGTTGGCCAAACGCTGCCGCGAGGCCCTTTTGCTTTTGGAGAATCGGATGCATTCGTTCAAGATTTCGGCCCCTGACCGGGCCATCGAAAATTCGCTGAAAAACAAGGTTGACCGCAAGACCAAGCCGGTCGGTGCCTTGGGCCAGCTGGAAAGCGTGGCGAAGAAAGTCGCGCTGATCCAGCAAACCCTGACGCCGGCCCTGCGCCAGCCGCAGATGCTGGTTTTTGCTGGCGACCATGGTGCGGCCAAGGCCGGCGTGTCGGCCTACCCGCAGGACGTGACCTGGCAGATGGTCGGCAACTTCCTCAACGGCGGCGCGGCGATCAATGTGTTCTGCCGGCAGAACGGCATCGCGCTGTCGGTCGTCGATGCTGGCGTCGCGCACGACTTTACTGCGGTCGACGGCTTGATTGCGGCAAAAATCGCCCACGGCACGGCCAACTACCTGGAACAGCCGGCGATGAGCGCCGCGCAGTGCGCCGAAGCGATTGCCCGTGGCGCCGCCATCGTGCGTGAACTGGCGGTGCAGGGCTGCAATGTCGTCGGCTTCGGCGAGATGGGCATCGGCAATACCGCGTCGGCCTCGCTGATCACGCATTGTCTGACCGGCGTGCCGCTGGCCGAGTGCGTCGGGCGCGGCACCGGCCTCGACGATGCCGGGCTGGCGCGCAAGCAGGCGCTGCTCGAACAGGCGCTGGCCCGCTACCGGGCGGCTGGCGGCAACAATGCGCCGCTGGCGGTGCTGGCCGAGTTCGGCGGCTTTGAAATCGCCATGATGACCGGCGCCATGCTGGCCGCTGCCGAAGCCGGCATGGTGTTGTTGATCGACGGCTTTATCGTCGGTTCTGCCGCATTGACCGCAGTCCGCCTTCACCCCGCGCTGCTCGACTACTGCATCTTCTGCCACCGCTCGGCTGAAGCCGGCCATCGTGCCCAGTTGCAGGCGCTGCAGGCCGAGCCGTTGCTCGACCTCGGTCTGCGTCTTGGCGAAGGCACCGGTGCGGCGCTGGCCTGGCCACTGGTCCAGGCGTCGGTCGCCTTCCTCAACGAGATGGCCAGTTTTGAGTCGGCCGGCGTGGCGGACCAGGACGCGGCGCAGCAAGCCAGCAAAGCCGCCTGATGCTGCGCCGCGAGCTGGAATATTTCCTCGGCGCCGTGCGTTTCTTCACCCGGCTGCCGGTGCCGGCCTGGGTCGGTCATTCGGCTGAGGCGCTGAATCATTCGGCGCGTTATTTCCCGGCGGTCGGCCTGTTGATTGGCGGCATCGCCGCACTGGTCTATCTGGCCGTGCTGCAACTCTGGCCGCAGCCGGTGGCGGTGCTGCTGGCGATGGCGGCGACGATTTACGCGACCGGCGCGTTTCACGAAGATGGCCTGTCGGACGCGGCCGATGGCCTGGGCGGCGGTTGGGACAAGCTGCGCATCCTGGAAATCATGAAGGATTCTCGGGTTGGCAGTTACGGTGTCGTTGCGCTATGGCTGGGGCTGAGCGGCAAGTTCGTGCTGCTATCGATGCTCGACACCGCGCTGGTCCCCTGGGCCTTGCTCGCCGGGCACGCCTGGTCGCGCTGGTGTTCGACCTTGTTGCTGGCGACGATGGACTACGTGCGCGAGGATCTGCTGGCCAAGGCCAAACCGCTGGCGACGCGTTTGTCCGGCCCGGCTTTTTTGGTGGCAACTGGCTTTGGCGCGGTGGCGCTGTTTTTCCTGCCTTGGCAAAACATGCTGCTCGCCTGTTTGCTGGCCTTGCTGGCCACGCTCTGGCTGGCCACCAAATTCCGCCGCTGGCTTGGCGGCTATACCGGCGATTGTCTGGGGGCGGTGCAGCAAGTCAGTGAAATCGCCTTCTATCTCGGCCTGCTGGCCAGTTTGCCGCAATGATGTTGCCAAAATGATCCTGCATCTGATCCGCCACCCCAAGCCGCTGATCGAGCCGGGCATTTGTTACGGTCAACTCGATGTAGCGGCCGAAAATCCGGTGGCGACGGCAGAACGTCTGCGTGCTGAGTTGTTGCCGGGCTTGTCGCCGGGATTCACGTTGTGGAGCAGCCCGCTACGCCGTTGCCGGGAATTAGCAGAAGTACTGGCAGAAATGCTTGCGGAAGTGCAGCCTGAAAGGCTGACCGATTCGTCGAATTCATCACACTCGTCCGTGCAACTCGATGCACGCTTGATGGAAATGAATTTTGGCGCCTGGGAAGGTCGACCGTGGGATTTGGTGCCGCGCAGCCAGCTCGATGCCTGGGCCGCCGATGTTGAAGGCTACGCGCCGCCGGGTGGTGAATCGCCGTACCAACTGCGTGAGCGCGTGCTCGAATTCGTGGGTGGCCTGGGCGATGGTGAGCATGTGCTGGTCACCCATGCCGGCGTGATCCGCCTGCTGCTGGCGCATGCCGCAGCGGCCAGCATTGCCGACAGCCTGCGCCACACGCCGGATTATGGCAGCCTGACGACGCTCAGGCTGCCGGCGTCTTTCCCTTAATCGGGCAGCCGGTAACGCTGTTCCCGATACAGCCAGGCTGGCAGCAGCGCATGGGCGAGTGCCCGGCGTTCCAGTACGGCACCGTCCTTGGGCGCTTCAGGCACGACGGCCAGGTGTTTCGTCGTCTTTTCATAGCGCCCGTGTGCCGGGGCTTTTTCCGGACGCAGCACGACGACCTTGTCACCTTCCATCCAGGCGTAATTCTGTTCGTATTGCATCATCGCGCGGCCAGGGTTTTGTGGGTCTTCCCGCGTCAGATCGCGGCCGATCAGCGGGTGTTTGCTGTCGATGCCGAGTAGCGAGAGCAGCGTCGGCGCCAGGTCGATCTGGCTGGCGACGGTCTTGATCGTCTTTTGCTTCAGGTCGGCCCCCAGGATCAGGCCGGGAATGTGAAAGCGTTCGATCGGCACCAGGCTGTCGCCACGCACCCGGATATCGTGGTCGGCGACGACGACGAAGATCGTGTCCTTCCAGTAATCGCTGGCTTGCGCCTGCTTCATGAACTGGCCGAGCACGTAATCGGTGTATTTGACGGCGTTGTTGTCGGTGCCCTTGGGCTGCTCGTACAAGTCGATGCGCCCATCCGGAAACTCGAAGGGCGAATGGTTGGACGATGTGAAGACCAGCGTGAAACTGGGTTTGCCTTCCTTGTGCTTGGCGCTCAGGCGTTCGTGCGTCTTGTTGAGCAGATCTTCGTCGGAAACGCCCCAACTGGCCTTGAACACCGGGTTTGTGTAGTCGTTTTCGTCGGTAATGCGGTTAAAACCATTGCCGGTGAAAAAACTGCGCATGTTGTCGAAATGCGCTTCGCCGCCGTAAATGAATTCCGATTCGTAGCCCTGCGTGCCGAGGATGGAAGCCAGCGACGCAAAATTGCGTTGGGCCAGCGACAGTTTGACGACGGCCTGCGCCGGGGTGGGTGGGAAACCGGTGACGACGGCTTCGATGCCGCGAATCGAACGGGTGCCGGTGGCGTACAACTGCTCGAACCACCAACCCTGTTTCTTCAGCTTTTCCAGTTCCGGGGTGACTGGCACGCCGCCCAGCGATTCAACAAAGGTCGCGCCCAGGCTTTCTTCAAGAATGATCACCAGGTTGAGCGGTTTGTTGCGTTTACTGCTGGCCGTCTGGGCAGTCAATGTGGGAATTTCGGGGTCGCCAAGCAGAGGACGGGGATCGCCGAGGCTGGCCCGGGCAGCCTTCACCTCGGCCATGATGTCGGCCTCTTCCATCGTGCCGTAAATCTCGCTGGAACGGGCTTCGTGGCGCATGCCGTAGATGGCGTGGGTGACCGACCAGGCGGAATTGAGGATCAGCGTATTGACCATCGGATCGCCGGTCAGCGCGAACATCGCCGGGTTGGCCGGTCGGTGATCGAGGCTGGAGCGCACGGCAAAGGCACAGAGCAGAACGAGCAACGGCCAGGTCAGCCACAGGCGCAGGTGCGACCAGACCGCCTGCTTGTTCCGCCAGGGACGCATCAGGTAATAGGCGGCGTAGCCGAAAAAGGCGGTAAACAGCAGGCCGCCCAGCAACTGCAGGCGAAAGCCACCCCACAGCATGCCCATGACCTCGCCCGGATATTTCAGATATTCGACGAACAGACGGTTCGGCCGGGTGTCGTATTCGGTGATGAAAGCGGGCGACGAGACTTCCAGCAGGGCCAGGCCGGCAATCGCCAGGACCACCCAGAACATGCTCAGGCGACGCCACAGCGGCCATAGCGGGCGGGTGGCCAGAATCGGTGCCAGCAACAACAGGGGCAGCGTGAGCAGCGACAGCTGGATGATGTCCACGCGCACCCCTTGCGCCAGCATTTCCGGCCAGATGCCGGTGGCGGCGACGCGTTCCGACTGCCACAGCATCAAGGTGATGCGGGACAGCGAAAGCAGCGGCAGGCCGAGCAGGAAGAGCATGGCGAGGCCGCTGTAGGGGCCGAAAATATCAAGGCGTTGCCAAACCCGCTCCAGGCGACTTTTCGTGCTTGCAGCGGGGAGTGTTTGGGACATGGATGCTCTCACGATGAAAATGGCCCACTATGCTGTGGGTGGATTAAATTAAGCTTAAACGGGCCTTTGGCCGGACTCAGGCGGGAAGGTTCAACGCAACACGCAGCCCACCAAGCGGGCTTCTGCTCAGGACGATGTCGCCGCCGTAAGTGTCGGCAATATCGGCGGCAATCACCAGCCCCAGCCCGCTACCCTCGACATTCTCGTCGAAACGCCGGCCACGGATACCGCTTTCCTTGATCTGCGCTTCCGACAGCCCCGGACCGTCGTCGTCAATATGGATGAACAGTTCGTGTTGCTGAACGAAAGCTTCGATGACAATCCGGCTGTCTGCCCATTTGGCCGCATTATCCAGCAGATTGCCCAGCATTTCCTCAAAGTCTGTCGGTTCACCGCGCCAGAAGAGGCCGCCATCGATCCGGCTTTCCCAGTTGATGGCGCGTTCGCTGTGCAGTCGCTGCATCAGCGCAATGAGGCCGGCGATCCGCTCGGCGACGGCAATCTGGGAAAAACTGCCGGCGCCGCTGCCGGCTCGGGTCAGGTGACGATCGATCAAACGCGACATTGAGGTGATCTGCTGATGCAGCAGCGTGTTTTCGCGCAGAGCACTGTCGGCACCCAGGATGGACAGTGGTTTTTTCAGCGCATGGCTGAGATCGGCAGCATGGCCGCGGGCACGCGTGACGATTTTGGCGTTGCGCGCCAGCACCAGATCCAGTTCTTCGGCCAACGGGTCGAGGTCCGGACTGAAATGGCTGCCGACACATTCGGCGGTGCCGGCACGGACTTCGGACAGCTTGGCGCGCAGGCGGCGCAAGGGAATCAGGCCAAGCCGGACTTGCAACAGGCTGCTCAACAGCAAGGCAATGACCAGCCCGAGCTGGGTGAAGAGCAGGATGCGATCCAGGCGCGCCAGTTCGACTTCGGTTTCGGCTGCCGGGCCGTAAATGTGCAGCTTGGCCGGGTAGCCATCGATTTCCACTTGCCGAACAATGCCCATCAGTTGCAGGTTTTGCGGCCCGATCAGGCGATTGAGCGTCGCTTCGTCGTCGACCGCCTGTGCCCTGGATGTTTCCAGACGACTGTCCCACAGGGAGCGCGAGGCCTGAATTTCGCCGCTGCTTTCCAGTTGCCAGTACCAGCCGGAAAATATCCGGGCGAATTCATCGTTGTTGCGGCCATGCCAGCGGACCTCGGTTTCTCCAGGCATGACATTCAGCCCGCCCACCAGACGTTCAGCCTTTTCCGTCAGGCGCTGTTCAAAGCTGTTCCACAGCGTGGTTTGCACACTCTGGCGCAAGGCCCAGCCGCCCAGCGTGCTGACCAGCAGGGCGGCGAGGGCGCCGAGCATGAACAGTCGGATGCCGAGCCCCGCGCGCTGGATGGTGCTAAGCGGCATCGCCACCATCGGTCAGGCAAAACCCCCGGCCGCGTTCGGTCTGGATCAACGGGGCGACGAGTTTGCGGCGTATGCGTCCGATCAGCACGTCCAGTGTGTTCGAATCCGGGTCGAGGTCGCGTGCGTAAACATGCTCGGCGATCTCGCTGCGGCTGACCACGCGGCCCTTGCGCTGGATCAGATAAGCCAGGATGCGTTGCTCCTGCGCCGTCAGCGTCAGCAGTTGGCCATCCAGCGTGAAGCGACCGCTGGTGCTGTCGTAGCTCAAGGGGCCAGCTTGCAGGGTGGATGTCGCGTGACCCAAGGCGCGCCGTTGCAGAACACGCAGACGCAGCGCAACTTCTTCCTGCAAGAAGGGCTTGGTTAGATAATCGTCGGCCCCGGCGTCGAAGCCGGCCAGCTTGTCGCTCCAGCGGGCGCGGGCGGTCAGGATCAGCACCGGCATGTGACGACCGTTTTCGCGCCAGTGGCGCAAGACCGAAATGCCATCCTGTCCGGGCAGGCCGAGGTCGAGTACCGCTGCATCGTAATCTTCGGTGCAGCCGAGGAAAGACGCTGCATTTCCTTCGCCGACGGTTTCGACGATCATGCCGTCCTGTTCCAGCCCGGCGGCAATGCGGCGGGCCAGTTCGGGGTC
Organism: Azonexus sp.; assembly: GCF_030824335.1. Lineage (GTDB taxonomy): Bacteria > Pseudomonadota > Gammaproteobacteria > Burkholderiales > Rhodocyclaceae > Azonexus. The sequence goes on from NZ_JAVBXX010000006.1 coordinate 193,835, forward strand.
GTCTTCGACGACGAGGACTCTCATCGCTCGACTTCCTCTCCATTCAGTATCTTGCCGGATATGGCGTCGACATCGAGTTCGAAAACCCGGCCATCGGCCAGACGCACTTCGATTTCGTAGAAATAACGCCCTTCCTGATCGTATTCCAGTTCGATTTCCTGAACAACGCCCCGGTAACGCGCCGGCAGGCGATCCAGGATATCGGGCAAGGTTTTCAGACTACGCAATACTTCCTGACGATGCCCGCTGGCATTGATCAATTCGCCGGTGCGGGCATCGATGACGAATTCGCGCAACCGGCCATCCTGCTGGATGATCTGGATTTCGTAGATCAGCCGGGCATCTGCGCCCTGCTTGAGTTCGAGTTCCAGGATATGGCCCGGATATTTGGCCAGCAGGCTGCGCAGTGCTGTGGCCGTCGGTCTCGCTGCCGGGTTGGCTTCCGGTGCGCTGGCGAGTTCGATACCACTGGTTGCATCGACCAGAATCTTGGTTCGTTGTCCGCTGTTTTTCAGAATGGTGATTTCGTAAACGCGGCGACCGCTGCGGTCGCGTTCCAGGTCGACATCCAGGACTTTGCCTGCGTGGCGGGTTTGTACCCCGGACAGGATGTCGGAGAGCGGTTTCAATTGCCCGGCTTCAACGGCCCGGCGAATCACGTATTGCTCTTCGGCGGCCGCAGGTGAGGCCAGTGAGAGCGACAAGAGAAGTAGGGAAAGGAGTTTAAGCATCGGCGAATGCTGCGGCAGTCAGGGTAAACGCTTCATGAATCGCAGTGTCACATTAAGTTTAATGTTCGTGGTGCAAGATGCATCGCATCGCAAATTCACGAAAGCAGTCATGCGCCTTCCGCCCTCCGATACGCCCGGCAAAACGCCAGAAGTCCTTGCCTCGTCCAGTACGGTAAAACACGGCAAATCCCGTCTGCTGAAAAGCTACGCGATGGTTTCGCTGCTGGTGATTTTTGCCGTAATTGCCTGGTCGACCGCAGGAAATGACTTCAAACCCTGGGCCAACCCATTCATCCGTTCGGCACTGGCTTTTCAGCAGATGACGACAGCCGATTCGGTGCGGCAGAACGCCGTCTGGTTGCCTGATTTCCAGGTCGAGATCGATGCCAAGCCGATTGTCGGGGTCAAGGACGATGTTTCCGGCCTCACTTACGATCCGGATCGCCGCTCACTTTTTGCCGTGACCAACAAGCGCCCGGAAATCATCGAACTGTCGCTGGATGGCGATGTGTTGCGGCGCATTCCCTTGAGCGGTGTCGCCGACCCGGAGGCCATCGAATACATTTCGCCCGGCCGCTACGTCATTACGGACGAGCGTCGGCAAGCGGTGATCGAGGTCGTGATCGACGAGACAACGGAACGTCTGGATGTGCAGCACAACAGCCAGGTTGCCATCGGTATCGGGCGTAATGGCAATCTTGGTTTCGAAGGGCTGGCTTATGATCGCGCTGGCGGGCGCCTGTTCGTGGCGAAGGAGCGCGATCCGATGCAGATATACGAAATCACCGGTTTTCCCTTTGCCGGCCGCCCTGCGTCGGCGCTGCAGATTCACGATAACCCGGCGTATACCAAGGCTTTGCCCTTGCGCGATTTGTCCAGCCTGTATTTCGATGCCAGGACCGGCCATTTGCTCGCCCTGTCCGATGAATCGCGCTTGATTGTCGAGTTGGACAAAGCCGGAAAGGCGATCAGCAAAATGTCTTTGCGCGCTGGCAAACACGGCTTGAAACGCAAGATTCCCCAAGCTGAAGGGCTGGCCATGGACGATGCCGGCAAGCTGTACGTGGTGAGCGAACCCAACCTGTTTTACAAGTTCAGCCGCTAAGGCAAGCGTGGATAGAAATGAGCGCTAGCAAGAAGCATGTGTTGCGGTGCGCTCAGTTGTCCGGCGTGGCGCGCCGAAGGCCATTCAGGCTGACCGAGAAGCCGCCTTCGGGCCGGTTGGCCAACTTCAGTTCTGCCCCGTGCAATTCGGCAATGCGGGCGACGATGGCCAAGCCCAAGCCATTTCCTTCAATACTGCCGGGTTGACCGCGGAAAAAGCGCTCACCCAAGCGGACTAGTGCCGCAGGCGGAACGCCGGGGCCGTTATCGGCAACGGTCAGGCCGTAGTGTGTCGCCGACTCGGAGATTGTCACCTGGATAGTGCTGCCGGGCGGGGTATAGCGCAGGGCGTTGTCGAGCAGGTTGCGGATGGCAATTTGCAGCAGGTCGGCATCGCCGAGCACAATCGCCGGTGTGGCCGGCAGCTTATGGCTGACTTCCTGGGTGGCGTCGGCTTTGGCATGCCGGGCGGCCTTCAGTGTCTCGTCGACCAGATGACCCAGATCGAACGGCAGGCTGGCCGGCGGGCTGCTCAAGGGGTCAAGACGGGCCAGTCGGAGCAGTTGTTCGACCAGCCGGCTGGCCCGGTCTACGCCGCATTCGATCTGCTGCAGCGCGTGTTCGCGCATCGCTGTATCCCGGCTGAGCAGGGCAACCTGCGTCTGCACCTTGATGGCGGCGAGCGGCGTGCGCAATTCATGTGCGGCATCGGCGGTGAAACGACGCTCGTTGTCCAATGTGCGGTCCACGCGCTGGAACAGGCGATTTATCGCGTTGACCAGCGGCCTGGCTTCGGTGGGAATGCGCGCATCGGGCAGGGCGGCCAGGTTGTCCGGCGTGCGGGCCGAAACTTCCTTGGCCAGCAGGTCAAGCGGACGCAAGGCGCGCTGGATCGACAGGTAGATCAGAAGAATCAGCACGGGCACGATGAGCAGTAGCGGCAGAACCGTCTGGATGGCGACTTCGAGCGCTGCCTGATCGCGCAGCAGGATGGATTGCGACACTTGCACGCGGTAGCGGCCATCGCCGGAAACCGTGTTCAAGACGCGCCAGGCGTTGTCGTGACGGATGATGTCGCTGTAATCGGCGATGCCCAGAATAGGCAGTGCCGGCGCGTCAATCGAGCGGGCCAGGATAGTGCCATCGCCCAGGCCGATCTGGAATTCCAGCGGTGGTTCGTAGATATTGTCGGCGGCGCCGCGGACGGTAGCCAGTCGGTTCGCCAGTTCGCCGAGGTTCGCCTCATTGTCGTGCACGATGGCGAGCAACAGGCGACCGGTCTGCGCCAGATTGCCGTCCATCAACTCTTCTGCTTCGTGCTGCGCCTTGGTGTAGCTGAACCAGCCGGTGAGCAACCAGATCAGCAGGACAGCCGCGCAGACGGCGCCGAGCAGGCGCCAGCGCAGCGAATGGATGCGCTCGGCCGGCAACAGCCGGGTCATCGGCCTTCGTCTCCCCGTTGTTCACCCAATTGCTCGCCCGCTTGTTCGCCAAGCTGGTAGCCGAGACCGCGGACAGTCCGGATGAAATCGGCGCCGAATTTCTTGCGCAGATGGTGGATGTACACTTCGACGGTATTGCTGCCGGCCTCATCGCCCCAGGAATACAGGCTTTCTTCGAGTTGGCTGCGACTGCGGATATGGCCCGGCTGGCTGATCAAGGCATGCAGTAGTGCATATTCGCGGCCGGACAGCGGGACGTCGCAGCCCTGGAAGCTGACCCGCTTGCTGGCCGGATCAAGCGTGACGCCCCGGTGTTCGAACAGCGGGTGGGCGATGCCGCCGGCGCGCCGGAGCAGGGCGCGGATGCGCGCCTGCAGTTCGCCCAGATCGAAGGGCTTGGTCAGGTAGTCGTCGGCGCCGTGGTCGAGGCCGCTGATCTTGTCTTCCCGGGTGTCGCGTGCGGTCAGGACGAGGACGGGGGTCCGGTCGCCGCCGCGGCGCATCTCCCGCAGGACGGAAAGTCCGTCCTTGCCGGGTAGCCCGAGGTCGAGGATGCAGGCGTCGTAGCTGTGGTCGGCCAGGGCATGCAGGGCCATTTGTCCATCCTTGACCCAGTCGACCGCATAAGCGTCGAGCATCAGCCCGGCGCGGATACCGTCGCCGAGCAGTGCATCATCTTCAACGAGCAGAACTCTCAATTAGCGTGCGTCCTTGGCGGTTTTGCTGAGCAGGGCCTGAATTTCGCGGCGCCGTCCCTGATCGGCCGTTTCCCGGCCCGGGCGAGGCGCTGCGCTCAGGGCTTTTTCCAGATAGCGCCGGCCTTCGGCAACGCGGTCTTCATCGATCAGATACTCGCCGTAAAAAAAGTTCGGGTCAATCCCGCTGGGATTGATGGCCAATGACTTGCGGAACAGTTCTTCAGCCTTCGCCTTGTCGCCAAAGCCGATCGGCCAGCGCGGTACTTTGGCGTAAAGCGTGGCCAGGCTGGTGTAGGCCGAACCGTTCAGGGCTTTTTCGTCGAGCTTCAGGCTTTCTTCGAGCAGACGCTTGGCTTCCTTGGCCATTGACAATGCGCCGAGGCCGCCACGGGCACCGGCTTCGCTGGACACGACGATGGCTTCCCAGATCAATGCCGGGGCCAGGTTGGGCTGCGCTTCGGCCAGCTTGCGGGCTTGTCCGGCAAGCTCGTGGTAGAGGTCGGCTTGCTGTTTTTCCGGCTGCTGGTACTTGATTTCGGCCCAGCGATCCTGGATCGGACGGATCAGATCATCAGCAGGCGCAGCCTGGGCGGCCGATGCCAGCGTCAGGCAGGCGGCGAGAATGAGGGATTTCAGACGAGACATGGTGTGTCCTTTACTCGGTACGGAGATGGGTGGCGTGTTGTTTGATTGTGCTCAGCTTGCCGCGCAGGCCTTGGTCGACGAGGCCGGGGGCAAAGCCGTTGAGCCAGGCGAACAGGCGCTCCGGAAAGCCGATGTGGCGTTCCGGGGTGTTGTTGTTGAGCATCTCGACGATCAGTCGGGCGACGGTTTCCGGCGTATCCATGCCGCTGCCCAGTGCAGTATTCAGCGCCCGGACGACGGGTGAATTGATCGGCGTATCGATGGCGCGCGGTGCAACGTGGATGACGTGTACCGAGGTATCGGCCAGTTCCCGGCGCAAGGCTTGCGAAAAGGCGCGCAGGCCGGCCTTGGCTGTCGAATAGGCGGCGAACCCGGCGAACGGGACGCTGCCGAAGGTCGAGCCGACGTTGACGATGGCGGCTTCTGGTTGTTTGTTCAGCCAGGGAAGGAGTGCCTGGGTGAGACGCAGCGGGGCGGCCAGGTTGGTGGCCAGAATACGCTCGACATCCTGCCATTCCTGTTCGGCGAACAGACCGAAACCGCCGACGCCGGCGTTGTTGATCAGTACGTTGGCGCCGAAATTCCGGGCGGCCTGGACAGTGTTTTCAATCCCGTCGCTGGTCGTCAGGTCGGTTTGCAGCAGTTGGTAATCGGTCTTGGCCGGCAGGTTGAGGCGGGCCAGCTGGACCGGGTCGCGGCCGGTCAGCAGCAGGGCCGCACCGGCGACAGCGAGTTCGTGGGCCAGGGCACAGCCGAGGCCGCCGCTGGCACCGGTCAGCAGGATGCGTGTCTGGTTCAGTTGCATGTGCCGCTCGCAACCACTGCCGCCGCTGGCAGCGCATGGAAGATGTCGCCGTAAAGCTTGAAGAAGACGCGGGCAGCGTGCACGACATCGGCTTGATCTTCCGGCGTCATCTGGTCGAGCAGGCGGGCCAGGTGTTGCGTGTGTTCCTGATCCAGCGTGCCGTGCGAACGCAGGTAGGAGAAGGCCTGATCGGGCAGCTTCAGGGCTTCTTGGATGCGGTCGGCAGCAGTCAGCGCCAGATCGACGCTGGTCCCTTCGAGGACGAAGACCATGCCGAAAAAGCCGGCCGGGTTACCGCGATTGATCAGGTCGTAGGCGTAAGCGACCATGATTTCGGCCGGCAGGTCGGGGCGGCTGTTACGTACTGCGTCGGCATCGCCACCGGCGGCAGCGATATCGTCGAGAATCCATTCCTCGTGGCCGATCTCTTCCTCGATGTATTCGGCAACTGCCTTGCGCATCCAGCCCAGACGTTCCGGCAGACGACCGCCGAGCGTCATCAGCAGCGGCGTTGTGTGGCGAACGTGATGATAGGCCTGGGCGAGGAAAGCACGATAGCTGTCGAGTTCGACCCGGCCCTGCAGGCAGTCGGTGAGGATTGGGGCCGACAGCAGATGGCTGCGGGCTTCGGCAGTGGTGGATTTCAGTTGATCATAAAACGACATGGGAAGATTCCTCCTGGGCATAAAGCGCTGCCAGTGCAGCACGATGGTGTTCAATGATGGCTGGCCGCTGCGGGCGACCGTTACCGGTGGCCAGGCCGTTGCCTGGCGTAAAGGGGGGGCTGGTAATGCAATGGGCGATCCGGGCGTAATCCGGAAGCTGCTGATTGGTGCGCTGTATGGCTTGTTCGATGGCGACGGGGCTGCTGCCCGGCATGGGAACGACGATGGCGCTGAGGGCTGCTTGTCCGTCGCCGACCACGATGGCTTGCAGGATTTGCGGATTGGCCAGCAGTCCGGCCTCCACCCACTCGGGCGAAATGTTGCGACCGAACGAGGTGATCAGCAGGTTCTTGCGCCGTCCTGCCAGATGCAGGTGGCCGAACGCGTCGAAGCTGGCCAGGTCGCCGGTCGGAAAGCTGCTGCCGTCAGGGGCTGGCAGACCGGCGTAGCCGAGGAAGGCACGGGTTCGGACAAACAGTTCGCCGGATTCGATGCTGATCTGGGCATGTCTGAGCGGCCGCCCGACGCCTTCACCATCGTCGCCCGGCCGGTTGATCGCCAGCACCGAGCCGCCTTCGGTCAGGCCGTAACCCTGGTAGGCCGGAATGCCGGCTTGCCGGGCCGTGGCCAGCAGCTCGGGTGCGACACGCGCCCCACCGACGGCGACGAATTTGAGCGAATTTTCCGGTCGACCGCCGGAATGGGCCAAAAACAGTGTCCACGCCTTGAGCAGCTCGGGCACCAGGATCAGGCTGGCCGGCTGGGTGTCGTGGACTGCACGGTCCAGCGCGGCCGGATCGAAACCGGCCATGCCGGCCCAGCCCAGCGTGCTCAGCGACGGCAGGTGCACCGGCATACGGCGCAGCAATGGCGCGTAAACGCCGGCCACGTTTTCCAGCAGCAAGGCCAGCGGCAAGACTGCCAGATGGCGCGTCAGCGGGAGGTCAGCCAGCCGTTCGCGGAGAGCCAGCGCCGTATCGATCAGGCCGGCCGCACTGAGGCAGACGCCTTTGGGCGCGCCGGTACTGCCCGAGGTGAAGGAGATTTTTGCCGTACCCGGTGGCAAGGCAACGGCGTCGACGACCCGGCGCAGCCAGGTCAATCCCTGCCAGCGGCCAGTGATTGCGAAACCCAGGTCGAGCTGGCCGATGCGTTCCGGTTGATCGGTCAGCACGGTATCGGCGCCACTTTGTTCGAGCGCATGGCGCAACTGGTCGGCATTGAAAAAGCCGGGTAGCGGCAGATGCACGATGCCTGATGTCTGGCAAGCCAGATCGGCGACAACCCAGGCCGGGCCATTGTCGGCCAGCACGCCGACGACCCGGCTGCCGCTCAAGCGTTCGCCGAGCGCCAGCAGTTCGTTGTGAATCTCGCCGGCCGACCAGTTGCCGGCGGGGGCGTGCAGCAGCACATCATCGGGGGCGCGAGCGGCGAGTTCGTCGAGCCAGGAAAACTCAGCCATGACGTTTCACCATGTCCAGCGCCAGGCGGATACGACCGGCCACGACAACCGGTTTGCTGTCGTAATAGCTGCCCCAGTCGGCCGCCTGCTCGCCGAGGCGGCTCGGGTCGGCGGGGGCGAGGGCCAGTGGCGGCAGGCCAAGACGGCGGAAGATGCCGATCAGTTCGTTGGTGGCCGTAAACACCACCCATTCGTAGCCGAGCCGGTCGAGATGGGCGGCCAGGCTGAGGATCACATCGACGCTGCCACCGGCACGGGTTGCCGCCAGGTTGCCGACTTCGACAATGGCTTCGCGGCGGACCGGTTGGCCGGCCAATCGGGCAACGGCAGTTTCAATCGGCACGTCGAGATAATTTTCGAGAAACAGCCGGTCTTCACCGGCGCAGCGCCAGCCTGCTGTCGCGACGATCTGCTCGGCGCGTTCAAGCAGCATCAGGTTGGGCGCGAAGCTTTTGACTTCGGCGTCGTAATGGCTACGGAAAATATCGGCGATGAAGCTTTCCGCCGCCGCCCGCTGCGGTGCTCCGACAACCGTATGGCGGATGGAGAGCGCCTGCTGGCGTGTCTGGATGATTTTCTGGATGGCAGCCACAATGATGACCTCGGATAACAACATGATTCCAAGGATGCAGCTGGGGGATTAAAGGAAACTTAAGAATTGAGGGTGTATGGCAGTAGCTGTAATGAAATGCTGAAGATGCTTCCCGTTCCGTCTGCCTGTAGACTTATGACATTCTGGGTAAATCTGTGCTTCTGAATTTGTTTGTTGATGTTTGATTGCGGCTGATTTTAGGAAAATAGAATGTGATGAAGGGAAGAGGGTAAAGCTTGGATAAATACCAACTCAGTGAGCGCGATATCTGCACCAAGTTCATTACGCCTGCCATTCAGCAGGCGGGTTGGCAGCAGCATCAGTTTCGCGAGGAAGTCAGACTTACCGATGGTCGTGTCATGGTGCGCGGCAAACTCGCCGCTCGCGTCAAGAACCCCGAGGCCAAGGGCGGCCCCAAGCGGGCCGATTTTGTGCTCTACGCCAGACCGAACGTGCCCATTGCCGTTGTTGAAGCCAAGCAGGCCAAGTTTTCAGTGGGGCATGGCATGCAGCAGGCGCTGGCCTATGCCGAAATGCTGGATGCTCCCTTCGCCATTAGCAGCAATGGTGATGCCTTCCTGATTCATGACCGTACCGGCATCACCCAGCCCGTCGAGCGCGAACTCCAGCTTGGCGAGTTTCCTTCATTCGATGATCTTTGGCCGCTCTACCAGCAGTGGAAAGGTCTAGCCGCGCCCGAAGCCGTCAAACTGATCGAGCAACCGTTCTACACCGATGGCAGTGGCAAAGAGCCCCGCTACTACCAGCGCGTCGCCATCAATCGTGCCGTCGAAGCCATTGCCAAAAACCAGCCGCGCGTGTTGTTAGTCATGGCTACTGGTACCGGCAAAACTTACACTGCCTTCCAGATCATCTGGCGCATGTGGAAGGCCAAGGCCAAAAAACGCATCCTGTTTCTGGCTGACCGCAACATTCTCGTAGACCAGACCATGCAGCAGGACTTCGCTCCTTTTGGCGAGGTGATGCACAAGATCACCAATCGCGAGATCAAGAAGAACTACGAGATCTACCTTGCCCTTTATCAGGCGGTCACCGGCAAGGAAGAGTGGAAGCAAATCTATAAGCAGTTTCCGGCGGACTTCTTTGACCTTGTCGTCGTCGATGAATGTCACCGTGGTAGTGCGGCAGAAGACTCGGCCTGGCGTGAGGTGCTCGAATACTTCAGCAGCGCCACCCATCTGGGCCTGACCGCCACGCCAAAGGAAACCAAGGAAGTCAGCAACATCACCTACTTTGGTGACCCGGTCTACACCTACTCGCTCAAGCAAGGTATCGAGGACGGTTTCCTCGCCCCGTACAAGGTGATCCGCATCGCCACCGATGTCGATGCCGTTGGCTACACGCCCGAAAAAGGCAAGGTCGACAAGCTCGGTCAGACGGTTGAGCAACGCCAATACAACACCAAGGATTTCGACCGCAATTTGGTGCTGGAAAAACGCACCAGGCTCGTTGCCAGCAAGGTGTGGGAATACCTTAAGGCCATCGATCCGATGGCCAAGACCATCGTCTTTTGCGACGACCAGGATCACGCCGAACGCATGCGGCAAGAGCTGGTCAAGTTGATTCCGGCTGCCGCCAGCAATCGCCGTTACGTGATGCGCATCACCGGCGACGACAACGAAGGCAAAGCACAGCTTTCGTATTTCATCGACAACGACGAGCCTTACCCGGTCATCGCCACGACATCCAAGCTGCTCACTACCGGGGTCGATGCCAAGACCTGCAAGCTCATCGTGCTTGACCAGAACATCAACTCGATGAGCGAGTTCAAACAGATCATTGGCCGTGGCACCCGCCTGCGTGAGGACTACCAGAAGCTGTACTTCACCATCATGGATTTCAAAGGCGCCACACGCCTGTTTGCTGACCCGGATTTTGATGGTGATCCGGTGGTGATCTACGAGCCCAAACCGGGCGAACCCGTGGTGCCGCCGGAAATCACCGAAGTGCCCGGGACACGCGAACCCGATCCCACGCCCTATGGTCCGGACTCCACAGGGGGCGAAGAGACACAGCCCGGCGGCAACACGGGCGGCGGAGGTCGCGTGAAATATGTCATCGACGACGTCAACGTGCGGGTTGCCGTCGAGCGTTCGCAATACCTTGATGCTGACGGCAAACTCATCACCGAGGACTACCGTGTCCTGCTCAAGGACGACATCAAGAAGGCGCTGCAAGCCGAGTTCGGCACGATGACCGACTTCCTGCGCCGCTGGAAAAGTGCCGAGCGAAAGCAGGCCGTACTGGAAGAGCTGGCTGAGCACGGCGTACCACTGACCATCCTGCAGCAGGCCGTTGCCAATGGCAGTGAGCTGGATGTCTTTGACTTGGTCGCCCACGTCGCTTTCGACCAGAAGCCCCTCACTCGCCGTGAACGCGCCAACAACGTCAAGAAGCGCAATGTGTTCGGCAAGTACGGCGAGCAGGCCCGCGCAGTCCTCGAAGCCCTGCTGGACAAATTTGCCGACCACGGCGTGCAGGATGTTGAAGATGCCAAGGTACTGGAGCTGCCGCCGTTTGATCAGTTTGGTAGCAAAACCCAGATCCGGCGCGGTATCTTCGGCAGCCTCGAGCAATACACCCAAGCGGTGCACGAGCTCGAACAAGCGCTCTACGACATACCCGAACCAAAGCAGGCTTGATTCGCATCAGGCCCACGATTAAGCGAATCCAACGATGAATCTCAGCAGCACCATCAAATCCATCCAGGACATCATGCGCAAGGACGACGGCGTCGACGGCGATGCCCAACGCCTCGGCCAACTTACCTGGATGCTCTTCCTCAAGGTTTTCGACCAGCGCGAGGAGGAATGGGAAGACGACAATACCGCCTACAAGTCGCCCTTGCCTGAGCGCTACCGCTGGCGCAACTGGGCGGCCTACAAGGCCGATGCCGAAGGCAAGAAGAAACCGCAAATCGCCGGCAGCGAGCTGATCAGCTTCGTCAACAACGAGCTGTTCCCCGCCCTCAAAGACCAGATCGACGCCAGCCAAAGCCCACAACACAAGGTCATCAAGCAGGTCTTTGAAGACGCCAACAACTACATGAAATCCGGCCCGCAGATGCTGGCCGTGATCGAGAAGCTGGAAGACGCCATCAACTTCCACGACTTCAAAACCCGTGCCAGCCTGGGCGATGTCTACGAGCAGATGCTCAACGACCTGCGCGGCGCCGGCAATGCTGGCGAGTTCTACACGCCGCGCGCCATCACTGCCTTCATGGCAACCCAAGTCAACCCGCGCCTGGACCAGCGCGAAACCGTGATGGACCCGGCCTGCGGCACCGGTGGCTTCCTGACCGCCGCCATCGATCACTTCCGCAACCAGATCACCACCAAATCCAGCGCCGAAGACAAACGCGCCATTGAAGCGCTGATCCACGGCATCGAAAAAAAGCAGCTTCCCCACCTGCTGTGCACCACCAACATGTTGCTGCATGAGATTGACAACCCCGGCCAGATCGAGCGCCGCAACACGCTGGGCATCGGCTGGAACGAATGGAGCGCCAACGACAAGGTCGATTGCATCATCACCAACCCGCCGTTTGGCGGCTACGAAGATGATGGTGTCGGTAGCGACTACCCGGCCGACCTGCGCACCCGCGAAACCGCCGACATGTTCATGGCGCTGATCATCAAGAAGCTCTTGAAAGAAAACGGCCGCGCTGCCGTGGTGCTGCCCGATGGTTTCTTGTTTGGCGACGGCATCAAGGGCGTGCTGAAAAAACTGCTGCTGCGCGACTGTAAGCTGCACACCATCATTCGCCTGCCCAAGGGCGTATTCGCGCCCTATACCACCATCAAGACCAACCTGCTGTTCTTCACCAAGGGCGCCACGGTCGATGACGGAACCGAGCACTTCCACACCGACACCATCTGGTTCTACGAACATCCCTACCCGGCCGGCTACAAAAGCTATTCCAAAACCAAGCCCATCCGCCTTGAAGAGTTCAAACCCGAGCAAGACTGGTGGGGCACCGAGGCCAACGACTTTGCCGACCGCGTGGAAAACGAATTCGCCTGGAAGGTGGATTTCAAGAGCAAGCGTGAACAGGCTGAAGCTGCTGCGCAGCCGCATTTGGACAAGGCCGAGCAGTTGCGCGCTAAAGCCGGTTTGAAGCGTCGTCAGGCAAAGTACTTGGCCGATAGTCTGACCGGGCGACGCAATGATCCTGCATTGGCGGCCTACCTGAAGGATCAATTGGCGGATTTGCAGGGCGACCTCAAAAAAGCCGATGCAGACGGACAGGCTTACCTCTCGGTGCTGGTAGAGGAACTGCAATCGGCCATTGAGCGTGAGAGCACTCAACAAATCATTGCGCTACTGGAAAACTCGGCGACCCACCTACGTGACGTGGCGGACAGCCTCGACTTGCAAGCCCGTGATGCGCAAGCGGCGGGTGACCGCATCTACTGGCCCATCTTCAATCTAGACATCAAAAACCCCAACGCACCGGAAGAAGAAACCCACGACCCCGAGGTGCTGCTGGAGAAATATAAAAAATTGCTGGGCGAAATCGAGGAAACCGAAAACCAACTCAAAAGCGAACTGGCCGCCGCACTGGCACATCACTTCAGCCCGGAGGCCGAAGCATGAAGCCCGTCGCAGCGGAGACTGCCGGACCGCAATTGCTGGGCGATATCCGCCAACTGATCGAACAAAGCCGAGGGCAAGTAGCCGCTGCGGTCAACAGTGCACTGACGATGCTTTATTGGCACATCGGCCACCGTATTCGCACCGAAGTGCTGGGCAGCAAACGCGCTACCTACGGCGAGCAGATTGTCTCCGCACTGTCGAGACAATTGGAAGCCGACTACGGACGCGGCTTCTCCGCCAAAAACCTGCGCCACATGCTGCGCTTTGCCGAAGCCATTCCCTCGGAGGAAATTGTCTCCGCAGTGCGGAGACAATTGAGCTGGACGCACCTCAAAACCCTGATCTACATCGACGACCCGCTCAAACGCGACTTCTACCTGCAAATGTGCCAGCAGGAAGGCTGGAGCACCCGCACCCTGCAAGACCGGCTGGACTCCCAGCTCTTCGAGCGCACCGCCTTGTCCAGGCAACCCGAGCAACTGCTGGAACAAGAGCTGGCCACCCTGCGCCAAACCGGCACCATCACCCCAGCCTTGGTACTGAAAGACCCCTACATACTGGACTTCCTTGGTCTGCAGGACCGCTATCTGGAGAAAGACCTGGAGGATGCCATCCTGCGCGAGCTGGAAAACTTCCTGCTGGAACTGGGCGCAGGCTTCACCTTCGTCTCTCGCCAAAAGCGCATCCAGATCGACAACGACGATTTCTATATCGACCTGCTGCTTTACAACCGCCGTCTGAAACGGCTGGTGGCGATTGAGCTGAAACTGGGTGATTTCAAGGCAGCCGACAAGGGCCAGATGGAGCTTTACCTGCGCTGGCTGGCGAAATACGAGCAAGAACCCGGAGAAGCGCCGCCCTTGGGCATCATCCTGTGCAGTGGCAAAAAGCAGGAGCAGGTCGAACTGCTGGAACTGGACGCCAGCGGCATCCACGTCGCCGAATACCTCACCAGCCTGCCCCCCAGGGAAGTGCTGCAAGCCAAACTGCATGAAGCCATAGCCCGCTCACGCGCCCGGCTGGAAAATCGTGGAGACGATGCCTGATGGATGCGCAGCAATTTTTGGCGGAGTTTGGGCATATTGCCAACGCGCCAGGGGGAATCGAGCGATTGCGGGAATTGGTCTTGCACTTGGCTGTAACGGGTAAGCTCGTTGAACAGAATGCTACAGATGAGTGCGCAAAGGAGTTACTTGCGAGGATGCGGCAGTATGCGTCAGTTGGTAATCCAAAAAAACGCGGTAGAGCTTCCAAGAAAGTTAATTCGAAACAGTTGTATGCCGATGGTGATATGCCACCAAATTGGGTTTTTGTTGAACTTGGCGAGCTGGGCGATTGGGGAGCAGGTTCAACGCCTTCGCGCAGAAATTCAAGTTATTACGGCGGGACAATTCCTTGGTTCAAGTCCGGCGAATTGAAGGCAGATTACATCACGAGTTCAGAAGAGTTTGTATCTGAGCTCGCATTAAAAGAATGCTCATTGCGCTTGAATATTCCGGGCGACGTGCTGATCGCTATGTATGGCGCCAATATTGGTCAAACTTCGATTGTTGGTGTTAAGAGCACCACGAACCAAGCTGTGTGTGCATGCACGCCACACAATGGTTTGAATAATCGCTTCTTGCTTTTAACGCTGCGGGCGATGAAGAACTATTTCATTGGGCTCGGCGCGGGTGGCGCGCAGCCGAATATCTCCAAGGAAAAGATTGTTGCAACATGCATCGGACTTCCACCCAGCGAAGAACAATCCCGCATCGTCGCCAAACTCGATGAGTTGATGGCCTTGTGCGACACGCTGGAAGCACAGCAGCAGGCCCGTCGCGAACTGCAAAACAAGCTGCGCCAGTCCACCCTGCAAGCCGTCGCCAACGCCACCAGCCCGCACGAACTGCAAACCACCTGGGCACGCCTGGCCGACAACTTCGGGCGGCTGTTTCATGGGCAGGACGATGTCGATGACTTGCGCAAGGCTGTTCTTGATCTCGCCGTATCGGGCTATCTGAGTAATCTCGATGAGCTTGATGAGCCAGCTTCGGTCTTGAAAGGGAAGATTCTGGCCGCCAAGGAGCGGGGGATCGCAGACGGTTCTTTCTTTCGAAAGAAACACGTTAAGCCAGAGGAACTGGTGGAAACGACTTTGCCTGCCCATTGGGCATCCATCACATTGGATGAGGCGATTTCCACGATCGATGCAGGCTGGAGTCCAGCATGTTTACCCAGTGCTCGCGATGACGAAAATAAATGGGGCGTATTGAAAACAACTGCCGTACAAGTTCTACGTTTTCTTCCGCACGAGCACAAGGAACTGCCAGCTTCACTTGATCCTCGCCCCCAATATCAGATCGAAGTCGGTGATATTTTGATCACTCGCGCTGGCCCAAAGAATCGCGTAGGAATTTGCTGTGTAGTTGATGCTGCCCCGCCGAGGTTGATGATCTCGGACAAGTTAATCCGGTTTCATATTGTTGACGATCTCATCAATCCTCGTTTTGTTGCTCTTTGCTTATCCGCGGGTGAGCCCGGTCGCATTGTTGAGCGATTGAAATCCGGGATGGCAGATAGTCAGATGAACATCTCGCAAGACAAGCTTCGCTCAATCACTATTCCTCTGCCGCCAATTGAAGAGCAGCAGCGAATACTGACAAAGATTGAAGCATTCATGAAGGTCGTCGACGTTTACAGCGAGCGTCTTCGAAAGAGTCACCGTTTGGCGGAGCAAGCCGCAGCGGCGACCGTTTCCAGCCTCACCGGCATCGCCATCGAACAAGAAGAGGAACCCATGAAAGCCCCGCAAACCGAATTGGTCGCCCCGCTGCGCCTGGGCGCCGCCCCCGACATCAAGGCCCAGGCGCCGCTGTCCACGATTCTGGCCCGGCACCACGGCGAAATGAGCGCCAAGGATTTGTGGCAGCGCTTCGGCGGCGAGATCGACGCGTTTTACGCGCAACTGAAAACCGAGGTGGCGCACGGCTGGATTCTGGAACCGGCGCCCGCCGAAATGCGCGAAAAGCCAGCCGAAACGGTGAGCGCCTGATATGCAGCTACTGCGCATCCGTATCCCGGCCTTCCGCAACCTACGCGATCTCGACATCAGCTTCGAGTCGCACTTGCCGCCCGCAGTCGGCACGCCGGCGGATGCGAAGCCGAAACCCATCCGCAGCCACGCGCTGATCGGTCAGAACGGTACCGGCAAGTCCAACCTGATCGAAGCGCTGATCACCATATTCCGCGACGTGGATTTGGACCGCGAAGCGGCCTTCGATTACACGCTGGAATACGGCATTCGTGGCCACACGGTACGCATTGAGGCAGATACCGCCAAGCAGAAGCGCCCCTTTGTGTGGGTGGATGGCAAGGCCGAGTCGCAGGGCCATCTGCTGAAAAACCGCGAGCTGCTGCCCGCGCACATCTTTGCTTATTACTCGGGCCGCAACGAGCGCATCGAGGCCTTGTTTCAGGAGCACCAGCGCCGTTTCAATCAGCGCCAGGAGATCACCACCGACGAGGTGCTGTCCGAACAGCTACTGGAAAACTTTACCGGTTCCGAGGCGGATATTCGCGCCGTCGAAGAAGCTAAACGCCGCCGCGAGTCGAAGCAGAAGCAAGCGGGCGATGACCGCCTGCGCCGTCTGTTCTATTGCCGGGGTGGCCACAGCCAGTTGGTGCTGCTGGCTTGCCTGCTGTCCGACGATCCGGTGTTTCAGAAAGTGCTCAGGAATCTGCACATCGAATCTTTGGAATCCGCGTTGTTCGTATTGAAAGAACCGCACCGCCTGCGTGAAAAGCGCCGTGGCGGCAAGTTCGACGAACAGGAGCTGAACGAAGGCGACCCGCGCTTCTGGTATGCGCGCGGCAATGTGGTCAGCGAATTCCTCGACAAGCTCTGGCAAGTGGCCTGGGCCCCGATTGAGCAGGAGGCAACCAAGCAGATCGACTTCCGTGGCCGCAGCGAGAAACAGAAGCAGCTGTATCTGTTCGTGCCCAGCCAGGACAAGCTCAAGCAACTGGGCGAGCTGGTCGGCGGCACCGACAGCTTTTTCCGCTACGCCGAGGGCGCTTATATCGGCGACCTGATCGACGAAGTACGCATCACCGTCAAGAAGCGTGATGAGCACGGCGGCAAGGTGAGCTTTACCCAGCTCTCCGAAGGCGAGCTGCAGATGCTCACCGTGCTGGGCCTGATGCGCATCACCCGCGAAGACCACTGCCTGTTCCTGCTCGATGAGCCGGACACCCACCTGAACCCGATCTGGAAGCTGCGCTATTTCGACGATATTGAAGGCGTATTGGAACAACCATCTGACTCCACCCTGTCAGGGCGCTTGGTTCTTAGTTCAAGCACCTATCAAGTGCAGTCCCAAGTCTTAATCACCACCCACGACCCGATGATGGTGGGCAGCCTCAAGCGCGAGCAGGTCCATATCCTGCGCCGCGATGGTGGGCGCACGGTGGTCGATGTGCCTGACGAACATCCGCAGGGCATGGGGGTGACCGGTTTGCTCAAGAGCGAGCTGTTCGGCCTCTCATCCACGCTGGACATCGAAACCGAACGCCGCTTGTTCCGCCGTAATGAGTTGTTCGTGAAATCGCCGCGCACGCCCGCGGAAGACGCCGAGTTGAGCCGCCTGTCTACCGATCTGGCCGATCTGGGTTTTTCCAATGCCGACTTCCGTGACCCGGATTACGCGCTGTTCGTGCGCAAGATGGCGCAACACCGGCGCTTTCGCAAACCCGTGCTCACGCCCGAGGAGCAAGTCGAGCAGGACGCTATTGCAGACTCCATCATCGACGAAATCTTGCGCGAAGAGGCAGGCAAGTGATCTTCATTGACCTTGAAAGCAAACTGCCTACCGACGCAGATCTGCCTGCCGAGATTCGCTGGTCACAAGCCGATTGGGATGCATGGTTAGCTGAGGCGGCGCGCCTAGTTGCAGAGCTTGCAAAGCTCCATGCAGCAGGGAAAATAAAAGAGCGCAATGAGCTGATCGACAAACACGGCGGCCATTGGGGGAAACTGAAACCTTGGTTGCTAGCGCTGTCTGGAGGAAAGTGCTGGTTCACCGAAGCTCGGGACATTGCATCACATCTGGATGTTGAACACTTCCGCCCCAAAAAGGCTGCTCGCAACATCAAGGGACCAGAGCGCGACGGCTATTGGTGGCTGGCTTTTGATTACACAAACTTCCGTATCGCCGGCACCGTACCCAATCGAAAGAAGGGCGCTTGGTTTCCGCTCCGATATGGTTCCCAGTGTTCGACGTTTACCCGTCGTTGCGAAGGGGATGAAGTTCCACACTTTCTCGACCCGACGAATGCCTATGACGTCACCCTGCTGGCTTTCGATGAGGAGGGGAAAGCAGTTCCCGCACCTGGCATAGCGCGTTGGGAAGAAGTGCGGGTAAGGCGCACCGTGGAGCGCCTGAAACTGACCGAGCACCAAGCGTTGGCAGAAGAGCGCCGGAAGGTTTGGCAGAACACCACAAAGCTAATCAACAAATATCTGCTGGCTTTGTCAGATGCAGGAACTTCTGCGGCAGCACGTGAGCGCTTAAAGGGAACTGCTCGAGAGATTGTCTGCCTTACCAAGTCGGAAGCTGAACTTTCGGCTGTGGCGAAATGGTGCATCCTCTTGCGCAACGAGCCTAAACTTTTGCGCCTGGTGGCATGAAGGCGGTTTTTGACCAATAGCTAATTTTGTTGGCATCGGTTCCACTTTTCGCACGCGGCCGGATTCGTGCATCATTAGCCATCAGACAGGCAGGACTTCCCGGGGGGGACATGGCTTATACGCGCAACGTCGGCCTCAGTGCATCCGAGGACCGGATCGAGAAACTGATTGCCGAGCGGCTGGCGCCCGGTGCCGACAAGGGCATGATCGACGCCCGTATCTGGGATTTGTTCGGCGAGGAATGGGCGGTGATGTTTACCGACCTGGCCGGCTTTTCCAGCGGTGTCGCGTCGTTCGGGATCATTCATTTCCTGCAGCTGATCTACGAGTCGCAGCGTTTGCTGACGCCATGCATCGACGCCCACGACGGCATACTGCTGAAGGTCGAGGGCGACAGCCTGCTGATCATCTTCCGCAATATCGGCAAGGCGATCGAATGTGCCGACGCCATGCAGCGCGTCTGCGAGGCTTACAGCGTCGGGCGGGAAGCGGAAGAACGCATCGGCTTGTGCGTCGGTCTGGGTTTTGGTCGCTTGTTGCGGATCGGCGACCGCGATGTTTACGGGAGCGAGGTCAACGCAGCGGCAAAACTGGGCGAGGATATTGCCAAAGCCGGCGAGGTGCTGGTCACCGACGCGGTCAGGCTTGCCGCGGCAGGCAGCTACGCTTTCGAGCCGATTGCCGTGGTGCCGCCGGGGACCAGCGCGGCTTTCCGGATGCTTCGCTGATCATGGCTGGTCGACCGTGATATTTCGCTGAAAAGCGCGCTCAGTGCGCGGCTTCCCAGTTCGGCCCGACGCCGACTTCAACCACCAGCGGCACCTTCATCTGCGCCACCTGCGTCATCAGGCGCGGCAGATGGGTGCGAACTTCGATCAGTTCGCTGTCCGGTACTTCCAGCACCAGTTCGTCATGCACCTGCAGCACCAGCTTGGTCCGGCCGCCGGATTTTTCCAGCCAGTCCTGCACGGCAATCATCGCCAGTTTGATCAGGTCGGCGGCGGTGCCCTGCATCGGTGCGTTGATCGCGGCGCGTTCGGCGGCCTGGCGGCGGTTGCCGTTGCTCGAACGGATTTCCGGCAGCCATAGCCTGCGGCCGAAGACGGTTTCGACGTAGCCGTGCTCGCGCACCGTATTGCGTGCTTCTTCCATGTAGCGGGCGACGCCGGGGTAACGCTCGAAATAGCGCTTGATGTAAATGTCTGCTGCGCTACGTTCCAGCCCGAGCTGGCGCGCCAGGCCGAAGGCGCTCATGCCGTAGATCAGGCCGAAGTTGATGCTCTTGGCGACGCGCCGCTGGTCCGGCCCGACCTCCAGTGGCGTGACGCCGAAAATCTCGCCGGCGGTGGCGCGGTGCACATCCTCGCCGTGGGCAAAGGCTTCGAGCAGGCGCTCGTCGCCGGAGAGGTGCGCCATGATGCGCAGCTCGATTTGCGAATAGTCGGCCGAGACGATGCTGCTGCCTTCCGGGGCGATGAAAGCGGTGCGGATCTTCCGCCCTTCCTCGGTGCGCACCGGGATGTTCTGCAGGTTGGGTTCGCTGGAAGCGAGCCGGCCGGTGACCACTGAAGCCTGCGAGAAGTGCGTGTGCACGCGGCCGGTTTCCGGGTTGATCATGCGCGGCAACTTGTCGGTGTAGGTGCCCTTCAGCTTGGACAGCGAACGGTGTTCGAGCAGCAGCTTGGGCAGCGGGTAGTCGAGCGCCAGTTCGGACAGCACTTCTTCGTCGGTCGACGGGCCGCCGGAGGCTGTTTTCTTCTTCACCGGCAGGCCGAGCTTGCCGAACAGGATTTCGCCCAGTTGTTTCGGCGAGGCCAGGTTGAACGGCTGGCCGGCCAGCTCAAAGGCCTGGGTTTCCAGCGCCATGATCTTCTGGCCGATTTCGTGGCTTTGCCGGGCCAGCGTGTCGCCGTCGATCAGGATGCCGGTGCGCTCCATCTGCCAGATGACCTGGCGGGCCGGTAGTTCGATGTCGTGGTAGATGCGGCTCAAACCGGGTTCGCTGGCGAATTGCGGGTGCAGCACGTCATGCACGCGCAGCGTCACGTCGGCGTCTTCGGCGGCGTAGGTGGCGGCACGTTCGAGGTCGACCTGGTCGAAACTGATCTGCTTGGCGCCCTTGCCGCACAGGTCTTCGTAGGCGATGGTTTCGAGGCCGAGGTGGCGCGTACACAACTGGCCGAGATCGTGGCCCTTGTCGGACTCGATGACGTAGCTTTGCAGCATGGTGTCGTGGGCGACGCCGGCAAGGCGGATGCCGTGGTTGGCGAAGATGTGCTGGTCGTATTTGGCGTTCTGCAGCACTTTCTTGCGGTCGACGGCTTCCAGCCAGGGTTTCAGCTTGGCCAGCACCTCGTCGCGCGGCAACTGTTCGACGACGCCGGGGCCATTGTGGGCGAGCGGGATGTAGCAGGCCTCGCCCGCCTCGACCGACAGCGAGACGCCGACAATGCGCGCCGCGAAGCTGTCGAGGCTGGTGGTTTCGGTGTCTACTGCGGTCAACGGCGCGTTTTCGATCTTTTTCAGCCAGGTATCGAAAGTCGCCCAATCGAGTACGGTTTCGTAGCGGACTTCGCTCGGCGCGGTCGGTGGTGTGGCGGTTTCCGGGGCGGCGGTCGTACTCGTTTCTGTGGCGACGTTTTCAGCGGCCGGCACATCGAGTTCGCGGCGCCAGGTGCGGAATTCGTAGCGCTCGTACAGTGTGCGCAGCGTGTCGCTGTCGCGTTCTGTTGCGGTCAACGCGCTCGGTGCCGGTAAATCCGGCAGGTCGCGCACGACGGTGACAAGCTTCTTGCCTAGCGGCAGGAAATCGAGGTGGTCGCGCAGGTTCTGGCCGACTACGCCGGTGATCTTGTCGGCATTGGCGACGATGGCATCGAGCGAGCCGTACTGGGTCAGCCATTTGACGGCGGTCTTCGGGCCGCATTTGGCGACGCCGGGTACGCCGTCGACGGTGTCGCCGACCAGTGTCAGGTAGTCGATGATCAGTGCCGGTGGCACGCCGAATTTGGCTTCGACGCCGGCTTCGTCGAGCAACTCGTTGCTCATCGTGTTGTACCAGCGGGTCAGCGGATTGACCAGTTGCGTCAAATCCTTGTCGCCGGTGGAAATCAGCGTTTCGATGCCGTCGACCGTGGCTTTTTCGGCCAGCGTGCCGATCACGTCGTCGGCCTCGACGCCGTCGACCATCAGCAGCGGCCAGCCGGCGGCGCGGATCGCCGCATGCAGCGGTTCGATCTGGCCGACCATCTCGGGCGGCATCGGTGGGCGGTGCGCTTTGTATTCTGGGAACCAGTCGTCGCGGAAGGTTTTGCCCTTGGCGTCGAAGACGACGGCCTTGTAGTCTGCCTTGTAGTCGCTTTCCAGACGACGTAGCATGTTCAAAACACCGTAGATCGCCCCCGTCGGTTCGCCGGCCTTGTTGCGCAGGTCGGGCAGGGCATGGAAGGCGCGGTAGAGATAGGACGAACCGTCCACCAACAACAAGAGAGGCATAGGATGACCGAGAGCGATAAACTGGTGATGGGCGTGGAGACGGAGGCTGCGCTGAAGAGCGCGACGGCCCGCGAATCCTGGCGGATTTTCGGCATTATGTCAGAGTTCGTTGAGGCCACCGACCGGCTGGCCGCGATCAAACCAGCGGTGACGATGTTCGGCAGTGCGCGTATCCCGGAAGGCACGCCATATTACGAACTGGCGGAAAAAACCGCCCGCTTGCTGTCCGATTCGGGCTTCTCGGTGATCTCGGGCGGTGGACCGGGGATCATGGAAGCGGCCAACAAAGGCGCCTTCTTTGGCAAGTCGCCATCGGTCGGCCTGAACATCCAGTTGCCGCACGAACAGGCCAACAATCCCTACCAGGATATCTCGCAGACCTTTCGCCACTTCTTTGCCCGCAAGTACATGTTCGTCCGCTTCGCCAGCGCTTATGTCGTGATGCCCGGCGGTTTCGGTACGCTCGACGAACTGATGGAAGCGCTGACGCTGATCCAGACCGGCAAGGCGCGCAAGATGCCGATCATTCTCGTCTGTTCG
Organism: Azonexus sp.; assembly: GCF_030824335.1. Taxonomy (GTDB): domain Bacteria; phylum Pseudomonadota; class Gammaproteobacteria; order Burkholderiales; family Rhodocyclaceae; genus Azonexus. Next base: position 216,299 of record NZ_JAVBXX010000006.1, read on the forward strand.
GATTTCTGGAAAGGGCTGGTCGACTGGTTTCGCGACACGCTGGTGCGCGAGAAAATGATCGATGCCGAGGACATGTATCTGATCCAGCTGATCGACCAGCCGGAACAAGTCGTCGAAGCCATCTTCAAGCATTACGAGGCGCGTCCGTTCAGCCCGTTACCGGCCGAGCGCGAGTTGATGCTTAACCTGTAATAAAATGAAGGCCAATTCACGAGGAAATATCATGCGTCGCCTGCTTGCCATTCTGTTGTTCGCCGTCTTGCCCGTCTTGCCCGTCTCGGCGCAACAGGGCGATTTGCAACCGCTGCCCGCCGTGCCGCCACCGCCGCCGGAAATGGAAGCCTTTGATGCAGCGATGGAGCCGCAGGTGACCATCGTCCGGAACGCCAAGGAAACGCGTGAGGAATACCGGATCAAGGGCAAGCTGTACATGGTCAAGGTCACGCCCAGTGTCGGCAAACCTTACTATCTGGTCGATCGTCAGGGTGACGGCGTGATGATGGAAAGCGAGATCAATCCCAACCCGGTGCGCCCGCCGATGTGGGTCATTCATAGCTGGTAAATCTTGTCTGTTTATACCTCGGTCGGGCGCGCTGAACTCGCGGCCTGGCTCCAGCCGTTGGCGCTGGGTGAGTTGATCGAGCATGTCGGTATCGCTGCCGGCATGCAGAACTCCAATTATTTCGTCACCACGGGCTCCGGGCGTTTTGTGCTGACGCTGTTCGAGTCGCTCGATGCCTCGACGCTCGACTTCTATTTGCGCCTGCAGGCGCATCTGGCGGCGCGTGGCTTGCCTTGTCCGCTACCGCAAACGCCTGTCGGGGCTGTTAATTATTGGCGTCCGCTTAACGGCAAGCCGGCCGCCCTGCTCTCCTGTTTGCCCGGACGAGCCATCGAACATCCGGCCAGCAGTCACTGCCGGGCGGTTGGCCGGGCGCTGGCACAGTTGCATCTGGCAGCCGCAGGGCTGGAACATGCGCCGGTCAATCCTTGTGGCGCGTCCTGGCGTGAATCGATTGGCGAAGTGCTGCTGCCGGCTTTGCCTGCCGATGAAGCCCGTTTGCTGCGCGATGAACTGGCATTCCAGTCCGCCCAGAATTACGCGGCCTTGCCGCAGGGGGTCATTCATGCCGACCTCTTCCGCGATAACGTGCTGTGGGACGATGCCGGTCAACTGTCGGGCTTGCTCGATTTTTATTTCGCCGGTGTCGATGCTTGGCTATTCGACCTGGCGGTGGTCGCCAATGACTGGTCCCTGGATCCGGAAAGACTGGCAGCGTTGTGCGCCGGATATCAGGAAATTCGCCCGTTGACCGCAGCAGAACGCCATGCCTGGCCGGCTCAGCGGCGTGCTGCCGCGCTACGTTTCTGGTTGCTTCGACTCGATGCCCGGCATAGCCCGCGGGCCGGCGACGTGGTGACGATCAAGAATCCGGATGAATTCCGCTACCTGCTTGAGCAATTCCGCCTTGCCCCCGATCCGCTCCCCGGCTAGCATCCGCGCATGAACGAAAATCCCGTATTCCCGATGGCCCCGGCACCATTCGATGGCGATAGCCGAGAGGTCGACCCCGGTGCCTGCTTTGACTGGCTGACCCAGGGGTGGGCGACATTTTTGGCGCATCCCGGTATCTGGCTAGGCAGCAGTGTGCTGATGCTGGTCATGTTGATGGCGATCTCCATTGTGCCGCTGTTCGGTCAGGTCGCGGCGCATCTGCTGGTGCCGCTATTCGGTGCCGGGATGCTGCAGATCTGTCGCTCCATTGCCGATGAGCGCGAACCGCAGATTGGCGAACTCTTTGCCGGTTTTCGCCAGCGCGCCGGGCAATTGGTCATGGTTGGTGTGTTTTTCGCTGTCGGTATGTTCGGTATCGCTTTTCTGGCCTTTCTGCTGGTCAGCGGTGGCTTGCTTGGCGGCGCGATCACCGGCAAGGTCGGTGGCTTTGGCATCGCCTTTGGCGGCGTCATGCTGGCCTTTCTGCTGGTCCTTGTGTTGTCCGTTCCCGTCATCATGTCAGTATGGTTTGCCCCGGCCCTGGTTTATTTTCATGACATGCAACCGCTGGCTGCGATGAAGGCCAGTTTCGCCGCCGGCTTGAAAAACTGGCTGGCAATGTCGATTTTCGGCATTTTCCTCGTGGTTGCCGGCTTCTTTGCCATGCTGCCGATCGGCTTGGGATTGCTGCTGTTGCTGCCGGTGTTCTCGGCTGCGGTCTACGCGTCCTACCGCGATATTTTCCTGGAGGCCTGAGATGCGGGCGCAAACTTTGCCGGCGGCTGCCGGGTGGCGCTGGATCACTGCCGGCTTCGCTATTTACCGGCGCAACCCGCTGACCTTGTCGATGCTGGTGGTGGCCTACTGGTTTGCCATTGTGTTTCTTAACCTGTTTCCGCTGATCGGTGCCTTGGCGGCATCGGTCGCCATCCCCGGCTTGTCGGTCGGCTTGATGCAGGCAGCTTGCAACGTAGAGCGCGGGCAATCGGCAAATATCCGGACCCTGCTGGGGGGCTTCCGCGAAAATACCCGCACCCTGCTGTTGCTCGGCGCACTCTATCTATTTGCAACGCTCGCCGCATTGGGCTTGTCCACCATTGTTGATGGGGGTGAGTTACTGCGTTTCATGCTGGCCGATAGCCGGGAAGAAAAAGCTGCGCTGAGCAGTGCGGATTTCACCTTGCCGGCCTTGCTCGTTGCCTTGCTGATGACGCCCGTCCTGATGGCCTGGTGGTTCGCGCCGGTACTGGCGGCCTGGCATCGACTGCCGCTGGGCAAGTCGTTGTTTTTCAGTTTCATGGCCTGCTCGATGAACTGGCGGCCCTTTCTGGTCTACAGCTTGGGGCTGCTGCTGTCGGCGGCAATTTTGCCGGGACTTGTGCTGGGTTTGTTGTTGATCGTTCTGCCCGGTTTGCAGCAATTTGCTGCCGTGATCGTCAGTGTTGCCATGGCTCTGGTTGTTGCCCCTACGGTGTTCGCCAGCTTCTATGTTGGCTACCGCGATATTTTCGGTATTTCGGAAATTGTCTGAGCCGCTGGGGATTTTTGGCGGTACCTTCGATCCGGTTCATTACGGTCACCTCCGGCTGGCGGAAGAATCCATCGAGCGGCTTGCGCTGGGCGGAATCCGCTGGATTCCGGCCGGCAATCCGCCGCATCGCGACACGCCGCAAGTGACGGCGGCCCAGCGCCTGGCCATGGTTTTGCGGTCGACGGCCGATAATCCCCGATTTTCAGTGGATGCGTCGGAGGTCGAAACCGCAGCCCCGAGTTATACCGTGCATACGCTGGAACGTCTGCGACGCGAACTGGGCAATGAGCAGCCGTTGGTACTGTTGGTTGGCGCCGATGCCTTCGCCGGATTGGCTGGCTGGCATCGCTGGCGCGATATTTTTGCCCTGGCCCATGTTGCGGTCTCGCATCGTCCCGGTTTTCCCATTGACGTCGCCGCCTTGCCTGACGCCCTCGGCGAGGTTTTTTCAAGCCGCCATCTGGCACAGGTGGCCGACCTGAAAGCCGCGCCAGCCGGCGGTATCGTTACTTTCGCCATGACCCAGCTGGCAATATCGGCAACCCAGATACGCGGCTTGTTGGCCAAGGCTCAATCTGCGCGTTATTTGCTGCCGGACACCGTTCTCGACTATATTTCGTCCCATTCTCTCTATAGAAACTCCTGATGGACATACGCAAGCTACAAAAAATCGTCGTTTCCGCCCTTGAAGATATCAAGGGCAAGGATATCGAAGTCATCAACACCAGCAAGCTGACCTCGATGTTCGATCGACTGGTCATTGCGACCGGCGATTCCAATCGCCAGGTCAAGGCGCTGGCCCAGAATGTCGTCGAAAAGGTCAAAGAGGCCGGCGGCGAGATTATTTCGACCGAGGGCGAAGCCGGGGGCGAATGGGTGCTGGTCGATATTGGCGACATGGTTGTCCATGTCATGCTGCCGACCGTGCGCACCCATTACAACCTGGAAGAACTCTGGCAGGTGACGCCGGCCCAGCGCCGCAAGCTGGCGGAGCCGGCCGCCAAGGAATGAAGCTGGCGATACTGGCTGTCGGCCATCGCCAGCCCGACTGGGTCAACGATGGCTGCGCCGAGTATCTGAAGCGCATGCCGCGCGAACTGGCGGCCAGCGTCAGCGAAATCAAGCCGGAACCGCGTGGCTCCAAAACCCGTGAACAGTTGCTGGCTGCTGAAAAGGCCCGCATCCGCGATGCCCTGCCGGGCAGTTGCCGGATTGTCGTGCTCGATGAAAAAGGCGACGACCTGACTACGCTCAAGCTGGCCCGGCGTCTGGAAGTCTGGATGCAGGATGGCCGGGACGTCGCCTTGCTGATCGGCGGGGCCGACGGGCTGGACGAAGAATTCAAGCAACAGGCCGACGACAAGTTGCGCCTGTCCAGCCTGACGCTGCCGCACGGCATGGCGCGTTTGCTGTTGTGCGAACAACTTTACCGGGCGGTCAGCGTATTGAAAAATCACCCCTATCATCGGGAGGGATAATGCGTATCTATCTTGCTTCGCGCAGCCCGCGCCGCCGTGAGTTGCTGCATCAGGTCGGGATCGATTTTGAAACCATACTGTTTCGCGGTGGCCCACGATCCGACCCGGAAGTTGATGAGACGCCTCTGCCGACTGAAGACCCGGTGGCCTATGTTGAGCGGGTAGCCCGTGCCAAGGCCGGGTACGGCCTGAGTCTGGTCAATGAACGGCGCTTGCTGCAGCGGCCGGTGCTCGCCGCAGATACGACATTGGCCCTGGATGGCGAGATCATCGGGAAACCGCTTGATGCCGCCGATGCGACTGCCATCCTGACAAGGCTTTCCGGTCGGACCCACAAAGTGCTGACCGGCGTGGCGGTTTGTTATCAGGGCCGCACGGAATACGTACTATCCGTGAGCGAGGTGCGCTTTCGCCAACTCGGGGACGATGAAATCCGGCATTACGTCTTGTCCGGCGATCCAATGGACAAGGCCGGCGCCTACGGCATCCAGGGCAAGGCCGGGCTGTTTGTCGAATACATTGCCGGCAGCTATACCGGCATCATGGGTTTGCCGGTTTGTGAAACCGGGGAACTGCTCAAGCGCTTCGACCTGCATCCGCTTTGATGCCTGCCAGACTGCCCCTGCAAGGCAGTCTGACAGGTGGAAAAATGCTTAGCGGTTCTTGAACACCGGTTTGCGTTTTTCGACGAAGGCCGCCATGCCTTCCTTCTGGTCTTCCAGCGCAAAGGCCGAGTGGAAGACGCGGCGCTCGAACAGCAGACCTTCGTTCAGCGAACTTTCGTAGGCGCGATTGACCGTTTCCTTGATCATCATGATCACCGGTAGCGAGTAGCCGGCGATGGTGGCGGCGGCCTTCATCGTTTCCTCCAGCAGTTGATCGGCCGGGATGATGCGGGCGACGAGGCCGGCCTTCTCGGCTTCGGCTGCGTCCATCATGCGGGCGGTCAGGCACATGTCCATTGCCTTGGCCTTGCCGACGGCGCGTGGCAGGCGCTGGGTGCCGCCGGCGCCGGGCATGGTGCCGAGGCGGATTTCCGGCTGGCCGAACTTGGCCGTATCGGCCGCGAAGATCATGTCGCACATCATCGCCATTTCACAGCCGCCGCCGAGTGCGAAGCCGGCGACTGCCGCGATGACCGGTTTGCGCGTCGTCTTGATGCGTTCCCAGTTGCGCGTGATGAAGTCCGTCTTGTAGGCGTGCATATAGTCGAAATCCTTCATGAAACCGATGTCGGCTCCTGCGGCGAAGGCTTTTTCGTTGCCGGTGATGACCATGCAGCCGATGTTTTCATCGGCTTCGAAGGCGTCGACCGCAGCACCGATGGCATCGACTACTTCGTTGTTCAATGCATTCATCGCCTCTGGACGATTGATGCGGATCAGGCCTACCTTGCCGTGGATTTCTGTCAATACCACTTGTGTCATTGCTGTTTCTCCAAAAAAAAACCGCCAAGTCACCCTGGCGGCCAAGTCGAATGATTGTTTGCCGCGCTTTATTGAACCAGCGACCAGTCGCCGTTCTTGACTTCCAGCATGCGGAAGGCGGAGAGGTCGAGGCCCATGTGGTCGGTTGCCGACATATTGTAAGTGCCGCTGGTACCGACAAAGCCCTTGGTCGCTTCGATGGCATCGCGGACCTTGGTCTTGTCCGTGGAATTTGCCCGTTTGATCGCGTCGACCGCAATCATCAAGCCGTCGTAGGCGTAGCCGCCGAAGGTCGAAACCTCGGATTTGTAGGCTGCCTTGTAAGCTTTGTCATAGGCCGTGACGACCGGCTTCTGGGCATCGTTGGCTGGCAGTTTTTCCGGGATCAACTGAGCCGGGGAGGGCAGACGCACCCCTTCGGCAGCCGGGCCGGCCAGCTTCAGGAATTCATCCGAAGCGACGCCGTGCGACTGATACAAGGGCAGGGTAATGCCCAGTTGCTTGTAGTTCTTGGTGGCGATGGCCGGTCCCTGACCCAGACCGAAGATGAACACGGCCTGGACACCCGGCGTATTGCGGATCTTGGTCAGTTGCGGGCTCATGTCCGTATCTTTCGGACCGTAGGTTTCATTGGCCACCAGCGTGACGCCGTACTTGGCGGCAACGCCTTCGGTTTCCTTCTTGCCGGATTGGCCGAAACCGGAGGTTTCGGAGAACAGGGCAACCTTGGTCAGGCCGCGCTTTTTCATGTCTTCGAAGACTTTTTCAGCGGCCATGCGGTCGGTGTGCGGGGTCTTGAAAACGAATTTCTTGACTGGCTCAACGATCACGACGGCACCGGCCAGCGAAATGAAGGGGATACCGGCGCGTTCGACGAGCGGCACCATCGACATCGTGCCGCCGGTGGTCGTGCCGCCGACGATCAGGTCAACCTTGTCGTCGTCGATCAGGCGCTTGGCGAAACCGTTCGCCTTGTTGGCATCGCTGCCATCGTCGTAATGCACCAACTGAAGCGGACGACCAATGACGCCACCCTTCTTGTTGATGTCGTCCACGTAGAGTTGCAGGGTCTTCAGTTCGGGGTCGCCGAGGAAAGCAGCCGGGCCGGTTACCGACAGAACGGAACCAATCTTGATCGGGTCGGCAGCGTAGGCACCGAAAGCGCCAAGGACCAGCGCAGCGCCGGCAGCGAGTTTCTTCATGCTTTGCTTCATGGATTTGTCTCCTCTGTTTTGAATTAATGTGTTACGGATTATGGAATGTATTCTGAAAAATTGAAACAGTTTTCAGACCCGCTCGATAATCATCGCGATGCCCTGTCCCACACCGATACACATGGTGCACAACGCGTAGCGTCCGCCTCGGCGTTGCAGTTCGTAAGCCGCGGTGGTGACCAGGCGGGCACCGCTCATGCCGAGCGGATGACCGATGGCAATCGCGCCGCCATTCGGGTTTACATGCGTTGCGTCGTCGCCCAGGCCAAGGTCGCGCAGCACGGCCAGCGCTTGCGCCGCGAAGGCTTCATTCAGCTCGATGACGTCCATCTGGTCCAGCGTCAGGCCGGTCTGCGCCAACACCTTGCGCACTGCCGGGGCTGGGCCGAAACCCATGATGCGCGGCGGTACGCCGGCCGTTGCCATGCCGACCACGCGGGCCAGCGGCTTCAGTCCGTATTGTCCGGCGGCAGCGGCGGAAGCGATGAGCAGCGCGCAGGCGCCGTCATTGACGCCGGAGGCGTTGCCGGCAGTGACCGTCAGGTCCGGGCCGTTCACACCCTTTAGTTTGGCCAGTTGTTCGAGCGTGGTTTCGGGCCGCGGATGCTCATCGCGGTCGACGACCTTGGGATCGCCTTTTTTCTGCGCGATGACCACCGGCACCAGTTCGTCGGCAAAACGCCCGGCCGCATCGGCGGCGCCCCAGCGCTGTTGCGAACGGATGGCGAAGGCGTCCTGGTCGGCACGGCTGATCTTGAATTCTTCGGCCACGTTGTCAGCCGTCTGCGGCATCGAGTGCGTGTCGTAGAGCTTCTTCATCAGCGGATTGGCGAAGCGCCAGCCGATGGTCGTGTCGTAGATTGCCGCGTTGCGCGAAAAGGCGGAGTCGGCCTTGCCCATCACGAACGGTGCGCGCGACATGCTTTCGACGCCGCCGGCGATCATCAGCGAGGTTTCGCCGGACTTGATCGAGCGGGCGGCCAGACCGACCGCATCCATACCGGAGCCGCACAGGCGGTTCACCGTCGTGCCCGGCACTTCGATCGGCAGGCCGGCCAACAGGCCGGACATGCGGGCGACGTTGCGATTGTCTTCGCCGGCCTGGTTGGCGCAGCCGTAGATGATGTCATCGACGGCCGTCCAGTCGACCTGCGGATTGCGTTCCATCAGTGCCTTGAGCGGAATGGCGCCGAGGTCGTCGGCGCGCACGCCAGCCAGCGCGCCGCCGTAGCGGCCAATCGGGGTGCGGATGGCGTCGCAGATAAAGGCTTCAATCATGGTGTTTTCCTCAGTTCTGCTTCGGGCGTTCGTCGAGCACACGCTTGGCCTTGCCGACCTGGGTGCGCGGGATGGCGTCGAATTCCATAATGGTGATCTTGGTCGACACGCCGATGATGGTCTTGATGCGGTGCTGCAGTTCCTTGGTCATTTGCTGGATTTCTGCAGCCGGCAGTTTGCCGGACAGCTCGCGCTGAACTTCACAGCGCACTTCCAGGTTGTCCATGTGGCCGTCACGGGTGACGACGACCTGGTAATTGCCGGCCAGCCGCTGGTCGCGCAGGATCTGTTCCTCGATCTGGGTCGGGAAGACATTGACGCCGCGGATGATCAGCATGTCGTCGGTGCGCCCGGTGATCTTGCCGATACGACGGAAGGCGCGCGACGTTGGCGCCAGCAGGCGGGTCAGGTCGCGGGTACGGTAACGGATGACCGGGAAGGCTTCCTTGGTCAGCGAGGTGAAGACGAGTTCGCCTTCGGCACCGTCGGGCAGAACTTCGCCGGTTTCCGGGTCGATGATTTCCGGGTAGAAGTGGTCTTCCCAGATCACCGGGCCGTCCTTGGACTCGATACATTCACAGGCGACGCCCGGCCCCATGACTTCGGTCAGGCCGTAGATGTCGATGGCGTCGATGCCGAGCTTGCGTTCGATTTCGGCGCGCATGCCTTCACCCCACGGCTCGGCACCGAAGATGCCGACCTTGAGTGAAATTTCATCCGGCTTGATGCCCAAGCGCTCGAATTCTTCGGCAATCACCAGCGAGTAGGATGGTGTGACCATGATGGCGTCCGGCCGGAAGTCCATGATCTGCTGCACTTGCTTCTCGGTCTGACCACCGGACATCGGCACGGCGCAGCAACCGAGGCGTTCGATGCCGTAATGGGCGCCAAGACCGCCGGTGAACATACCGTAGCCGTAGGCGTTATGCACCATGTCGCCGCGCCGGACGCCGGCGGCGCGCAGCGAACGGGCGATCAGGTCAGACCAGTTTTCGATATCCCGGGCGGTGTAGCCGACGACGACCGACTTGCCGGTGGTGCCGGACGAGGCGTGCAGACGGGCCACCTTGTCGCGCGGTACGGCAAACAAGCCGAACGGATAGTTGTCGCGCAGGTCCAGCTTGGTCATGAACGGAAACTTGGCGAGATCGGCCAGGGTCTTCAGATCATCCGGATGGACGCCCTTGTCCACGCACTTTTTCCGGTAGGCCTCGACGTTGTCGTAGGTGTGGCGTACCGACCATTGCATGCGCTCAAGTTGCAGCGCGGAAATTTCGTCGCGGCTGGCCGTTTCAATCGGCTCAAGATCGCCGGGCAGGGGTTTTTTTGCAGTCATGATTGTCTCCTCTCTCTTTTGTTGTTCAGGCAGGCTGGTCGGCTTGCTGCAAACCGGCGATCACTTCGCCATTGATACGATAGGACTTGCCACGGAACAGCGCGACGGTCTTGCCGCCGGCAATGCGCACGGTGATGTCGTACACGCCGGTACGACCAGCCGCCGACTGCTCGACGGCCTCGGCTTCCAGCAGGTCGCCTTCGCGGGCCGGTGCCAGGAAATCGATATGGCAGGCCGAGGCCACCGTATTCTTGTTGTAGCTGTTGCAGGCGTAGGCAAAGGCCGTATCGGCCAGGCTGAAGATCATGCCGCCGTGGCAAATGTGGTGGCCGTTCACCATGTCGCCGCGTACCGGCATGGTGAGCAGGGCGCTGCCCGGCTGGACACGGATGATTTTCATGCCCAGCGCCTGGGCCGCACGGTCGCGTGACCACATCGCTTCGGCGGTGGCTTCGGCGAGGGCTTGCGCTTCGGCAAGGCTGAGTTTCGGTTCAGTCATGGATGTTCCTTCCGGCAAAAACGGCACGCTGCAGCAGCGGGGAGATGCGATAACGGTCTTCGCCGTAGGTGGAGCCAAGATTGGCCAGCACATCGCAGATCGTCGCAACGCCCACCTGATCGGCCCAGGCTAGCGGCCCCTGCGGATAATTGACGCCCAGACGCATGGCCGAATCGGCCGCGCTTTCCGAGCAAACACCCTGGTTGACCGCATCCGCCGCTTCGTTGGCCAGCATGGCGACGGTGCGCATGACAGCCAGGGCGGGTACGTCGTGGAAACGCGAGACGGCGAATTCGGCGGCCTGCAACAGGCCGACGGCCGACGCGGCGGCAGCCGGTTCACACTGTTCGGCCACGGCAATGGCCAGGCGCTTGGCCTGTGAGTAATCGAGGGCCAGATCGATCAGCACGGTGTTGGCGACGCCGCTTTCGGCAGCGCGTTGCGTGGCGCTGCGGCCGTCGGTGACGTAAATGACGGCGCGGCCGATTTCGGCGATGCGGCCATCGGTCGCCGGCGCCCGGCTGGAACTCAGGTCGCTGTGCTGCAAGCGTTCAGCCAGTGCTTCTGCAGCGGTCGACTCACCAAAAATGGTGATTTTGCCGGCTGGCGTATGCGCCGCCATCGTGTTTGCCGCCGGCCGCACGGCGCCTTCGCGGTAATCGTAGAAACCGCGCCCGCTCTTGCGGCCGTAGAAACCGGCATCGACCAGTTCCTGCTGGATCAGCGAGGGCAGGAAACGCTGGTCGTTGTAAAAGGCGCGCCAGACCGAATTGGTCACGGCGAAATTGACGTCGTGGCCGATCATGTCCATCAACTCGAACGGCCCCATGCGGAAACCGCCGGCTTCGCGCATCACCGCATCGATGGTCGCGTAGTCGGCAGCACCTTCCTGCGCCAGGCGCAGGGCTTCGGCGTAATACGGCCGGGCCACACGATTGACGATGAATCCCGGGGTCGACTTGGCGTGCACCGGGGTTTTGCCCCAGGCTTTGGCGGTGTCGAACAGCGTATCGGCGACGGCCGGCGTGGTGGCCAGGCCGGAAACGATTTCAACCAGCGCCATCAGTGGCGCCGGGTTGAAGAAGTGCAGGCCGGCCAGGCGTTCCGGTTGCTTCAGTGCAGCGCCGATGGCGGTGACCGAAATCGACGAGGTGTTGGTGCCGAAAATGCAGTCGCTGCCGACGATGCTTTCCAGGTCGGCGTAAAGCTTCTGCTTGGCTTCGAGATTTTCGACGATGGCTTCGACCACCAGCGCGCAGTCGGCCAGTTCGGCCAGTTCAGCGACCGGCTGCAGGCGCTGGCCGGCGGCCTGGGCGGCTTCTGCGGTCAACTTGCCTTTTTCGGCCATTTTCGCGAACTGGGCGCGGATGCCTTCGATGGCTTTCTCCGCAGCGCCGGGCCGATTGTCGAGCAGCTTGACCGGGTGGCCGGCCTGCGCGGCAATCTGCGCAATGCCGGCACCCATGGCGCCGGTGCCGACCACGGCGACGACCGCCATTTGGGCGAGAGCGGTCATCGCTTATTCCCCGGTGAAGTTGGGCGCGCGCTTGGCCATGAAGGCGGCGACGCCTTCAGCGTAATCCGGCGACCAGCCGAGCTCGCGCATGTAGCTGCCCTCGAACGACAATTGCTGTTCCAGCGTGTGCCCCGGTGCGGCGTGCATGGCCTGGCGGGTACGGACCAGCGCCTTGGTCGGCGCGGTGGAAAGTTGCGTCGCGATGGCGTCGACCGTAGCAGCGAACTCGGCGTCCTCGACGCACTGCCAGATCAGGCCCCATTCGGCGGCTTTTTCCGCCGGCAGCTTCTCGGCCAGCAGGGCGAGACCCATGGCGCGTGCCATGCCGACGCGCTGCGGCAGGAACCAGGTGCCGCCGGTGTCCGGAATCAGGCCGATCTTGGAAAAGGCCTGCAGGAAGGAGGCGGACTTGGCGGCGATCACCAGATCGCAGGCCAGCGCGACCGATGCACCGGCGCCGGCGGCAATTCCATTGACCGCAGCGATGGTCGGCACGCGCAGGTTCTGCAGGCGCAGCACCAGCGGCTTGTAATTGCGTTCGACGGTGTTGCCGATGTCCGGCATCTTGCCGGCCTGGATCTGCATGGCACGGTCGCCGAGGTCCTGCCCGGCGGAAAAACCGCGGCCGGCGCCGGTCAGCACCAGCACGCGGATGGATTTGTCGTCCTGGATGCGATCCAGCGCGACGCGCAGTTCGGCGTGCATGTCGTCGGTAAAGCTGTTCAGCTTGTCCGGACGGTTCAGGGTCAGGCGGGCGATGCCGTTGCTGACGTCAAAGAGGATGTTTTCGAATTGCATGGGCAAACCTCAGATGTGGTAGCGGCGCTGGACAACGCGGAAGCGGTTGGCGACGAAGGCGGAATCGGCGTAGGACGCATTGGCTGCCGGGTTGCCGCCGGTGCCGTGGTAATCGGAATAAGCCGCCGATTGATTGACATAGACACCGCCGGTCAGATTGATCGACAGGGCGACCTTGGAACGCCAGGTGGCTTCGGTCATTGCCTCGATAACGGCGGGCTGGGTTGAATAGACTGCTGCGGTCAACGCGCCGTGGGTGGCAATAATGCGTTCGGACAGGGCGATGGCAGCAGCGGTGTCGGCGACCTTGACGATGAAGCTGATCGGGCCGAAACGCTCTTCCATATAGGCGGCTTCGTCGCCGGCGTCACACGCCAGCAGCAGCGGGGTGCGTACTTCGGCTTTCGGGAATTCCGGATTGTCCAGCTTGGTGGGGGCGAGAATGACCTTGCCCAGCTTGCCGGAAGCGGCTTCTTCAATACGCTTCAGGGTATCGGCCGACTGGATCGCACCGAGTACGGCGTGGGCGACTTCCGGCTTGCTCAGGAAACCGGTGACGGACTTTGCCAGATCGGCGCAAACCTCGTCGTAGGACTTGTGGCCTTCGTCGGTTTCGATGCCGCCGGCCGGGACGAAAATAGCCTGCGAGGTGGTGCACATCTGGCCGGAATACAACGACAGCGTGAACGCCAGGTTGCCGAGCATGCGCTTGTAGCTGTCGGTCGAGTCGATGACGATGTTGTTGACGCCAGCCAGTTCGGCATAAACCTGCGCCTGGCGGCAGTTGTCGATCAGCCACTGGCCGAAGACGTTGCCACCGGTGAAATCGACCGACTTGACGGCCGGGTGGGTGACCAGTTTCTGCGTCGTGGCGCGGTCGTTGGCCACAGCCAGCGTGACCAGATTGGGGTCGATGCCGTTTTCGGCCAGCACGGCGCGGATCGTGCGCACGGTGATCGCGGCGGGCAGGATGGCATTGCTGTGCGGCTTGACGATCACCGCGTTGCCGGTGGACAGCGCAGCGAACAGGCCGGGGTAGGTATTCCAGGTCGGGAAGGTGCCGCAGCCGACAACGACGCCGATGCCACGGCCGACGACTTGGAAGTGCTTCTTCATGACCAGCGGCGGGTTTTTGCCCTGCGGCTTTTCCCAGACGGTATCAGCCGGAACGAAAGCCTGTTCGCGATAGGCGTAGGCGACCGCTTCCAGGCCGCGATCCTGGGCGTGCGGCGCGCCGGCCTGGAAGGCCATCATCCAGCCCTGGCCGGTGGTCAGCATCACGGCATGGGCGATCTCGAAACTCTGCTTGTTCAGGCGATCAAGAATTTCCAGACAAATGCCGGTCCGGCCATCGTTGCCGATTTTCTGCCAGCCGCTCATCGCGGCATTGCCGGCGGCGATCAGGGCTTCGATGTCGCACACCGGATAAGTCACGTTCAGGTCGATGCCATAGGGCGACTGCTCGCCCCCATGCCAAGCGTTCTGGCCTGGCTGGTCGAGCACGAACTGTTTGCCCAGGTGGGCATCAAATGCACTCTTGCCATCGGCCGGAGCGGTTTCGCCATAGACCTTGGGGCTGGGCATTTCGTTATAGGCCGACCAGTAACCACGGGTGGCGATGGCGTTCAGGGCACCATCAAGCGTGGCGCGGTGTTTGTCGAGCAGCGGGTGGGACATATCGATTCTCCTGTCAGGTGGCGGCGCAGCGCTGGGTTTTGCTACACGTTACCGATTGTTGCTTCATGTTGTTTCATGTCGTATCACATTACAGCACAGAGAATCGAGTTTTGTATAGCGGAATTTATTCCGCGTTGCACAAAAATATCAATATAAAACAACCGTGATTGCTGGGTGTTTTTAGTATTTGCAGAAAATTTTCCCTGTATTTTCTTCCGCGATAAAACAGATTTTTTCTAAAGCGATACAAAAAATGTTGACACACGTGTTCTGTGTGTAACATGATTCATCCCATGGCAGCCCGACTTGGGTTGTCCGCCCACCTGACGAATTGAATTAGGAGAGAGACATGGCAAGTCACAAGGAAAAATTTGCGGACAAGATGGAATTTCCGCCGGAAACCCCGCAGCCGAACATCTATCCGCTGTCCTGGAACAGCAAGACCAAGAAGCTGCAGGAAGTCTGGGAAGCCTCCCTGCGTGAAAACTGGGATCCGGAAAAGCTCCCTTGGGATACGCTGGACGTAGACAGCTACTCCTGGGAAGAGCGCGAATCCATCGCCTACTGGTGGAGCCTGCTGTCGGTATTCGACGCTTCCGCTCCGCCGGTTTTCGCCGAAGCGCTGATCAAGACCTATGAAGTGCATGAAGAAGATCCGGTCCGCAAGTGTTTCTTCTCGGTGACCCGTGACGAACAGAACCACGAAATCATGTGTGGCCTGGCCATCACCAAGCTGCTCGGCCATCCGGACCCGATCACCTACGAACCGAAGACCGATCTCGGTCGTCGCCTGCAGAAGAACGTCAAGTGGCTGTACTTCAATGGCGGTCGCTACTGGACCGGCTACAAGCAGGCTGTGCCGAAGTACGACCTGGCCGTGCTGTTCAGCTCCTTCCTGATGGGTGAAATCGCTGCTGCGACCATTTTCAAGCAGATGTACGAGAACTCCCGCGAAGCTGTCTTCAAGGAAGGTTTCAAGAACATCGGCCGCGACGAAGGCCGTCACATGGCAATCTGTATGGCTGTTATGGAACGCGATTACCCGGGTCTCGACGACTCGACCAAGGCTATCGTGACCAAGCAGATTCGTGCCGGTTACCTGTTCCTGTCGGCCGTGCTGTTCGAGCCGCCGATGGAATTCTGGGACCTGCCGGCCGACTTCATCGCCAACCAGCGTGAAGGCGAAGAAGTTGCCCGCGGTGCCGGTTTCGGTATCCCGAGCTACGAAGCCAAGAAGGAAAACTGGAAGAACGCGATGATCAACCTGAAGGGTGTGCTCGATCGCTACAACATTCCGTTCCCGGCGATTCCGGAAGTCGGCATCACCGGCCAGGAAATCAGCGATATCGAAATGGACGACATCATTCCGGTCTTCTGATCGGGGTCGACCGCAGCCCGCAGGAAGTCCGCGGGCTGTAATCAAGCAGCAAAAACGGCCGGTGCTTCGCAAGGAGCGCCGGCCTTGCCGCGACAGAGAAACCAGAAAAGCAAAAGGAAGAAAAATGGCTCGTATCGTGATGCAACCCTCTGGCAAGTCGGTCGACTGTGCTTATGGCGACACTGTATTGATGGCGCTGGAAAAAGCCGGTTACGCATTGCCCAACAATTGCCGGGCTGGTGCTTGCGGCGAGTGCAAGGTCAAGGTCACTGCCGGTCAGTTCGACCAGGGCATGGTGCTCGACATGGCGCTGTCGCAGGATGAGCGCAAGCAAGGCTATGGCCTGATGTGCATGGCCAAGCCGATTTCTGAGGAAATCAGCATCGAGTGGGGCACCGAAGATGCCAAGCCGAAGCTGTTTCCACCGCGCGAGGATGCTTTGTTCGTCGTCGTGGACAAGCGCCAGGTCGCGGCGCGTGTCGTCGAACTGCGCCTGCGTCCGGTCGGCCAGCCGATCCGCTATTGGCCCGGCCAGTACGTCACCTTGGGCAATGCCCGCGACAACGTTCCGCCGCGTGCCTATTCGATTTCCAATGCACCGCGCCCGGATGGCGAACTGGTATTGCAGGTGGCGCGCCAGGATGGCGGCCTGACCAGTGCCTGGGTGCACGACAAGCTGGTGGTTGGCGACAACGTCAAGGTATCCGGTGCTTACGGTACATTCATTGGCGATCCTTCGGTCGATACGCCAGTCCTTTGTCTGGCGGCGGGCACCGGTCTGGCACCGATTCTGGCGCTGGCCGAAGCGGCATTGCGCCGTGGTTACAAGCGGCCGGTCGGCATGGTGTTTTCTGCGCGCACCAAGGAAGACGTCTACAGCCAAGGCATGATGGCCTGGTGGCGCACCAAGCACCGCAATTTTGACTACAAAATCACGTTGACCCGGGAAGTGGTCGAAGGCTATCAGTCCGGTCGCATCGACGCCGTTCTGCCGGCGCTGTACCCGGATTTGTCCAAATACAGCATTTTCGCAGCCGGCAGTCCAGAATTTGTCGAAACCTGCGTGGCTACGGTGAAGAAGCTTGGGGCGCAACCGGAGCTGATCCATACGGAAGGGTTTTTCTCGCAGCAAGTGCAGCAGTCGGGTGAAGACGATCCTTTCAAATTGCCATTCTGATTAAGGAAGGCTGTTCAGTCATGGCGGGAATCGCTAACATGCGCAGGTTCTCCGCCCTGACTGACCCCGTGATAGCCCCCATCAAGCAACGCCTGGACGATTTTCGGCAACAGCGCCGTGTCCAGGCTGGATCGCTGATCATTTCCGCCTTCGGCGATGCCATCGTGCCGCGTGGCGGACGCATCTGGCTGGGCAGTTTGATCCGTTTGCTCGAGCCGCTGGAATTGAACGAACGCCTGATCCGGACCTCGGTATTTCGTCTGGCCAAGGAAGAATGGCTGCGTACGGAAACGGTTGGCCGGCGCGCTGATTACGTGCTCACGCAATCCGGCCGGCAGCGTTTCGAAGAGGCGTCACGGCATATTTATGCGTCGCATGCACCGGTCTGGGACAGGCGCTGGCGTTTGATCCTTGTGGTCAAGGAAATCGACCCCAAGGAGCGCGATCGACTGCGCAAGGCATTGTTCTGGCAAGGTTTTGGCGTTTTGCCCGGCGATTGCTTCGTGCACCCCAGTGCCGACCTGACGGCGGCATTCGATGCCTTGGTCGCCGAAGGACTGGGTTCCCTGCTCGATTGCCTGATGCCGCTGCTGGCCGCCGATTCCTTGTCCGGCCTGTCGGCCAACGATGCCGACCTGGTGCGCCGGGCCTGGAATCTGCAGGAACTGGCCGAGTCCTACAGTGCCTTCGTGGCGACTTACTTGCCCATTTTGGCCGAGCTGCGCAGCGAACGACAGACCGAGGTCGATGATGCGGATGCATTTCTGCTTCGCCTGCTGCTGATCCACGACTACCGCCGGCTGTTGCTGCGCGATCCGGAACTGCCCGAAGTGCTGTTGCCGGCCGATTGGCCGGGGCAGAAAGCCCGCCTGCTGTGCAAGGATCTTTATCGGCGCTTGCTGCCCGGCGCCGAGCGTCACCTCGATGCGACGCTGACGCTGGCCGACGGTTCGTCCCCGGTGCGTTTGCCATCCAGCGTCGAGCGTTTCCCGCAGGATGACCCCTTGCTGGCGCCGGCACTCTGACTGGTCAGCCCGCACATCCCTGTCGATACCAGGCGCTCGCAATCTTCAATGAAGCGGATGCGCCGCCTTTGTCCGAGGCACAGCAGACCTTCAATACCCTGAGCCGGAAGATCGAACAACAGCGGGCGCAACTGGCCGCCTGGGAAACTGCCATCGGGCAATTCCGCCAGAAGTACGTACATGAATTGCTGCCGCTGTTCGAGCAGTCACTGGCACTGCGTCGGGCTCTCATTCTTGCGTTGGACGAGGCTGTCGCTCACTGGGATTTGACCGGCCGGGAAGTCAAGACGGTCGATGCCTTGATCGTCAGCCTGGCTGAAGGCTTGTCGGACGAAGAGGCAGGTGATGCCCAGCCGGCCATTGCCCGCCGACACGGCGAAGCCGCCGCGCAACTCGCACCACAATCGGCAGCACTTTCCGGGCCGCCGAACCTTGATGAAGCCAGTGAGGCCGATTTGCTGCAGCAGATACAGGCCCAGGTCGACGCCATGCAGGCCGAACTTGATGCCCAGGCAGCAGCCCGTGCCGCAAAACGCTCCGGGCGCCAGAAAACCCTGCGGCAACAGGCCCGTGCATCACGCGATGCTCTGGAAACGAAACAGGCCAGCCTGTCGGTGCGTGAGGTGTATCGCAAACTGGTCAGCGTCCTGCACCCGGATCGTGCAGCCAATCCGGATGAGGCCTTGCGCAAAACCGTATTGATGCAGCAAGCCAATGAAGCCTATGAAAAAAACGATCTGCTGCAGTTGCTGGCCTTGCAACTGGCAGTCGAACAGATCGATCAGACCGCACTGCTCAATATCGGTGAATCACGCCTGGAGCACTACAACCGGGTTCTGGTCGAGCAACTCGCTGAACTGACGCGGGAGATTCGCCATGTCGAGGCCGAGTTCCGCCGTCAGTTCGGGATTCCGTCATCCACCGGGCTGGCGCCGGGGAAGCTGCTGCGGCTACTGACAAAGGATGTGGTGACCATGCAGCAAGTGGTTTTCCAGTACAAAAACGATCTGCTGGTCTGTGCTAGTGCTGACAAGCTGAAAGCTTGGTTGAGGCAGTTTCAGCCGGGTCAATACATGGCTTTGTAAAAGTTTGCTACTGTGGTCTGGCGAAGAAAATCTGTCAAATCGTGCCCCTGTTTGCGGTGGTCAATTTGAGGATGGTTCGCAAGCGAGTATTGCCCTTACCGGGCGAGGTGCGCCCGTGAAACGGGAAATATGGGGAAATCCCCTGAATTTTACGGTCGACAGTCGAAATCGCCTGTTCTTCGTCGCATTTATGACGACCCGCTAGAAAACGTCGGGTTGTTCAGAGAATCCCAGGATCTCCCATTGTTACGATAGCCGTCATTTTATTTTCCAATCCGAAGAAAATAGCCTAAAAGCAGGAAAGGCCAAGTCCAAATAAAAATTGCCATTATTTTTAAAATAACCCAGAGTGAAAATACTATTGCTTCATTTTTAGAAGAGGGGAATAGCATTCGGTCGTTTACTTCTTTTGCTGTTGGTAGCCCATTTTCTATATTTGTATCCCATCCTCCAGGGAATCCTCTTTTTATGGCGACTTGTAGTACAACTGCGTTATAAATTGTGACTATTAACATTGGGTAAACAAAAGTATTTTCTAGTTTTGTTGCTGATTCAAATGCGGAATATAGAAGTGGTATTCCTTTTAGAAATTGTTGCATTCCTCCGTGAATAGAAGGAATGAAGAATAAAAATAGGCCAAAAAATATTCCAAAAAACATAAATTTTTTTTCTGTTATTAGGATAAACTTTCCGGCTTTCAAAAAAAATCCATTGCAATAATCTGTTTTTTTCATGTGCGATTGGCTCTAGAGATATAAATATTAACCCGGAAATTCAATATGGATACTCTGAACAAGCCAACGATTTCTGGCAGGTCCGTGGGGTTGCTTGCCAGCTTTCGCTAAAAACCCGTCTCGGCCAAGCTCAGTTGATTCATCTGTCTCATCAACTCAATGATAATGCAGTAATTTTCTCAAATTGCGCTGCATGATGGGCGCTTATGCAGAGTTTTCCTAAACCAGAAATTATCCAAGTGCCTGGGTATTTTTAATGGCTGTTTACAAAACGATCTATTGCTTCAAAAGATTTAAGTGCATTCGCACCTACATGAGGTCCTTCTTTTGATACTAAATGTTCTCCTGTTGCAGGAGTTTTTAATAGCATATTAAAAATATCTCAGATGCCTTCGGTATTTGATGTTTGTGGTAATGGATTTTCTGTGAATGATCAATTGTGGGGGCTGAAAACCAGATTTTAGCGGGGTTTTAGTCCATTTTTTGGGCACAAGAGTGGAGTTTTGCGTGTCCTGCTAATTTGAAACTATTAACAGGATAGAAAAAAATATTGCATTGAAATATGAAGCAGCTAATGTTTGTTTCTTGATATTCTTAGATAAAACAAAATCTATCATTGTTGCTAGATAACATTTGTTTTCTTGTTTTAGGCCTTCTGATAAAAATAAAATTGCGGCAACATTTGCTAGCCAAGAAATGATAAATAAAATAAAAATCCAAGAATTAGTCAAAAAATTCTCCTATTTTTTTCCGGGCGGTTTCATATGACTCATCTACTCAATAACAATGTGTTTATTCAAAAGTCGAGTTGCATGATGTGATCTTGTGCATGGGTTTCCCTAAGCATACAAGGTAGTTGGTTTCTGGTTTAAAAATGCTTGGAATTATTCAGTAAAAATACATGCGTCGTTTTATATGAATTATTATTGCAGTGCCGTCTCTTGTACTACGAGCTATTGCTGAAATTCAATTCCGTTTAAATATGTAATCGTTCGTCATGGTTGTGATTTTTGTTTGCGGATTAAGTGGAAAAGTAATCAATCACTCTGCAATAAAATATCAAGATTAGGCTAATAATTGAGGAGCCTGCTCCATAGAATGCGACTAGAAAGGATGAGAAGTAAAACAAACTTGATTTGTTTATTATATAAAAATTTGATATTTCATGGGGGGTTTGTATTGCCACTAGGATAAACGATGAAAACAAAATAGAAACAACATAAAGTACATCGTTGTGGTAGTTTTCAATAATTATTTTGTATATGGGCTTGTCTATTTCTCTGGGGGGTCTTGCGTCCATATTTAATCTAAAAGGACTGGTGTGGCTTATTCCGTAATATAGCAAGCTGTTGATTATTAACGACGGGTTGTCGAAAGCTTCGATTCTTATAAAGAATGGGGTAGTAATTAACCATAGCAATAAAACGGAAAGGTATGCACAGGCAAATAAAATGAAAGTGACAAAAATTTCTTCAGGAAGTCGGGTGTGTTCTGATTTTATAAAAAAGCTAACAAAAAATAAATGTAAAATGGCACATGAAAATAGTGTGCTGATGATTATTGTGCTTATTTTTCTGGCGAAAACTCGCCATCCAAAAAGATAATAGTCAACTGGGTTTTTGCTCATGAGGTGACCTGCAATTTGAATAGGTATGTTGTTACACCGGAAATCTAATAGTTAATTTGACTAAATATCAAGCGGTATATTGATTTATTGGGTGTTTGAAATAGGCTTTGATCCGGGACGGCCAATTTTGTGGTTTCTTCATGGCGCCGCGTATCCTGGATTCCAATTCATCGCGGTTTTTCGCCGGTTAGCCACAAAGAATCCGGACTTTCCGGTCACCGTTGAGGTGCTCGTCGGGATTGAGTTCTGGCGAGTACGCCGGTGTCCACAAGGCAAATGAAAGCTCCAACCGATCAGGCATCTTCTCGCTGATCAGTTCCTGGTTCATCCATTCCTGCACGCGACCCAAGGTCCGTGATTTTCCAACCTCGTGGCCTCGTTGCCCACTATCAACAGCGGCCTTTAGCCCATCGTTTTGATAGTGCTGCCACCAATATTGAACAGTCTGTGGATTCAATATCATAAAATAACCGCTCTATGAATTTTCCGGGTTAATATGGGGAATTTTTGGCCATTATTTTCAATTTTTATTGGTTTTGGATTACCCAGCTACCAATGAGATGCGTTAGGTTAAATTGAATTTTTTTCCACTCAGGGAGCATCCCTCTGCGATATCCGACATAAACTTTGACCTCCATGTTTGGTTCTAAACTGAAGTAGTGTATGCAAGGGGCTGATTCAATTAGAACATTGCTACATTCGATGTATGTGGTTACTTCGTTTTTATTATTTCTGTTGATAAAAAAGTCGATATCGTCTCCGTCTGTTTTGAAGGGGACTCGGTTTTCTATATTTACTCCGAGCGGCTTGTATACAATCAAATCGTGAAATAATTCATTTGAGCGCTCAAACTTAAATTTTGAGCCGGATTGTTCGGAGTTTTTGTGTTCAGGTGAATTTATATAACTGGCGCGCCTGTCAAGAAAACCATTTCCAGGATATATTGTTCCAGAGCTTATTCCAACGTCAATCCACATTGTGTTGTTTATTGTTTGCTTGTTTTTTTCTGCAACAAGTTCTTCTGTGCTTAATCCTGACATGTCGGGGTATCGTACAAAAAAACCGAAGCTTTTTATTTGTTTTTTTTTGGAGCTTTCATTTTGTTTGTCATATTCAATATAGTTTGCAAAGTGACTTGGTATGATGACTTCTTTGCCACCTAATTTGCCGTTGACTGGATTAAATGATGGATAGGCTAATTGAATATATGCAGGTAGCAACGGGTCAAATAGATGAGAGGCTACCCATTCTTTTAATAAAAAAAATAAGACTGAAATTGCAAGCAATGAAGTCAGTATGGCGGCAGTTTTTTTGCTCATTGTGTTGGGTTCTATGAAACGTTATGTGTAAAGGATTCTCTGAACTGCCGCCCATTTTTGGCTGCCTGTCATAAAGTGATGAAAGCTGGTGATTTTCGACGGTTGACCGTGAAACTCCGGGGTTTTGCCCGGTATTTCCCGCTTCACGGGCGCACCTCGCTCAGCAAAGGCAGTAATTGCTCGCGGGCCAGGCAGAAATTGGGCAGTACAAACAGCGTCATAATCTGACCGGTGTTTTTCGGCAGACTACGATGGCGAACCTTCACGAAACCGAACTGGCGCTTCACCACGCGGAACGGATGCTTAACAAGGGACCGAACCGCCGACAGCATCCGGTTGAACGCTTTCTGTTCATCGGTTAGCTCACCGCCCGCTGGCTTCCCGGTCTGCGTCCTTTCCGGCATGCTTCTTGTCTTCATTCCAGGTCGAACTGGGGGGGGCGGATAAGACGAACACTTGGATGTCTTGCTTCAATGAAATTTGGGTATTATCACTTGGCTTGATCTGTGGGTAAATATGACAAAGGCCATACCGTGAGATGGTATGCCTTAGTTATATTAAAGCGATTGCTCAACGCTTCTTCATCTCAACCAACGGAATCACATCCGGCATGTGGATGCGCGGCCGGTCGGCCTCGATTTCGCTGAGCGGATCGCACTCGACCATCGTGCTCAGGCAGCGCCGGGTCAGTTCCTGATAGGTTCGCGTGCCTTCGCCCTTCCAGGCGATTTCTTCCGCTGATAGTTCGCGGATGACCTTGGCCGGCATGCCGGCGGCCAGGCTGCGCGGCGGGATTTCGGCGCCGGCCTTGACGAAGGCGCTGGCGGCGACGATGGACGATTCGCCGATGCTGGCGTTGTCCATGATCACGGCGTTCATGCCGATCAGTGCATTTTTGCCGATGCGGCAACCATGCAGCACGGCACCGTGGCCGATATGGCCGTCTTCCTCGACGACGGTATCGGTGCCGGGGAAGCCGTGCATCACGCAGGTATCCTGCAGGTTGGCGCCACGTTCCAGGATCAGCCGGCCGAAATCGCCGCGCAGGCTGGCGCAGGGGCCGACGTAGCAATCCGGGCCGATGATGACGTCGCCGATCAGGACGGCGCTGGGGTGTACGTAAGCAGTGGGATGAACGACGGGAACGATGCCGTCGATGGCATAGACGCGGAGTTGGGACATGATGAGCTCAATGACAAAACACCGGAAGATTCTATAGAATAAAACACGTTTCTTAATCGGGAATTTTTTGGAGCGCTCATGAGCGACGAAATGGATGGCAAGCACGGCGTGCAGTCGCTGGAAATTGGCATGGGCATCCTGCGTGCCATCGTCAATGGTCAGCGTTCGATGATGTTGAAGGATATTGCGGTGGCAGCGGAAATGCCGCCGTCCAAGGCGCACCGCTATCTGGTCAGCCTGATCCGCGCAGGTTTTGTCGAGCAGGACCCGATCACCTCGCGTTACGACCTCGGGCCGTCGGCGCTGAATGTCGGTCTGGTGGCGATTGATCGCCTGGACCGTGTTCGTCTTGGCTTGACGGCCATCGCGCAGTTGCGCGACCAGATTAACGAAACGACTGCGCTGGCGGTGTGGAGCGATACCGGGCCGGTGATCGTGCGTTGGGAACGACCGCGCCGGCCGATTACCGTTAACGTCGTCACCGGCACCGCGCTGGCCTTGCTGACTTCGGCCAGTGGGCGGGTTTTTGCCGCGTGGTTGGCCAATGATGCGGTCGACCGTCAAATTGCCAAAGAATTGAAAAAGCCCGATCTGCCGCCCAGCCTGAAAACGCGGGCCGATGTGGATCGGCTGCTGGCGCAAGTGCGGGCCGATGGTTACGCGGCGATTTCCGATTACTACCTAGTGAATGGGGTTGAAGCTGTGGCCGCCCCGGTGTTCAATTTTCGCAACGAAATCACCATGTCCATGCTGGCAGTCGGTGTCAAAGGCATGTTCGACATGAGTCCGGGCAGCAAGGTGGTTACGGGGGTGACGCAAGCTGCGGCGGAACTCTCGACCCGCCTGGGTTATACCGGCGGGGAGAAAAAAGCCTGAGCGTTTTGCCGACCGGTCTTGTCCGGCGCTGGTCGTCCTGCTTGCTGGCTGTCGCACCATGAAACATCCGGTTCTGATCATTGTCGTTGCCCAATTGTTTGGCACGTCGTTGTGGTTTTCGGCCAACAGCGCGGCCGATGACCTGATTCGTCAGTGGGGAATCAGCGCGGCCGATATGGGGACGTTGACCAATGCGGTGCAGTTCGGCTTCATCCTCGGCACGCTGATTTTCGCCATCACCGGTATGGCCGACCGCTTTTCCGCCAGCCGGATTTTCGCCATTTGCGCCGTGCTTGGTGCGGCAAGCAATGCGGCTTTTGCCCTGCTGGCCTCGGGCATGACGAGCGGCGTGCCCTTGCGCTTTGCTGTGGGTCTTTGCCTGGCCGGGGTTTACCCTTTGGGCATGAAGCTGGTGGTTAGCTGGGTGCCGGAACGGGCTGGTTCTGCATTGGCCTGGCTGGTCGGTATGTTGACGCTGGGGACGGCGTTACCGCACGGCATCCGTTTGCTCGGTAGCGGTGCGGCGTGGCAGGCGACCATCCTGGTGTCTTCGCTGCTCGCTTTACTGGCGGCGGGACTGGTCTTCCGGCTGGGTGACGGGCCACACCTGAAGCGCCGGCACGATGCGCCGCCATTACGTTTGGGGCGTGTGCTGTACACCTTCAGGATTCCGGAATTCCGGGCTTCGGCCTTGGGATATTTTGGTCACTGCTGGGAGCTTTATGCCTTCTGGACCTTGGTCCCTGCGTTGGTCGTGGGCTACGGCCTGGCCTTGCCGGGCAGCCCGCAGGTCTCGGGGCTGGCTTTTCTCATCGTCGGGATTGGCGCCGTCGGTTGTGTGCTTGGCGGTTGGTGGAGCCGGCGTGTCGGTAGTGCGCCCGTTGCGGCTTGCTGCCTGGCACTGTCTGCGTTGTGTTGCGTGCTCTATCCATTGCTGGCCGACCTGCCGGGATGGCTGAAACTGGGTTTGTTGCTGATCTGGGGCGCCAGCGTCATTGCCGATTCGCCGCATTTTTCAGCCATGTCAGCCCGCGCTTGCCCGCCGGAAATCGTCGGCAGTGCATTGGCCTTCCAGAACGCCATCGGTTTTGCCATCACGATGATTTCGATCCAGCTTGGCACGGCTTGGGTGCCGGCTTGGGGAGATCATATTGCCTGGCTGCTGCTGCCCGGCCCTTTGTTGGGTTTGCTGGGCTTGATGCCCCTGTGGCGGCGATAATTCTGCCTGCGGTTTGATGGTCGTCGCAGCGCAATATTTCTTGATACAAGAATTTCAATAAATCTTAAGTTTTTGTCTCATTTCTGCTTGACAGAATGAGTTTCACATTTCAGAATTTGTTTTAATCCGCACCGTCTAGATTTGCGGGTCGCAACCAGAACAACAGGAGGAGACATAATGAAACTACCGCAAAGGTGGAGCGCCGTGTACGAGGTGCTGCCGGCACGGAAAGGGCGCATCTGATGCTTGCCCAATTCCTGCAATTCCTATTTTCTGGACTCACTGTCGGTGCAACTTATGCGCTGGCTGCGCTGGGTTTTACGCTGATCTATAACGCCAGCAACGTGATCAATTTCGCCCAGGGCGAATTCATCATGCTCGGCGGCATGCTGGCTGTGTTCTTTACGGTTTCCGGCTTTCCGCTGCCGGTGGCCTTGGTGCTGGCCATCCTGTTGCCCGCCGTGGTTGGTGTGCTGCTGGAAAAACTGGCGATTGAGCCGGTCAAGGGCGCCGAAACGGTCACCTTGATCATCATCACCATCGGTGCTTCGCTGGTGATCCGCGGTCTTGTTCAGGTCTGGCTGGGTAAGAGTACCTTCGCCCTGCCGGCGTTTTCCGGCGAGGAACCGATCCAGATTCTGGGTGCCACCTTGATGCCGCAGAGTCTGTGGGTGTTCGGTGTGACGGCTGTCGTGGTCGCCGTACTCTGGTATTTCTTCAATCGCACGCTATCCGGCAAGGCCATGCTGGCGACGTCGTTCAATCGCACGGCGGCCGAGCTGGTTGGTATCAATACGTCGTGGGTGTTGTTCATGAGTTTTGCCATGGCGGCTGCGCTGGGCGCGCTTGGCGGCATCCTGATTGCCCCGATCACCATGACTTCTTACGACGTCGGCATCATGCTCGGCCTGAAGGGCTTCGTTGCCGCCGTAGTTGGCGGCTTGGGCAACGGTCTCGGGGCGGTGGTCGGCGGCTTGCTGGTCGGTATCCTGGAGGCGATGGGGGCCGGTTATATTTCGTCGGCTTACAAGGACGCGATGCCTTTCATCCTGATCATCTTCATCCTGTTCTTCATGCCGCGCGGTCTGTTCGGCGGTAAATCGACTGATCGGGTGTAAGCATGCAAAAGAAACTCAACATCGGTCTTCTGATCGTCATTGCCATCCTGTTGCTGGTGCCTTTCATTGCACCGAACAGCTTTTATCTCGATCTGGCAATCCGCATGGCGATCAACGCGATGATCGTGCTCGGCCTGAATCTGCTGATCGGCTTTGCCGGGCAGATCAGTCTGGGGCATGCCGGATTTCTCGGGATTGGCGCTTACGCCTCGGCGGTGCTGCCGACGCATTTCAACTGGCATCCCTTGCTCGCCATGGGCGCCGGTGCGCTGATCACCGGCTTGCTCGCCGCCTTGGTGGCGCGTCCGATCTTCAAGCTGAAGGGCAACTATCTGGCGATGGCAACGCTCGGTCTGGGCATCATCATCAACATCACGCTGCGTAACGAAGCGCAATGGACGGGCGGGCCGGATGGCATGCCGGTCTTGCCGATGAGCCTGTTCGGCCTGGAGATTTACGGTGACAAGCAGTGGTACTGGATCATTGCCGCGATGCTGGTATTTGCCGTGTGGGCTTCGCAGAACCTGATCGACTCGCCTTTTGGCCGCGCCCTGCGGGCTTTGCATGGTTCCGAGGTGGCTTCACAGGTAGTCGGGGTCGACGTGGTTCGCTACAAGGTTTCCATCTTCGTGTTGTCGGCAGTCTTTGCCAGCATCATGGGTAGCGTCACGGCACATTACATCGGTTTCGTCAGCCCGAATTTCGCCGATTTCTTCCACTCCATCGAACTGGTCACCATGGTGGTCGTCGGCGGCATGGCGTCGGTCTTCGGTTCGCTGGTCGGAGCGGTCTTGCTGACTGCGCTGCCGCAGGCACTGGCAACTTTCGAGGGTTGGGAAACCGTCGTCTTCGGTGCCATCCTGATGGGCTTCATGATCTTCCTCCCGAAAGGGATTGTGCCGACACTGGCCGCCAAATTCGGTAAGGGGGAATGAGCATGGCACTGCTTGAAGTCAAGGATCTGTCGATCCACTTTGGTGGCGTCAAGGCCGTCCAGAACGTCAGTTTCAGCATTGATGCAGGCATCGTCTACTCGGTCATCGGGCCGAATGGTGCTGGCAAGACGACGTTGTTCAACCTGATTACCGGGGTCTACAAGCCGACCACGGGTGAAATCCGGCTCGATGGCGAAGCGATCCACGGCAAATCACCGAACGAACTCGCCGAGCGCGGCATGGCGCGGACTTTCCAGAATCTGCAGATCTGCATGAACATGACGGCGGTCGAAAACGTCATGGTCGGGGCGCATCTGCGCCTGGATCGCAACTTGTTCAAGGCCGCGTTCCGTCTGCCCGCCTTGCGTCGTCGCGATGCGGAAGTGCGCGAGGAAGCCATCCAGTTGATGCAGTTCGTCGGTCTGGAAGCCTATGTCAACGAGCGTGCCGATGCGATGCCCTATGGTGCGCTGAAGCGTCTGGAAATTGCCCGTGCACTGGCCATGAAGCCGCGCATCATCTTCCTTGATGAACCGGCTGCCGGTCTGAATCCGAAGGAAACCATCGAGGTCGATCACCTGGTGCGCAAGGTGGCCGATGCGGGCATCACCGTGGTGCTGGTCGAACATGACATGAAAATGGTCATGAACCTATCGGACCGCATTCTGGTGCTCGATTACGGCAAGAAACTCGCCGAAGGAACGGGCGAAGAAATTCGCAACAATCCGGATGTGATCGCCGCCTATCTCGGCACGCACGCTTAAGGAACCAGCATGGAAGCATTGCGCATCATTACCGAAGAGCATCAGAACCTGTGGCGCATCGCCACCACGATTGATCAGGTGGCCGACGAAATGCAGGCCGGCAGCAAGGTCGATCCGGCTTTCTTTGGTGCCATTTTTGATTACATCGAGCAGTTCATGGATGGCTGCCATCATGCGAAGGAAGATGAGTATCTTTTTCCTGCATTGCGTCAGCGCAGCCCCGAAGCCGCCGTCGTGATCGACCGTTTGCAGGTTGAACACCGGAATGGACCGGAGGTGCTCAAATCCTTGCGTGAACAGTTGGCTGCGACGGCCGCCGGAACCTTGGGTAATACGGAATTTGCCGAGGCGCTGCGTATTTATACGCAAAGCCTGAAAGCGCATATCCGGACCGAGGAAAAAGATGCCATGCCGCTGGCCCGCGAGGTGCTGACGGCAGAGGACTGGACGGTGATCGACCGGGCCTTTCTCGATAACAGCGACCCCTTGTTTGGTGATCAGGCAGCCGCCGAATTTCGCCAGTTGTTCCACCGGATTGCCAGCCTGGCGCCCGATTCGATTGGCCTGGGCGCGCACAGTGCGGGCATTCTGCAACCGGGGGCGAGCAAGGTATCGGGCGATGTCTTGCTCTCGGTGTCGGGGCTGGAAAGCTGTTATGGCCGGATCAAGGCGCTGAAGGGGATCGATCTGGAAGTGCGCCGGGGCGAACTGGTTGCCCTGGTCGGCGCGAACGGTGCCGGCAAGACGACTTTCCTGCGCACCTTGTCCGGCGTTCAACCAGCGAGTGCCGGCCGTATCGTTTTCGATGGCGAAGATATCGTCAAGTTGCGCGCCGATTTGCGCATGCGGCGCGGTATCTGCCAGAGTCCGGAAGGGCGCCAGGTCTTCGGTCCACTGTCCATCGAGGACAATTTGCGCCTTGGCGCCTACACCCAGCCGAAACATCAGGTGCCGGAAGACATGGAAAAGGTTTTTGCCATGTTCCCCATCCTGAAGGAAAAGCGCGATTTGCCCGCCGGTACCTTGTCCGGTGGTCAGCAGCAGATGCTGGCCATCGGTCGCGCACTTATGGGACGGCCCAAACTGTTGTTGCTCGACGAGCCGTCGATGGGCCTGGCGCCGTTGCTGGTGCAGGAAGTGTTCAACGTCATCAAGGCGCTCAAGGCGCAAGGAATGACCATTCTGCTGGTCGAACAGAATGCCTTTGCCGCGCTGGCTATTGCCGATCGTGGCTACGTGCTGGAAACCGGTAATGTGACGCTGACCGGCAGCGGTCAGGAACTGATCAGCAACGAGCAGGTGCGTGCCGCCTATCTCGGCATGTAAGGCAGTATTTGATCTTGGCAAGCCTGCCGGCGTCTGGCTCCCGACAAGCGGTGAGGCAGGCGCCGGTAGCATTTTGACTTGGCCGTGTCGTTCGATGCGGGGTGCAGTGGGCGCCTAATTCGGCGGCTGGATTACCTGCTGTCCGAGTGTCCGGCTGATGACAGTCCACTGGCGGGGCTTGCTGTTATGGTTTGATTCTGGAACCGGTCCATGCGCCGGATACAAAACAAAAAACGGAGACAACATGACCTACGCGATTGACCCTTTGCCTTTATGGAAGCCTAATCCCGCCACGGTGGGCGATACGCGCATGGCGCAATTCATGCAAGCGACCGGGCACGGTACTTATGCCGATTTGTGGCAATGGTCGGTGGACCAGCCGGAAGCGTTCTGGACGCAGGTCTGGCGTTTCTGCGGAGCCATTGGTGAAAAAGGCACGCAAGTGCTGGTTGACCGCGATATTTCCGCAACGGATGTCGCCACAGGCAGCAGCGGCAGCGTGATGCCCGGCGCCCGCTGGTTTCCCGAGGCGCGTCTGAATTACGCTGAAAATCTTCTGAAAAATCGAGATGATGGCGAGGCGCTTGTCTTCTGGGGCGAGGACAAGGTCAAGCGGCGGCTGACGCGGGTCGAGCTGTATGCCGAAGTCGCCCGTTTCCAGTCGTTCCTGATTGCTGCCGGTGTCGGCGAGGGCGACCGGGTCGCTGGTTACCTGCCCAATCTGCCGGAAACGCTGATCGCCATGCTGGCGACCACGGCGCTCGGCGCCATCTGGTCGTCGGCCTCGCCGGACTTTGGCGTGCAGGGCGTGCTCGACCGCTTCGGCCAGATCGAGCCCAAGGTGCTGATCTGTGTCGATGGCTACTGGTACAACGGCAAGCCGGTCGATTGCCTGGAAAAGAACGCCGAAGTCGTGGCCAAAATGCCGTCGCTGGTCAAAACGGTGGTGGTGCCTTATCTCGCGGAACAGCCGGCCATCGACAAGATTGCCGGGGCAGTGTCGTGGTCGGACTTGGACGAAAAGGCAAATTCACAAAATTCTGCGGTCGACCGCAATAAAACAGTGATTTTCAAGCGCGTCGCCTTTGATCATCCGCTGTTCATCATGTTCTCGTCGGGTACGACCGGTGTGCCGAAGTGCATTGTCCATTGCCACGGCGGCGTGCTGCTGCAGCATCTGAAGGAACACGTGTTGCACAGCGACGTGCGGCCCGGTGATCGTCTGTTCTACTTTACGACCTGCGGCTGGATGATGTGGAACTGGCTGGTATCTGGTCTGGCGGCCGGCGCCACCTTGTTGCTCTACGACGGTTCGCCGTTTGCCGACAAGGGCAAGGTGCTGTTCGATCTGGCCGAAACGGAAAAGATGACGCATTTCGGCACGTCGGCCAAATTCATCGACGCGGCGGCCAAGCTGGGCCTGACGCCAGGCAAAACCCATGATCTGAGTGCGTTGCGTGCAATGTTCTCGACAGGCAGCCCGCTGTCGCCGGAAGGGTTTGACTGGGTGTATCGCGAAATCAAGCAGGACATCCTGCTGGCGTCGATTTCCGGTGGTACCGATATTGTTTCCTGCTTTGTCCTCGGCAATCCGGTGTTGCCGGTGTATCGCGGCGAGATCCAGTGTCGCGGGCTGGGCATGGCGGTCGATGTGTTCAATGACGCCGGGCAGCCGGTGCGTTCGGAAAAGGGCGAACTGGTGTGCACCAAACCTTTCCCGGTCATGCCGGTCGGTTTCTGGAACGATCCTGATGGCAGGAAATATCGCGCCGCTTACTTCGAGCGTTTCGCTGATGTCTGGTGCCATGGCGATTTCTCGGAACTGACTGCGCATGACGGTGTGATCATCTATGGTCGTTCCGACGCCACGCTCAATCCGGGCGGTGTGCGCATCGGGACGGCGGAAATCTACCGGCAGGTCGAACAATTGCCGGAAATTCTCGAGTCGCTGGTGATCGGCCAGGACTGGCCGCCAGGCAAGAACGACGATGTGCGGGTCGTGTTGTTCGTCAAGTTGCAGGACGGGCTGCAACTCGATCCCGGCTTGATCGAACGGGTGAAACAGCAGATCAAGGCCAATACCACGCCGCGCCATGTGCCGGCCAAGGTGGTTCAGGTGCAGGATATTCCGCGCACCAAGTCGGGCAAGATCGTCGAACTGGCCGTGCGCAACGTGGTGCACGACCAGCCGGTGAAAAATGTCGAGGCTCTGGCTAATCCCGAGGCGCTGGAATATTTCCGGGGACGCGCGGAACTGGCCGACTGACGGTTGTCGGCCAACGCAGCTTGGCCGACGGTTTTTCCACCCAGCGGTAGAACATCCAGCCGGCCAGCGTGCTGCTTGCCCAGGCGGTCAGCAGCACGAGGCAGGCGGCCTCCGGTGAGGCGCTGCCGGAGAATACGAACAGGCCGTTGGCCAGAAGCAGCACCGGGAAGTGGATCAGGAAGACCGAATAGGAAATACGTCCGAGAAAGGCCAACGGACGGGCATTCAGCCAGCGTTCCGGCCACTGGCTGTGCTGGCTGTAGCCGAGCAGCAAGGCCACGCCCAGGGCGAGGCCGATGCGCAGGCGAAAGTCGATGAGCAGGGCAATGACCGTGAGCGCGGCGACAATGCCTAGCCAATTGCCGCCGGAGCGGCGTTCGCCCGCTTTATCGCTGCTCCCGTTGCTGGCCCAAAACACGGCAGCACCGAGGCCGTAGGAGCCGAAGAAATAGATCGCCCAGTTGTCCAGGCTGCTATCCAGATTGAACCAGAACAGCGAGGCGGCAGCCAGCCCGAGGACCAGGCTGCGGGCGCCAATGGCACCAAAGGCGCTGTGGCCGAGCCAGAGCAGGATAGCGATCACTGCGTACAGTTGAAAGTCGATGGCGACATACCAGACACCAGCCGACAAGGACTCGACACCCAAAATGCCGTGCAGCAGCAGCGCATGGGCCAGCCACTGCTTGATGCTGGCACGCGCCGGAATGGCCTCGTCGTCCATCAGGTGGTCGGCAATGGCCGAACAAATGATTGCGAGACTGATGGCAATCACGAACGGGACGGCCAGGCGCAGGTAGCGTCGGGCGATCAGGGTGAGCGGGTTGTCTTGCGGGCCCCGGCCGGCCGGAGCCAGGCTGCGTGCCGCGAGAAACCCGCCAATGACGAGAAACACTTGCACTGCGATCCGGCCATAGTCGGACAACCATTCGCGCAGATCGGGAAAGGTCAGTCCGGCGCCGATGGCCAGCGGACCGTAGAGGACCAGATGATGGAGGACGATGAGTTGTGATGCGACGGCTTTCAGGGCGTCGATCAGTGTCATGCGTGACGGTTGTGGATTCATCTCCTGACGGCTAGACGAAACGGGCGACGAAAGCACCGGTTTGATCTTCCGGCAGCGCAATCCAGACCCGGTGGCCGCTGCCCGGTGCGACGCTGATCGGCTGGCCGTTCTTGTCTTCCATGCGCTCGATGTTGAGTTGCAGATTGCCTTTGGGATGCACGGCTTCGATACGGTCGCCGACGCTGAACTTGTTCTTGACCTCGATTTCCATCAGGCCGCGTGCTGCATCGAAACGCACTGCATCGCCGGCGTACTGGCTGCGGTCGGATTCGGAATGGCCGCGCAGGTAGTTCTGATATTCGGCATCGTGGTGGCGCTGGTAGAAGCCGTCGGTGTAGCCACGGTTGGCCAGGTTTTCCAGTTCGGACAACAGTTCCGGATTGAACGGGCGACCGGCCACCGCATCGTCGATGGCCTGACGATAGGCTTGGCAAGTGCGGGCGACGTAGTAGGGGCTCTTGGTCCGGCCTTCAATCTTCAACGAGTCGACGCCGATTTCGACCAAGCGATGTACATGCTCGATGGCGCGCAGGTCGCGGGAGTTCATGATGTAGGTGCCGTGTTCGTCTTCCTCGATCGGCATCAGTTCGCCCGGACGCTGTTTTTCTTCGAGCAGGATTTCCTGATCGCGGTTTTGGTGGAATTTGATCGGTTGACCGCAAGAATCGGTATTGGCGGGCAATTCTCCCCCCGTGGTCGATACCTTGTAATCCCAGCGGCAGGAGTTGGTGCAGCTGCCCTGGTTCGGATCGCGGTGGTTGAAGTAGCCGGAAAGCAGGCAGCGGCCCGAGTAGGCGATGCAGAGCGCGCCATGGACGAAGACTTCCAGTTCGACATCCGGGCATTCCTGGCGGATTTCGGCGACTTCGTCGAGCGACAGTTCGCGCGACAAAATAATGCGGTCAACCCCCATTTTTTTCCAGAAACGCACCGCCGCCCAATTCACCGTGTTGGCCTGCACCGACAGATGGATGACCTGTTCCGGCCATTGTTCGCGCACCATGTCGATCAGCCCTGGGTCGGACATGATCAGCGCATCCGGCTTCAGGGCGATGACCGGCGCCATGTCGGCGAGGTAGGTCTTCAGTTTGGCGTTGTGCGGAAAAATGTTGCTGACGACAAAAAACTGCTTGCCCTGGCCGTGCGCCTCGGCAATTGCCTCGCCCAATGTTTCGATGTGACCGAACTCGTTATTGCGCACGCGCAGGCTGTAACGCGGCTGGCCGGCGTAGATTGCATCGGCGCCAAAGGCAAAGGCCGTGCGCATCATATCGAGCGAGCCGGCGGGGGCGAGAAGTTCGGGGGCCTTGCGCATAGTAGAATCCAGACTTGAGCGGGAGAAACCGCAGAAAACCGTGCATTGTAGAGCCTATGTCCGAAGAAATCCTGATCAACTTCACGCCGCAGGAAACGCGCGTTGCCGTGATGCAACAAGGTGTCGTGCAGGAATTGCACATCGAGCGCACGGCCAGTCGCGGGCTGGTCGGCAATGTTTATCTCGGGCGCATCGTGCGCATCCTGCCCGGCATGCAATCAGCGTTTGTCGATGTCGGGCTGGAGCGCACCGCTTTTCTGCATGTGGCCGATATCTGGTTGCCGCGTGAATCCAGCCAGGAGCGGGCTGGTGAACGGCCGATCGAAAAGATGTTGCATGAAGGTCAGAGCATCGTCGTCCAGGTGGTCAAGGACCCGATTGGAACCAAGGGCGCCCGCTTGTCGACGCAGATTTCGATTGCCGGCCGCATGCTGGTGTATCTGCCGCAGGAAAAGCACATCGGGATTTCGCAGCGCATTGAGGCGGAAGCCGAGCGCGAAATCCTGCGCGAAAAAATCACCCGCCTGGTGCCGGCCGATGAGCCGGGTGGTTTCATCGTGCGGACGATGGCCGAGAATGCCAGCGACGAAGAGTTTGCCACCGACATCGGTTATCTGCGCAAGACCTGGGCCGATATTCGCGACAAGGCGCGCACCTGCGCACCACCCAGTTTGTTGTATCAGGAGTTGTCACTGGGGCAGCGCGTGCTGCGTGATTTCGTCAATCCGGAAACTTCGCGCATCGTGATCGACTCGCGAGAAAACTTCCAGAAACTGAACGGTTTTGCCGAGGAGTACACACCGGCTGTGTTGCCGATGCTGGAGCATTACACCGGCCAGCGTCCATTGTTCGATCTGCATGGCGTCGAGGAGGAAATCCAGAAGGCGCTGGCCCGCCGGGTCGATCTGAAGTCCGGCGGCTATCTGATCATCGACCAGACCGAGGCGATGACGACCATTGACGTCAATACCGGCGGTTTTGTCGGCGTGCGCAATTTCGACGACACGATCTTCAAAACCAATCTGGAAGCGGCGGTGACCATCGCTCGCCAGCTCCGCTTGCGCAACTTGGGCGGCATCATCATTGTCGATTTCATCGACATGGAGAACGAGGAGCACAAGAAGGCAGTGCTCGACGAGTTCAACAAGGCACTGGCGCGCGATCACACGCGTCTTACGGTCAACGGTTTTACGCAGCTCGGTTTGGTCGAGATGACGCGTAAACGCACCCGCGAATCGCTGGCCCATGTGCTGTGCGAGCCTTGCCCGACCTGCGGCGGGCGTGGCGAGGTCAAGACCGCGCGTACCGTGGCCTACGAAATCCTGCGCGAATTGCTGCGCGAGGCGCGCCAGTTCAATGCCCGCGAATACCGGATTCTGGCTGGGCCGGACGTTGTCGATCTGTTCCTCGACGAGGAGTCGCAATCGCTGGCGATGCTTTCCGATTTCATCGGTAAAGCTGTTTCACTGCAATCCGAACCCAGTTATTCGCCCGAGCAATACGACATCGTTCTGATGTAAATCAACCAAGGAGAGAGGCATGGACCACAAAGCAGAATTCGATAGTCTGGTGCCGGCACAAGGCTTTGACCGGCGCAGTTTTCTGGTTACCAGCCTGGGCGCCGGTTTTGCCTTGGCAACCCTGCCGGTGGCCGCGCAGACAGCCATCAGGACAGATGTCGCAGGTTTGTTGGAAGGCGAGGTCAAGGTGCCGGTTGGCGATGGGGAAATGGTGGCCTACCGCGCCGCGCCGGAGGGCGTCGCGAAAGCCCCGGTGGTATTGCTGATCTCGGAAATTTTCGGTGTCCATGAATACATCCGCGACACCGCACGCCGACTGGCCAAGCTCGGCTATTTCGTCATCGCCCCGGAACTGTTCGCCCGCCAGGGCGATCCGCGCAAG
Source organism: Azonexus sp. (assembly GCF_030824335.1). Lineage (GTDB taxonomy): Bacteria > Pseudomonadota > Gammaproteobacteria > Burkholderiales > Rhodocyclaceae > Azonexus. The sequence continues at coordinate 252,859 of NZ_JAVBXX010000006.1, forward strand.
ATCGACAGCATTGCCGAAATCATCGACAAGATCAGCAGCAAGACGCCGGACGCCGAAGTCATGGCTGATCTCGACGCCAGCGTTGCCTGGGCGGCGAAGCAGGGGGCCGACACGAGGCGCCTGGCGATCACCGGTTTCTGCTGGGGCGGCCGCATCACCTGGCTGTACAGCGCCCACAATCCGGGCGTCAAGGCTGGCGTTGCCTGGTACGGTCGGCTGGTCAGCCCGGTCAATCAATATACGCCGCGCCACCCGATCGACTTGGTCGGCGAACTGAAGGCGCCGGTACTTGGTCTTTATGGTGGGGTCGACACCGGCATTCCGGTGGAAACGGTCGATGCCATGGAAGTTGCGCTGAAAAAGGGCGGTTCGGCGGCGCAGGCTTCGCGCCTCCATCTTTACGATAATGCACCGCATGCCTTTCACGCCGACTATCGGCCCAGTTACCGCAAGGAAGAGGCTGAGGATGGCTGGCGGCGCATGTTGGACTGGTTCCGCAAGAATGGCGTCTGAACGCCATTGCAAGGCACGAAAGGGCGCATTCGTGCTACCCTTCGCGCCTTGATCTGATCGCATTCATTATGACTACTGCTGAATCTGCCACTCCCGCTGCTACTGACAAACCGAATGACATCCGTGCCTTGTTGAAGGATTTGCAAGCGCGTTACGATGTTTTTCGCAACTTTAGCCCGCTCGCCATCGGTATCGACAAGCAGTTGTTTGCCGAATTGCCGGAACTGAGCAAGAAATCTGTTCGCTTGGCCATGCGCAGTCACACCATGGCGACCCGGTATCTGAAGGAAATGGAGAAGGCCACGCACCGTCTGAATCTTGATGGCACGCCGGCCGGTGAAGTGACCGATGAAAATCGTCAGCACGCGACCGAGTTGCTGAAGGAGCGTTTCAAGAAGCAGGCCGAGCAGCGCAAGGCTGTCGAGGCTGCGGCCAAGGCAGAAGCTGTCAAGCAGCAGAAGCTGCAGCAATTGACGGAAAAATTCGCCCGCAAGTAAGTTGACCGCAGAAGCGGGCGTCCAGCCCGCCGGGCGGCATTTCCCTGTGCTTCGATTATTTCAGGATCAGTCCGCCAGGTCGCCGGACCATAAGTCGACTGTTCCATTCAGCGTGCTCGGTTTGTGCGCGCGCAGGAAATCTTCGACCTCGGTGAGCGGTAGCGGTTTGCTGATCAAATAGCCCTGGATCTGGTCACAGCCAACAGAGAGCAGGTAATTCAGCTGGCCTGCTGTCTCGACCCCTTCCGCTACCACGCTTAGCCCCAGTTTGTGGGCCAGGAGTACGGTGACGTCGCAGATGTTCGCATCATTCGGATCGGTTTCAATATCCTTGACGAATGAACGGTCAATCTTGAGTGTGCCGATCGGAAACAGTTTCAGATAGGCCAGGGACGAATAACCGGTACCAAAGTCGTCGATGGCCAGTGTCACGCCGCGCTCGCGAATCGCGTGCATGGTGGCAATCACCGTCTCAACATCCTGCATCACCATGCTTTCGGTGATTTCGAGGTCCAGCAGGTGGGCGGGGAGTCCCGTGCTGGCGAGCACCCGGTCGATCAACTGGGGGACTTGGCCGTACTGAAACTGACGGGCTGAGAGGTTGACCGCAACAGATAGCTCAAGACCCTGGTGCTGGTTGATGGCATGCACGTCACGACAGGCGGTTTCGAGTATCCATTCGCCCAGTGGCAGGATCATGCCGGTTTCCTCGGCCAGTGGAATAAATTCGGCCGGTGACATCAGGCTGCCATTTTCCCGGCGCCAGCGCACCAGCGCTTCAAGGCCGGTGGTTTTGCCGCTGGCCAGATCGATTTTTGGCTGGTAAGCCAATGCAAAGCCGCTGCTGGCCAAGGCCCGGCGCATTTCGCTTTCAATCTGAAAGCGGTTGTTGCTGCTTTGGTTCATCGCTTCCGAAAAGAAGCGGAAGTTGTTGCCACCTGCCTGGCGCATATCATCCAGCGCGGTTTCCACGCAGCACATCAAGCCTTCAAGGGTTTTTGAGTTCTGAGGATAGACGGCAATGCCAATGGACGCCGAGAGGTAAATTTCCTGACCATCGATCAGAAAAGGTGTTTCGAAAGCGCGGGTCAGTCGGCGCGCACCAATTGCCGCGTTTTCCGGCGCGGCAAGATCGGCCAGAATGAAAGTGAATTCGTCCCCGTCATAGCGGGAAATTGTGTCTGCCGAGCGCTCCATCGAATTGTTTTCGCGCGCCATCAGGTCGGTTTTGCGAATGTTTTCGGTGAGTCTGGCGGCAACCATCTGGATCAGTCGGTCTCCTGCGACATAGCCCAGGTTTTCGTTAACTTTGCGGAAGCGGTCCAGATTCAATAACAGCAAACCAACATTGCATTTACGGCGGTCGGCGATGCGGAATTCGTGTTCAAGTCGATTGCGGAACAGCACCTTGTTGGCCAGGCCGGTCAGCGAGTCGTAGTGGGTGCGCCGCTCAAGCTCGGATTCCAGCGCCTTCTGTTCCGTCAGGTCTTCGAACATGGCGACGTAGTTTACGACCCGTCCGGTTTCATCAAGCAGGCGGCTGATGGTCAGGTGCTTGGGATAGGCTTCGCCACTTTGCCGACGATCCCAGATTTCTCCTTCCCAGTAATTTTCCTGTTCCAGCGCATCCCACATCTGCTTGTAGAACGCGGCATCGTGACGCCCCGATTTGCCAATCGATGGCGGTTTGCCTATTGCTTCCTCGCGGCTGAAGCCGCTCATCGCGACGTAGGCGTCGTTAACTTCACAAATTATGTTTTCGGAATCGGTGAATACGACAGCTTGCCGGCAACGTTCCATGACGCGCCGTAGCAACTGAAATTGATTATGCATGTCGCGATGGCCGTTGTCCCTCTGTTTTGGGGCGTCCGGTAGCTGTGTTTCCGTGGCAGTCATATCGGCGATTGTCGCCATACGAACCCGCAAGCCAGCATCCCGGCTAGTGAAGGGCGGGTTGAGTGATGGCGGGTCGATGGGCTAAGCGTTGTCATGCGATTTGATGAAGCAATGGCGAAGATCGGTCGATCGGCTGGCTGGTGCAGAAAATGTTCGCCAATCTCAAGGTTGGAAAGTGTAGCGGGATTGTTGGGGAAGCAGGTAGCTGCTTTTTGTATATGGAGAAATTTTTTATGACGTAGAGAAAAATGGGCCAGCAGCTCTGTATGGCCTGCTGAACTGCTCAACCTGGTTTCTGTGGGAAAAGCAGGAGGGAGGGCAAGCTGCGAGCGATTTTGTGCTTGGTGGCAATTACGGCGCTGTTTGAGCTTTGATAATTGACGACAAATCTGAGCTGGAAACAAAAAAGGCTTGCGCCTAGGCGCAAGCCTTTGAATTCTGGTGGGGCGCGACAGATTCGAACTGTCGACCTACGGATTAAGAGTCCGCTGCTCTACCAACTGAGCTAGCGCCCCAGAATTTTCCTGTTTGGTGGGTCGGGCGAGATTCGAACTCGCGACCAACGGATTAAAAGTCCGCTGCTCTACCGACTGAGCTACCGACCCGGCCCAAGGGAAGCGCGCATTATATTAGCCTGTTTTGAGAACGTCAACGGTGTTGATTGGCTATTGAAATACGACGGATGTTTTAGAAGTGCAGTGCTGCGGCCAGGGATTCAACCTCGGCTGAGGCATCTTCAAGAATGCTGCTCAGCATTGCATCGTCGACCAAGGAGTCTATCAGTCCGGTTGCGCTTCCTGTCGTGAGGCTATCCGCTTCGTATAAAGGCGATTTGGCCGTGGAAAGTTCGTTGGCTAGCAGCAGGGTATCTCCCAAGCTGACGGGAGGGAGGGCGAGAAGTCCCTCCCACATGGATTCGATTGCTCGGGTCGTGCTCTCCGGGATATCCAGCCTCTTGAGAATGGCACGCCCGATGGTCGGTTCTGCCTGTTCAGCCCAGTCGGCAGGATCGCCTTTTAGCAGTCCAGGAAAGTCAGCTGCTCGGGAAATTAGATAGAAGCCGCCAATTTCGTGGACGATTCCGGCAAAAAAAGCGGTTTCAGGATCAAGGTGCGTGATTCTGCGCGCAATGACATGGCACAGGGCGGCGACGTGAGCGGTGTGGTCCCATAGTTTTGCCGTGGCCTCGCGAAGCTCGGCTGATTTTGGTGAGCCTGCCATTTGCCGTGTTGTAATGGCCATTGTCAGTGTGCGCGTTGTGCGCAAGCCAATACGGGATATTGCACTGTGCAATTCGGTGATTTCTCGCCCACTTCGGTTGTAGGCTGCGCTATTGGCAACTGAAACGACTCTTGCGGCAATAAGCGGTTCGCTCTTGATCAGTTGAACTGCCCGCTCTATGTGACAGTCCGGATCGTCTAGCTGGCGCAGTATTTTTAGCGAATTATCCAATCCTGTCGGGAAAGCAAGCTCTCCATTGCTGGCTTGTTCGGCGATCAGGGTGAGTGCTTCAATGCGTTCCATTGTCAGAGCTTACCCCACCCCTGCTGGAAAGTGTGGCTCGGATAGATAGTTTGCATACCTCTTCTGCAATGCCGTCCTGTATTGGGGGTGTTTTCGGGAAAACATGAGAGTTTTTATGCTTCTCGCTCAGACTTGCTGGTATTCCATGCCATTCTGTTGCAAGCCTACGAGATTCACGTTCATGCTTAAACTGGCTACGTCGGAGAGAAATTTGGCTTGACCATTGTTCTCGATATAGTCGATGCAAACGGCTTTTAGATCATCAAACTGGCTGCCGGTGATACTGGGGAGAACATTGTGGATGGTTTGAGCTGCCAAGTCTGTGTTGATGTTGGGTACAAGGTTGTTTTGAATGGCCAATTCAAACAGGGATTGAAGTGAATTGCCTTGGTCCAAAAGCCGAAGAATGGCGCCGCGTGTTGGCAGGTCATTTTCTAGCGCGGGAGCAATGGTCGCGATAAGTTGCATTGTTTCCAGCGCATTGTCCGTGATGTCCCAGGCAATCTTCTTGTCGGAGAAGCGTAGGCGTTCGATCTCTTCGAGGCGGTCAAGTAGCTTGAGCTTGCCGGTGTTATTGTCGGAGAGTTCGATGCTCCATTCGCTGGAAATATTCAACACATTGTCGCCAGCAGGTGAAATTTCGACCTGGTGTTGAGCAAGCGGAATAAATACCTCATCGATACCGCTGTTGCCATCGATCAGGATGCCTGTTTCGGTGGCCCGGTAGACTGATCCATCGGTACTGGTGAATTGGGTATCGTTGTTTTGTGTCCAAAGCGTATAGCTATTGAGCGCGAATAACTCATCGGCTGCGGTGCCACTTCGCTGCTTATCGCCGGAGGATATTCCGACCCGGATACCAGCCGAAATTGGTGGGCCATAGAGATATTGCAGGGCAGCAATGTCGTACGTGCGTAGATTCAGATCATCTTGCCCGGTAAAGTTGTAGGACATGACCGTGTTGCCGGTATTGTCTTTGTCACTTGATAAATAGGGGCCTTCATCGTCGGGCGAATAATGTCCCGGATGCTTGAGGCCCAAGGCATGAAGAATTTCGTGAATGATCGTACTTTGAAAGTTTGATGAGTCAATTGTCTCGTCGTCATAGACGATCTGGGTGACGTATTGACTCAAGCTATCCTTGTATCGATGTTGAGCATATCCCGCCAGATCTGTGGCGGTGATGGAAGACAAACCGAGCAGGATGCGAGCCTGGTTTTCCGGAAGCAGAACGAAATCAACGCCACAAGCCTGTTCGACTAAGGCCAGCGCCTCAAGGATGTTTTGCTCGTAAATATCCAGGTTTTTACTGGTCAACGACTGGAAAGTGGTTTCCGGCCAGTCGCCTGGACGGGAGAGTAAAAAATTGACCCCGATTTGCACGGGCGTGCCAATCGGAAAGTCACTGTTTTTGTAGGTATAGCTGCTGTCCAGCAGGGTTTGTATATCGTTGGTGGTAACCATCTCGGTATCGTTGGCGCGGCAGGGAGGTTAAGTAAATTTGCTCGCAACGCAGATTCCAGATTCGCAATTCTGCTGGAGCAGGATGGAAAACGCTTGACCGTGAAATTACTTCAAACCGAGCCTTTTGCATATCTCGACGGTTAGTGCGGATTGGTTCATCGAGTAAAAGTGCAGTCCGGGTGCTCCCCCCTTTAGCAGGCGTTCGCACAGTTGCGTTACCGAATCTAGGCCGAAGGCGCGAATGGCGTCGGTATCGTCGCCGAAGCTTTCAAATTTCTTCCGCATCCAGCGCGGGATGTCGGCGCCGCAGGCGTCGGAGAAACGGGCGAGTTTGGTGAAGCCGACAATGGGCATGATGCCGGGAATGATCGGTACATCGACGCCAAGTGCTTTTGCTTCGTCGACGAAGTGGAAGTACGCGTCAGCATTGTAGAAATACTGCGTGATAGCCGAATTGGCACCGGCGTTTACCTTGCGCACGAAGGCGTCGAGGTCGTCCTTCGGGCTGCGGGCTTGCGGATGCCACTCCGGGTAGGCGGCGACTTCGATGCTGAACCAGTCACCGGTTTCGGCGCGGATGAATTCGACCAGTTCGTTGGCGTAGCGAAACTCACCGGTTTCAGCCATCCCCGAGGGGAGATCGCCGCGCAAGGCAACGGTGCGCTTGATGCCGGCGGCTTTGTATTCGCCTAGGATTTCGCGGATCGATTCGCGGCTTGATCCGATGCACGAGAGGTGTGGTGCAGCATCGAAGCCTTCGGCAGCAATTTCCTTGACGACGGAGAAGGTGCGTTCGCGGGTCGAACCGCCCGCACCGTAGGTTACGGAGAAAAATTGTGGGTTCAGTTTTGCCAGTTCGGCACGTGTCGACCGCAGTTTTTCAATCCCCTCAGGGGTTTGCGGTGGGAAAAATTCGATGGAAATTTCAGTATTCATTTGTTCAACCAGATGAAGAATTCGCGGTTGCCATCACCGCCGGTAATTGGACTATCCAGCCAGGCTTTTACGGTCAACCCGAGATTTTGGGCATTTTCCCTGAATTTGGCTTCGACGCTACGGTAAAGCGCTGGGTCGCGCACGATGCCACCCTTGCCGATATTGCCCGGCCCGACTTCGAATTGCGGTTTGATCAGCAGCAGCAGATCACCGTTGTTGGCCAGCAGTGCCGGCAACTGCGGCAGGATCAGTGTCATCGAGATGAAGGACACATCGCCGACGATCAGGTCGAAACCATAGTCCGGCATCGCGTCGCCGAGATCGGCTGCGCTCAGCGCGCGACAGTTGATGCCTTCGAGCGCCGTGACGCGGGCGTCGTTTTTCAGCCTGCCGTGCAGTTGACCGTGACCAACATCGACGCCAACGACGCGTTGGGCACCCGACTGCAGCAGGCAATCGGTGAAGCCGCCGGTGGATTGGCCGACGTCGAGGCAAGTCTTACCGGTGACGGCCAGGCCGGTTTCGGTCAGTGCGCCAAGCAGTTTAAAGGCGCCGCGCGAAACGTAGCGGTCATTGTCGTCATCGACTACGGTCAACGCGGCGTCCGGCGGCAATTCAATCGACGGTTTGGCCAGCGGCGCACCATCGAGCAAAACCCGACCGGCGGCGATCAGCTTTTGCGCTTGCGTGCGCGATGTGGCCAGCTTGCGCTGGACCAGCAAGGCATCGGCGCGTTGCAGCCCGCCACGGTCGACAGGTTTTTTTGCGGACTTTTCATCCGCTTTTGCCAGATTTGGCCGCCCACCTTGGCGGGCATGGAAAGAGTTCATGCTCATCGATGGACGGCCTGTTCGGGCTGCTGCTTCTTAGTAGCGGTAGTGGTCGGCCTTGTACGGGCCTTCCTTCGGTACGCTGATGTAGGCGGCCTGTTCGTCGGTCAGCTCGGACAATTGGGCGTTCAGCGTCTTCAGTTGCAGACGGGCAACCTTTTCATCGAGGTGCTTGGGTAGCGTGTAGACGCCGACCGGGTACTTGTTCGAACCCTTGACCGCTTCCGTCCACAGTTCGATCTGGGCGATGGTCTGGTTCGCGAAGCTGGAACTCATCACGTAGGACGGGTGACCAGTACCGCAGCCGAGATTGACCAGGCGACCCTTGGCCAACAGGATGATGCGCTTGCCGTCCGGGAAGATGACGTGGTCGACCTGCGGCTTGATCTCTTCCCACTGGTACTTCTCGATCGAGGCGACATCGATTTCGTTATCGAAGTGACCGATGTTGCAGACGATGGCGTTGTTCTTCATCTTGACCATGTGGTCATGGGTGATGACGTGGAAGTTGCCGGTCGTGGTGACGAAGATGTCAGCCTTGTCGGCGGCGTATTCCATGGTGACGACGCGGTAGCCTTCCATCGCGGCCTGCAGGGCGCAGATCGGGTCGATTTCGGTAACCCAGACCTGGGCCGACAGGGCGCGCATGGCCTGGGCCGAGCCCTTGCCCACGTCGCCGTAGCCGGCGATGACGGCAATCTTGCCGGCGATCATCACGTCGGTGGCGCGCTTGATGCCGTCGACGAGCGATTCGCGGCAGCCGTAGAGGTTGTCGAACTTGGACTTGGTCACCGAGTCATTGACGTTGATGCCCGGGAACTTGAGTTCGCCGCGCGCATGCATCTGGTACAGGCGATGCACGCCGGTGGTGGTTTCTTCGGTGACGCCCTTGATCTGGGCCAGGCGTACGGAATACCAGGTCGGATCGACAGCCAGCTTGGCCTTGATGGCGGCGAAGAGGATGGTTTCTTCTTCCGAACCCGGCTTGGCCAGAATCGAGATGTCCTTCTCGGCACGGGCGCCGAGATGCAGCAGCAGGGTGGCATCGCCGCCGTCGTCGAGGATCATATTCGAGTAGCCGCCATCGGCCCATTCGAAGATGCGGTGGGTGTAATCCCAGTAATCGACCAGGGTTTCGCCCTTGACGGCGAAGACCGGGATGTTCTGCGCGGCGATCGCGGCCGCGGCGTGATCCTGCGTCGAGAAGATGTTGCACGAGGCCCAGCGGACTTCGGCGCCGAGCGCGGTCAGCGTCTCGATCAGCACGGCGGTCTGGATGGTCATGTGCAGCGAACCGGTGATGCGCGCGCCCTTGAGCGGCTGGGTCTTCGCGAATTCTTCGCGAATGGCCATCAGGCCGGGCATTTCGCCTTCGGCAATGAGGATTTCCTTGCGACCCCAGTCGGCAAGGTTGATGTCAGCGATGACGTAGTCTTTGAATTCAGCCACAGTAAGCTCCTAAATAACTGTGACGGGGAGGGGAATAACGGCGTTGTTGCTCACCGGCGGCCCCCTGCGCCCGGCAGGGTTGATCAGTGAGCGCCGTTTTAAACCGAGCCTGGGAGTGATGTTGATCATCTGGCTCCTGCAGCGCCCCTCGGTAGGTGGCGGATTATACGCTAGCTATCGTGAGGAGACTGATTTGTTCAACAACTACTCCTGCGGCGAGCGATGAGCAGGGCGTGGATATTCATGAGCTGCGCCTGAACCGTGGCTCTAGCATCGGCCAAGTTGTCGGCGTTTTTTACCCGGAAAATTTCGCTGCTGCCATCCCTGTAACGCACCGCAGCGGTGTATTCAGCTTTTTCAGCGGGTACTTTTGTGGCGCGCCCTGAATAGCCTTTTGGCATTTTTGTCTCCCCATTGTTAGTTCAATGCATTATACATATGCAAATTGAGTTTAACATTGTTGAGAGTATGGTTTTCGATGCCAGGCTAAAACTGCTATTGATTTGTTGCCAAAAGAAATCAGCCGACCCAATACCGGTCGATGTCTTTGATCCCCCATTTTTGTGCATCTTCACGCCCGGCTATTTTTTCGGCACTGCGTGCCAGATCGATGGTTTCCGGCTTTATGTAGGCTTGCGAACGGGTCGAAAAAAAAGTCTTTACCTTGGGCGACAGCAGGGATTTTTCGCCTTGTTCAACCACGATGGCCAGTTTGCCCGATTCCAGCCTGACCAATGAACCGATCGGATAGATACCGAGACTTTTTACGAAGGCCTGGAATACTGCCGGATCAAAGTGACCTTTCCATTCGGCCATACGCTTGATCGACTCCGCCGGATCCCAGCCGGCCTTGTATGGACGGTTGGAGGTGATCGCATCATAAACATCGCACACCGCGCCCATTTTTGCGTAGAGGCTCATGCTGTCGTTGTTCAGGCCTTTTGGATAGCCGCTTCCATCAGCTTTTTCGTGGTGATGCAGGCAAACATCACGTGTGATCGCATTGATGCCTTTGCCTTGAAGCAGGAGTTTGTGTCCTTCTTCCGGATGGGTTTTAACGACAGCGAATTCTTCGTCGGTCAGTTTTCCTGGCTTGTTCAAAACCTCCATCGGGATCATGGCCTTGCCCAAGTCGTGCAGCAATCCAGCCATGCCTGCTTCCCGTGTTTCCTGCTCATCAAGGCCCAATTGGCGAGCCAGTGCGATCATCAGCGCACAGACTGCAACCGAATGCATATAAGTGTAGTCATCGGCTGTTTTTAGCCGTGCCAGACTGATCAGCGCACCGGGGTTGCGCATGACCGAATTGGAGATTTCCTCGACGAGTGGAGCGGCAGCCTCTGCTTCGATGGCCTTGCCCATGCGTGCTTCCTGAAACATCGAGAGCACGGCTTCCTTGCCCTTGTTGACGATCTGGCCGGCTTTTTTTACTTCGTCGGCAAAGGTCGCCTTGTTTTGCACTACCGGTGGTTCTGCGGGAATATCTTCTGCCGCAAGAATTTCGGTGCATGCGGAGACATTCTGCGGGGCAATGTCTTTGCCTTTGGTTGCATCAATCCAGACTTCGGTGATATTGCTTTCCCGGATCAGCACAAGGTCATTCGGATCGACCAGAACAAATTTTGTCCGCCAGAACGGATGGTCAAGCCAAGCGCCACAAAATGCTTGCAGGTGCATGCCGAGGGTGAGTTGGTCGACGGGTATTTTTCTTAGCATATCGCATGATTCTAACGAAAAAAAAGGGAAGCCGTGAGGCTTCCCCTGTGTATGGCCTGGATCGCTTAAAGGCCAGCGTCGCTACGCAATACTGCGGCGCGGTCAGTGGCTTCCCAGGTAAATTCCGGCTCGTCGCGGCCGAAGTGACCATATGCCGCGGTTTTCTGGTAAATCGGGCGGAGCAGGTCAAGCATGTTGACGATGCCTTTCGGGCGCAGATCGAAATGTTTCTGGATCAGGGCGGTTAGCGTTTCGTTGCTGACTTTTCCAGTACCGAAGGTATCGACCATGATCGACGTCGGGTGGGCGACGCCGATGGCATAGGATATCTGGACCAGGCATTTACTGGCCAGGCCGGCGGCAACGATGTTTTTTGCGACGTAGCGACCGGCATAGGCAGCAGAGCGGTCGACCTTGGAAGGGTCCTTGCCGGAAAAAGCCCCACCGCCGTGCGGCGCTGCGCCACCATAAGTGTCGACGATAATTTTTCGGCCAGTCAGGCCGCAGTCACCTTGTGGTCCGCCAACAACAAAACGGCCGGTCGGATTGACCAGATATTTGATGTCGCCCTTGATCAATTCCTTGGGGAGAACCGGCTTGATGATTTCTTCAATGGTGGCTTCACGCAGGTCGTCAAGGCTGATGTCAGGGGAGTGCTGGGTGGATAGCACAACGGTATCGATGGCGAAAGGCTTGCCATCGACGTACTTGATGGTGACCTGCGACTTGGCATCCGGACGAGCCCAAGGCAGGCGGCCGTCCTTGCGCAGCAAGGCCTGGCGTTCGACCAAGCGATGCGACAGGTAGATCGGTAGCGGCATCAGTGACGGCGTTTCGTCGCAGGCGTAACCGAACATCAGGCCCTGGTCGCCTGCGCCTTGATCCAGATTGTTGTCGTAGGCCTTGTTTACGCCTTGGGCGATGTCCGGACTCTGTTTGTCATAGGCAACCAGGACAGCGCAGCCCTTGTAATCGATGCCGTAATCGGTGTTGTCGTAACCGATACGCTTGATCGTGTCGCGCGCGACCTGGATGTAATCGACATTGGCGTGCGTGGTGATTTCCCCGGCCAGTACGACCAAGCCGGTATTGCACAGGGTTTCGGCAGCAACCCGGGAGTGCGGGTCCTGCGCGAGAATCGCGTCCAGGATGGCGTCGGAAATCTGGTCGGCAACCTTGTCCGGGTGGCCTTCGGAAACCGATTCCGAGGTGAAGAAGTATTCGCTCATGGTGCAGCTCCAGTGGTCCTTTGATCCGGCGCAACCAGCTTTGGACCACGAGCAGGCGACGCTTTAGCAGGATTTGTAAATCGCCCCGCAAGTTGTCTGTTTAACTCGGCGATCAGATAATATTAATCCTTTTGCGCCGGGTTTCAACCCCCGCACTCACATGGTCTTTCTCTTCCGTCTGCTTTCCCTGCTGCCGTTGCGCTTTTTGCATATTCTGGGGGCATGGCTTGGTCGTGTTGCCTATTGGCTGTCGCCGACCTATCGGCGCAATTTGCAAGAAAACATGGCGCAGGCAGGTTTTGACGAATCGCTGCATGCCGGGGCGGCCGAGGAAGCGGGCAAGCAGATGCTCGAACTGGCCCGCATCTGGATGCGGCCGCTTGATGCGGCATGCGCGCAAGTCGTCGAGGTCAAGGGCTGGGAGCATGTCGAGGCCGCCTTGCAGGCAAAAAAAGGGATCGTCTTTCTCACCCCGCATCTTGGCTGCTTTGAAATTGTCGGCCAGTATCTTTCGCGGATTGGCGACATCACGGTGCTCTATCGTCCGCCCAAATCGGCGGCGGCACAAAAAATGATTCTGGCCGGTCGGCAGCGGGAGCGCCAGCATCTGGCCCCCGCCGATTTGTCCGGCGTACGTTCGCTGATCAAGGCATTGAAAAAAGGCCAGATGGTCGGCATGTTGCCCGATCAGGCACCGAAAAACGGCGAAGGTGTCTGGCTGAAATTTTTTGGCCGTCATGCCTACACCATGACCTTGGCTGCCCGTCTGACGGAAACCGGTGCGGCTTCCCTGCTGACCTGGGGAGAGCGATTGCCTGATGGGCGTGGCTATTGCCTGCATTTTCTGCCACCAAGTCAGCCATTGGCGGGTTCTACGGTCGACCGGGCGCAGCAGATAAATAGCGAAATTGAAGCGCTGATCCGCCAGCGCCCAACGCAATACCTTTGGGGCTATCACCGCTACAAGCGACCGCGTGGTGCCGAGGCGCCACCGGTCTGATTGAGCGTATGTGCGTTATCATGCTGCGCGCGTACGGACCGGGCCATCTCCGTGCGGGTTAACAACGAATCATCCGGGCCAACCAGAGAACATAGGTTTACAACATGAACAGCCTGAATATTGAAATTCGTCCCGTCACGCCGCCCGACGTTCCTGCGATTGCCTTGCTGGCCCGCGAAATCTGGCAGGCCACTTATCCTGGCATCATTACCCAGGAACAGATCGACTTCATGCTCGAGCAGCGCTATGGCCATGAACGTCTGTACGATGATCTCGAAGACCTGCACAAATGGCTGGATCAGGCTTTCCATGATGGACGCCGTGTGGGTTTCGCCTTCAGCGAAATCTACAAGGGCGAATTCAAGTTGGACAAGCTATATATTCATCCCGACATGCAGCGGCGTGGTGTTGGCGGCCAGTTGATCGCCCATGTCGCCGAGCGGGCAAAGAAGCAGGGCTATCCCTGTGTGATCCTGCAGGTCAACAAGCGCAACGACAAGGCGATCAACTCGTACATGAAATACGGTTTTGCCGTGCGCACCACGACAGTGGACGACATCGGTCATGGTTATGTGATGGACGATTTCGTGATGGAGAAAAAGCTTTAGAATTTTGAGATAACCCACTGTCTCTGCTATTCTTTTTTGAAATCAAATAGTGGGGAAGTTCGTGAAGCTCAAATTTTCCAAGATGCATGGTCTGGGCAACGACTTTGTCGTGCTGGACGGTGTGCGGCAGCAGGTTTCCCTGACCCCGGAGCAGTTGCGCTACTTGGGCGACCGGCACTTCGGCGTCGGTTGCGACCAGATACTGCTGGTTGAACGGCCGAGCCAGGCCGGGCTCGATTTCCGCTACCGGATATTCAATGCCGATGGCGGCGAAGTCGAGCAATGCGGCAACGGTGCGCGCTGCTTTGTCCGTTTCGTGCATGAGCAGGGTTTGACCGACAAGCGCGAAATCCGCGTCGAGACCATGAAAGGGCTGATCACCCTGCGTCTCGAGGGTGATGGAAATGTTACGGTCGACATGGGAATTCCGCGCTTTTCCCCGGCTGAAATCCCCTTCCTGCACGACGACGATGTCGTGATCTATAACCTCGATGTGGCTGACGAAACACTGGAAATCAGCGTCGTTTCGATGGGCAATCCGCATGCCGTGCAGGTGGTCGATTGCGTAGATCGGGCGCCGGTCGGCGAACACGGTCCGTTGATCGAGTCGCACGAACGTTTCCCGCAGCGGGTCAATGCCGGCTTCATGCAGGTGGTCGACAAACACGCCATCCGTTTGCGGGTCTATGAGCGCGGTGCCGGTGAAACCATGGCCTGTGGCACGGGCGCCTGTGCGGCGGTGGTCGCCGGCATCCGGCGCGGTTTGCTTGAGTCGCCGGTACGGGTGACGACGCGCGGTGGCGACCTGACCATTGCCTGGGGCGGCGAAGCGCGGCCGGTCATGATGACCGGGCCGGCTGTGACTGTATTTTCCGGAGAAATCGAATTATGAGCGCCATGTTTCCTGATGAAATTGCCGAGTACCTGAAAAACAATCCCGGCTTTTTCGAGCAGTACGCCGATTTGATGGCGCAGATTTTCCTGCCGCATCCGCACGGTGGCCGTGCGGTATCGCTGGCCGAGCGCCAGATGCTGACCTTGCGCGAAAAAAACCGGGCGAGTGAAAGCAAGCTGGCCGAGTTGATCGCTTTCGGCGAAGAAAACGACCAGATCAGCGAAAAAGTGCATCGTCTGGCCGTCGGCCTGATTGCCGCCGAAACCTTCCAGGCGGTCATTCATCTATTGAATTTCCATTTGCGCGATGACTTCACTGTGCCGCACGTCGCCTTGCGCCTGTGGGACAAGCCGGAAGGCATCGAGGATCTGCCGGAGTTTGCGGCAGTCAGTGAGGAATTGCAGGTCTTTGCCGAAACCCTGGCCCGTCCTTATTGCGGCTCGACCGCCGGCTTTGGCACGGCATCGTGGTTTGGCGAGGCGGCATCGCACATCCGTTCGCAGGCGCTGATTGCGCTGCGCAATGGGGGTGGGACGATCGGCATGATTGCGCTGGGCAGCGAAGAGAACCAGCGTTTCTACGCCGATATGGGCACCTTGTACCTTGAGCGGATCGGCGAAATGGTATCCGCTGCGCTAGCCCGGGTGACCAAGAGCGCACTGTGAGCCCGGCGCAGGCAGTCGATGCATATCTGAACGAATTGTCGGATCAGCGTCGGCTGTCGCCGCATACCGTCGTCAATTACCGGCGCGATCTGGACAAACTGCTGCTGGCTGCTGCTGAGACGCCGCTCGACCAGTTGCTGGTGCATCACATCCGGCGTTTTGTCGCGCAAATGCATGCTCGCGGTTTGTCCGGACGTTCACTGGGCCGGGTGCTGTCGGCCTGGCGCGGATTTTTCGCCTGGTTGGGTGAGCGTGGCTTGGTGCGCGCCAATCCCTGTGAAGCGATCAAGGCACCCAAATCGCCACGCTTGTTGCCGAAGGCTTTGTCGGTGGACGAAACCTCGCGGCTGCTGGAGCCTGCCGAAGACGAAGACCCGCGTCTCGAGGCGCGCGACGCGGCGATGTTCGAACTGTTCTATTCGTCGGGCTTGCGCCTCGCCGAGTTGGTTGGCCTTGAGCGCGGGGCGCTCGACAGCATCGTGCATGAGGGCGAAGTCCGGGTGCTCGGCAAGCGCAACAAGTTGCGTCTTGTCCCGGTCGGGCGGCAGGCCTGTGCGGCGCTGCAGGTCTGGGCCGCGCTGCGTGACGAGTTGGCGGCCGCCGATGAAACGGCCTTGTTCGTCAGCCGGCGCGGAAGGCGTATTTCGCCGCGCATGGTGCAGTTGCGTCTGGCGCAGCGGGCGGTTCGTCTGGGCTTGCCGGGGCATGTGCATCCGCATATGTTGCGTCATTCCTTTGCCTCCCATGTTCTGCAGTCGTCAGGCGATTTGCGCGCGGTGCAGGAAATGCTCGGGCATGCCAGCATCGCTTCGACGCAGGTCTATACGCATCTGGATTTCCAGCATCTGGCCAAGGTTTACGACTCAGCGCATCCAAGGGCCAAGCGTTGAGGTATTTTGCGGTCAACTGCCTCTAGGCGCCAAAAACCAAAAAGCACAGAAAATCAAGCGGTAATTGACGTTAATCGCGTCAACCTCTATGATTCACCCCTTTCAAGTTCCCCGAATTCAAGGATTTTTCATGGCCATCAACCGCACCCGTCGCAACATTCTGGAACGCCGCTGCGTTTCTAAATCCGTCAAGCGCCTGTTCAAGGGCCTGGGCAAGACCATGTTCAAGACCATGTACGCCGTTGAGTGCCAGCAGCGTAGCCGCAAGCCGCTGGGCAACTAAGCAGCAACCGTCTTCAGGGCCCCGGTTATCGCAAGGTAACCGGGGCTTCTTGCATTTTGCGTCGCGCAATTTGAATTCGAGGAAATCATGGCCCAATTGATACTCATGCCTGGCAAGGAACGTTCGGCATTCAAGCAGCACCATCCCTGGCTGTTTGCCGGTTCGGTGGGCCGTCTCGAAGGGCGTGCCCGGCCGGGTGATACGGTTGAAGTACTGGCCGACAACCTGCGGCCGCTGGGACGCGCCGCTTACAGTCCGCAATCGCAGATTCGCGCCCGTTTCTGGACTTTCGATCCGAACGAGGCAATCGATGACGCTTTCTTCAAGCGGCGCATTGCAGCGGCGGTCGAGCGCCGTCAGGTGCTGCCGGCCTTGCGCGGCCAGCAGGGGCTGCGCCTGATTCACGCCGAGTCCGATGGCTTGCCCGGCGTGATCGCCGATCAGTATGGCGATACTGTGGTCGTCCAATTGACCTCGGCCGGCGCCGATAAATGGCGCAACGCGATTGTCGCCGGCCTGCTCAAGGCGACTGGTTGTGCGCGGATTTATGAGCGTTCGGATTCCGAAGTGCGCGGTCTCGAAGGTTTGACGCCGGTGACCGGCTGGCTGCATGGCGAGGCGCCGACGACGCCGCTGAGCATCGAGGAAAACGGTGTGACGCTTGCGGTCGACATCGCTGGCGGGCATAAAACCGGCTTCTATCTGGACCAGCGCGACAATCGTCAATTGCTCGGTCAACTGGCAGCGGGCAAGGAAATCCTCAACTGCTTCTGCTACACCGGCGGCTTTTCGTTGCAGGCGCTGGCCGGCGGAGCCGCGCATGTCCTGTCGATCGACTCTTCCGGTCCGGCGATTGCCCAGGCGAAAGCTAATCTGGCACTGAATCCTGCCTTGCCGGCCGAGCGCGCCGAATGGCTGGAAGCCGATGTCTTCCAGGCTTTGCGCGATTTCCGCCAGGCCGGCCGCAAGTTCGACCTGATCGTTCTCGATCCGCCCAAGTTCGCGCCGTCGGCCGCCCATGCCGACCGGGCTGCCCGCGCCTACAAGGACATCAACGTGCTCGGTTGCCGCCTGCTCAAACCGGGCGGCTTGCTGATGACGTATTCGTGTTCCGGCGGTATCGGTCTGGAACTGTTCCAGAAAATCGTCGCCGGTGCGGCGCACGATGCCGGGCGCGAGGCGCGCATCGTGCAGCGTCTGGCCGGTGCGGCCGATCACCCGGTGGCCTTGAGTTTTCCGGAAGGTGAATACCTGAAGGGCTTGCTCGTTCAGGTCGATTAAGCGGGCGACTTTTTGTGCGGCACACCAGATGCAACATTGTTGCATCTGGTGTGCCGTTGTGTTTTACTCGCGCCGTGCCGAAAACCTCACTCCCTTCGCTTTCCCAAGAGGAAATGCTGCGTCAGGCTGGCGTCAAGGTGACCCAGCCTCGTCTGCGCGTGTTGTCCTGCTTGCTGGAGGCGCAGGCGGCTTTGTCGCACGCCGAAATCGAATCATGGTTGAGTGCAGAGGACGCGGGGGAACTGGATCGCGTGACCTTGTACCGCGTGCTCGACAGCCTGGTTGGTTGCGGTATTGCCAGTCGTTCGCTGGATGCCCGCGGGGTATTTCGCTTCATGCTCAAATCCATGCAGCTTGCCCATGCCGAGCATGCACATTTTCATTGCCAGCGCTGCGGGCGCGTTTTCTGCGTGGCGTCGATGCCCGTGCCAACGCCCAGCCTGCCGACGGGTTTTGTCGGCATTTCGGTGGCGCTTGAAATCAGTGGTTTGTGTCCGCCATGCGCTTGAGCGTACTGAAGCCTCCGGGATTCTGGCGGGCGCTGGCGCTTGCCCTGTTGCTCCTCTGTGCCCAGCAGTTGATGTTGGCGCATGGGGTCGAGCATCTTGCCGAACAGGCCCGCACTCAGGGCGAGCCGGCAGAGATTCTTTGTCACGATTGCCTGGCATTCAATCATCTGCCGGATGCGCCGAGCGGGAAAAGTGCCATGCCGCCCGTGCTGGATGGGGCCGCATGCCGGGTAGCCGGTTTGGTGTCTCTGCCGGTGCATGGCGCGGCCTGCATTGCCTATGCGATTCGTGCGCCGCCATTTCTCTCGAAACAAGCCTGATTGAGTGAAGCGCCCGGCTGGGCGCTATTTCAGCTTTTCTGGAGAATTTCTATGTTACGTCCTTCACTGTACGTGCTGGCTGCTGCCGGCGTTTTGTCGTCCTTCCCCGCGGCTGCCGCGGATGTTGATATGAAAGCCCTGCGCGAAGAAATCGCACAGATGAAAGCGGCCTACGAGCAGCGGATTGCGGCGCTTGAGAACCGCCTGTTGACGGCCGAAAAGTCCGTCCGCAAGACGGCGGAAAATAGCCAAAATCCGGTGTCGACCGCAGAAGATAGTCGTCGCCCCCAGCCGGGTTTGGCCGCAGGCTTCAATCCCCAGATTTCCGTCATTCTGGATGGCGTTTATTACCGCGATGGCCGCAAGGGCAAAGGGCCGGGCCTGCTCGAAAGCATCGATGGGATCAATCACGCCCATGCACACGAAGGGCATGATCATGGCGAACTGGAGTCCGGATTCAATCTACGTGAAACCGAGTTGGTGTTTTCTGCGGCAGTCAGCCCATATTTCGATGCCAATCTGAAAATGACGGTTGCCGCCGGTGGTGGCGTCGAACTGGAAGAGGCATATTTCGATACGCGGGCCTTGCCGGCCGGCTTGAAGTTGCGCGGGGGCAAGTTTCAGTCCGGTATCGGTTATCTCAACGCCCAGCATCCGCACCAGTGGGATTTTGTTGACCAGAACCTGGCCTATCGCAGCCTGCTCGGTGAGCATGGTTTGAACGACACCGGCCTGCGCCTGGAGTGGGTACCGAAAACCGGCAACTGGTACAGCTTGCTCGGGCTGGAAATGCTGCAGGGCAAGGAGCAGTTGTTTGCGACGGCTGGCGAGGCAACACCGACCGGCCGGGCTGATGGCGCAGCACTGGCCGATACTTCAGGCGGCATATTGGCTGGTACGAAACGTGGTCCGCGCCTGACCACCTTGTATGCCAAATTTGCGCCGGATCTTGGCGACAAGCACGCCCTGCAGTTCGGTGTATGGGGCGCTTGGTCAAAGCAGCATCAGGAAGTTCATGACCACACGGGTGAAAATCCGGCAAGTTTTGTCCATGGTCTGCAAGGCCAGGGGCGGCTCTGGGGGACGGACTGGGTGTACAAATACGATGCGGCGAAACACGGCGGTTGGGGTAACGTGAAGCTGGCCGCAGAGTATTTGCGCGAAACCAAGGACCTCAAGATTGCCTTCCACGAGTTGGGCGACCGCGTTGGTCAGAAACGCGAGTTCATTCAGGATGGCTTCTATCTGCAAGGCAATTACGGCTTCCTGCCGTTCTGGCAAGCTGGTCTGCGTTATGACGTGACCGGCATGACCAACGAAATCAACGGGCCGGCCGGACGTTTGAGCCAGATGGATCCATCCCGCCGCTGGACCTTTGCGCTGAGCCGTGATTTAACTGAATTTTCCCGTTTCCGGCTGCAGTTCTCCAGGGCCAAATTGATGGTCGAGGGGGCGCGGGAAAACCTGAACGAAGTCTATCTGCAGTACCAGCACAGCCTGGGGTCGCACGGCGCACACCTGTTCTGATGAGGTCAACGATGAAAATAATCATGGGGATTTGTCTGGCGCTCAATGCGTCCTTGGCCTTGGCGCTTGATGTGGTGGCAACGACCTCCAGCATGGGCATGCTGGCGCGCGAGATCGGCGGGCCGGCGGTCAAGGTGGTCGAACTTGTGGCGCCCGAGCGCGATGCGCACAGCTTGCAGGTCAAGCCGTCGATGATGCGGGCGTTGCGCGATGCGGATTTGTTGCTGGCCGTTGGTGCCGATCTGGAAATTGGCTGGTTGCCTGTTGCGGTGGGCGGGGCGGGTAATGCCAAAGTGCAGCAGGGGCAGCCGGGCTATTTCGAGGCTGCCGCGCAGGTCAGCTTGCTGGAGGCCGGGCAGGCCGCCGATCGGAGCAAGGGCGACGTGCATCCGGCGGGTAATCCGCATGTCAATCTTGACCCAGAGCGCATGGCGAAGATTGCCGCTGCGTTGGCCGAGCGTCTGGCCCTGCTCGATCCCGCCCAGGCCGCCGCCTACCGGCAGCGGGCGGCGGTTTTTCGGGCGGCGCTGGCCGAGCGCCTGCCGGGATGGCGCGGCAAAGCCGCAGGCGCGCCGGGTGCTGTGCTTTATCACAAGGATGCAAGTTATCTGATGCATTTCGTTGGGGTGCCGGTGCTCGGCTATCTGGAACCGCTACCCGGCATACCGCCGACGGCGGCGCATCTGCAGGCATTGATCGGCAAGTTGCAGGGCAAGCGTGGCGTCATCATCCACGCGCCTTACCAGCCGGCATCCGGTGCCGAGCGTGTGGCACAGGCGACCGGTTGGTCGCTGGCCAGTTTGCCGCTGGAGCCGAAAAGCCCGGCTAGTGCAGCGGCGTATTTCCAGTTGATCGATCGCTGGATCGACGTGCTGGTCGCATCGCGGCAAGCGCCGTGAGCCTGATCGAACTGGAAGCGCTGGTTGCCGGTTACGCACAGCCGGCAACGGCGCCGTGCAGCCTGCGTCTGGCGCGTGGCGAAATTGTCGGGCTGTGGGGCAGTAATGGGGCCGGCAAATCCACGTTGCTCAAGGCGCTGGTCGGGCTGGCGCGTATTCATGGTGGGCGGGTGCTGCGTTCGCCGGGCCTGCAGCTCACCTTTCTGCCACAGGCACCCGTACGGCTGGCCGAGATGCCCTTGACCGGGCACGAATTCCTGGCCTTTGCCGGCGCCGATTGCCTGCCGCCGCCAGCCAGTCTGGCCGCCCGTCTGGACCAGCGTCTGGACGCGCTGTCCGGCGGGGAGTTCCAGTTGCTCAGTTTGTGGGCCAGCCTGGCTGTGGGGGCCGACCTGGTGCTGCTCGACGAGCCGACCAATAATCTGGATCTGGCGCATCTGACGCTGGCGCGGGAAGAAATTCTGGCGGGTAGCAGCACTCGGGGCTGTCTGGTGGTCAGTCATGATCGCGATTTTCTCGATGCGCTGGGCGCGCGCATCGTCAATGTTCAGTCGGGTCGGTCACATGGATGAGATATTTCACTTTCCCTTTTTGACCGGCTTGTTGCTGGCGGCACTGTTGCCCGTTCTGGGCAACTTGCTGCGCTTGCGCGACGAGTGGCTGGCCGCGCTGGGGCTGGCGCATCTGGCCGCGGCCGGCGGCTTGCTGGCGCTGGCTTGTGCGCTGCCGGTCATGGCCGGCGCAATCAGCGGCGCCTTGCTGGGGGTGGCTGGCAAGTCGGGACGTGCCGGACGCAGCAATTCGGCCTATGCGGTGATGGTGCTGGCGGGATGGTCCGCGGGCATGCTGCTGGCTGCCAATAGCGCGGTGGGCGAAGCGCTGGCGCATGCGGTGGTCGATGGTCAGCTCTATTTTTCCGGACATGGGGAATTGCTGGCCAGTGCGGGCCTTGCCTGCATCGTCTGGCCCGCCTTGCGCTGGCTGACGCCGCGCCTGATTGCCGGACGCCTGATGCCGGCGCAGGAAAAAGCCAGCGCCAAAGCGGCGTGGCGCTGGCATCTGGGCTTCGACATTCTGGTGGCGCTGGCTGTCGCCATTGCCACGGCTTGTGTGGGTTTGATGGCCAGTTTCGCACTGCTGTTCATTCCTTCGTGGCTGGCTTTCTCCCGGGCGCGCAACTGGCGGCAGACGAATCTGCTGGCTAGCGCGATTTCCGTGCTGGCTTACCTGGCGGCATTTTTCCTTGCTTTGCACTTCGATCAGCCGTTCGGGCCAACACTCTGTGCCTTGCTTGTGTTGCTCTTGCCGCTAGTCGGCATGGGTAAAAAATGATGCGCTGGAATACGTTGTACTTGCCAAAACAACGTCATTTTTCAATGCTGCAGCACACGGCTTGTCGCCAAACCTGTTACGTCGAATCGTCTAGGCGTTGCGTGAGATTGCTATGACGTGCTAAAACGCACCTTCTGCCAGCGGAGTATTCATGGTTTTCTCCTTTTTCAAGAAACAGCCCGAGAAGATGCCGGAGCGGCCGGCTGTCCGTCCGCGCCCCCCTCAAGTGCCGCAGCCCGATGTGGCGAAACAGCCGGAGGCGCTGCCTGACCTGGAATTTTCGCCAAGCAAGCCATCTACACCGGCTGTTCAGCCGCCTAAGGATGTCCCGATTGCCAAATCCGTACAGGCTCAACAAGCTCCCGCGCCTGTCAGCTTGCCTGTCGTTGACGACGATTTCGACCTGGATTTCAGTGAATCCACAGTCATGGCGATTGATGTATCGAACGATACCGACCCGTTGCAGGGTGATATTGAACAGGTTGTCGTGCTATACGCCAACGGACAGGATGCGGTAGCCCGCTCTCTGCTGGAAAATTTCATCATCGATTACCCCGGCGAGTCGGGGCGGCGTTTCTGGTTTTTGTTGTTCGATTTGCTGCAGGCTGAGCATGATCGGCCTGCCTATGACCAACTCGCGCTGGAATTTGTCCGGGTGCACGAAACATCGCCGCCGGCCTGGCGCGAACCGGTAGCCCGGGATGTCGGAAAAACGCCACCGGCCGGACCGCCGAAATTTGTCCTGCAGGGCGTGTTGACCGCAGAAAACAGTGTTTTGCTTGAGCAACTCGATAAGTTGTTGCAAGAAAAGCCCGCTGTACTGATCGATTTCAGTAAATTGATCGGTTGCGATGATACGGTTGCGCTGTTCCTCGCCGAACACTTGGGTAACGCTCGCCGTGCCGGCAAATTGCTGACTTTGTACAATGTCGATGCTTTCCTGACGCGCCTGAGTGAACGCTTGCCGATCGGTAGTGCCGAGCACGAGGCTCCCTGGTTGTTGCTGCTCGAATTGCTGCAGCAATCGGACGACCAGGCTCGCTTCGAGGAGCGGGCTGTTGATTACGCGGTGACTTTCGAGCGTTCGCCGCCCTCTTGGGAGAACAAACCCAAGCGTCAGGTGATGGCAGAAGTCGAGCCCGCAGACTGGCTGATGGATGAACCGTATTTCCTTTCCGGCGACCTGAAAAACCAGCGTTTCGAGGATCTGCTACCGCTACTGGAAACGACGGCCCAACCGGTGATCGATTTCTCTGGCGTGCGGCGCATGGATTTCTTTTCGGCCGGTCAGCTGGCCAATCGCCTGGCGCCATTCAAGGCAGCGAACAAGGAAATCATCATTCGCAGCCCGAATCATCTGGTTGCCGAATTGATGGCCGTGGTCGGTCTCAACAAACAGGCACGGATCATCGTTCCCAAGTCTTAAAGTTCAGGAAAAAAACATGGAGCAATATCACGGCACGACCATCCTGTCGGTGCGTCGCGGCAATTCCGTCGCCATGGGCGGCGATGGTCAGGTCACGCTGGGCAATATCGTCATCAAGGGTACGGCGAAGAAAGTTCGCCGTCTGTATCAGGGGCGCATCCTCGCCGGATTCGCTGGCGGTACGGCCGATGCCTTCACGCTGTTCGAACGTTTCGAGGCGAAGCTGGACAAGCATCAGGGTAATCTGGTCCGTTCGGCGGTAGAGCTGGCCAAGGATTGGCGCTCCGACCGCGCGCTACGCCGGCTGGAGGCGATGTTGTCGGTAGCCGATCGCGAGTCGTCGCTGGTCATCACCGGCAACGGCGATGTACTGGAACCGGAGCATGGCATCGTCGCCATTGGTTCCGGGGGCGCCTATGCTCAGAGTGCGGCGCGTGGCTTGCTGGAAAACACTGAACTGTCGCCGTTGGAAATCGTCACCAAGTCATTGGAGATTGCTGGCGATCTGTGCATTTATACCAATCGAAATTTCACGCTGGAGGTGCTCGAATGACTGGAGGATCGGCCATGACGCCACAGGAAATCGTTTCCGAACTGGACAAGCACATCGTTGGGCAGAAAAGCGCCAAGAAGGCGGTCGCCATTGCCTTGCGCAATCGCTGGCGGCGGGCCCAGGTGGCCGAGCCCTTGCGTCAGGAAATCACCCCCAAGAACATCCTGATGATCGGTCCGACCGGCGTCGGCAAGACCGAGATCGCCCGTCGGCTGGCCCGGCTGGCGAATGCGCCGTTCATCAAGATCGAGGCGACCAAGTTTACGGAAGTCGGCTACGTCGGCCGCGATGTGGAAACGATCATTCGCGATCTGGTCGAAATGGCGATCAAGTCGCACCGCGAGCGGGCCATGAAGGCGATGCGGGTGCGCGCCGAAGATGCGGCCGAAGAGCGCATCCTCGATGCCCTGCTGCCGCCGGCGCGCAGTCCCGGCTTTTATGCCGAGGAATCGGCGTCGACCGCAGATAACGCAACGCGGCAGAAATTCCGCAAGAAATTGCGTGAAGGCGAACTGGACGACAAGGAAATCGACATCGAAGTCGCCGCACCGTCCATGCAGGCAGAAATTTTCGCGCCGCCGGGGATGGAAGAACTGACCCAGCAGATTCAGGGCATGTTCCAGAACATGGGGGGCGGCAAGAAAAAGTCGCGCAAGTTGAAGATCAAGGAAGCATTCAAGCTGCTGGCCGACGAGGAAGCGGCCAAGCTGGTCAACGACGAGGAAGTGAAGCTTGAGGCGGTCAAGGCGGTGGAGCAGAACGGCATTGTCTTCCTCGATGAAATTGACAAGGTGGCCAGCCGTTCGGACATGCAAGGCGCCGATGTGTCGCGCCAGGGCGTGCAGCGTGACCTGTTGCCGCTGGTCGAGGGCACGACCGTTTCCACGAAGTACGGCATGATCCGCACCGATCACATCCTGTTCATTGCCTCCGGGGCGTTCCACCTGTCCAAGCCATCCGATCTGATTCCGGAGTTGCAGGGGCGTTTTCCGATCCGGGTGGAACTGGAGTCGCTGTCGGTGGCCGATTTTGAATGCATCCTGACCCAGACCGATGCCTGCCTGACCAAGCAGTACCAGGCCTTGCTGGCGACCGAAGGGGTGACGGTCGAATTTGCCGATGACGGTATTCGCCGGATGGCCGAGATTGCCTACCAGGTGAACGAAAAAACCGAGAACATCGGGGCCCGGCGTCTGCATACGGTGATGGAAAAGTTGCTCGAAGAGGTCTCCTTTTCGGCCGGCAAGGCCGGTCAGGAGAATATTGCGGTCGACGCGGCTTATGTGAATGAAAAGCTGGGCGAGGTGGCGGCTGACGAAGATCTGTCGCGTTACGTGTTGTGATTTTTCTTTGCGCGCAGGAGGCCGGGGTGGTGGTCGACTGCGTCGCCGGGCGTGGCGGCTGGGGACTCCTCATGCTTTTCAGAAATCGTCGCCCCCAGTCGCCACGCCCGGCTGGGCTTGTCTTTTGGCAAGCTTGAGTAAGGCCAAGGTTCGGGCTGGGACCGCGATGTGCTTGATGCTGGGTCGATCTCCTGACCCGGACTGCTCCGTGTTTGTTGCGGGCCCCGGGGCGCGTGGTTAAATTCAATTTCCTCATTGGACGTGCTGATGGCTGATACCTCGCTGGCTTTGCGTTTGCTGATGATCCTGTTCCCGATCTTCGGGATTGTCGCGGCCGGGTATTTTTACGCGCGTCGGCACAAGCCGGAAATGGCGGTGGCTAACCGGTTGAACATGGATGTGTTCGTGCCGGCGCTGGTCTTTGCCGCGATGGCAGGCAAATCCATCGATCTCGTCGCGTTTGCCCCGCTGGCGCTGGGTGGCTTTCTGGTGCTTGCCACCTGTGGTTTGCTGGCTTGGGGAATTGCCCGGCTGGCCGGGGTGCAGCCGAAGACGCTGGTGCCGCCGATGATGTTCAACAATTCCGGCAACATCGGCTTGCCATTGGCTGTGCTGGCCTGGGGTGAGGATGCCCTGGCGGCGGCGGTGATCCTGTTCATGGTCGAGAACACGCTGCATTTTTCCTTTGGCGCCCGTCTGCTCGATCCGAAAACGCGGATTTTGACCTTGTGGCGCATCCCGGTGGTTTTTGCCGCAATCGTCGGGTTGACCGTGGCCGTGCTGAAAATTCCGATCTGGCCGCCGCTGGTGTTGGCGATCAAGATGCTGGGCGATGTGTCGGTGCCTTTGTTGTTGTTCTCGCTGGGCGTGCGGATGACCGATGTGTCGTTTGGCGAATGGAAACTGTCGCTGGGGAGCGCCTTGCTGCGGCCCTTGGCCGGCATGGCCATCGCCTACGGGATGATCCTGTTGCTCGGCCTGGAGGGACGCGATGCGGCGATGTTGCTGGTCTTTGGCGCGCTACCACCGGCGGTGCTGAATTTCCTGTTTGCCGAACGTTACAAGCAGGAGCCGCAGCGCGTGGCGTCCATCGTGCTGATCGGCAATCTGGCGGCGCTGATCTTCCTACCGCTGGCTTTGGCGCTGGTGCTTTGATTTTTGGTCGATTTCTGTGGTTGACCGCAGGAATCGGCAAAACTGTTGTTCAGTTGCCGAACCGGTCCATTTTTCGCCGGTCGCGCTTGGTCGGCCGGCCGTGGATATCAGCCGCCGGCTCGTATTGCAGTTTGCGCCGCAGTTGCGCGGCTTCGCGCTCAGCGATGCTGGTCGGGGTTTCTTCGTAGAGCAGGCGTGCTTCCGGCGCCGGGCCGCGTTTGTCCGACAGGCCCTGAACGATGACTTCCCAGCGCGTTTCGCTGTTGGCAATGTCCAGGCGGTCGCCGATTTTCACCTCACGCGAGGCCTTGGTCGGTGCGCCGTTCAACTTGATCTTGCCGCCACTGACGGCGTCGCTGGCCAGGCTGCGGGTTTTGAAAAACCGCGCCGCCCATAGCCATTTATCGACCCGCAGACCACTCATGCCGGCAATACGGATTCGCCGGCAAACAACTGTTCAACGGTCTCGCGCTGACGGATGACGTGCACCTGGTCGCCGTCTACCATCACTTCAACGGCCCGCGGCCGGGTGTTGTAGTTAGACGCCATCGCCATGCCGTAAGCGCCGGCCGACATGACGGCCAGCAGGTCGCCCGGCTCGACGTTGAGCGGGCGGGCCTGACCGAGAAAGTCACCGGTTTCGCAGACCGGCCCGACGATATCGTAGTCCCGGGTGGCGCCAGCGCGTGGCGTGACCGGCAGAATGTCGTGCCAGGCTTCGTACAGTGCCGGACGCATCAGATCGTTCATCGCGGCGTCGATGATGGCGAAGTTTTTCGCCTCGCCTTCCTTGAGGAATTCAACCTGGGTGAGCAGCAAACCGGCGTTGCCGACCAGCCGGCGACCCGGCTCCAGCACGACCTGCAAGCCGCGACCGGCCAGCTTGTCGAGCAGCGGCGTCAGGTAGGCGGCGACAGTCGGTTGCACCTGATCAGCCTTGTATTTGATGCCCAGGCCACCACCGAGGTCGACGTGATGAATGTGGATGCCTTCTGCGGTCAACTGGTCGATCAGGGCCAGAATGCGTTCCAGTGCTTCGCCAAAGGGGGCCGGGTCGAGCAGTTGCGAGCCGATGTGGCAATCGATCCCGGCGACCTTGATGTTGGGCAGTGCGGCGGCGCGGCGGTAAAGGGCCAGCGCATCATCGTAGGCGACGCCGAACTTGGCTTCCTTCAAGCCTGTCGAGATGTAGGGGTGGGTCTTCGGGTCAACGTTCGGATTCACGCGCAAGCTGACCGGTGCCTGTTTGCCGCACTGGCCGGCGACTTCGTTCAGGCGGTCGATTTCGGGGAGCGATTCGACATTGAAGCAGAAGATGCCGGCGTCCAGCGCCAGCTTCATTTCGGCAGCGGTCTTGCCGACACCGGAAAAGACGACTTTTTTCGGATCGGCGCCAGCGGCCAGTACGCGTTGCAATTCGCCGCCGGAAACGATGTCGAAACCGGCACCTAGTCGGGCAAACAGATTGAGAATCGCCAGGTTGGAATTGGCTTTGACGGCGTAGCAGACCAGTGCGCCGGCACCGGCCGGATGGCTGCCGAGCACCGTGAAAAATTCCTGCAACGATGCTTCAAGCGCAGCGCGGGAATAGATGTAGGCCGGGGTGCCGAATTGCTTGGCCAGCGTGGTCAGGGGAACGGATTCGGCGTGCAGGACGCCATTTTTCAGAGAGAATTGAGTCATTTTGGGTCAGTGGGCATTCGGCTTTTTGGGCGTGCTAAGATCGGCACCTTGGGGCTTTGTACCTTGGGCGGGCGGTAGTTCGAGCGGGCCTTTCATGCCGCAGGCGGCAAGGCTCATGATGATCAGTACGGCGGCGAATCGGATCAGGCTCATTATGGGGCGCGCTGGCGGCGAAAAACGGGGATGTTAGCACACGATGGATGACAGCGAATTCAATGCCTTGGCCGATGCAACACTGGCCAAAATCGATGCGGCGCTTGAGGCTTGCGCTGCCGATATCGATTTCGAACTGGCCGCCGGGGGTGTGCTCGAAATCGAGTTTGCCGACGGCAGCAAGATCATCATCAACCGGCACGGCGTGGCGAAGGAAATCTGGGTCGCGGCGCGGGCCGGCGGCTTTCATTTTCGCTGGGATGGCGAGGTCTGGCGGGATACGCGTGACTGTGCCGAGTTGATGCAAAAATTATCAGCGCTCGCCAGCCAGCAGGCCGGCGAGCCGGTGCGTTTCGACTGAGTTAGTCGAGCGGCGTTTGCTGATCTGGCGGCGCCACCGCGGTTTCTTCAACGGCACTCGCGGCTGGCGTGGTGGGCTGGTTTTCACTGTAAACGTAACTGCTGCCAAGGGGGCTTAAGCCGCTCGGCGGGGTTGGCAGTTGCTGCGGCACGTCTTTCAGGGCTGTGGCCATATAGCCGATCCAGATTGGCATGGCAGCAACGCCACCCGTTTCCCGGCCCCCCAGATTTTTCGGTTGATCGAAGCCGACCCAGGCACAACCTGCCACCGTCGCTTGATAGCCGCAGAACCAAGCGTCGACATATTCGTTGGTGGTGCCGGTTTTGCCCGCCAGATCGTGTCGTTTCAATTGGCTGGAAGTCCGGGCAGCGGTGCCGGAAATGGTTACGTCACGCATCATCGTGTCGCTCAGAAAGGCGTTGCGTGGATCAAGCACCCGATTCGATTCATCGCCGGCTTGAGGCCCACTGGCCTGAGCCAGTACGCGACCTTTTTCGTCACGAATTTCGCGTACGGCATAAGGTGTTACACGGAAACCGCCATTGGCGAATATTGCATACCCGGTCACCATCTGCCATGGGGTCACCGAACCGGCGCCGAGCGCCATGGTGAGGTAGGGTGGATGTTTGTCGGCATCGAAACCAAAGCGGCTGACGTAATCCTGTGCGTACTGGGTACCGATGGCCTGCAGTAGACGGATCGACACCATGTTTTTCGATTTGGCCAGCGCGGTACGCATGCTCATCGGGCCGTCGTACTTGCCGTCGTAGTTCTTGGGTTGCCAGGCTTGTGAACCGGTTTCTCCAGCCGAAATGACGATTGGCTCGTCGGCGATCATGCTGCCCGGGTGAAAGCCTTTTTCCAGCGCAGCCGAGTAAATGAAAGGCTTGAAGCTGGAGCCCGGCTGGCGCCATGCCTGCGTGACATGATTGAATTTGTTGCGATTGAAGTCGAAACCGCCGACCAAGGCACGAATCGCCCCATCTTTCGGGTCGACCGCAACAAAGGCTGATTCGACTTCGGGCAATTGGCTGATCTGCCATTTGCCGTTCTGGTCCTTGTTGACCCGAATGATGGCGCCGCGCTTGATGCGTTTGTTGGCTGGCGCCTTGTCGTCCAGCATTTTCGCCGCAAATTTGATGGCGTCACCACTCAATGTGACAAGCTCTCCGCCCTTGATATAGGTGCGAATCTGCTTGCTGTCAGCGCTCAGGACCAGTGCGGGGAGCAGGTCGCCGGCATCGTTGACTTCCTGCAGCATGACGTCGATGTGTTCGTCCTGTTCGGATTGCACATCTTTCATGTCCAGATAGGACTCAGCGCCGCGGTAGCCATGACGCCGGTCGTAATCAAGAACGCCCTTGCGAAGCGAATGATAGGCGGCCTCCTGTTCGGCTTTGATCAGCGTTGTGTAGACCTTCATGCCGCGTGTGTAGACGTCATCCGGGAAGCGTTCTGCAGCGATCTGCCGTGCCATTTCGGCGACGAATTCGGCGTTGACCGCATATTCGGTGAGTTCCCGCTTGATTACGATGGGCTCCTTGAGGGCGTGCTCATATTGGCTATCGGAGATGTATGACAGTTCGCGCATGCGCCGCAAAACATATTGTTGGCGAATTTTCGCCCGACGAGGGTTGGCAATCGGGTTGTATGCCGAGGGGGCTTTCGGCAGGCCGGCCAGCATGGCTGCTTCGGCGATGGAAATCTGCTGCAGCGGTTTGCCGAAATAGATTTGAGCTGCTGCGCCAAAGCCGTAGGCACGTTGTCCGAGGAAAATCTGGTTGATATACAACTCGAAAATCTGGTCTTTGTTCAGGCTGCTTTCGATCTTGAGCGATAGCAGCGCTTCATACAGCTTGCGTGTGTAGGTTTTTTCCGTGGTCAGGAAAAAGTTGCGGGCAACTTGCTGTGTGATGGTTGATGCACCCTGCTTCTTTCCGCCACTAAGCAGGTTTGAGCTGGCCGCGCGCAGGATGCCGGCATAGTCGATGCCGATGTGCTGATAGAAACGGTCGTCTTCAGCAGCCAGAATGGCCTGCTTCATAATATCGGGGACATCGTTGATTGAAACAACCGCCCGTCGCTCTTCGCCAAACTCACCTATCAGGTGGCCGTCTGCGCTGTAAACCCGGAGTGGGATCTTGGGACGATAATCAGTCAGAACCTCTAGCGATGGCAGGTTGGGGTAGGCCAGAGCAACGACGATAACGGCTATCGACAGAACAATGGCGATCAGGCCGGCTAAAGCAATGGCAGGGTAGGCAAGTAGGCGAAGCGCTGGAGGCATCAAGAGTGACAATCGAGAGTGTGACGAGCGAGCCGCATTATACGCTCAGCCTGTGGGGGGGGTATAAAAGTGCTTTACACTGTCATGGCTTGTTGCTAGCATTTGAAGTGAATTATTGCTTTTTCATCTAACATCGTAATCCGTAAGGATTTTTTGGAGGTGTGGTGGGCTTCGATATCTCCGCTTTGCTAAATCCGAAGGCGCGCCCCTTGCTCGGGCTCGACATCAGTTCGTCAGCTGTCAAGCTGGTGGAATTGTCCGCCAATGGTAAAGAAGGGTATCGCGTTGAGCGCTACGCCATAGAGGTGTTGCCCAAGGACGCGGTATCGGATGGCAATATTGCCAATCTTGAGGCAGTCGTCGACGTGGTTCGGCGTGCTTGGAAACGTCTTGGTACGTCAACACGCAATGTGGCCATGGCCTTGCCTACCTCGGCAGTAATTACCAAGAAAATCATAGTCCAAAGCGGCCTTCGCGAAGAAGATCTGGAGCTTCAGGTCGAGAGTGAGGCGAATCAGTACATTCCTTTCTCGATTGACGAGGTCAATCTTGATTATCAGGTGCTCGGTCCTGCGGCATCTTCGCCTGACGAAGTCGAGGTATTGATTGCGGCTTCCAAAAAAGAACGCGTGGAAGACCGGGTGGCTGTGGCAGACGCAGCGGGTTTGAAGGCTGTCGTGGTGGATGTCGAGTCTTTTGCCACGCTGTCTGCGTTTGAATTGATTGAGCGTCAGCTTCCCGACGATGGAAAAAATCAGGTTGTTGCCCTGATTGATGCTGGCGCCAATGTGATGAATCTCACCGTAATGCGTAATGGCTTGCAGGTTTATGCCCGTGAACAGGCTTTTGGTGGCAGTCAATTGACACTCGATATATCCCGTCACTATGGAATGAGTCTCGAAGAGGCGGAGGCAGCGAAGCGTGCAGGCAATCTGCCAGAGGGCTATGAAGTCGAGTTGCTCAACCCATTTATGGAGAATTTGGCGCTTGAAGTATCGCGGGCGCTGCAGTTTTTCTTTACTTCGACACAATTCAACAAGGTGGACCATGTTGTTTTGGCCGGTGGTTGTGCGGTAATCCCTGGCATCGACGAAGTCGTTGCGACACGTACCCAGTTCAATACTTTGGTTGCAAACCCGTTTGCCAACATGTTGTTGTCGGATCGGGTTCGGGCTCGCAACTTGTTGTCTGATTCGTCGTCCCTGATGGTGGCCTGTGGCTTGGCGCTACGGAGGTTTGATCCAGCATGATACGTATTAACCTGTTGCCCCATCGTGAAGAGGCCAGGAAGGCTCGGCGTGAGCAGTTTATCGTATTGGCTGCTTTGGTCTCCGCTCTTGCTGCCGTCGTGATTTTTGCGGTCTACTCATTGATTGACGTGCAAATAGAAGAACAAAATGGGAAAAATGCATTTC
Organism: Azonexus sp.; assembly: GCF_030824335.1. Taxonomy (GTDB): domain Bacteria; phylum Pseudomonadota; class Gammaproteobacteria; order Burkholderiales; family Rhodocyclaceae; genus Azonexus. The sequence goes on from NZ_JAVBXX010000006.1 coordinate 285,498, forward strand.
TGAAGCAGGAAATTGCAGTTCTGGACAAGCAGCTTGATCAGATCAAGCGTCTGAAAGAGCAGACTCAAGCACTCCTTGCGCGAAAGCGGGTGATTGAAAACTTGCAGCGCGATCGTGGTGAAACCGTGTACCTATTAAGCGAAATGGTGAGTCAGGTTCCTGAAGGTGTCTACCTGAAATCCATGAAGCAGGATGGACTCAAAGTCAATGTGACCGGTTATGCCCAGTCGAATGCCCGTGTTTCCGCATTGATGCGGAATATTGAGGGTTCGCCATGGCTTGAGCAGCCACGCCTGATCGAAACGAAAGCCGTTCTCCTCCAAGGTCGGCGTGTGAATGAGTTTGGTATGGAATTCACATTGACCCGGGTGGCACCGGAAGGGGTGGTGAAATGAAAGCCAGTTCGTTCGGACTCAAGGTTGCTTCGCTACCCAAAATTGATTTTCAGGCAATTCTCGAAGACTTTCGGCATCTGAATCCGAATGATCCGGGAACTTGGCCGCTGATTCCCAAGGCAGTAATTCTGCTTGGCTTGTTTGCTGGCTTGCTGCTGGCTGGCTGGTGGTTTCTCTGGAGTGAGCAATTCACGCTTCTGGAAACTCGCCAGAGGGAAGAAACCGCCTTGAAAGAACAGTATCTTGAGAAGAAGCGCCAAGCCGTCAATCTCGAACTCTATACGCAGCAACTGTCTGAAATTGACCGATCCTTTGGTGCGCTGCTCAAGCAGTTGCCAAACAAATCCGAAATTGAAGCCTTATTGATCGAGGTGAATCAGGCTGGCTTGGGACGTGGTTTGCAGTTTGAACTTTTCCGCCCGGGCAAGGAAGAAATCAAGGATTTCTATGCCGAGTTACCCGTTACGGTCAAAATCAATGGTTCGTACCACGACATTGGAACGTTTGCAGCCGATGTGGCCAAACTTCCCAGAATCGTCACCTTGAACGGTATTTCAGTCGTTCCGCTGAAGGACAATAGTGCAATGACACTGGATGCGACGATTAAGACGTTCCGCTATCTTGACGAAGAGGAAGTGGCAGATCAAAAGGCGAAGGAAATTGCTGCGGCTAAAAACAAAAAACCAGCAAAAGGAGGTGGCAAGTGAAGCGAGTAATGCTTGTCGTCCTTAGCGCCTTGCTCTGCGCCTGCGGTGGTGGTGAGCATGAGGATTTGCGGCAGTGGATGGACGAAAATACGCGCAATTTGCGGGGTAAGGTGACGCAGTTACCCGAGGTAAAACCCTACGAGCCTGTGCCTTATGAAGTTGAGGGGCAAATTGACCCTTTCCGTTCAAGCAAAATCGAACCTGATTCAAAATACAAACAAGGTGGTGGAAAATCCGGGCAGTTTCAGCCGGATTTCGAGGCGCGTGAAATGCGCAATAGTGAATTGGAAAAATATCCACTGGAATCATTGATGATGATTGGTCGTATCAACATCAACAAAATTCCTATGGCAGTCATTAAATACGATGGCAACGTCAAGCAGGTCAGGGTAGGTGATTACCTGGGGCTGGATTTCGGTATGGTGACCGAAATTGGTGAAAATGAACTGAAGTTGCGGGAATTGATTCAAGACTCTGCTGGTGACTGGAGCGAGCGACAAAGCTCGCTGCATCTGCAGACCACGGAGGGGGGCAGTAAATGAAATTAATCAACCATGCGCTGGTTATCGGTGCGGCCTGTTGGTCGCTATTGGCACCAGTATGTGCAGAGACAACGCCGGCATCCGTTCCGGCGAACGCCATTGAGTCGGTAAATGTGGCTCGCCAAGGCAATGAGGTCGCCGTTAAAATTGATCTCCGCGAAGGACTTGTCTCCCCTCCCGCAGGATTTGCTGTGGCAAACCCTGCAAAAATTGCATTTGATTTCCCGTTGACCGCAAATGCCCTTGGCAAAACCACCGAGGTGCTGAATCAAGGCGATTTGCGCAGCATGAACGTGGTTCAAGTAGCGGACCGTACCCGCTTGGTGCTAAATCTGGTTCGCAACATGAATTACACGACACGCATCGATGGCAAGTCGCTCTATGTGGTTTTGTCGCCTATCGAGCGCTTGAGTGATGTTGCGGCCGAGCGTTCCGTCCGTTTCGCTGAAGAAAGTCTGGTCGGCGCCAAGCACGTCGTGCGCGACGTTGTGTTTCGCCGTGGCAAAGATGGCGAGGGGCGCGTTGTCGTCGAGTTGGGGGACGCAGGAACGGGGATTGATATTCGGCAGCAAGGCCCTAATTTGGTCGTTGATTTCGTAAAGACCAGTGTTCCGGAACACTTGCGTCGCAAACTTGATGTTACAGACTTTGCCACCCCCATCGTTGGCGTGGAAACCCGGGCAATGGGTGAAAATGTTCGAATGATCATTTCACCAAAAGGGCTGTGGGAGCATAACGCCTACCAAACCGATAACCAATTCATCGTTGAAGTAAAGAAAGTCATCGAAGACCCCAATAAATTGGTTCAGGGCAGCAAGGTGGGATATCAGGGGCCGCGTGTCAGCATCAATTACCAGAATGGTGACGTGCGTGCCTTGTTGCGTTTGATGGCCGAAGAATTGGGTCTTAATGCGGTGATCAGTGAAACGGTGACGGGTAATACGACGCTCGTACTAAAGGATGTCCCGGCAGACCAAGTGATCGACATCATTTTCCAGCAAAAAGGGCTGGATATGCGCAAGAAGGGTAGCATCATCATGATTGCGCCTCGCGATGAAATTGCGACGCGCGAAAAACTGGACTTTGAGTCTCGGCAACAAATCAGTGAGCTGGAGCCATTGGTCACGGAGCAGTTTGTTTTGAATTACCAAAAAGCAGTCGAAGTCGCTCAATTGCTGATTGGTGCTCCGGCCACCGGGGGTGGGAGCGGAGTGATCAATTCCACTCAGCGAATTCTGAGTAAACGTGGTAACGCTGTGGCGGATCCGCAGTCCAATATATTGTTTATTAATGATATTCCATCCAAGCTGGATGAAATAAGGACATTCATAAAAACGATAGATATTGGCGCTCGTCAGGTGTTGATTGAAGCCCGTGTCGTGGAGGCCAGTGATTCGTTCCTGAGTGATATCGGTATGAAGTTGAATTTCCTCAGTAGTGCAACACGTCGGCTTGGTAGTGGCGTGAATATTGGGGGTGGGACGTATAGCAATCCCTACTTGAATAATTCGTCGACCACCAGTGAACTGATCTCTACTTTGACCGGGAACGGAACTACCGTAACAAATGGTTTTACCAACCAGGTTGGTAGCAGTTCCACTTATGTTGCAGGGCGTCAAACGAGTTCTGGTGTGACTGGTTTTAATTTGCCGACGACCACAGAGCGGGCTGGTACATTTGCATTTTCACTATTCAATTCTTCGCTAACAAATATTCTCAATCTGGAAGTTTCTGCGCTTGAGTCTGATGGTTTGGGCAAGGTGATTTCAACGCCGCGCGTGGTTACTGCCAATAACGTAGAAGCGTTAATTGAAGATGGTACTGAAGTGCCTTATTGGAAACCGGCCTCCGGTAATGATGCGGCAAAACTTGAATTCAAGAAGGCAAAACTCTCCTTGAAGGTGACGCCCCAGATTACCCCGGATGGAACGGTCAAGATGCTTGTCGCCGTTGAAAAGGCTGAACCGGATTGGTCGCGTAGCGTCCAAGGGGTGCCACCGATTAAAAGCTCGATTGTCAAAAGCAATGTAATCGTTGATAACGGCGGAACAATCGTTGTTGGCGGGGTTTACATGAACTCCCAAGAAAATAACGTGGACAAAATTCCATTGCTGGGTGATATCCCCATGCTGGGACACATGTTTAAAAATACGAAGAAAAAAACCAGTCGCCGGGAGCTGTTGATATTTATAACGCCTCGCATTATTTCTAATATCTCAACACTGAACTGATTGTGTACCACTGGTGCACGGAGAGATAATATGGACTACACAAGTATTCTGGAGCAGCATCAGGCCTTGGTTAATGCTGTTGAGCAGTCGATGGCCCAACAGGCCGCCGAGCAAGCTCGTAAACAGGCTGAATTTCAATCATTGAAAAACAGTGTTGATAAGGTTTTCTTTGCCTATACCTTGCAGCGCGCAAGCGATGAAAAACTGACCGAGTGGACCCAGTATCTGAGTAGTGGGGTTTCGGTTGATTTGGTTGCTTCCATAATGCGAAGTGATAATTCATCGATGTACTTCGGTGCGGGGCGAGAGGCTTCGATCAATAATGCCTTCACCACTCTGTTTGGTAGATCGCCTACCGCTGGCGAAGCAGCACGTTATTCATCGGTAGACACGGCGCTAATTCCGGGACTGGTTGCATTAGAAGCTACTGGTAGTGATGCAGAAACCATGTATCTGCGTTTGCACGGGGCGCAAGCAATCAAGGATTATTATCAGGCAACAAATATTCCCCTTACCTACGGCATGCCTGCGATGAAGGCGAAAGAGCAGTTGCTGACCTTGAAAGCCGGTGTTGATGCGCAGGATTTGGTTAGTGATGCTGTTAGGGAAATGGGTGATTTTCTTGCAGAATGGGGAAGGGTAATCAAAAAGCCAGAAGGTGCTCAGACGGATATCGAGCCTCCTGATAAAAGGTATTTTTATACCGATGCGGATACGGTGGGTGTTGCTTTTTATGAGCCACCTTCCGCTGCCGGCTTTGGGCGGGTGCTTTTCAGCTTTAATGAACCGGTTGATTGGTCTGCTCTTGACAAAAATCGAGATGGGCGCTTGGAGTTGTTTACGGAACTGGATTTGATTTTGAGCAATCCCCGATTGTTTGGCGACAATCCAACAATCAAAGCAGAGGTAGGTGTTAATTCGGTAGTCATTAACATTGGCGCAAATGCTAGTTCGCCATTGTTCAGTGGCTCTAATGCTGCAGGTGAACTGGTGTTGGGGGACTTCGTAACCTTTGTTGGAGTGAGTGATTATCAAGGTAATTCTGGTGCGGTTTTGTTTTCGCTTACCGGCAATCCGGCATCCTCATCAATAACAGATAGTTCAGCACCTTTGGCGGTAACAGAGCCAGCGGGTAAGGCAAGAGTGGTCGGTGAGGCAGTTATCTTGCGTTTTAATGAAATTATCGATTGGGATGCCATGGACAAGGATGGCAACGGTGTGTTGTCACTGGGTTATATAGGTTCTGGTGCTGAGCTCATTATTAGTACCTCAGAGGTTAATATGCTTGGCGCGTCTCCGACGGTGGTTAGTTATTACGACAATCAATTGACACTGAAGATGAGTGCTGGGCATACCTATAGTGAAGTTACTTCGGCTCCAGGGGTAACTCCGATCACCTATGATACCAATGATGACATCGTGGTTATTGGTGTAAGGGATCTCACGGGCAATGTCATTAACGCTACTTTCGCTGCGCCATACTCAACCTGATCGTTTGGTGCATGTGAGAGCGCGCGGCATTGATGTTCAAATATTTATCGCTGTTTAAAAATCATTAGCAAAAACATTTATTTGATTGGCCTGATGGGGGCCGGCAAAACCACTGTCGGTAAACAGTTGGCGCGTCGCTTGCATCGTCCGTTCTACGATTCCGATCATGAAATCGTCGAACGGACCGGTGTGCCGATCCCGACGATCTTCGAAATTGAAGGTGAACCGGGTTTTCGGCGGCGTGAGTCTCAGACCATCGCTGAGCTTTCGGTCATGCCGGAAATTGTCATGGCGACGGGCGGTGGTGTGGTGCTTGATCCAGAAAACCGTCAATGTCTGCGTGAAACGGGCTGGGTGGTCTACCTGAACGTCCCTCCTTTTTATCTCTACCAGCGCACCCGCAATGATCGTAACCGTCCATTGTTGCAGGTCAATGATCCCTTGGCGCGCTTGGAGGAACTTCATGCGGCCCGCGACCCTCTATACAGGGAGACTGCGCACTTGGTTATTGATGGCGGGCGTCTGGTTGCTTCCGGAATTGTTCAATATATCTTGCGGGAGTTTTCGCAATTGCATTTGGCACATACACAATGATTCAAACCTTGGAGGTGGCGCTCGGTGAGCGTTCCTATCCTATTCATATCGGTTGCGACTTATTCAGTCGTGCTGACTTATTGTTGCCCTATATAAATCGCCGAAAAGTTGTTGTGTTGAGCAACACGACGGTTGCACCGCTATATCTTGGAATGTTGCGGTCGACCTTGGAAAAGGCGGGTATTGCCGTACTGCCCATCGTTTTGCCTGATGGTGAGGCTTATAAAACCCTGGCGAGTTTGAATAAGATATTTGACGCGTTGCTCGGTGCGCACTGTGAGCGCAATACCACACTGATTGCCTTGGGTGGCGGGGTGATTGGTGATATGGGCGGGTTTGCCGCCGCGTGCTACCAGCGGGGAATGCCCTTCATACAGGTGCCGACGACGTTGTTGGCGATGGTCGATTCGTCCGTGGGGGGGAAGACGGCAGTAAATCATCCGCTAGGCAAGAACATGATTGGTGCGTTTTATCAGCCAAAACTTGTGCTTGCCGATATTGCGAGCTTGGATACCTTGCCGGATCGGGAATTGAGGGCGGGTCTTGCGGAAGTGATCAAGTATGGGCTAATTCGCGACCCTGAGTTTTTTGCTTGGCTGGAAATTAATCTCGAAAACTTGTTGGCGCGTGATCGCGGTGCGCTGGCGTATGCCGTTCATCGTTCCTGTGCGAACAAGGCGGCGGTTGTCGCAGCCGATGAGCGAGAAACAGGCGAGCGTGCGCTACTTAATCTTGGTCATACGTTTGGGCATGCTATCGAAACTGGTTTGGGTTACGGAGAATGGCTGCATGGTGAGGCTGTCGCTGCGGGTACGATGATTGCTTGTGAGCTTTCGCGTAGCTTGGGGTGGCTGACGCAGGATCAATTGTTACGGATCAAGGCTCTATTTGTTCGTGGGGGTTTGCCTGTTGCCGGGCCAAAACTGGGTGCGCAACGTTATTTGGAATTGATGCGTCACGACAAAAAGGTCCAAGATGGGCGTTTGCGACTTGTATTGCAAAAGGGAATTGGAAGTGCAGAGTTGTCGGATGTTGCTTCTGACGCTCAAATAGCTTGCGCAATTGATAATGCATGCACCTGATTGGTGCGTCTTGGTTGCTTGAGTAGAAAGGGCTTTGTCCGTTAAAATCTGCGGTTGCCTTTGTTTTTATGCAGGCCGAAGTGATAAAACGTCACTCGGCTTTTTTCATGATTGGCCAGCAAAAAGGCCGAACTAAGTGAAGGAACGCGTGTGATGGAATCGGCTGTACCTGATCGGCAGGGTTTGTACGACCCCGCCAACGAGCACGACGCCTGTGGCGTGGGCTTCGTTGCCCATGTCAAGGGTCAGAAGAGTCACGGCATTATTGAGCAGGGTCTGTTGATCCTGAAAAATATTGATCACCGTGGCGCCGTAGGGGCCGATCCGTTGCAAGGCGATGGCGCCGGTCTGCTGATCCAGATTCCGGACCTGTTTTATCGGGAAGAAATGGCGACTCAGGGGGTTGAGTTGCCGCCTGCCGGTGAATATGGCGTTGGGATGGTTTTTCTGCCGCAAGAAGCCGCATCTCGGCATGCCTGCATGGAAGAAATTGAGCGCTCCATCGTTGCGGAAGGGCAGCGCGTATTGGGCTGGCGTGATGTGCCGGTCAACCGCGAAATGCCGATGTCTCCGACGGTGCGTGCCAAAGAGCCGGTAATCCGCCAGGTTTTCGTTGGTCGTGGTCCGGACATCTTCGTGACTGATGCGCTTGAACGGAAGCTTTACATCATCCGTCGTCGCGCCGCAAATGCCATCAAGTCATTGCACCTCAAGCACGGACAAGAATTTTACGTTCCATCATTTTCTGCTCGTACGGTTAACTACAAGGGTCTGTTGTTGGCCGATCAGGTTGGCGTTTATTACCTTGACTTGCAGGACAAGCGCACTGTTTCGGCACTGGCGCTGGTGCACCAACGCTTCTCGACCAATACCTTTCCGACTTGGGACCTGGCGCATCCGTTTCGTTATATCGCCCACAACGGCGAAATCAATACGGTGCGTGGCAACGTTAACTGGTTCAAGGCCCGTGAACAGGCGATTTCTTCGCCAATCCTCGGCGACGATCTGAAGAAGGTCTGGCCGTTGCATTATCCGGGTCAGTCCGACTCCGCCGCATTCGACAACGCGCTCGAACTGCTGGTCATGGGTGGCGGCTACTCGCTCGCTCAGGCAGTCATGCTGATGATCCCTGAAGCCTGGGAAAAGCACTCGACGATGGACGAGAATCGTCGTGCCTTCTACGAATACCATGCTGCGATGATGGAACCGTGGGACGGTCCTGCTGCCGTAGCCTTCACCGATGGCCGCCAGATCGGTGCAACGCTTGATCGCAACGGCTTGCGTCCGGCTCGCTATTTGGTGACGGATGATGATTTCGTTGTCATGGCTTCCGAATCCGGCGTGTTGCCGATTCCCGAGAAGAAGATCGTCAAGAAGTGGCGTCTGCAGCCGGGCAAGATGTTCCTGATCGACATGGAACAGGGCAGGATCATCGATGACAAGGAACTCAAGGACTCCCTGGCTAACTCCAAGCCTTACCGTGAGTGGATCGACAAGATCCGTATCAAGCTGGACGAAGTGCCAGCCGCGATTGAGTCGTGCAATGCAACAAATGCCAGCCTGCTTGATCGTCAGCAAGCCTTCGGCTTCACCCAGGAAGATATCAAGGTCATCCTGGAGCCGATGGTCCAGAACGGCGAAGAAGCGACCGGTTCGATGGGGACCGATTCTGCTTTGCCGGTACTGTCGGCGAAAAACAAGACGCTATACGCCTATTTCAAGCAGCTGTTCGCTCAAGTGACCAATCCACCGATCGATCCGATCCGTGAGGAATTGGTTATGTCGTTGGTCTCCTTCATTGGTCCGAAACCGAATCTGCTGAATACCAACGATATCAATCCGCCGATCCGTCTCGAGGTTGCACAGCCTGTGCTGACCTGTGCTGATATGGAAAAGCTGCGCAATATCGACAAATATACGTCGAACAAATTCCGCTCTTTCGAGCTCGATATTTGCTATCCGGTAGCTTGGGGCAAAGATGGCATCGAAGCACGTCTCGCTTCGTTGGCGGCAGATGCTGAGGATGCGGTACGTTCCGGTGCCAATGTGCTGATCGTTTCTGATCGCAAGCTGGATGCCGAAAATGTCGCGATTCCGGCATTGCTGGCCACATCGACCATTCATCAACACCTGGTTAAGCAAGGTCTGCGTACCAGCGCGGGCCTGGTTGTCGAAACCGGTTCTGCGCGTGAAGTGCATCACTTTGCTCTGCTCGGCGGTTTTGGCGCCGAAGCCGTGCATCCATTCTTGGCGCTGGAAACGATCCAGTCGTTGGCTAAGGGTGATGCCGAGAAAGCCGAGAAGTACGTCAAGAACTTCATCAAAGCGGTTGGCAAGGGCCTATGCAAGGTTATGTCCAAGATGGGCATCTCGACCTACATGTCCTATACCGGAGCGCAGATTTTTGAAGCCATCGGTCTGAAAAAGGACTTCGTCGAAAAGTATTTCACCGGTACGCCGTCGAACATTGAGGGTATCGGTCTGTTCGAAGTGGCAGAAGAAGCCATTCGCATGCACAAGGAGGCCTTTTCGGCTGATCCGGTGCTCGCCAGCATGCTGGATGCCGGTGGCGAATACGCCTTCCGTACGCGTGGCGAAGACCACATGTGGACGCCAGATTCGATTGCCAAGTTGCAGCATGCAACGCGCTCGAACAAGTATGAGACTTACAAGGAATACGCCAAGCTGATCAACGATCAGACCAAGCGTCACCTGACGCTGCGTGGTCTGTTCGAGTTTAAGCCGCAGGGCGCTGCGATTGCGCTGGAAGAAGTCGAGTCGGCCAAGGAAATCGTCAAGCGTTTCGCGACCGGCGCGATGTCGCTCGGTTCCATTTCGACCGAAGCGCATACCACGCTGGCCGTCGCCATGAACCGTATCGGCGGCAAGTCGAATACCGGTGAAGGCGGTGAAGATGCCAAGCGCTTCCAGCCACTGAAGGCCGGGCAGACGTTGTCGGAAATCATTGGCGCGTCGCGCATTGAGCGTGACTATGTATTCCAGGAAGGTGATTCCCTGCGTTCGGCGATCAAACAGGTTGCCTCGGGGCGTTTTGGCGTGACAGCCGAATACCTGGTCAATGCCGACCAGATCCAGATCAAGATGGCGCAAGGTGCCAAACCGGGTGAAGGCGGCCAGTTGCCGGGTGCCAAGGTTTCCGAGTACATCGGCAAGCTGCGTCACTCAGTGCCGGGCGTGACCCTGATCTCGCCGCCGCCGCATCACGATATTTATTCAATCGAAGATTTGGCGCAGCTGATTCATGACCTGAAAAACGCCAATTCCACGGCGTCTATTTCAGTCAAGCTGGTCTCGGAAGTCGGTGTTGGCACGGTTGCCGCTGGTGTAGCCAAGGCTAAGGCAGATCACGTCGTGATCGCGGGTTTTGACGGTGGTACCGGCGCTTCGCCGGTGTCGTCGATCAAGCATGCCGGTACGCCGTGGGAGCTCGGGCTGTCCGAAACGCAGCAGACGCTGGTGCTGAATCGCCTGCGTTCGCGTATCCGCTTGCAGGTCGATGGTCAGATGAAGACCGGTCGCGATGTCGTCATCGGTGCCTTGCTTGGTGCCGACGAGTTTGGCTTTGCCACGGCGCCGCTGGTTGTCGAAGGTTGCATCATGATGCGCAAGTGTCATCTGAACACCTGCCCGGTCGGCGTTGCGACGCAGGATCCCGAGCTGCGCAAGCGCTTCTCCGGTCAACCGGAACACGTGGTCAATTATTTCTTCTTCGTTGCCGAAGAAGTACGCGAAATCATGGCCCAGTTGGGCATCCGCAAGTTCGACGATCTGGTTGGTCGGGTTGACCTGCTCGATACCCGTCACGGTATCGAACACTGGAAAGCGAAAGGGCTGGATTTTTCCAAGGTCTTCCATCAGGCGAACGTACCAGCCGATGTGCCGCGTCGTCATACCGAAGGTCAGGATCATGGCCTCGACAAGGCGCTCGACCACAAGCTGATCGAGCAGGCCAAGCCGGCCTTGGAAAAGGGCCAGAAGGTCCAGATCGAAACAAAGATCATCAATGTCAATCGCACCTGCGGAACGATGTTGTCGGGTGAAGTCGCCAAGCGGTATGGCAACGCTGGCTTGCCGGATGACACCATCCACATCAAGTTGACCGGTACAGCAGGCCAAGCTTTCGGTGCCTTCCTGGCGCGAGGCGTGACGCTGGAACTGACCGGTGAAGGCAACGACTACGTCGGCAAGGGCTTGTCGGGTGGCCGGATCATCATCAAGCCGAGCCCGGATTTCCGTGGTGATACGCAGCAAAACATCATCTGTGGCAACACCGTGATGTATGGTGCGACGGATGGCGAATCCTTCTTTGCCGGGGTCGGTGGCGAACGCTTCTGTGTGCGCAATTCCGGCGGTACAGCGGTGGTCGAAGGTGTTGGCGATCACGGTTGCGAATACATGACCGGCGGCACCGTGGTCGTGCTCGGCATGACCGGGCGGAACTTCGCTGCCGGCATGTCGGGGGGTATTGCCTACGTGCTGGACGAGGATGGCAGCTTCAAGCATCGCTGCAATCTTGCCCAAGTGGCACTGGAAAAGGTTGTCTTGGCCAACCGTCATGTGGCTGGGGAGCCATTGCATTGCGGTGAGGCTGACGAAACCCAATTGCGCGAATTGATTACCCGGCATGTCGAGTACACCGGCAGTGAAACTGCCAAGCGAGTTCTTGCCGATTGGGATGCTTATCGCGAGAAATTTGTCAAAGTCTATCCGCACGAATACAAGCGCGCCTTGACCGAAATGGCCGCTGCTGCACGGAAGGAGGCCGCATAATGGGCAAGCCGACTGGTTTCATGGAGTTCGAACGTCTCGAAGAGGCTTACGAACCGGTTGAGAAGCGTCTGACGCACTACAAGGAGTTCGTCCAGACCTTGTCCGACGACGCTGCCAAGACACAGGGCGCGCGCTGCATGGATTGCGGCATTCCGTTCTGCAACAACGGTTGCCCGGTGAACAACATCATTCCGGACTGGAATGATCTGGTTTACAAGGGCAACTGGAAGCAGGCGCTGGATGTCCTGCACTCGACCAACAACTTCCCGGATTTCACCGGCCGCATCTGCCCGGCCCCCTGCGAAGCTGCCTGTACGCTGGGCATCAATGCAGCGCCGGTCGGTATCAAGTCGATTGAGCATTTCATCATCGACAAGGGCTGGGAGATGGGCTGGGTCGTGCCGCAACCGGCCAAGACCAAGACCGGCAAGAAGGTTGCCATCGTCGGCTCCGGCCCCGCAGGCATGGCTGCGGCACAGCAGCTGGCACGCGTCGGGCACGCCGTTACGGTGTTCGAGAAGAGCAGCCGGGTGGGCGGTCTGCTCGGCTTTGGCATTCCCGACTTCAAGCTGAACAAGTCGGTGATCGACCGTCGTGTGGCGCAGATGGAAGCCGAAGGCGTGGTCTTCCGCACCAAGGTCATCGTCGGTGACAGGAATCTCCCGGCCGGCATCAACAACGATGCGACCGAGACCATTTCTGCCGAACAGCTGAAGAAGGATTTCGATGCTGTCATCCTTGCCGCCGGTTCGGAAGTTCCGCGCGATCTGCCGGTCCCGGGGCGTGAATACAAGGGTGTCTATGCTGCTCTGGAATTCCTCATTCAGCAGAGCAAGGAAGTCCAGCAGGGCGTCAAGAATCCGATCAGCGTCAAGGGCAAGCACGTCATCGTCATCGGTGGCGGCGATACCGGTTCCGATTGCGTCGGCACCAGCTACCGTCACGGCGCGGCCTCGGTGACCCAGTTCGAACTGATGCCGGCACCGCCGGAGCAGGAAAACAAGGCGCTGACCTGGCCGTACTGGCCACTGAAAATGCGTACTTCGTCTTCCCACAAGGAGGGTGCGACGGTGCGTGAATTCGCCGTGGCGACCAAGGCTTTCGTCGAGGACGGCCAGGGTAATGTCAAGGCGCTGAAGGGCGTGCGCGTCGAATGGAAGGACGGCAAGATGAGCGAAGTCGCCGGTTCCGAATTCGAACTGCCGTGCGATGCTGCCTTCCTGGCAATGGGCTTCGTCAATCCGGTCGGCAGCCTGCTCGATGCCTTCGGCGTTGACAAGGATGCCCGTCAGAATGCCAAGGCGACGACCGATGGCGAAGGCTGCTACCGCACCAGCGTCGACGGTGTTTTTGCTGCCGGCGACGTGCGTCGTGGCCAGTCGCTGGTTGTCTGGGCGATCCGCGAGGGACGTCAGGCTGCCCGCGAAGTGGATATTTTCCTGATGGGTAATAGCACCCTGCCACGCTGAACGTTTTGTACGATACCAAAAACCCCGCCGGTTCAGACCCGCGGGGTTTTTGTTTATGTAAAAATGCTACTTCGTTACAAGGGGACCACAATGTCGAATGAGCTTCAAACTGCTTTTCAAATTACAGCACCGAACGGAGTGCTGGACGTTCATATGCTGCTCATCTTGCTGATAATGATTCTGGCCGGCGTTCTGGGCGGAGCCGCAAATTATTTTCTGGCAGATCGGGCGGCAGAGCGTTCAACTGGCCCAGTTCGACGTGATTGGGTCAAATACCCGATTTTTGGGGTAGTGGCGGCGTTGACCGTACCATTGTTCCTCAACATGATTTCCAGCACCTTGCTCGAAGGCGCTCGCACCAAGCCGGTTGACTTTTTTACCTTCGCCGGGTTTTGCCTGATCTACGTGATTGCATCGCGCCGATTGTTTGAAAATCTGGTACAGCGACTCTTGAGACAGGTCGAGCAAGTCAGGCACGAAGTGGTCCAGATCAAGCAGAAACACGATGAAATGCCGCCAACCCTGTCCAGGGTGGAGCCGGAAGCAAGCAAGCCCGCTGAGCCTGATCCACGCGATGTGCTTTCGTACAATGATGTAGAGATATTGCGTGCCCTGGCTGCTGAGCCATTTGTATATGGAAATCTGGCGGCAATTTGCGATGCGACCGATTTGCAGCGTGACTTCGTCAGTCAGCGTCTGAATGTCATGAAGTCCCTAGGGATTATTGAAACTCGTATTAATGACAAGAATGTTCTGCATTGGTCTGTATCCGCGCGTGGTAAAGCCGTGCTGGACGACGTGGTTGGCGCCCAATCAGAGAAGAAAGCTCAGTAAAGTCATGAACATAATTATTTTGGCGGCCGGTCAAGGCAAACGGATGTACTCCAACTTGCCGAAGGTGTTGCATCCATTGGCAGGCAAGTCACTGGCCGCACATATCATTGATACAGCACGATCTCTGGCTCCGGGCAAAATGATTGTCGTGTCTGGCCATGGCGGTGAAGTTGTGCGGACATCGCTAAGTGCACCTGATATTTGCTGGGCAGAGCAGGCACAGCAACTTGGAACGGGGCATGCCGTGGCGCAAGCCATGCCGATGTTGGGCGCTGGGGGGCAAACACTAGTGCTTTATGGCGATGTGCCGCTCACCAGGCCAGAGACACTTGAACGTCTGCTGCAGGTCGCTGCCGATGGTTTGGGGATTCTTACGGTCAATATGAATAATCCTTCGGGATATGGCCGTATCGTGCGTAATGCCAAGGGCGAGGTTGAGCGGATTGTTGAAGAGAAGGATGCAAATGCTGCTCAAAAAACAATCTGTGAGGTCAATACTGGCATCATGGCAATTCCGACAGCACACTTGGCCCGATGGCTGGGACAATTAAAAAATGACAATGCGCAAGGCGAGTACTATTTGACAGATATTGTTGCACTGGCGGTGGCTGAAGGAGTCACCATCAGAACTGCGCAGCCGAATAATGAATGGGAAGTGCTCGGTGTTAATAGCAAAGTGCAACTGGCTGAGCTTGAGCGTCAGCATCAGCGGAATTTGGCAGAGGGGCTTTTGCATGCCGGAGTACGTCTGGCTGACCCTGCGCGTATCGATGTTCGTGGACGATTGACTTGCGGGCGAGATGTCAGCATCGATGTCGGTTGCGTCTTTGAGGGAATGAACGAACTGGCGGATGCCGTAGAAATTGGTCCCTACTGTGTTTTGAAGAACGTCAGGGTCGGTCCGGGGACCAGGATCGCGGCTTATTGCCATATCGAGGAAGCCAGTATTGGTCCTGATGGCGTTATTGGTCCGTATGCCCGTCTGCGTCCAGGTGCTGAACTCGGTGCCGAAGTGCATATTGGTAACTTTGTTGAAGTCAAGAAAAGCCGGATCGGCGATAAATCGAAGGCCAATCACCTCGCATACATCGGTGATGCCGAGATCGGGCAGCGAGTCAATGTCGGGGCCGGTACCATCACTTGCAACTACGATGGGGCAAACAAATTCAAGACCATTATCGAGGACGATGTCTTCATCGGCTCCGATACGCAACTGGTGGCTCCAGTAATAGTCGGTCGTGGTGCTACGCTTGGTGCAGGAACGACGTTGACCAAAAATGCACCGCCGGACGCGTTGACCGTATCACGGGCGAAACAAGTAACCGTAAGCAACTGGCAGCGCCCAGTAAAAGCGACGAAATAATGGACATCTGGTTCACGCTGTTCGTCATGTTGGCAGCGCTTCTCGTTGCGGTTGGAGGGGCTTTGTTGCTGGTTAGTTACCTGCAGTTATTGCCTGCTTCCTTTGAGCACGGGTGGCGTAGCTTTGCGCTGGCTTTGGTATTGCCTGTTCTGGGGCCTTGGCTGTTTGCACGCAGCCAAAAACCCAAGTATTCACGGGTCGAAATTCAGTTGATTGCCGGTTTCGTGATGGTGCTGGTGGTCGTTGTCATGCTGCTTCTGTTCGGCCCTTATTTTGTTGAACGACTCATCGCGACAATAAAAATCAGCGCTTGAGTATCTTGCTCGGTGGTCTTCGCAAAGCTTGAGTCAGTAATCCGCTGAGCGGTATATATGCGCCGTACATCGGCTGCACATTGATTTTTTAAAGCCCCAGAACGATCCTACAAACAGAAATCTTGAGAAAGAAACAAGCCATGTATCACCATCCGCCTGCTAGTTCACGATCCATGCACGGGTTCAGCCTGATTGAGTTAATGCTCGTAGTGGCAGTCATAGGCATTTTGTTGTCAATTGCCGTGCCGGGTTATATGGATCATGTTCGGCGTTCCAGAGCGGTAGAGGCAGTCTCTCAACTCTCGACATGGGGAAGTCGAATGGAGCAGTCTTATCTGGACAACCGGAACTATGGTGATGGCGGATGCCGAATTGCCACACCAGTTGCTCAACATTACACGCTGTCTTGTGCGCTGACCAATGGTGGACAGGGTTTTACATTAACCGCAACCGCACAAATCAACAGCGAAGGTACTTATACCTTGAGCGAGGGGAATCAGAAGTCGACCACGCAGTTCAAGGGGGCTAGTGCCAGCAAAGCCTGCTGGTTGATCAAAGGACAGGAATGTTAATGAAATCTTCCGCTCAGCGAGGGTTTTCGTTAGTTGAAATCATGGTGGTCGTGGCCATTATGGCGATTATCCTGAGTGTCGCTGCACCGAGTCTTGCCAAGTATCTGAATGGTCTCAGTGTTAGATCTGCCGCTGAGAGTGTTTTGAATGGCTTGCAGGTTGCTCGCGGTGAAGCCATCCGAAGCAACAACACGGTCATTCTTCAAATCGTTGATTCACTTGAAAACTCTTGCGCAGAGACTGCCCAGGGAAAACATTGGGTTGTAAGTCACTGTCCTGCGGCTGGTGCATGCGGTGGCGCAATCGACAAACAGGCAGTTCCGCCGGTGAACTGTAACGATAGTGATCCCGTGATATTGGCCAAAGGGTCGTTTGAAGCTGGTGATCGGGTTGAAGTTGATCTCGGAGGAAGTGCAGCATTGTGTTATTCAGCCCTCGGTCGAGTCAGTGCAAATGCATCAAATTGTCCGGCTGGTACGATTGATCCGTCCGGATCAGGGGGTGGAAGCTTCGCAATCAATGTCAGGCATACCGACGAGGCTTGTATGGCTGATGGCGGGAGTGTGCGCTGTTTGCGTATTGCCGTTGGAACAGCTGGTCAGGCAAAGCTGTGTGATCCCTCAATCACAAGCTCAGATGATCCCAGGGGGTGCTGAAATGCTGACATCCAAACATCCACTCGCTCAAAGAGGGGGGGCGCAACAGGGCATGGTGCTGCTTGAAGCGCTCATCGCAGTCCTGATTTTTTCACTGGGCCTGCTGGGACTGGCAGGAGGTCAGGCCAGTGCGATCAAGGCACAGGGAGAGGCAAAGGCACGTGCAGATGCAGCATTTGTTGCAAACCAGATTGTTGGAGATTTATGGGCTGTAGCGCCAAATGAGTTGGGTGGTTGTGCAGGAACCTACGCAGCCGGGGATGTGGGATGTAATGGCGCGGCTTGGGGGGATCGGATAGCGCAGAGCTTGCCCGGTGGTCAGGCTGTCATTGAAATAAACAACACGCAAGCCACAGTTACTTTGACGTGGCGCAGCCCCGGGATTGAAGAGGAGCATCAATATGTGCATGTGGCAGCCGTCGCGAGAAACTGAAATGCGAAATTCAATGCGCGAACGGGGTATGTCGTTAGTGGAAATGATGGTTGCGGTGGTCATTGGCATGCTGACCATATTGGCCGTAACGCAATCGATGTATTTCTTCGAAACGATGCGTAGAGGAACAACGACAGGTGCCGATGCGCAATCCAATGCAGCCTTCTCTGTCTACATGATGGAACGTGATCTACGAATGGCCGGGTATGGTGTTTTTGCAAACCATGCCGGACTTATCGATAACTGCATTGGTGGCACGGTTTTGGGCTACAACAGTGAGAGAACACCGACCGATATTACATTTGCTGTTGATGATGTCCCATTTTTCCCCGTATCAATTAATCCTCCGGGTATCCCGGCAGGAGATCCGAATACCGATGTTGTTGGCGTTGCCTTCGGCTCCAGTGATATTGGCGTTTCTGCAGAAGGAACCTTGCTTGGCACTGACAATGGTGCCGGCAATATTACGGTTGGCAACACGGGGGGGGTCAGTGCTGGCGATCTCGTTTTAGCTGTGCCGACAGGTGCGGGTACTTCGTGCAGCATTTATGAAATTACCGATGGTCCAGGAGCGGTTGCTTGCAACGGTTCCGGAACTGCGGCTTCCCTTGTGTATGGGGATGCTGCCTATCCAAGTCGCCGGGCGAGTTGCGCCAATGTGACGCCCACGCGGAACAAACCGGGAGGATTCGGCGTAGCAACAGCGAACTACACAAATGGCCGCCTATTCAATCTCGGACATAGAAATGGGTTGAGTCATGTTTATTACGCAGTGCGTGGTGGTCGCTTGGTTCGTTGCAATCATCAGTTGAATAACTGCGCAGGCAATGAGAACGATACGCTTGTATGGGAACCCGTCAGTGATGGTGTTGTCATGTTGCGTGCCGAGTTTGGTATTGCCAGCGGAGGACAGAATAGTGCAGTAGATACTTGGCGCACGGAAATATGTGATGCCGGTGGCTGCACTCCATCGCAAGATGACTGGACAAATTTGCGAGTCATTCGAATTGCAGTCGTTGCGCGTTCCCAGCAATCCGGCGCGGCGGATACGACAACGACGGTGCCTCAATGGAACGGACAAACGGCAATAACGCTGGACGGTGTTGATAACTGGCAGCGCTACCGCTATAGCACGACAGAGGTTGTCATTCCTCTTAGAAATATTGTCTGGGGGATGTCGTCATGAGATTAGCCGGCAAAAAAAGA
This sequence comes from Azonexus sp., assembly GCF_030824335.1. Classification (GTDB taxonomy): domain Bacteria; phylum Pseudomonadota; class Gammaproteobacteria; order Burkholderiales; family Rhodocyclaceae; genus Azonexus. The sequence goes on from NZ_JAVBXX010000006.1 coordinate 304,178, forward strand.
CAGCAAGGTGCTGTGCTGCTTTTGGCACTGATCGCTTTGGTTGCGATGGTTATTGGTGCTTTGTCCATGTTTCGCAGTCTGGACTCTGCAACAGGGGTTGCCGGCAATATTGGCTTCAGGCAACAAGGTGTCGCTGTAACCGACGTAGGGGTCGAGGTAGCAATGAATTGGCTTGCTGGGGCTGCTGATCTGGAAAATAACCATGCTGGCAATGGTTATTATGCGACGCACAGTTTTGGTTTGACGGATGGCGATATTCTCACTCTGAATTGGGATGCCAATGCATTGAAGCTGGCTGATCAAAATGGTTTTCAGATGTGGTTGGTAATACACCGCCTTTGTAACGAGATTGGCCCACCAACACCAGGGCGTTGTCCGGAAAGCGGTAATACGATTAATCAAGAATCGGTAAAAATTGGTCCGGGGTCGCTGGCAACAGGCGGCATATCGGCGCTTTATAGAATTACGGTGCGGGCTCTGGGACCCAGACGTTCCGAATCGATCGTGCAAGTTATTACGTATTGAATCCGGTGAGGAGAATCATCATGGTCCAAAAGAAAATCGTCCTCCTGGCATCGTGTATCGTGCTTTCGTCCGTGCTTGCGCACGCAGCCGATGTCAAACTTTCACAAGTGCCTTTGGCCAAGGCTTCTGCTCAACGTGTCCCCCCGAATCTGCTGTTTATTCTGGACGATTCAGGGTCTATGGCTTGGGATTACACCCCGGATTTTGTCGATGATAGTTTGTGCCGCCAGAATAATTCCACGAGCAGCCTGACGGGGTGCCGAATCGGCATGCCGCCATTTAGCAGCAGTGCATTTAACAAGCAGTACTATGATCCAAGAATTCGTTATTCGCCGGGGGTCAAAGCGGATGGTAGCAGTTATCCAGAAATGACCTCGGCCAATTCGGGCGCCTGGAAGGAGGTTCCTGAAGATGGCTACGACACTTCCAGCACCAAAAAAAATCTGCTCCAACAATATACTGATCGTAGATGGTGTGACAGTAGTAGCAACTGTGTGACCAATAGCAGTTACCAATATCCGAATGCAACCTACACCACGACTAGTACTGTTAACAACAGCACTCCTTATTTTTATAATTTAAAACCTTTGTATTGTACAAATGACAATGCAACTGATTGCGCTTCGACAAAAAGTGGATCTTATGTTGTCGAAGTCCCTTATCGCTGGTGCAGCAATTCTGCGCTGACGACTTGCCAAGCAAAAAAGACATCGACGTATAAATATCCTAGTTTCAATAAGGTAGAGACTGGATCTGCGGCAGTTCTGCGTTTCACTGTAACTGGTTGGAATAGTGGAAGTAAAACAGTCAGCTCATTGAAATTTGATGACGTAGAGTTGTTGAAGAATTTGACATTGACCCAAAGTGATGTGGGTAATAGCACAGATAATTGTCGGGCAATGGCGCAGAGGATTGTCGATAATCAGATTACGACTAGCGCTAATAAATTCGTGCTTAGTCGAAGTTCTTGTACGGTTTATCTTACTGCCAAAGATTCGGGCATTTGGGCGAATGATGCCGCTAAATTGGTGTTGAGTGGAACGCTTTCGTTTTCAAATAAGATAATCGAAACTGCCGGTGTTGATGGCGAAACACTATTTAGTCGGGTAAATATTCAGTCCGGCCAATCAAAATACCAGGTTAACGGTGATAAACCGACCACTCGTACCGATTGTTCCGCCTATACTGATGGCTGTTCTTATGACGAGGAAATGACCAACTTTTCGAACTGGTATGCTTATTACAGAACGCGGCTAGCAATGATGAAAACAGCCGCATCTCAAGCATTCAAGGATATTGATAGCAGCTTCCGGGTTGGTTATACACAGATCAATAAATTATCCAGCACGTCCACTTACGTGAAGATTCGTGATTTCAATGCCAGTCAGCGTACCACTTGGTATTCAAAGTTATTGGCAGCCGAGACATCGGGGGGGACGCCATTGCGCGGTGCTTTGGCATTTGCCGGGCGGGTTTTTGCCGGCAAGGAAAGTATCGATGATCCAATGCAGTATTCTTGCCAGCAAAATTTTGCCTTGCTGACGACTGATGGTTATTGGAATGGTAATTCCAGTGGTAGTGGCGTAACTGACCTCGAAGGAAGCGTGATTGGTGATCAGGATGGTGGTAACACGCCACGTCCCTACTACCAGGGAACTTCTGCTGGGACCGTTCCCTCATTGGCCGACGTTGCCATGTATTACTACAACACCGATTTGCGTACGACTGATTTGGGTAATTGCACCTCGCCGCTAACAGGGGCGGACGTGTGTGAAAATAATGTTCCAGTATCTGCGGATGATAAAAACAGCACGCAGCATATGAGTACTTTCACGCTGGGTTTGGGCATTGATGGCGATTTGCGCTATCGCCGGGATTACAAAACAGCAACCAGTGGTGATTTTTTCAATATCAAGAATGCTTCTGCTAATTGGACAGCACCAACCAACGATTCCCCGACGGCAATCGATGACCTTTGGCATGCTGCGGTCAACGGCAGAGGGCAGTATTTTTCGGCACAAGATCCTGCTGTTCTGGTTTCCAGTTTGAAGGATGCGTTGGCGAATATTTCCGCTCAATATGGTTCCGGTTCTGCTGCAGCGACCAGTACTGCGGAGCCGGTGAATGGCGACAATTACGCTTACGTTGCAACCTATACCACGGGTAAATGGACGGGCAATATGGAAGCTCGGCAGATTGATATCAATACCGGTAATGTCAGTTTGCAAGCGACTTGGTGTGCAGAAAGCATACTGGCTGATCCGGCGAGAAATATTACTGCTTGTACCGGAAAAATGGCCGACAAGGTTGATGCAACGACCGATACCCGAACGATTTATTTTAACAATGGCGGCGCGCTGACAGCTTTTAGCAGTGGCAACCTCTCTTCGCATGCCAGCAAATTTGATGTCACGAAATTAAATCAATATCCGACATGGTCCACCGATTATAAAGCGCAGGCTACGACGGCTCGCTTGATCGACTACTTGCGCGGGCAAACCGGGTTTGATACCCGTGATGCTAATGAGTTTCGCCTGTTCCGTCAGCGCGAGGCCGTCTTGGGGGATTTTGTTGGTTCTGCGCCAAAATTCGTTTGCAAGGCCAGTGGGAACTATAGTGATCCTGGGTACGAAACTTTTGCGAATGGTTTGAAGTCTGGTACGAGTTGTTCGCGTACGCCTGTTCTGTATGTGGGTGCTAACGATGGCATGTTGCACGCCTTCAATGCAAACACAGGTGATGAGTTGTGGGCCTTTGTACCGACGCCAGCGCTGCGTGAAATGTGGCGTTTGGCTGATACGACTTACGGTAATAACCACCGCTTCTTCGTTGATGGTTCTATTACCGTTGATGATATCTGTGTCAGCGCTTGCGATACTGATGCAGCGGTCTGGAAAACAATCTTGGTTGCCGCGCTCGGTGGTGGTGTTGCTAAAGGCGATGATGTGGATGCGCTGATTCCTGTCTCCGGATTTTTTGCGCTGGATGTTACTTCACCGGCTTCTCCATCGTTGTTGTGGGAAGTAACTAGTGAAACAGCCTCTGTCGGTTCCAGTATTGGTTATGCGCTGGCTCGGCCCTGGTTGGGCAAGGTGCTTGATGCTTCCGGTAATTCAACTTGGGCGGCCCTGATTTCCTCCGGTATCAATCCGGCGGGCGGTAGCTCAAAGTTGATTGTCCTTAATGCCTACACAGGGGCTGTGATTCGAGATATTGCGGTCAGTAGCACTGCCAATGGTTTCTCCCGCTTCTCGCCGCAGGTGGTCAAAGGGGGGTATGACCATACCATTCTCAAAGTGTACGGTGGCGACCTGGATGGCAATCTGTGGCGTATCAACCCGAATACTGGGGATGTCGTAAAGCTTGCCAATATGGGACAGCCTTTTACTACCGAACCTGAACTGACTGTTTGTAACGACAAGACTACCGTCTATATCGGCAGCGGAAAATTCATCGAAGCGGCTGATATGACGGATAAAACTGGACAGTCGTTTTATGGAATCATCGACGATTACGAAGAGCAGGGGACGCTGAGCTCACCCAAGAGCAAGTTGCAGAAATTGACGGTCTCGGGAAGTTCGGTTTCTGCTAGCTCGGTATCGGACGCGCAATTGGGTTGGTACCTGGATTTTCCGGATATTCCCGCCGATGGTGGCGCTGAACGGGTGTCCTTGGTGGACCCGGTTCTGGAAGGGAATATTTTGACTTTTGCTACCAATATCCCGGAAAGCGGTATCTGCCTTGCAAGCGGTCGAAGCAATATTTATCAGTTGCCGATTGGTACCTGTACCGTTAATGATACGACGCCAAAGATTCATGCAGGGACATTGACCTCGCTGGGTAACAGTCTGGTGGTGGGTATTCAGCGAATCAAGCTGCCGGATGGCAAAGTCAAGATTTTGGTTACGGGTTCCGACGGTACCTTAAAGACATCGGATAGCGGACAGCAGACAACGCCACCCTATGGTGCACGACGCGTCAATTGGCGCGAGTTGATTCGTGATTAAGTACCGATAACGCTGAACTGGTCTTATCGAGATTACGCCCCGAAAGGGGCGTAATTTTCTTGAGTTGGCGTGCGAAGTCCCATAGATTTATAGCTTATTGAAACAGGAGAGGGCGTCATGTCCAGCAAATCGATCGAATCCATCCGTAGTGTCACTCTGGTAGGCCATGGTGCTGCCGGGAAAACATCCTTGGTTGAGGCGTTGCTGCATGCCGCCGGTCAAATTTCCGCCAAAGGCAGTGTTGACCGTGGAAATACGGTTTCCGACTTCGACGCGCAGGAAAAAGACGCAGGTCATTCACTGAACTCTGCAATGGCTAATCTGACTTACGACGAAACCCGAATTCAATTGCTCGACACGCCTGGATATCCGGATTTTGCCGGTCAGTCGATTGCGGCCTTGGCCGCTGTAGATACGGCGTTGATCGTGATCAACGCGCAGGCCGGTGTTGAAGTAATGACCGAGCGCATGATGCACCTTGCTGCCGAGCGAAAATTATGTCGAATGATTGTCATCAACAAGATTGATGCTGAGAATATCGACTTGCCTGGCTTGGTAGCGGAAATTCGCGAGCGTTTCGGCAAGGCTTGCATGTTGCTGGATCTGCCGGCCCATGGTTCGGCGGATGTGGTTGAGGTGTTGGAGCATGAGGTGGGTGATGCCGATTTTGCTTCGGTGGCCGAGGCACATCGTGCGCTGATTGATCAGATCGTCGAGGAGGATGAGGACCTGTTGGCCCGCTATCTGGAGGACGGTAGCGATCCCGCAGTTACCGACCTGCACGCCCCTTTCGAAAAAGCTTTGCGCGAAGGCCACCTGATTCCCATTTTGTTTACTTCGGCGAAGACCGGTGCTGGTATCAAGGAACTATTGCATGTGCTGAGCTCGCTGGCACCCAGCCCGCTTGAAGGCAATCCGCAAGCTTTCTACAAGGGGGCACCAGGTGATGTTTCCGAAGCTTTTCAGTCCGTGCCCGATGCGACAAAGCATGTGCTGGCCCATGTTTTCAAGGTGGTTTCTGATCCTTACATGGGCAAGATTGGGATTTTCAGGGTGCACCAGGGGACGTTGAAGAAGGACATGCAACTGTTTGTGGGTGATGGCAAGCGGCCGTTCAAGGTGGCGCATTTGTATCAGCTTCAGGGTAAGGAGAGCGTTGAGGTTGATACCTTGCTGCCGGGCGATATCGGGGCTATTGCCAAAGTTGAAGAAATCGATTTTGACTGTGTGTTGCACGATTCGCATGATGAAGATCACATTCATCTGGTGCCGCTGGTGTTTCCGCGTCCGATGGCTGGTCTGGCGGTAGAAACCAAAAAGAAGGGTGACGAGCAGCGCCTGTTCGAAATTCTCGGCAAACTGGCCGTTGAAGACCCAACCTTTATTGTCGAGCGCCATCCAAGCAGCAACGAAACCGTTATTCGCGGTCTCGGTGAAATCCACTTGAAAGCCAAGTTGGCCAAGATGAGCAGCCAGTACAAGCTGGAAGTGGATACCAAGCCACCGCGCATTCCTTATCGTGAAACCATCACCACTTCGGCTGAGGGGGGGCATCGCCACAAGAAGCAGTCCGGTGGTGCCGGTCAATTTGGGGAGGTACATCTACGTATTGAGCCGAAGGATCGTGGTGCAGGATTTGAATTTGTCGATGCAGTAAAGGGCGGCGTCATCCCAGGGGTTTTCATGGCGGCGGTTGAAAAGGGGGTGCGCCAGGCATTGGAGGGTGGTGTTGTGGCGGGTTATGCGGTCGACGACCTGAAAGTGACGGTTTTTGACGGTAAAACGCATGCAGTCGATGGAAAGGATATTGCGTTTGCCATTGCCGGCCGGAAGGCCACGATTGACGCGATTCGTAACGCCAAGCCGATTGTGCTGGAGCCTATCGTCAATATCGAGATTGTTGTACCGGAAGCTTCCATTGGTGATTTGTCCGGTGATCTTTCCAGCCGACGTGGCCACATTACCGGCACCGACGGACGAGGGCGCGGCATGGCGGCGATCAGTGGTGAAGTGCCGCTGGCTGAACTCAATGATTACCAGTCGCGCCTGAAGTCGCTGACCGGCGGCCTGGGGAGCTACAGCATCGAATTCTCCCGTTATGCTGCTGTGCCGCCGAACATTCAGCAGCAATTGGCCAGCAAGTTCCAGTTACACGACGAGGACGAATAACGAACGGCGGATTTCTCCGGTCGACAAGCAAAAAGGGCTGAATTTCAGCCCTTTTTTACATCGTCTGACGGCTATTTCTGTGGTGCTTTATTTTCTTCGCCAGACCAGTCGACCGCAGAAAGAAACAGGTAGCCGGCGCCATAAACTGTTTTGATCAACGAAGGACTTTGTGCATCCGGCTCCAGCTTTCGCCGCAGGCGCGAAATGCGCACATCGATGGCCCGGTCGCTCGGACTGACGTCCCGGCTGCCCATCAGTTTCTCACGCTGCAGAATCCGGTTCGGATTGTGTACGAAGACCTTGAGCAATTCGGCCTCGGCGGTACTCAGCACCTGTTCGGCGCCACCCGGTCCGAGCAATGTGTAGTTGGCCAGATTGAATTGCCAGCCAGCAAAACAGGCCAACTGTTGCGGCGGGTTATCCGCCACGTTTTCCCGGCGGCGCAGGATGCTGCGCACGCGGGCGACCAGTTCGCGCGGCTCGAAGGGTTTGAGCATGTAGTCGTCGGCCCCCATTTCCAATCCCATGACGCGGTCGCTGACATGGGCGCGACCGGTCAGGATCATGATGCCGCAAGGGGTTTGGCTGCGAACTCGTTGCATGGCCTCGATGCCGTCCATGTCCGGTAGTCCGAGGTCAATGATGCAAAGCTCGGGGGCCAGGGTACGCAATCGGCGCAGCAGATCGCTGGCACTGCGGCACCAGACGGTGCGAAAGCCGAAATCAGCCAGCACCTGCTCGATGATTTTGGCGACATCGGGATCATCCTCGACGATGGCAATCAGTTTGCCGTTGTCGTGCTCTTTCATGACCTCTCCTTCTTGCCGAATTGCAATGCCCTGGCTAGATCCTGGCGGATAAAGGGTTTGGCCAAAACCGGCAGACGTTCATTGTTAGCGTCGTCACTCTCGTCGGTGTAACCGCTCATCAAGATAATCTGCATGCGGGGGTGTTTGTGCAATATGTGTTCGGCCAGTTGCCGGCCATTCAATTCGCCAGGCATCAGGATATCGCTGACCACGATGGCGATATCCGGAATCTGCGCCACCATTTCAATTGCCTGGGCTGCGTTTTCCGCTTCGATGACCGGGTGCCCGAGATCGACTAATTGCTGGCGTACGACACGCCGGACATTGGGTTCGTCTTCGACCAGCAAGACCAGTTCGCCACTTGCGGCAGGCAGATCGGGTTCATTGGCCGAATCGCCAATGATCGGCGCTGTGGTGAGTGGCAGAACGATCTGGACACGGGTGCCAAGGCCCGGTTTGCTGTGCATCAGCATGCCACCGCCGGATTGGCGGACGAAACCGTAGGCCATCGGCAGCCCCAGCCCGCTGCCCAGGCCGAGTCGCTTGGTAGTGAAGAAAGGTTCACATGCCCGAGCCAGTGTTGTCGCATCCATGCCACACCCGTTGTCGATGATTTCGATCAGCGCGTAATCGCCGGGTGCAACATCGAAATCCAGTGCATCGCCTTGCAGCGCGATGGCGCGTGCGGCAACGCGCAGTTCGCCACCATCCGGCATGGCATCCCGGGCATTCAGTGCGAAGTTGAGCAGGGCGCTTTCCAATTGAGCGGGGTCGACCAGTGCGTGAAGGGAATTTCCATCGCGCGGGGCGTGGACCGCACTAAGATCGATTCGGATCGATTCCGGTAATGAGCGTCGGGTCAGGCGGGCCAATTCGTTGATCAGTTGGGTGATGTCCACGGCCTGCGGTTCGAGCGCCTGTTGCCGGGAAAAGGTCAGCAGGCGCTTGATCAGATGGACGCCACGGCGGGCCGACTGCAATGCCGGTTCAACGTATTCGCCGATTGCCGAATGCTTCGGGCTGTGGTCCTGCAGGGCGGCCAGGTTGCCGATGATGACGGTCAGCAGGTTATTGAAGTCATGCGCCAGTCCACCGGTCAACTGCCCGATCGCCTCCATTTTCTGGGCTTGTAGCAATGCGGCTTGCATCCGTTCATTTTCAGCCAGCGCCCGCCGCAGGTTGGCGTTGGCATTCTCCAACTGGGCGGTGCGGCGGCGGACGCGTTCATCGAGCTGGATATTCTGATGTTCGGTCAGATGTTCGAGGTAGCGTTGCTCGGTAATGTCGCTGTACAAAGTAACGAAGCCGCCGCCAGGCAGCGGTTCGGCGCGGAGTAGCAAGAGCTTGCCGTTGGGGCGCCGGTGTTCGCGAATTTCTGGCTGGAAGCGTTGTGCGGCGGACAGTCTCTCGGCGAGGAGTTCTTCCGGGTCGCCCGGGCCGTATTCACCATGTTCGACGTTGTAACGAATAAAGTCTGTATAGGGTGTGCCTACCCGGGCGAGAGGTTCGGGAAAGCCGAGAAGATCAAGGAATGGACGGTTCCAGGCAACCAATCGCAATTCGCTGTCGAAGACACTGATTCCCTGGTCGAGTAAATCCAGACCGGTTTGCAGCATGTCCTGACAGCGGGCATCATTGGCGTTGATTGGTGAATACGGCATCGGCAGATTCTAGAACATGCCGGCTCATTGAATCAGGTTTGCAATCATTCGTTACATTGTGCCAATGGTTACGCAAAAGTCTTCCGCTATGCTTGTTGTCAATAAAAAAGAATGCTTGCGTAAAAGGGGAACAGCACTCCGGCAAGTATCGCGAGGAGATCGGCCGGCCCTGTGGGCCGGCCTTCCCGTTTTCCATTGTCGTTGCCATGTCCGCACTGGCGGGCTTTGAGGCGCCTGTTCGCCGGGTGCCGTCCATTGTGAAAGGAAAGCTGTAAATGAGTACTTACATCGCCCCTCTGCGCGACATGCAGTTCGTTCTCAACGAAATTGCCGGCCTGGATGAAATTTGCGCCCTGCCAGGTAATGAAGAATGCTCGGTCGATCTGGTCGAGTCGATTCTCGACGAAGCGGCCAAATTTGCCACCGGCGTGCTTGACCCGATCAACCGGGCTGGCGATACCGTCGGTTCCGTCTGCAAGGACGGCGTGGTCACCACGGCGCCGGGTTTCAAGGATGCCTACAAACTGTTCTGCGAAACCGGCTGGAACGCCATGCCGTTCGACCCGGAATACGGCGGTCAAGGCTTGCCGGCGGTGGTTACGATGGCGGTCAACGAAATGTGGAAGTCGTCGAACATGGCGTTCGCGCTGTGCCCGATGTTGACCGGCGGCGCTATTGAAGCCATCGCCCACCATGCGTCTGACGAACTGAAGCAGAAGTACCTGCCGAAAATGGTCGAAGGCACCTGGTCCGGCACGATGAACCTGACCGAACCGAATGCCGGCTCCGACCTCGCCGCGATCATCAGCAAAGCCAAGCCGGTTGGCGATGGCACTTTCCTGGTCAGCGGGACCAAGATTTTCATTACCTGGGGCGAGAACGACTGCGCCGAGAACATCATTCACCTCGTGCTGGCCCGTCTGCCGGATGCGCCGCCGGGACTGAAGGGCATTTCGCTGTTCCTGGTGCCGAAGTTCCTGGTCAATGATGACGGTTCGCTGGGCAAACGCAATGACCTGATCTGCGCCTCGATCGAACACAAGCTGGGTATTCACGGCAGCCCGACGGCCGTGATGTCCTTCGGTGAAAACGAAGGTGCTGTCGGCTACCTGATCGGTGAAGAAAACAAGGGCGTCGGCTACATGTTCACGATGATGAACCATGCCCGCGTCAACGTCGGCCTCGAAGGCGTCGGCATTGCCGAACGCGCTTACCAGCATGCGCTGTGGTATGCCCGCGAACGTGTTCAAGGGGCGATCATCGGTGACAAGTCCGGCGTCAAGAAGCCTATCCTGCATCATCCGGATGTTCGCCGTCTGCTGATGGAAGTGAAGTCGCGGACCGAAGCCATGCGTACGCTGGCCTATTACGCCGCCGCACAGATCGACAAGGCACACGCCGGCGATGCCGTGGCCAAGGCGCGTATCGACTTGCTGACGCCGGTGGTCAAGGGCTGGAGCACCGAGCAGGGTGTCGAGTTGTCGTCGACCGCGCTGCAGGTGTTCGGTGGTGTCGGCTTTGTCGAAGAAACCGGTGCGGCACAGTACTACCGCGATTCACGCATCACGACCATTTACGAAGGTACGACGGCGATCCAGGCCAACGACTTGGTCGGCCGCAAGCTGGCCCGCGAAAAAGTTCCGGGTGCAGCCATGCAGGCCTTGTTGGCCGAGATGTCGGCTGATGCTGTCGCGGTTGCCGGCAACGCACAAACGGCCAATATTGCGGTCAACCTGAAAAATGGCATCGAATCCTTGTCGACCGCAGTTGCCTGGATTCTGGCCAATTACGAAAGCGCACCGCAGGATGTTCACGCGGGTTCCGTGCCTTTCCTGAAGTTGACCGGCATTGTCGTTGGCGGCTGGCTGATGGCCAAGTCGGCCGCTTTGGCCGCACAGCATCTGGCGGCAGGTAGCAGCGATGATTTCTACAAGGCCAAGCTGGCAACTGCCGAGTACTTTGCGACCCACCAGTTGCCCTTCGCTGCAGCCTATGCAGCCGAGGTGACCGGCGGCAGCGCGGCTACTTTTGCCCTGCCGGAAAACCTGTTCTAAGGCATGACCATGCGTACTGATCGCGATGCGATGGAATACGATGTCGTGATCGTCGGCGGCGGCCCTTCGGGGCTGTCGGCGGCGATCCGCGTCAAACAACTGGCTGAGCGGGCTGGCAAGGAAGTTTCGGTCTGCCTGCTGGAAAAAGGCTCGGAAATTGGTGCCCATATCCTGTCGGGTGCCGTCATCGAGACCCGGGCACTGGCCGAGCTTTTCCCCGACTGGCAGGAACGTGGTGCGCCACTGAATACGCCAGCCGGCGAAGATCGTTTCCTGTTCCTGACGGAAAATGGCTCGACCAAGCTGCCGACGCCACCGCAGATGTCGAACCACGGCAATTACATCGTCAGCCTGGGTAATTTCTGTCGCTGGCTGGGTGAGCAGGCCGAGGCGCTGGGCGTCGAAATCTATCCCGGCTTCGCGGCAGCCGAAGTGCTTTACCACGAAGATGGTTCGGTCAAAGGTGTGGCAACCGGTGATCTGGGTATCGGCAAGGACGGCCAGCCCGGCCATAATTTCCAGCCGGGCATGGAGTTGCTGGCCAAGCAAACGATTTTTGCCGAAGGCTGCCGGGGTTCGCTGACGCGCGAATTGTTCGAGCGTTTCAATCTGCGTGACGGTGTCGATCCGCAAACCTATGGCATCGGGATCAAGGAGTTGTGGGAAATCGACCCGGCAAAACATCAATCGGGATTGATCGTCCATTCCGTCGGTTGGCCGTTGCAGAGCGATACCTACGGTGGTTCCTTTCTTTATCACCTGGAAAACAACCTGGTGGCTGTCGGCTTCGTGGTCGGCCTCGATTACCAGAATCCGTGGTTGTCGCCCTATGAAGAGTTCCAGCGCTACAAGACGCATCCGGCGATTCGCGGCTTCTTCGAAGGTGGCCGGCGTATTTCGTACGGTGCCAGAGCGTTGTCCGAAGGTGGCTTCCAGTCCTTGCCCAAGCTTTCCTTCCCCGGCGGTCTGCTGGTCGGGGATACGGCCGGTTTCCTGAACGTACCCAAGATCAAGGGAACACACATGGCCATGCAGTCCGGCCTGCTGGCTGCCGACAGCGTGTTCGCCATGCTCGACAAGGAAGACTGGGGCGTCGAGGCTGTCGGCTATGGCGATCAGGTAAAACAGAGCTGGTTGTCCAGCGAGTTGCACGGCGTGCGCAACATTCGTCCAGCGTTCAAGTGGGGCTTGTGGGCCGGTCTGGCTTACGGTGCCATCGATACCTTCATTTTTCGCGGCAAGGCGCCGTGGACCCTGGCCCATCACGACGATCATACGCAGTTGGGTGACAAATCGGCTTACCCGAAAATTGCCTATCCAAAACCGGATGGCAAACTGACTTTCGACCGCTTGTCGTCGGTTTTCCTGTCGGCGACCAACCACGAAGAAAATCAGCAATGCCATTTGCGCCTGAAGAACGAGTCGGTGCCGATCAGCATCAACTACGCGCGCTATGGCGCACCGGAAACCCGTTACTGTCCGGCCGGTGTTTATGAAATTCTTGGCGAGGAAGAGGGGAAGCCGCGTCTGCAGATCAACGGCCAGAACTGCCTGCACTGCAAAACCTGCGACATCAAGGATCCGACCCAGAATATCGTGTGGACGGTTCCGGAGGGTGGTGGCGGGCCGAACTATCCGAATATGTAATTCGACTCTGCGTTAGAGACCTGGGAGAACAGCAAACGACCGGTGTCTCTTTCCTTCAAGGGGCCTTCTGGCCCCTTCTTTTTATTCAGCTTTATCCATTTTCTTTTGTCGTCAGTAAGTTGCCACCTCGCCGCAGGATGGCGCTAATATGCTGACCTGATCATCTTCGTAGCAAACCCTATGCGTATGTTGAATAACGCCAGTCAGTTCAGAGCCCCCGGATTGCTCGGCAAGCTGGGCGCCATGACGTCGATACGCGATACCGAGTTGGTTGAGCAGAGTCTGTTGCGTACGCTGGGGCCGTTGCTTGGTGTGCTTGATACCTCGCTTTATCGGCTGGATGACGAGCAGTTGCTGGAGCGCATTATTCATTACCATCGCTCCAAGGAGATTGACGCTCAGGGCATGGGGCGCATGGTCGAGCGCATCGAGGAAATTGCCCGTCCGTCCGATGTTTGTCCTGAGGTTGCGGCCTTGACCGACAATATCCGTTTGCTGGGCAAGCCATGCACGCGGTCGATAGACGGTGAAATGCTGATCGGTTATCCGTTGGTGGGCAGCGACGAGGTCTGTGGCTATTTCGTGTTTCGTCGGGATCGTGAGGTTGCGCCCAACGAAGATGCGACGATTCGGGGGGTGTTGGAGGTCTTTTCCAATTATTACGCCCTGCTTGATATGAGCCAGCGTGATCGTCTGACCGGTTTGCTCAACCGCCAGGCGCTGGAAAGCAATTTTGAGCGGATATGGTCGGCGATGGCTCGTCCGGATAGTTTCAATGAGAAAACTTCGGGGCGGCGTACTGCACACCATGGAAAGTACTGGCTGGCTTTTATCGACATCGACTACTTCAAACAGGTCAACGATACGCACGGTCACATGGTTGGCGATGAAATCCTGCTGCTGGTCTCGCGCCTGATGCAGCAAACCTTCCGTTCGTCAGATTTGCTTTATCGCTACGGCGGCGAAGAGTTTGTTTCGATTATTTCGGCCGAGAATGAGTTGATCGCCAGGAATGTCTTCGAGCGAGTGCGTTTGGCGATCGAGGCACATATGTTCCCACGCGTCGAACATCTGACGGTCAGCATCGGTTACGCCGAAGTCGATCCCGAAGTCTTGCCGGTTGAAGTACTGAGTCGGGCCGACCGCAGTCTTTATCAGGCCAAACAGGATGGCAGAAATCTGGTTTATGACTTCCGCGAACTGGTTGAGCGTGGCATTTTCCAGAATACCAATTATGGTGATGCCGAGCTTTTTTGAGCGTTGATCGGCAGCGTTATCCTGAAGCAGCTTCCCCGGCCGGGTTCGCTGCGTACATCCAGCATGCCATGGTGTTTTTTGACGATGATGTCGTAGGAGATCGATAGCCCGAGACCTGTTCCCCGGCCGACCGGCTTGGTGGTGAAAAACGGTTCGAAAATATGGCGTCGGGTTTCCTCGCTCATCCCACAGCCGGTGTCCTCGATTTCAAACCAGACATTATTGCGGTCAACCCCTGAACGAACGTAAATCTTGCCGCGCTCCGGAATGGCTTGTGCCGCGTTGACCAGAAGGTTCATGAATACCTGATTCAACTGGGCCGGGACGCACTCGATCTCCGGAATTTCCCCCAGTTCGACAATGACATCCGCTTTGTACTTCAACTCGTTGCGCACGACATTCAGGGTGCTGTTCATTGCCGCATTGAGGTCTGCGTACTGGTGTGCTGCTTGATCGACGCGAGAGAAATCCTTGAGGTCCTGCACAATCCGGGTCACCCGGTTCAAGCCATCCTGGGATTCGGCGAGAAGGGAAGGCAGATCCTCGCGCAGAAAATCCAGATCGGCAATTTTCCGGGCCTGGGTAATGGCCTCCGGTTCTCTGCTTTCAAGCGCATCGATTAATTGCATTAGGTGGGCGATGTAGGTTTTCAGCGAACCCAGGTTGGAATTGACGAAACCGATCGGATTGTTGATTTCGTGGGCCACGCCCGCCGCCAACTGGCCGATGGCAGCCATTTTTTCCGACTGCAGCAGTTGTTGCTGTGCTTCCTCTACTTTTTTCAACAGCAAGGTCAGTTCCTGCTGTTCTCTTTCCAGTTCGTGGTTGGCGCGCGCCAATTCCTGCGTGCGTGCCGCAACTTGTGCTTCCAGTTGTTCCTGGTGCTGCAGCAATGCTTCCTGGGCTTTGTGTCGCTCGGTCACGTCCTGCAGGGTTTCTATCGCACCAATGATTTTGCCGTCACTATTGCGGATCGGAGCGGCCGTAAAAAAGAGCCATCGTCCCGTACCTCCAAGGTGCGGGAAAAAACTTTCTGCTTCAAAGGCATCGGCAATCGATAGTGAACGGTGAAAAATGTTGCGATAGTAGGTTTCGAAGCTGTTTTCCAGGCTGCCATTGACGATCAGGTCGGCCATGATGGGACGTGCCGCCGGATAGAAGGCTCGCCACTGCTCATCGGTGCCGATCATTTTTTCGGCGGATAATCCGCTGATTGCCTCGCAAGCCCGGTTCCAGTGGGTGATGCGATGTTTTTCGTCGATCACCAGTGTGGGAACCGGGTCGCCGTCAATGATCTGGTTGAGAAAGCGTTCGAGGTTGCGTTTGGCTTCCATCGAACGTCGATGCTCCGATTCCAGCAGCTTTTTCTGTGTCACTTCCAGTTGTTGTATTGCCTGCCGCAACTGGTTTTGCTCCTGCGTCAGGCGATCGTTTGCTGTCGATAATTCCTGTGTGCGGGTCTTTACCTGGGTTTCAAGTGAGCGGTTCAACTCGCCCAAAGCATTGTTGCGGGCCGAGATGATGCGATACAGCGAACCCATTGCTTCGAGCAAGCTGGATGTCGCCGAGTCACTGGATAGCTGACGCTCGGTCGCGAGGGCAGCGCTGGCGGCTTGTCCCGAGCGGATGGCGCGAATCTGGCGAGCCATTGATTGATCCATGCCCAAAATATGTTGGGCCAGCCAGGTGGTAAGGAAATTCAGCAGGTATTCGAGGTCGCTGTTCTGCTCGCCGTCCGCCAGCATCTGTGTGACCTGCGCGGCAAAATCCTGATGTACTTTTGTGTGCTGCGCCAGAAAGCGTGGATCGATGCCCTCGTCGGCCATCAAGATTTCTTCGTGCTTGAAGTGCACGGCAGCATATTCAACAAGTCGATTCAGCACCTCGGGAATCTGGTTTTTATCGAATTGCCCATCGCCAGGGTCGATGACCGAGTTGATCATGCGCACCAGTTCCTGATGCTCGCTATCGACGAGCAATTCGCCGGTCATATAGCGCTGGTCCCAGATGAATGCATCCATGATTGTCCTGTTCTTGCCTGCCGCTCAGGCTTTCTGGTTCGTGACGGTTCAGTCCAGTGTCGGGTCGAGGATGACCGAGCCATCCGGCCCCCAGTCAACCTTGGTAATGCCCGGTTCGATGCGCTCCAGTCGCTCGGCTTCAAGTTCCTCGGCCGTCTTGTCACCCATTTCCAGTCGTACCAGATCGGCCAGCTGACGGTTTTCCAGGAGTAACTCGCGATGGGAGAGCGCCTGACCGATGGCGGACAGCAAGTCGTAGTCATTCCACGGCTTGCCGATGAAACGTTCGATACCGACTTCGTTGACCGCGCGGACCAGTGCATTCAAGTCGGCGTAACCGGAGAGAATCAGCCGGGCTGCATCAGGCTGGATGGTTTTTGCGGCCTTGAGGAACTCGATGCCATCCATTTCCGGCATGCGGTAGTCACTGATGAATAGATCAAAGTCTTCGTGCTGCGCCATTCTCAGTGCTTCCGTCGGCGAGCTGCTGACACGCACGTCAAGGGAAAATTGCTTGCCGCCATAGGCACAAGGTGCTGCACGTAGCAGGCGCTGCAGGGATTTTAAAATGGAGGCTTCGTCATCGACGATCAGGATTCGGTTCATTTTTCCTCCTGGCGGATGTAGACCGTAAGATTTTGTTGTTCAGCCTGCTCCATGCGGAGTAGCTGGCCGATGATTTCGGCATTCAGGATGCTACCGGTGGCGAGTAGCAGATAGCCGTCACGATGCATCAAGTCGCGGCTGACGGCCATGCCCGGTTTGAGGTGCATGGTGCGTAGCGGCAGTTCGATCGGGCCGGTTTTCAGGGTTTCGGAAATCAGGCGTACGAAGGCGTCGACCGCAGCAGGGTCGTAGCGTTTGCCCCGATTCTCGATCAGGAAATCGAGTGCCTCGTTCGGCTTAAGCGGACGCTGAACCAGCGTGCCGATCTGAAGGGCGTCATAGTCGTTGGCAACGGTCAGGATGCGCGCTCCTTGCGGAATGGTGATGCCGCTGAGACGATCCGGGTAGCCACTGCCGTCATAACACTCATGATGGTGGCGAACAATCAGTGCGGCGTCCTTGAATTTGTCGATGCCGATCAGAATGTTCTGGCCGATGCTCGGGTGCTTCATGACCAGCGCCCGCTGTTCGGCGCTCAGCATGTTATAGGGTTTGCCCAGCAATTCGTCGGGCAGGCCGATCTTGCCGATGTCGTGCAACAGGCCGGCCAGCATGATGTTCTGTACTTCGGCATCGGGCAGTCCCATGCGCTGGGCAGTGCTGCGCGCGTGTTCGGCAACGCGCCGGCCATGACCGGCCAGTTGTTTGCCGACCGGGCCGCTACGCAATTCGATCAGACCCGCAAAGACCTGGACGCTGGTGACGAAGGATTTTTTCAATTCGCCATGCGCTAGCTCTACCTGGCTCAGGGCCTTGCGCAACTCGCTGGTTCGCTCGGCCACTTTTTGTTCCAGGCTGGCATTGAGTGATTTCAGTGCTTCATTCTGCGTCTGGGTAAGCTCGGTCAGTCGCCGGTTCTCGGCTTCAAGGCGCAAACGTTGCGTCGCTTCCCGAACGAGGGTCAGCATTTCGGTGTCGTTCCAGGGCTTGGCGATATAGCGGTAGATTTCGCCCTGATTGATTGCCGCGACGGTGGACGTGATATCGGCATAACCGGTGAGCAGGATGCGCATGACCAGGGGCCAGCGTTCGCGAACCTGCTGCAGGAAGGTGGCGCCGTCCATTTCCGGCATGCGCATGTCGGAAATCACCAGGTCGATGTGTTCTTCGGCCAGTACCGCCAGCCCGGCGGCACCGCTTTCGGCAACGAAGATGCGATAGCCGTGCGGGCGGAACAGGCGGCGCAAGGCGGACAGGATGCTCGGTTCGTCGTCGACAAGCAGCAGGGTAGGCGCGTCGTTCGCCTCGGTCATGGTGAATTCTCCAGGGCAGTCTGGGCAACCGGATGGATGGGCAATATCAACCGGAAAGTCGTGCCCTTGTCGGGTTCGCTCTCAACGGTAATCTCGCCTTGGTGGCGCCGTACGATATTGTAGGAGACAGACAGGCCGAGGCCGGTCCCCTTTCCGATGGGTTTGGTGGTGAAAAATGGTTCAAAAATACGATTCAGGTTGGCCGGCGGAATGCCTTTGCCGGTGTCGGCAATCTCGATACAAACCTTGTCTTCCCCCAGGCGGCGGGTGCGAATGGTGATCGTGCCTTTTACGTCGATGGCGTGTCCGGCGTTGACCAGCAAATTCATGAACACTTGGTTGAGCTGGGAAATCAGGCAGTAAACCGGCGGAATGTCGCCGTATTCCTTGATGACCTGGCATTTGTATTTCAACTCGTTCCAGACGATGTTCAGCGTCGAGTCGATGCCTTGATGCAGGTCGGCCTCCTGCCATTCCTGTTCGCCGACACGCGAAAAAGTTTTCAGATCCTGCACGATCTTGCGCACCC
This sequence comes from Azonexus sp., assembly GCF_030824335.1. Classification (GTDB taxonomy): domain Bacteria; phylum Pseudomonadota; class Gammaproteobacteria; order Burkholderiales; family Rhodocyclaceae; genus Azonexus. Next base: position 322,776 of record NZ_JAVBXX010000006.1, read on the forward strand.
GGCTGAGGCCATCCTTGGATTCACTCAACAATTTGAAAATATCCTCGCGGACAAATTCAAAATCGTGTTCTTCGCGCAGTTGCTGGATGGATTTCAGGTGTGGACAGCTTTCGCCCTGGCTTGAGGTGGCGGCATCGTAGGCATCAATGATCGTCATCAGGTCGTGCAGGTAACCGTCGAGGGTGCCTAAATTGGAATGAACAAAGCCAATCGGGTTATTCAGTTCGTGCGCAATGCCGGCTGCCAGTTGACCGATGGAGGCCATTTTTTCCGATTGCAGCAGTTGGTTGTTTGCCTCTTCCAGGCGTTTGTTCAATTGTTGTTGGTGGGCCAGTGTGTCTGCTACCAGCAATTGCTGTCGTTTGCGCTCGGTGATGTCGGTGAGTACGCCATCATAGAAGATTGGCAGTAATAATTGGTCGCGGGTGACCTGGGTCCGGTCGACGACCCAAATCACCTTGTTTTCCGCCGTGATCAGCCGATATTCCTGCTCGTAGCCAGTCATGCCGGCGGCAACATTTTTCAGGACCTCTTCGGCGATCCGGGCAAGATCGTCCGGATGAACGATGCTGGCGAAAGCTGGCTGGCTGGATTGCAGTTGCTCCGGTGTGTATCCCCACTGTCGGACATTCTCTGAAACGAAAATAACCGGCCAGCCATCCGTTGCTGCCCAGCGGAAGCACACGACGGGGCTGGCATTCACCACCTGCATGGCCAGTCGAAGCGCCTTGTCGGTGCGTTGCCGGCAAACAATGCGCCAGGTTTCGTTGCCAATCAGTTGCAGCGTTTCAATATCGTATGCCGAGTAATTCTCCGCTTTGTCACCGACGCCGGTCAGCATGCGCACACTGTCCGCTTCAACCACCGGCACACAGAGCAGACGCGTCATCAGGGAGTGGCCGGCAGGTAATTCGCCGCGTCGTGGTTCGTTTGTGTAGTCGTTAACGACCAGCGGTTCACGGGTTCGTGCTGCTTCGGCCCACAGGCCAGCCTGACTGATCGGATAGTGCGTATCGGCAACGGCGGTGCAGTATTTCTCCAGCGTTTTTCGTGACCAGGTGATGAATTCGAGGCTGTCGCCATCCTGGTTGATGAAGTGCATGAAGCCGATATTGCTTTTGGTCAGTGCCTCTGCCTGTTCGAGGGCATGCTGCATGAAATCGTGCTCGCCGAGCAGTTCGGCTTTTTTCGGCAAATCGATCAGGATCATGGAGCGATTCACTTGATCTTGCAATTGTTTGCCGGCCAGTTGCCGCTGGCTTACATCTTCGATAACGGCAGCGAAATAGTCGACCTGACCGTTATTCAAACGAATCGCCTGAATGGCCAGATTCGCATAGAGCACGCTGCCATCCTGGCGCAAATAGCGTTTTTCCAGCGTGTAGCCATCCCGCTCACCGCGCAGTACCGAATCGTATAACTGGTTGCTGATGTCTTTGTCATCGGGGTGGGTTATTTCGTCCCAATAGTGCTGGAGCAGGGCATCAGCAGAATACCCCAGCATTTGACACAGGGCCGGGTTGACCTCGATCCAGCGCTTGTCTACCGAGGCTCGGGCCATGCCGACCATGGCATGTTCGAATACCGTGCGGAAGCGACGTTGCTCGCGTTGCAGGCGTATCAGTAATTTGGTGACCAGGAACAAACCGGCCAGCAGGCCGATCAGCAACAGTGCGACCAACACCGGGTCGAGCCAGGGATGTTCGAAACCAAAGGCGGACAAGTGTGGCAGGGTCATCCGGTTTCCGCTCCACGGTTGCGTAACTGGTTGTCCTTGGCCAGGCGAAATGCGTCGCGTACTTCTTCGCGCAACTGATCGTCATCCCAGGGTTTTGTCAGGAACTTGTAGATGGCCCCACGGTTGATGGCGCCGGTTACCGAGTCGAGATCCGTGTAGCCGGTGAGCACGATGCGTATGGTATCCGGGTAGAGTTGGCGGACGCGCGAGAAGAATTCGGTACCTGACATTTCCGGCATGCGCTGGTCGGAAAGTATGACCTGAACGGGTTGCTTGGCAAGATGTTCGAAGGCGTCCAGCGGTGAAGTTGCGGTCAGGATCTGGAAGCCTTCACGACGTAGCAGGCGGGACAGGGCGTTGAGAATGTTTGGCTCGTCATCGACGATGAGCAGTGTTTGAGTCCCGGCGCTTGGCAGGGCGCTCATCGGCAGGCTGGTCCGGCCAGCCAGCAGTTGTTCAAAATCGCTGGCCGGCAAGGCTCGGCTGAACAGGAAGCCCTGCATCGCATCGCAGCGACGACCGCGCAGAAAGTTGGCTTGTGCTTCGGTCTCAACCCCTTCGGCCAGCACCGACAGATTCAGGCTGCGCGCCATCAGGATGGCCGAAGTGGCGATGGCTGCATTGACCGGGTTCTCGATGATGTCGTGCACGAAGCTCTGGTCAATCTTGATTTTGTCGAACGGGAAGCGCGACACATAGGAGAGTGAAGAGTACCCCGTGCCAAAGTCATCGAGCGATAGCTTGATGCCAAGCTTTTTCAGGCTGCGGCACATGGTGATCGCTTGCTCTGCATCGTCGATGAAGGCGCCTTCGGTAATTTCCAGTTCCAGTGCGTTGGCCGGCAGGCCACTGTTGGCCAGTGCGCTGGCGACCATCTGTTCCAGGTTGGCTTGACGAAATTGCCTGGCGGAAAGGTTGACCGCAAGACGCAAGGGCGAGGCAATGCCCAGGTCGTGCCAGCGTCGGGCCTGTTGGCATGCGGTATTGAGTACCCATTCGCCAATCGGAATGATCAGGCCGTTTTCTTCCGCCAGCGGGATGAATTCAGCCGGTGAAATATTGCCGAACTGCGGGTGGTTCCAGCGTAACAGCGCTTCCATGCCGATGATTTTGCCGCTGTCGAGGCTGACTTGCGGCTGGTAGTAGACCGCCAGTTCGTCGCGTTGCAAGACTTCGCGCAGGGCAGATTCCAGGCCGAGTCGACGGGCGGCGTTGGCATCCATTTCTGGCGAATAGAACCGGAAGGTATTGCGTCCGGCTTGTTTGGCACGGGCCAAGGCAATATCCGCAGATTTCAGCAATTCATCGGCCGTTTGTCCATCGCGTGGCGACAGGCTGATACCGATGCTGGCCGTCAGGGCCAGCGATTGTTCGTTGAGCGTGAATGGTACGGCGATTGATTCGAGTATGCGCTGGGCGAGCGAGATGGCGTCCTGTTCTTGTCCCAGGTTGGCCATTACGAAACCGAACTCGGTGCCTGATTGCCGTCCTACCGTATCGCCATCGCGTACCTGCAATTTCAGGCGGCGGGCCACTTCCTGCAGCAGTGCATCGCCCGTCGGAGGACCGAAACTTTCGTTGACCATGCGGAAACGATCAAGGTCAAGCAGGATGAGCGCGGTCTGACGCTCGAAGCGGTGGGCGGTAATCAGTGCCTGTGCCAACCGGTCAGCGAGTAAATTGCGGTTTGGCATGTCGGTCAGCGGATCGAAACTGGAGAGGTACTGGATGCGTTCCGCCGCCTCATGGCGTTCTGACAGATCACTGAACAGTCCGACGTAGTGCGTCAGGCGGCCGGCTTTGTCGTGCACGGCCGAAATGGTCAGCCATTCGGTGACCAGTTCGCCATTTTTGCGCCGGTTGGTAATTTCGCCCTGCCAGTTGTTCTGGCGGATCAGGGTGTCCCAGAGCGTGTGGTAAAACGCATCGCCATGTATTCCCGATTTCAGGAAGGCTGGCGTTTGGCCAATGGCTTCTTCGGAAGAATAGCCGGTGACCCGCAAGAACGCATCATTGACCAGCAGGATGCGGGCTTCCGGATCGGTAATGCAGATGCCGTCGTTGATGCCGGTAAAGACAACCGCAGCGAGTTGCTGTTCGATTTCGACCTGTTTGCGTCGGCTGATATCAGCCAGTGTACCGGCGGTCGTTACCGCTTGTCCGTGGCTATCCAGCGATAGCGCCTGGCCTCGTCCTTCCAGCCAGAGCCAGTGTCCATCGGCATGGTGCATGCGGAATTCGGCTACAGCAATATCGGCGCCGGGGGGCGGTGGCGATTGCAGGATCTGTTCGATTTTGGGGCGTTCTTCTGGATGGATCAGCTTGAGTGTGCTGGCCAGGTCAGGCGGTGCGCTGGAGAGACCCAGCATCAGGCAGAGATCCTGGTTCCATTCCATGCGGTCTTTCGCGTGGTGGTATTCCCAGATGCCGAGGCCGGATGCTGAAAGCGTCATTTGCAGGCGGGCAGCAAGTTGGGTGTTTTCGGCCAGGCGGCGCTCGACTTCCTGTTCCAGGTTGGCATTCTGCCGGGCCAGGCGGTCACGGGTTAGTTTCAGGGCGAGGTGCGTCTGAACACGCGCCCGGAAAATGTCAGCCTGCAGGGGCTTGGTGATGTAATCGACCGCACCTTCGAGCAGTCCGGTGCGTTCGTCGCTCATTGAATTGAGTGCCGTAACGAACATGACCGGGATGTTGCTGGTACGGGGATTGGCCCGTAATTTGGCGAGTACGGTGTGACCATCCATGTCCGGCATCATGACATCGAGCAGGATGAGGTCGGGTTGTGGTGCCAACTCAGCGTAACGCAACGCTTCGGGGCCATTTTCGGCCAGCCGGACATCGACATCGAGTGCTTCCAGCATCGCCGAAGCAACTCCTAGATTGATTGGTTGGTCATCAACCGCAAGGACGACAGGGCGCTGCGGTGTGTCGTTTGAATAATCCAGGTTCGCCATATTTTGGCCGCCTTGCAAATTTGTCAGATTTCGAATCTTGGCACCGTGTTCAAGGTGAGGCAAGCGCTAACGGTTAAAATGTCTGGAATTTCTGTGTCCGGACATGCCCGGTGATTACCTGGCTTAACGATACGCTTGTTCCATTCTTTGCGGGGAGCGGCCCATGCTGCAAAAATCATCTTCTTTTTCCGGGGTGTCAGGCCCTGTCGTTGTCATCGTCATGGATGGCTACGGTTTGCCGAAATCGGATGTCGGCAGCGCCATTGCCGCCGCACAGAAGCCCACGCTTGACCGGCTGTTTGCCTCCTGTTCGAACATTCGCCTGCGCGCCCACGGTACAGCGGTTGGCATGCCCTCGGATGACGACATGGGCAATTCGGAGGTTGGCCACAATGCCATTGGCGCCGGTCAGGTTTACAGCCAGGGCGCTGCACTGGTCGCCGATGCCATTGCCTCCGGCGCTATCTGGCAAGGCGAGGCCTGGCAGCAGATTGTTGCCGGGGCGAAGACCGGAGAGAAAGGCAAGGCCGGCGTGCTGCATTTCCTGGGGCTGTTTTCGGATGGCAATGTGCACAGCCATATCGACCACCTGAAAGCGATGGTCGTACGTGCCAAGGACGAGGGAATCACGACCGTGCGCATCCATGTGTTGCTCGACGGGCGCGATGTGCCGGAAACCAGCGCGCTGGATTATGTCGTGCCGTTCGAGGCCTTCCTCGCCGAGATCAGCGACGCCGCGTTTGACGCCCGCATCGCTTCCGGCGGCGGCCGCCAGTACATCACGATGGATCGCTACGATGCCAACTGGGCGATGGTGGAAAAAGGCTGGAAAACCCATGTGCTGGGCGAAGGGGCGCAGTTTTCGAATGCCACTGCTGCGGTCAACGGCCTGCGCGAGCAAAATCCAGGCACCATCGATCAGGATTTGCCGGAGTTCGTCATTGCCGAAAATGGAAAACCGGTTGGCACCATCGAGGATGGCGATTCGGTCGTCTTCTTCAATTTCCGTGGTGATCGTGCCATCGAAATCACTCGTGCCTTCGTCGAAGCCGAGTTCGACAAGTTCGAGCGCGTGCGTTATCCGCAAGTGACCTATGCCGGCATGCTGCAATACGACGGCGACCTGCAGTTGCCGAAACGCTTTCTGGTCGCGCCGCCGGCGATCAAGGACACGTCCGGCGAATGGTTCAGCAAGATGGGGATTGCCCAGTTTGCCTGCTCGGAAACGCAGAAGTTCGGCCACGTCACGTATTTCTGGAACGGCAACCGCTCCGGCAAGTTCGACGGTGAAACCTGGCAGGAAGTGCCGAGCGACGTCGTGCCTTTCGAGCAGCGGCCGTGGATGAAGGCCGCCGAGATTGCCGATGCGATGATTGCGGCGATCCAGTCCGGCCAGTACAAACTGCTGCGCTGCAATTTCGCCAATGGCGACATGGTTGGCCATACCGGTAATTTCGAGGCCGCACGCATTGCCGTCGAAGCCGTCGATCTGTCGCTCGGGCGCGTGCTCAAGGCCATCGAGGCGGCCGGCGGTGTGGCGCTGATCTCGGCCGACCACGGCAATGCCGATGAAATGTTCGAGCTGGACAAGAAAACGAAGCAACCGGCCCAGAACAAGGATGGTTCGTTCAAGGCCAAGACGGCGCACACGCTGAACCCGGTGCCCTTGATCCTGTTTGATAGCGCGACTGGCGGTCGGTTGGCCTTGAAACAGACGGAAACGGCCGGTTTGTCGAACATCGCGGCAACCGTGGCCAACTTGCTGGGCTATGAAAAACACGCCGCTTGGGACGACAGCGTGCTGGATTTGCGCGCTTAAGCGGGCTCGGCCGGGGGGGCGTCGACCGCGGCCAGCGCCGGGACGTTGAACCAGAAGCGACTGCCGGTGCCGGGGATGCTGCGGAAGTCCAGACGACCGCCGTGCAACTCGATTGATTTTTGCACGATCGACAGCCCCAGCCCGGTGCCGGCGATCTGGCCGACATTACTGGCGCGGAAGAAAGACTGGAAAAGTTTTGCCTGGTCTTTGTCCGGGATGCCGATGCCGTGGTCCTCGATCTCGACCAGTAGCGCGTCGGCTTGCAGCGCGATGGTGAATTCGACACTGCTGTTGTCAGGGGAATACTTCAAGGCATTGGTTAGCAGGTTTACTGTGGCCTGGCGGAGCAGGCGCTCGTCGACCATGCGCCAATCCTGCGTTCCCTGAATTTCGAGGCGGATACGTTCGCCGCCGAGATTGCCCAGGTGGAGTTCATCAACAAGCGCATGGGCCCACTTCGTGACACTCAGCGCTGCAGGATTCATGCCGCCCGGGTTCTCGTCGGTGCGGCCGAGGGTCAGTGCCTGATCGAGCATGTTCGCCATGCGCCGGATGCCTGAATCGATATCGTCGATGATGCGGCAGTATTCAGTCGGATCGAGGTGCTCGCGGTAGTCACGCAGCAGGTCTACCGAGGATTTGATGATGGTGAGCGGTGTGCGGAACTCGTGCGAGGTCATCGAAACGAAACGACTCTTCAACATGGCGAGTTCCTGTGCGCGTTCCAGCGCTTCCAGAACCTCCTGCTCAGCCTGTTTGCGCGCGGTAATGTCGCGAATGAAAGCGGAGAACACGGTTTGTCCATCGCGTTGATGGTTCCAGATCGACAACTCAACCGGGAAACCGCCGCGATGCCGCCGCAAGGCAAAAATCTCCACCGTGCGATTGAGAATTTGCGAGGGTTTGCCATTCTGGAAATTCCTCAGTCCCTGGGCATGCCGTTGGCGATAGCCTTCCGGAATGATCATGTCGCCGAGATTGCCACCCATGGCTTCTTCGGTGCTCCAGCCAAACATTTGTTCGGCTGCCTGATTCCAGCTAAGGACCGCGCCATTGGCGTCAATGGTGACTACTGCATCATGTGCGGTCTCGATCAGCCGACGATGACTGCGCTCACTTTCTTCCAGCGCTCGACGGGTATCTTCCAGTTGCCCGATGGCCTCGAGCAATTCCTGGTTGGCCGCGGCGAGCGAGGCCGTGCGGGCGACAACGATGGATTCCAGACTTTCGTTGGTTTGTTGCAGCCGGCTTTCGCTATCTTTCAACTGCTTGATCGTGTCGTGCAGTGCCGTGATGTCGTGCAGGGCGGTAATGATCCGGCGCCTTCCGTCGGCCAGTTCCAGGGTGCGGAAGTTCGAGCGTACGGTGAGGTATGTGCCATCGCTGGCCATCACCTGCCATTCGTTCGGTGCGCCGCCGTCGTTGGCCAGTGCCATGGCCAGGATGTCGCTTTCCAGCGCTTTTTGCTCGGGCAGAAGGATCAGGCCGAAGGTCTTGCCGAGCAGAAATTCCCGGGTGTAACCGAACATCTCGCAGTAGGCGGGATTGACGTCGATGTAGCGACCGCAATCGTCGGCAATTGCAATACCCACCGGGCTGACCTCGAGAATTGCCGAAAAAAGTTCATCGACTGTGGTCATCGGGCGATCTCTTTGAAGAGAAAGCGTGCAGCCTCGTGTGCCGGGAGTGGTTTGCTGAACAGGAAGCCCTGGTATTCGGCACAGTCCAGTGCGTTCAGGAAATCCAGTTGTTCCGGTAATTCAACCCCCTCGGCGATGACCGACATGCCGAAGCTGTTGGCCAGCGCGACAACCGCCCGTACGATGGCGGCATCGCCGGGGTCGGTCAGCAGGTTGCGGACGAAGGCCTGGTCGATCTTCAGGACATCCAGCGGGAAGCGCTTGATGTAGGCTAGCGAGGAATAGCCGGTGCCAAAGTCATCAAGTGCCAGCTTGACGCCAAGTTGTTTGAGCTTGTGCAAAATATCGATAGTGCCTTCACCGTTCTGCATCGCGGTGCCTTCGGTGATTTCGAGTTCGAGGCAGGCGGGCGGGATCTTGTACTGGGCCAGTGCTGCGGCGACGCAATCGGTCAGGCCGGGTTGCAAAAATTGCCGGGCCGACAGGTTGACCGCAACACGCACCGGGGCGTAGCCATGTTCCCGCCATTCGGCGAGTTGCCGGCAGGCCTCATCAATGGCCCAGGCGCCCAGTTGCAGAATGTGCCCGCCGGATTCGGCGATCGGGATGAACCTGGCGGGGGAAACGAACCCGCGCGTGCTGTGCTGCCAGCGCATGAGGGCTTCGAAACCGACAACTTGTCCGCTGTGCAAGGCAATCTGCGGCTGATAGAAAAGCGAGATTTCGCCACGCTCCAGTGCCCGGAAAAGATCGTTGTGCAGGGCCAGTCGTTCGCTGGCCTCCACGTTCATTGCCTGTTCGTAGAAACGGGTCTGACCGCCGCCAGCGGATTTGGCGGCGCGCAATGCTGTACCTGCCGAGGTCAGCAGCGCTTCGGCGTCGTCCCCATCGCCGGGATAGAGGGATATGCCCAGGCTGGCGCCGACAAATTGTTCTCCGGCGGGGGTCATGTAAGGTTGAGAAAAAAGTTCTGACAGAATCAATGCCCGTTCGGCAACATATTCCGGATCGGCCAGTTCGCTGATCAGCAGGGCAAAAACGTCGCTTTCCGGACGGGCCAGCGAGTCGTGGACGCCGACGATGAAGGTCTGTTCGAGGTGATGGCGAAGTCGCTGGGCGGCCTGGCTTAACAGCTCATCTCCACGGGCGCGACCGAGGCTGTCGTTGATCCGGGAAAAGCCATCCAGCCCGATGAGAATGACGGCAAGACGCAGGTTCTGGCTACGTGCCGAGGCCATGGCTACCTGCAGGCGTTCCTTGAGCAGGTTCTGGTTGGGTAAGCCAGTCAGTTTGTCGTAATGAAGCAGGCGCTGCGCTTGAGCGGCCAGGCGCGCGGTGGTTTGGCGATGGCGTTCGGCCTTGTCGAGTTGGGTGCGCACTGCATTGAGCAAATCCTGGTGCTCGAAAGGTTTCGGGATGTAGTCGTCTGCCCCCAAGGCCATGCCCTGGCGGAAATCCTGCCGCTCGGTTCGGGCGGTCAGCAGGATGACCGGGGTATGCATGGTCAAGGTTTCGTTACGTAACGCAGCCAGCAATTCAAAACCGTCCAGCTCCGGCATCATGATGTCGGAAATGATCAGATCGGGTTGATGTTCCAGGGCTGCAATGCGTCCGGCCAAGCCGTTTGCTGCCGTGAACACTTCATAGCCTTCGACCCGCAGCATGATCTGCAGGTTGTTGCGAATGGCTGTTTCATCTTCTACCACCAGAATTTTTTTCATCTCTTCTTGCGGTCGACCGGGCTAGGTCGATAAATCCCATGCTATTGAAGTGGGATTTATTTTATGCATATGTCGACCATCGAGGTAGCAAATTTTGCTTGCAACGGTATTTGCTTGGTCTATTGCTGGCTGGCTTCCCATTGGCGCCGGTAATGCGCTGGCGCCATGCCGGTCCACTCGATGCAGGCGCGGTAAAAAGCCGAGGTGTCGGCATAACCGAGATCGGCGGCGACCCGGGCAATCGGGTCCTGGCTCTTGCTCAGGCGGGCCAGTGCCAGATCGCGGCGCAGCGCATCCTTGATGGCGCGAAAGCTTGAGCCTTCTTCGTCCAGTCGGCGGTGCAGCGTGCGCGGTGACAGGTGCAGGCGGTCGGCAATGTCATCGAGGGTGAGTGTATCGGGCAGTGCGGCGCGTAGCAGGTCGCGCACGCGGATGACCATTTCCCGGTCGCGCCGGTACAGCGTGGTCAGCTTGCCGGGGGCGCCATCGAGGAAGCTGCTCAATGCTGCCTCATCTCGGCGTACTGGCAGGTCGAGCAGGTTGGCGTTGAAACTGGCGACTAGCGTGCCGGTGCCACCCGGTACGGTCGGCGCGAAACGTGAATCCTCGGTGAAAATCAGCGCGTAGTCGGTGGCGTGTGCCGGCCGGCGGTAGGGGAAAATCACGTTGTCCAGCGCGATGCCGCGCCCAGCCAGCCAGCAGGACAGCCCGTGCAGCAGGCGCAACAGCCACTCGAAAGCGAAGATGCGCCCCGGATCGTCGGTATTGTCGGGCGCCCGGCGGTTTTCGGCGATGCGCAATTCGGCCCGGCCTTGCGTGCGGCGCACGCTGATCACCATTTCCGGCAGCACCAGACGCAGGAAACGGCTGGCCCGTTGCAGGGCTTCGGCCAAGGTCGGCGCGCTGATGCAGGCCCGACAGAGGAATTCAAAACTGCCGCAGCGCATCGGCTGGCCGAACAGCCCGAAGGCTTCGTCGTCGAGTTCGTGATTGATCCGGTTGTACAGTGCCGCGTAACGTTCGATGGGAACGCGCTTGGCAGTGTCTGCAATATCAATGCCGGTGGCGCTGAGAAGGGGGCCGGGATCACCGCCGTGACGGGCGATGCCGGCCAGCATGCCGGTAACAAACCCCATTGCAACAGTGGTTTGCGTTCTATTTGCTGAATGGTTTGTGGTGCGGTGCAGCATTTTTGCCTCGCGGGGGCGGTTGACCGTAGTAGCTTAACATTCTGGCGGAATTTGCACGATTGTCGTCATGCAGGGCAATCGCGGCATCTCGCCCGGGGTTTACGATGGCAGGACTTATCCCGCTAACCGATACCGCTAACGACAAGGCAGACGTCATGACCGATCTTTCCATTGCCAAAAAACTGTCCCCGTACAAGCCGAAGAACAAGGTGCGTTTCGTCACCGCAGCCTCGCTGTTCGATGGCCACGATGCCTCGATCAACATCATGCGGCGCATCCTGCAATCGACCGGCGCCGAAGTAATTCACCTCGGCCACAACCGCTCGGTGCAGGAAATCGTCAATGCCGCGTTGCAGGAAGATGCGCAGGGCATTTGCATCACCTCTTACCAGGGTGGTCACGTCGAGTTCTTCAAGTACATGATCGATCTGCTGAAGGCCAATGGCGGCGAGAACATCAAGGTGTTTGGCGGCGGCGGTGGCGTCATCGTGCCGGCGGAAATCCGCGAACTGCACGACTATGGCGTGACCCGCATCTATGCACCGGAAGACGGCGTGCATATGGGCCTGCAGGGCATGATTAACGAAGTCGTCGAGAAATCCGACTTCGATGTGGCCAGCGAAGGTGTACCGAGTGTCGAGCAGGTGCTGGCCGGCTTGAAGGCCGGTGACCGTCGCCTGCTGGCCCGCGTCATCACGTTGCTGGAAAATGGCGAAGCGCCGGGGCTCAAGGAGCCTTTGCTCAAGGCGGCAGCCGAATTGTCGGTGCCGGTCCTCGGCATTACCGGTACGGGTGGTGCCGGCAAGTCGTCCTTGACCGACGAACTGGTCCGCCGTTTCCGTCTGGACCAGAACGACAGCGTCAAGATCGGCCTGATTTCCATCGATCCGTCGCGCAAACGGACCGGCGGCGCGCTGCTCGGCGACCGCATCCGGATGAATGCCATCGAACATCCAAACATCTTCATGCGTTCGCTGGCCACCCGCGATACCGGCAGCGAAATTTCCGTCGCCTTGCCGGAAGTCATCGCCGCCAGCAAGCTGGCCGGTTTCGATCTGGTCATCGTCGAAACCTCCGGTATCGGTCAGGGCAATGCCGCCATCGTGCCTTTCGTCGACCTGTCGCTGTACGTCATGACGCCAGAGTTCGGTGCCGCATCACAGCTCGAGAAGATCGACATGCTCGACTTCGCCGATTTCGTCGCCATCAACAAGTTCGACCGTAAAGGTGCCGAGGACGCGCTGCGCGACGTGCGCAAGCAGTACCAGCGCAACCGCGAAGCTTTCAACCAGTCGACCGATGAGATGCCGGTGTTCGGCACGCAGGCCGCCCGCTTCAACGATGATGGCGTGACTGCGCTGTATCAGGCACTGGTCCCGGCGCTCTCGGAAAAGGGCCTGAAACTTGGCCAGGGCAAGCTGCCGCTGGTCACCGTCAAACAGTCGTCCAGCCAGCGCGCCATCGTGCCGGCCCAGCGCGTGCGCTACCTGGCCGAAATTGCCGACGCCGTCCGCGGTTACCACGCGCATACCGGCGAACAGGTGAAGATTGCCCGCGAACGTCAGTCGCTGCGCATCGCCAAGGGTATTTTTGCCGCCTGCGACAAGTCGACCGCAGATTTTGACGAAATGGCCGCGGCCAAGGACGCCCAGCAGGACCCGAAGGCGAAGAAGCTGCTCGACATGTGGCCGCAGACTGTCGAAGCCTATAGCGGCGACGAATACGTCGTGAAGATCCGCGACAAGGAAATCCGCACCCAGCTGACCAGCCAGTCGCTGTCCGGCACGAAAATCCGCAAGGTGATCCTGCCGACCTTCACCGACGACGGCGAGATCCTGCGCTTCCTGATGCGCGAGAATGTTCCTGGCTCCTTCCCCTACACAGCAGGCGTCTTCGCCTTCAAGCGCGAGGGCGAAGACCCGACCCGGATGTTCGCCGGCGAAGGCGACGCTTTCCGCACCAACCGCCGCTTCAAGCGCGTTTCCGAAGGCATGCCGGCACACCGCCTGTCGACGGCTTTCGACTCGGTGACGCTGTACGGTTGCGACCCCGACGAGCGTCCGGACATCTACGGCAAGATCGGCAATTCCGGCGTCTCGATTGCTACACTCGACGACATGAAGGTGCTCTACGACGGCTTCGATCTGGTCTGCCCGACCACTTCGGTGTCGATGACGATCAATGGCCCGGCGCCGATCATCCTGGCCTGCTTCTTCAATACCGCCATCGATCAGCAGATGGCCAAGTTCGAAAAGGACAACGGTCGCCAGCCGACCGAAGACGAAGCCGAGAAGATTCGCGAATGGGTGCTGAAGTCCGTGCGTGGCACGGTCCAGGCCGACATCCTGAAGGAAGACCAGGGCCAGAACACCTGTATTTTCAGCACCGAATTCGCGCTGAAGATGATGGGCGACATCCAGGAATTCTTTGTCCATAACCAGGTGCAGAACTTCTATTCGGTGTCGATCTCCGGCTACCACATCGCCGAAGCCGGTGCCAACCCGATCAGTCAACTCGCCTTCACGCTGTCCAACGGCTTCACCTACGTGGAAAGCTACCTGGCGCGCGACATGCACATCGACGATTTCGCGCCGAATCTGTCCTTCTTCTTCTCCAACGGCATGGACCCGGAATACTCGGTCATCGGCCGCGTCGCCCGCCGCATCTGGGCGGTGGCGATGAAGAACAAGTACGGCGCCAACGAGCGCAGCCAGAAGCTCAAGTACCACATCCAGACCTCGGGCCGCTCGCTGCACGCGCAGGAAATGGACTTCAACGACATCCGCACCACGCTGCAAGCGCTGATCGCCATCTACGACAACTGCAACAGCCTGCACACCAACGCCTACGACGAAGCGATCACCACGCCGACCGAGGAGTCCGTGCGCCGCGCCATGGCCATCCAACTGATCATCAACCGCGAGTGGGGCGTCGCCAAGAACGAGAACCCGAATCAGGGCGCCTTCGTCATCGACGAACTGACCGACCTCGTCGAAGAGGCCGTGCTCAAGGAATTCGAAGCCATCGCCTCGCGCGGCGGCGTGCTCGGCGCCATGGAAACCGGCTACCAGCGCGGCAAGATCCAGGAAGAGTCGATGTATTACGAGCACAAGAAGCACGACGGCTCGTACCCGATCATCGGCGTCAATACCTTCCTGAATCCGAAGGGCATGGCGCAGCAGGAAATCGAACTGGCCCGTTCGAGCGAGGAAGAAAAGCAGGGGCAGATTCAGCGCCTGCGCGATTTTCAGGCTCGTAATGCGGACAAGGCGCCGGCCATGCTGGAGAAGCTCAAGCAGACGGTGATCGAAGACGGCAATGTCTTCGCCGTGCTGGTCGATGCGGTCAAGTACTGTTCGCTCGGCCAGATCAGCGGCGCATTGTACGAAGTTGGCGGTCAGTACCGCAGAAGCATGTAACGCAAGACCCGCAAGGGGAATGGCAAGCGCGCCTGAACCCGATGGGGCGGAGGAGCGACAACGCGGCGAGGCTATGTACCTCGCCGCTTTTCCATTTTGGATGTGGCATTGGTTGCTCCAAATGCACATTTACCCTAGGCTTCGAAAAAAAACATATCACTCGGGGATTCCATGCGTTCGTCACCTTGCCTTCTGGCTATCCTGATTGCCTGCTCGGCAGGCTATGCTTCTGCTGACCCCGTGCTGGAGGAAGAGGATCTGGCGTTGGCGTACGGCGACAAAGGATTTGTCCATATTGCCACTGGCAACAAACAACTCCTGCGCCATGCCCCATCGACCGCCTCCGTCATTACCGCTGAAGAAATCGCGGCAATGGGGGCAACCGATCTGGATGAGGTCATGGAAACGATTCCAGGTGTTCATGTCAGCCGCTCACCGAACACTTATCCCCCTATTTATATATTCCGCGGCATCTTCTCGACCTATAACCCACAGGTGTTGATGCTGGTCAATGGCAAGCCGGTCACCGAAATATTCACCGGCAACCGCGGGAATCTCTGGGGGGGACTGCCGCTGGAAAACATTTCCCGTATCGAAGTGATCCGTGGTCCCGGTTCTGCACTTTACGGCGCGGATGCCTATGCTGGCACTGTCAATCTGGTCACCAAGACAGCGGCCGAACTCGCCGGTACGCAATTTGGTGTCCGTGCGGGTTCCTTCGATACCTGGACAAGCTGGGTGCAGAGTGGTGGCAACGTCGGTCCTGTCGATGTTGCTGCCTATGTCCAGATAGGTGCGACCAACGGACAGAGTCGAATCATCCGCCAGGATTACCAATCCTCGGTGCTTGACCGGGCCTTTGGCACGAATGCTTCCCTTGCTCCGGGATCGGTCAATCTTGGTCGTGAGTCACTGGATGCCGGGCTCGATCTTGGTTACGACAAATGGCGAGTGCGCCTGGGTGTCAAGAATCGCTTGAACATGGAAACCGGGGCTGGTGTTTCGCATGCACTGGACCCATATGGCACCAATGAGAGTCGCCGGCTGACGGCTGAGCTTTCCTGGCATGACCCCCGTTTCGCCAAGGACTGGAGCTTGTCGTTCGATACCCGTTTCCTGCATCTTTCCGAAGAAACCAGTCTGACCATCTATCCTCCTGGGACCAGACTGGCGACAGGAATATTTCCCAATGGGATGATCGGTACGCCATCCCGCTGGGAAAAGCAGTATGGAATTTCCAGTACTGCGCAATACACTGGATTCAAAAATCACATTCTGCGCATGGGGGCCGGCCACGACATCCTCGATCTCTACAAAACCCGGGAGGCGAAAAACTTCACTTTCGTCGGGCTGGTGCCCAGCCCCTTGCCCTCGGTTGTCGATGTGTCCGACAGTAGTCCGTATGTCTTCCCCCACAAGCGCCGCCTGAACTACGTCTACCTTCAGGATGAATGGACTTTTGCCCAAGACTGGGCCCTGACTGCCGGGGTTCGTTACGACCACTATTCCGATTTCGGTGCCACCACCAATCCACGTCTGGCCCTGGTCTGGAATGCCCGGCACGACCTGACGGCCAAGTTGATGTACGGCACTGCTTTCCGGGCGCCTTCGATCAGCGAATCTGCCTCAATCAACAACCCGGTTGCTGTAGGCAACCCCAGTCTCCAGGCCGAGACGATCGAAACACTGGAAGCCGGCATTTCATGGCAGCCTCGCCAGGATACCCAGGTTAACCTGAGCTTGTTCACCCACCGGTTGACCGACATCATCCGCTTGACCACCAACCCGGTGGCTGCCACCGGGAAAACCTACCAGAATACCGGTGAACAAACCGGCAATGGTGGGGAGCTTGAACTCATCTGGGAGGCAACTAAAACACTGCGTCTTTCCGGCAACTATGCCTACCAGAAGAATATCGACCAGGCGACCAAACAGGATGCCGGCTACGCGCCGCACCACATGCTCTATGCCCGGGCTGACTGGCGCTTTACCCCAGGTTGGCAGCTTCATGGACAAGTTAACTACATCGCCGACCGCAAACGTGCCTGGGGTGACAATCGTCCGAATATTCCCGACTACACCACCGTAGACCTGACCCTGCGTACCCAGCAGACCAAAAAAGGTTGGGATTTTGCCGCATCGGTACGCAATGTTTTCGATGCTGACGTGCGCGAACCCAGCCAAAGCGGCTCCGGTATCATTTACGACTTGCCGATGCCCGGTCGAACCTTCTGGCTTCAGGGGCGTTACAGCCTATAATGCTTCTATGACACCGCGTTTCAAGCATTTCCTGTTGGCGCTGCTTCTGGCTCTGGGCATGGTTCGGGCCGAAGCCGATGTGACGCGTATTGCCGTCATCTTTGCCGAAGCGGATGACACTAGCCCGAGTGGTTTTGCCGGTCTGCTCGGCGGTATCGAAGCAACGCCCGGTGTCGAAGTCATCCGGCTCAGCCTGAAAGACCTAGCCGAGCCCCGCGTCAGTCAGTTGTTGTTGGCGGCGGCTCAGCGTGGTACTCCCGTCCGGTTGGCGGCCGCTGGCGGTGCGTCGATTGGCCCGATTGCCGTGCTTTACCCGGATATCGGTGAACCGTACCGCAGTGTTTTCTCGAAAATCATCGAAGGTATCGAGGAAAACGCTCAGGCCAAGGTTACCAGCTATGCAGTCGGTAAAAATTTCAATGCCGAGGCTATTTCCGGCGAATTGAAGCGTCAGGATATCCGTGTCGTCATCGCCCTCGGCCGCAATGGCCTGAAGGCTGCCAGTACCCTCGACAAGGAAATCGGTGTCATTGCCGGCGGCGTGGTTTCCGTCCCTGAGGCCGATGCTCGTGGCGGTGCCATTCTCAGCCTGGCCCCGGACCCGGCCCTGCTGTTTTCCCGCCTCAAGGTGCTATCGCCGAAAACCCAGCGGGTCTTTGTCGTCTTCGAACCCCGTCAGAACGCTTGGCTGATCAAGTTGGCCAGAGAAGCGGCTCGTCACGAGGGGATCGAACTGATCGCCCAGGAAGCCGCTGACCTGAAAAGTGCACTGGGCATCTACCAGAACATCTTTGCCAATGCGGATGCCCGGCGCGATGCACTCTGGCTGCCGCAGGACAGCGCCACCGTCGACGAATCCCTGGTCCTGCCGCTGGTGTTGCAGGAGTCGTGGAGCAAGAGTCTTCCCGTCTTTTCCAGCAACGTTTCGCACGTCAAGCGTGGCGCGCTCTTTGCGCTCTACCCCAATAATATGGAGTTGGGCCGCAATCTTGCTGCCACGGCGCTCGGTCTGGCTGTCGGCAATCCCGCCGTGCGCGGGCTGCTGCCGTTGCGCGACGTGTTGACCGCCTTCAACACCCGCACGGCCAGCCATCTCGGTCTGGCACTATCGCCGGCTCAGCAACAGGGTTTCGACCTGCTGTTCCCGGAGCGCTAGCGCGACATGAGCCGGTTGCCCGACTTGCGACAACGGTTCAGGGAAACCACTTTCCGCCGTCAACTGGCCATCCTGTTCTCGGTGGGGGTACTGTGCATGTCGCTCCTTGCCGCACTGGCCACCTCCTGGCAGGGTAGCCGCCAGTTGCACACCAGCAAACTCAACGACGGTTTGCGCATTACCCGCAACCTCGCAGCCCAGAGTCGTCTGGCCTTGGCATTCGGTTCCGGCGAAAATGTCGCAGAAGCCTTGGCTGCCACGTCGGCTGTCCCCGATGTGACCCGGGTTGAAATCCGCTATACCAACGGCCGGGTGCTGCTCGAAAAGGGAAATCCGTCGATTGACACGGTTGACCGCAGTAATTTGCGCCAAGTGCGCGAGGCTTACCTCGACAGCGAAACCAGTGCCGGCTGGCGCTTCGTTGCACCGGTCTGGTCAGTTGCCGGTCCGGATTCGCAGTTCGAAACGACGGAGCCTCAGGACATCCTGCTCGGCTTCGTCGTCATTGAGCAGAGCAAAGCTACGTTAAAGGCACTGGTGCAGGAGGTTTTCCTCGTTAACTTTGCCGCCGGCATTGCCTTCGCCGCTTTCTTCGGTTTTGGCCTGCGCCTGCTTGCCCGGCGTCTGACCCAGCCACTGGCCAGGCTGTCGGCCACCATGGCTCGCGCGGAGAAAGGCGAAAATGGTTTGCGCGCCGAACTCTCCGGTCCGCGCGACCTGGTCGACATGGCCCATGCCTTCAATAGCATGATGGAGGCGCTGGAACTGCGTGAGCAGGAATTGCGCACGGCGCGCGATAGCGCCCTGCGCTTTGCCAAGTTGAAAGCGGATTTTGCGGCTACGGTCAGTCACGAAATCCGCACGCCGCTCAATGGCGTCATCGGTACGCTGGACATGCTCAAGGCCAGCAAATTGAAACGTGAGCAGCAGGAGTTGCTCGGCCTGGCCTGGGATTCTTCGCAATACCTGCTCGAACTGATCAATAACATCCTCGACTTCTCGCGCCTGGAGGCCGGGCGCATGGAGGTCGATGCCGGTGATTTCTCCCTGCAGTCATTGGTCGACGGCGTGATGAATATGTTTCTGGCGCAGGCTGTCGGCAAAAAACTGTTGCTGAGCGCCGACATCGCCCCGGACGTGCCGAAGGTCCTGAACGGCGATCCGGCACGTATCCGGCAAGTGCTGATCAATCTGCTTGGCAATGCGCTCAAGTTTACCGAGCGCGGCTCGGTCAGCCTGAGTGTTGCGTGTATTGATGGTGGGCGCCAGTTGTGTTTCGGTGTGCGCGATACCGGCATCGGTATCGCCCCGGAACAGCAGTCGGTCATTTTCGACTCTTTCACCCAGGCTGACACCTCGACCACCCGCCGTTACGGTGGCAGTGGCCTGGGCCTGTCCATCTGCAAGCAGATCGTCCGTTTGCTCGGCGGTGAAATCGGCGTCGATGGTACGCCGGGTGTGGGTAGCCATTTCTGGTTCACCACACCTTGTACGCCAGGTAACAGCTTGCCGGCAGTTCGTCCGGCCAGCGAGCATGCGATCAGCCGGAGCGGCCGCATTCTGATTGCCGAAGACAACACGACCAACCAGTTGGTCGCCGCCGGTATGTTGCGTTTGCTCGGCTGCACTAGTGGCATTGCCCGGAATGGTGTCGAAGCGGTAAGCCTGTGGCGCGACGGTGATTGGGATCTGATCCTGATGGATTGCTCGATGCCGGAAATGGACGGTTTTCAGGCCACCGCCACGATTCGCAGCCTGGAGGCCGGTTCCGGTCGCCATACGCCGATCATTGCGATGACCGCCAATACCTTGCCGGCCGATGTTGAGAGCTGCAAAAGTGCCGGTATGGACGCGCATCTGGCCAAACCGCTGACGCTGGAAAATCTGTCGACCAGCCTTGAGCAATGGCTCAACTGGCAGCCGCCCACCCCGCAGCCCAGCGAAGCGCCTGATGACACTTTCGGCAAGCAGCCGCTTGATAGTGGCATCATCAGCCGCCTGCGGGAAATTCTCGGCGCCTCGGTCAGCGAAGCCATCCGCCCCTTCCTCGAAGACATGCCGCGCTATCTGCACGAACTGGACAGTGCCATTGCCAACAACGATGCTGGCACGCTGCGTCAGGTTGCCCATGTGATCAAGGGCGCGGCCAGCAACCTGGGGGCCGTTGCGGTAGCTGGCGTGGCACGCGAACTGGAACTTCATGCCGAGGCCGGAGCGCTCGGCGAAGCCAACGAGTTGCTGCTGCACCTGCGTACCGAATTCGCCATCATTGAGCCAGCCCTGTTTGGCGAGCTGGACGAACCTGCCCCCAGTTTGCCGCCCTTGCGCGACGATGCACCGGTCGTGCTGGTCGTCGACGATGACCGCAGCACCCGCTCGGCGTTGCGCCATGCGCTCTACCGCAGTGGTTTCCGGGTCGAGGAGGCGGGGGATGGGTGCGAAGTGGTCGACTGGCTGGAAAACAACGTCGCCGACGCCATCCTGATGGATGCGCTGATGCCGATCATGGATGGCTTCGACGCTTGCGCCGAGCTCAAGCGTCATCCGCGCTGGAAGGATATCCCCATCCTGATGATCACCGCGCTCGAAGACCGCCAGTCCATTGAGCGTGCCTTCGAAGTCGGGGCCAGTGACTTCATCCCCAAGCCGATCCACCTGTCGGTGGTCAATCAGCGGGTGCGCCGGGTTATCGATGCGACCCGAGCCGAACGCCATGTCCGCCAATTGGCCTACAACGATACCTTGACCGGTTTGCCCAATCGCCTGCTCTTCATGGAATTCCTCAATCGCGCGATTGAGCGCGCCAATGCCCGTAACGGCACGCTGGCCGTGCTCTTCCTCGACCTTGACCGTTTCAAGTTCATCAACGATACCCTCGGCCATGAAGCCGGCGACCAGTTGCTGGCTGCCATGGCCCAACGCATCAAGGGCTGCGTGCGCACCGACGACTGTGTCGCCCGCCTGGGTGGCGACGAATTCACCGTGCTGCTTGACGAACTGCCCAACCCAGGCGTTGCTGCCAGCGTCGCCCAGAACATCTGTCGCACGGTGTCGGCGCCGATGATGCTGGCCGGTCAGGAAATTGTCGTCACTGCCAGTGTCGGTATCGCCCTCTACCCCGAAGATGGACCGGACATCAGCCGCCTGTTGCGCCATGCCGACACCGCGATGTACCGCGCCAAGCACAGCGGCAGTGGCTTCTGCTATTACGAAGCGGCGATGGAGTCGGCTATTTCGGATCGCCTGAAGATGGAAAACGATCTGCGTCGGGCACTCGAACGCGACGAAATCACCGTTTTCTACCAGCCGGTGGTCGACACCGCCAGTGGCGAGATTGCCGGCGTCGAGGCACTGGTCCGCTGGCTCCACCCGGAGCACGGCATCGTCTCTCCGGCTGAGTTCATCCCGGTCGCCGAGGAAACCGGCCTGATCCTGCCGCTTGGTGAGCGCGTCCTGCGCAGCGCCTGTGCCCAGGCCAAGACCTGGCTGGACAACGGCATGGCTGGCCTGCACGTCGCGGTCAACCTGTCAGCCAAACAACTGGAACAGCCGGATCTGCGCAACATCGTCCTCAGTGCTTTGAATGAAAGCGGTCTGCCGGCCTCGGCCCTGGTCCTGGAGATCACCGAAAGCGTGCTGATGGCCCGCGCCGCCGAGAGCATCGACATCTTGCGCGAATTGCGCAAGCTGGGTATCCGCCTGTCCATCGACGACTTCGGCACCGGCTACTCGTCGCTGGCCTACCTGAAACACTTGCCGGCCAATACCCTGAAAATTGACCGTTCTTTCATCCAGGACATCCCGGACGACGAAGACGCGGTGGCCATCGTTACCGGCATCATGGCCCTGGCCCACAGCTTGCGCATGGAAGTGGTTGCCGAGGGCGTTGAAACCGAGGCTCAGCGCGATACCCTGGCTCGCCTCGATTGCGACCTGCTGCAAGGCTACCTGTTTTCCAAACCGTTGCCGGCAGAGCTCATCGAAACCCAGTTGTTTGGTCCGAAGCGCCAGAAACGCAGCCCGAAGAAAGCGCATTAAGTTCTGCCGGTTTTCCTGCGATGGCTTGCGCTGCTTTCAATGCTGATATACCCCTGATCAAAGTAAGCTTTTTCCAGTCGACTCCGACGAAAGTGATACCCTATCCGGATTAATCCATCGGCTGGAAATCCATTTTGTCCCTGCCTGCCAACGAAAAAAACCTGCCGCGCATTCACCTGATCGGGACGCTGATCATCGTGATTTTGCTCACCTTGGGGCTGGGTGCATGGTTGTCCTGGCAGCAACTGGGTAAAGAACGCGCCAATCTGCAGCGTCTTGAAATCTTGCTGACCGAGCAGGTGCAGGCTCGCCTGCAGGTGGAAATGGACAGCGCAGTCAGTTTTGTCGAATTCACCCGCTTGCGTACCGAAGCGGTCTTGCGGCGCAGTCTGGTGGCGCAAGTTGATGCTGCCTATCAGATCGTCGAGGCGATATATGCCCGGGAAGCCACCCGACGGCCGGCAACAGAAGTCCGCCAGTTGATTGTCGAAGCGCTGCGCCCGGTACGTTTCTACGACGGGCGCGGTTATTACTTCATTGACGACATGCAGGGGCGTTTCATCCTGTTGCCGACGGCACCGCACTTCGAAGGCAAGATCAACCTGGAAAATGCCGACGATAAAGGCACCAAGATCATGCGTGGCCTGATTGATGCAGCCCGCAAGCCGCGTGGCGAGGGTTTTGCGAGCTATCGCTGGTATCGCCCGGATACGCCCGACACGATGGCCGACAAGCTGGCTTATGTCCGCTATTTTGCGCCTTACGACTGGTTGATCGGTACCGGCGATTATCTGTATCAGTGGGAGGAGTTGCAGAAAATCGAAGCGCTGGCGCGACTGCGGCATCAGGTTTTTGGCAATAATGGCTATGTTGCAGTCATGTTGCCGGACGGTCGGGGTCTGGTTTCGCCGACAATACCGGAAATCGAGGGACGGCCGTTGTCTGCACTGACCGAGCAACAGCAAGTGGCGGTACAGCGAATTCTGGCGGCGGCGACACCAACCGGCGCTTTCGTCAATTACGAATGGTTGCATCCGGTTACCGGCAAGCTGGCACCGAAGACTGCGCTGGTGCGAACCATCGCGCCGTGGAACTGGGTGCTGATTGCCACGGTGTACGACGACGATCTCAAAGCCACGGTCGCCGAACAATTGCAGCGCCGGCAGGGGATCGATGCCGACACCTGGGCTGATCTGCTACTTGGCCTGCTGGCGGCATTGCTGCTCGGGATCGCTGGCTCCTGGCTGTTCTCGCGCTGGAGCGGACGCCTGTTCCTTGAGTACCACCAGCGCAATGTGTTGCAGCAGCAGGCTTTGCGGAAAAGTGAAAACAAGCTGAACAGTATTCTCGACAGCGTTGAAGCCTACATTTTCATCAAGGGCCGCGATTACGCGTATCTCTACGCCAATCGCAAGGTCTGTGAGTATTTCGGGAAATCTGCCGAGCAAATCGTCGGTCATGGCGATGAAGTTTTTTTCGATGCAGATACCGCGCGCAAGCTTCGCGAGAATGACCAGCGAGTGCTGGAGAATGGCGAGCGGGTGGTCGACGAGGAACTCAATCGTCTGGCCAATGGGGAGATCGATACTGCATTTCTGTCGATCAAGATCCCGCTGTTCGATGAAAACGGCGAGATTTACGCCTTGTGCGGCATTTCGACCGATATTACCGAGCGCAAGCAGAACGAGGTGGAACTGGAAAGATACCGCCACGATCTCGAGGCGCTGGTCGAGTCCCGCACCGCCGAACTGGCGCAGGCCAGAGATGCGGCAGAGTCTGCCAGCCGTGCCAAGAGTGCTTTCCTGGCCAATATGAGCCATGAAATCCGCACCCCGATGAACGCCATCATCGGTTTGACGCATCTGTTGCGGCGCGAGGACCCGGATGCTGGACGGCAGCAGCGGCTGACCAAGATCATCGATGCCGCGCAGCATCTGCTCGGCATCATCAATGGCATTCTCGACCTGTCGAAAATCGAGGCCGGTCGATTGCAACTGGAGCAGGTTGATTTTTCGCCCCAGGAACTGTTGACCCGGGTATTTGGCCTGCTCGACGAGCGGGCGACGGCAAAAGGCCTGCATCTGCAGTGGCGCATTGCCGATGACGTGCCGGCGCAACTGCGTGGCGATGTCTTGCGTATTGAACAGGCCTTGGTCAATTTCATTGCCAATGCGATCAAGTTTTCCGAGCATGGCGAGATTCGGGTCGGGATTGAGCGGCTGCCGGATGTGGGCGATCGCATCTGTCTGCGCCTTACCGTCGAGGATCAAGGCATCGGTTTGACACCGGAAGAGCAGAGCCGTTTGTTCGCCGCCTTTGTCCAGGCCGATGTATCAACGACGCGCAAATATGGTGGCAGCGGGCTTGGCCTGGTCATCAACCGCCATCTGGCGCATTTGATGGATGGCGATATCGGTGTCGACAGTCAGCCCGGGGCGGGCAGTCGCTTCTGGATGACACTGTGTGTCGATCCGGTAGTCCAGGTGGCAAGCCTGTCGAGTGCCGGGAGCGATGGGCTACCGGCGCCGGAAGTGCAAATCGCCCTTGCCCATGGCGGCAAACGCGTCCTGCTGGTTGAGGACGAACCGGTCAGTCGTGAGGTCGCCATTGAGTTGCTGGAACTGGCCGGCCTCACCGTTGAGTCTGCCGAAAATGGTGAGCAGGCAGTGCATAAGGCAGCCGTTGGCGATTACTCGGTGATCCTGATGGACATGCAGATGCCGGTGATGAGCGGCATCGACGCAACGCGTGCCATCCGGCGGTTGCCGAATGGGCGGCAGGTGCCGATCCTGGCGATGACGGCCAATGCTTTCAACGAGGACAAGATCGCTTGCCTGGAAGCCGGCATGAACGATCACATCGGTAAGCCAGTCGATCCTGACGTGCTGTACGGTGTCTTGTTGCATTGGCTGGGAAGATCGGTTTAAGGCCGGCAAAAAAGCCATATTTTTGCGGTCGACCGCAATATTGGCGGCATTTCCATCGCATGTTTCATGCCGTATGTCATTGCCTTATCATTGAAGCTTCCCCGAGTATTTCAGGAGTCCACCATGCATCTCCATGACGAACTGGCCAATAGTCTGCAACGCAATCTTGTCACCCGCCGCCAGGTGCTCTGGCTGTTTGGCGCAGCCGCTTTGTCCGGCTGTGCGCAATCGCCGGTTGGCGGGCAATCCATTCTGGTTGGCATGAGCGAGTCCGAGGAAAAAGCGGTGGATCAGCAGGTCGCGCCGCAGCAGTTTTCCCAGGACATGGGGCCGGTGCAGGATAGCCAACTGAATAATTACCTCAGTTCGGTGGGGCAACGTCTCGACCAGCATACGCATCGGCCGCAAATGCCTTATTCCTACCGGGTGCTCAACGCCAACTACGTCAACGCCTACACCTTCCCCGGTGGCGCGATGGGGGTGACGCGGGGCATTCTGGTGGACCTGAATAACGAAGCCGAACTGGCCGCCTTGCTCGGTCACGAACTGGGCCACGTCAATGCCCGGCATGCGGCGCAGCGTCAGGGGCAAGCGATGGTGGCGCAGATTGCCGTGGCTGGCGCCAATATCGCCGCATCAAACAGCGAATGGGGTGCCCTGGTCGGTATTGGCAGCCAGTTGGGTGCCAGTGTCCTGCTTTCCAGTTATTCGCGCGATAACGAACGTGAGGCCGATGCATTGGGGCAGGAATACATGGTGCGGGCCGGCTATCCGGCCAGCGGCATGGTTGGGCTGCACCAGTTGCTGGTCGATCAGCAGAAGGAAGCACCGGGCATGTTGCAGACCATGTTTTCGACCCATCCGATGAATGTCGAACGGCGCGATACGGCGCGTCAACTGGCGGAAACGCGCTACGCCAGCACGCAAAATCGTGATGTCGGGCGGCAGCGTTTCATGGACAGCACGGCCAGCCTGCGCCGCATCAAGCCGACCATTGAAGCCTGCCAGCAGGGCGAAACGGCGATGGCCAAAAAGCAATATGGCGCGGCCGAAGGGGCGTTCAAAAGTGCGCTCGACAAAACGCCGCGCGATTACCCTGCCAATTTGTTGATGGCGCAATGTCTGCAAGCGCAGGACAAAAGCCGCGAAGCGCTGCGTTACGCCGAAGCGGCCAAGGGGATCTACCCGCAGGAAGCCCAGGCGCATAAACTGGTTGGCGTGCTGGCCCTCGGCCTGAAAGACCCGGCCGCCGCTTATGCCGGTCTCAACCAGTACGACCGGATGCTGCCCGGCGATGCCGGCGTCAGTTTTCTGAAGGGTGTTTCCCTTGAAGGCATGGGCCGGCGCGAAGAGGCTGCACGCGTCTATGCCGGTTATTTGCGCAACAACAAGCAGGGCAAGGCGGCGGAATATGCCTATAGCAGGTTGAAAGGCTGGGGGTATGTGAAGTAGGCGATGTACGCGGTTCGGGCTAAACAGCGAAATGGCGCTGTCTGGCACGATCCGGCTGGGTGTGGCGCAACAGGAAGTTGGCAATTTTCTGGTTTTTCGGGCGCGGTTGGCTGTTGGCCGAGACGTCATCGGTCGCAATATTCGTATGCCAGGCATATTGCAAGGCACGACAACAGGCAGCGAATCGTACCGGGTGACTGAGGCGCAGGTTGGCGACGGTGTGCAGCAATTCGTCGACCAGCCGATCATCGTCGAGCAGGCGGCGGCCTCCCCAGTCGGTGGATAAGGCTATGCCATAGCAGGCATACTTTAAATCCGGGTATGGCGTATTGCGGCCCTGGACGCGAAAGGCCAGTACGCCGTGCGCAATGCGTGGCGGGGCATGGCGGCCGCGCAGCGGGGCCAGTGCTTGTCGGGCAATGTTCAGTCGGTGGAGCAGAGCGGGTTCGTTGACTGCCAGTTGTTCGAGGCTGTGGCCGAGAAGCTTGCGTTCAAGCAAAAGTCGCAGGGCTGCGCTATCGCTCATCGCGGTCGTTCATCCTGGCATTCATCGTTGATCCAGCGGGCAAGGGGTTTCGTCGTCCTGACGGGGGGGCGCAAGGTTTACCCCTGCCGCATCGGGGGCAGGAGATTCTTCCGCCTCGAAAAACTCCAAGCGCAACTCGATGCGCCGGCTGGCTTCCAGGCTGGTTTTCTGGGCGTTGAACGAAGCGCCGCTGACAATGAAGAGTTGTCGCACCTGCATGCGGTCGACCTCGGAAAGCGAGGCAATTTCCGGCAGCGGGGCGAGCAGGGTGCAGATCACTCGAGCCGAGCGCTGCAGGCTCAGGTTGAGGTTGTAGAGATAACTGCCGCGCGGATCGGCGTAGCCGATCACAGTGATGCGCTTGAGCCAGCGGGCGGCAATCGGGGTGCGGGCGAGACGCAGGACTTCGGGTACGAACTCCCGCAGCAAGCGGATCTGTTCGGTATTCAACTGGTGGCTGTTGCTCGGGAAGCGGGCGCGTTCGCCGAAGTCGATGGTCGAACCGCGCAAGGTGATGCCGGGGTAGTTCGCAGTCAATTGCTTGAGCAAGGCCATGAAGTCGGCGATTTCCTCCTGGCGTTCCGCTTTTTGTTCCTGCACTTCGGCCGTGGTTTGGGTGACGGCAAACAAGGCAACCGTCAGGGCGACGAGAAAGAGCACCATCAAGGCGGTCATCAGGTCGGCGTAGGAAATCCAGAACGGATTTTCGCCTTCCTGCTTTTCTGTCTTGCCGGCTTTGGCGGAACGGACGAGCGGGTTCACCGGCGTGCTGGCGCCTGGCTTAGCGCATCCGACAGTTCCTCAATGGCTCCTTCGAGTGCTTCGACGGCAGTGACGACGCTGCGCTGGAACTGGTTGTTGCCACGCACCAGCGTTTGTTCGATGTTCTCGGCAAAAGCCGCGTGGGCGTCGCCCAGGACCTGATTGACCGATTGCAGGTAGTCGCCGGCCTTGCCCTCCGCTGCCGCCAGGTTGCGGGTGGCCTGTTCGAGGCGGCTGACCAGTTCGCTGGTCAGCCCGGCATCGCGGCGGGCGAGTTCGACCGTGCTGCGCAAGTCGGCGGCCATGCTGGCGACCTGCTGTTGCAGGCGGCTCTGCTCGACCATCGACAGGCTGATACTTTGCGCGGCCTGGGCCATCGCGCTGGCAGCTTGTGCCATATCCTTGTTGGCGTGGGCAAAGGTCTGGCTGAAGGTTTGACCAACGCGCTGGACATCCTGGCCGGCGTTTTGCAACTGGCCGGCGGCCGAATTGAAGGCCGATTGGCCGGCATTTTCCAGATTGCCGGCGACCTTGCCGAGTTCGGTGGTCAATGCAGCAAGAGTTTGCGCGGTGTTTTGCAGCAGCTCTTCCAGTCGTCCCTGGCCTTGGCCGACCTGGCGTTCGACCTGACTGGAGAAGCGCAGCAGGGTTTCGTTCAGTGCTTGGGCTAGATGCGTATTTTGTTGTGCGCCGAGACCTTCGACGGCCTGGGTCATGCGTTGCAGCGGTTCGCCGAGATTTTTGTCCAGTGTCTGGGCGACGGCACTGGCAATTTGTCCGGCCAGCGCTTCCTGATGTTGCTGGCTGCTGCTGCGTTGTTCGGCAATCAGCGCCTGCAGGCCCTGGCGCAATTCGCCGGCCAGCGTCTGACGCATTTGCGGTCCTTGCGCAGCGGTGGTTTCGCAAGCCAGCACCAGACGCATCAGCGCGGCATCGCCGCTGCTCAGCGCAAAGCGCTGGTTGAGTTGCTGGCAAAGTTGCGCCACTTTGTGCTGCAGCCGGGTGATCAGGGATTTTTCAACCCAGGTGAAAATCATCGCCAGCGTGATGGCGGCGGCGGAAATCTCGAAGGCGTGGCCGACGCTGCGAATCAGGGATTCGAGACTGTTGCGCACGGCGTCGGCTTCGCTGGTCACCTGGAAGGCGCTGAGGCCGACAATCAGGCCAGAGAAGGTGCCGATGATACCGATACCGGTCAGGATGCCAGGCAGGTGCCGGTAGAAGCCGGTTTTCAGTGGCGTATCGATCAGCGTTTCTTCGCTGAACACATGCTCGGCCGGCAGCGTGGCTTGCCACGGGTGTTCGGTTTTGGCGAGTGGGCCTTGCAGGGTGGCGGCGTAAGTCAGCCACAGGGTTTTCAGTGCCGGACTACGGAAGCTGTCGCCCAGCTGTTTTTCGGTTTCACCTTGGGTGTATCCGGCGGGGAGGACGCGTAGCGACTGGAGGGCATGTTGCAGCTTGCGGTCAAGCAGCCAGCCCGGCAGGACAAAGCGGACAAAGTACACAACGCTGACGATGACCAGCAGCAAGCCGATCAGTGTGCCTCCCCAGACTTGCCAGAACTGGAACAAGGGGTTCATGAGTGAAATATTGCGGTCAACGCGGGGAAAAGCGGCATTTTGCCGGTTCCAGGAGTAAATGCCAGAGTCTGCATGGGAGTCGTTTTATCCGCCAAACTGATGCAAGCCGTCAAGGTTCAGCACGTTGATGCCGCCATACTCGCTGCGCACCAGTCCCGCATCTTCGAGCACTTTCAGGCCCTGATTGGCCCGCTGGCGCGAAACGCCGGCCAGATAGCCCAGCTCTTCCTGCGAAATCTGCAGCAGGCGATTGGTGCCCGGATAGAGCACGGGGTTGAACAGGGCGGCGAGTACGCGGGCAATGCGCGTATCGACATCGTGCATGCGCTCGTTTTCCATCATGCCGATGAATTGGCCGAGACGCTCGTTCAACTGCGTGATCATGTAACGGTTGAACGGAATGCTGTGATCGAGCAACCAGAGGAAAGTCGTGCGGTTCATGAAGGCAACGCGGGTTTCGCGCAGCGCCATGACATCGTAACGGCGCGGTTCTTCCTTGAGCAACGAACCTTCACCGAACCAGGCGCCGCTGCTGATGCCGGTCAGCGAGGTGGTCTTGCCGGTAGTCCAGTGACTGGCCATTTTGCCCAGGCCATCGATGATGCCCATCCAGTGGGTCACCGGCTCGCCCTTCATGCAAATGAAAGCACCGGCCGCATAGCTCCTTTCGATGGTGCCGGCCAGTGCGCGCTGCATCTCCTCTTCGCTCAGCGATTTCCCCCATAGCGAGGTGCGCAGCAGTTCCTCGATGTTTTTCAATTTATTTCCCTGGATTGTCTGCCGAATGACAATTATACGATGCGCTTGTCCCTACACTGGATTGCAAATGTGGGCGTATGACTTTGTGCACTGCAAGGTTTACGGGGTTGGCAGTAATGCCCACAATGCTTCAAACGAACGTTAGACCGCGCTACTTCGAAAGCGCGGCAAGAGGAGACAAAATATATGCCCACGCAGGCGAATTACGCCGCGCTGGATGGTTTGCACACCTTCCCGCGGCTGCTGTTGCATCACGCCCATGTCCGGCCCAATGCGCCGGCCATGCGCGAAAAATATCTCGGTATCTGGCAAACCTGGACCTGGTCGGACGTCGCCGAACGCGTTCGCGCGCTGGCCTGTGGTCTGGCCGAGCTGGGTTTCAAACGCGGCGATAATCTGGCGATTGTTGGCGACAACCGGCCGCATCTGTACATGATGATGGCTGCAGCCCAGTGCCTGGGCGGTGTGCCGGTCCCGCTGTACCAGGATGCCGTGGCGGCTGAAATGCTGTTCGTGCTGCAGGATGCCGGCATCCGCTTCGTCGTCGTCGAGGATCAGGAGCAGGTCGACAAGATGCTTGAGGTGCGCGAACAGGTGCCGAGCATCGAGCATGTGATCTACGATGATCCGCGCGGCATGCGGCATTACAACCAGCCCTTCCTGCACGATATTCACGAGCTGATGGAGATGGGACGGATTCACGACCGCAATCACCCCAGCTTCCTCAATGCCGAAATCGAAGCCGGTCATTTTGACGACATTTCGGTCATGCTCTACACCTCCGGCACGACCGGCAAGCCGAAAGGCGTTTGCCAGACCCATGCCGCATTCATCGCCGCCGCACGCGGTGGCATCGAAGTTGATCGCATGGATGCCGATGGCGACATCCTGTCTTATCTGCCGATGGCCTGGGTGGGCGACCACTTGTTCTCCTTTGCCCAGGCGATGGTCGCTGGTTTCACGATCAATTGCCCGGAGTCCGGCGATACGGTGATGACCGACCTGCGCGAAATCGGGCCGACCTATTACTTTGCCCCTCCGCGCGTTTTCGAAAGCCTGCTGACCTCGGTGATGATTCGCATGGAAGACGCCGGCAAGCTGAAACAGAAAATGTTCCACCACTTCATGGCCGTCGCCAATCGCTGCGGTGCCGACATTCTGGACGGCAAACCGGTGTCGACCGCAGATCGCCTGCAATATGCGCTGGGCAACCTGCTGGTGTACGGTCCCTTGCGCAATGTGCTCGGCCTGAGCCGGGTGCGCGTCGCATATACCGCCGGTGCGGCAATCGGTCCGGAACTCTTCAAGTTCTACCGTTCGATCGGCATCAACCTGAAGCAGTTCTACGGCCAGACCGAAACCTGTGCCTACGTCTGCCTGCAGCCGGATGGCGCGATCAAGTTCGATTCCGTCGGTCAACCGGCCCCCGGCGTCGAAATCAAGATTGCCGATAACGGCGAGGTGCTGGTCAAGGGGCCGATGCTGTTGAAGGAGTATTACAAGCGTCCCGATGCAACCGCCGAAGCCTGCAATGCCGACGGCTGGTTCCTGACCGGCGATGCAGGTTTCCTCGACGCGGAAGGCCATCTGAAGATCATCGACCGGGCGAAGGACGTCGGCAAGTTGGTCAATGGCGCCATGTTCGCCCCGAACTACATCGAGAACAAGCTGAAGTTCTTCCAGTACATCAAGGAAGTGGTCTGTTTCGGCCACGATCGAGAGATGGTCTGCGCCTTTGTGAACATCGACGTCGGCGCCGTCGGCAACTGGGCCGAGCGGCGTGGTATCGCTTATTCCGGTTACGCCGATCTGGCTGGCAAACCGGATGTGCTGCAACTGATCCGCGAATGCGTCGAACAGATCAACGGCACGCTCGTCAATGACAGCATGGTTGCGGATTCGCAAATCCACCGTTTCCTGGTGCTGCACAAGGAACTCGATCCGGATGACGACGAACTGACCCGGACACGCAAGGTGCGGCGCAATTTCGTGTCGGAAAAATACAAGGTGCTGATCGATGCGCTGTACGGCGGCAAGGCTTCGCAATTCATCGAAACCGAGGTCAAGTTCGAGGATGGCCGGCGTGGCAAGGTGTCGGCCGACCTGAAGATCATCGACTGCAAAACCTTCCCGATTGTCAAAAAGGCGGCCTGAAAATGAGCAAAAAAATAGGCGACGTCATTCTCGACCTGCAGAACATCTCGCTCCGCTTCGGCGGCGTCAAGGCGCTGACCGATATTTCCTTCAACGTCCGTGAACATGAAATCCGCGCCATCATCGGCCCGAACGGTGCCGGCAAGAGTTCGATGCTCAACGTCATCAACGGCGTCTACCACCCGCAGGAAGGCAAGATTTTCTGGCACGGCAACGAGCGCAAGAAAATGGAGCCGCACATGGCGGCACAGCAGAATATTGCCCGCACTTTCCAGAATATTGCCTTGTTCAAGGGCATGAGCGTGCTCGACAACATCATGACCGGGCGCATTACCAAGATGAAGGCTAACTTCATCGAGCATGCGCTGTGGTTCGGTCGGGCGAAAAAGGAAGAGTTGGAGCACCGGAAGAAAGTGGAAGAGGTCATCGACTTTCTGGAAATCCAGCACATTCGCAAGACGCCGGTTGGCCGTTTGCCCTACGGCCTGCAAAAGCGCGTCGAACTGGGCCGGGCGCTGGCTGCCGAGCCTTCCATGTTGCTGCTCGACGAGCCGATGGCCGGCATGAACGTTGAAGAAAAACAGGACATGTGCCGCTTCATCCTCGACGTCAATGACCAGTTCGGCACCACCATCGTGCTGATCGAGCATGACATGGGTGTCGTCATGGATATTTCCGACCGCGTGGTCGTGCTCGACTACGGAAAGAAGATCGGCGACGGCGTGCCCGACGAGGTCAAGAATAACGAAGACGTGATCAAGGCCTATCTGGGCGCTGGTCACTGAGGAGGGACAGAACATGGAATTCTTTTTTGAAGTCCTGATTGGCGGCCTGCTGTCCGGCGTGATGTACGCGCTGGTGGCTCTGGGTTTCGTGCTGATCTACAAGGCATCCGGGGTGTTCAACTTCGCTCAGGGGGCCATGGTTTATCTGGCCGCGCTGTCGGTGGTCGGCATCATGGAGTGGGGTGCGCCGCTGTGGCTGGCCGTGATCCTGGCGTTTGCCGTGATGACCGCCTTCGGTATCGGCACCGAGAAATTCGTGCTGCGCAAGCTGGTCAATCAGCCGCCCATTGCGCTGTTCATGGCCACCATCGGCCTGACCTTCTTCATCGAAGGTCTGGCCCCGATGATTTTCGGCAGTGACCCGCGCGCACTGGACATCGGCATCGTCGACGAGCCCATCCCCTATATCCTGGAAAACTGGAACATGGTGATTTCGAAGTTCGACCTGGTAGCTGCCGGTGTCGCTTCCGTGCTGGTTGCCACGTTGGCCCTGTTCTTCCAGTACACCCGCATTGGCCGGGCGCTGCGCGCCGTGGCGGATGATCACCAGGCCGCCTTGTCGATCGGTATTCCGCTGCAGCACATCTGGGCCATCGTCTGGGGCGTTGCCGGTTTTGTCGCACTGGTCGCCGGCATGATGTGGGGGGCGCGCAACGGCGTGCAGTTCGCGCTGACTTTTACCGCACTCAAGGCCTTGCCGGTGCTGATCCTCGGCGGCTTTACGTCGGTGCCGGGCGCGATTGTTGGCGGCTTGATCATCGGTGCCTCGGAAAAACTGGCTGAAATCTATATTCCCCCGGTCATGCAAGACCTGTTCGGCGGCAACTTCGGCGGTATCGAAGGCTGGTTCCCGTACGTGCTTGCCTTGCTCTTCCTGCTGGTCCGGCCCGAAGGCCTGTTCGGCGAAAAACACATCGACCGGGTATAAGGAGAAATCACCATGCTTTACCGCGAAGCCGGTCAATTCAAGACCTCCTACGCTGCCGACCAGCAGTTGTTTCCGATCCGTCAGGATCGGATCGGTCTGGTCCTGTTGCTTGCCGTTGCCTTTTTCGGGATTCCGTTGTTTGCCAGCGAGTACTGGTTCTCGGCCATCCTGATTCCCTTCCTGATTTTTGCCCTGGCCGCGCTCGGTCTGAACATCCTGACCGGTTATGCCGGCCAGTTGTCGCTCGGCACGGCAGCCTTCATGGCCGTCGGCGCTTACGCTGCCTACAACTTCCAGCTCCGGGTCGAAGGCATGCCGATCCTGGTTTCCTTCATCTGCGCCGGGTTGACCGCAGCAGGGGTGGGTATCCTGTTCGGTTTGCCATCGTTGCGCATCAAGGGCTTTTACCTGGCCGTGGCGACGCTGGCGGCGCAGTTCTTCATCGTCTGGTGTCTGACCAAGTTTCCCTGGCTGTCGAACAACTCGTCGTCCGGTGTGATTTCGGCACATAACATCAACATCCTGGGTTATGCCTTCGATACGCCGCGCGACAAGTACCTGCTGGTGCTGGCCATCGTTGCGTTGATGGCGCTGGCGGCCAAGAACATGGTGCGTTCGTCGACCGGCCGGGCCTGGATGGCGGTGCGCGACATGGACGTCGCCGCGTCGGTGATCGGCATCCGCCTGATGCATACCAAGCTGCTGGCCTTCGCCGTCAGTTCCTTCTACTGCGGCGTGGCCGGTGCCTTGTATGCCTATTGCTATCTAGGTTCGGTCGAGCCGGATGGCTTCTCGCTCGACATGTCCTTCCGCATCCTGTTCATGGTCATCGTCGGCGGGGTCGGTTCGATTCTCGGGTCTTTCCTCGGTGCCGGCTTCATTCTGCTGCTGCCGATTTTCCTGGATATCACCCTGCCTTTCGTCGCCGATCTGTTCGGCCTGCCATTTTCCAGCGCTACCGTGTCGCACATCCAGATCATGGTGTTCGGTGCGCTGATCATGTTCTTCCTGATCGTCGAGCCGCACGGGTTGGCCCGTTTGTGGCAGATCGCGAAGGAGAAACTGCGCTTGTGGCCGTTCCCTCACTAAACCGAGGAATAGCCGTTATTTTGTAACACTGGAGGAGACATTACATGATTAAAAACTTCAAACCTGCTGTTGCCGCTGCTGCGGTTTCCCTGGCCATGCTGTCGCAGACTGCGGCGGCCGCTGATCAGTATTTTCCGATCCCGAGCTACCGCGTGGGTGCCTATGGCGCCAACGGCCAGGCGTTCTACGGCGGCTTCATCGATTATCTGAACTATGTCAATCTGAAAGAAAAGGGCGTCAATGGCGTTCAGATGACCTGGGAAGAGTGCGAGACCGAATACAACAACGCCAAGGGCATCGAGTGCTACGAACGTCTGAAGGGCAAGGCCAAGGATTCGGCAGGTCCGATCCACACCATGTCGACCGGTATTTCCTATGCTCTGATCGACAAGTCGGCGCAGGACAAGCTGCCGCTGGCGATGATGGGTTATGGCCGCACCGATGCAGTTGACGGCTCGGTCTTCCCGTACGCCTTCCCGTTGGTCACGACCTACCAGATGCAGGCATCGGCCATCGTCAAGTTCATCAAGGAAAAGGTTGGCGGCAATCTGGCCGGCAAGAAGATCGTCTATCTGTACCACGACTCTGCCTATGGCAAGGAAGCGATCATTGCGATGGAAGCCGAGGCTTCGCTGAACAAGTTCTCGCTGGTCCAGATTCCGGTTGCCCATCCGGGGAACGAACAGAATGCCCAGTGGTTGCGCATTCGTCAGGAAAAGCCGGATTACGTGGTTTTCTGGGGCTGGGGCGTGATGAACCAGACCGCGCTGAAGTCGGCCCAGAAGGTCGGTTTCCCGCGTGAAAAGATGATTGGTTCGTGGTGGACCGGTTCCGAGGAAGACGTGATCCCGGCTGGCGACGCCGCCAAGGGCTTCATGGCTGCGACCTGGAACGTGGCCGGCAAGCAGGTACCCGTCATTGCCGATATCGAGAAAGTTGTTTACGGCGCCAACAAGGGCAATCTGCAGGACAAGGCCAAGATCGGTACCGTGTTGTACAACCGCGGTGTTTCAGCGGCTGTGCTGTCGGTCGAGGCGATTCGCAAGGGGCAGGAGAAATACGGCAAGGGCAAGGCGCTGAACGGTGAACAAATGCGTTGGGCGCTGGAAAACCTGAACATCACCGATGCTCGTCTGAAGCAAATCGGTGCTACCGATCTGCTGCCGGAAATCAAGACCTCGTGCGACAACCACGAAGGTTCCGGCAAGGTGAAGATTCAGCAATGGGACGGCGCCAAATGGGTACCGGTTTCTGGCTGGATCGAGGGTAACAAGGGCTTGATCCACCCATTGTTCCAGGCATCCGCCAAGCAGTACGCCAAGGAAAAGGGCATCACGCCGCGTGATTGCAGCAAGGAAAAGTAAGGCGCTTTCGGGAAGCGGCAAGGGACTTTTCCCTTGCCGTTTTTCAACCGCCACGCTTCGGGAAACGATATGAATATACAAGCTGCTACGAGCATGGAAACAGAGGCTGGCCCCAGGGGCGACCACTATCTGAACATCAATAACATCGAGGTCATTTACGACCACGTGATTCTGGTGCTCAAAGGTGTTTCGCTCGCCGTCCCCAAGGGCAAGATCGTTGCCTTGCTGGGTGCCAATGGCGCCGGCAAGTCGACCACATTGAAAGCCATTTCGAACCTGTTGCGCGCCGAACGCGGCGATGTCACCAAGGGTTCGGTCGAATACAAGGGCCAGCGCATCGACCAGTTGACACCCAACGAACTGGTCAAGCGCGGCGTCATCCAGGTCATGGAGGGGCGGCATTGCTTTGCCCACCTGAGCATTGAAGAAAACCTGCTGACTGGTGCCTATACGCGTTCCATTTCGCGTGCCGAATTGAAGGACAGCCTGGAAAAGGTTTATCACTATTTTCCTCGCCTCAAGACACGTCGCACCTCGCAGGCCGGTTATACCTCCGGTGGCGAACAGCAGATGTGTGCCATCGGCCGGGCCTTGATGGCCAAGCCGGAAATGATTTTGCTCGACGAGCCGTCGATGGGGCTGGCACCGCAGATCGTCGAAGAAATCTTCGAGATCGTGAAGGATCTGAATAGCCGCGAGCAGGTCAGTTTCCTGCTGGCCGAACAGAACACGATGGTCGCACTGCGCTACGCCGACTTTGGCTACATCCTGGAAAACGGGCGGGTGGTCATGGAAGGCGCAGCGGAAGATCTGCGCACCAACGAAGACGTCAAGGAGTTCTATCTTGGCCTGTCTTCTGCCGGCCGCAAGTCCTTCAAGGAAGTGAAGCATTACCGTCGCCGCAAGCGGTGGCTGTCATGAGTTACTACGATCCGCTGGAAACGCGCGATCCGGCCGAGCGCGAAGCGAACCTGATGGACCGGCTGGCCCGTCAGGTGGCGCACGCCAAGGAAACGACACATCACTATTTTCAGCTGTTTGCCGGGGTCAACCCCTTCCAGTGCGCCAGTCGCGAGGCACTGGCGGCTTTGCCGCTGACGCGTAAGCGCGATCTGATTGAGCTGCAGAAAAAACACCCGCCGTTCGGCGGTCTGAACGCGTTGCCGCGCACTCGGGCCAAACGGGTTTTTGCTTCACCCGGTCCGATCTACGAACTGCAGGGGATGGAAACCGATCACTGGCGCATGGCACGTGTGCTTTACGCCGCAGGTTTTCGCAATGGCGATCTGATCCACAACTGTTTTTCCTACCACTTCACACCGGGGGCGTTCATTTTCGAAGGTGGCGCCCGCAAGTTGGGGTGTCCGGTATTTCCCGGTGGCACCGGGCAGACCGAACAGCAGGTGCAGGCGATTGCCGAGTTGCGCCCGGATGGTTATGTCGGTACGCCATCGTTCTTGCGCATCATTGTCGAAAAGGCTGAGGAAACCGGGGCTGACATCAGTTCGCTGAAAAAAGCTTGCGTATCCGGCGAGGCACTGCCAGGCGTGACCCGTGCCTGGCTGGCGGAGCGTGGAATTGTCGTGCGTCAGTGCTACGCAACGGCGGATATTGGCGTCATTGCCTACGAAACCGAAGCAGAAGCCGGACTGGTCGTTGAAGAGGATGTGCTGGTCGAAATCGTCCGGCCGGGCACCGGTGATCCGGTACCCGATGGTGAAGTGGGCGAGGTTGTGGTGAGCACCTTCAACGCCGACTATCCATTGATTCGTTTTGCTACCGGTGACTTGTCAGCCATCATGCCGGGACGTTCCCCGTGTGGCCGTAGCAATGTCCGTCTTAAAGGCTGGATGGGGCGTGCCGACCAGACCACCAAGGTCAAGGGCATGTTCGTTCATCCCGAGCAGATTGCCGAAATTGCCAAGAATTATCCGGAGATATCGCGCATGCGTCTGGTTGTCGATAACCCGGATGCTCAGGATCGCATGGTGTTGCACTGCGAGCTGGAAGACCTTGCGCCGGCCTTGGAGAGTGAACTGGTCAAAGCCCTGCGCGAACAGACCAAATTGCGTGGCACGGTCGCTTTTGTGTCACCGGGAAGTTTGCCGAACGATGGAAAGGTGATTGAAGACAAGCGGGTCTATTGAGTTGCAGCCATGGGCTGCCCCGGTGCCTCGCTCAGTGTCCGTTGGTGCCGGGAAAATGCCTCGATGAGGCTCACGCAAGCTGCTCGGTATGGCGTGCAGACAAAAATGGTGTTGTGCTGGAAAAATACGGCACGCTCAATCATCATTAACCTGAATTTTTCAATCCGGGCCTAGCATGCAAAAAACCTCAGAAAAT
Source organism: Azonexus sp. (assembly GCF_030824335.1). Lineage (GTDB taxonomy): Bacteria > Pseudomonadota > Gammaproteobacteria > Burkholderiales > Rhodocyclaceae > Azonexus. The sequence goes on from NZ_JAVBXX010000006.1 coordinate 361,379, forward strand.
AAAACATCCGGCCCTTTGGCTGGCATCAAGGTCGTGGAGTTCGCCGGTATCGGCCCCGGCCCCTTTTGTGGGATGTTGCTGGCGGATATGGGGGCAGAGGTCAGCCTGCTGGAACGTGCCGGTGGCACCTTTGCCTCACAGCTATTTGGCGGTGGGCGAAAGGCTGTTGCCAATCGCGGCAAGAAATCGATTTGCATCGATCTCAAAAGCCCGGAAGCGAAGCCCTTGGTTTTGAAACTGATCCAGGATGCCGATGTGCTGATCGAGGGATTCCGTCCTGGTGTCATGGAGCGTCTCGGTTTTGGGCCAGACCTCTGTCTGGATTTGAATCCTCGTCTGATCTATGGCCGCATGACCGGTTGGGGGCAAACTGGGCCACTGGCGGCGCGTGCCGGCCACGATGCAAACTATGCGGCAGTTGCTGGTGTGCTGGATACCGGACGGCGCCACAATGGCGCGCCTTGGGCGCCACCCACGCTGGTGGGGGATATGGG
>NZ_JAVBXX010000024.1 GCF_030824335.1 Azonexus sp.
GTCCAGTAGCCGGTACGCCAGCACAGGTCGAAGCCGCTCTTGGCGACAACGTCACGCTGGTCGATCACATAAACGCGCTCTTGGGCAACGGCGGAAAAACCGATACCAGCGAGCAGGGCAACTGCCAGGGTTTTCTTGACGAAGTTCATTTATTTCTCTTCCTATTTGGATTCAGGGATTTGAGTTATGTGGCGCGTATTCTATTACGAATCGTTACTCACTCGACAAGCGTAGCCACGGGATATATGCATCATCCGCGTTACCATAGCATCATCGTCATTCGAGCGCCGCAGAACCAGCCGCACAACAAATTTGAAAACCGCCCTCTATCGACTGATCAGCCGCCTGCAAGGCCATCCCGCAACGACCAATCTACGCTTGATCAAAGCGCTGGATGATTTTCGCCAACCCGACATCGACGAATTGGCATTACTGCGCCAGCTTGTCGCTGTACTGCGTCCGGTTCATCCGGGCGACGAAAGCAGCAATCAGCGCTACACCCTGATGCTTGAGCGACTGGAGAACGATCCAGGCTTATGCGATGCATTTCGCCGTCACGTGATCCGCTTCATCGGTAGTCGACGCCTCCTCACCTTCTTCACAGACAGCGGCATTCTGCCGGGCACCGGTTTCTTTTCCGAATGGTGGCGCATTCTCGGCAATCGCATCCTGCCCGAAGCACCAGATGAACGGCGGATGAAAGACTGCCTTCACCTGATATTCGATCAGTGCGACGATTGGCGCTGGCTGGAAGACGTACCCACCGAACTATCGCAACGCCTCTGGGAGATCCTGGCGCCGGCCGAAAACGTCCTTGAAATGGACCGGCGTGGCATTCAGGAACAAATGCTTGATGCCGTGCTGCTCCTCGCCCATCGGGTCAGCGGCCTCGGGGTTGAAGGCGAACTGATGCGTGCCTCGCCCAATCTTGACGATGACTCGCCACGCTTCATTGCCCTGTCGGCAGAAGCGTTGGACTTCGTCAGTAGTTTCCGGGCCGGGCTGAATGGCGACGCGACCCGCTTCGACACAGGGGACCAATTGCTGGTCATAGCCGAGCAATGCACAAATACGCTGAACAAAATCAGAAAGCGGGCGCTGACAATTGGCACGAGCCTACATCTTTCCTATGTACTGACACGCAGCGAACAAAGCCTTACGCGCATTGCCGAACTGGTCTCCATACTTACCGCAGGTTTGCGATCAACCCCACACGAAACGGCAATTCGCGACTGGTCGGCCTTCTCCCGTGCCGTATTTCTGGCTGAAAACCGCCGCCACAGTCTGTCCCATTATCTGCAACAACTGTCTGGCGTGCTGGCTGTTCGAGTCACCGAAAATGCCGCGCGCTCCGGCGAACACTACATTTGCGACACCCATGCCGATTACCGCCGGATGTGGGGTTCGGCTGCCGGCGCCGGCGTCCTGATCGGCCTGATGGCGCTACTCAAGATCAAGGCCGCCGCACTCGGTGCCCCACTATTCGTCGAAGCCTTCATCTTCAGCATGATTTACGGCCTCGGTTTCGTGGTCATTTACTTGCTCGGTTTCACCGTCGCCACAAAGCAACCGGCCATGACGGCACAAACACTGGCAGGCATGCTCGGCGACCTGAAACCAACCCGACAGGCGGACCTCGAACGGATTGCCGATGTCGCCTCTGCGGTCAGCCGCAGCCAGGTAGCAGCAATCGGTGGCAACATCATGGTGGCTTTTCCGGTGGCAATTGCCGTCGGTACCGGACTATCGATGCTGTTCGGTCAACCGCTGGTCGGACTGGAAAAAGCAGCACACCTGATGGCCGATCTCGATCCTTTATCCTGGGCCATTCCGCACGCCGCCATCGCCGGCTTTTATCTCTTCCTGTCCGGCTTGATCAGCGGCTATTTCGACAACCGTGCGGCCTATGCCAGTATCGGCCCGCGCATTGCCCGCCTGCGCTGGCTGCGGCGACTGGCCGGGGATGAACGGGCAACGCGCATCGGCAGCGACATCGAGAATCGGCTGGGCGGCATCATGGGTAACTTCCTGTTCGGCTGCATGCTCGGTTCGACCGGCATGGTCGGTACGCTGCTCGGCTTGCCGCTGGATATCCGGCATATCGCCTTCTCGTCGGCCAATCTCGGCTATGCACTGACCGGCTTCGAGTTTGCCATGGCCTGGCAAGCCCTCTTGTGGGGCGCGCTGGGCGTCGCACTGATCGGCCTGACCAATCTCGGCGTCAGTTTTGCACTTGCCTTGCGTACTGCAATGGGTGCCCGGCATATCGAATTTGCCCACTGGTGGCCATTGATCAATGCCCTGTGGCGACGTTTCTGCCGACAGCCTGGCAGTTTCCTGCTACCACCCCGCCCCGCCAAGGACAACGAAACAAATCACTGATGCGCAAGAGCAGCGGCCTGTTTGTCCTGTTGTCAGCACTCACTGCCCCGGCAGCAATCAGCCAGGTCAGCATCAATGCACCAGCCGATCTGGCCGGGAAAATCACGCCTTACCTGCGGGGCAACAACAGTGCGCAGGGCAGCAAGAAACTGGCGGGTGAAATCCTCGCCACCGAAGGCTATTTTTCCCCCAGCTACGAACTGCTCGATGCAGAGGATGAGGATGGCCGGGGAAGTCTGAAAATCGATCCCGGACCACGCACCCTGATTAATCGGGTCGATCTTGCGGTCGACGGCCCAATCGACCCAAAAATCCGGCAAGCCTTGATCGACGATTGGCGCCTGCCGGTTGGCCAGCCGTTCCGGCAAGCCGACTGGAATAGTGCCAAACAACAGCTCCTGAGCGACTTGCTGGCCGTCGAATACGCCAGCGCCCGCCTGCTCGACAGTCAGGCCGCAATTGATCTGGAAAAACACCAGGCAGCACTCAGCGCCCATTACGATACCGGCCCACGCTATCGTTTCGGCCCCTTGCAGATCGACGGTCTGACGCGCTACTCACCCGAACTGATTGCGCGCTACAACCACAGCGTCCTGCCCGGTGAGCCCTACCAGGCGGAAAGCCTGACGAGACTGGTCAGCACTTTGCAAGCCAGCCCCTACTTCGCCTCAGTACAGGCCGAACTCGACCTTGTCACAGCCCGGGTCGCCGACGATGGCACGGCCGTAGCGCCAGTCCATCTGCGCGTCCGCGAACGCCCGGCGCACCGCGCCGCCTTCGGCGCCGGCTTCAGCTCCAACACCGGTGCCCGCGTCGAAGCCAATTACAAGACGCCGGACCTGTTCGGCCAAGCCTGGGCACTGGACAGCGGCTTGCGCCTGGAACAAAAACGGCAAACGCTCTACGGTGATGTCTTCCTGCCCCCGGATGCCCGACAGCGTCGACACAGCATTGGCGCGATGAGCGAAAGCAGCAATATCGAAAAGCTGAAAATCGACCGTTATGCACTCGGCGTGCAAAGCGTGCAACAACGCGGCAGCGTCGAACAACGACTGTCGCTGAACTGGCAGCATGAACGACGCACGCCGGAGGGCGCCGAAGCCGTAAGCAGCCGTGCCCTGGTGCCGAATGTCACGTGGACCTGGCGCCAGGTGGATCATCTGCTCGACCCGCGCGCCGGCAATGTCTTGCAACTGAGCCTGGGTGGCGGCGCCAAAGCCGCGCTGTCCGACCAGAACTTCCTGCGCCTGCATGGGCGCTGGCAACATTACCAGCCAGTCGGCCAGCGCGACACGCTGGCCTTGCGCGCCGAACTGGGCCGCACGCTGGCCGACTCGCGTCTGCGCATTCCCCAGGATTACCTGTTCCGTACCGGCGGCACCGGCTCGGTCCGTGGTTACGGCTACCAGAGCCTGGGAATCAAGGAAGGCGAAGCAACCGTCGGCGGGCGCTACCTGGCGGTCGGCAGCGTCGAATATACGCACTGGCTGGACAACGCCTGGGGCATCGCCGCCTTTGTCGATGCCGGTGATGCGGTCGACGCACTGCGCGAGGCAAAACTGGCCGTCGGTTACGGGCTGGGGGTACGTTGGCGTAGCCCGGCCGGACCAATAGCCGCCGACCTCGCCTACGGCGAGCGTGAGCGGCAACTTCAACTGCATTTTTCACTGGCTATTCCGTTCTGACATGCGCCGCCGCCTGATCCTTTTCACCATCCCGCTCATGCTGGCCGTCGCAAGCATTGTTTTCTGGTCGCTCAACAGCCAGAGCGGTTTGCAGGCGCTGCTCGGACTGGCCGGTAGCGCGACCGGCGGGCGACTGGAAATCAGCGGCGTCACCGGCCGGTTGAGCGGCCCGCTGGAAATCGAAGCGCTACGCTGGCGCGACGAAACGTTGCAAATTTCACTGACGCAGGTACACATCGACTGGTCGCCGGACTGGTTGAGCCAAGGGCGCATGTCGATCAAAACGCTGGAGATCGACAGCCTGCGCATCGACAGCATTCCTGGCAAAACCAGCAGCAAGCTACCGGATGAGATCGGCCTGCCTTTTGCGGTCGACATCGAAAAACTGCAGATTTCCCGCCTGTTCTATGGCGAACAGCTCGTAGCCAATGCGCTGAGCACGCGTTTTGGCAGCGACAACAAGGAATACCGGCTGGCTGACTTGCGTGCCCGCAGCCGCGATGTCCAACTGCACGGCAACGTACAGTTGGCCACCCGCACACCATTTCATCTGGAAGCCGGCATTGAGCTGCAGGGCCAACTGGAGCGCCATCCACTCGCGCTGGCCATCCAGGCCAGCGGACCGCTTGAGCGACTGCCACTGGTACTCACCGCCCGAGCTGGCATCGAGGGGCAAGCGCAAGTCGTCCTGACACCATTTTCACCAGCCATGCTTGCCAGTGCCCAAGTCAGCCTGCACAACATCAACCCGGCGGCCTGGCAGGATGGTCTGCCAAACGCCCGGATCACCATCACCAGCGATCTGGCCCCGGCCCCCGAGGGCGTCGCCGGCAGCTTTCACATCGTCAATCAACAACCCGGTCGATTCGACCAGCAGGCCCTGCCGTTCAGCCAGCTCGGCGGCGCACTGCTCTGGCACGGAGAGCAACTGAGCTTCCCGAAACTACATGCCATTTTGGCCGGCCAGGGCGAGTTGACCGGAAAAGGCGAATGGTTGGCGGCTCGGCCAGATCAAACGACCGATGGCGCACTGCAACTGGCACTGCAAGCGCGCCGGCTCGACGCGGCCCAACTGTTTTCCCGCCTGCGCCCGACCCAGCTCAGCGGCCCCTTGTCAGTCAGCATCGGGCAAAACCGGCAGACCCTGAACTTTGAACTGAAGGACAGCCGTTTTGCGCTGCGCGGCGAAGCCAGCCACATGAATGCTGCGGTCGACATCAAAAAAATCGAAATTAGCGCTGGCGAGGCTAGTCTGCATGGCACGGCCTCGCTCCAACTGGATGAACAGCGCTTCACGCTGGATGCCGCACTGCGCCACTTCGACCCAAGCCGTTTTGCCCACACGCCCGCCGCCCGGATCAATGCGCAGATTTCAGCCAGCGGACAGTTTGCCCAGCAAACCAGGATCGCCGCGCAATTCACCTTGCAAGATAGCCAATACAACGCACAACCCCTCAGCGGTCGGGGCGAACTGAAACTGGCCTGGCCACAGATTTCCGGCATCGACCTGGCGTTCGCGCTGGGCAAGAACCGGATCGATGCCAGCGGCGCTTTCGGGCGCCCTGGCGAACAAGTGAAAATCCGCATCGACGCACCGAAACTCGACGCCTTCGGTGCCGAGGGCGGCATCACCGGCCGACTGGCGCTGGGCGGCACAGCCAAACAGCCGACGCTCGATGCCGAATTGCGCGCGGACCAGCTTGGTCTGCCCGGCATATTTCGCCTGTACGGGCTGAACTTGACGGCCGGGTTAAACGAAAGCGCGAGAGGGGCCGAGACGAAAAATGCCCCGCTACGCCTCGAACTCGCGTTGGATCGACTGGAGGATGGCGCACGCAACGAACTCGTGCAACACATCCGGCTCATCGGCCACGGCAAACGCGAGCAACACCGCCTGCAGTTGGCAGGCGACTTGCCAAGTGGCGAACAATTCACGCTGGCCGCAGCGGGAGGGCTGTTCGACAAGGCATGGCGCGGCCAGTTGAGCGAGCTCCAACTGACGGCCAAAACCCCGGCCCGCAATATCCGGCTCGCCGAGGCGGCACCGCTGCATCTGGCCAGCACCGGCTGGTCGCTCGGCCCACTTCGCCTGAACGGCGCGCCGCTCGACTGGCAAGCCAGTATCGAAGCCAGCAGCAAGAACCAGCGTTTGAATCTGAATATGCAGGCCAGCGGCTCAAGGATAGGGCGCCTGGCCGGCCAGCTGGATGCCGCGCTGAAAACGCCCTGGCAACTGGCCGAAAACCAGGCCTGGCAAGGCAGACTGACGGCCGCTATCGCCGATCTCGACTGGCTGGGCGAACTGATCGGCGAAGGCTGGCATGGCGCGGGGCGCCTCGATGGCGAACTGCAACTGGCCGGCACGCCAGCCCAGCCGCTGCTCAATGGTCAAGTACGCGGCAAGGCACTGAGCATCCGCCAGGATGAAGGACTGAGCCTGACCGATGGCGAGTTGAACGCCGAGATCACGAACAATCTGCTCAGCGTGCGTCAACTCGGCTTCAACAGCCCGCACCGCCCCTTGCCCGGCCCCCTGCGCCAGGCGCTGGGCGCTGCCGCCGGCCAGCATGAAACGGCGGGACGACTGGAAATATCGGGCGAATTCCGCGTTGACCGCAATAATGCGGACGGCCAGGGCGCGCTGGACATCCGCCTGGAGCGGGTTGCCGCCTGGCAACGGGCCGACCAGTGGATCAGTCTTTCCGGCCAAGGCCGGCTGGGCTGGCAAAAAGACAAGACCAAGGAGCAGAGCGGAAAAGCTGACGACAGTTCCGACTTGGCACCGGAGAACACCCTGAACATCCAGGGCCAACTCGGCGTCGATGCCGGCTATTGGCAACTGGCTCCCAGCGGCGCCCCCCGACTATCCGACGATGTCGTGATCCTGCACCCCGGCAGTGAGGCGAAAAACAAGCTGCGGCCCCGCTTGGCGCTGGCCCTGGAGATCGATCTCGGCCGTCACTTCCTGTTTTCCGGCGCCGGCCTGAGCAGTCGCCTGGCCGGCCAGGTCCGCCTCAGCGCCAGCGGCCGCGACCTGCCGCGCGCCAGTGGCAGCATCCGGGCACGCGATGGGCGCTTCGAAGCCTATGGCCAACAACTGGAAATCGAGCGCGGCATCCTGACGTTCCAGGGCCTCCCGGACAATCCGGCCCTCGATGTCCACGCAGTCCGCAAAGGCCTGGCCGTCGAAGCCGGCGTGCAGGTGAGCGGCACAGCCCAAAAACCCGTCATCCGCCTGACCTCCGATCCCGAATTGCCTGATGCCGAAAAACTCTCCTGGCTGATTCTCGGGCATGGTCCGGAAAGTGTCGGCAGCGGGGATGCGACGGTTTTGCTATCAGCCGCCAGCAGCTTGCTCGGCAACAATTCAGCTAACGTCGTACAGCAATTGAAACGGACTTTCGGTTTCGACGAATTCGGTGTCCGCCAAGGCGCCCTGGATGGGAGTGGCGGACGCCAGGCAGCCAGCCGGATTGCCGGCAGCCGCATCGACACCACCGCGGCAACCGGCCAGCAGATTCTGAGCATCGGCAAACGACTCTCTTCCAACGCCACACTGAGTTACGAACACTCGCTGGGTTCGGCCGAAAGCATCGTCAAGCTGTCCATCGCGCTGACCCGCCAAATCACCCTGATCGGCCGGGCCGGCAGCGACAACGCGCTGGATATTTTCTACACCCTTACCTGGGGACGCCCGCCCGTCCGACGGGCCGAAAAAACCGGCAAGTAAGCACTTCGTGCAACGCATTCACCCGGTTAGCAACAAAAACAATTTTTTGCCGGGAAAAGACAGGGCTTTTCTTGAAAAGAAGGAATCGCATCGCTACTATCCAGCGCTATTGTTCGATGCTTCAAACCAAAACATACCCAGGGGGGAAATTCATGAAACTGTTCAAATTTTCGGTTGGTGCCTTGATGCTGGCCAGTGCCGCCGCAGCCTCGGCAGACGTCAGTTGCAATAAGTCCTATGCCTTCCGCGCCGACGTCAACAACACGGTTGGCCACACCATCTGTGACTCAAGTGCTGAAACCTTCCTCGACACCCTGTCCAACTTCAAAGCCAGCAATCTGAACTACACGGACATCTCGCAAGCCACCGTAGCCGGTCGTTTCAGCGATGTTTCGCTCAACCTCGCCTATTCCGCCAATTCGACCACCCTGCATTACAATTTTGTCGAACTGGGTGAATCCGGCAGCTTCACCGGCGCCACCCGCAAGGAGTCAGAAGACCAGTTCGAAGACTTCATCAAGAAAAAAGGCATCATCGGTCGCATCATGAACTATGAAGCCAAGCATTCCCCGACCAGCCCGATCACCGGCGCCGGTGGGATGATTCCGATGACCATTGCCGCCGATTTCGGTGCCAGCTTCAACCAGTCGCCGACCAGCGGCGCAGGTGCAGCGGCAAGCGGCTCGGCAAACAACAATCTGATCGGCGCATCGATCAATTACGGCTCCTACAAGGTCAGCGGTCGCGGCGATGACATCACGACGACCTCGATCCCCTTGTCTTACACGATCCGTAACGGCATTGATCCACGTCGCCAGTTGAATATCAGCGTGCCGATCACCCTCGTTCAGGTCGGTGATGCCAAAACAGCCCATGCCGGGCTCGGCGTTTCCTATCGCCTGCCAATGAGCGATCAATGGACACTGACCCCTGGGGTTCGCTACTCCGTCGTTGCCTCCGCCGACCGCGCCACCGTGGCGAGCGTTTACTCTGCCTCGCTGGCCAGCACCTACGTGATTCCGCTTAACAGTTTCGACGTCACCATCGGCAACATGGTCGGTTATTACACCACCGGCAAGATTTCCGCTGGCGACTACTCGTTCAATCCGGATATCAAGAACATCGCCGTGCGCAACGGCGTCATGCTGTCGCAACCGGTGAATATCGGGCGCAAGCTGACGGCTGAATATTCGCTGATCGATACACGCTACCTGGGCAGCGACAAGCCGTTCCTGGATAACTATCAGGAAATCGGCATCACCCTCGGCACCAACAAGAGCGCAATGGATGCCCGCAGCTTCGTGCGCGGCGGCCTGACCTTCATGCAAGGGCCGAAAACCTCCGGTGTCACGGCAAACCTCGGATACTGGTTCTAAAAACCGGTAGTCCTGACCCGAAGCGGCCGCCACTGTGCGGCCGTTTTAATTTCCGCAACCGATCCGGCAAAACACTTATGCGTACTCATAAAATTTTTACCAGTTTGCTGTTATTGATGCTCGGCATCCATCAAACGGCATTTGCGGACTTTTCCGGCGATCAGGTCCGACTGGCGGCAAGCGGGCGCTTCGATCTGCTGGAAAGCAGCATCGAAGACTATGCAAAAACCACGCCCCTGAAGACGCGGGATCTGCATGCGCTGTGTTTTGCCTATTCAAAGACCAAACGCTATTCACAACTGCAACAATGTCTCGATCAACTGGAAACCAAAATCCAGGCTGGGGACCGACGCACCCTGCTGTTCGGCCTGCACGATGCAACCCCGGCCCTGCATCTGATGCGCGCCGAAGCCATGATCGAGTTGGGCCAGTACGCAACAGCCATTGACCACGCCAACAAGGCACTGACCTGGTTGACCGATGACGACAGCGACGATCTTGATCTTTTCGCCAATGCGCTGTCCGCCTTGTCTATCGCCCACGCCTTCAAAGGCAATACCGAGCAAGCCTGGAATTACGAAAAACAGTTGCTCAAGCTCAAGATCGGCATGATGAGCGATTACGCCAGTGCCAAGGCTGTCGCCTTGGCTCGGACACGCATGGCTTTGCAAGATTACCGTGGCGTGATCGATGCCATTCAGGGCGATGCCACATTCGGCGTCAATGTCTTTCTCGACAAGTTATTCAGCGGCAGTTTTTTTACCGGCACCAATAACTGGGTCTGGGCTGAACTGCCGCGCGCCTTCATGCTGAACAAGGCCTTGCTGGAAACCGGCAGGACTGAAGAAGCCAAAGCCGGCTTCGACAAATTGCTCGGCATCCGTCAGGTTCAGGAAAACGGTGAAATCTACTGGCTGTTGCTCAGCGACAGAGGACGTATCGCCGAAGAAGCCGGGCAATTTGAAACGGCGTTGTCATTGTTTCGCCAGGCCATCGATGTGGTTGAAACCCAGCGGGCAAATATCAACACTGAGGCCAGCAAAATCGGTTTTGTCGGCGATAAACAGGCGCTCTACGGAAAAGTTGTCAAGCTAGCCCATCGCTTGCAGCAGCCCAAGCTGGCACTCGAATACATGGAGCGCTCAAAGTCTCGGGCACTGGTCGATCTGTTGGCGGCGCGCAATGAACTGACTCTGGAAGCCGCACGGGATGATGAATCAAAACGCGTTCTGAAGGATTATTACGCCCAACAATCGGAAGCCAGCGTTCAACGACCGATTGACATGCAGGCCGCCTTGTCCAAAACCCGCACCACGCTCAGCAGCCAAGCCTCGGCGCTGCGTCAGCAAAATGCCGAACTCGCCTCTCTGGTAACGGTTCAGGCACTCAGCTCACAGGAACTGGTCTCCCAAATCGCTGCCGATGAGGTGCTGCTGGAGTTCTTCAGTCACGGGAATGTGTTTTTCGGTCTGATCGCCGACCAGAAGGAAAGTCTGCTACTGGAAATCAAATCTGCACAACTCGAAGCCGACATCCGCGAATTCAGGAAACTGATTCAAGACCAGAGCCCGTTAGCCGCTGCTTTGGCCAGCAAGTTATATGGGCAACTTATCGCCCCGTTCGAGAAAATCATTGGTCAACGCAATCTGCTGATCATCCCGCACGGCCCGCTGCATTATCTGCCGTTTTCGGCCTTGAACGATGGTAAGCAAGTCTTGATCGCGCAGCGCAGCCTGCGTTTTTTACCCAGCAACAGCGTCCAGCAATACATAGCCAAGGAAAAAAATCGCAACAGCTTCAAGCTGCTGATCTTTGGCAATCCGGACCTGGGCAAGGCACAACTCGACTTGCCCAGCGCCGAAGAAGAAGCCAAGGCCATTGCAAAATCCATCCCGCAGAGCGAATTGCTGACCAGGAAAAATGCCACCGAGTCCGCTTTCAAGCAGAAAGCCACGCAGTTCAACTACCTGCACATTGCATCGCATGGGCAATTCAAGGCAGAAAATGCCCTGGATTCACGTCTGTTGTTGGCATCCGATGTTGAAAACGATGGCTCTCTGACGGTTCGGGAACTCTATCAACTGAACATCTCTGCCGACCTGGTGACTTTGTCAGCCTGCGAAACAGGATTGGGCAGCGTTTTGAATGGTGACGACATTCTTGGGCTGACTCGCGGGTTTCTTTACGCCGGTAGCCGGAACATCGTGGCCAGCCTCTGGGAGGTGGACGACGAAGCTACATCGCTGCTGATGCAAGGGTTTTACAGTCGTTTGCAGCAGGGGAAATCAAAGAAAGCCGCCTTGCGTGAAGCCCAACTGCAATTGCAGAAAACGCATCCGGACCCGTTTTACTGGTCGGCTTTTTACCTGACCGGCGCTGGCACCTGATGGCACCGCGTGAATCGCATCGCCCCGGTGGGCGATTCGATTCACGCAGCCCCGACCTGACGCTTTCTCAGCAAATACTGCCGACCCTTGACGATCAAGTCATCCACGTAAGTAAACACCACCGGAATCACCAGCAGACTGAGGAAAGTCGAGGTAATCAGGCCGCCAATCACGACAATCGCCATCGGCGCGCGGAAACTGGGATCGGCACCGATACCCAACGCAATCGGCATCATGCCAGCGCCCATCGCAACCGTCGTCATGATGATCGGCCGGGCCCGCTTGCGGCAGGCATCGAGCAAGGCCGGCCAGCGTTCGAGGCCGGGATGGCCGTCGATGCCACGGCGGGCGAGAATGACGTAATCGATGAGCAGGATGGAGTTCTTGGTGGCGATGCCCATCAGCATGATCAGGCCGATCATCGACGGCATCGACAAGGCCTGCTGCGTGATGAACAGCGCCAGGAAAGCCCCCGGCACCGACAGCACCAGCGCGGCGAGAATGGTCACCGGCTGGACGAAATCCTTGAACAGCAGCACCAGCACGACGTAAATGCACAGCACGCCGGTCGCCATCGCCAGGCCGAAGCTGGCAAACAATTCTCCCATCGCCTCGGCATCGCCGACCGTCGTCTGGATGATACCGGACGGCAAGTTCAGCAAGCTCGGGCTGCCCAGCACGGCTTTCTCCACCTCGCCGAGCGCCAGCCCGTTCAGTTCGATTTCGAAATTGATGTTGCGCAAACGGTCGTAGCGGTCGATTTCGGCCGGTCCGCCGCCGAGCGAAATATCGGCGATATTGGACAGCCGCACCGGCCCATGCTGGCCGGGCACGGTCAATTGACGCAACAACTCCAGGTCGGCGCGCGCCGCCACCGGCAACTTGACGACAATGGGCACCTGGCGCTGCGCCAGATTGAGCTTGGCCAGACCCTGATCGTAATCGCCAGCCGTGGCGATGCGCAGCGTGTCGGCAATCGCCGCCGAGGTCACGCCAAGATCGGCCATGCGCGCGAAATCCGGGCGAATGACCAGTTCCGGACGAACCAGGCTGGCTGTCGTCGTCACATTGCCGATGCCGGGAATCGCCCGCAGGTCGCGTTCAACCAGCCGCGCGTGTTCGGTCAGCAAAGGCCCGTTCTCGCTGGCCAGCACCAGCACGTATTTTTCGTTGGCCGAACCGAGGCCGACCTTGATGCGCGCCCCCGGAATGGCCTGCAAGGCATCGCGGAAAGTGGCTTCGATGTCCTGCTTGGTAGTCCCGGAGCGTTCGTTGCGCGGCGTCAGATTGACCGTTAGCGTGGCCTTGCGGACTTCGGCCGCGCCAGCCGGGGCGAACGGATCGCTGCCCGAAGCACCGCCCCCGATCGCCGTGTACACCAGACGAACATGCGGATTGGCCTGAACGATGCGCCGCGCCTGCTCGGCCGCCGCCAGTGTTTCGTCGAAACGCGCACCGGGTGGCAAGGCGATGTGCACCTGGGTTTGCGACAGGTCGTCCGGCGGCAGGAAGCCGGTCGGCAGCAGCGGTACCAACATGAACGAGCCGACGAAAAACGTACCGGCGGCGAGCAGCGTCAGTACCCGATGGCGCAGACACCAGTCCGCCCAGGATTCGTAAATCCCCAGCCAGCGCGGCGGCGCGTGATCGGCCACCGGCTTCAGCAGGTAGGCGGCCATCATCGGCGTCAGCATGCGCGCGACGACCAGCGAGAAAAACACGGCAATTGCTGCGGTCCACCCGAATTGGACAAAGAATTTGCCGGCGACGCCGCTCATGAACGCCGTCGGCAGGAATACGGCGATCAGCGTGAAAGTGGTGGCGATAACCGCCAGCCCGATTTCGTCGGCCGCTTCCATCGCCGCCTGCATGGGCGGTTTGCCCATGCGCAGGTGGCGCATGATGTTTTCGATTTCGACAATCGCGTCATCGACTAGGATGCCGACAACCAGCGACATCGACAGCAGGGTCACGACATTGAGCGTGAAGCCCATCAAATGCATCGCGGCAAAACTCGGGATGATCGACAGCGGCAAGGCCGTCGCCGCAACAAAGGTGGCCCGACCATCGCGCAAGAACAGCCAGACCACGATGACCGCCAGGATGGCGCCTTCAATCAGCAGCCACATCGAACCTTCATAATTTTCCGTCACCGGATCGACGAAATTGAAGGCTTCGGTGATCTCGATATCCGGATGCTCGGCGCGCAAGCGGGCCAGCACGACGGCCACGCCATCGGCCACTTCAACCTCGCCGGCGCCCTTGCTGCGCGTGATTTCAAAACCGACGACCGGCTGCCCGTTGAGCAAGGCAGCGCTGCGTTGCTCGCCGACCGTATCGCGTACTGAAGCCACCTGATCGAGGCGCAGCGTCCGCCCATCGGACAGCATGATGTCCATGGCCGCCAGATCGGCTGACGACTGCACCGTGGCAATCGTGCGTACCGATTGCTCGGCACCGCCGATATCGGCCCGGCCGCCCGAGGCTTCCTGCTGGATGCGGCGCAACTGGCGCGAAATATCGGCCGCCGTGGCATTCAGCGCGAGCATGCGGGCCGGGTCGAGTTCGATACGGATTTCCCGCGTCACGCCGCCCACCCGCGCCACCGCGCCAACCCCGCGAGCACTCAGAATGGCCTTGCTGACCGTGTTGTCGACAAACCAGGACAGCGCCTCGTCATCCATCCGGCTCGACGCCACCGTGTAGGTCAGGATAGGTGCGCCAGCCAGATTGGCCTTGGTGATGACCGGATCACGCAAGTCGCCAGGCAGGTCGGAGCGGATGCGCGACACGGCATCGCGCACGTCGTCGAGCGCTTCCTGTGGCGGCTTTTCCAGCCGGAACTCGACGGTTACGGTCGCCGTACCGTCCTGCACCTTGGTGTAGATGTGCTTGATGCCCTGCAAGGTCGCCACCGAATTTTCGATCTTGCGCGCCACCTCGGTTTCCATCTGCCCCGGCGCAGCGCCGGGCAGGCTGGCGACGACGGTGACCATCGGCAGGTCGACGTCCATGAACTGCTGCACCTTCATCGCCTTGAAGGCCATCAGACCAGCCAGCGTCAGCATGATGAAGAACAGGATGGCTGGTGTCGGATTACGGATCGACCAGGTGGAAACGTTCATTTGGCGCCATCCGCGACGATACGCACGCGGTCGCCGTCGGCCAGGAAGCCGGCGCCGCTGGCGACAATGCGGGCATCGGCCGGCAAGCCATCGACGATTTCCAGCAAATCGCCCTGCCGCCGTCCGGGCACGACCTTGGTTTGCGCCACGCGGTCTTCGCCCTCCAGTCGGTAAACGTAGGCGAAACCCTCGCGCAGCACGACGCTGGCTTGCGGCACGGCCAGCGCCGGGCTGGCCCCCAGATCGAACTCGCCGCGCGCGAACATGCCGGCCTTGACCGCGGATGCTGCGGTCGACGCCGGCAAATCGACATAAACCAGACCATTGCGGGTTTGCGGATCGACGCTTGGTGCCAGACTGCGCACCTTGCCCTCGACGGTCTCACCGGACGGCCCGGTCAGGCGGGCCAGCGTGCCGACCTTGAGTTTGCCGAAATCGGCCGAGGGCAGTTCCGCCCGCCACTCCAGCCGGCCGCCGCGAATCAGCCGGAACAACTCCTGCCCCGGCTGGGTCAGCGAACCCGCCGTGGCGCTTTTGGCCGAGATCACACCAGCATCCGGCGCAACCACCTGCGTCTTGTCCAGACGCAGTTGCGCTGACTGCAGACGCGCCCTGGCCGCCGCCAGACGGGCAGCGCTTGTCTGTTCGGCGCTCTGGTACTGGCTGTTCATCTGTTGACTGTAAAAACCGCGCGCCTGCAAATCACGCGCCCGTGCCGCATTGCCGCGCGCTTCGCTCGCCGCGGCTTGCTGTTCGAGTACTGCGGCTTGGGCCTCGGCCAGTTCGCTGGCCAGCGTGCTGGCATCGATGCGCGCCAGCACCTGTCCCTTGCCGACCGTATCGCCAACCTGGACCAGCACTTCGGCAATCCGCGTATTGGCCACTTCAGCGCCGATCGCCGCTTCCTGCCAGGCCGCGACATTGCCGTTGGCGGCCAGCGTCTGCGGCCAATCGGTTTTTTTCGGGCTCACCAAGGTAACGGTCAAGGCCGGCTGTGTTGCGGTTTTTGCCGCTTCGGTTGGGGCTGACTCGCCGCATCCCGCCAAAGCAAAAGCCGCCAGCGCAAACAAGGCATGGCTTGCCGTGCGCACAAGCAACAAGCGGGTGGATTGATTATTCATGCTGGGCCTGCATCGATCACAAAACCGGCTGATCATACCGCGTTGCAGCCAGGTCAGCAGCCAATGACATCAGCTTGGTGCTGACTGGCGCTCGATATCCGGTCGAAGATGCATGGGCAGATCGGAAAAAATGCGGGCATCCATCAATTTGGGCGCCGTATACATGATCGGACGAAAGGCCATCCGGTCGAGAATATCCCGCTGCAAATCGACGCCGGGGGCAATTTCACTGAGGACCAGCCCTTCCGAAGTCAGTTCGAAGACGCAGCGTTCGGTAATGTAGAGCACCGGCGTTCCGCGCTTGACGGCTTGCGGCCCGGAGAAAGTGCGATGCTCGACCGCACCGACAAATTTCTGTGCTGCACCATCCTGCAAAATACGCAGTTTTCCATCGTCGACCGCAATATTCAGCTTGCCCGCCGTAAACGTCCCGACGAACACCACCTTGCGCGCACTTTGCGAGATATTGATGAAGCCGCCAGCACCCGCCAAACGAGGGCCGAAACGGGAGACATTCAGATTGCCTTCTCGGTCGGCCTGGGCCAGACCGAGAAAGGCGATATCCAGACCGCCGCCGTCATAGAAATCAAACTGGCTGGGCTGGTCGATCACTGCCTGGGCATTGGTTGCCGCACCGAAACTGAGACCACCGGCCAGCACGCCGCCGATGACACCTGGCTCAGCCGTCAGGGTCAAGAGGTCAATGATGCCCTCCTCCGCCGCAACATCGGCAATGCCCTCCGGCATGCCAATACCGAGATTGACGATGGCACCGGGCGTCAGCTCCATCGCCGCCCGCCGCGCAATGATTTTGCGTTCGCTCATCGGCATGGGCGGAATGGCCGACATCGGCACCCGGATTTCACCCGCATATGCCGGGCTGTATTGCTCGACGAAAGTCTGCATGTGGTATTCGGGCTTCTCGGCCACCACCACGCAATCAACCAGAATGCCGGGAATCTTGACCTGGCGCGGGTTCAGCGAACCGCGCTCGGCAATGCGCTCGACCTGCACGATGACCATCCCGCCAGAATTCTTTGCTGCCATCGCAATAGCCTGCGCCTCCAGCGTCAGGGCTTCCTTTTCCATCGTCACGTTGCCATCGGGATCTGCCGTCGTGCCGCGAATGATGCCGACGTTAATCGGGAAGGCCTTGTAGAACAGGTATTCCTCGCCGTCGATTTCCATCAATCTGACCAGGTCGACCGTGGTTTTTTCATTCAGCTTGCCACCGTCAAAGCGCGGATCGACGTAAGTGCCCAAGCCGATGCGCGAAATGGTGCCCGGTTTGCCGGCGGCAATGTCGCGAAACAGGTGGGTAATCACACCCTGCGGCAGGTTGTACGCCTCGATGCGATTGGCTACCGCCAGTTCCTGCAGGCGCGGCACCAAGCCCCAGTGGCCGCCAATCACGCGGTCAACCAGGCCATCATGGCCAAAATGGTTCAAGCCGCGTTCCTTGCCATCGCCCTGGCCGGCGGCGTAAACCAGCGTCAGGCCGCGTGGGCTGCCCTGCCCGTGCATATCGCTTTCACGCGCCTCGATGAAATGCTGCTCCAGCGCCACCGCGATATTTTCTGCAAATCCAATACCGACAAAACCACCGGTGGCAACCGTATCTCCATCGCGAATCCGGGCAACCGCAGCACGCGCACTCATCACCTTGCCAGTTGTCCCTCCCTGCGCGTGGGTCGACGGGGACTGCGACAGGGGCAAGCTGGACATCGGGCAACTCCTGAATAAACGAAATCAATAGCCTGAAACTGGCTGGCGAGCGGCCTTAGCCCGCCAGCCTTGCAAGAACTTAATTGACCAGCGCGGCTTCGATTTCGGCAAAAGTCCGGGGCAGGTCGAAACTCAACACCGGCACGCCCAGCGCCCGGCCGATCTGCGTGGCAGAGAACAGGCCGCGCACCCGTGGCAAGCCGGTTGCCGGATCGTTGTCCTCGACCAGAATATGCTGCCGCCCCAAACTTTTCAGTGCATCGAGAATATCGGCGACATTGGCCTTCAGGACATCCCCCAGATACAGCGTATCGATGCTGCCGATTGGCGTCATCAAATCAGCCACCGTCAATTCATCCCGCTTGCCACCACGTGCCTGAACAATTTGCAGCGGCTTCTCGCCGACGATGTCACGCGCAGTAATCAGGCCGGCCAGCAAATCATCCTTGCCCACCACCATCAGCAAACGCACACCGCGCGAAATCATTCGCGCATTGGCCTCGTCGATCAGTGCATCCGGGGCAATGGTCACCGTCGTGACACGGGAAAAATCGGTCATCGCTTCGATTGCCGGTGAATCCGCAGCAATCAGATGAAAACCGGAAACGCACAGGGCAGCATTCGACGAAAGTTTGTGTGCACGAACATGAACGGGTAGGGGCATGATGTCTTCCTCCAACAAGCGTTATTATTTTGCGGCATGCGCCGCGTCAGTACGGATACCGCAAACGTTGCGGATCCTTGTCGTGCAGTATTCCGGGAAGCCTGCCGGGATGCAAGCCTCTGTCACATTATGGTTGTGATCTTCGGCCTGACCTCCGGTTCAGCAACGCCAAACCGGCTCAGGTGCGGTGACGACTGCCACGCCAGCGTGCCAGCATCGAGAACAGCACCTCGGGATCGAAGGGCTTGCTGATGTAGTCGTTCATCCCGGCAGCCAGACATTTCTCCCGGTCGGTGCTCATGGCATTGGCGGTGATGGCAATGATCGGTATATCCGCGGATATTTCCTCACGAATGCGTCGGGTCGCCTCATAACCACTCATCACGGGCATCTGGCAATCCATCAGCACCACATCGAAGCTTTCCGCCCTTAGCTTCGTCAAAACCTCCAGCCCATCTCCGGCAATGACTACTTCAGCACCAGCAATCTCGACCAGCAACTCCAGGGTCACTTGCTGGTTGATTTCGTTATCCTCGGCCAGCAGGATACGCATGCCGCGAATCGGCGATACCCAGCCCGTACTCTCGTCACCCGTTTCCACGATGGAAGCCGGCGTAGAAGCATTGCCGAAGATATTGGTAAAGGTATCAAGCAGCGACGAGGCGCTCACCGGCTTGGTCAGGTAACCATCGAGACCATACTGCAGTACGCGTTGCTGAACAGCCTCATTGCCGTAAGCCGTCACCATGACGATTCTCGGCTGAACGACATCGGGCGACTGACGGATGCGGCGCGCCGCCTCGAATCCATCCATCCCCGGCATTCGCCAATCCATCAAAAGCAGGTCGAAAGGCGTGGAATCGGCACTCCGCTGCAATTCGGCCAGTCCCTCTTCGGCAGAGGCCACCAACCTGGGGTGATAGCCCAGGCTGACGAGCAGGGCCTCGAATATCTCTCTGGCTGTGGCACTGTCGTCGATGACGAGGATACGCAGATACCGGATGTCCGGCGCAGGCAAGCGCGCGGCCACGGCGGCACAGGCACTGCCGAATACAGCGGTGAAGTAGAACTCGCTTCCTTTGCCCTCTTCGCTGCGGACCCCCATTTCACCGTGCATCAGATGCACCAGTTGCTTGCTGATGGCCAACCCCAGGCCCGTACCACCATATTTTCGCGTCACCGACGCGTCGGCCTGGCTGAATGGCTGGAAAAGTAGCGCAATCTGCTCCTCGCTCATGCCAATCCCCGTATCACGAACGGAAAACAGCAGCTTCACCATCCCGGCATCCGCGCCGACGAGTTTCACCGTCACGACGACAATTTCACCGCTGCTGGTGAACTTGACGGCATTGCTGCATAAGTTGATCAATATCTGGCCAAGCCTGAACGGGTCGCCGACCAATCGGCGGTCAACGTCGCCGGCGGTATTGATCAGGAATTCCAAGCCCTTTTCCTGCGCCTTGGGCGCGATGAGCGAGGTCACATGTTCAAGCACGTCCTCCAGTTGGAATTCGATCCATTCCATCTTCAACTTGCCCGCCTCAATTTTTGAAAAGTCGAGGATGTCGTTGATGATGCCTAGCAAAGCGCCAGCTGCTCCCTTGGCTTTACCCAGGTAGTTTCTCTGCTGGGGAGATAATTCAGTACGTAGTGCCAGATCGGTCATGCCGATGATGCCGTTCATCGGCGTGCGTATTTCATGACTCATGTTTGCCAGGAATTCGCTTTTGGCGAGCGTCGCCGCCTCCGCCTGCTCCCTTGCCAACTGCAACTCGCCAGTCCGTCGGGAAACAAGTTGTTCAAGTTGCGCCTGGTGTGCCTTCAAGGAAGCCTCAGCCTCAATCTGCCGAAGCAACGCAGCTCGAGCTACGAGGACAAGGAACAGCGAGACCAGCGCAATCAGTACGACGGCACTGCCATACCAGTAGACGTTCCGCCACCATTCGGCCAGATAATCATCCTCGGCAATTGCCGCCAGCACATAGAGCGGATAATCGCCGACCTGGCGAAAACTGTAGATTCGCTTGACCCCATCGGCCGGACTGTACTGGTCATAAACGCCCTTCTTGACCCCCTGCGCCCGCAATCGCGCTACGGGATGGTTTAGCATGACCTGCCCCATGTTCGCTTCGAGCCGCGGATGACGAACCATGAGTCGCATTTCGGCGTCACGCATCAGGACCGTACCGCGCGCGCCCATATTGACCGATGCGTAGAACGCCTCAATTTGATCAAGCCGCAGCGCCACGCTGACGATGCCGGCAAACCGGCCAGCCTCGTCGATGATCCGCCGGCTCAAGGAAATGCTCCAAGTCCCGTTAGTACGTGAAACCAGCGGTGGAGAAATGATCAGCCCGGACGCACTGTTATCCCGGTGCATCTGAAAATAGTCGCGATCCGAGACATTGATGCCCGGCACCGTTGCCAGCGAACTATGCAGGAAGTTTCCGTTCGCATCGACGATCTGGATCGCACTTGCCTCCGGCAGCGTGGCAAGCTTCTCGCGGAGCAGCCCGGAAAAGCGCCTGGCGGACGAGCTGGCCAAGCCGATTTCCTGGCCAGGGCCAACTTTCAGGTGACCGAGAACATCCTGCAACATCAGGTCAACTTTCTCGACCACCGCCAGCGCATGCTGCTCGAGAATGATGCTTACATTCTCCGTTTCCCGCAGCACCTGCCGCTCCCGATTCTGTCGATCATCGTACAAACTGAGACTGATCAGAATGGAAAAACCCAGCGCACTCAACGCACCGGCCAGCATGACAAGCCGAAACACGGGTACCCCGCGAAGCCTGTTGATCATCGTGCAACTCCGTCACGATGCCGTTGCGCACCGCCAAACGTGGGCGCCTCGGCGTCAATCTCCTCCGGACTTGTTCCCGGACAAGCGGTCCCGGACATAAACCACCTGCCAGCCAGCAAAATGCCGATGTACTGACCGAAGTATAGATTCGGAGTAGACGAATGGCAAAAGCATTAGTCATCCATTCCCGGCGAGGAGAATGACAAAGGCCAGAGCATGCTCTGGCCTTTGAAATTGGTGGACCGAATGAGGATCGAACTCACGACCTCCGCATTGCGAACGCGGCGCTCTCCCAGCTGAGCTATCGGCCCGTCGGGAGAAACTATAGCAGCCTGCCCAAGCGCAGGAAAGAGGGAGAAATTGCTGGTTTTAGCGCGTAGACCGCAGGACCAGCCGCTACAGCCGGGTCGCCGCAATCAGCCCTGCCCGGCGCCGACGGCGGCGCGGCGCAGGCGGTCGGCGACGGCGGCCCATTCGGCGGATTCGGGCAAGGATTCGACGACGATCAGGTCGACGCCGGCGTGGTCCATGTCGCGCAGGGCGGCATACAGTTCGTGGGCGTAGCCGACCGGGTCGGCCGGCATCATGCGCCAGGCGTGCGGCATGCCGGCTTGCGGTGGCTGGTTGCGGCTGATCACCGCGCAACGGCCGCCGCGATGGCGCTGGGCGTTGATGAAATCGAGCAGGCGCTCGGCGGCAATCATGCGCAGCGGGGTTGTCGGCGCGTAGTGCGCTTCCAGCGAGCCGGAAACGCGCGGCGCGCCCTTGGCGGTTTCGATGGCTGGCCGATGCCCGAGTACGGCTTCCAGGTGCAGCGGCGAGATGTGGCCGGGGCGCAAGACCACCGGGGCGCCGCGCGAGCAGTCGATGATGGTTGATTCGATGCCGACCGCACAGGCGCCGCCGTCCAGAATCATCGGAATCCGTTCGCCCAATTCTTCCGCGACATGCGCGGCGCTGGTCGGGCTGATGCGGCCGAAGCGGTTGGCCGACGGCGCGGCGATGCCGGCTGGCTGCCCCGGCTTTGCTGCGGCAAAGCGGCGCAGCAATTCGAGCGCCACCGGATGACCGGGCACGCGCAGCCCGACGGTGTCCTGGCCGCCAGTTACGGTCGACGGCACCCAGGCCTGCTTTTTCAGGATCAGCGTCAGCGGGCCGGGCCAGAAGGTTTCCATCAGTTCCCAGGCAATTGGCGGAACATCTTCCGCCCAGGCGTCGACCGCATCATGGCCGGCGAGATGGACGATCAGCGGGTGGTCGGCCGGCCGGCCCTTGGCGGCGAAAATTTTGCCGACCGCATCGGCATTGGCCGCATCCGCGCCCAGCCCGTAGACCGTCTCGGTCGGGATGGCGACCAGTTCGCCGGCGACCAGCAGGTCGACGGCACGCTGGTAATCGGCATCCGAGGGCGTCATCAGTCCTTGATGCCGATTGCGGCGCGGGCGGCGAGTGCGGCTTTTTGCACGGCTTCGGCGTTGTCGCCGATCACCGTGAAGTGGCCCATCTTGCGGCCCGGGCGGGCGTGATGCTTGCCGTACAGATGCAGTTTCAGGTTGGGAATGGCGTGCAGCAGCGACCAGTCGGGTTCGCGGTAGTTTTCACTGGGGTTGCCATTTTCGTACCACAGGTCACCGAGCAGATTGACCATCACCGACGCGGAGTGCGCGCGGGCTTCGCCCAGCGGCAAGCCGCACAGCGCCCGCACCTGCTGCTCGAACTGGTCGGTCACGCAGGCATCGATGGTGTAGTGGCCGCTGTTGTGCGGCCGGGGTGCCATTTCGTTGACGATCAACTGACCCCGGCTGACGAAGAATTCGACGCCCATGGTGCCGATGTAGCCGAGCTTTTCCGCAATGCGTGCGGCGATGTCTTCGGCGTCGCTCTTCAGGCAGCCGGTGGTCCGTGCCGGGACGATGGAGACATCGAGAATGCCGCGCGTGTGCTGGTTTTCGCCGGTCGGGAAGCAGCGCACATTACCTTGCGCATCCCGCGCCAGCACGACCGACACTTCGTAATCGAGCGTCAGGCGCTGTTCGAGCACGCACTGTTCGCCCTTGAAGTGACCGAAAGCGAGCAGCGCTTCCTCGAAGTTGTTCACCGTCGCCTGACCCTTGCCGTCGTAACCGAAACGGGCGACTTTCAGGATGGCCGGGAACAGTTCGGACGGCGCGGATTTCAGGTCGTTTTCGCTGTCGACCGCAATAAACGGCCCGTGCGGAAAACCGTTGTCGCGCAGGAAGGATTTCTCGCTGACGCGGTGCTGGCAGACGGCTACAGCAGCAGCATGCGGGCGTACCGGTACGAACTTGCCGAGGTAATCGAGCGTGGCGGCCGGGACGTTTTCGAATTCGGTGGTGATCGCGGCGCAACCGGCGGCAAATTCGTCGAGCGCGGCGTAATCGGCGTAATCGACGCAGAAATGACGCTCGGCGATCTGCCCGGCCGGCGAGTTTTTATCCGGGTCCAGCACCCAGACCTGGTAACCCAGTTCGTGGGCGGCAGTAACGAAGAAACGGCCCAACTGGCCGCCCCCGAGCATGCCCAGCGTGGCGGGCGGCAGGATCATGGTGTTCATACTTCGGGCAACTTCATGGCCAGGACCTTTTCGGTCTGGGCATTGCGGAAGGCTTGCAGCTTCGCGTTCAGCGCCGGGTCTTCATTGGCCAGCATGGCGACGGCGAACAGTGCGGCGTTGGCGGCACCGGCTTCGCCGATGGCGAAGGTGGCCACCGGGATGCCCTTGGGCATTTGCACGATGGAATGCAGCGAATCGACGCCGGACAAGGCCTTCGATTGCACCGGCACACCAAGCACCGGTACGGTGGTCTTGGCGGCGAGCATGCCCGGCAGATGGGCGGCACCGCCGGCACCGGCGATGATGGCCTTCAGGCCACGCGGACCGGCGGTTTCGGCGTATTCAAACAGCAGGTCGGGCGTGCGGTGGGCGGAAACGACGCGGGCTTCAAAGGCAACGCCGAAATCCTTAAGGATCACGGCGGCAACCTGCATGGTCGGCCAGTCGGAGTCGGAACCCATGACGATGCCGACGGAAATTTTCTTTTCGGTCATTAGCGCGCTCCTGCCTCGGCTGCCGCCTTGCGCTCGGCTGCTTCAATCGTATTAGCCAACAGCATGGTGATGGTCATCGGGCCAACGCCGCCCGGCACCGGCGTAATCTGGCCGGCAACGTTCAGACAGTCTTCGTAATCGACGTCACCGCACAGCTTGCCATCCGGCAAACGGTTGATGCCGACGTCGATAACCACGGCGCCCGGCTTGATCATGTCGCCCTTGACGAACTTCGGCTTGCCGACCGCAGCGACGACGATGTCGGCGCGGCTGGTGTGGAATTTCAGGTCGCGGGTGCGCGAATTGCAGACGGTGACGGTCGCGCCTGCATTGATCAGCAGTAGCGCCATCGGTTTGCCGACGATGTTGGAGCGGCCGATGACGACGGCTTCCTTGCCGTTCAGGTCAACATTGCCTTTCTCGAACATCTTCATGACGCCATACGGCGTGCAGGGAATGAAACGCGGATTGCCCTGGGCCAGCGCGCCGACGTTCTCGGCATGGAAGCCGTCAACGTCCTTGTCGGCGGCAATCGCTTCCAGCACTTTCTCTTCGTCGAAATGCTTGGGCAAGGGCAGTTGCACCAGGATGCCGTGGATCGCCGGATCGGCGTTCAACTCGGCGATCTTTTTCAGCACCGTTTCCTGGTCGACCGCAGCATCGTAAGTGATCTTCTCGGAGTGCATGCCGATGGCCAGGCAGCCATTGACCTTGTTGCGGACATAGACCTCGGAAGCCGGGTCTGCACCGACCAGAATGACCACCAGGCCGGGCTTGTGCCCTTTGGCCGTCAGCGCTTCCACGCGCGCCTTGAAACCCTGGCGCAGTTCTTCCGCCAATGCCTTGCCGTCGATAATTTGTGCCGTCATCGTCGCATCCATCAAAAAAGAAAACGGGAAAGGCGGTTGCCTTTCCCTTTGATTCGGCGCGGATTTTATCAGATTACGCGAGCGCTGCTTCAGCGGCACCGACAGCGGCCCGTCCGGCCTCGAAAGCCCGGCGATTCAGATCGACCATTTTCTCGCCCTTTCTGGCAAAACGCTGCAGCACACAAGCCAACAGCGTTTCGGCACCGAACGGCAGATGGTCGGCAATGGCGCCGAGCATCACGGTATTGCCCAGACGGATGTCGCCCAGTTCCTGCGCGATGGTCGTCGCATCGAAAGCAACGACCTTGTTGCCGCTCTTGCGGATTTCCGCCAGCGGGTCTTCCGGATAATCGAACAGCCCGAGTTCAACCACCGGCGGCACCAGCTTGGCAGTATTCATCAACGTGATGCCGCCCGGTTTCAGCATGTGCTGCCAGCGCATTGCCTCGGCCGACTCGAAACCGAGCAGCACGTCGGCGGTGCCCGGCGTGATCTGCGGCGACAGGACTTTCGGCCCGAAGCGCAGGTGGGACGAGACGACGCCGCCACGCTGCGCCATACCGGCGACTTCGGTTTTCTTTGCATCGTGGCCAAGCGCTATCGCCGCTTCAGCGAGAATTTCGGTCGCCGTCATGACGCCCTGGCCGCCAATGCCGACCACCAGAATATTGCTCACGCCGTTCATGCTGCACATCCTTTGCTGGCGAACTGGATGGGAGAAGTCGGCACGTGATGCACGATGGCATCCGGCGCACAAGGCTGCAGGCACAGGCCGCAACCGGTACACACCGACGACTCGATGCGCACGAAAGCCAGATCGACTTCGCGCCCACTCGGTTTGACTTCCTTGCCGCGCCGCGTGACGTGGATGGCCGGGCAGCCGACGTCGATGCAGTTGCCGCAACCGGTGCACTTGTCTTCCAGCACTTCGAAGGGCTTCAGCTTGTGGTAATCCTTGATCAACACGCAGGGCTGGTCGGTGATGATGACCGAGACTTCCGGCACCTTCACTTCTTCGCGCAGGGTCTTGAACAAAACCGGCAATTCATAGGGGTTGACCGTATGAATGCGCTCTTCCTTGACGCCGAGCGCCGAGACCAGCTTGGCGAAGTCAATACGCGGCGCATCATCGCCGTAGATATCGCGGCCGTTGCCCGGATTGTCCTGGCCGCCGGTCATGCCGACGGCGCGGTTGTCGAGCAGCAGCACGGTGACGTTGCCCTTGTTGTACACCATGTCGAGTAGACCCTGCATGCCCATGTGCAGGAAGGTTGAATCTCCGATCACGGCGACCACGCGCTTGTCCTTGTCGGCTTCGCCGCGGCCCTTGTCCATGCCCAGCGCGATGCCCATCGAAGCGCCCATCGAGACGCAGGTGTCGAGCGCATTCCACGGATGCCCGGCGCCCAGCGTGTAGCAGCCGATATCGCCGGAAATGTTCAGGTTACGCACTTGCGACAGCGTGTAATAGACGCCGAGGTGCGGGCAAGCGACGCACATGGTCGGCGGCCGCGGGAAAACATTCAATGCTACGGTCGACTGGGTTTCCGGCACCGGTTCGCCGAGCAGGCGGGCAATTGCGGGCTTCAGCACATTCGGCGACAACTCGCCCTGCAAGGGCAGGATTTCCTTGCCGATGACCTGGAGGCCCTGCGCCTTCAACTCGGTTTCGACCAGCGGCTCGACCTCTTCGACCACCACGACCTGATCGACCATGGCCGCCAGCTGGCGACACTTCTCGAACGGCACCGGGCAGGAGAAACCAAGCTTCAACACCGGCGCATCCGGGAAGGATTCCTTGACGTGCATGTAGGCCGGGCCGGAAGCGATGAAGCCGATACGCTTGTCGCTGCCATCCTCGATGAAATTCAGTTCGCTGGTTTCGGCCAGCGCACGCAATTCGCCATCGCGCTTGAACATCAGCGGAATGCGCTTGCCAGCGTTGCCCGGCACCATGACGTAACGCGCCGGGTCTTTCTTGAAGCCGGCACCGGCATGCGCCACGCGCTCACCGACGGTGACCAGCGACTTGACGTGGTTGATGCGCGTCGTCATGCGCAGGATGACCGGCACCTGGAATTGTTCGGACAGCGTGTAGGCGTACAGCGTCATCGCATAGGCTTCCTGCGAATCGGCCGGCTCGAGCACCGGCACATGGGCAAAACGCCCCCAATAGCGCGAGTCCTGTTCGTTCTGCGATGACGAAAGGCCGACGTCGTCGGCGATGGCGATCACCAGGCCGCCGCTGACCCCGGTCAGGGTCAGGGTCATCAGCGCATCGGAGGCGACATTCATGCCGACATGCTTCATGCAGCAGAAGGCACGCGAGCCGGCATAGGCCGCACCAATCGCCACTTCCAGCGACACCTTCTCGTTGACCGACCACTCCGCGTACAAATCCGGATAGGTCGACACGACTTCCATCATTTCAGTAGACGGCGTGCCGGGATACGCGGCGGCAACCTTGACGCCGGCTTCCCAGACGGCGCGGGCAACGGCTTCGTTGCCGGACAAAAGTAGCCGGCTGGCGGCTGGGGCGGGCATGACTGCGGCCATGGATGCTCCTGGTAGCAAATAGCAAAGCCCTCGATTATAGAAGGGCCAAGCCCGAACAATTTGATACAGCGCAAGTCGCCATGCTTTTGCTTTTTGTTTCACATTAAAAACCCAACAAGCAAATTTCCACCCCGCAAAAATATTGCACGATGCGAATTTTGTTTTTACAATGCGAAAAATCGAACAGAAATAAACGCGGGGTGCGATCCGCCCCGCAAAGCGTTAAAGTTGTCCTGCTTACCCGGCAAGACAGAATGCAAACCACCGCAGGTGAAAAACCCACGTAGGAGACAAACCATGGCCGACCAGCCGAACACCCAAGCTGCCGACACAGATCCGCAGGAAACAAAGGAATGGACTGACGCGCTGGAAGGCGTCATTACGAACGAAGGCGCCGAGCGCGCCCACTACCTGATCGAGACACTGATCGGTCAGGCCCGCGAGGACGGCATCGACATCCCGTACTCGGCCAATACCGAATACATCAACACCATTCCGGCGGACAAACAGCCCAAGTACCCGGGCGATCCGGACATGGAGATCAAGATTCACTCCTACATCCGCTGGAACGCCATGGCCATGGTTGTGCGTGCCAACAAGGACACCAACGTCGGCGGCCACATTGCCTCCTTCGCTTCGGCTGCCGCGCTGTACGACGTCGGCTTTTCGCATTTCTGGCGCAGCATCAACGATCCGTCCGGCGGCGACCTGATTTTCTTCCAGGGCCACTCGGTACCGGGCGTTTATTCGCGCGCCTTCATGCTCGGTCGCCTGACCGAAGAGCAGATGGACAACTTCCGCCAGGAAACCGACGGCAAGGGCATCTCGTCCTATCCGCACCCCTGGCTGATGCCGGACTTCTGGCAGTTCCCGACGGTGTCGATGGGCCTCGGCCCGATCCAGGCCATCTACCAGGCCCGCTTCATGAAGTACCTCGATTCGCGCGGACTGGCCAAGGCCGGTGATCGCAAGGTCTGGGCATTCCTGGGCGACGGCGAGACCGACGAAGTCGAATCGCTCGGCGCCATCGGCATGGCCGGCCGGGAAAAGCTGGATAACCTGATTTTTGTCATCAACTGCAACCTGCAGCGCCTGGACGGTCCGGTGCGCGGCAACGGCAAGATCATCCAGGAACTCGAATCCGAATTCCGTGGTTCCGGCTGGAATGTCATCAAGCTGGTCTGGGGCACGCACTGGGATGCGCTGTTCAACCGCGACAAGAAGGGCGTCCTGAAAAAACGCATGATGGAACTGTGCGACGGCGAGTACCAGACCTTCAAGGCCAAGAACGGCGCCTACGTCCGCGAACATTTCTTCAACACGCCGGAACTGCGCGAACTGATCGCCGATTGGACCGACGATGACGTCTGGCAACTGAATCGTGGCGGCCACGACATCTTCAAGATTTTTGCCGCCTACAACGCCGCCGTCACCCACAAGGGTGCCCCGACCCTGATTCTCGCCAAGACCATCAAGGGCTTCGGCATGGGTCAGGCCGGCGAAGCCATGAACATTTCCCACCAGCAGAAGAAGATGGACAAGGAGCAGATCGCCCGCTTCCGCGACCGCTTCGGCCTGCCGGTGCCGGACGACAAGCTGGAAGAACTACCTTACCTGACCTTCGCGCCGGATTCGGCCGAATACAAATACATGCAGGAACGCCGCGCCGCACTCGGCGGGTACCTGCCGCAGCGCCGCCGCAAGGCCGAGCCGCTGGCCATTCCGGCGCTCGACAGCTTTGCCGCCCTGCTCAAGGCATCCGGCGAAGGCCGTGAGCTGTCCACGACGATGGCCATCGTCCGCATCATGAACATGCTGCTGAAGGACAAGAACGTCGGCAAGAATGTCGTGCCCATCGTGCCGGACGAATCGCGCACCTTCGGCATGGAAGGCATGTTCCGCTCGGTCGGCATCTGGAATCAGCAAGGCCAGAACTACGTGCCGGAAGATCACGACCAGCTGATGTTCTACAAGGAATCGAAGACCGGCCAGGTGCTGCAGGAAGGCATCAACGAAGCCGGGGCGATGAGCGACTGGATCGCCGCCGCCACGTCGTACTCCGTGCATAACGTGCAGACCATTCCGTTCTACATCTGCTACTCGATGTTCGGCATGCAGCGCGTCCTCGACCTGTGCTGGGCCGCCGGCGACCAACGCGCCCGCGGCTTCCTGATCGGCGGCACCGCCGGTCGCACGACGCTGAACGGCGAAGGCCTGCAGCACGAAGACGGCCACAGCCTGATCCTGTCCAACCTGATCCCGAACTGCATCTCCTACGATCCGACCTTCCAGTACGAAGTCGCCGTGGTGACGCAGGACGGCATGCGCCGCATGTTCCAGGAACAGGAAGACGTGTTCTATTACCTGACGGTGATGAACGAAAACTACGAGCACCCGGAAATGCCGGTCGGCGCCGAAGCCGACATCATCAAGGGCATGTACTCGTTCAGGAAGGGCGCCGACTCCACCGGCCCGCGCGTGCAACTGCTCGGCTCCGGCACCATCTTCCGCGAAGTGATCGCCGCCGCCGACCTGCTCAAGCAGGACTGGGGTGTCGAATCTGACTTGTGGGGCTGTACCAGCATGAACGAACTGGCACGCAACGGGATCGATACGCAGCGCTGGAACATGCTGCACCCGCTGGAAGAACCGAAACTGTCGCACGTTGAGCAAAAGCTGGCTGGCGCCAAGGGTCCGGTCATCGCATCGACCGACTACATCAAGCTGTTCTCCGAGCAGATCCGCCCCTTCGTCAAGGCACCGTACGTCACGCTGGGCACCGATGGTTTCGGCCGTTCGGACACCCGCGAGAAGCTGCGTCATTTCTTCGAGGTCGACCGTCACTGGGTGACGCTGGCCGCGCTGAAGGCGCTGGCCGACGCTGGCGAAATCAAGCGCGAAGTCGTTGCTGCCGCTCTGGTCAAGTACAACCTTGACCCGAACAAACCCAACCCGATGTCGGTTTAATCAGGGAGAGACAACATGAGCCAAATCATTGAAGTCAAAGTCCCGGACATTGGCGATTTCGACAGCGTTCCGGTCATCGACCTGTTCGTGAAGGTCGGCGACACGATCAAGGTCGACGACGCGATTGCCACGCTGGAATCCGACAAAGCCACGATGGATGTGCCTTCCACGGTCGACGGCGTCGTCAAGGAAGTTCTGGTGCAGCTCGGCTCCAAGGTCAGCGAAGGTGTCGTGCTGATCAAGGTCGAAACCGGTGCTGCTGCCGCCGCGCCCGCACCGCAAGCCGCTGCCCCGGCAGTTGCTGCTGCGCCCGCCCCGGCGCCCGTTGCCGCACCGGTTGCTGCCCCGGCAACTGCCGGTGGTGGCGTGGTCGAGGTCAAGGTGCCGGATATCGGCGATTTTGACGAAGTCCCGGTCATCGAGTTGTACGTCAAGGTCGGCGACAGCATCAAGGTCGACGACGCGATTGCCACGCTGGAATCCGACAAGGCCACGATGGATGTTCCGTCCACCGTCGCCGGCACGGTCAAGGAAGTGCTCGTCCAGATCGGTTCCAAGGTCGGCGAAGGTTCGG
Source organism: Azonexus sp. (assembly GCF_030824335.1). Lineage (GTDB taxonomy): Bacteria > Pseudomonadota > Gammaproteobacteria > Burkholderiales > Rhodocyclaceae > Azonexus. Next base: position 31,034 of record NZ_JAVBXX010000024.1, read on the forward strand.
TGCTGATCAAGGTTGAGAGCGGCGCGGCGCCAGCTGCTGCTTCACCGCAGGCTGCTGTACCGGCTTCAGCCGTTGCTGCCCCCCCGGTTTCTGCCCCTGCGGCGGTGTCGACCGCAACAATTGCCACACCGGCTGCGCTGGCGCCGGCCCTGCCGATTGGTTCGAAGGTTCACGCCTCGCCGTCGGTCCGTGCCTATGCCCGCGAACTCGGTGTCGATCTGGCCAAGGTACCGGCCACCGGTCCGAAAGGTCGCATCGTCAAGGAAGACCTGACCAAGTACGTCAAGGGCGTGATGTCCGGTGCCACCGCTGCCCCGGTCGCTGCCGGCGCCAGCCTCGGTGGCGGGCTCGATCTGCTGCCCTGGCCGAAGGTCGATTTCGCCAAGTTCGGCGAGATCGAGGTCAAGCCGCTGTCGCGTATCAAGAAAATTTCCGGCCAGAACCTGTCGCGCAACTGGGTGATGATCCCGGCCGTGACGTATCACGAAGATGCCGACATCACCGATATCGAAGCCTTCCGCGTGCTGCTCAACAAGGAAAACGAAAAGGGTGGCGGCGCCAAGCTGACCATGCTGGCTTTCCTGATGAAGGCTTGCGTCAAGGGCTTGCAGAAATTCCCGGAATTCAATTCCTCGCTCGACGGCGACAACCTGGTGCTCAAGAAGTATTTCAACATCGGTTTCGCAGCCGACACCCCGAACGGCCTGGTCGTCCCGGTGGTCAAGAACGTCGACAAGAAGTCAGTCTTCGAGCTGGCGCAGGAATCCGGCGAACTGGCCAAGCAGGCGCGTGACGGCAAGCTCAAGCCGGCCGACATGTCCGGTGCCTGCTTCACGATTTCCAGCCTCGGCGGCATCGGCGGCACCTACTTCGCACCGATCGTCAATGCGCCGGAAGTCGCCATTCTCGGGGTTAACAAGTCAGCCATGAAGCCGGTCTGGGACGGCAAGGCTTTCGTGCCGCGCCTGGTCCTGCCGCTGTCGCTGACCGCTGACCACCGCGTTATCGACGGGGCGCTGGCGACCCGCTTCAATGTATATATCGCGCAGCTGCTGGCCGACTTCCGTCGCGTCGCGCTGTAAGGGGAGAACACCATGAGCAATCTGGTAGAAGTCAAAGTCCCCGACATCGGCGATTTCGCCGAAGTGCCGATCATCGACCTGTTCGTCAAGGTTGGCGACAGCATCAAGGTCGATGACGCAATTTGTACGCTGGAATCGGACAAGGCGACGATGGATGTGCCGTCGCCGGTCGCCGGCGTGGTCAAGGAAGTGCTCGTTCAGCTTGGCGCCAAGGTGGGTGAAGGCGCGTTGCTGATCAAGGTTGAAAGTGGAGCGTCTGCCACGACCACAGAAACAACGGCTGGCCCTGGGGTCAACCCGGAAAATACGCCAAAAATGGAAACCCCGGCCGCGGCACCAGCCGCTGCCCCGGTCGCCGGCAGCCATGCCGGCGGTGCCGACATCGAGTGCGAGATGCTCGTCCTCGGCGCCGGCCCTGGCGGCTATTCGGCCGCCTTCCGTTCGGCCGACCTCGGCATGAAGACGGTCATCGTCGAGCGCTACGCCACCCTCGGTGGCGTCTGCCTGAACGTCGGCTGCATTCCGTCCAAGGCGCTGCTGCACGTTGCAGCCGTTATCGAGGAAGCGGCACACGCCAACGACCTCGGCGTCACGTTCGCAGCACCGCAAGTCGACATCGACAAGCTGCGCGCCCACAAGGACAAGGTGGTCGGCAAGCTGACAGGCGGCTTGGCAGGCATGGCCAAGGGACGCAAGGTCGACATCGTGCGCGGCTATGGTCACTTCCTTGATGCGCATCACATCGAAGTCGAGGAAACCACCGGCAGCAGCCAGGAAAAGACCGGCGTCAAGAAGGTCATCAAGTTCCAGAAGTGCATCATCGCAGCCGGTTCGGCCGCCGTGCATCTGCCCTTCATTCCGCGCGACCCGCGCATCGTCGATTCGACCGGCGCACTGGAGTTGCGCTTTGTGCCGAAGAAGATGCTGGTCATCGGCGGCGGCATCATCGGTCTGGAAATGGCGACCGTCTATTCGACGCTGGGCGCCAAGGTCGATGTCGTCGAAATGGCCGATGCGCTGATGCAGGGACCGGATCGCGATGCCGTCAAGGTCTGGGAAAAGCAGAACCTGTCACGTTTCGACAAGATCATGCTAAAGACGAAGACGGTCTCCGTTGACGCCAAGGACGATGGTCTGTGGGTGAAGTTCGAGGGTGACAACGCGCCGAATGCCGATGCAGTCCGCTACGACATGATCCTGCAGGCCGCCGGGCGCGCCCCGAACGGCAACAAGATCGCCGCCGACAAGGCCGGCGTGATCGTTGGCGAACGCGGCTTTATTCCGGTCGACGGGCAAATGCGCACCAATATCCCGCACATCTTCGCGATTGGCGATGTGGTCGGCAACCCGATGCTCGCCCACAAGGCGGTGCATGAAGCACACGTTGCAGCGGAAGCTGCAGCAGGGCAGAAAGCGGTGTTCGACGCGCAGGTCATCCCGGGCGTCGCCTACACCCACCCGGAAGTGGCGTGGGTTGGCTACACCGAAGACCAGGCCAAGAAAGAAGGTCGCAAGGTCGAGACTGCCAAGTTCCCGTGGGCTGCCTCCGGCCGCGCCATCGCCAACGGTGCCGACTACGGCTTCACCAAGCTGATTTTCGATGCCGAAACGCATCGCGTGATCGGCGGCGCCATTGTCGGCCCGAACGCTGGCGACATGATCGGCGAAGTCTGCCTGGCCATCGAGATGGGCTGCGATGCCGTCGATATCGGCAAAACCATCCACCCGCACCCGACGCTGGGCGAAACCATCGGCATGGCTGCCGAAGTCGCCCACGGCAGTTGCACGGATGTGCCACCGGCGCGCAAAAAATAAGTCTGCTGAATTACGCTGAGTTGGTTTAGCGTTCGGTTTGGGCGACGGGAACCCGTCGCCCTTTTTTATGTCTGTGACCACACAATGAACGCCACAACGACCCATCCCCGCCGCTCCAGCGCAGAGCAGGAGCGCCTTGAAACCGCCTTGCGCGACGTCTTCGAGCACAAACTCTGTTTCAACGAACTGCTCGGGTTCAAGGTCGAATCACTCGATCCAGAAGCCCCGCAGATCAGCTTTGCCATGCGTCCGGACCTGATCGGCCACTACCTCCACGGTCGCCTGCATGGCGGCGTGATCGCCACAGTGCTCGACACGGTTGGCGGCCTGGCCGCCACCGTCGCCATCGCAGAGAAGTTCAACAGCGAGAGCACGGAACAGGTTGCTCACCGTTTCGGCCGCATCGGCACCATCGACCTGCGCACCGATTTCCTGCATCAGGGGATCGGCAAAAAATTTACGGCCACCGGACGCGTCACGCGTCTGGGTGGCCGTATCGCTTCCGTGCAGATGACGCTGGAAAACGAAGCCGGTGTGCTGATTGCCACCGGCGGTGCCGCCTACGTCGTCAGCTAGGATTTACAGCAGCGGCACGCCCTGGTGCTCGCCACGCTCGTACACCACATTGGCCCGACCGACGATCAGCGGATCGAGATTGCCGATGCGCGTCGTGTCCTTGTTGGTGTACGGTAATTTATGCAGCACATAGCGCAGCGCGTTCAAACGCGCGCGTTTCTTGCAGTTCGACTTGATTACCGTCCATGGCGAATCCGCCGTGTCGGTATGGAAGAACATCGCTTCCTTGGCCTTGGTGTAGTCGTCCCACTTGTCGAGCGAGGCCATGTCAATCGGTGACAATTTCCACTGCTTGAGCGGATGCACCTTGCGTTCGCGAAAGCGGCGGCGCTGTTCTTCCTGGCTGACCGAGAACCAGAACTTGATCAAGTGCGTGCCGTTGCGCACCAGCATGCGCTCGAATTCCGGCGCCTGACGGACAAATTCGGCATATTCCTGATCGGAACAGAAACCCATCACCCGCTCGACCCCCGAGCGGTTGTACCAGGAACGGTCAAACAGCACGATCTCGCCATTGGTCGGCAGATGCTGCACATAACGCTGGAAATACCATTGGCCACGCTCAATTTCCGAGGGTTTCTCCAGTGCGACAACGCGTGCACCGCGAGGATTCAAATGCTCCATGAAGCGCTTGATCGTCCCCCCCTTACCGGCCGCATCACGGCCTTCGAACAGCACCACGACCTTCTGGCCGGTTTCCTTGACCCAGGCCTGCAGCTTCAGCAACTCCACCTGCAAGCGGTATTTCTGCCGCTCGTAATTGCTGCGCTCCATGAGGTTCTTGTAGGGATAGCCACCATCGCGCCAATCCTTGACCAGCTCCTCATCCGGATTGACGACCTGATCATCCAGCGCGATGCGCTGCTGTTTGAGCAGGCTTTTCAGCATGACCAGGGCTTCCTCATCCGGCGAGTTGGCGAGAATGTCGCGCATGGCGGCCATTTTTGCCTCTTGCGCCGCGTCGACCGCAGCATGCACGGAAAAGCCTTCAATCCCGGCGGGCGTCAGCGATGGTGCAATATCGCCTTTTGCTACGGCGCGCCGACGAACGGCCGGTGCGCGGGGTGTCGATGTCTCGGTCGACGGTGCAGCGATGTTCTTTTTTGCTGTAACCATATTGCCCTCTGTGTGCTGTTGCCAAAGGGTCTATTTCACGCTTCTCGGGACGCCTTGTCTAGTCCAGTAACTCAACCGGCATCATGCAGCGCAAGACTGTCTGCTTTTCACCTTGGCGCAGGCGATTGTTCAACCACCACACAGCGCCTTTCTTGATGCTCCAGTCAGCCTCCTGGCCGGCCAGCAACAGCGAAGCCATGCGCCCCAAAGCCGGCTGATGCCCGATCACCAGCACCGCCCCCCGCGCATCCGGCCAGCCGGTTGCTGCAATCAATTCTGAAACACAGGCATCCGGCCCGATCTTGCGCGCAGTTTCAAAAGGCAGCTTGAGCGCCTCCGCCGTTTGCTGGGTACGTACCGCCGGACTGACGATGATGCGCATATCCTTCGGTTGGTGCTTGCGCAGCCAGGCGGCCATCAACCCGGCCTGCTTTTCGCCGCGCTCAGTCAGACGACGTTTCATGTCATCCTCGCCATCTTCAGCTTCGGCGTGTCGCCACAGCAGCAAATCCATCATATCCTCCGGAAAAGACGGCATTATGTTGACCGGATGTTACCGCAGCATTTCAACTGACTTCACCCCCTTGAAACCCTGGTTCCTTTACCTGCTGGAATGCTGCGATGGCAGCATCTATACCGGCATCACCACCGATGTTGGTGCTCGCTTTGCCGCCCACTGTCGCGGCGATGGCGCCCGCTACACACGAGCCCATCCGCCACTTCGACTGCTGGGATTCGAATCTCACCCGGACCGCTCCGCCGCCTCGAAAGCCGAGTACCGGATCAAGCAACTAAGTGCCGCCCAAAAACGTCTTTTCGCCAACTCACTGGAGACGCCCTGATCATGCAAATTCCGCTCAGCGACCTGATTCACCTGATGCACGAAGCACCGCATGCCATTCTTTCGACGCACTCGACCCAAATGCCGGGGTTTCCCTTTGGTACGGCGGTTCCCTTGATTGTCGATGAACACCACCGCCCCATCCTGTTGATCAGCGCCCTCGCAGAACACACCAAAAACCTGCAGGCCGACGGCCGGGCAAGCTTGGCCATTCTTGCACCGGGCACCAGCAATGTTCAGGATGCCGCACGCGCCACGATGATCGGGACGTTCAGCCCATTCACTCCCTCGGCCAGCCTGGTAAAGCGCTACCTTCGCTATCAGCCTGCCGCCGAACAATACCTGCAACTCGACTTCAGCTTCTTCCGGATGGAGATCGAACGAACCCGTTATATCGGCGGTGTCGGCCGGATGGGATGGCTGGAAAAAACCGACTGGACGGACGCCTTCTGTATCAACAGCGATACCGAACAAGAACTTGTCACCGTCGTCGCCGAAAAACTACCGGCACATATCCGCGTACTGGGCATCGATGCCTACGGTGTCGATCATGAAGTCAACGGCATCCGCGAACGCCATCGTTTCAGCAACCCGACCGAAGCTTCGGAACTGGGCAACGCCTCGCAAGATTGGCCTGACGACTGGTCCCGCAGCGATGCAAATTCTGCGGTCGACGACAAAATATAGCCAAAATGCAAAAAGCCCGGTCAGAAGACCGGGCTTTTTGCATTAATACTTGGTGGCCAATCGCGGAATCGAACCACGGACACGCGGATTTTCAATCCGCTGCTCTACCAACTGAGCTAATTGGCCAAAACGAGGGCGCATTATAGCGGGGGGTTTGGACCTTCGCAAGGAAATATTGAAAATAAACCACTAACGCGACGACTGGTTCGAACTTCAAGGGCCAAGCGGTGGAGACTGGCGGTACAACTCCGAATAATCTTCCGGCGGCAAAGGCGGCGGCAGTGGCGGATACCATGCGGCAAAGGCAACACGTGCCACGGCACCCTTGCCCCGCGGATTTGGTCGCAGACTGGCTTGTGCATCGTGCTGATTGGCGATTTCCTGAACGATGGCCAAGCCCAGGCCACTGCCTTCGGTCGTCGCGTCATCGACCCGATAGAAGCGCTCGAAGACCAGCTCGGCCTGCTCTTCGGATATGCCGACGCCGTCATCTTCGATCTCTAGCAGAATGGTGCTCGACGTATTGATGATGCGGCAGGTGACATGCCCACCAGCAGGGGTATAGCAAATGGCGTTGTCGATCAGGTTTTTGGCCAGTTCGCGCAACAGGAAGGCATTCCCCAGAATGATGGCTTTGCCGGTCGACTCGTAACCGAGGTCGATATTCTTTTCCAGCGCACGCATCACCCAATCTTCGACAACCTCCCTGACCAACAGGGAAAAATCCAGTGGCTCATGCTTCTGCTGGCTGATTTCACTGCCTTCCGTTCTGGCCAGCGTGAGCAGTTGATTGACCAGGCGTCCAGCCCGGTCCACACCCGTGGCAATCTGGCGCAGCGCGTGCCGCAAGGCTGCCGGGTCCGTTTCACGCGCAGCGAATTGCGCCTGGGTTTTCAGTCCGGTCAGCGGCGTGCGCATCTGGTGGGCGGCATCGGCCACAAAGCGCTGTTGCGCCTCGACGTTACGCTTCATCCGCTCCAGCATTTCGTTGAATGCCTCGACCAACGGCTCCAGTTCTTCCGGCACGCGCCGGGTAGCAATGGGCGACAAATCGCCGGGGTCGCGATCTTCGATGGTATTGCGCAAACGAGTCAGTGGTCGCAAACCGCGCGACAGACCAAACCAGACCAGCATGACGGCAAGCGGGATGATGATGAACTGCGGAAGAATCACGCTGGCCACGATACGGTTGGCGAGTTGCGTGCGTTTTTCCGTTGTTTCAGCCACTTCGACCAAAACCCATTGCGCAACCGGCGCCTGCGGCTCAGCCAGGTAGGAATACGCCACCCGAAGATCCTGCCCCTTGTATTCCATGTCGCGGAAATAGATTTCCCCTGGCACCACATCGGCCAGCCTGGCAAACTCAGGCGCCGGCAGGTCATGATCGCCAACGACCAGGGCTTGATCCTGCGTCAAGACATGAAAATAGACGCTATCGAGTTCATCAGCCCGCAACATGGCCCGCGTCGAGGCGTGCAGCGACACCTGCGGCTCCCGGTTAACGAACTGGATTTGCCGACTGATCGTTGCAACGTGCTCACGCAAGGATTGGTCGTATGGGTAATTGGCGACGTTGTTCGCGAAATAATGGGTAAAGGCGATACTCAGCGGCCAGACGAAGAGCAAAGGAGCGAGCATCCAGTCCAGGATTTCGCCGAACAGGGAGCGCTCGGTCTCCGGCGACAGCGGACTGCCGCCGCCCGAATTACTCGCTTTGTGGTCGCTCAAGGCAATAACCCAAACCGCGCACAGTCGCAATCTTCACCCCGCCCGGCTCCAGCTTCTTGCGCAGGCGATGCACGTAAACTTCGATGGCATTGTGACTGACCTCTTCACCCCAGCCACACAAATGGTCGACCAATTGATCCTTGCTGACCAGCCGCCCCATGCGGGTCAGCAAGACCTCAAGCAAGCCGACTTCCCGCGCCGACAGCTCCAGCGGCGTACCATCGATCTGGGCCACACGTCCAATCTGGTCATAGGCCAGCGCACCGCACAGGATGGTCGGCGCTGTACCGGCCGAACGCCGGGTCAGTGCCCGCACCCGCGCTTCCAGTTCGGCCAGCTCGAAAGGCTTGACCATGTAGTCATCCGCACCCAGATCCAGCCCCTTGACCCGGTCGTGGGTTCCGTCCAAGGCAGTCAGAATCAATACCGGCAACTGCGAATTGCGCGAACGCAAGCGCTTCAGCACATCAAGCCCGGACAATTTTGGCAAGCCGAGATCAAGAATCAACAGGTCGTAAGATACGGTAAGCAAGGCCGTATCGGCATCCAGTCCATTCGCCGCCCAATCTACGGCATAACCGGCCTGACGCAAGGATCGGGAAAGGCCATCAGCAATGATCGCATCATCCTCAGCAATCAGAATTCGCATGTTTCGAAGCCCCCTTTGCTGGCGTAAGCATTTTGTAAGCCTGCCACAGTATTCTGCGCGGGCTGTTCTCCTTTTATGGTCTTGGAGTTCGAGGTGCAAACCCCGACTCAGGGGGTGGCCCGATCCTGCACTGGGTAACCCCCTACCGTTTTTTCCCTCAAAAGCCTTGCAAGTCTAGCAAATAACCGATGGCTCAGTTGGCCTCGGAGATTCTGTTATCGACCATAGCGCATGCGCGTTGATCTTCGGCATGAAAGTCCGGCACATTCTTAATGTGAGCGCGCCACCGATGCGCCAAGCCCAGTCTCCGAACGAATCAATTGATCCAGAAACAAGGCCCGCTCCTTTTCCGCTTGCGCCGACTTGTCGAGTACAGAAATACACCAGATCGAGAAGAAGGCCAGCGGCATGGAAAATATGGCCGGCGAAGCATAAGGAAACAACGCGCTTCCCGAAGCATTGCCCAGTACACGCTCCCAGACCGCCGGGGACAACACGGTCAGCAGCAAGGCCGTGATCAACCCGATGAAACCGCCTGCCGTCACGCCCCGGGTTGTGCAGTCCTTCCACAGGACCGCCATGAACAGAACCGGGAAATTGGCCGAACAGGCGATGGAAAATGCCAGCATGACCATGTAAGCGACGTTCTCATGCTCGAAAAGAATACCGAGCGCAACCGCAATGACCCCAAGCATGAAGGTCGTCATTTTCGAAACGAGTCGCTCCTTCTCCGAGGTCACCACGCCCTTGCACAACACTGTGGCGTAAAGGTCATGCGATACCGCGGAAGCACCGGATAAGGTCAAGCCAGCAACTACTGCCAAAATCGTGGTGAAAGCCACTGCCGCAATAAAACCCAGAAAAAGATCGCCGCCCAGCACATGGGCCAAATGCACCGCAGCCATGTTACTTCCACCCTGCAAGCCATTCCCAATTCGTCCACCCACGTAATACTCGGCCGGATACGGCACCAGGCTGACGATGGCACCAAAGCCGATGATGAAGGTAAGCACGTAGAAAAAGGCAATCCATGCCGTCGCCCAGGCAACCGATTTGCGTGCCTCACGAGCATTCGGAACGGTGAAGAAACGCATCAGGATATGCGGCAAGCCGGCCGTACCGAACATCAGCGCCATCCCCACCGAGATGGCCGATACGGGGTCCTTGATCAAACCACCGGGCGCCATCAGCGCATCCTTCAGTCGGTGCAAATCCGTGGCACGGGAAAACAGCGCATCAGGATTGAAATCGAAGCGGAACAGCACGAGGAGCGCCATCAACGAAGTTCCGAACAGCAACAGGACCGCCTTGTTGATCATGACCCAAGTCGTCGAGGTCATGCCACCCAGCAGCACATACATCATCATCACAATACCGACCATGATCACCGAATAGGCATACTCCAGCCCGAACAATATCTTGACCAACTGGCCAGCGCCGACCATCTGGGCGATCATGTAAAACAGCACGACAGCCAGCGAGCCCAAGGCCGCGAAGGTACGCACCGGCTTCTGGGAAAAACGATACGCGGCGACGTCGGCAAAGGTGAATTTTCCGAGGTTGCGCAAGCGCTCGGCCATCAGGAAAGTAATGACCGGCCAACCGACCAGCCAGCCAATGGAAAAAATCAGTCCGTCAAAACCACTGACGAAAACCAGCCCGGAAATGCCGAGCAAGGAAGCGGCCGACATATAGTCACCGGCAATGGCAAGACCGTTCTGAAAGCCGGAAACCCCGCCGCCACCCGCATAAAAATCGGCAGAAGAACGACTGCGCGCCGTCGCCAGACGTGTCATCCACAGCGTCAGGCCGACAAAAAACAGGAAGGTACTGATCGCCGACCAGTTCGTCGGTTGGCGCACTCCGCTACCGGAAGCCGACGCAGCAAACGCCAGGCCGGCCACCCCGAGCAGCGCACCAGCCAGCAGCAAAAACTTTACGATCTTGGACATTTCAGCGCCTGACGACGTATTTCGGCAGTCTCGACATCAAACTCCCGGTTTGCCCGCCGAACATATATCACGGTCAACGCGACAGTCAGCGCAATAACCCCGAGCCCCAGCGGCAACCCCAAAGTAACGGTCAAGCCATCAACAACAGGCAGAGCCATCCAGTCGGGGCGAAAGGCAATCAGAAAAATATAGGAAAAATAGGCCAGAACGACCATGGCGGACATTCGGAAAGCGTAACGATTGCGTTTTTTCACCAAGGCCTGAAAACGTGGATTTTCACGAATGTGGGCGTAACTTGAAGCGTGCTTTTGCACGAAACATCTCCATCAGGCCAGCGGCCCAGCAACGCAAGGGGCGCAAGAATAGCGCATTCCGGTTCGCAGCGCGAAATCATGAAGTTTGAACGAAAAAAAGCCCCGTGCGAAACGGGGCTTTTTCACAGCGCAGGGCGCTCAGGCAAGCATTACATGCCCATGCCGCCCATACCACCCATGCCGCCCATACCGCCCATGTCAGGCATGCCGCCGGCCGGCTTGTCTTCAGCCAGTTCAGCAACCATGCATTCGGTGGTCAGCATCAGGCCGGCCACGGAGGCAGCGTTCTGCAGTGCGGTGCGGGTCACCTTGGTCGGATCCAGCACACCCATTTCGACCATGTCGCCGTACTCGCCGGTGGAAGCGTTGTAACCGTAGTTACCCTTGCCACGCTGCACCTTGTCGACCACAACAGACGGCTCGTCACCGGCGTTGGCGACGATTTCGCGCAGCGGCTGTTCCATGGCGCGCAGCACGATCTTGATGCCGGCGTCCTGGTCGTGGTTGTCACCCTTCAGCTTGCCAACGGCAGCACGGGCACGGATCAGGGCAACGCCGCCGCCGGCGACAATGCCTTCTTCCACGGCAGCGCGGGTTGCGTGCAGGGCGTCTTCAACGCGGGCCTTCTTTTCCTTCATTTCGACTTCGGTGGCTGCGCCAACCTTAATGACGGCAACGCCGCCAGCCAGCTTGGCAACACGTTCCTGCAGCTTTTCCTTGTCGTAATCGGAAGTCGCTTCTTCGATCTGGATGCGGATCTGCTTGACGCGAGCTTCGATGGCAGCAGCTTCGCCGGCGCCGTCGATGATCGTGGTGTTTTCCTTGGCGACTTCGATACGCTTGGCCTGGCCCAGATCCTTCAGGGTTGCCTTTTCCAGCGTCAGGCCGGTTTCTTCAGCGATCACGGTACCGCCGGTCAGGATGGCGATATCTTCCAGCATGGCCTTGCGACGGTCGCCGAAGCCCGGGGCCTTGACGGCAACGGTCTTCAGGATGCCACGGATGTTGTTCACCACCAGCGTAGCCAGCGCTTCGCCATCGACATCTTCAGCGATGATCAGCAGCGGACGGCCGGCCTTGGCAACTTGCTCCAGGATCGGCAGCAGGTCGCGGATGTTCGAGATCTTCTTGTCGAACAGCAGGACGAACGGGTTTTCCAGCAGGGCTTGCTGCTTGTCACCGTTGTTGATGAAGTACGGCGACAGGTAGCCGCGGTCAAACTGCATCCCTTCGACGACGTCGAGTTCGTTGGCCAGGGACTTGCCATCTTCAACGGTGATGACGCCTTCCTTGCCGACCTTTTCCATGGCATTGGCGATGATTTCGCCGATGTCGGAATCGGAGTTGGCGGAAATCGAACCAACCTGGGCGATTTCCTTGGTCGTGGTGCAGGGCTTGGAGAAAGCCTGCAGTTCAGCGATGGTGGCGATAACTGCCTTGTCGATACCGCGCTTCAGGTCCATCGGGTTCATGCCGGCGGCAACGTACTTCATACCTTCGCGGACGATGGACTGGGCCAGCACGGTAGCGGTGGTGGTGCCGTCACCGGCGATGTCGGAGGTCTTGGAAGCAACTTCCTTGACCATCTGGGCGCCCATGTTGGCGAACTTGTCCTTCAGTTCGATTTCCTTGGCGACGGAAACGCCGTCCTTGGTCACCGTCGGGCCGCCGTAAGAGCGCTCGAGCACGACATTGCGGCCCTTCGGACCGAGGGTAACCTTGACCGCGTCGGCCAGGATGTTGATGCCTTCGACCATGCGGGCGCGGGCGGAATCACCGAATTTGACTTCTTTAGCTGCCATTTGTAGCTCCTGAATTTTGATCTGTATTGAACGTTGACCGCAGTACGGTCAGGCGTCGTGTCTTAGGCGGCAGAAATTACTTCTGCAGAACGCCCATGATGTCTTCTTCGCGCATGACCAGGACTTCCTGACCATCGACCTTGACGGCCTGACCGGCGTACTTGCCGAACAGAACACGATCACCGACCTTGACGTCGAGAGCGATCTGCTTGCCGTTGTCGTCGCGCTTGCCCGGACCGACAGCCAGCACTTCGCCCTGATCCGGCTTTTCACCAGCGGAATCGGGGATCACGATGCCGGAAGCGGTGGTGCGCTCGGCTTCAATGCGCTTGACGATCACACGGTCATGCAAAGGACGAATGTTCATAGATATCTCTCCTGAAATTGTGTTCATAACACTGGAAATTGGCCGGCTACACAAACTGCGCCGCCGGGACCGGCGCGGGCTATTATTAGCACTCGCGGCCGGTGAGTGCTAATAATAGGGACGGCAAGCCTGCTTTTCAAGAGCGGAGTGCAATAATTGTTTGGAACAAATATTGTTGCAGACAAAAAAATACAGCGTCAGACAACTCACTGGGCGGGTTCTAAATGAGCAATAGCGTCCAGCGTCGGCTGACCATTGCCTCCCAATTTTGGACTGATCAGACTTTGAATCGCCCCGGGGCGATTCATGTGGCTCAATTGACGGACTTGCACTGGCATACGATCAAGGCTATCGACCATCAGCGCTTGCAGCGTCAGCATGGCTGAGTTTGTCGCCGACGATGTACGCCGCCAGGAGATGGATGAATTTGCCTTGCACAAGGGACAGTGCTATGCAACGGTGGTGATGAACGCACAACGCATGCCTGTCCTCTGGGTCGTCGAAGGCAATAGTCGGGGCGACTCATGATATGCTCACGTCAAACCAATAGTGCCAACATATTTCCCACCATGGAAACCAGCTTGCCACCGTCGCATTCTGTGCCAGTCCCTTTGTCCAACGCACGCAGCTACTGGCTGACCGGCCTGTCGGGCACCGGCAAGAGCACGCTGGCGCAAGCCCTGGCCCAGCTTTTCGCGACGCCGGCCTTGCCGTTTGCGTATTGGATGGTGATGAGCTACGGCAGGGCCTGTGCCGCGATCATCGCCGAAGCTGTACACAGCATTCTTCGACTGCCACCGGTGCGCCACGCGCCAGCCGGCCAGCCCCGGAAACTCCATGTCCAACCGACGTGCGCAGTCGCGCATCCCTTCATGGATGATTGATCGACAGCTGGAACAGCATTTCGCATTCGAAGGAACGCTGGTTCAGCGCAATTCTCATCGGACGCTTTCAATAGTCAGTTCTTCACCGACTCAAAAAATTAAATTTCAATTAAACTTCAATCAATTACTTAAGACAATCCAGAGTCCGATGGCATTTTGGATCATTGCGAAAAGGTTTTATAAACAGTGCTGAAAGATGTGGTCGAACCTACAGGGAGTGCTGACGAGCGGAGCATCTATTGCTCGCCCAACTTGGCCGCATGGTTGGACGAAAACAAAGGTTTTCTGGCTATATCAACCTACGAGTCGGCAAAAGTCTATTTTGTGCTCTCACCGGATGGCAGGGAGACGAGGACCATCGAGCGTTTCTTCGGCCCAGCCATGGGCCTCGCATTTCAGGACAATGCCATGTGGGTTGGCTCGCGGGAGCAGTTGTGGAAATTCGTCAATGCTGGCCCTCTGGACTATCAGGGGACCCGATATGACGCCTTTTACATACCCCGATCCGGTCATTTCGTGGGCGCCTGCGATTCTCATGACTTAGCCCTTGATGCGGAATATGGCGGTAAGCGGTACAGCGTAATATTTGCCAATACCCGGCACAACTGCATCAGCACACTGGATGACTTTTACGCCTTCAAGCCGCTTTGGCGCCCGCCTTTCGTCGATGCCGTGGTCCCTGAGGATCGTTGTCACCTGAATGGTCTCTGCCTTGTGAACGGCGAACTGAACTACGCCACCGTCTGCTCCACCACCAATACCAGCCAAGGCTGGCGGAGTCACATAAACGGCGGAGGTGCGGTATTTGACATCAGGAACAACGAAATCGTCTGTTCTGGCCTTTCAATGCCCCACTCGCCAAAATGGCACGACAACCGGCTGTGGTTGCTGAACAGTGGATGCGGCGACTTCGGTTTTGTCGACCTAGCGCGAGGCAAGTTCATACCGGTAGCCCTCCTGCCGGGTTTTGCCCGCGGCCTGGTCTTCCACGGGCATTACGCCATCATTGCCCTGTCACGCATGCGGCCATCAGGCCTCACGACCGGCATGTTGCTGGAAAACAGGTTGAAGGCGGAAGAAATCACCCCCGTATGTGGACTAGTCATCTTCAATCTGAGAACGGGGGCCGTGGAGCACACCCTGTTCTTCGACAAGGCGGTAAACGAACTATACGACGTAGCGTTTGTGGCCGGCCCCAGGCTGCCCTATTCCCCAGGCTTTCAAGAGCCAGAAGTGCATAAAGACGTTATCCATTTTGCTGGCTGACGGTTTGGTTATCGATATTCAGGACATATATCCAGGAGTGAATTATGAGCAAACGTGAAGTTGTATTTATCGATGCATCGGTAATTGACGCACAGAAAATCATCAGCGGCCTCCCCGGATATGCCGACTATGTCCTGTTGCAACCAGGCCAAGATGGTCTTACCCAGATCAAGAACTGGGCCTTGACCCATACCGGCTACGATGCCATCCACCTGGTCAGCCATGGCAGCGACGGCATGCTCCAGATCGGTAATGCCAGGCTCACCGAGGCCACCCTAGACCAGCGTGCCGGAGACCTGGACATCATCCACACCGCACTGACTCCCGGCGCGGATTTGCTGATCTACGGCTGTAACGTGGCGGCCTCCGAGGTTGGCATTTCCTTTCTGAACAAGCTGTCCGGCATGCTCGGGGTCAATGTCGCCGCCTCTACCGACCTCACCGGCGGTGCCCAGGGAGATGAAGTACTCGAATTCGTGCATGGCGACGTCCAGACCCAGACTCTGGACCTGCCGGAACTCACCGCCAGCCTCGATCCCGCCGACCAGCCGGTGGTTTCCTATACCATCTCGGCTACCGATGCTTGGGGCGCTCGTGGTTATGCCACGGAGTTCGCCACCATCCTCACGGACAACTCGACCGCCATCTTGTTCAATAGTGGCAACACACTGCGCATCTACAATGCCTCGGGAACCCTCACCGGAACGGTCGATGTCAGCACCCTGTTGACCAATGGCGCCAATGGTGTAGTCGGCCTGTCCAACGGCAATATCCTGGTCTATGGGGAAAATCTCGGCGCCTCCCAACCAGCATCGTTCGCCATCGTAGGCAAGACCGGCAATACCGTGCTAGCACGCACAGTTGTCACCTCCGACACCTATGACAACAATTCGTGCATGAGTGTCGTCGAGTTGTCGAACGGCAACCTAGCCATCCAATGGTACGACAGCTCAGGCATGAACAAGGTTCAGGTCTGGGGCCAGAACGGTAGCCCGGTATCGGGCGTCATCAGTTTTGGGACGGGTGGAAACACCAATTACGACGCCCACCTGGCCGCCAGTTCGGATGGCACCTTCATTGCCGCCTATGCCTTCTACGGCACTGCCGAACATGCTGTCATCTACAACAACGACGGTTCCGTCCGGGTCAGCGACTTCCTCGTAGGATCTGCCTGGAACGATGGTTCGGCAAAAGTCTATGCCCTCGGCAATGGCGATTATTATCTCTATCAGCGGGATAACGGTGCCAAATTCGTCGACTCCCTGACCGGGGCAATCACTTCAGCCGGATATTCCCCAAGCTATTCGGAGCCGATTGCAATCGACCTGGCTTCCGTTAATGGAGGATTCGTTCGGGTTGTTACGAACAACCAATATGAGACTGCCCGGTCTGCGGCTGTCGCCAATAGTGGGACAGGGCCTCTTTCAACCTCTGGTAGTAACGCCAGCCTGGAATTATTGAAATACAGTAACAGTGCCGTGCAGTCACAGTCCCAAGTCTCTGACAGCGGCCTTTATTACCACCATTCCTTCACTCATGTCGAGGATTGGGGTGGTGGTTATTTTTATGCATACTCGGACGAATCGTATGGCCCGTCCATTTCTGCCTTCTCCGGGGATAGCACAGGCTATGGCACGATCTCCAAAGTCTATACCTCGGACTCCGCCTACACGGTCACGGTCCGACTGTACAACGTAGCATCCACGAACCAGGTCCCCACGCTGACCACGGTCAACAACGTCACCGGCGCTACGGAAGACACCCAGTTGGCCGTCAGCTTCGCCGACCTGCAAGGTCTCGCCAACGAAGCCGACAGCGACGGCACCGTCACCGCCTTCGTCGTCAAGGCCGTGTCAACCGGCACGCTCAAGATCGGAACTAGCGCCGGTACGGCCACGGCTTATAACGCTGGAAGCAACGCCACCATCGACGCCACCCACAATGCCTACTGGACGCCTGCCGCCAACGCCAACGGCAATCTCAATGCCTTTACCCTCGTCGCCAAGGATGACTCCGGCGGCGAATCGGCCACGCCGGTCCAACTCGTTGTCGTCACTGGCGCCGTCAACGACGCCCCCGTCCTCAGCGGCAACGGCAACCTGAGCGCTGTCAACGAAGACACCGCCAGCCCCGCCGGTGCAGCCCTCAGCGCCCTGGGCATCACTGCCAATGACACCGCCGATGGCGGAAGCATCGCTGGCTACGCCATCATCGGCAATACCGCCAATGCCGGCACTCAGGGGGCCTGGCAATACAGCACCAATGCCGGCGCCAACTGGTACGCCATCGGCAGCGTGGCTGATGGCGCCAGCGCCCTGGCCCTCTCGGCGACCACGCTGGTGCGCTTCGTGCCTGTGGCCAACTACAACGGCACGCCTGCCGGCTTGAGCATCCGTGCCCTGGACAACAGCTACGCCGGTGGCTTCAGCACGGCCGCCGGTTCGGAAACCCGCGTCACCGTCGACACCGGCAGTAACGGCGGTAGCACCGCCATCTCGGCAGCCACCGCCAGCATTGGCACCAGCGTCACAGCGGTCAACGACCCCCCTGTCGTCGCCAACCTCGCCAGCGACACCCTCAGCACCCCGGCTAGCGCCGCAGCCGCCCTCATCGACCAGGGCACGGCGGCCACTATCACCGACGTGGACAACGCCAACTTCAACGGCGGCACGCTCACTGTCTCCTTCGTAGCACGCACCGACGGCGCGGGCGACGTGCTCTCCATCCACACCGGCGCGGGCGTGACACTCTCCTCAGGCACCACGGTCGGCAGCACAGTCACGGTGAGTGGCACGGCCATTGGTACTATCGCCGCCAGCGGCACCGGTGCCGGCACCGACAACCTCATCGTCAATTTCAACAGCAGCGCCACGTCGGCTCTCGTTTCCTCCCTGCTGCAAAACGTCACCTACGACAACACGGCGGGCAGCCCGACGGCGGGCGACCGGTCCGTGCGCTTCGTGCTTACCGATGGCAGCGGTGGCGGCAGTGGCAACATCGACACCACCGTCAGCGTCACCACCAACCCGGCACCGGTGGTGACCACCCCGACGGCCATCAACCTGACCGATACGGCGGCAGCCGACAGCTTCAGCAACCAGACGGGCACGCTGAGCGCAACGGACGCCGACGGCATTGCCAGCTATGGCATCAGCACGCCGACCAGCACCAGCGCGAACTTCAGCGACAACGGCGTCACCTACGATATCTCCAAGACCGGTACCTACGGCACGCTCTACGTGGTGAGCATCGGTGCAGACAAAGGCAAGTACGTCTACGTCCCCAACGCCAGCCCCATCAACACCCTGGCCAGCGGCACGCCGACCGACACTTTCACGGTCACCGCCACCGATAGCAACGCCGGCCCGGCTACCGGCAGTGCCACGCTCACCGTCAACGTGACGGGAGCCAACGACACTCCGACCGACATCAGCCTGTCGGCGTCATCGGTCAACCAAAGCGGCGGCACCAACGTCACGGTAGGCAGCCTGAGTGCCACCGATGCCGACACCGGTCAGACCCACACCTACAGCCTGGTCACCGGTAACGGCAGCAACGATGCCGACAACGCCAGCTTCAACATCAGCGGCAGCACCCTGCGCGCCAACGATGCCGCGGCATTGGCCGCCGGCACCTACCACATCAACCTGCGGACCACCGACAATGGCACGGGCAACCTCAGTTACGACAAGGCTTTCACCATCACCGTGGTGGACAATGTCGCCCCCACGGTAAGCTCCATCATCCGCCAGACCCCATCTACCAGCCCGACCAATACCGATAGCCTGACTTGGCGCGTCACCTTCAGCGAAGCCATCACCGGTATCGATACGTCTGATTTCAGTGTGAGTGGCACTACTGCGACTGTGGCTTCCGTCACCCAAGTGGGAAGCACCAACGCCTACGATTTGGTTATCAGCGGAGGTGATCTTGCCAACCTCAATGCCACAGCGACGTTAGCGTTTGCTGGTGGGCAGAACATCACAGACACTGCCAGCACACCCAACGCACTAACTGTGACGACGCCCACTGGCAGCAACAACAACACCTTTATGGTGGATAACGCTGCGCCCGCACTCACTGGTGTAGTAACGATTGCAAGTAATAACGCAAATGCCGCTCAAGCCAAAGTTGGCAACACCATTACAGTTACGTTCACCACTGATGGCACACAAAACGGCAGTCCGACAGCTACTATCCTAGGGCACGCCGCCACGGTCGCCAATACCTCGGGTAATACTTACGCTGCCACCTACACACTGGTCAGCGGTGACACAGAAGGCGCAGTCACCTTTTCCATTGGTGCCAGCGATGTAGCTGGCAACGCCATGACTGCAGTCATGGCGACGACCGACAGCAGCGCTGTTGACTTCGACAAGACAGTACCCACATTGTTGATCAGCACGATCGCTGCAGACGACAACATCAACGACACAGAGGATGAGAACAGCATCACGATCAGCGGCACCTCCAGCGGTGCGGATGGTCAGACTGTAACGGTCAACGTGGGAGGGACTAATACAACAGGGACCGTAGCTGCGGGAGGTGCTTGGTCAGTCTCCTTGACGAGTACTGAAGTCAAAGCCCTAGTTGAAGGAAATGTTGGCATTGCTGCCGATGTGAATGATGCAGCGGGCAATTCAGCTACACAAGCCATCAGGACGGTCGTTTATGACCGAACTGCACCCGCTGCTCCCAGTGCTCCCGATATGACTTCAGGCACCGATACGGGGCGTTCTGATACTGACAACAATACAAGTAACACTACGCCAACCCTCACGGGAACAGCAGAAGCGAATAGCACGGTAAAACTCTATGACACAGATGGGGCAACCTTGTTGGGTACAGCTACAGCAGATGGTGCCGGTAACTGGAGCATTACGAGTGCAACACTGACCAATGCAGAGCATACCCTGACGGTCAAATCGATTGATGCCGCTGGCAATATTGGGGGAGCCTCAACTGCTCTGGTTGTCACGATCGATACCTTGCCTCCGACGAACACAATCGCCACGGCAAATTTCTCCAATGACACGGGAGCAAGTACAACTGATTTCATGACTAATACGGCGGCACAAACCGTCAGTGGTACGTTGGAGGGCAATCTTGCAACCAATGAGGGCGTGGAAGTCAGTTTGGATGGCGGCACAACTTGGATGACCGCCATAACGACAACCGGACAAAATACCTGGACTCTTGCCGGGCAAAACCTGACAGCAAGCAATTCTTTGAAAGTTCGCGTGTTTGACGCCGCTGGTCATGTCGGATCTGTGTTTGACCAAACTTATGTTCTGGATACTACTGCACCTGTCTTTGTTCCTGCTGACAGCACTCCCGCGGATGATGCCACCACCTTTGGTATCAACAGTGACATTGTTCTAAAGTTTGGGGAGCGCCTTGATGCCAGCAGCGATCTCACCAAGGTCTACCTCAAGGATGAGGTCACGGACACCTTAATTACGGCCTCAATTACCCTTAACGCCAATGGTGAGATTGTGATCAATCCCACAGGTAGCCTGTCGTACTCGACGGCCTACTACGTCACCTGGGATGCCGATGCGCTGAAGGATGCCGCCGGCAACGCGGCCACCGCAGTCAGCGACGAAACCACCTTCAACATCACGACGACGGCCGCTCCGCCGCCCCCCGAACCAACCCCGACACCGACGACTGCCCCGACGGAAACGCCGGCCGGCACCTACGACGGCGTCACGATCACCAGCAACACGCAGACGACCAGCAATGGCAC
>NZ_JAVBXX010000022.1 GCF_030824335.1 Azonexus sp.
CCCGGCACCGGAACCAACGCCAATCCCCACCCCGGCACCGGAACCAAACACCCCGATCAACAGCCAACCTGATGTTCTGCAGACGCAGCAAACGGTAGTCAATACTACGCAACTTCCCTCGGCGAAGCCGGAGGAACTACTCAGCAACCGAGGTGCGTCATCGAACAATGGCGGCGGCGCGCCGTCCAACCCCTCATCCGGGCGCGGCACGCCATCCGGCACCCCTGATGACGATGATGACGAAAAGAACAATTCGTCGTCCGCATCGAATCCAGGCACCCAACAAGGAAGCACACCAAATGCAAATGTCAAAAAAACCTATTGCAATTAAGTTGCTGCACCTTGCGCTGCTGGCCGCGGCCTGCCTGCTCGGGCAGGCCCACGCCCAAACGGCCGGACAGGTGATCAACCTTTCCGGCCCGCTGTTTGCCATCAAAGGCGATGGTGTCAAACGTGTCATGTCCGTTGGTTCAGAGGTTGAAGCGGGTGACACCTTGATCACGGAAGCAAAAACTTACGCGCGCATCCGCTTTGCCGACGCCAGCGAGGTGACGCTACGTCCGGAAAGCCGCCTGACGGTAGAAGGATTTACCTTCAAACAACAGGAGCCAGCCAGAGACAATGCCGTATTCAAGCTATTCAAGGGCGCCATGCGCACGGTAACTGGGCTGGTCGGCAAACGCGGCAACCAGGATGCTTACAAGCTGAATACGCCAACAGCGACCATCGGCATTCGGGGCACACAATTCATCGCAGAATACATCCCCGATGAAAACACCCGCGAAGTGGCACACCTGCCTTATGGCATGCCGCTGCTTGCTGCACTGACATTCGGCACGGAAGACACCTTGAGCGATGTGAGTAGTGGCCTGTTCGACGTACAGCCACTCCTGGCCCAAGCCCCTCCGCCGCCCCCAAGGCCAGGTAACGCCATGGCGCCGGGTCTTTATGTACATGTGATCGATGGTTTGATCCACTTGACCAATGCCGGAGGCTCACAAAACTTCTCGGCGGGACAGTTCGGATTTACACCGAGCTTCCGGCAACCTCCGGTTATCCTGCCGAACAATCCTGGCTTGCAGTTCAGCCCGCCGCCGGCGTTCAACAACCCGATCAATCAGCCCGGTTCCAATCAGTCAGGCAGCCAAGGCGGGAGTGGTGCCGTCAGTTGTGAAGTTCGCTAGCTTGGCAACGGACTAGTTTCCCGATAACCAAGTCCCTGGATGACCGACAAAGCCGGCGCGAGTAATCAACTCCCGCCGGCTTTGTCGCGTTGGTTCACGCTAAAATGGCCTCCCTTTTGCGGCACTGCACCATGAGCGAAGAAACCCAGCTGAGCGATAGCGAAGAATTGCAGGAGCGCCTCGTCGAGGTGCAGACCCTGCTCGCCCGCCACAAGCTGGTCGAAGATCTCGCGCATCGTCAGGAAGGGCCGCGGCACGACATTGTCGAATCGATTGTCCACCGCCAGCATCTCAATGAGTTGCAACATCTGCTGGCCCCCATGCACCCGGCAGACATCGCCTGTGTGCTGGAAGCGCTACCGACCGACGAACGCCTTATCGTCTGGGATCTGGTCAAGGCCGAATACGATGGCGACATCCTGCTTGAAGTCTCGGATGCAGTTCGTGAAAGCCTTATCGAATCGATGGCGCCGAACGAACTGGTCGCTGCCGCCGAAACGCTGGACGCCGACGAACTGGCCGACCTTGCACCCGATCTGCCGCAAGGTGTTATCGATGATGTGTTTCGCGGTCTGTCAGTCGAAGAGCGCGAGCATTTACGCGCTGCGATGTCCTATTCCGAGGACTCCGTCGGTTCGATCATGGACTTCGACATGGTCACCGTGCGCGAGGACATCACGCTCGAAGTCGTCTTGCGCTACCTGCGTCGTTTTGAAGAGTTGCCCGACCATACCGACCAGTTATTCGTCGTCGACCGCGATGAGCACCTGAAAGGCGTACTACCGCTTAATATCCTGCTGGTCAATGAAGTGGACGTCGAAGTCGGCTCATTGATGCAGACCGATTTCGTTGAACTAGAGCCGGACGACGAAGCCGAGGACGCAGCAAAAGCCTTCGAGCGTTACGACCTGGTATCGGCACCAGTCGTCGATGCGGACGGCAAGCTCATTGGCCGGGTTACCGTTAACGACGTGGTCGACTACATCCGTGAAGAGGCCGAGCAGGAACAGCTAGCCCACGCCGGTCTGAAGGAAGAGGAAGACATCTTCGCGTCGGTCTGGGACTCGGTGAAAAACCGCTGGGCTTGGCTGGCAGTTAATCTGGTCACCGCATTCCTGGCATCGCGGGTGATTGGCGCGTTCGAAGGATCGATCGAAAAGTTGGTCGCGCTGGCCGCATTGATGCCGATTGTTGCCGGCATCGGCGGCAACTCCGGCAACCAGACCATTACCATGATCGTCCGCGCCATCGCCATGGGCCAAGTCCAGCCGGATGCCATGCGCCGGCTGCTGCGCAAGGAGCTGGGGGTGGCCAGCATCAACGGCGTAATCTGGGGTGGTTTACTCGGCGTTGTCGCTTGGTGGCTATACGGCAGTTATCAACTCGGCATCGTAATGACCGCTGCAACCACATTGAACCTGCTGCTCGCCGCCTCGGCCGGCGTGGGCATTCCCTTGCTGCGCCAACGCTTCGGCGGCGACCCGGCGATGGGCGGCTCGGTATTGATTACCGCCCTGACCGACTCCGGGGGCTTCTTCATCTTTCTCGGGCTGGCAACGCTGTTCCTGATGTAAGCCAGCGAGCCGGCTCCTTGCTGCCGCCCAGGCGCTGCACGATACGATCCGGCGACAGCACCATCAGGATGCGCCGCTCCGCATCGTCCGGCAGAGGTTTGATCAGGCTGTCGATCATCGAATTGCCTTCGTTCATCATCTCCGGCAGGGCTTCGGCCCGTTGCGTCGCAATATCGCAAACAGCACCCAATTGGTCGACCAGCAGGCCAAAACGCGTCTGCTGGTTCGCCGCATTCACGATGACGATCTGCTTCCGGGCATCCCCCTGCGGCAAGCGCCGCCGCTCGATGGCCGCCCGTTGCGGACAAAGGATGGCCGACAGGTCGAACACACTGAGCGCCTGATCGTCGTACATCAGGCAACCGACGATGCAACTGCCCATGCTCGGCATCGGCGTGATGCGTGTCGCATCGACCGCCTCGACGACCTGGCTGGAGTGAATGCCGTACCAGTGGCCGGTCAGGTAAAAACTGGCGATATCGATAGCGTTTTCCGGTTTGCTTTGTCGCGTGGCGAAATGGTCGACCGCAACATCACGCAATGACTGCAGGGAATCGGCGTCGACGATCCGCTCGGAGAGAGGCGAGAAGACCAGCGCGACCACATCGTTGCGCCGCCCGTCAGTCGTCTGGCTGTATTCCCGGTAGCCGGCGCTCATCGCCGAACCGACCGCGTAATAGCAGCCATCGTGGATGATCACGTTGCTACAGCTGGCGCCGGGCTCAAGGTGGAAAAACTCGTAACCGATCATCAGCGGCATGCCCGGCTTGAGTTCCGGGTTGGTGCTGGCGACCACCCGACCGTTGCGCTCGGCAAATACCGCGAAGGCGCCAGCGACCGGCTTGCCGTCGGCCTGCCGGGGCAGGGCATCTTCCAGCATGGCGCGGAATTGTGGCGTTGAATCGAAAACGATGGCGATGCCGCCGAGCGGTTCGTCATCATGCGGCGAACGGATGGCGGCGCTGAAAATGTAGGTCTGCTGGTTGTCGTAAAGCGGCGTATCGGCAAACTCCGAGACGCAGTAAGACTGGCTGTCGGCCAGTCCCAGCGTCGGCCGGACCCAGGCTGCATTCAGTATCTTGCCCGGCAGGTCGTTGTAGGCCGGATTTGAAACGGCGACCACCCGGCCGCTTTGATCGAACAGGATCAGGTTGCTATACACCGTGTACAGGCCATTGATCCGGCGCAGCGCATCGGTCAGGCGCTGGCGCTGCACCTTGTCGTTGCCCGGCGAGTTGGCCAGCACTTCGGCCAGCGCTTCATGGAAGTCGCTGTTGAGCGCCCACCAGCGGCAATCGTTGGCGCGCTCGTAAAGATTGCGATCCATGATGTCGATGGCCAGCGCGGCCTGCGTGGCGCAATCGCACAGCACGGACGACAGCACGGTCTTGTACAGATTGGTCGTCGACTCGGCAAAGATATTCCGCGTGCGCACGCCGGTGCTGCCGATCTCGCGCAGCAGGACCTTGGCAAAGGCCGCGCTGTGCGATGCCGCAGGGTCGCGGGCCAGCCAGACGTTGCCGTTCCATACCGCGCGGTTCAGCTCATGCTGGATGTTGGCCGCCCGGGCTGGCATTTCGCGCAGCACAGGGCTGAACAGATGCGTCGTTTCCAGCACGCAATGGAGAAAATCCTCTGGCACTTCGACCAGTTCGCCGTCGCTGCTTTCCTCGAAGGCATGCGTCAATGGCGCCAGCGCATGGCCCACCCAGCCGGCACCGGCATAACCCTGATAGCCCTGCGTGGCACGCGTCGTGGCGAGGTATTCGCGACCGGCGAAACGGATGACCCGGCCGTTGTCATCGTGCACACTTTCCAGGCGGGCGCCGATGGGCAACTGATAGGGATCGCTGCTGGCGATGACCCGATTGTCGGCGTCGAGCAAGGTCAGGACGGTCCAGTCGTCCTCGGCCAGCAGGTTGGCGAAAATGCGCTGGCATTCGTCCTGGAAACGGAAGCACAGGCACAGCACGCCGACCGGCTCGCCTGCGGTCGACTCGACGCGATGGGCATAAATCAGCGGGGTGGGATCGCCCGGCAACAAGTCAGTAGGACGGAAGATTTCCAGGTAAGGCGCTGGCGAACTGAGTGCTTCGCCGAGCAGCGGGTCCTGCGTGCGCAAGGCCGCTTGCTGTCCGTCGAGTCGGGCGAGGATTTCGCCGCCGGGGGCGAGCAGGATGATGTCGTGGTAGACCGAATACTTGCGTACATATTCGGCGAAGCGGGCTTCCAGTTCGGCGCGCCCGGCCGCTGCCTGTGCCGGCGCCAGCGTGGCCTGTTCGGCAAAAGCGCAGATTTCGCTATCGGTCGCCAGAAAGCCGATATCCGCCGTCCGCTCAAACAGGTTGCGGGTCAGCACATCGATCGATACCCGGGCACCGGCATCGAGATGGCGCACTGCTTTCTTGTAGTGTTCAAGCGCCAGTTGATCGAGCAACTGATCGGCCAGCTCGTTGAAAGCCTGGCGCATGGCGCTGATGTCGGTACCGGCGGACAGCAACTGTCCGAGCAAGGCCAGATTGTCGTAAGCCCCCTGGATTTCGGTCAGGCTTTTCTGGTCGGCGTGCAGGCCGGACATGTAGCGGGAAAAATCGCCTGCTTGGCGGGACGGACGGGAAGGACGGGACTCGGAACGTTTGCGCATGAAGAAACCTATGTGGGACTCAGGGACTCCGCTGCGACAGGCAGGGGAACCATAGGCTGCTTTTGCAAAAAGGATGCCGGCCGAAAATCAGCCGGAAAGATCAGGAAAAACGCACCAAACCGGGGTTTTGCTGCGAACTATGACAGCGCCCTGCACCGTCCGGCATCCATTGCACCGGTTTGGTGCGTGATTCAGTGGGTGTCGGGTGTCAGCAGCTTCAGTCCGACGATGCCGGCAACAATCAGCCCGATACTGAGCAAGCGCGCGACTTCGCGCGATTCGCCGAACAGGTACATGCCGAGCAGCGCCGTGCCCACCGCGCCGATGCCGGTCCACACCGCGTAGGCCGTGCCCAGCGGCAAGACCTTCAGCGACCAGCCGAGCAGCGCGACGCTGGCAATCATCGCCAGCACCGTCCACACGCTCGGCCACAGGCGGGAAAAGCCCTCGGTATATTTCAGCCCGACAGCCCAGCCGATCTCGCACAGGCCGGCGACGAACAGGATGATCCAGGCCAGCCCGCTACTCATTTTTTCAGCGTCGCAAAATAGGCGTCAGCGGCGGCGATGGTGCCAGCAATATCGGCATCGCTGTGCGCGGCCGAGACGAAACCGGCCTCGAAAGCCGACGGCGCGAAGTAGTGGCCGGCGTTCAGCATGGCATGGAAGAAACGGTTGAACGCTTCCTTGTCGCAAGCCAGCACTTCGTCGTAGGTGCCGGGGCATTTTTCTGCGAAATACAGACCGAACATGCCGCCGACGTTCTGTGCGGCGAAGGCGATGCCGTGTTTTTTCGCGGCCGCCACCAGACCGCTGCACAAGGCTTCGGTTTTTGCGGTCAACGCCTCGTAAAAGCCTTTTTCCTGAATCAGTTTCAGCGTGGCCAGACCGGCCGCCGTGGCAATCGGATTGCCGGACAAGGTGCCGGCCTGATAGACCGGGCCGACCGGGGCAATCTGTTCCATGATCTCGCGCTTGCCACCGAAGGCACCCATCGGCATGCCGCCGCCGACCACCTTGCCGAAGGTGGACAGGTCCGGCGTGATGCCATAAAGCCCCTGCGCGCTCTTCAGACCAACCCGGAAACCGGTCATCACTTCGTCGAAAATCAGCACTGCGCCATGTTTTGCGGTCAACGTGCGCATTGCCTGCAAAAAGGCCGGCGTCGGCGCAATCAGGTTCATGTTGCCGACCACCGGTTCAACGATCACGGCAGCGATCTTGTCGCCATGTTGCGCGAAGGCGTCGGCCAGTTGCTGCGGGTCGTTGTAGGCCAGCACCATCGTGTGCTGTGCCAGATCGGCCGGCACGCCGCTCGACGACGGGTTGCCGAAAGTCAGCGCGCCCGAGCCGGCCTTCACCAGCAGGCTGTCGGAATGGCCGTGGTAGCAACCTTCGAACTTGATCAGCACGTCGCGGCCGGTATAGCCGCGCGCCAGACGAATGGCGCTCATGGTCGCTTCGGTGCCGGACGACACCAGGCGCACCATGTCCATCGACGGCACCAGTTCGCACAGCAGATCGGCGATTTCGACTTCCTTTTCGGTCGGTGCACCGAACGACAAGCCATCGACCACTGCGGCCTGCACGGCGGCGATCACGTCCGGGTGGGCGTGACCGAGGATCATCGGCCCCCAGGAACCAACGTAATCGGTGTACCACTTGCCATCCGCATCCTGCACCTTGGCGCCCAGCCCCTTCTGGAAAAACACCGGCGTGCCGCCGACCGAACGAAAGGCGCGCACCGGCGAATTGACGCCACCGGGAATATGGCGCTGGGCACGTTCGAACAGTTGCTGGTTGCGAGAGGTCATGACTGGGCTTCCTGGAAAAGTTGTTGATACTGGGCGGCGCGCACTGCAATGTCGGGCGCCGCGAATAAATCGGTAATGACGGCCAGCATATCGGCACCGGCCGCGATCAGCGGTGTCGCGTTAGCCAGCGTGATGCCGCCGATGGCACAGCTTTTTACGGTCAACCGGTTTTTTGCCTGAAAAAACAGGTCGACCGGCGCCCGTACGGCGGCCGGCTTGGTCGGCGACGGATAGACCGCGCCAAAGGCCACGTAATCTGCGCCTGCGGCGGCCGCCGTTTCGGCCAGTGCGAAATCGGCATAACAGGAGGCGCCGATGATGCGCTGCGGCCCGAGCAGGGCGCGGGCGAGTTGCAGGTTGCCATCCTCCAGACCGAGATGCACGCCATCCGCATCAACCAGCTGGCACAGCAGCAAATCGTCGTTGATCAGTAGCTTGGCATCAAAGTGGCGAGTCAGCGTCCGCAGCGCATGGGCGCGGGCCACCCGTTCGACCATGCTGCTGCTTTTGTCGCGGTATTGCAAGATGCGGCAACCACCGGCCAGCGCGGCTTCCACGTCGCTGAGCAGATAGGCTCGCTCACTGCGCTCCGGCGTTATCGCATAAAGACCGCGTAGTTCAGGCTGCGCCATCGTCCTGTCCTTCGACTTGCCCCTCGGCTGGCGGGATATCACCGGCCGCATCCGCATTGTCTTCGCCCCGGGCCCAGAACATGCGGTCGGGAATGAACTGCCCCATGCCGCCGCGAAAACCGTTTTTCAGCGCCTGCCAAGTGTAATCCTGGGCATCGCGTACCGCTTCCTCGACGCTGGCGCCGCCGGCCAGACAGCCGGCAATGGCCGAAGCCAGCGTACAGCCGGAACCATGATAGCTGCCGGGCAGGCGTTCCCAACGGTCATGCCGAATGATGCCGTTTGGCCCGTACAGCGTGTTGATGACTTCCGGCGTGTTCTCGTGCGTGCCGGTGATCAATACGTATTGCGCACCCATTTCGATCAGTCGTTCGGCGCAGGTATCGATCGACGGCTCGCTTTCATCCTCGTCGCTTTCGGCCAGACGCCGTGCCTCGGGTGCATTGGGCGTGATGATCGTCGTTTGCGGCAGCAGCATTTCGCGCATCGCGGCGATGATTTCCTCGTCCGACAGATCGTCGCCGCGTCCGGAAGCCAATACGGGATCGAACACCAGCGGGATTTCCGGGTAGTCGGAAAGAATCTCGGCCACCATCAGCACATTCTCGACACTGGCCAGTACGCCAATCTTGAAGGCCAGCACCGGCATGTCTTCCAGTACGGTGCGCGCCTGCTGTTCCAGCAAGTCAGCTGCAAGCGCTTGCACACTCAATACCCCGCTGGTGTCCTGAACCGTGATGGCAGTCAAGGCCGTTAGCGGATGACAGCCAAGGCTGGCCAAGGTCAGGATATCGGCTTGAATACCGGCGCCGCTAGTCGGATCGCTGGCCGCGAAAACGAGAACCTGCGGGGGATTGGCAGGTGAAGGCGAGGCTGTCTGCATCAGAAAATGGGCGCACAATATGCGTCAAAAAGCGGAAAATCCGAATTGCAGGATTCTATCCGATTACGGCAAAGGGCCGCCGATTTGTCCGGTAATGCATTTCGGGTTTCCAGATTACAGTCTGATGGCGGTTCCGTAGTAAGATGCATGAATATCGAATGTGCGCCTAAAGACACTCAGGGGGCTTGGATTTGACAGATTTATCCAGACTGCGCGGCATACGGGTCATGGTCATTGATGACAGCAACACCATACGGCGAAGCGCCGAGATTTTTCTCGTGCAAGCCGGGTGTCAGGTCGTCCTGGCCGAAGATGGCTTCGATGCCCTGGCAAAAATTGCCGACCATCAGCCTGCCATTGTTTTTTGCGACATCATGATGCCGCGACTGGATGGTTATCAGACATGCGCGCTTATCAAGAAGAATGCCCGCTTCAAGTCCACGCCGGTGATCATGCTTTCATCCAAGGATGGCTTGTTCGACAGGGCTCGTGGCCGGATGGTCGGGTCAGATCAATATCTGACCAAACCGTTCACCAAAGATAGCCTGTTGCAAACGGTTGCCGCATTCGCACTGCCGGCCACCACGGAAATCAACCAGTAGTTCAGGGAGCAAGAATGCCCGTCAAAAATATTCTCGTCGTCGACGATTCTCCGACCGAACGTTTTTTTACGGTCGACGTACTGACCAAGGCTGGCTACCTGGTCGCCACCGCCGAGAACGGCGAAGATGGCATCGCCCAAGCCAAGGCCACCAAACCCGACCTGATCCTGATGGATGTCGTCATGCCCGGCCTGAATGGTTATCAGGCAACGCGCACCTTGTCGCGGGATGAAGAAACCAAGCACATCCCGGTCATCGTCTGCACTTCCAAGGGCCAGGAAACCGACAAGATCTGGGGCTTGCGCCAAGGCGCTGTCGATTACCTCGTCAAACCACTGAATCCACAAGAACTGCTGCAGCGCATCGCCGCCCTGCCCTGACCATCATGGCCCGCAAGAGCAGTCTGCGTGATTTTCAGTCCTACCTGGCCGGCCGCCTCAGCGATGCCGCGCTGGGGCACGGTGCAGCATCCTGGCTGGGTATCGATGTTAGCGGTGAAGCCTGGCTCATTGACCTGTCGGATGGTGGAGAAATCGTCCAGGCACCACAACTGGCCAACGTACCGCTGACTTATCCGTGGTTTTCCGGGATCGCCAATGTGCGTGGCAATCTTCACGCCGTGACCGATTTTTCCGCCTTCCTCGGCAGTCAGCCGACACCACGCAATGCCAACGCCAGACTATTGCTGATTGGTGCCCGTTACGGCTCAAACGCCGCCTTGCTGGTATCACGCATGCTGGGCCTGAAAAAACCTGAACACTTCAATGAAACAACGGCCGACAACACGTTTCATGCCTGGGGCCGACAGCGTTTTACCGACGCCGACGGACGTGTCTGGCGCAAACTCGCCGTCAGGGAACTGCTGGCTGACCAGCGTTTCATGAACATCGGAATATAAAAAGACGGGCCCGCGCGGGCCCAAGCGGAGGATGGAAATGGCATTTAGCTTCAAGCTCCCAAGATTCGGGGCATCCAGAAAAAACGTATCGCCGCTCACCATCACGGGAGGCGACGCACCAACAACGCCGATCAAAACGGGTATCAAGCATCCGTTTTCGGGCAAGAACGCAACACAACAGATGAAAATGCTGGGTGGCATCTTCGTTGCTGCCTTGTTGGTCATTGGTATTCTTGTTTTCCAGGACAATCAGGACTCGGCACACGGGACCGCCTATGTCGCAGCGGCAGGCGAAATGCGCATGCTTTCCCAGCGCCTGGCAAAAGCTTCTTCGCTGGCCTTGCAGGGCAATCAGAACGCATTTGCCCAACTCAGGGAATCCCGCACAAGCTTTGCCCAATTGATGGAGCGCCTGAGTCAGGGCGGCGAACTGGGCAAGATCAGCGTCCCGGCATCCCCTGGATCGGTACAACCCCAACTCAACGCACTTGCCGAGCGCTGGACACAAACGGCCAAGGATGCGGAAACCGTCATTTCACAGGAAAAAAACCTGATTGACCTTGGCAAGAACGTCGCAACTATCGATGACAACAATTCGGTGATGCTGGAACTGACCGAACAGGTTGCTGCGCTCAAACTGCAAGGCGGCTCGTCAGCACGCGAGATTGCCTCGGCCAATCAGCTCGTCATGTTGACGCAGCGTATTTCCAAGAACGCATCTGCCTTGTTGGTCGGTTCGGAAATCAACCCGGAAGTCGCTTTCCTGCTCGGCAAGGACACCAACAACTTCCGCGAATTGATGCAAGGCTTGGGCAAGGGCGGCGGCGATGCGGAAGCTCGAATAAAGACCGAAGCACTGGAGGCCGCCTTCAAGGAATACGAGGCCGCCATTTCAGGCATTCTCGGCAATATGCAGCCACTGGTTCTCTCCAAGCAAGCCGGTTCACGCATTTTCCGGGACAGCGAAGAACTTCTCAAAGCCACCGAGGCATTGGCTCTTGGCTATCAGGAAAGTTTGAGCGGAAGAGGCTTTTTCATCCTTTCCCTGCTTGTCTTGATCGCGTTGGCACTGGGCTCTCTGGCCATGCTGGTTCGCGTCTATGTCGATGATGCGAAACGGCGAACCCATGAAGTGGAACAACAGCGCCTTGGCTCTGAACAGGTCAATCGCGAGAACCAGGACGCCATTCTGCGCCTGATGAACGAACTGGGTGATTTGGCTGATGGCGACTTGACTGTTACCGCGACCGTTAGCGAAAACATTACCGGCGCCATTGCCGACTCGATCAACTACACAATTGAAGAACTCCGGGTTCTGGTTGGCCGGATCAACGATGCGGCAAACCGGGTGACAACAGCAACCGAAATCGCTCGCCAGACCTCGGCCGAGCTGCTTGCGGCTGCCGAACGGCAATCCAGCGAAATTCAGGAAGCCGGCCAGTCGGCACTGGCCATGGCGCGCTCGATGAACGAAGTCTCGGGTAATGCCACACAGTCTGCCCAGGTGGCAAACCAGTCCCTGATGGCAGCCGAAAAGGGTACGCTGGCCGTACAGGACTCGATCAAGGGCATGAACGAAATCCGCAACCAGATTCAGGAAACCTCGAAGCGGATCAAACGCCTTGGCGAAAGCTCGCAGGAGATCGGTGAAATCGTTGAACTGATTTCCGACATTACCGAACAGACCAACGTGCTGGCACTGAACGCTGCCATTCAGGCCGCGTCAGCCGGCGATGCAGGGCGCGGCTTTACCGTGGTTGCGGAAGAAGTGCAGCGACTGGCGGAACGTTCGGGCGAAGCAACCAAGCAGATTGCCGCGATTGTAAAGACCATTCAGACCGATACACAGGATGCTGTATCAGCCATGGAACAATCGACCCAGGGTGTGGTCGAGGGAGCGAAGCTGTCCGATGCGGCAGGCCAGGCCCTGTCCGAAATTGGTCAGGTGTCGCGTAACCTTGCTGACCTGATCCAGAGCATTTCCAGCTCAACGCAGAACCAGGCCAATTCGGCAACCCACGTTG
Source organism: Azonexus sp. (assembly GCF_030824335.1). Lineage (GTDB taxonomy): Bacteria > Pseudomonadota > Gammaproteobacteria > Burkholderiales > Rhodocyclaceae > Azonexus. The sequence continues at coordinate 12,255 of NZ_JAVBXX010000022.1, forward strand.
CCGACCTGATGCAGGATATTCTGCGCGTCACGGAACAAACCACGGCAGGTACGCAGCGCACAGCCGAGGCGGTGGATGAATTGTCTGCACTGGCGTCGGAACTCAAGGGTTCGGTCGCCGGCTTCAAGGTCGACTGACCAATAAACGCGAGAGAGCATGAACGCGGCAACTGAATTTGATTTGGGCCCACTAACCTGGGTCAAGGGCGAGATTGACCAGGCACTGCTCCGCGCCGAAGAGGCGCTGGGCCAATTCGTCTCCAGTGCCGATGCAACACAGCTCAAGTTCTGTCGTACCCACGTGCACCAGGTTCACGGTGCGCTCGACATGGTCGGCTTGAACGGCATCACCGATCTCACCGAATCACTTGAGGCACTCCTGCTGGCGCTCGAAGAGCAGCGCCAGACATGTGATGCAGATACAGAAGCCACCTTGCGTGCGGCACTGGCAACCCTCAGCCAGTATCTCGATGATCTGATGGCTGGCGAACCCCACCAGCCTCTGCGCGTATTTCCTGTTTTCAACCAATTGGCCAAGGCACGCGGACTACCCGCGCCCCACCCTTGCGACCTTTTTTACCCTGATCTGAGCCAGCGCCCGCCAAAATCCTCGGTCATTGCGCCCGACCTGTCGACAGACGAAATGCGGCAGATCCTGCGCACCCAGCGCGCCCGCTTTCAGAAAGGCTTGCTGCAGCACCTGACCAAGCCGGCACTCGCAGCCACGGGGCGACAGGAAATGCGCCAGGCACTGGCCGCGATTGAAGCCATTCAACCCAACTCGATAGCGCGTTCTTTCTGGTGGGTCTCCCAGGCGTTTCTCGAAGCGCTGGAGAACCCGCAACTGGCAGGGGAAGTACCAGCCCGCCAGTTATGCTCCGGTATCGATCTGCAAATCCGCCGACTCCTTGAAGGCTCAAGCAATCTGGCCGAGCGTGTCATGCGCGAAGCGCTGTACTACGTGGCGCGGGCCACCGCGGAGGAAAACTCGCTACTCGCGCAGGTCCAGCAGGTTTTTGCCTTGCCCGCGCTGATTCCTGCCGCTGCAACAATCCAGTCGTTGCCCAAGGTACAGGAAGTCGCCTTGCGTCGCTTGCGCGAATTGCTTGGCAGTATTGAAGAAGTCTGGAACAAATACTGCGCAGGCAGTCCGGCAAGTCTCTCAGCCTTTGCTGAACAGGCCAATACGGGCGCCCAACTGACCAGCGAAATCGGACAAACCGATCTCAAGCGACTGGGTCAGGCCCTGGCCGCAATTGCCAATTGGTTACAGGAAGACGCTAGCCGCTTCAACGACAGCGTTGCCATGGAAGTAGCGACAGCGATCCTGCTGTTACAGAGCGCCCACGACAACTTCAAGCACTTGGGCAACGATTTTGCCCAACAAGTAGATTTGATGGTGGAACGGCTCTACGCCTGCATCGCAGGACGTCCAGCCAGTGGCGGCGATGTGCCGCTGCTCGATGAAATGACGCGACGGGCACAGGAAAAACTGCTGATTGCCCAAGTCGGGCGCGAAATCCAGAATAACCTGGCACAAATTGAACAAGCGCTCGACAGCTTTTTCCGCAATCCAGCCAAGGGACTGGATATGGGCTTGCTGGATGCCCCGCTGAAGCAAATCAGCGGAGCATTGGCCATGCTCGGCCATTTTTCTGCGGTCAACAGCCTCAAGGCGGCAATTTCGCGCATCGCCGGATTTGCAGCACCAAGCTACCAACCCGTCGAAGGCGACTTTCAGCGGGTTGCCGATGAACTGTCAGTTCTCGGCTTCTTCGTAGACTCGCTCCAACATGGAGAAAACAGCTTCGACGATTTTGTTCGCCGCCTGCATGGCGAACAAGCAGCACAAGACAGCGAAGACAAGGTAGAGCCTCTCACGGTTGAGGCTGAGCTGGCCCAGCAAGCACGTGAAACACGAGCCTTGGCCGATGCATTGCGCGAAACACCTGATGATGCAAAGCTGCAAAATGAACTGAAACAAAATCTCGAGGCCATCCAGAAAGATGCCGATCTGGTTGCAGACCGCACACTGGAAGCATCCGCCAAAGCAGCACTTGCCGCACTGGCCTCCGGTGAACAAATCGACTCTGCCCTATCGGGTTTGCCAACACAACAACGCGAAGCCCCCCAGCCATCGGCAGAAACCTTGCAACTGGCCGGCGCCAGCCACGAGGAAATCGACGCCGAACTCCTGGCAATCTTCATCGAAGAAGCTCATGACGTATTGGCCACGATGGGGGAACAAAAGGCCGTACTGCTCATCGACCCGCACAATGGCGAAGCACTGACCACGATCCGCCGGGCCAGTCACACGCTCAAAGGCTCCGGCCGCATGGTTGGACTGAGCGCACTGGGCGAAACCGCCTGGGAAATCGAACAGACGCTGAATTTCTGGTTACGCCAGGACATGGCGGTGACGCCCGAATTGATCGGCCTGATCGACAATACCCACACGCTGTTCTCCGAATGGGTCAAACATCTGGAAACCGGTGCAGGCACTGCGCCCGATAGCAGTGCGCTGACGGCACTTGCCGCGCATCTGCGAGGCGACGACCCGATACTGGCGGCACTCCCTTCGGTCGCCGTACCCCCCCTCGCCAGCCCGCCGGCAGTTGTTGCTGAGGAAGTTGCTGAGGAAGTTGCTGAGGAAGTTGCTGAGGAAGTTGCTGAGGAAGTTGCTGAGGAAGTTGCTGAAGAAGTTGCTGAGGAAGTCGCTGAAGAAGTCGCTGAAGAAGTCGCTGAAGAAGTCGCTGAAGAAGTCGCTGAAGAAGTTGCTGAAGAAGTTGCTGAAGAAGTTGCTGAAGAAGTTGCTGAAGAAGTCGCTGAAGAAGTCGCTGAAGAAGTCGCTGAAGAAGTCGCTGAAGAAGTCGCTGAAGAAGTCGCTGAAGAAGTCGCTGAAGAAGTCGCTGAAGAAGTCGCTGAAGAAGTCCCCGCCCGGCATGACAACGATCTGCAATTGCAGGCAACGGCAGAAGCTTTTGAAGAGTTGCTGATGCTTGATGCAGAGGAAATTCTGCCCGCTATCGATGCAACACCCACACCGGCCACCGATGCTGATGCTGATGCTGATGCTGATGCTGATGCTGATGCTGATGCTGATGCTGATGCTGATGCTGATGAAGTTTTGCCGGTTACCAGCAGTTCGCCAACGCTCTACGACATTTTCCGCGAAGAAGCGCGCGGTCACTTGCAAACCTTGGTTGACAGTTTCGCTGTACTGGAAGCCGCGCCAGCCTCGCCAATGACGTTTGAAATGACGCGGGCCGCACACACGCTGGGCGGCATTGCCGCAACAGTTGGACTGATGCCGCTGAACCACCTGGCGATCAGCCTGGAACACGCCCTGTTGCGCCGCGATGGCTCTGCCCAGCCAAACAGCATTGAGGGCTTGGAGACCGTGCGTCAGGCCATCATGACGCTGGAGCAGATGTTCGCCGGACTGGCCGCACAGCAAGCGCCGGAGGAGCAAACACAACTGATTGGTGCCCTGGAGGAGATTTATCACCCGGCACCGCAGATGGAAGAAAAATCCGAATCTTCCGCTAGCGCCCGGATCATTCAATTGCCGGGCGTCCGAACAACAGTTGCCGTCGAAGAGATCGCGGCGCATGTGGAGCCCTTGCCGACCGAAGCGCCAGCACCACTGACCGATGAACTGGATGAACAACTGCTGCCGATTTTCCTGGAAGAAGCAGCAGACCAGCTACGCGAACTGACCGAGCAATTGCGCGCCTGGCGCGCCGGCCTTGGCGAAGAGGCGGCACCGCGAGCCATTTCCCGCGTGCTGCACACCTTCAAGGGCAATGCCCGGATGGCTGGGGCCATGAACTTGGGCGAGGCAACCCACCTGCTTGAAACCCGTGTTCAGGAAGTGATGACTGCCGGTAGCGCAGATTCAGCCTTCATCGACGAAATCGAAATGGCTTGCGATGCGCTGGCCTTGGCCACCGAACACTTACGCAGCGGCCCACCGGATGAGCCTGTCAGCACGGAAATCCCGTCCACCGAGCCGTCGACCGCAAGCGAACAGCCCCAGTTGCCGGCGAGCACTACGGAAAACGACGCCGAGACGAATACAGATAGCGGCCAACGTGCCATGCTGCGGGTACGTGCCGACCTGATCGACCGGCTGGTTAACGAAGCCGGGGAATTGTCGATTGCCCGCGCCCGGATCGAAGGCGAAATGCGCAGCCTGAAGGGGTCGTTGCTCGATTTGACGGAAAACGTCATTCGCCTGCGCCGCCAGTTGCGCGAAATCGAGATCCAGGCGGAATCGCAGATTCAGGCCCACGTCGCACAAACGCACGACAGCGAGGCCGAATTCGATCCGCTGGAACTCGACCGCTTTACCCGCTTCCAGGAACTGACCCGCTTCATGGCCGAATCGGTCAATGACGTGGCCACCGTTCAACAGAATCTGCTCAAGAATCTGGACGATGCGAATGCCGCAATTCTCGCCCAGGCCCGCTTGAACCGCGGGCTGCAGCAGGAACTGATGGGCGTCCGGATGTTGCCCTTTGCCAGCCAGGCGGAGCGCCTGTATCGCATCGTCCGGCAAACCGCCAAGGAAGTCGGCAAGCGGGCCAATTTCGATATTGTTGGCGGCCAGGTGGAAATCGACCGCTCGGTACTCGACAAGATGATGGCGCCGATCGAGCACATGCTGCGCAATGCCGTGACCCACGGCATCGAGACCCGCGAACAGCGTGCTGCGGTCGACAAGCCGGAAACCGGCGAAATCACCCTCAAGCTGGTTCAGGAAGCCAACGAAATCGTGCTTTCCCTGACCGATGACGGCAAGGGTCTGGATCGCCAGCGCATCCGTGCGCGGGCTGAAGCCATGGGATTATTGTTGCCCGATCAGGAAATCAGCGATGCAGCACTGCTCGATTTCATTTTCCAGCCGGGCTTCTCGACCGCAACCGAGCTGACCCAGGTGTCCGGGCGGGGCGTCGGCATGGATGTCGTGAAAACAGCCGTTGCCGAATTGGGCGGACGGATCGAAATCGAGACCGAAAGCGCTCGCGGCACGACATTCCGGCTCTATCTTCCGCTGACGCTGGCCGTCATGCAAACCCTGCTGGTTCGTGCCGGCAGCCAACAACATGCCGTGCCTTCGACCATGATCGAACAGGTCCTGGAACTGAAGGAAAAAGGGCTGACGGCAATCCGTGAAGCCGGCGAAGCCCAATGGCAAGGCAATCGTTACCCCTTCCATTTCCTGCCCCATCTGCTGGGCGACCTGAGCGCACAACCTGAAGCCCACCGCCAATACTGGGTACTGCTGCTACGGGCCGGTGCCCAGCGCGTAGCCGTGCTGGTCGACGAACTCAAGGGCAATCAGGAAGTCGTGGTCAAGAACGTCGGCGCCCAGCTTGCCCGCGTGGTCGGCATTGCCGGAGCAACGGTTCTGGGCGATGGTCAGGTGATGCTGATCCTCAACCCGGTCGCGCTGGCCGGACGGCTCCAGCCGCAGGATGCCGCTTCGTACGTCCAGCCAGGTTCTGCCGAACCGGTGGCACAAACCATCCAGCACCTGCCGACGGTCATGGTAGTCGATGACTCGCTCACCGTGCGCAAGATCACCAGTCGCCTGCTGCTGCGCGAAGGCTATCAGGTCATTCTCGCCAAGGATGGCGTGGATGCGCTGGAGCAATTGACCGAAGAAATGCCGGACGTCATTCTGTCCGACGTCGAAATGCCGCGCATGGACGGCTTCGATTTCGTCCGTAACGTACGCGCCGATGAACGTCTGCGTAACATTCCGATTGCCATGATCACCTCGCGCACCGCCGACAAGCACCGCAACTACGCACTGGAAATCGGGGCCAACCACTATCTCGGCAAGCCCTACGACGAAGAGGAATTGCTGGCCTTGCTGGCTGGCTATTGCAAAAAAGCCTCCTGAACGACGTTGACCGCAATATTGCGGTCAACGTGCTGCAAACGGCTTTTCCCTATGGCGTTTTTTTCACCACGCCATAACGGGCCAGCGTTTTCTCACGGGCCGCTGCATGGTCGACAATCGGTGCCGGGTAATCGCGTCCGATCACGATGCCTAGTGCTTCCTGTTCGACGCGGCCCATTTTCCACGGTGCATGGATGTATTTTTCCGGCACCTTGGCCAGTTCCGGCACATAGCGGCGGATGAACTTGCCTTCCGGGTCGAATTTCTCCGACTGGTTGAGCGGGTTGAAAATGCGGAAATACGGCTGGGCGTCGCAACCCGACGAGGCGGCCCATTGCCAGCCGCCGTTGTTGGCCGACAGGTCGAAATCATTCAGTTGCTCGGCAAAGTAGCGCTCGCCGAGTCGCCAGTCGAGGCCGAGGTCTTTGCACAGGAAGGATGCAACGACCATGCGCAGGCGGTTGTGCATCCAGCCGCTGTGATTCAACTGGCGCATCGCCGCGTCGACCAGCGGATAGCCGGTGCGTCCCTGCTGCCAGGCGGCCAAGGCCTCCGGCCAGTCGTCCCAGCGGATGGCGTCGTATTCGGGCTTGAAGGAACGTTCGACGACCTGCGGGAAACGGTCGAGGATCATGAAGTAGAAATCGCGCCAGATCAGTTCGCTGAGCCAGGTATCGGCCTGTTCGGCGAGTGCTATGCCGACCAGTTCGCGGATGGAAATCGTGCCGAAACGCAGGTGGACCGAAAGATAACTGACGCCTTTTACCGCCGGGAAATCGCGCAGTGCGCCATAACGCTTGATCCGGCCGGCCCGGAAATCGTCCCACAGCACCCGGGCGCCGGACATGCCGGGCTGAATACCGAGCTTTTCCAGATCGGTTTCGGCGAAACCCAGATCGGCCAGCGTCGGGATGGCAGCTTGTGCCGCATTTTCGGGCAGTGCGGCCAGTCGACCGGAGCATTCGCAGCGCGCGATATCTGCTGAGCCGAGACGCTTCAGCCAGGCATTCTTGTACGGCGTGAACACCGTGAAGGATTTGCCGGCTTGGGTCAGTACTTCGTCGCCATCAAAAATCGCCTGATCCTTGAGCGTCTTAAAGGCAATGCCAGCGGCTGCCAGCCGTGTGCCGACTTCGCTGTCGCGCTGCTTCGCCGCCGGCTCGTAATCGCGATTGGCAAACACGGCGTCGACGCCCAGCTCCAGCGCCAGTGCGGGAATTTCATCGACCGCCCGGGCCTGCCGGACGATCAACCCGCCGCCCCGGGCGCGCAATGCGCCATCCAGTTCAAGCAGCGACGCATGGATGAAATGCACGCGCCGATCATGCTGGCTGGGCAAGACATCCAGAATGTCACGGTCGAAGATGAAGGCGCAGTAAACGGTTTCGGCGTTGGCAAGGGCGGCCGCCAGTGCGGCATGGTCATGGTCGCGCATGTCCCGGCGGAACCAGACGAGAGCTTTTTGTTTTTTCATGTTGGGTTTGTACCCCGCCGACGATTAAAATTCCAGCTATGGACAACGTCAACCTGACCGATAACTTCCTGATCGCGATGCCGAGTCTGGAAGACCCTTATTTTTCCCATGCGCTCGTCTACATTTGCGAGCACACCGAGAACGGTGCGCTGGGAATTATTGTCAATCGCCCGATCGACATGACTCTGGCCGGCCTGTTCGAGAAGATCGACATCAAGCTGGAGCAAGAGACGCTGGCCAATCTGCCGGTCTATTTCGGCGGCCCGGTACAGCTCGATCGCGGCTTCGTGCTGCATCGTCCGCTCGGCCAGTGGCAATCGACGCTGAAGGTCAGTGACGAAGTCGGCCTGACCAGTTCGCGCGACGTGCTGGCCTCGGTGGGCAGTGCCGGTTTGCCGTCGGAAATCATTGTCTCGCTGGGTTATTCGGGCTGGGACGCCGGGCAACTGGAAGACGAACTGGCACAAAACTCCTGGCTGACGGTACCGGCAAGGTCCAGCATCCTGTTCGACCTGCCGCCGGAAGAGCGCCTGCCGGCCGCCATGCAGAAGCTGGGTATCAGCTTCTCGCAACTTTCCGACGTCGCCGGGCACGCCTGACGTGGGGACCGTGCTGGCTTTCGATTTCGGTGAGAAGCGCATCGGCGTCGCGACGGGCGAAACCTTGCTGAGCAGCGCCCATCCGCTGACCGTTATTCACGCCGAATCGAATGACGACCGCTTCGCCGCCATCGGCAAGCTGATCGCCGAGTGGCAACCGGAGCAATTGGTCGTCGGCTTGCCGACGCACGCTGACGGTACGCCGCACGAAATGACCCGTCTGGCGACCAAGTTCGCCGAACGTCTGAAAAAACGCTTCAATTTGCCGGTTTCTTTCGCCGATGAACGCCTGACCTCGCTCGATGCCGAGGCGCGGCTCAGAGAAACCGGCCGCAACAGCAAATCCGCCAAGCCGCTGCTCGACGCGGTGGCGGCTCAACTCATTCTTCAAACCTGGTTCGAAAGTCCGCCGCATGCACCCCAATGAACCCTTGCCCGATGCCGAAGCCCAATGTCGGCAACTGGCCGACCTGATTCGTCCGCAACTCGGCAAAAATCCCGCGCTGGTCGGCATTTACAGCGGTGGCGCCTGGATTGCCGAACGCCTGAGCGAATTGCTCGGCCTGAGCGAGGAAATCGGCCTGATCGACGTTTCCTTCTATCGCGATGATTTCTCCGAAAAAGGTCTGCACCCGCAGGTCAAGCCGACGCTGATTCCCTTCGATGTCGAAGGCCGGCACATCATCCTGGTCGATGATGTGTTGTACACCGGCCGCACGACGCGGGCGGCGATCAACGAGCTGTTCGATTACGGTCGTCCGGCAGCCGTCGATCTGGCCGTGCTGGCGGATCGCGGCGGCCGTGAACTGCCGGTTGCGGCGACCTGGGGTATCTGGGATGTCGCACTGAGCGCGCAGCAAAGCCTGGTGCTGGAGAAGAAAGATTGCGGTCAACTCGCCTGGAGACTGGAAAATGCATAACCCGCAGTTGAACAAGGATGGTGAGCTGACCCATCTGCTGTCGGTCGAAGGCCTGCCCAAACGCATCCTCGACCAGATTCTCGACACCGCCGAATCGTTCATGGAAGTCTCGGCGCGCGAGGTCAAGAAAGTGCCGCTGCTGCGTGGCAAGAGCGTTTTCAACCTGTTCTTCGAGAATTCGACGCGCACGCGCACCACCTTCGAGATCGCCGCCAAGCGCTTGAGCGCCGACGTGATCAATCTCGACATCAACAAGTCGTCGGCCAGTAAGGGCGAGACGCTGCTCGATACCATCGACAACCTGTGTGCCATGCACGCCAACCTGTTCGTCGTCCGCCATGCTTCTTCCGGCGCACCTTACCTGATTGCCGAACACCTGCAACGGGCCGGTCGCGACGACATCCACGTGGTCAATGCCGGCGATGGTCGTCACGCGCATCCGACGCAGGGCCTGCTCGACATGTACACCATCCGCCATTACAAGAAGGACTTCACGCAATTGCGTGTGGCCATCGTCGGCGACATCCTGCACTCGCGCGTCGCCCGCTCCGACATTCACGCACTGACCACGCTGGGCGTCCCGGAAGTCCGCGCCATCGGCCCGGAAACGCTGTTGCCCAAACATCTCGACAAGCTGGGCGTGCATGTCTTCCACGACATGGAAGAAGGCTTGAAGGACTGTGACGTGGTGATCATGCTGCGTCTGCAGAACGAACGCATGACCGGCGCACTGCTGCCCTCGGCTGGCGAGTATTTCCGCCACTACGGCCTGACGCCGCAGAAGCTGGCACTGGCCAAGCCGGATGCCATCGTGATGCATCCGGGGCCGATGAATCGCGGCGTGGAAATCCATTCGGCAGTCGCCGACGGGCCGCAGGCCGTCATCCTGCCGCAGGTCACTTTCGGGATCGCCGTACGCATGGCGGTCATGAGCATAGTTGCGGGGAATTGATCCATGAACATCGAAATCAAGAATGGCCGCGTCATTGACCCGAAAAATGCGGTCGACCGCGAAAATACCTCGCTTTTCATCGTTGACCGCAAGATTGCCAGTATCGGCGAAGCACCGGCTGGCTTTGTCGCCGGGCAAAGTATCGATGCCAGCGGCTGCATCGTTTGTCCCGGCCTGATCGACTTGGGCGCCCGACTGAATTCCATCGAAGCCGAACTGGCCGCCGCCGTTGCCGGGGGCGTCACCAGCGTCGTCGTGCCGCCGGACGCCGACCCACCGCTCGACGAACCCGAACTGGCCGACCGCCTGGTGCATCGTGGCGAAGAAATCGGCAAGGCCCGCGTGCTGCCGCTCGGCGCCCTGACCCTTGGCCTCAAAGGCGAGCGCCTGGCCGAACTGGCCGGTCTGAAGAAAGCCGGTTGCGTCGCCTTTTCGCAAGCCAAGGTGCCGGTGGTCGATACCGAAGCGCTGCTGCGCGCACTGGAATACGCTGCAACCTTCAAGTTCCCGGTTTTCCTGCAACCGCAGGATTACTGGCTGTCGCGCAACGGTATTGCACACGATGGCGAAGTCTCCAGTCGCCTCGGCCTGGCTGGCATCCCGGTCGCTGCCGAAACCATCGCCATTGCCACCATCGTCCAACTGGTGCGCGATACCGGTTGCCGGGTACATCTGACCCGCCTGTCGTCGGCAGCCGGTGTCAAATTGGCCAAAGCCGCGATGGATGACGGCTTGCCGGTCAGTTTCGATATCGGTGTGCATCATTTGCTCCTGACCGAAAACGACATCGGCTTCTTCAATCCGCACGCCCGCTTCAAACCGCCACTGCGCACGCAAAATGACCGCGCGGCGCTGTCGACCGCAGCAGCCAGCGGCTGGGCCGCCATCTGTTCGGACCACACACCGGTCGGCGCCGACGACAAGCTGGTGCCGTTCGGCGAAGCCAAACCGGGGGCCACCGGCCTGGAAGTCCTGCTGCCATTGACCCTGAAATGGGCTGAAGCAGCGGGCGTTTCCTTGTCCGATGCGCTGGCCCGCATCACCTGTGCGCCGGCCGCCATTCTCGGCCTGCCCGGCGGTTCGCTGGAAACCGGTGCGGCGGCTGATATCTGTATCTTCGATCCACAAGCCAACTGGCAACTGACCCCGGAAGCACTGAAGAGTCGGGGCAAAAACTCGCCCTGGCTGGGTTACATGATGGCCGGCAAGGTCCGGCACACGCTGGTGGATGGGCGTATCGTCTATTGACACTACTGGCACCTCAGCCTGCAGGAATACGGCCCCAGTGGCCGTATTTTTTGGCTTACATTCTTATGTCATATTCCTATAGAATATTTTGGCGTACCGGATGGCCGGTGCGTCTGTTCCGCGCAGGCGGAAATTTATTCTGGGAGATAAAGAATGAAGCGTGTCATTACCTTGGGTCTGGCGCTGCTGGCCAGCATTGGAACGGCTTTTGCCGCCGTCAATCTGAATACGGCAACGCTTGCCGAACTCGACACCCTCAAAGGGGTTGGCCCCGGCAAAGCCAAGGCCATCGTCGAATATCGCGAAAAGAATGGCCCGTTCAAGTCGGTCGACGACCTGACGCTGGTCAAGGGTTTTGGCGAGAAAAGCATCGAGAAACTGCGTCCTGATCTGACGGTCGGTGACGGCAACGCAGTCAAGAAGAAATAAGCCGCCGTTGCATACGGCACAATTGCCGTTACGGAGCTACGGCAAGATTCACGGCGGATAACTCCGCCGTGACTTCTCAGTTGGCCAATGCGGCGATACAGGCTTCCGCCACCCCAGTCACTTCAAGCACCTTGCGCCGGGATGTCTGACCGCTTTTCAGGGTAACGGCCGATTTGGCGAGAGCCAGGCGGTCAGCAACGAATGCAATCAAAGCAGCATTCGCCTTGCCATCGACCGGGGGCGCAGCCAGACGAATTTTCAGTGCATCGCCATGCAATCCGGCAAACTCGGTCTTCTTTGCACCGGGTTGAATATGCAGGGTCAGAGTGATTCGCCCCGCTGCGCCGATCCGGTACCAGAGGCTCAAATACGTAGACTCAGGGGATACGCCATCAGACAAACATCAGCACCACCTGCAGCAGCAGGATGGCGACCAGCGGCGACAGGTCGATACCGGCAATCAACGGCACAAAACGACGGATCGGGTCGAGGATGGGGCGGACCAGTTGATTGACCGTCGGCGCAACCGGCGAGTACGGGTTAACCCAGGACAATACGGCTTGCAGAATGAGGGCGCCGATCATGATGTACACGGTCAGACGCAATACACTGCGAATCGCCAGCATCAGGATCATCAACAGCAGGCCTAAATCATCGGCGCCCAGTTCGACCGGCGATAGCGCGACAATCAGGCCGGACAGCATCAGTTGCAGCCACAGCGCAGCCACCAGACTGGCCCAATCGACCCCGCCGAAACCTGGCAGGATGCGGCGCAAGGGTTTGACCGCCCAGTTGGTCAGCTTGATCACAAAATCGCCGAGTTGGCCGGCGAACGAGACGCGCGCCATTTGCATGATGAAACGAAGTAAAAACAACGTACAAAAGAAGCTGACGACTGCATTGAGCAGAAAAAAGACGGCTTGCATCAATCGGCCCCCAACAGTTTCCCCAACTCTCGACCACGCGCGTCGGCCGCTTTGCAGCCGGCGACGATACCGTCCTTGACGCCGCGCTCCAGCATCACGCGCAACGCAGCCTCAGTAGTACCGCCCTTCGACGTCACCCGTTCGCGCAGGACGGCCGCTGGCTCAACAGACTGAGCGGCCAGCGTAGCAGCCCCCTGCACCGTCTCAATGGCCAGTTGGCGTCCCTGTTCCGGCGTAAAACCGAGATCGGAAGCGGCTTGCTGCAGCGCTTCAATGAACAGGAAAACATAGGCCGGACCACTGCCGGAAATCGCTGTCACGCCATCCATCCGGGCTTCGTCATCAATCCACACGGTGCTGCCGACGGCGCGCAGCACGCGGTCAGCCACGGCTTTTTCCGCCTCATTGACGTCCGGCAAGGCACACAAACCGGTGATGCCGGCACCAACCAGCGCCGGGGTATTCGGCATGCAGCGGACGATCTTGCGATGCCCGCCCAGCCAGCGCGACAAGGCCGCCATGTCCAGCCCGGCTGCAATGCTGACGACCAGCGCCGATCCCAGCTTGCCAAGCAGCGGCGCGACGGCTTCCTTCATCTGCTGCGGCTTGACCGCGAGCAGCAGCACATCGGGACTGGCCGGTGCGCTTTCTGCCGTTGCGTGGCAGTTGACCGCATAAGCCGCAGTCAGCCGTTCGCGGGCTTCGGCACCGGGATCGATGACATGAATATCGGCCGCGACAAAGCCCTGCTTCACCATACCGCCGATCAATGCGTTGGCCATATTGCCACCACCGAGAAACAGGATTTTCATGCGTAATTTCTTTCACCAAAAATGGCCGTGCCGATACGCACCAGCGTGGCGCCCTCGGCAATGGCGGCCTCAAGATCGTGGGACATGCCCATGGACAAAGTATCGAGTGCAATGCCCGTAGCCTGCACCTGGGCTGCGAGTTCGCGCAACTGACGAAATGGCAGGCGCTGGGCAGCGATGTCGTCAACTGGTTCCGGAATGGTCATCAAGCCGCGCAGCTGCAGGTGCGGCAAGGCAGCAATGGCCGCGCACAAGGCAAGCACATCGGCCGGCTGGCAACCGCTCTTGCTGGCCTCGCCGGAGACGTTGACCTGCAGGCAGATCTGCAAGGGTGGCAGATCTGCCGGCCGTTGAGCGGACAGGCGTTCGGCAACTTTCAGCCGGTCAACCGAATGTACCCAGTCGAAATGCTCGGCGACCAGGCGCGTCTTGTTGCTCTGCAAGGGGCCGATGAAATGCCACTCAAGTTTTTTCTCCTGCCCCACAGCAAGCAGTTTTTCCACGCCTTCCTGCACGTAGTTCTCACCAAAAGCACACTGCCCGGCGGCTGCGGCCTCAAGGACATCGGATAGTGGCTTGGTCTTGCTCACTGCCAACAAGTTGATACTTAGCGGCGAGCGTCCAGCCGCCTCGGCCGCCCTTGCGATGCGGCTCAGGACTGCTTGCAGGTTGTCGGCGATTGCGCTCATAATCCATCGGGAATTTGCTATCAATCAAAGTATACACGGGCTCCAAGGACCAATCGCATGGATATCACCGAACTGCTGGCGTTCAGCGTCAAGAACAAAGCCTCCGACTTGCACCTGTCTGCCGGCTTGCCGCCGATGATCCGGGTTCATGGCGATGTACGGCGCATCAACCTGCCGCCGATGGAGCACAAGGATGTGCACGGCATGGTGTATGACATCATGAACGATGGCCAGCGCAAGATTTATGAAGAAACGCTGGAGTGCGATTTTTCCTTCGAAATTCCCAACCTGGCGCGTTTCCGGGTCAATGCCTTCAATCAGAATCGCGGTGCCGGCGCGGTTTTCCGGACCATTCCATCGAAGATCATGTCGCTCGAAGATCTGAACTGTCCAAAAATCTTCAAGGACATTTCGGAATTCCCGCGCGGCATCGTGCTGGTTACCGGCCCCACCGGCTCGGGCAAATCAACCACGCTGGCCGCCATGGTCAATCACGTCAATGAAAATGACTACGGCCATATCCTGACCGTTGAAGACCCGATCGAATTCGTTCATGAATCCAAGAAATGCCTGATCAACCAGCGTGAAGTCGGACCGCACACGCTGTCCTTCTCCAACGCGCTACGCTCGGCGCTGCGCGAAGATCCGGACGTCATTCTGGTCGGCGAAATGCGTGACCTGGAAACCATCCGCCTGGCGCTGTCAGCGGCCGAAACCGGTCACCTGGTGTTCGGTACGCTGCACACTTCGTCGGCCGCCAAGACCGTTGACCGGATTGTCGACGTCTTCCCGGCAGCGGAAAAGGAAATGGTCCGTTCGATGCTGTCCGAATCGCTGCGCGCCGTCATTTCACAAACGCTGCTGAAAACCAAGGATGGTCAGGGCCGGATCGCGGCACACGAAATCATGATCGGCACACCGGCCATCCGCAACCTGATTCGTGAGAACAAGGTGGCGCAGATGTATTCGGCGATCCAGACCGGCCAGAACGTCGGCATGCAGACACTCGATCAGAATCTGCTTGAACTGGTTCGGCGCAATGTCGTGTCCAGCGCCGAAGCGCGTAACAAGGCGGCCAACAAGGATGCCTTCCCGGCCTGATGCCGGCAGCGAACAATACTGAACAGGGGAAAAAATGGAACGCGATCAGGCAATGAAATTCATGCACGACCTGCTGCGCCTGATGGCGCAGAAAAAGGGGTCGGACCTTTTCATTACGGCGAATTTTCCGCCAGCCATCAAGATCGACGGCAAGATCACCCCGGTATCGAATCAGGTATTGACCTCGCAGCACACCGCAGAACTGGCCCGGTCGATCATGAACGACCGGCAGGCGGCTGAATTCGAATCGACCCGCGAGTGCAACTTCGCCATCTCGCCAACCGGCATCGGTCGCTTCCGGGTCAATGCACTGGTTCAGCAGGGACGGGTAGCCATTGTCTGCCGCACCATCAACATGACCATCCCGACGCTGGACGAACTTGGTTTGCCGCCGGTGCTCAAGGATCTGGCGATGACCAAACGTGGCCTGATCATCTTCGTCGGCGGCACCGGTACCGGCAAGACCACTTCGCTAGCGGCATTGGTCGATTACCGCAACCAGAACTCGTACGGTCACATCATCACGATCGAAGATCCGATCGAGTACGTGCACGACCACAAGAACTGCATCGTTACGCAGCGCGAAGTCGGCGTCGATACCGACGACTGGGGGCCGGCGCTGAAAAACACCTTGCGCCAGGCACCGGATGTCATCCTGATGGGTGAAATCCGCGATCGTGAAACCATGGACTACGCCATTGCCTTTGCCGAAACCGGCCATTTGGCGCTGGCTACCTTGCACGCCAACAGCACCAACCAAGCCATTGACCGGATCATCAACTTCTTCCCCGAAGAACGCCGTCAGCAATTGCTGATGGATCTGTCGCTCAACTTGCGCGGCATGGTTTCGCAGCGCCTGCTACCGAAGAAGGATGGCAAAGGTCGGGTCGCCGGCATCGAAATCATGCTCAACTCGCCACTGATTTCCGACCTGATCTTCAAGGGCGAAGTCCACGAGATGAAGGAAGTCATGAAGAAGTCGCGTGAACTCGGCATGCAGACCTTCGATCAGGCACTCTTCGATCTCTACGATGGTGGCCTGGTCAGCTACGAAGATGCCTTGCGCAATGCCGACTCGCTCAATGACTTGCGCCTGCAGATCAAACTGCACGGCAAGGAGTCGAAAGAACGCGACCTGAATTCGGGTATCGGCCATCTCGATATCGTTTGATTTTTTTGAGGTATTTCCTGTGTCCCGCTCTGCTCCTCGCGCTTTTGCCCGTTTTACCGCGCCGGTTTTTGCCCTTTTCCTGATGTTGACCGCAGTCGGCGCCCAAGCGGCGCCGCTTGATGCCATTTCCAACGCCGATGCCGGCTCCGGCGTCCGCGAAGCTCTGGCCAAGGGTGCCGATTTTGCCGTTGCCTCACTGGGGCAAAGCAATGGTTTCCTGAACAATAGCCAGGTAAAGATTCCGCTCCCCGGGTATTTGCAAAAGGCGGAATCCGGTTTGCGCATGTTCGGCATGGGCAAACAGGCCGACCAGTTGATCGAAACGATGAACCACGCGGCCGAAAACGCCGTAGCAGAAGCCAAGCCCATCCTCAGCGATGCCATCCGCCGGATGACCCTGCAGGATGCCAAGGCCATCCTGACAGGCGGCGAGGACAGCGTGACGCAATACTTCAAGCGCTCGACGACCGAACAGCTCACGACAAAATTCGCCCCCATCGTCAAGGCAGCCACGCAAAAACTGCAACTGGCCGAGCAATACAACAAGTTCGCCGGCAAAGCGGCCAGTGCCGGCCTGATCGACCAGAAAGATGCCGACATCGACAGTTACGTGACACAAAAAGCCATGGATGGCTTGTTCCTGATGATTGCCGAAGAAGAAAAGCGCCTGCGTTCCAACCCGGTTGCCGCGGGCAGCGCCCTGTTGAAAAAGGTCTTTGGTGCTTTGTAAATCGGCCCTGTAATTCAAGTTGGTCTGGGGAAAGGCCGTTGAGCAGGCAAGGAGTCCTGCCATGAAACTTTCCCGCATCGAATCGACCACCCAGCACCATTCGCCGGAAGCGGTGGAACGTGCCAGCCACGCCCAGGCCCAGCAGATTCGTCGGGTTGAAGCACTCGAAGCCGTGGTTGCAGATCGTCTGCGCTCGCTGCAACAGGAAATGGCAGAGATGGACCCACGAGCACTGGGACCATTCGAAGGTAGTGAACGAATACTGGAAGACACCCGCCACCTGGCCGCCCAA
Source organism: Azonexus sp. (assembly GCF_030824335.1). Taxonomy (GTDB): domain Bacteria; phylum Pseudomonadota; class Gammaproteobacteria; order Burkholderiales; family Rhodocyclaceae; genus Azonexus. Next base: position 29,508 of record NZ_JAVBXX010000022.1, read on the forward strand.
CTCTCCGGGCTGGGTAGTGAATCCAGCCGTCTGATCAAACCTGTACAGGGAAACAACCCGTGGTCTCCCAAGGTCGATGAAAACGCCTGAAACCTGCCGCCATCACGCACGCCCGGAATCGCCGGAGTAGAATCCCTCACCTTCACAGAAGCGCCCCGCCCAGCCGGGGCGCACCCTTTTCAGAGACTCATGTCCGGCCTCAATCCCCAGCAACGCGAAGCAATCCACTACCTCGACGGCCCCCTGCTGGTTCTCGCCGGCGCCGGCTCCGGCAAGACGCGGGTGATCACGCAGAAAATTGCTTATCTGGTCGAGGAATGCGGTTTCCAGCCACGCAACATTGCCGCCATCACCTTCACCAACAAGGCCGCAAAGGAAATGCAGGAGCGCGTCGGCAAGCTCTTGCCCGGCCCCAGCGCAGGCGCCCTGCAAATCTCGACCTTTCACTCGCTGGGCGTGCGCATCATGCGCGAGGAAGCCAAGGCGCTCGGCTACAAGCCGCGCTTTTCGATTTTCGATTCGGCCGACTGCGGCGGCATCATCGCCGACATTGCCAAGACGGTGGACAAGGGCACGCTGCGCCGCCTGCAGGCCATCATCTCGAACTGGAAGAATGCTCTGGTCACACCGGAAGCCGCCCGCCATCTGGCCAACGACGAGCACGAAGTGCTGGCCGCCCACGCCTACCTGTCTTACGAGGCGACGCTGAAGGCCTACCAGGCGATGGATTTCGACGATCTGATCGGCCTGCCGGTGAAGCTGTTCAGCGAGCACCCGGAAATTACCGACAAATGGCAGAACCGCCTGCGCTACCTGCTGGTGGACGAATACCAGGACACCAATGCCTGCCAGTATCAACTGCTCAAATTGTTGACCGGTGTGCGCGCCCAGTTCACGGCAGTGGGCGATGACGATCAAGCGATCTACGGCTGGCGCGGCGCCGATATCGACAACCTGAAAAAGCTGCCGAACGAATTCCCGGCACTGAAAGTCATCAAACTTGAGCAAAATTACCGGTCGACCGTAAGAATCCTGAAAGCGGCGAACAACGTCATCTCGCACAACGAAAAGCTGTTCGACAAAACTTTGTGGTCCGAACTGGGCCACGGCGAACCGATCTACGTCAGTGCCTGCAAGGACAACGAAGTCGAAGCCGAAAGCGTGATCATGAAATTGCAGGCACACCGCTTCGAGCATCGTGGCAAATTCAAGGATTACGCCATTCTGTATCGATCGAATCACCTGGCCCGCCTGCTCGAAACCCATTTGCGCAACCAGCGGATTCCCTACCTGCTGTCCGGCGGCCAATCCTTTTTCGACAAGGCCGAGATCAAGGACATCATCAGTTACCTGCGCATGCTGGCGAACGAAGACGACGATCCGGCCTTCATTCGCGCTGCCACCACGCCCAAGCGGGGGATCGGTGCGGCGACCCTGCAGGTCCTGGGCACCTACGCCGGCGAGCGCCATATTTCGCTGTTTGCCGCCGCTTTCGAGGAAGGCTTTGCACAACGCGTCCAGGCGCGCCAGCTTGAACCACTGCTCACCTTCTGCCAGTTCATCAACCGCCTGCAACACCGGGCCAGTACTGAGCCGGCGCAGCAAGTGCTGCCTGATTTGATCAAAGCCATCGATTACGAAAGTTATCTTTACGATGCCGAGGAAGAGCGGACGGCGCAAACCCGCTGGGGCAACGTCTGCGAATTTGCCGAGTGGATCAAGCGCAAGGGTGAAGCCGATGGCAAGACGCTGGTCGATCTGGTGCAAAGCATTGCGCTGATCAACATGCTCGACAAGCAGAATGACGAGGATTATGACGCCGTCCAACTATCGACCCTGCATGCCGCCAAGGGCCTGGAATACAAACATGTCTTCCTGGTCGGGGTCGAAGAAGGCATCCTGCCGCATCGCGAATCACTCGACGCCGTCAAACTGCAGGAAGAACGCCGCCTGATGTATGTCGGCATCACCCGCGCCCAGCGCACCTTGCACATCAGCTATTGCGAGAAACGCAAGCAGGCGCGCGAATTGATGGCCTGCGAACCATCACGCTTCATCGATGAAATGGGCAAGGAAGACATTCGGTTTTCCGGCGGCAAGGATGCCGCCCCGCCCGACAAGGCCACCGGCAGCGCCCGACTGGATGCGATGAAGGCAATGTTAGCCAAGAAACCCTGATTTATTGCGGTCGACGTAATTTTTTAGCCAAATTCTGGCAACAAAAAAGGAGGCCGCAGCCTCCTTTTTTGCGCCACTGATTCGGCGGAATTACTTGACCTTGCTCAGGATGTAATCGACAGCACCCTTGATTTCGTCGTCGGACAGTGCGGATGCACCCCCCTTGGCCGGCATGGCGCCCTTGCCGTTGAGTACGGACGTGTAGAGAGCATCCTTGCCGGTGGCGACGCGCGGTGCCCAGGCACCCTTATCGTCGAGCTTCGGTGCGCCGGCGGCGCCGGAGTTGTGGCAGGCACCGCAAACGCTGTTGTAAACCGTCGGGCCATCCTTCGGCGCGCCACCTGCTGCCGGGGCTTCTGCCTTGGCCAGCGCAAACTTGGCCACCGGCTGAATGCGGATATCCGCTTCGTCAGCGCTGGCACCCTGTTGCGATGCGCCACTGAACGACTTGTTGGTCAGCGGATAGATAATGGCAATCAGGACGATGGCAACGATGATCGTCACCCACATGATACGGCTGGAATTATGTTGCTCGGCCATGCTGAAACCCCGTGTGCAAATTGGACAAAGTGCGTAATTATATCGGTTCGATCAAAGGATCGCGCAAAAAAAACCCCGCCAATGGCGGGGTGAAATTCTCGAATGGGGGAATTCGAGAGGAGGGGTTCAATGCGCTTGCAGTTTAAGTCGGAGAAGCCCCCCAGTCTGTCGCTCTTTCGTGCCCGTTCTGTAACCAAATGTAGCACCCGACAAAATGCAGGATATTGCCCATGGATGATCTGGAACAACTCGCCGCCCGCTTGGGTGTGCTGCTCGTCGAACGCGGCGAATGGCTGGCCGTGGCCGAATCCTGCACCGGCGGCTGGGTAGCCCAGTCGGTCACCGCTGTGGCCGGCAGTTCCGGCTGGTTCGACCGCGGTTTCGTAACCTATTCCAATGCCGCCAAGGTCGACATGCTGGGCGTACCGGAAACCACGCTGGCCCGCCACGGTGCCGTGTCCGAAGCGACAGCCAGGGCAATGGCGCAGGGCGTGCTGGCGCATAGCCGCGCCGACTGGTCGGTGGCGATCACCGGTATCGCCGGCCCGGGCGGCGGCTCGCCGGAGAAACCCGTCGGCACGGTGAGCTTTGCCTGGGCCGGTCGCGAGGCGGGTTGTGTGGCACAGAGCCGGCTGTTCAGCGGTGACCGTGCCGCAGTCCGTGAGCAGGCGGTACGCCATGCGCTAACCGGCTTGCTCGAGTGCATCGCGCAACAGCCTTTGCTGGCTTGAGCTTTTAGTCGGGTAGCGGCTCGAACAGGGCCGCCAGATCGTCGTTGCCGAATTTGATCTCGACATTGTGATCTTCGGACAGGATGCCTGCCGCCAGCTCGGCTTTCTTTTCCTGCAAGGCGAGAATCTTTTCTTCGATACTGCCGCTGACGATCAGCTTGTAGACGAAGACCGGCTTGTCCTGGCCGAGGCGGTGGGCGCGGTCGGTGGCCTGGTTTTCAACCGCCGGATTCCACCACGGATCGTAGTGGATCACGGTATCGGCAGCGGTCAGGTTGAGGCCGACGCCGCCGGCTTTCAGACTGATCAGGAAAATCGGTACTTCGCCGTCCTGGAAACGGCGGATCGGCGTTTCGCGGTCAACCACGTCACCGGTGATTTTCACGTAGGCGAGACCTGCCGCATCGAGCTCTTCTTCGATCAGCGCCAGCATGCTGGTGAATTGAGAGAACAGCAGGATGCGCCGGCCTTCATCGACCAGTTCCGGCAGCATTGCCATCAGCAGATCCAGCTTGGCCCGCTCATTGACCTTGCGCGCCGACATCGCCTTGACCAGTCGAGGGTCGCAACAGACCTGACGCAATTTGAGCAGCGCATCGAGGATGACGATCTGGCTGCGCGCAAAACCGCGCTGGGCGATCTCGTCGCGTACCTTGGCATCCATCGCGGCGCGCACGGTTTCGTACAGGTCGCGCTGCGCGCCTTCCAGCTGGACGCTGCGCACGATGATGGTTTTCGGCGGCAGTTCCTGCGCCACGTCTTCCTTCTTGCGGCGCAGGATGAACGGCCGGATGCGCCGGGCCAGCAGGTCGCGCCGGTTGGTGTCGCCGAGCTTTTCGACCGGCGTCCGCCAATGTCGGGTGAATTGCTTGCTGCTGCCGAGGAAACCCGGCAACAGGAAATCGAACTGGCTCCACAACTCGCCGAGATGGTTTTCCAGCGGCGTACCGGTCAGGCACAGGCGATGCCGCGTGTCGATCTTGCGTACCGCTTCGGCGCTGCGACTCTGTGCATTTTTCACCGTCTGCGCTTCGTCGAGGATAAGCAGGTGATAACTGTGCTGCATCAGTTCGTCAGCGTCACGCCAGAGCAGCGGGTAGGTGGTCAGCACCACGTCGTGCGAGTCAATCTCGCCAAAGCGGCTCTTGCGCTCCGGACCGTGCAGCGACAGTACGCGCAGGTCGGGCGCAAAACGCGCCGCTTCGCTCTTCCAGTTGAAGATCAGCGACGTCGGCAGGATGATCAGCGCCGGCTTGTCGAGCCGCCCGCCCTCTTTTTCGAGCAGCAGGTGGGCCAGCGTCTGGGCCGTTTTGCCAAGGCCCATGTCGTCGGCCAGGATGCCGGAGAGTTTCTGTTCGCGCAGGAACTGCAACCAGGCCAGACCTTCCTTCTGGTAAGGCCGCAAATCTAGGCGCAGACCACTCGGCGGTGCGATATCGACAATCCCCTGTGCGGAACGCAGACGTTCGGCCAGCGCCATGACGTCGTTCTGGCCACGAAATTCCCAGCGGCTGGTATCGGTCAGCTCGGCCAGGCGAGGCGCATCGAAACGCGACAGGCGAAGGGTCGGGCCGCCCGTGAAACCATCAAACAAATCGATCAGCGTTGCCGCCAGTGGCTTGATCCGGCTGGCCGGCACGCGCAGGCGCTTGCCGCCGGGAGTCAGTAGTTCAATCCGCTCTTCATCCGGAATGCGGCCCAGTTCTCCACCTTCCAGCCAGCGCGGATCGCGCCGGAACAAGGTCGACAGCAACGGGGCCAGCGGCAGGCGTTCGCCTTCGACCAGAATGCCCATGTCGAGATTGAACCAGCCGTCGTCGGCTTCGATCAGTTCGGCATCCCAGGCATCGACTTCGACCACGTGATGGCGGAAATCCTCCGGGAATTCGACTTGCCAGCCGGCCAGCTTGAGCCTGGGCGCAAGATCCTGCATGAAGGTGTGCCAAGCCGCTTCGTCAGATAAACCGTAGATGCCTTCCGGCGGGCTACCAAAGGTATTCAGGCAATTGGCCGGGATTTTCTGCAGCCCGCAATCAACGAGCGCCGCCAGAGCCTTTTCTTCGGCCTCCTGGCGCCGCTTGATACGCACCGTTTCGCCTTCCGGCAGCGTGATGAACTCCCGTTGATCGTCCGGACGCAAGTCGGCGTCGCCATAACGGAAAACCACATGCGCCACATCAATCAGCCCGCCGCCGAAACTGTAGGCATAACCCCGCCATGCACGCTGGCCGTGGGTATGCAGGGTTTCCAGCTGCAGCACCGGTTGCAGCCCCTGGTCGATCAGGCGCAGATGGGCGCTGGCATCCTCGGCCGGCAACGGCAGTTCGGGCGCCAGTTCGGACAAGGCCTCGGCGACCAGCGCCGCTTCCTTGGCCGACAGTGGCGGCAGCGTAAACAGACGATTGACCACGGCCGGTGCACCAGTCACGCTGAGCGGGCCGGTTTCACCTTCGGTCAAATCCACGTACCAGGGCGGGTCGACCGGAACAATCAGTTCAGTCGGCGGCTCCGGCTTGAGACACGGGCGCTGGAAACCTTGACCGTCAATCTGCCAGCCCACGCTGGCCGGCCGTGCCTCACCGGCATTGAGCGGCAAGGTCAGGTCGATTTCCGGATACAGACGGTGCGTTGCCGCCATGCGTTGAAGAATTTCGGCGCCATGTTTCGGGCCCAGCCCGTAGGCGCGCAAGCCGCTATCGTGGCCGCGCTCGGCCCAGATCAGGCGCAGGATGCCGAGGTCGTCTTCGTTGACGAATTGCGGTGGCGTGACCAGTGCCCGGTCGACCTTCCACCATTCCTCGGTGTTTTCCGGATATTTTCCCTTGCGCAGTTCGACACCGAAACGTCGCCGGTCAGCCGACCATTTCAGGATGTAGAACAGTTGCTGCTTGGCGCTGGCCGGACGGGCCTTTTTCTTGGCGACGGCAATCGATGCCCGGCGCAGGTCTTCAACCCAGGACATCACGCTGCTGCTGACCCGCTCCTTGGGATTACGCTCCTCGATTGCCTTGAGCAAGACGGCGGCGATATGTTTGCAACGCCGGGCCACCGGACAGGTGCATTGGGCGATCAGCACACGGGCCTTGCCGGATGGCGCGATCATCGCCTCGACCTGATAAGGCTGACGCGCCGAGCCGGGCACGACCGCCCGCATTTCTCCGGCCTCAAGATGAAAATCCCGGACCAAATCAACATAAGGACGGGCTTTGCTGATTTCAGCCTCGCCCAGCCAGTTGACGATATCGTCCTCGGTAAAGCTGTCTGCCAGTTCGGAAGTTGTGTGCATTAGAAGTAGTGGCTGCCAAGCAGCGTGGCCAGCAGGATGGCAATGAGAGCTAGCCATACATTCTGTTGTCGCTGGACGGCAATCAGCCGTTCCAGCTGCGGTTGCAGGTCAGCCTTGGCCGGTTCGGCCAGGGCGCGATGGACCAGTCGCGGCAACTGGGGAATGGTCCGGGCCAGATAAGGCGCTTCCTGCTTGAACGTACGCACCAGTCCGCGCCAGCCAACCTGTTCGCTCATCCAGCGCTCAAGAAAAGGTTTGGCAGTTTTCCACAGGTCCAGTTCGGGATCGAGCTGGCGACCAAGACCTTCAATGTTGAGCAGCGTTTTTTGCAACATGACCAGTTGCGGCTGAATCTCGACATTGAAACGGCGCGAGGTCTGAAACAGACGGAGCAGGATTTTGCCGAAGGAAATATCCTTCAGCGGCCGGTCGAAAATCGGTTCGCAGACGGCGCGAATGGCCGCTTCAAACTCATCGACCCGGGTGTCTTTCGGCGCCCAGCCGGATTCGATATGGGCCTCGGCGACGCGCTTGTAATCGCGGCGGAAGAAGGCCAGGAAATTCTGCGCCAGGTAGTTCTTGTCACTGTCGGTCAAGGTGCCGACGATGCCGAAATCGAGCGCGATGTAGCGGCCGTCGGTGGCGACGAAAATATTGCCGGGATGCATGTCGGCATGGAAGAAGCCGTCGCGGAACACCTGTGTAAAGAAAATTTCCACCCCGGCCGCCGACAGTTTGGACAGGTCGATCCCATCGGCCCGCAACTTGTCGATCTGCGAGATCGGCGTGCCCTTCATGCGCTCCATGACCATCACCGTGGATGTACAGAAGTCCCAATGAATCTCGGGTACGGTCAACAGCGGTGAATCGGTAAAATTGCGCCGCAATTGCGAGGCGTTTGCCGCCTCGCGCATCAGGTCCAGTTCGTCGCGCAGGTATTTGGCAAACTCGGCCACCACTTCGCGTGGCTTCAGGCGCTTGCCATCCGACCAAAGTTTTTCCAGCAGCAGCGCACCACTGTCCATCAAGGCCAGATCGTGCTCGATGACCGACAGCATGTTGGGGCGCAGGATTTTCACCGCCACTTCATGGCCGCCATCCTCATCGTGCAAGCGGGCAAAGTGCACCTGGGCAATCGATGCGGAAGCCACCGGCACTGGATCAAACTGGGCAAATACCTCGCTGGCCGGACGGCCGTAAGCCTTTTCGATTTCCTTAAGGGCCAGTGCCGAATCAAACGGCGGTACGCGATCCTGTAAACGTGCCAGTTCATCGGCAATGTCGGTCGGCATCAGGTCGCGCCGGGTAGACAGTACCTGACCAAACTTGACGAAAATCGGCCCCAGCGCTTCCAGCGCCAGACGCAGGCGTTCGGCCCGCGGCGCCGAAAGGTTGCGCCAGAACTGCAAGGTATTGGCCAGGCGCACCAGACGGCCGCTCGGCTCGTGTTCGAGCACCATTTCATCCAGCCCGAAACGGCTGGCTACGGCGGCGATCTTGAGCAGGCGGAATAGGCGCATTTAAAAGGGGGCTGGCCGGAATTTGGTCAATCGGGCATGTTAACACGCTACGGCGCCTTACGCTGCTTGTGGCGTTGTCGATGACCAATTACTTCGCGGCACAACGACGTCTTCGGATAAACTTCTTCCATCAGGGGATGGTGGTAATACAAGTCCCCACACGGACCTTACTTGCCGACATGCACGATAATCGCCCCCCCTCTCAAATTGCCCGGGAAGCTCTGAAAAAGCTGGCTGCGGGCAATCTGCCACCGACGCCGGCGAATTTTCAGTCGTTTTATAACGAAATCGCCCAGCTACCGAATACCGCGCCCTTCCCGGATGCTCAATTACGCCAATTGGCGGCCAACCTGGCACCACGCGGCGAAGCCCAGGTAACACAACTGACCCGCCTCGATTCGGCCATTTCAGGTCGTAGCTGGCAAGGCGTTCAGGATGCGTTATCGGCTTTTCTCGCAGCGGGGTCGGGCTGCGCAGCACAAACAACGCAACTGCCACACGACATCGCACATGCATTGCTCCACCTCTTCGAGGGCATCTTGCCGATATTCGGCAAGACGGATCAGCGCTTCAACAGCGCAGCAGACGAGTTGCTGGCCGTGTTACGCATATCACCTTGCGAGCTGACGGCGCTCGACCCGGCCCTCAAGAAGCTGACGCAACTTATCCCGTTTGCCGTCGAAGAGCAGATTGAAATCCGCGAAATGCTGCTCAGGTTATTGCACCTGATCATCGAAAACATCGGCGAACTCGCGCTGGACGACACATGGTTCAAGGGACAAATCGACGGCCTGCTGGCCGTTGTAGAACCGCCACTGACCCTGCGTCATCTTGATGACATGGAACGACGCCTGCGCGACGTCATGGACAAGCAGAGCCGGGCGCAAGCCCGCTCGGCCGAAGCCCAGGAAGAACTGCGCCTGATGCTTTCAACCTTCATCGAGCGTCTGGCCACGATGACAGAATCGAGCTCGACCTTCCAGGGACGGATTGAAAACAGCGCACGACAAATCGAGATGGTATCGCGCATCGAAGACCTCGCCCCGCTATTGCGGGACGTCGTTGCGGCAACCCAAGCCATGGCCGAAGAAACCGCCCGCTCGCGCGAACAGTTGCGCGGACTGCAGGACAAAGTACTGGCGACCGAAGCAGAGCTGACCCAGTTGCATCGCGACCTCGATAGCGCCAGTTCGCTGGCCCGTCACGACCCGTTGACCGACACCCTGAATCGCAAGGGGCTGGACGAAGCACTGGACCGGGAAATCGCCGCCATGCGCCGACGCAACACTCCGCTGTCAGTCTGCCTGCTCGATCTCGATAACTTCAAGAAACTGAATGACCGCCTGGGCCACGAAGCGGGGGACAACGCACTGGTTCATCTATCCAAAGTCGCTCGTCAGTGCATGCGCCCAACCGACACGCTGGCCCGCTTCGGCGGCGAAGAGTTCGTCATCCTGATGGCCGACACGACGCTGGAGCAAGGGATCGAAGCAATGACCCGCCTGCAGCGCGAACTGACCAAGGCATTCTTCCTGTCCGGCAAAGAAAAGGTGCTGATCACCTTCAGCGCCGGGGTGGCACAACTGGCCGAAAAAGAAAATGGCAACGAGGCCATCCGCCGGGCCGACCAAGCCATGTATCTGGCCAAACGCGCCGGCAAGAACCGGGTTTTCGGCGCCTGAAGCAGGCGATGGGCGCACTGCAGGGCTTTCCGCCTGTAGCCTCACCGGATGCCCGCTTGCTCATTCTGGGCAGCATGCCGGGCAAAGCCTCGCTGGATGCCGAGCGCTATTACGCCCATCCGCGCAACGCCTTCTGGCCCATCATGGCGGACTTGCTCGACTTCCCCGTCGATCTGCCTTACGCGCAGCGCTTGCAGGCGTTGCAATCCGCCGGTATCGCGCTATGGGATGTGATTGCCCGTTGCGACAGAACGGGCAGTCTGGACGCCGATATCGTCAAAGACAGCATCAAACCCAACGATTTCCTTGGTTTTCTTGCGGTCCACCGCAAGATCGAGCACATTTTCTTCAATGGTGCCGCGGCCGAAACGGCTTTCCGGCGCTACGCCCTGCCCACGCTACCGGGGCGCGAACTGCAATTGCACCGACTGCCATCGACCAGCCCGGCCCATGCCGCACGCGGCTATGCCGAGAAACTTGCCGCATGGTCAGCAATTGTTGCACTGCCGAAAATATAGGCAGCGGCAGCGTATAATCGCGCTTTTGCTATTTTTAGCCGAGAATCAATGGCCCACGATGTCAAGACCCAACTGACCGCCCTGTTGCAACAGGCGCTGGCCAGCGTTGCCCCGAATGCAACCGATACTGCGATCCACCTCGAACGTCCGCGCGATCCGACGCATGGTGACTTCGCGACCAACCTGGCCATGCAACTGGCCAAGGCGCTGAAGAAAAATCCGCGCGAGATTGCCCAGCAACTGCTCAACGAACTGCCACCGTCCACGCTGGTGACCAAGGCAGAAGTCGCCGGCGCCGGCTTCATCAATTTCACGCTCGATGCCGGCACCAAGACAGATGTCGTCAAGGCCGTGCTGGTCGAAAAAGACGCTTTTGGCCGGTCGACCGCAGGAAAGCAGCAAAAAGTCCAGGTTGAGTTCGTTTCAGCCAACCCGACCGGCCCACTGCACGTCGGCCACGGTCGCGGTGCGGCTTATGGCGCTTCGCTGTCCAGCCTGCTCAGCTTTGCCGGCTGGGATGTGACGCGCGAGTATTACGTCAATGATGCCGGCCGGCAGATGGACATTCTCGGCCTGTCGACCTGGCTGCGTTATCTGGATCAACACGGTCAGACAGTCCCCTTCCCGCCCAATGCTTACCAAGGCAGCTACGTGCGCGACATGGCGGAGCAGTTGAAACACGCCCACGGCGACAAATACCTGCGCAGCGCCGAGGCTGTGCAAGCCGGCACGCCGGGTCTGCCGGAAGCGGGTCGTGCCGATGACGAAGCCAAGCAGCAGCGCGAACTGCATCTCGATGCGCTAATCGCCAAAGCCAAGGAATTGCTCGGCCCGGACTGGGAATATGTGCATCAACATGCGCTGAACGAACAACTGGCCGATTGCCGTGACGACTTGGAACAGTTCGGCGTCGTCTTCGATGTCTGGTTCTCCGAAAAGGCGCTTTACGATACGGGCCTGGTGGCCCGCTGCGTCGCGCTGCTGGAGGACAAAGGCCACATTTACCTGCAGAACGGCGCCAAATGGTTCCGGTCGACGGCCTTCGGCGATGAAAAAGACCGTGTCGTACAGCGCGAAAACGGTCTCTTCACCTACTTTGCCTCCGATATTGCCTATCACCTGAACAAGTTCGAACGCGGCTTCGACAAGGTCATCAACATCTGGGGTGCCGATCACCACGGTTACATCCCGCGCGTCACCGGCGCGATCAAGGCGCTCGACCTCGACAGCGACAAATTGCAGGTCGCACTGGTCCAGTTCGCGGTGCTTTACCGCAACGGCCAGAAAGCCTCGATGTCGACGCGTTCCGGCGAATTCGTCACGCTGCGCGAACTGCGCGGCGAAGTCGGCAACGATGCCTGCCGTTTCTTCTACGCGCTGCGCAAGTCCGACCAGCACCTCGATTTCGACCTCGATCTGGCGAAGAGCCAGACCAACGAGAACCCGGTCTATTACATCCAGTACGCCCATGCCCGTGTCTGTTCGGTGATCAACCAGTGGAATGGTGACTTGGCTGCATTGACCGATGCCGACCTGTCACTGCTGAGCAATCCGCGCGAATTGGCTATCGCCAATCAACTGGCGCAATTCCGCGAAATCATCGAATCGGCCGCCCGTGACCTGGCACCGCACATGATCGCCTTCTACCTGAAGGATCTGGCCGGCGAATTCCACGGCTGGTACAACGCCGAACGCATGCTGGTCGACGATGCCGCACTGCGCGATGCCCGCGTCGCACTGGCGGCCGCCGTGCGTCAGACGATCCGCAACGGCATGGCCATTCTGGGCGTAGCTTGCCCGGAATCGATGTAAGGAATCGCCATGACTCGCGATATGAAACCACCGCGCAAGCCCCAGCCGGCCAAAAAGAAATCCGGCGGCGGCACGCTGGTCGGCATGTTCATCGGCCTGGTCCTTGGCGTCTGTATGGCTGCAGGCGTCGTCTGGTACATCAACAAGGCACCACTACCGTTCAACAGCACGGTACAAAATAACGAAGCCCGTCCTGCAGCACCGGCCCAGCCAGCGCAACCGCTGCCCCTGCCGGGCAAACCCGGCGACCCCATGCCGGAAAAACGCTTCCAGTTTTACGACATTCTTCCCGGCAAGGCGGATGCCCTGCCGGAGAAAAAGGAAACCCCGCCAGCGGACGCGACAAACAAGACAAGCGCCCAGAACAAGGAGACAGGCAAGGAATCCGGCAAAGAACCAGTCAAGGAAGCGCCCAAGGAAAATGCCAAGGAAAGCAAGGCACCGCTTTTCCTGCAGGCCGGCTCGTTCAGCACGCCGCAAGATGGCGACAACCAGCGGGCCAAACTGGCCTTCATGGGCATTGAATCGACGGTTCAGCAGGTGATGATCGAAGACCGCACGCTGTATCGTGTGCGTATCGGACCGTATTACAAAGTCGAAGAATTGAACAAAATACGGGCTGAACTTGCCAAATCAGGCATTGAAGCCCAATTGTCCAAATAACAGGAGTCACGCATGGAATTTAATCGCCGCCGTTTCGTTTCTTCCCTGGTTGCCTTCGGTGCTACCTTGACCGTCGCCGGCCCGCTTGCCGCACAAACGGCAGGCAGCGAATTCACGCTGGTTACCCCGGTTCAGCCAACGGACGATCCGGGCAAGATCGAGGTCGTGGAGTTTTTCAGCTACGGCTGCCCGCACTGTGCCGACTTCAATCCCTTGCTCAACGCCTGGGCGGCCAAATTGCCGGCGGATGTGGTGCTGAAGAAAGTCCCGGTCAGCTTCGGTCGCGCCGCCTGGGGCAATGCGGCCAAGCTGTATCACGCACTGGAAGTTACCGGCGAGGTAAAACGTCTGGAAACTGACGTTTTCCGCGCCATCCATAACGAACGGACCAACCTGTTCGACGAACGCACCATCACCGATTGGGTGGCCGCACGCGGCGTCGACCGCAAGAAATTCTCCGACGCCTTCGCTTCTTTCGGCGTGCAAAGCAAAGTCAAACGCGGCGACCAGATGGCACAGGCTTTCAAGATTGAAGGCGTTCCGGCACTGGCCATCGATGGCAAATACCTGGTCAAGTCGAATGATTTCAACGCACAACTAAGCATCGCCGACAAGCTGATTGCCAAGGCACGCAGCGAAAAAAGCGGCAAGAAGTAATTGGCATTGAAGGTCTTCATTACAGGCGCCTCGTCGGGAATCGGCGAGGCGCTTGCCGTTTACTACGCGGAAAAAGGCGCGGTGCTGGGTCTAGCCGCACGCCGGGCAGACTTTCTCGACACCCTGAACCAACGGCTCGGCGGGCACCATGCCTGCTATCCGCTGGACGTGACGGATAGCACAGCCTTGCACAATGCGGCAGCCGACTTCATCCAGCGCTTCGGCGCGCCGGATATCGTCATCGCCAACGCTGGCGTTTCGGCCGGCACGCTGACCGAGTTCGAGGCCGACCTGGCGGTCTTTCGCCGGATCATGGATACCAATGTGTTCGGGATGGCGGCGACGTTTGCCCCCTTCATTCCCGCCATGAAGGCAACTGGCGCCTCGGCCGGAAGCCGGCAACGCCTGGTCGGCATCGCCTCGGTCGCCGGCATTCGCGGCCTGCCGGGTGCCGAAGCGTATTCCGCCTCGAAAGCCGCCGCCATTACCTACCTGGAAAGCCTGCGCCTCGAAATGCGTCCCTACGGCATCAAGGTGGTCACGATTGCCCCCGGTTACATTGAAAGCCCGATGACTGCGGTCAACCCTTACCCCATGCCGTTTTTGCTGCCCGCCGACCAAGCCGCCAAACGCTTTGCTGCAGCCATCAGCGCGGGGGTTTCCTACGCCGTGATTCCCTGGCCAATGGGCATCGTGGCCAAGTTGCTACGTCTGCTGCCAAATTGTTTGTATGACCGATTGTTCGCCAGCGCTCCGCGCAAACCGCGCGGCTTGTTAAAATAGCCGCATGCTCGAACTGAAGATCAATGGCGAACCCCGCCAGTTTCCCGCCTCACTCACCGTCGCCGGCCTGATCGACGCGCTCGGCTACACAGGCAAGCGCATCGCCATCGAGCGCAATGGTGAAATCGTGCCGAAGAGTCAGCATGCGCTCACGCAGTTGCTCTCGGGCGACCAGCTCGAAATCGTCGTCGCCGTTGGCGGCGGCTAAACCCAGGACGCCAAACACATGCATCAACTGACTATCGCCGGCAAGGCGTACCGTTCCCGCTTGCTGGTCGGCACCGGCAAGTACAAGGACTTTGCCGAAACCCGTGCTGCCATCGACGCTTCCGGAGCGGAAATCGTTACTGTCGCGGTACGCCGCGTCAATATCGGTCAGGACGCCGGCCAGCCGAATCTGCTCGATGCCGTGCCGCCGGCGCAATTCACCATCCTGCCCAACACCGCCGGCTGCTACACCGCCGACGATGCGGTGCGCACGCTGCGCCTGGCGCGCGAACTGCTCGACGGGCATCCGCTGTGCAAGCTGGAAGTGCTCGGCGACCCGACCAACCTGTTCCCGAACATGCCGGAAACCCTGAAGGCCGCCGAGACACTGGTCAAGGAAGGCTTCGAGGTGATGGTCTACTGCGCCGACGATCCGATCCAGTGCAAGATGCTCGAAGAAATCGGCTGCGTCGCGGTGATGCCGCTCGCCTCGCTGATCGGCTCGGGCATGGGCATCGTCAATCCGTGGAACCTGCGTCTGATCATCGATAACGCCAAGGTGCCGATCATCGTCGATGCCGGCGTCGGCACCGCGTCGGATGCGACCATTGCGATGGAATTGGGCTGTGATGGCGTGCTGATGAACACCGCCATCGCCCACGCCAAAAACCCGGTGCTGATGGCCAGCGCCATGAAGAAGGGCATCGAAGCCGGCCGCGAGGCTTTCCTGGCCGGCCGCATGGCCCGCAAATACTACTCGGCCGACCCGTCGTCGCCGACCACCGGATTGATCGGCTCATGAGCGAAACTCCCTTGATTCACCCCGCCAGCGAAGGCGAAGAAGGCGAGTACGTCGCCGGTCGTCACGGTCACATCAAGAGCTTCGTCCGGCGGGCCGGACGGATGTCCGTGGCGCAGGAAAATTACTATGCCGAGATGATGCCGAAAATCGGCATCGTCTATCAGCCACAGCAAATCGATCTTGCTGCGGTCTACGGCCGAAACAACCCGAAAATCCTCGAAATCGGCACCGGCATGGGGGAAACCACGGCCAAGATCGCCGATGGCAATCGCGATATCGATTACCTCGGCGTCGAAGTGCATGTGCCCGGCGTCGGTGCACTATGCAAGCAGATTGCCGAACGCAAGCTGGAAAATCTGCGCATTTGCCAGCACGATGCCGTCGAAGTCGTTCGCGACATGCTGCCGGAAGCCGCGCTCGATGGCGTCCATGTCTTCTTCCCCGATCCCTGGCACAAGGCCCGCCACAACAAGCGCCGGCTGATCCAGTCGCCGTTCGTTGCGCTGCTCGCCTCGCGCCTGAAGCCCGGCGGTTATTTCCACTGCGCCACCGACTGGGAAGATTACGCACACCAGATGCTGGAGGTTTTATCGGCCGAACCGACACTGGAAAATACCGCCAGCCACCAGCTCGGCGGTTTCGCGCCGCGCCCGGAATACCGTCCGCTGACCAAGTTTGAAAACCGCGGCCTGCGCCTCGGTCATGGCGTCTGGGACGTCATTTTTCGCAAAAAATAAGCAGCAATTAAAACCCGCCAGGCCCCGAACAACAATTCGTACGCGGGCCGGGGGTTTTTCCTTTTTTCAGCGGTCGACCGCAATAAATAGAAAATTCTCACCATGTGGTTCAAAAACCTCCAGTTGTATCGCCTCCCCACGCCCTGGAACATCGATCTGGCCAAGCTCGATGAACAATTGGGCCGTGCCACGTTCAGCCGCTGCCCGAGCCATCAGCCGATGTCACGCGGCTGGGTGCCGCCGCGCAAGGATGGCGCACTGATTTACTCGTCGAACAATCAATGGCTGATCGCACTGGCCGTCGAACAACGTTTGCTGCCATCGTCGGTCGTTAACGACGAAACGAAAGAGCGCGCCGAGCAAATTACCGAGCAACAGGGTTATGCGCCCGGTCGCAAGCAGATGAAGGAAATCAAGGAGCGCATCATCGAAGAACTGATGCCGCGCGCCTTTACCAGGAAGCGCACGACCTTCATCTGGATCGACCCGAAAAATGGCTGGTTCTGCGTCGATGCCGGCAGCCCGGCCAAGGCCGAAGAAGTGATCGAACATTTACGCCACTGCCTCGATGAATTTCCGCTCAAACCGCTGCACACGCAGTTGTCGCCACAATCGGCAATGGCTGACTGGCTGGCTGGCGGCGATGCACCAGCCGGTTTCACGGTCGACCGCGATTGCGAGCTAAAAGCGATGGGCGATGAAAAATCGGCGGTGCGTTATGTCCGTCACCCGCTCGGCGACGAAGTCGGAGCCGAGATCAAATCCCACCTCGCTGCCGGCAAATTGCCGACGCGCCTGGCACTGACCTGGGATGAGCGAATCTCCTTCGTGCTGACCGAAAAACTGGAGATCAAGCGTCTGGCCTTCCTCGATGTGCTGAAGGAAGAAGCCGAGAAATCGGCCGAACACGCCGACGAACAATTCGATGCAGATTTCGCCTTGATGACCGGCGAGGTTTCCCGTTTCCTGCCGCAGTTGGTCGCGGCGCTGGGCGGCGAGGTGGTTGAGAAATAAGTGTTGAGCAACAAGACCAGCCCTGCGCTTTGCCCTTGCGGCAGCGGCAAGACCTATGCCGCATGTTGCGGTCGACTGCATTCCGGCCAGGAAAATGCGTCGACCGCAGAAGCGCTGATGCGCTCGCGCTACAGCGCTTATGTGCTGAAGCTCGCCGATTACCTGCTCGCCACCTGGCATTCGAGCACCCGGCCCAGCGAGCTCGATCTCTCAGCCGACGACAGCAAATGGCTCGGTCTGGAAATCAAACATCATGAACAACAGGATGCCGGGCACGCGACGGTCGAATTTGTCGCCCGCTATCGAATTGCCGGGCGCGCTCATCGCCTGCATGAATTAAGTCGTTTTCTGATGGAGGATGGTCGCTGGGTGTATATTGAAGGTCAGATCACTCCCTGATTTTCCCGTCATGCGGTCAATTTTCACGGCGATTTTTGCCTGTTGTTTACTTGTCTTGGCCAGCCCGGCAGCGGCCCGGGAAGTCCGCGTCGGCATCTATGACAACCCACCCAAAATCTATCAGGATGAGCAGGGGCGCCCGACCGGTCTGTTGATCGATCTGCTGCAAGGCATCGCCGATGGCGCCGGATGGACACTCACGTATACCCGTTGCCACTGGCAGGATTGCCTCGATGCACTTCGTGGCGGCCAGATCGATTTGTTGCCGGATGTTGCCTACAGCGAAACGCGGGCGCAGGACTTCGACTTTCATGCCACCCCGGCGCTAATCAGCTGGTCACAGATTTATCGTCGGCAGGATCTGCGCATCCTCAATTACCTTGATTTGAAGGACAAGCGGATTGCTGTACTCGACGGCTCGATTCAGGAGACTTTCCTCAACGAGGTGCTGAACAATTTCAGCCTGCCGCACCAGATGGTCAAAACTGACAGCATTGATCAGGCCTTTGCGCTGGTCGTGGCAGGTCAAGCCGATGTTGCCGTAGCCAGCCATTTCTATGGCGACCACCACGCCGGCAAAAACGGCCTGGTCGAAACACCGATTATTTTCAGCCCCTCCCGCCTGCACTTCGCCACGGCGAAAGGCCAAAACGCCGAACTGCTGACGCAAATCGAAACGCAGCTGAGCGCCTGGCAAGCGGATAGCAATTCGGTGTATTTCCGGATTTTGCAAAAATGGCGCTGGCCGGCCGCATCGGCAAGTCTGCCGGCTTATGTCTGGTGGGCGCTGGCCGGACTACTCGCCGCCCTGGCAGTCATCCTGCTGATCAATCGCTGGCTGCGCCGTGAAATTGATAAAAAGACGGCAACGCTGACCAGCAGCGAAGCGCGTTTTCGTGGCGTTTTCGACAACATCTCCGAAGCCATCTTTGTCCATGACCGGGCGACCGGGGAACTGCTCCAGGTAAACCGGCGGATGTGCGAGATGTACGGCTGCTCGGAGGCCGATGCCCTGCGCGCCCATGCGGCCAAGTTTTCCAGCAATCTCCCGCCCTATACCCATGACGAAGCGGCAGAATTTCTGCGCCTGGCCGTCGAAGAAGGGCCGCAGATATTCGAATGGCAGGCACGCCGCCTGGATAGCGGCAAAACCTTCTGGGTCGAAGTCAGTCTGCGCGCCATCTGTCTGGCAGGACGCGACTGCATTCTCGCCGTCGTCCGGGACATTGGCGAACGCAAGGCCGTAGAGCAAGAACTCGCCGGCTATCGGGAAAATCTCGAACAGATGGTGGAACAGCGGACCCGCGAACTGGAAAAATCACGGGCCGAAGCGGTACAACTCGCCCGCGTCAAGAGTGAGTTCCTGGCCAACATGAGCCATGAAATCCGCACGCCACTCAATGGCGTACTGGGGTTTGCCCACTTGGGTAGGGAGCGCACCCAGGACGACAAGTTGCAATACATGTTCGACCGTATCGTCGAATCCGGGAAATTACTGCAACGGGTGATCGACGACATTCTGGATTACTCGAAAATCGACGCCGGGAAGCTGAAAATCGAAGCCCTGGCCTTCGACCCGCACGAACTCATGACATCAACCCTTGAAATGGTGCGCGAGCGGGCGGAAAGCAAGGGACTGCATTTGTTTCTTGTGCCGAACGCCGAAATTCACCAATGCATCGGTGATGCGCTGCGTTTCCAGCAAGTACTACTCAACTTGCTGTCCAATGCGATCAAATTCACCGAATCAGGCAGCATCAGCGTGACTTTGCGTCTCCTGCCCGGTGAGCTCGAATGTTCGGTTGAAGACACCGGGATCGGCATTGAACCGGAAAACCTGGCCCGCCTGTTCCGCCCCTTTGAACAGGCGGATAGCTCGACCACGCGTCGCTTCGGAGGAACAGGACTTGGCCTGACCATCAGTGCTCGACTGATTGAATTGATGGGCGGCCGGATCACGGTCGATAGCCAGCCGGGGCAAGGCAGCCGCTTCACGGTATACCTGCCCTGCCCGCATGACCAAGCAGCCGCCAGCCCGACGAAAAGTCCGCCCCCGGCACAGCCGCCAGCAGACGATCCCAGCCTGCGCGGGCTATCGATCCTGGTGGTTGAAGATGATGCGGTCAACCGTCAGGTAGTGGCCGAAATGCTGAAGGAAATCGGCGTCCATGTTGATCTGGCAGAAAACGGACAACTTGCGCTGGACCGGGTCCTGGAACGGGGTGCCCAGACCTATGACCTTGTATTGATGGATGTCATGATGCCGGTCATGGACGGCTATACGGCTTGCCGCCGTCTGCACGAGATCGACCCGAACTTGCCGGTGGTGGGACAAACCGCGCTGGCCCAGGAAGACGAACGTCGTGCCTGTCTGGCCGCAGGCATGCTGGACCGCGTCACCAAGCCGATAGACCCGGCCGCCCTGTTCGCTGCAATCCGGCGCCACGCGCGGCCAGAACGACACACCGACTGATTACAGGAAACGTTCCAGCTGCAGGCTGAAGAAGCGCCGCCTCTTGGCGCCCTGCACTAGCCTGCCTGGGCCGACGACGCACCACTTATCGGCCTGTGCGCCCTTCAAGTGCGGCAATATTGCGGTCAACGGGCGCCAGGTGCGTAATTCGCACGGCTGGCGATCCAGCCAAGCAGCGAGAGCAGCGCCAGGCCGCCGCCGATCAGCAGGATGCCGGCGACTTCGATGCCCTTGAAGTAAGCGCCCGGCGAACTCAGGTTGATTTCTGATTCAGGTGGCGGATTCTGGCGCCCAGCGATGCGGTAGCAACTCGCCGATCCGGCTGTTGGGCAGAGTCGGCAGGCGAGACAGGAC
>NZ_JAVBXX010000028.1 GCF_030824335.1 Azonexus sp.
AATGAAACTGGAAAAAATCGATGCGCCAGCGCCACCGCCTCCACCACTCGCCCTGTTTGGCATCTCGCTGCTACTCCTGGCCGGCGTCGGCGGTGGTCTATCCGCCGTCAGGAGAAATGCATGAACGCCACCCGGCTCAGCCTGTTCGCCCTCCTCATCGCCCAATTACCGGCCCTGGCTGACGAAACAAAGACCTTGCAGGAAATCACCGTCACCGCCAGCAGCGATGCGCTTGAAGAACGCCAGGCTTCCGTAACCCAGAAGACCATTGTCGACCGGGCAGAAATCGAGGCTTTGGGCGGGTTGACCGTAACCGAGGTGATCCGCAAGCTGCCCGGCATCGACGCCGGCGCTCACAGCGGCGACGGCGGCCCGGCCGCCAACGCCCGCGGCATGGGCCGCGACGCGGTGCAGTTCCTGGTCGACGGCGAGCGCCCGAGCGCCAACGCCCGCTACGCGCTGACCGCGGTCGGCCGGCTGCCGTCCGGCGAACTCGAGCGCATCGAGATCCTGCGCGGCGCCTCGGCCGAACACGGCGGCGCCGCTGCGATCACCGTGAACCTGATCATGAAGAAGGCGCGTCCGAGCACTGCCTCGACCTCGCTGCGCGTTGCCGCCGGTACGCGCGGCGACGAAGCCAACGGCCAGTTCAGCGCCAGCCTCGGCGGCGGCGACAAGGCCTTTTCGTGGACGCTGCCGCTGTCGATCAACCACCATGGCATGCCGAGCGACAAAAAGACCATCCGCCAGGCGTCGACCGCAGGAACGCGCACAGCCTGGGAAAGCGAGCTCGAGCGCGGCGCCTACACGCTGAACGAATTCATCCTCTCGCCGCGCCTGACCTGGCGCGACGACGCCGGCACGCTGACGCTGTGGCCCAGCCTGTATCACAACCGCGGCGAACGCAGCAGCCGCGTCGATCGCCTGGCCTACGCCGATCCTGTCGCCGGTAGCGGCCTCACCGACGACGGCGGCCGCCGCGACCGCGAGGACAGCGCCATGACGCTGCTCCGCCTGCGCCTCGAAGGTGAGCGCAAGCTCGCCTTCGGCAAGCTTTCCGGCCGCGTCGCGCTGCTCGACGGCCAGCGCCGCACCGACACCGACCGGCTTTGGCGCGACGCGCTCGGTACGACAACGCGGGCCGACGAGTCCATCCGCCGTGACGAAAACGAATTTTCCTCTGCCGTACGTGTCGACCGCAGTATCGGCGACGGCCTCTTCTCGGCCGGTCTCGAACAGAGCTGGCATCGGCGCGAGGAAAGGCAGCGCATCACTGGCGCCGGCGCACTGCGCAGCGAGCATGAGGCAAGCTCAAAACAATGGACTACGTGGCTACAGCATGAGGCGCCGCTCGGCGACCGCCTGACGCTGACCGGCGGCCTGCGCGGCGAACACATCACGCTGGAAGCCGACGGCCGCGCGCAATCAGCCGGTCAGATCGCACCATCGCTCGCTGCACGCGTTGCCATCGCGCCTGATCTGGTCTTCCGGTCGTCGCTCGGCGCTGGCATCAAGGCACCGAAAATCGACGAAATTTCCGGGTTGACCGTACGCGCCACCGGCGCAAACAGTCCGCTCGAACCCGACCGCGCCGGCAACGGCAGCCTGAAAGCCGAACGCAACATCAACTGGGAAGCCGCGCTGGAAAAGCGCCTGCCCGGCGACCTCGGCATCGTCGGCGCCAACCTTTACCTGCGCCGTACCGAGGACTTCATCGAACGCCGTACGCAACTGGAAGGTGCGCGCTGGGTCGAGCGCCCATACAACGAAGGCACGGCCCGCCACTGGGGATTGGAACTCGACGCCAAGCTGAAGACCGACGCCATCGGCTGGAAAGGCGCTGCCCTGCGCAGCCACCTGACGCTGCCAAAAGCCCGCGTGCACGACGAACGCCTCGGCCAGACCCGCAACGCGCGCGAACTGCCGCGCTACCAGTTCACGCTCGGCGTCGATCAAGCATTGCCCGCCTGGCAGATGAGCGCCGGCTTCCACCTGACACGGCACAGCCGCACGCACACCGACATTCCTGGCGAAACAAGCACGCAACAGCGGCCGAAAACCTTGCTCGATCTCTATCTCACCCGTCGCCTGAGCCAGCAACTGAATCTGCGCCTCGACACGCAGAACCTGCTGCGCGCCGACACCCGGCGCTTTTCGCACTTTGCCGCTGCCGGCGAAGACTGGCGCCTGGGTGGCTTCGAGCGCGGCCAACGCACTTTGCTGCTGTCGCTCGAAGGCAAGTGGTAAGCCCCATCAACCCAAACCAACCGGAGAAATCATGTCCAATCTTGTCGAACTCAGCATGTACCAAATCTCGCAGCTTTTCCTGCTGCCCACGCTGGCCTTGATCGCCGCGCTCTTCCTCTACGCCTTCTGGGTACTTGGAGAATTCATCGTCCTCGCCCAGCGGCGCAGAAGCGGCAAGGGACGCTTGCTGCTCAACCACTTCCGCCAGCAACCCGGCTTGTCGGATGACCAACTCGATGTTTTCGCCCACACACTGCTGGAAAACCCGCGCATCGCCAGTCGGGTGACGCCGATGCTTGGCCTCGTTGCCACCATGATTCCCATGGGGCCGGCACTTAAATCGCTATCCGACGGTAATCTCGCCGACGTTTCGCACAACCTGACCATCGCCTTCTCAGCCGTCATCCTGGCCCTGATCGCCGCCTCAATTACCTACTGGGTGGTCAATGTTCGCCGCCGCTGGCTGGCTGAAGAAATCCTCGAAGTCCACGCGCTGCGCGGGGTATCGGCATGAGCATCAAACTGCTGCACGAACCGGAAACCGAGGATCCGATCCTGTCGGTGGTCAACCTGATCGATATTTTCCTCGTCATCATCGCTGCCTTGCTCATTACAGTCGCCAAAAACCCGCTGATCAATCCGTTCAACAAACAGGACGTCACGGTGATCACCGATGCCGGCAAACCGACCATGGAAGTCCTGATCAAGAAAGGCGAGAAGGTCGAAAAATACAAGGCGAGCGGTGAAATTGGCGGCGGCGACGGCGAGAAAGCCGGCGTCGCCTACAAGATGAAGGATGGTTCGATGGTCTATGTACCGGAAGGAGATCGCTGATACGCCCGGCGCTCATGAAGTCTGTTGACGCAGCCAATTTAATTAGCAATAATTCTCATTCACCAGCCAGCTAGCCGATTTTCCAGCAAGCCAGCCAGTTTCCCCGAAACGACTGGAGTGCCCCATGGAAAACGCCGACATGCCGCTCGAACTTCGACTGGCAGCCGTCATTCACCTGCTTTCTTCATCCGCCCTGCGCGGCGCCACCTTCAACAAAACCGAAGCGTTGCGGGCGCACCTGCGGGGCATGAAGGATATCGATGGCATCAACCCCTTTCTCAAAAGCACCTTGCAGGAAGTCCTCGGCGGCTGGGAGGCCGTGCAGTGCCATCCGGCGTCGATTCCCGTCGATTTCTATCCGTTGACCGCACCCGGTTGCCATACCCACTGAAAATACACAAAGAGAGAGTCTCATGTCCCGTTACACCGGCCCCCGCCTCAAAGTCCTGCGCGCCCTCGGCATTGACCTGCCCGGCCTGTCGCGCAAATCCATGCAGGAACGCAATCAGCCCCCCGGCCAGCATGGTGCCCGCAAAGTAGGGGGACGCAAGTCGGAATTCGGCCTGCAACTGATGGAAAAACAGAAACTGCGCTACAACTACGGCCTGACTGAACGTCAATTGCGCCGCGCCGTTGCCGATGCCAAGAAGGATCGTGGTGCCACCGGCAACAAGCTGGTCGAGTTGCTCGAACGTCGCCTCGACAACATGGTGTTCCGCGCCGGTTTCGCGCCAACCATCCCGGCCGCCCGCCAACTGGTCAGCCACGGTCACTTCCTGCTCAACGGCAAGCGCGTCACCATTCCGTCAATCCGCCTGCGCATCGGCGATGCCTTCGGCCCGAGCGCAGCCGGACGAAAAATCGACCTGCTCCGTGCCACGCTGGAAGAGCCTGCGCTTGAGCGCCCGCAATGGATCAGTCTCGACCCCGACACCCAGACCGCCCGACTGACTCACTTGCCGGATGGCGACGCCGCCCCTTTCCCGCTCGACCTGCAACGCGTGGTCGAGTATTACGCCACTCGCATGTAAGCCATTTCAGGAGTACACCATGGACAACGCCGCCAGAAACCTGCGCATCCCTTTCCTGCATGCCAACGGCCCGCGCAGCACACCGCGCATGATGCGTGAAAATGCCGATATCCTGCCCGTGATGACTGAAGCACGAGTAAGCAACTGCATTCCCAGCCTCAGCTTGTTTGGCAACAGCAACGAAATTTCAATTCAACACTGCGGGAATGACTACCGCCTGCGCATCACCCGCCAAGACAAATTGATCCTGACGAAGTAGGGATCGAAGTATCACCGCCACCAAGCAAACGGCACAGGTCGCTGAGCCGGCCAATACATGGAGGGTGCCAAATTCATCGGCCCCTCCCGCCTTAACGACAACCGGGTAAATAACATCAATTCTTGTTTGACTTTATCTCAAGGTGATGTACATTGAGAACAATTCTCAATTAAACGAGGTATGCCATGACTAGTCTGATGACCAATATCGCCATCGCGGGATTACTGCTGTGGCTGATGATCGCCGGCACGACGATCTGAAGGAGCCAGCCATGCCACCGAGCGACCTTTGGGCAGCGACCTTGAGCCTGCTGCTGATCCACGAAGAAACCGGCTGCCGCCATTCGGCACTGAACGCGGCACGATTGCTCGATCATCTCTGCGACATGGAGATTGATGACGACACTCGCCGACTCTGCGAACGCGCCAGTCTGCGCCTGGGCAATACGGAGAACCAACATGCTTGCGCCGCTTGAAAATCGCGCTCTGCTTGAGCGAGAACCCGAAGAAAATTCCCCGCAGGAACGCATCAGTGAACTGGAAGGCGAAAATATTGCCCTCCGGCAAGCACTGCGCCAGGCACGGGCCAGCCAGAAACGCATGGCAACGCTCAACAGCAATCGCAGCATCGAGCAAACCAACCGCATCAGCACACTGGAAACATGCTGCGAAAATTATCGTGCCCGAATTGCCGAACTGGAATCCGGCCAGCCCATTATTGAACTGGGCCGTCAATTGATGGAAGCAAGAGATGCCAATGAACGGCTGATCGCTGCTGCCCAGCGCGTCTGGCATCTGGACAAAACCATCTGTGCTGCACATCGGGAATGCGAACGCCTCGCCCGCGAACGCGACAATCTCGCGCTACGTCTATGCCATCAAGCCAGCGATCTGGCTAACTGAGTTTTATCACCCGCCCTTCAGGCAAGCCAGCCAAACGCCAGCCAGCTTTTTTTTGCGCGAAAAACTGCTGCACCCTCTCTCCCCAAATCATTTCTGACACGCCACCGAACCGGACGGCGTGTTTTCGCGTGTAATTCATTAATCGCCAATATTCAAATACACAAATTTAAGACAGATCAAGTTACGAACGATTATCAATCGTTACAATTTGCCTCTGCTCATTATCCGGCAAGCCAGCATGACGCCAGCCAGCCTCACCCCCTGGAGTCATTCATGGACCTGCCTCGCCTCACCCCGCTTGCCCTGGCGTTGATGTTTGCCTTTTCTGCGGTCAACGCCGAAGAAACGACACTTTCCGCCGTCAACGTCACCGCCAAGGGCTATGCCTCGGCCGATCTCGAAACGCCAATTTCCACCGCCACCCTTGATGCCGACGAAATCGCCCGGCGCGGCGCCGCCAACGTCGGCGATGCGCTGCGCGGCGAACCGGGCATCGCCATCTCGAACGACAGCGCGCAGGGCCAGAACCCGGTGATCCGCGGTCTCGGCAAGGAAAGCACGGTGCTGCTGGTCGATGGCATGCGCTTCAATTCGGCGCAGCCGGCCGGCGCCGTCGCATCGTTCATGACGCTCGGCCTGGCCGAGCGCGTCGAAGTGGTCAAGGGCGGCGCCTCGGTGCTCTACGGCACCGGCGCACTCGGCGGCGCGATCAACGTGCTCATGCCGCAGGCAAAATTCACCCCGGGCATCGGTCTCCAGGCCGGCGCCAGCTACGACAGCGCCAGCGAAGGCTGGCGCGGTACAGCGGTGGTGAACGCCAGCCAGGGCGACCATGCGCTGATGCTCGGCGCCTCGCTGGCCCGGATCGACGATTACGACTCACCGAAAGGCAAGGTCGACCGTACCGGCTACGATTCCGACGCCTTCATCGGCCAGTACCGCTTCCGTATCGACAGCCAGCAGCAAGTTCGCGTCTCGGCGCAGCATCATCAGGACGAGGACGTCTGGTATCCGGGGTCGACGCGCGCCCACGCCAGCCCGCTGGTCGGCAGCACCACCGTGCATTCGCCGAAGCAGGAACGCCGCCTTTACGAACTCGGCTACAACCGCAAGGGCGATGGCGCCGCACCAGTGAACTTTGACCTGCGCGTCTACCGCCAGGAAATGGAACGCTACATCTACAGCCATGCCAACAACCTCCGCCGCGACATCGTCACCAACCAGGTCACTTTCCGCACCGACGGTATCGACGCCAAGGCCGACTGGCTGGCGCATCCACAGCACCTGCTGTCGTTCGGCATCAATGCCTGGAAGATGACCGGCAACCCGGACCGCTACATGGCCAGCGGCGCACCGTTCACCACGCTGAGCGCGAACAACCCGTTCCAGGATGCCGAAATCCGCGCGCTCGGCACCTACCTGCAGGACGACATGCGCTTCGGCAAGCTCAACCTGCTCGCCGGCCTGCGCTACGACAGCGTCGACGGCGACGCCGCCAGCATGAACAACGGCGTCCGCACCACCGGCCTCGACAACAAGGAGAGCGCTTTCTCCGGCAGCCTCGGTGCGGTTTATGAAGTGGCGCCGCTGCTCCGTCCCTACGCCAGCGTCGCCCGCGCCTTCCGCGCCCCCGGCATGCGCGAGCGCTACGAGTCGGGCCTGCGCGGCGACGGCTATTTCTACGCCGGCAGCCCGGAAGTCGAATCCGAAAAGGCCGACCAGTTCGAAATCGGCCTCAAGGGGGCAAATGCTGCGGTCAACTACCAGGTTTCGGCGTTTTACAACCGCATCGACAACTACATCACCGGCCAGATTCTCACCGGTGCCACCGCCACCGCTGCCTGCGGCACCGCCAACGCGGGCAATTGCAAGAAGACGGTCAACCTCGGCAGCGCGACGATCAAGGGCTTCGAAGCCAAAGTCGCCTGGCAGGTCGCTGGCGGCCACTGGCTGAACGCCGGCTACTCGCGCATCCGCGGCGACAACGACGATCTGAACGAGCCGCTGTTCCAGATGCCGGCCGATGAAATCTCGCTCGGCTGGCTGGGCAGCGTGCTGCCTGGCGTCAAGGCCGACTTCACGCTGCGCCTGGTGGACGAGCAGGACCGCGTCGCCACGCAATTCACCCGCGGCACGGAAAACCGCACGGCCGGCTTCGTCACCGCCGACCTTGGCGCGACCTGGCAGTTCGCCAAGAACCAGAGCCTGCGTTTTACCGTCAAGAACCTGGCCGACAAGACCTACCATGAGCACCTGACCGAAGGCATTTCCGGCAACGAGATCAAGGCCCCGGGCCGCAGCGTCCAGCTTGCCTGGCGCGGGAGCTTCTGATGCGCCGCCGGTTCGCCGCCCTGTTGACTGTTTTTGCGCTGGCCACGCCGGCGTTGGCGGCGGGCCGGCTGCCTTCACTGGTGCTGGCCGGTCCGCCGGCCTCGGTGTCGACGCCGCTGATCCACATGATCGAAAGCGGCGCGCTCAAGGATATCGCCGACAAGGTCGAGTTCCGCGTCTGGAAGGACCCCGACCAGCTGCGCGTGCTCGCCCTCGGCGGCCAGGCCGATTTCGTCGCGATGCCGAGCAACGTCGCTGCCAACC
Organism: Azonexus sp.; assembly: GCF_030824335.1. GTDB lineage: Bacteria > Pseudomonadota > Gammaproteobacteria > Burkholderiales > Rhodocyclaceae > Azonexus. The sequence goes on from NZ_JAVBXX010000028.1 coordinate 7,869, forward strand.
TCTACAACCGCGGCGTCAAGCTGCGCCTGCTCAACATCTCGACCTGGGGCGTGCTGTGGATGGTGTCGCGCGACGGCCAGGCAAAGACGCTGGCCGATTTCCGCGGCAAGGAAATCGCCATGCCTTTCCGCGCCGACATGCCCGATATCGTCTTTGCACTGCTCGCCGAAAAGCAGGGGCTGAATGCGAAGAAGGATTTCAAGCTGCGCTACGTCGCCTCACCGCTCGACGCGATGCAGTTGCTGGTGACCCGTCGCGTCGACCACGCGCTGCTCGCCGAGCCGGCGGTCTCGATGGCGCTGCGCAAGACGAAATCCTTCCCGGTCAGCCTGATCGCCCCGGATCTGTACCGCAGCGTCGACCTGCAAAAGGAATGGGGCCGGCTGTACCAGCGCGAGGCGCGCATCCCGCAGGCCGGCATCGCCGCCATCGGGCGTACTGCGGTCGACCGCGAATTACAGGCAAAAATCATGGCCGCCTACGAACGTTCGCTGAACTGGTGCCAGAAGAACGCGCTGGCCTGCGGCGAAATGGTCGCCAAACGGATCGACCTGCTCAGCCCGGAAGCCGTCGCCGATTCGCTGGCAGTCAGCCAGATGCGTCACGTGCCGATCGCCGCCGCGCGCCCCGAGCTGCAGTTCTTCCTCGAACGCCTGCACGGCGAGAACCCGGCGCTGGTTGGCGGCAAATTGCCCGACGACGCCTTCTACGGACCATGAAACGAGCGGCCGGCGACTGGCTGACGGCGAGCGGCCACTACCTGTGGAGCGGCTGGGGCTCGCTGGCCAGCCTGGGCATTTTTCTCGCGATCTGGGAGTTGACCGCGCAACAGCTCGGGCCGCTGATCCTGCCGACGCCGATCGAAGCCCTCGGCACGCTGCACGGCCTCTTCGCCAGCGGCGCCGCCGGGCCGGAAATCGCCGTCACGGCGCGCCGGGCGCTGGCCGGCTTCGGCCTCTCGGTCGGCGTCGGCAGCCTGCTCGGACTGGCCGCCGGCGTCTCGATGACCGCCTCGATGATGGCCCGGCCGATCATCACCGTGCTCGTCGGCATGCCGCCGATCGCCTGGCTGATCCTGGCCCTGCTGTGGTTCGGCGCCGGCGACGGGACGCCGATCTTCACCGTCTTCATCGCCTGTTTCCCGATCATCTTCGTCGGCGCCATGCAAGGCACGCGCACGCTCGACGGACAGTTGAAGGAAGTCGCCCGGATGTTCGGGCTGTCGACGTGGATGAAGCTGACCGACGTCTATCTCCCGCACGTCGTTTCCTATCTCTTCCCGGCGTGGATCTCGGCGCTCGGCATGTCGTGGAAGATCGTCGTCATGGCCGAGCTGCTGTCCACCGAGGACGGCATCGGCGCCGCGCTGGCGGTCTCGCGCAGCCACCTCGACACGGCCGCCTCAATGGCCTGGATCGTCGCGCTGGTCGGCACGCTGCTGGCGATCGAGTATCTGCTGCTCGAACCGCTCAAGCGCCGCGTCGAATCCTGGCGGGAGTTCGCATCATCAAGCAACTGACCATTTCCGCGCTGAACCACCGTTTCGGCTACCAGCGCGTGCTCGAAGACATCGCGCTGAATGTCGGCGAAGGCGAGGCGGTAGCGCTGGTCGGCCCTTCCGGCTGCGGCAAGACGACCCTGCTCAACCTCGCCGCCGGCCTGCTGACGCCGTGGGAAGGCAGCATCGCCAGCAGCTTCGCGCGGCCGGCGATGATGTTCCAGCAACCGCGGCTGCTGCCGTGGAAGCGCACGCTGGCCAACATCGGCCTCGGCCTCAAAGCGTGCGGCGTCGCCCGTGCCGAGCGCGACCGCCAGGCGGCCGGGCTGGCGGCGCGCATGGGCCTGACTGCCGACGACCTGGCGAAGTACCCGGGCGCCCTCTCCGGCGGCATGCAGAGCCGCGCCGCGCTGGCCCGCGCCTTCGCCGTCTCGCCCGACCTGCTGCTGCTCGACGAGGCCTTTTCGGCGCTCGACATCGGCCTCAAGAGCGAGCTCTACGCGCTGCTCGCCGGCGAGCGCACGGCGCACGGCAGCGCCGTGCTGATGATCACCCACGATTTGATGGAAGCCGTCCGCCTGGCCGACCGCATCCTGGTGATGAGCGGCAGCCCCGGCCGGATCGTCGCCGAGCACCGGGTCGATACCCCGGTCGCCGCCCGCGACGAAGCCTGGGTCTTCGCCCGCACCGCCGAGTTCATCCGCTGGCCGGATATCCGCGCCGCCTTCGCGCTGCCGCCGCTGGAGGGCGCATGAAAATCGCCCGTTTCTGGCCGTCGCCCCTGGGGCCAGCCTTTGATTCCATGGTCGCAAACTTGTGGCTGTGCGCCTTCCGCCCCTTCTTTCTGCTCACCGCCGGCCACGCCGTCGTTGCCATGGCCTGGTGGCTGGGCGCGCTGGCCGGCCTGCTGCCGCTGCCCGAACTGCCCGGCGGCGCCGTCGTCTGGCACGCCCACGAGATGATCTTCGGCTTTGCCGGCGCCTCGATCGCCGGCTTCCTGCTGACCGCGATCATCGAATTTACCGGTTCGCCGGCGGTCGACCGCAAAACTGTGCAAATTTTGCTCGGCCTGTGGGTCGGCGGCCGTCTCTTCTACCTGCTCGCCGGCTGGCTCGGCGTGCTGCCGGCGGCTGTCTGCGACCTCGCCTTCCTGGCCCTGCTGACCGCCCGCATCGCCGGCCCGCTGTGGCGCCAGCCGAGCCGCCGCCACCTAGCGTTTTTTCATGCGCTGGCGGCGTTGACCGTGATCCATGCCGGTTTCTACCTGGCGCTGTGGCGCGGCGGCGACGCAATGGCCTGGCTGCTGCTCGGCGTCGGCCTGATGATGATGCTCATCGTCATCGCCCTGTCGCGCATCTCGATGCGCCTGGTCAACGACGTGCTCGAACGCCAGGGCGGCATCGCCGCGCCCTACCTCGCCCGGCCGCCGCGGCGCAAGCTGGCGATCTTCGCCATCGGCCTGTTCTCGGCCGCCGAGTTCTTCCTGCCCGGCAACGCCGTCGCCGGCTGGCTGGCGCTCGCCGCCGCCGCCGCCCTCCTCAACCTGCTCAACGACTGGCACGTCGGCCGGGCGCTGTGGCAGCGCTGGGTGCTCATTCCCTACCTGGTGTACTGGGCGATGGCGCTCGGCTACGCGCTGATCGGCATCGGCCTGCTCGCCGGCGGCAACTGGAACAGCGCCGGCCACCACCTGCTGCTGGCCGGGGCGATGGCGCTATCGATCCTGATCGTCATGAGCGTCGCCGGCCGCCTGCACAGCGGCCACGGCCTCGACCACCGCCGCTGGCTACCCGGCGCCGCCGCGCTGCTGCTCGGCGCCGCCCTGCTGCGCGCCGCCGCCAGCCTGCCCGCCTTCGCTGGCGCCTACCTGCCGCTGCTGCACAGCGCGGCGACGCTGTGGCTGGTCGGCTGGAGCCTCTACCTGCTTTACTCCTGGCAGGCGCTCGCCGGCCCGCGACCGGACGGCGGCAAGGGCTGCGACGAAGCCGGCTGAGCCCAGACGCTGTCGGCATCGCCGCCCCGCGCCCGGCGGCCGGCCGCGACCGCCGCCCAGGCCAGCATCAGCGCCCCGGCAGCGGCCACCAGATCGACCCCGAAGGCCGGCGCATGCCACCACAGGCCGCTGTCGGGCAGCAGCCAGGCAAGCAGCGATGTTGCCGGCAAGGCCGCCGTCGCCAGCGCTGTCAGCCAGCCGAGCTGGACCGCGGCGCGCGGCGCGCCGGCAATGAACGCCCAGGCGACGCAGAACAGGAACACCAGGTAATAGACGGTTTCCGGGGCAACGCCCGGCCACCACTTGCCGACGACCAGCATCGCCGAGACACCGGCGATGCAACCGAGGCAGGTGCCGACGGTGCCCGCCGCAAGCCAGCGCGAAGCCCTCGCCTGGGCCGGCAGTTCGCCGGCTTTCGCCTTGCGCCGGCGTGTTTCCAGCCAGAGCAGGTTGCCCGAATAGAAGACGAAGGCGCCGCCGAGACCGAGCAGGAAATAAACCCAACGCATCGTCTCGCCGCCGTAGGTGCCGAAATGCACTGCGAAGAAGGCGGCGACGACGGCGCTCCAGCTGCCCTGGTGGCCGGGCAGGTAATCGGTATTGAGAATCCTGCCGTCGACCGCGCCGAGCACGACAAAACCAACGTTGCGCACCAAGTAGCGCGGATCGTCGCCGATCACCCGGGCGACGGCACCGCCGGTGCCGGCATTGCGGTATTCGATGGCGCTTGGCTGGAAGCCAGGCTCGAGTTCAGCGACCTGGTCGAGCAATGCCTGTACCGGCAGCATCGGCGCCGCCGCCGGGTCCTTCGGCGCCTGCGCCAGAACGCCGCTGGACGCGGTGACCTGGCGGAACTTGCCGTCGTAGATCAGCGGGTCCTGGAGCGCGTAGATCGGATCATGCAGGCAGAAGATCACCGAGGTTAGCGCGATCAGCAGGTGAAAGGGAAAACTGGTGATGCCGAGCAGGTTGTGCGCGTCCAGCCACATCCGCTTGAGGTTGCGACCGACGCGCAGGGCGAAAAAATCCTTGATCAGCGACGGCAGCAACACGATCAGCCCGGAGACCAGCGCAACGACATAGACGACGCTGACGATGCCCATCGCCGTCTCGCCGATCTCGTGATCGCCGGGAATACCAGCAGTGCGGTGCAGGGTGTCGACGAACTGGGCGACCCCGCCGGGCGCCAGGCGGACCAGCTGCAGTTCGCCGGCGGCGTCGAGTTCGGCCGACCAGGGCTGCGCATCGTCGCGGCCCTTCTGCCAGGTCAGGCGGCCAAGCGGCGCCGTCTCGGCTAGATGCAATGTGAACTGTTTGGCGGCTTCCGGCCGCGCCGCCAGCGCCGCCGCGATCAGCGCGTCGGCCTGCACCAGCGGCGTCTGGGCGTGACGCCCGGGCGGCGCCACCCAGCGTTCGAGGCTTTCCTCGAACATCGTCAGGGCACCAGCGTAGAAAGCGATGAACAGGGCCAGGCCGGTCAGGATGCCGGTCCAGGTATGAACGCCCTTGTAGGCGCGGATGATGTTGGAACGCATGGCAGCTCGCGGAATCAGGAATCAGGAATCAGGAATCAGGAATGCAGGAAGCGGATCAGCAGGTAGGCGCCGAACAGCACGAGGTTGGCCAGGCTGAGCACCAGCCAGGCCCGCCGTCCATTACGGAACAGGTAGACCAGCGCCAGCACCAGCGTCCATAACGGCGAAACGACCCACATGACGAACTGGAACTTGTTTGGTGCCGCCGGCCCGCCCGGCGTACCCCAGGCGATCAGCGCGCTGCCGGCAAAAGCGATGCCGAGGCCAAGAATCACCGCGGCCAGCGTCTTGCTCAGGTAATCCTTGCGGTAGTCGCTCATCGCCGGCCTCCCGGCGTCCGCCGCCAGGGCAGCGCCAGCCAGGGCAGCGCCAGCCAGGGCAGCAGCCCGAAAGCGAGCATCGCCAGGCTGAGCGTGACGAAAATGGCGGCGGCCGGATGCAGCAGTTGTGACCACGACCACAGGCCAACCAGCAGCAACAGGCCGCCGGCCCGCCGCAGGACGATCCGGCTGGCAACTGGCGGCAGCGGGCAATGCGGCGCAGCGGCGTAAATCAGCGCCGCGGCGCCCAGGCAGAACAGCAGGGAAAGCAGTGTCATCAATTCACTCCTCGATGCAGCGGGCGAACCAGGCCAGCGTCGGCGCCAGTGAGGCGGCGAAGGCCTCGCCGTGGTTCAGCCCGGGCAGTTCCAGGTATTCGGCCGGCCCCGGATGGGCGGCCGCGAAAGTGGCGGCGGCGTCGGCCGGGACGCTGTTGCGCAGTCGCCAGGCGGCAAGCGCGCGCGGGTCGCCCTGCGGCGCCTGCGCCGGCATCTCGGCGCCGCCGCGGGTGACCAGCAAGCTCGCCGTCTGGCGCGCCGCTGGCGGGGTCGACTGCGCCAACCGCGGCAGATAGCCGTCGCGCCACCACAGCGACGGGCTGGCGGCGGCGTAGCAGCGGAAATCGGCCGGCCGGGTCAGCAGCGTGTGGAGCACGAACAGGCCACCGTAGGAATGTCCCCACAGCCCCTGCCGGCTGGCGTCGACGGGGTAGACAGCGGCCACCGCCGGCTTGACCCGGCGCTCGATGAAAGCGGCGAAAGCCTGGGCGCCGCCGGCCCGACGCGCCGGTACCAGGGGATCGAACTCGTCCCCACCGGTCAACGCCGGCGTAAAATCGAAAACCCGGCCGGCAACATCGAAACGGCTGCTGCCATGATGGCCGATGGCGACGATCAGCACGCGCCCGGTGACATCTTCCGGCAGGCTTGTCAGCGCTGCATTGCCATCGAGCAGGTAGAGCACCGGATAGCCAGCGGACGGCGGTAGCACGGGCGGCCGCCGGACCTCGACCCGATAGCTGCGGCCTCCGTCAGCGGCCAGATCAAGAACGGCTAACGGCTGGGCTGCTTCTGCCGCCGGCAACGCCAGCAGGAAGAAGCGAAAAAAACACCCGGCGAAATACCGGGTGGCGACGGATCCGCTTCCGTGCATCAGAACGACGAAGTCATCGACAGGTAGTAGGTCCGCCCCGGTTCATTATAGGTATGGGCGCCCGCACCGCCGCTGGTGCCGTAGCCCGCCGTCGAGCTGACGCTGACCGAGTTGCCGGCACGATACTGGCGCTTGTCGAACAGGTTGCTGATACCGGCGGTGAACTTCAGGTTCTTGTTCATCGTGTAGCTCGTGCTCAGCCCGGCGATCGCATACGGAGACACCGTGTCGGCCGAGGTCCCGCTAACCGGCGCGCCCTTGTAGTCAAGCTTCATCGGCTTCTGTTCGCCGTACCAGGTGACTGTGAACAAGCTGCTCCAAGCATCACTGATGCGCCAGTCGAGCGAGCTATTGACGGTGTATTCCGGAATCACCGACAGGTAGTCACCGGTCGTCTTGTTCTTCGACTCAAGCATGTAGGTGACATTGGTATTCCAGTCCAGCGACTTGCCCAGCGGCAGGCGCAGGTTGCCTTCGATGCCCGAGACCACTGCCTTGGGAATATTCGCCCACTGATAGATGCTGCGGTTATTGGTCGTGCTGATGGCGACCGGTCCTGTTCCTGCCTGGATCTTGTTGCGATAATCGTTGCGGAACCAGGTCATGCTGGCCGCCAGCGCGGCGCTCTTGAACTCGATGCCAAGCTCCTTGTTGACGCTGGTTTCCGGTTCGAGATTGTCATTGCCGATCAGGTAGCAGCCGGTGGTGCCGTTGCCAACCGTCATGCAGCCGTTGCCGGAGCTGTACATAAGATAGTTCGGGTTGTTCTGATAGAGATTCGGTGCCTTGTAGGCGCGGGCGACGCCAGCCTTGAAAGTGACCGTGTCGCTGAACATGTGCGAGAGATTCAGCGCCGGGCTCCAGTTGCCTCCCGACTGATCGTGGTGGTCGTAGCGCAAGCCGGGGGTCAGGATGGTCGAAGCCGACAGTTCGATATTGTCCTCGACGAAGACCGAGGCAATCCGCGACTCGCTCTTGCCGCTGCGGCCGGTGCTGCTGACCCCGGGGATCGAACCGTAGCTGGTGGCAACGGTGTTCGACGAAGCGTCCTCGAACTTCGCCTCGGTCCACTCGACGCCGACCGTCAGCATCTGATTCAGTGCGCCACGCAGCGGAATGTTGAATTCACTGTGCGCGGTCCATTCAGTCAGGTCGTTGGTCAGGAGTGGCGGTGTGCCAGTCAGGAAAATCCCCTCCGTTCCGCCGACCAGACCTTCCTGAATCCGACGGTTCTCGGTTTCGGCATATTGGATGAACGAAGTGGAAGTCCCAAAATCGTAGCGCCCCTTGTGCGTCAGACTGTATGTCTTGCGCTCCATGCGGTTGGTTTCCTTGCCGATCAACGCGTCGACCGTGGCATTGCTGCCAACATTCTGCGTATCGCCGACATAGATATTGCCTTGACGACCATGGGCGGCATCGAACTCCAGCACTTGCCCCGGCAGGAAGGTCCAGCTCAGGCGGGCGCCAAGGTCGCGGTTGCGCACCCCCTCGCGCCCCGCTGGCAAGGAAGTGGCGAACCCCGGCGCTTGATGACCATCGTTGATGTCGCGATCATCCGAATCAGTCTTGTTGAGGTTGCCGTAAACCCGGTACGAAAGCTGCTCCGAGATCGGGCCACTGAGTGCGAAATTGAGCCGGCGCGTCGCGCCTTCATCGGAATGTTCCGGGGCGTTGGCGTAGACCGTCACCTGCCCGTGGTGCTCGGTGGCCACCGATTTGGTGACGATATTGACGACGCCACCAGCGGCGCCGTTGCCATAGCGGGCGGCGGCCGGACCGCGAATGACTTCGATTTTCTCGACCATCTCGGCCGGCACCCAGTTACTGTCGCCGCGGCTGTCGCGTTCACCACGCCAGCCGTAGCGGACCGCATTGCGACTGCTGACCGGCTTGCCGTCGACCAGGATCAGGGTATTTTCCGGCCCCATGCCACGCAGGTCGATCTGGCGGTTGTTGCCGCGCTGACCGCTGGTCGAGTTACCGGTCAGGTTGACGCCGGGCATCGTCCGGATGATTTCCGACAGGTCGTTGGCCGGCGGCTTGCGCTCGATGTCGTCGGCGGTGATCACCGACACGCCGAGCGACTGCTTCAACGTCTCCTCGGCCGTACCAAGCACGACGGTATCGGCAAGAACGGTTTCCTGCTGGGCAACGGCCGAAGTACCGGCAAAGGCCAGCGCAAGAGCGACAGCAAGGGGCCTGACGGCCAGGGTGTTGGGTCTGGTAAGCATGCGAATTCCCCTGATTGCAGACTCGATCATCTGCTAGAAAGTATTGCGAATTGTTTTCATTTATAAAATCCGGGCGTAGTATCGCAAAAACCCTTTTGCTTTTTGTTTGCTGGAGCAACAAAGATGTTTGCGCGACCAACAGCCACTTCCATCCCGCCTGCGATGCCCCGGGACAGCTTGGGCGTTGCTGATTTCGCCGCACTCTTCCGCAGGATCGATAACGGCGTCGAACTGCTTGCCCCGCACGCGCAAACACAGTCGCCACTGCTTGCCGGTCATTTCTCTTTCAACCGCCTGCGCGACGGCCTCCATCTCCATTGCACCGACATCGTTCACCTGCACGACATGCACACTCGCTCGGTTCTTGAAGGCGAAAGCATCAAGATCATGCTCAAGCTCGAAGGCACCGCCCGTGTCCATTTCGGCAACACACCGCTACCGCTCGACGCCGGCCAGGGTGCAACAGCCAGACCCTGCGGTGTCGTCGCGACGCTGAATGAAACCGAATTATTCGAACGCATCGGCCAAGCCGGCGTACACGAGCGCATGGTCGTACTGACCCTGGCCCGGACGTGGTTCGACACTGCCGGCCTGGCCCGCGACAATTTCGGCGAGCATCTGGAAATCCGCCAATGGCAACCATCGCCGCGCGCCGTCGCGATCACTGAACAACTGATCCGGCCAGCCAGCTTCGACGGGCCAATGCATCAGCTTTACCAGGAAAGCCGCGCACTTGAACTGATCGCAGAAGCCTTCGCCCTAACTGGCTGCGTCGACCAGAAACCGGCTCCCGGCCTGCCCCCGGCCGCCTACCGGCGCATCTGTCAATTGCAACGCCTGCTCGACAGCGGCGAGGCCGACACACTCGACATGAGCGCCATCGCCCAGCACCTCGGCTGCAACGCCAACACGCTGCAACAGCAATTCCGTCAGGTTTTCGCCTGCAGCATCTTCGATTACCTGCGCCGCAGCCGCCTCGAACGCGCCGCCATCGCGCTGCAGCGCGATGGCGTCAGTGTCGCCCGTGCCGCCGAAATTGCCGGCTACAGCAGTCAGGCCAACTTCTCGACAGCTTTCCGCCGCCACTTCGGTCAGCCACCGAAGCATTTCCGGACACGGCTGTAGCCCAGACACGTTATTGACGGCGCGCTGCCTCGCCACCATAATAAGAACCATTCCCAATAGCCAGCCACCCAATGGGCAGCCAGCCAGCGTTTTTCCAAACCGGAGCGCTCTGTGTCCACTGCCCATTCCATTGCCGAACTGTACGTCGACCATCATCGATGGCTGCACGCCTGGCTGCGCAAGAAGCTCGGCTGTACGCACCGGGCGGCGGATTTGTTGCACGACACTTACCTGCGCTTGCTCAACCGCGCGGAAGTGCCGCAACTGGAAGAGCCGCGCGCCTTCCTGGTCACCGTGGCCCAGCGGGTGCTATCCAATCACTGGCGACACGAACGGATCGAACGCGCCTTCATGGAAACGCTGGCGCAATGGCCGGCTGCCGTTGCGCCATCGGCTGAGGAAAAAGCCTGCCTGCTGGAAACCCTGATCGAGATCGACCGCCTGCTCGATGGCCTGCCGACCGTCGTCAAGCGTGCCTTCCTGCATGCCCAGCTCGACGGCATGAGTCACGGTGAAATCGCCGCCGCGCTGAACATCTCGCTCAGTTCGGTCAAGCGCTACCTGATCAAGGCCGGCGCCCAATGCTATTTCGCGCTGGAACTGGACTGAATGCGTAGCGCCTCGCCCTCGCCTGCCGGCGCCCCCGGTTTTTTGCCCGCAGCCGCGGTCGACCGCAATATTGCCGGCATTCCGCCCGAGGTCGCCCGACAGGCGGTGACCTGGCTGGTCGAGTTACAAACGGCCGGCCCGACATCGGACACCGATCAAGCCATCCAGCGCTGGCGGGCACAGGACCCGGCCCACGAGCGCGCCTGGCAGCGCATCGAATCGGTCAACGCCCGACTGGGCGGCCTCGCCTCACCGCTCGGCTCGACCCTGGCCCAGGCGGCGCTGACCCAGCCTGCCACGCACAGCCGGCGCCAGGCCATCAAGCTGCTGGCACTTGCCCTCTTTGCAGGTGGCAGCGTATTGACGGTGCGCGACAACGCGCCCTGGCAAGCCTGGCTGGCCGACGAGCAGAGCGCCACCGGCGAGCGGCGCACGCTGCGACTGGCGGACGGCAGCAAACTGCAGTTGAACAGCGATAGTGCGGTCAACATCGTTTTTTCGGAAAAAATGCGCCAATTGAAACTGGTGCGTGGCGAGATTCTGATCGATACCGGGCGCGACGACGCTTTTCCGCAGCCGCGCCCGTTCCGGGTTGAAACACGGGATGGCGCGCTGGTGCCGATCGGCACCCGTTTTTCGGTCCGCCTCCACGAGGACCGGACACGCCTCGATGTTTTCGCGGGTGCCGTCGAAATCCTGCCGAGCGGTGCCGTTGACCGCAAGATGACGATCGCCGCCGGCAACAGCGTGGAATTCGCCGACGACACCATCTCGGCCACGGAATCGGCCGACGAGAACCGCATTGCCTGGCAGGATCACATGATCGTCGCCAGCCAGATGCGCCTGGCCGATTTCGTTGCCGAGGTCGACCGCCACCGCCCCGGGCGCCTGCACTGCGACCCGGCGGTGGCCGAGCTGCGCCTGTCGGGTTCGTACCCACTCGGCGAACCGGAAAAGATTCTCGATGCCCTGCGCAGCACCTTGCCCGTGGAAATCCACTACATCACCCGCTACTGGGCGACGGTCAAGGCGAGCAGCCGGAATCGGTAAAAATTTTTTACGCTGGCTGAGCTGTTTTCGAATCTTGCGAGACATGGAGGGTAAGCCACTTCGCTTGCCAACTTATCGAAGGATTTGAACATGCCCCCAAGAGATAACACGCCCCCCGTCTTCCAGCGCACGCTGCTCGGCCTGGCCGTCGCGCTGGCCGTCACGGCGATACTGCCACCTGCCGCCCACGCCGAGCCAAGCGCCAGCAGCGCCGCCTCGGCTCGCAAGAAATACGATATCGGCCCCGGTACGCTGGAAAATGCGCTCAACCGCTTCGGCCGCGAAGCCGGCATCCTGCTCGCCTTTCCCAGCGAACTGGTCGCCGGTCTGAACAGCGCCGGCCTGCGTGGCACCTACACGCCGCAGGAAGGCCTTGACCGGCTGCTCGACGGCAGCGACCTCGAAGGTTTCCGCGACGCCAGCGGCAAATACGGGCTGCGCCGCATCGTCCGGGCACCAGCGACGGGCGGCGAAGCGACGCTGCCGACGGTGCGCGTCACCGCCGGCCTCGCCGGCAGCGCCGCCAGCCCTGGCCGGGTCAACGCGAAGACGCTGCAGCGCTACGCCGCCAACGATCTGGAAGATGTGTTCGCCGGCCAGCCCGAAGTCTCGGTCGGCGGCGGCCACGGCATCGCCCAGAAAATCTTTGTCCGCGGCGTCGAGGACACATTGGTCAATGTTTCCATTGACGGCACCGTCCAGGGCAATCGTGCCTTTCACCACGCCGGCCGGCTGCAGCTAGAACCCGAGTTGATCAGCCGCGTCGAGATCATGCCCGGCGTCGTCGATGCCACCGCCGGTCCGGGCGCACTCGGTGGCGCCATCCGTTTCATCACCAAGGACCCGGAAGAAATGCTGCGTCAGGGCGAACAGGCCGGCGCCCTGGTCAAGGGCGAATACACCAGCAACGCCGAAGGCTACAAAGCGCACACCACGGTCTTCGGTCGCCTCGGCGAGAACTGGTCGGCGATGGCCTCGCTGACCCGCCTGGACCAGAACGACTACGAAGACGGCAGCGGCAATCAGGTTTTCAGCACCGGCTCGGTGCAGGAATCGAGCTTCTTCAAGGTAGTCGGCAAGCTGACGCGCGAACAGACGCTACGCCTGACCTACGACCAGCACGACAGCGACGGCATGCGCAACCAACGCCCGCAATGGGTCCGCAGTTCGTGGAACCCGGCCTACCCGATGCGCAGCGAGCGCAAGACCTGGAACGCCGGCTATACGTGGAAATCGGACAACCCACTGCTTGATCTGGCGGGCAACGTCTACGACACCCGGACCGAATTCGAACAGAACGTCATTGGCAGATGGGGCGTGTATATCGCCGAAATGCAATCGACCGGTTTTGATCTGCGCAACACCAGCATCATCGCCAATCACCGCCTGACCTATGGTTTCGATTACCGGAAGGACGACGTCAATGCTGGTTCGCTCACCAACCGGCATGAGGAAACAGGCAAGGGCAAGGTTCGCGGAGTCTTCGTGCAGGATCGCATCCAGTTGGCCGACCCGCTGCACATGGACATTGGCGTCCGTCACGACCGCTACGAAGTTACCGACGACAGCGGCACCAAGCTGACAGCCAGCGGCTACAGCCCGAACATTGGCTTCAGTTACGCGCTGAACCCTGAACTGGTGCTGCTCGCCGCTCATTCCCGCTCGCTGCGCGGACCAGGCAATATCGATGCATTCAAGATGTCGGTAGCAAGCAACGCCCCCGGCCTGAAGGCTGAGAAAGCCCGCTCATCCGAGGTGGGCTTTGAATTTGAACGAAGCCGCCTGCGTTTCGGCGGCAAGATTTACGACACCCGGATCGATGACGCCATCGCTGACCCACTTGGCAATCCCAACCGTTACGAGAATGTCGGCGAACTACGATCACGCGGTTTCGTACTGCATACCGGCTATCGCTGGAATCGTCTGAACATGGCGGTGAATTTCCACCGCAACTTGCTGACGCTCGACGACGACGTTCCCAACGGCTACGCCCACAACGGTCTCGGCATCAGCCAGGGGAACACGGTGACCGCCAGCCTCGATTACGCCATGAACGACCGTATCGACACGGGCTGGCAAGGGCGCTTCGTACGCGGCATCGATGGCCAGCCGACCAGCGTCGGCAAGATCGACAAGCCGGGCTACGGCGTGCATGACGTGTATGCCCGCTGGCGCCCGGCTGGTGGCGATGACTACGCGATCACGCTCAGCATCAGGAACCTGTTCGACAAGGACTACCTTGATCACGCCACCACCGAGGACTTCCAGCACATTCCCGGTTACCAGGGCGTCGTCGGCTCGCGCGAACCCGGACGTGAGTTCCGCATCGCTCTGAGCGCCCGCTTCTGAGCCCGGCGATGCTGCGCCGGCTGATCGTTCTGGTGCACCGTTACGTCGGACTGACGATGGCCATCTTCCTGGTCATTGCCGGCCTGACCGGCAGTCTGCTGGTCTGGTTCGGGGAGATTGATGCAGCGATCAATCCCGGCTGGCTCAAGGTCGAAGCACCCACAACAGAGAGCCGGCAAATCGATCCGCTGACCTTGCGCCAGATCGTGCTCGAACGCTACCCGGGCACCAGCATCCATTACCTTTCCCTGAACGCCCCGGCAGACCGGGCTGCCGTCTTCTGGCTGCAACCCGGCGAGGGACCGCCCCCCGCCGACGACACCGTATTCGTCAATCCCTACAGCGGCGAAATACTCGGCAGCCGCCACTACGGTGACATCAGCCAGGGCCTGCACAACCTCGCGCCCTTCATTTATGAACTGCATCGCTCGCTGGCGCTGGGCAAGCTTGGCACGCTGCTGCTCGGCATTGTCGCCCTGCTATGGACGGCCGACTGCTTTGCCGGTGCCTGGCTGACCTTGCCGGCTGCGGCAAGACGTCCGGAAACACGCGGCTGGCGAGCCTGGCTGCAGCGCTGGTGGCCGGCCTGGAAACTGCGCTGGTCCGCCGGCAACTACAAACGCAATTACGACCTGCACCGCGCCGGCGGGCTCTGGCCCTGGATGCTGCTGTTCGTCTTTGCCTGGAGCAGCGTCGCCTTCAACCTGCCCGAAGTCTACGTGCCGGTCATGGATGCGCTGTTCGAACGCCAGCCGGAACCGCGAAAGCTGGCCCCCCGCTTGCCGCAAGCACAAAAGCAACCAGGCATGGCCTGGCCGGAAGCCCTGGCGCGTGCCCGGCAACTGGTGGCAGAAGAAAGCCGGCAGCACGGCTTCTCGATCCACGAAGAAAGCAGCCTGCGCTACGACCCGCGCAGCGCCGTATTTCACTACCGCGTGCGCAGCGATCTCGATGTCAACGAAAAGCGCGGCAACACCACCATCGTCTTCGCCGCCAATGATGGCCGATTGCTCGGCAACTACCTGCCGACCGGGCAGGCCAGCGGCGACACGGTCACGACCTGGCTGCTGACGCTGCACCTCGCCCACCTCTGGGGGCTGCCGTATCGAATCATCGTCACGCTGATCGGCTTGCTCACCGCGCTGCTGGCAATCACCGGCGTCTATATCTGGTGGAAAAAACGCTGCGCCAGGATGCGCAAGCAAAGCTGCTTGACAACCCATAACGCCTAAACAATAATAATTCTCGTTTAAGCAAGCCAGCCAGAAACCCGGCAAGCCAGCTCAGCCTTCTTCAAGGAGTCCCAGCATGCCCGGTTTCCCTTTTCATGTCGCTGGCGGCAGCTTCAACCCGACCCGCCAGCCGCTGCAGTTGTTTGAATCCATGCTGAACAACGCCCCGCGGGCGCTTGCACCAACGCCACAACCTTCCCGACGACGCAAGCTCTGGGAGGTTTCGCACAAGTTCCACTGCCCGATCATCGGCACCTGTTTCGACGTTGCCGAGCTGCGGGCGCTGATGAAGAAAGTCATGCACTTTCCCCATGACACCACCGATTTCGTACTGCACACCACCGCAGTAGGCGCCTGCGAATCTCGCGGTCAACTGTCTGAATTACTGCAAAAGCAACTGGAAAAACGCTTCCAGCAAACCGTTCGCCGCTTCGCCTGTGCCAAGGACACAGCCGCCCTGCAAACCTTGTGGCGGGAAGCTACCAGCAGCGGCAGAGAAATTCCTGCCGCGCTCTGGGCCACCTGGACTCACCCAGCCTGCGACAACACGCTCGAACACAACGTCTACGGTGATATCCACATGATTCAGCACCAGATCGGCACGGGTACCCGGACTGATCTGAAGACGCTCAAAACACTGAAGGATGAAACGCGCGAACTGCGTCAACAACTGGACAAGGCGCGTCAGGAAAACGAATCGCTGCGGGCCGAAAAATCCACCGAAACCCAGGCCCTGGGCCAGCGCGTGATCGACCTGCGAGCAGAAATGGCCGGCCGCGATGCCTGTATTGCGACACTGACCGGCCAACTCGACCAACTACGCGCCAGCCTGCCCGACCTGAAAGACCGGCAAAGCCTGTTACGCCGCACCAGCGATGCCGAAGCACGCAGCACCGCACTGAATGCCCAGGCCGCCCGTCATGAGTCTGAACTTTTGCAGCTACGCCAACGCCTGCGCCATGCCGAGGAGACGATCAACCAACTGGTCGCCCAGGACAACCCGCCGGATAGCGCCAGTAACGCGAAACCCGGCATGGCGGAGCAGCTATCCGGCAAATGCATCCTGTGCGTCGGCGGACGCTCCGGTGCTGTCGATGCCTATCGCCAGCTGGTTGAGCAATCCGGGGGACGCTTCCTGCACCACGATGGTGGCCTGGAGGAAAGCCTGCACCGCATTGATGGCGTCCTGGCGACTGCCGACCTGGTCATTTGCCAAGCCGGTTGCATCAGTCACAACGCCTACTGGCGCGTCAAGGAACAGTGCAAACGCACCGGTAAGCGCTGCCTGTTTGTACGCAATGCCGGCGTATCGAGTTTTGGACGCGCAGTCAGCGAAGCTTGCAGCACGGAAGATGCGAATAGCTAATGCGAATGTTGTTGACAATGGTTCTCGTTTAGATAAAATCCATTCCGTCTTAGTCAGCAATCATGAAACAAACCATGAACAGCCAGCCCAAACCAGTCGTACCCGCCAATCCCGCCCCTGTGGCCGGCAATCTGCTCCGGCTGGATAGCGACCAGATCCTGCGTGGCGCCAACACGGTCGAGATCGAACACGCGGGCCAGCGCTATCTGTTGCGCGTCACCCGTGAAAACAAACTGATCCTGACCAAATAGCTTTCTCTCCGTTGTAAAACTTTTCCCGTAGCCAGCGCGCCAGACGCCAGCAAGCCAAGGGGTTTTTCGGCGAGCACGGGATTCACCTGAAAATCGCCATGAGCTACACACTTTCCCGCCCGTCAAACAGTCAGCGCAGCAGTCTGCTTGGTCTCGTGGTCGGTCTGCATGTCGGTATTTTTTTGCTGATCATGGCAGCCAAGACCATCGCGCCGCAAATCATGGAAATGCCGCTGATCGTCGATCTGCTGCCGCCACCGGAAATCCGGGATGAGCCGGCGGCCAAGCCCTTGCCCGTTGCCAGGCCGGAACCCGTAAAACAGAAGCCGCAGCCCGTCCCGAAGACGCCGGCCCCGGTCCTCGAAACCACCAGCAATGCAGCGCCTTCGGAAAGCGCCCCGGTCGCGCCGCCGCAAGTTGCCGAACCCGCGCCCCCTGCTCCTGCAGCACCTGCCGTCAGCCAGGCCCGGTTCGATGCCGATTACCTGCGCAACCCGGCCCCGCCCTATCCGCCGCTATCCCGCCGCATGGGCGAAGAAGGCAAGGTCATCCTGCGCGTTTCGGTCACGCCGAACGGCACAGCAGATGCCGTCGAAATCCGCACCTCATCCGGCAGTAATCGCCTCGACGAATCCGCGATGAAAACCGTGCGCACCTGGAAATTCATCCCGGCCAAACGCGGTGACAACGCCGTTCAGAGCTGGGTTCTGGTTCCCATCATTTTCAAATTGGAGCAATAGCATGCAGGAAACCACGCAAGAAAACGCCTTCGGGTTTGCCCATCTCTGGGCACAAGGTGATGCCGTATCACATACCGTCGCCATCCTGATCGTCATCATGTCGATTGCCAGCTGGTACCTGATCCTGGCCAAGGCCTGGGACTGGTGGCGTCTGCGCAAGGCGGCAAAGGCCGTTGGCGCTTTCTGGGCCGCCGGCAGTGTGGCAGAAGGCATCGACAAATTGCGCGATGCCGGTGAGGACAGCCCCTACGCCCAACTCGCGACCCAAGCCAACTGCTGCAACCACGACTGTGAAACGGTGACCGGTCGCCTGGCTTCCCATTTCGATCCATCAGAACAAATGGAACGGGCGCTGCGTCAGCAACTGTCGACGACTCAAGCCGGCATGGAAGACGGTCTGACCTTCCTCGCCACGACCGGCGCCACGGCGCCCTTCGTCGGCCTGTTCGGCACCGTCTGGGGCATTTATCACGCGCTGGTCGCCATCGGCATGACCGGCCAGGCGGCGCTGGAAAAGATCGCCGGCCCGGTCGGCGAAGCCCTGATCATGACTGCCGCCGGCCTCGCCGTCGCGTTGCCCGCAGTATTCGCCTACAACACCTTCACCCGCGTCAATCGCGTCATCCTGGCCGACCTCGACGCCTTTGCCCACGACCTGCACGCCTTCTTCACGGTTGGCAAGCCGATGGTTGCCAACAGCGCCCAGATTCACCCGATGCGCGCCCGCGCCGCGACGGAGGCTGCATAACATGGCGATGGGCAGCTTCAACGGCACCGGCAGCCAGATGCCGACAGCCGAGATCAACATGACGCCGCTGGTCGACGTCATGCTGGTCCTGCTGATCATCTTCATGATCACCGCACCGCTGATGACGCACTCGGTCAAGGTCGACCTGCCGCGCGCCGCCAGCACGCCGACGCCGGAAAAGCCGATGACGCTGCAGGTTTCGATCACCGCCGACAACAGGATTTTCCTCGGCAGCGACCCGATTGACAGCGGCACCCTGGAAACCCGCTTGCGCGAGGCAGCGAACCAGGATGCCAACGTTGAGTTGCACCTGAAGGCTGACCGCGACAGCCGTTACGAGAGCGTCGCCGAAACCATGAGCGCAGCCCGCCGGGCGGGCATCGGCAAGATCGGCTTCGTCACACAACCGGGCGAAAAATAGCAAAAAACCAAAACAGGGAGTTCACCATGCACCGCATCCAACCGAAGCCGCTGGCACTGGCCATCCTTCTGGCCTTTGCCGGGCCGGCACTGGCCGATAAACAATTGGGGGAAATCACCGTCAATTCCGGTAAATCCATCGGTGCCAAACCGGTGTTGCGCGACGAGATCATCGCCACCGAATCGCTTGGCGCGCGCGAGCTGGAAAAGACCGGCGCAACGATGTTGACCGAAGCACTCGACAAGCGCCCCGGCATCTCGGTGCAGACCGAGTGCTCGATCTGCAACGTGCGCAATGTCGTGCTGAACAACCTGCCTGGCCGCTATACAACCTTACTGATCGACGGCATTCCGATCTTCTCGTCGGTGTCCACCGCTTACGGCCTCGACAGCGTCAGCCTCGGCGGCGTCGAGCGCATCGACATCTCGCGCGGTGCCGGCACCAGCCTGATTGCCCCGGAAGCGCTGGCAGGTTCGGTCAACATCGTGACCCGCCGGCCGCTCAAGGACGAATTGCTGATCAACCAGCAGTTCGGCTCGTTCGGCCACATCAATACGGACCTGTTCGGCGCCAAAACCTTTGCCGGCGGCGCGTTGACCGCAAACTTCAACCACAATGTCCATGATTCGGTCGATGCGGATGGCAACAAGGTTTCCGAATACACCGGTTTCAAACGCAATCTGGGCGGTGTCGGTTTCTTCGTTGACGATGTCGGCGGTTTCACCATCAAGGGCCGCCTGGATATCGTCGATGAAAAGCGCATGGGCGGCGCGATGGGCGACAACTACTCGAAGGTCAAGGGCGACGAAACCGGCAATCCCTTCAACTGGAGCAAGGGTAAAAACGGCTCGCCGAATGCCGGCGGCTGGGTCGCGCTGGATGGCCCGGACGGTATAGCCGGAAATGCCGACGACGGACAAATCCGCCCCTACAACGACGGATTGGGCGGCATGTCGGAAATCATTTTCACCGACCGCCAGCAATTCGTTTCCAGCGCAACGCACAAACTCGGCGAAGGGACGATGCGCTTTGCCCTTGGCCTGGCCAAACACAAGCAGGACTCTTACTACGAACACGCCATCTACAAGGCCGAACAACTGCAATACTACGTCGAAGCCAGTACCCAGCAGCCGCTCGGCGCCACGCTGCTGACGACCGGCCTGACCTATCGCTACGAAGACCTGGACAGCCGGGGTGCAATGGCCGACGGCACCCCCAATAACGGCATCGACAACTACAAGTACCGCACCCCGGGCGTCTTCCTGCAGGCCTATCACGCTTTTCTGGATGGCCTTGTTGAAGTCAACGGCTCGGTCCGCCACGATGATCACAACGTCTTCGGCAGCATCACCAGCCCGCGCCTGAACGTACTGTGGAACCACAGCCACGAACTGAACAGCCGCTTCGCCGTCGGTCGCGGCTTCCGTGCGCCGACCTCGTTCTTCGAGCAGGACCACGGCATCCTCGACACCTCGCGCATCGTCCGCGAGATCAAGGAAGCCGAGATTTCCGACAACGCCTCTTACGCGCTGTCCTATGCCGGCGACCGGCTGGCCTGGGTCGGCTCGCTGAACTACAACCGCATCAGGAACATGGCGCTGCTCGATTCCGGCGCCACCGACCCGATCACCGGCGCGGCGATCACGCGCTTCACCTCGGCCAGAAAGCCGGTCACCGTCATCGGCGCCGACATCACGCTGACCTACAAACTGACGCCGCAACTGGAAACCACGGTGGCGGCCGAACACTACAAGTATCGCTTCTCCGAACCCGGCACCCTGGCCTTCGCCCGGCCGGAAACCCGCGCCTATCTGCGCCTCGATTACGAAA
Organism: Azonexus sp.; assembly: GCF_030824335.1. GTDB lineage: Bacteria > Pseudomonadota > Gammaproteobacteria > Burkholderiales > Rhodocyclaceae > Azonexus. The sequence goes on from NZ_JAVBXX010000028.1 coordinate 28,322, forward strand.
GCGGCCCATGGACCGGCATGGCGCGCGGCACCTGGACCGGCCCGATGGATCTGAAGAAGTTCTACGACTATGCCAACACGCCGCGCTACAACTTCAACGGCACCCCGAAACTGGACAAGAGTCCGTCCTACTGGACGGCCGACCTGCGCGGCGAATACCGCGTCAACAAACAGTGGGGCTTCTACCTCGGCGTCGACAACCTGTTCGACTTCAAGCAGTCGGACAAGGAAAGCATGCTCTGGGTCGATAGCGCTGGCAATTACGACGTCACGCAAATCTGGGGGCCGAACCGTGGTCGCTTCATTTACGGCGGCGTGAAATTCGCCCTGTGACGGGAAAAACGGCATTTTGCACAATCCTGGCCCTGAGCCTGAGTGCCGGGCCGGTTTTTGCGGTCGACCGGGCGTCGACCGCAAAAATACCGCTTGATTTCGAACTTTCCGACGGCCATCGCTTCATCACGCTATCAAGCCTGCCGGCCATGCCGACCGTCGTCAACTTCTGGCGCGCCGACTGCCCGCCCTGCCTCCGGGAAATGCCGGAACTTGCCGCGCTGGCCCGCAGCGGACAAGCCCGTGTCATTACCGTCGCCTTGCAGCGCCCGACGGAAACGGCCGCCGCCCCCGCAGAAATCCAGGCGGTGTTGCGAGCGCCATTGCTCGTTCTGCATGGCCCCAGCGAACCACGCGGTTTGCTTGCCCGCTTCGGTAACCGCATCGGCGCCTTGCCACATACTGTTATTCTCGACACTGGACGTCGCGCCTGTGCGCAGCGTACCGGTGAAATCAACCGTCAATGGCTGGCTGCATCGCTGACTGCCTGCGACAAATCCTGAAGCCAGGAATATCCATGAATGCCAACATCACCGCCGCCAACGCCGTCTTGCTGATCGGCCACCCCAATGTCGGCAAGTCCGTGTTGTTCCACCGGCTGACCGGCGCCTACGTCAACGTCTCCAACTACCCCGGCACCACCGTCGAAGTCACCCGGGCCAGCGCCCGCTTCGACGCCACGGCGCTGCTGCTCGATACGCCGGGCGTGCTTGCCCTGCCCTCGCGCAGCGACGACGAGCGGGCGACCATGCGCGCCCTGCTCAATGAATCCAGCCGCTGCCTGGTACAGGTCGGCGATGCGAAGAATTTGCGCCGTACCCTGACCTTGACCGCACTGCTCGCCGAACTTGGCGTACCGATGGTGCTGGCGCTGAACATGCACGATGAAGCGACGGCACGCGGCGTCACGGTGGACATTCCCGGCCTCGCCGAAGAATTGGGGATTCCCGTACTGGCCACCGTCGCCACCGGCGGCGAAGGCATGGGTGAATTGACCGGCAGCCTGGGGAAGGCCAGCGTCGCTGACCGACTTTTGCGCTACGACCCGGCTATTGAGCGCGACATTGATGCCGTCGCCACCGCCATCAGCGAAAACGCGCCGCACCCTGGACTCGCCGCACGCGGTCTGGCCATTCTGTTTCTCGGCGCCGACAGCGAAGTTGAAACCTGGCTGCGCGAGCATGCCGGCGCGACTTACGGTCAACTGGAAAATCTGCGTAAAAATGCCGTCGACCGCGCTGAAGGCGACTTGCCTGGCCTGCTCGCCCGCGAACGCACCGAAGCCGCCGACGCGCTGGCGACCAGCGTCACCCGCCGCGCCGTCAAGAGCAGTCCGCTACTGTCGCAACGCGTCGGCCAAGCCGTCGTCCATCCGCTGTGGGGCATTCCCATCCTGCTTGCCGTGCTCTACGCGGTGTACCAGTTCGTCGGTGTTTTCGGCGCGACGACGCTGGTCGGCCTGCTTGAAGAGGACTTGTTCGAAGGCATCCTGAATCCGGGCTTCACCGCGCTGGTCGAAGGCTGGTTCGGCGCTTCCTGGATCAGCGAAATGCTGGTCGGCGACTACGGCCTGTGGACGATGGGCATGACCTATGCCCTGGCGCTGATCCTGCCCATCGTCACCACTTTCTTCATCGCCTTCGGCATTCTCGAGGACTCCGGCTACCTGCCGCGCCTGTCGGTGATCGCCAACCGCCTGTTCGCTGCCATCGGCCTCAACGGCCGCGCCGTACTGCCGATGGTGCTCGGGCTGGGCTGTGTGACGATGGCGACGCTGACCACACGCATCCTGCACTCGCCGCGCGAACGCATCATCACCATCTTCCTGCTCGCCCTCGCCATTCCCTGCTCGGCCCAGCTCGGCGTCGTCCTCGGCATGCTCGGCGGCGTTTCCTTCACCGCCGTGCTGATCTGGGCCCTGGCCATGGTCGGCGTCCTGCTGCTGGCCGGTTTCCTCGCCGCCAAGCTGATTCCTGGCCGGCGCATCCCGCTGGTCACCGAGCTGCCGCCGATGCGCCTGCCGATCATCGGCAACGTCATCAAGAAAACGACCGGCCGCCTGAAGTGGTATTTGATCGAAGTCATTCCGCTGTTCCTGCTCGGCACTTTCATCATGTTCGCACTGGACAAGCTTGGCGCCCTGCCGGCCATTATCGAAGCCGGCGAACCCTTGGTCAGCGGCTGGCTCGGCCTGCCCAAGGAAGCCTCCGCGGCCTTCGTCATGGGCTTTTTGCGCCGCGACTTCGGTGCGACCGGCCTGTTCGCCATGGCCGATGTACTCGACCCGATTCAGGCCGTGGTCGGCATGATCACCATTACCCTGTTCATTCCCTGCTTCGCCAGCCTGATGATGCTGATCAAGGAGCAAGGCGCGAAGATCGCCATGACCATGGTGGCCGTCATCGTTCCCTTCGCCTTCTTCATCGGCGGCCTGTTCAACTTCGCCCTGCGCGCCCTTTGGTAACCGACTCATGAGCCCCAATCACGACGCCCGCCTTCCCCTCGCCTTCATCGCCCCCGGCACGGAAGTCCGACTGGCCGGCCTGGGCGAGGAAATCGACGCCCTCCAGCGCGAACAACTGACTGCCTACGGCCTCGCCGAATCGCGCCCGATCCGCGTGCTGCAGCAAAAGCCGATGACCGTGATTTTGGCCGAAGAGGTCGAATTGGCACTGGAACATTCGGTTGCCCGGCATATCTGGGTGTACCAGAAGACGAATGAGAACAGTTGCTAATTGACTGTTATGAAAGAACTTTTCCCGAAAATTCCCTTCTAAGCTTGCAGCTTGCGCCGTAGAATGCCGTCCAGGGCAAGCCAGCCGCGACCGCCAGCCAGTCCGCTGTCCAAAGAACTCTCAGGAGAAATGCCATGAAGGGCGACAAAAAAATCATCGATATCCTCAACGAACTGCTTGCCGGCGAACTGACTGCCGTCGATCAGTACCTGATCCATGGCGAGATGTATGCCGACATGGGTCTCAACGAACTGGCCCAGAAGTCGATCCACGAATCCGACCACGAGCGCCAGCATGCCCGTGCCCTGATCCAGCGCATCCTGTTTCTCGAAGGCAAGCCTGATCTGTCCAAGCGCGACGGCCTGAAAATCGGCAAGACGGTGCCGGACATGCTCAAATCCGATCTCGCCGTCGAATACAAGGTCGATGGCGATCTGAAAAAAGCCATCGCCGCCTGTGAAAAAGCCCAGGACTACGTGACCCGCGACATGCTCGTCGTCCAGCTCGACGATACAGAAATGGACCACGCCTACTTCCTGGAAAAACAGCTTCGCCTGATCGATCTGGTCGGCCTGCAAAACTACCTGCAGAGCCAGATGGGCTCGAGCAACCCGGCCTGAGGAATAAATCATGAAAGGCGACAAGAAAGTCATTGAAGCACTGAATAAAGTGCTGAAAAACGAGTTGACCGCAATCAACCAGTATTTCCTGCATGCCCGGATGTTCCGCAACTGGGGCCTGGAAAAACTCAACGACTACCAGTACAAGCAGTCGATCCGCGTCATGAAGGAAGCCGATGAAGTCATCGAGCGCATCCTCTTTCTCGAAGGCCTGCCCAACCTGCAGAACCTAGGCAAGCTCTTGATCGGTGAGAACGTCGTCGAATGCCTGCAGGGCGACCTCAAGGTGGAGCGTGAAGTACAGCGCCCGCAACTGGTTGAAGCCATTGCGCTGTGCGAGGAACTCCAGGATTACGTCAGCCGCGATCTGCTGGAGGACTTGCTGGAGCATTGCGAACAGGCAATCGACTGGCTGGAAACCCAGCAAAGCCTGATCGAAAACGTCACGCTGCCGAATTATCTGCAAGCCCACATGGAGCCCGGCGAAGGCTGAGCTTTCGCCAGACCAGAAATACCGAAGCCGCGGCCTGTCCGCGGCTTTTTCGTGGACCACGACGAACTGGCATCCTGCTTGCTGTGAAGATACGAATCGCCGCTAGATGCCATCTATTGTCGACTAACAGACAAGCGGTATTGACATTCATTCTCAATTATATAAAATACAAATCGTTCGCATTAACATCTCAACCCACGGAGACGTTCCATGTACGTTTGCGTTTGCCATGCAGTGACTGATCGCCAGATTCGTGAAGCCGCACAAGGTGGGGCGCGCACGTTGAAGGACTTGCGCCGGGATCTTGGTGTCACAAGAGAATGCGGACGCTGCGCCAGTTGCGCGCATGAATGCCTGCAGGAAGCCCATGGCTGCGCCAAGCAGCAAGGGCACAAGAAAGCCCTCGCCGCCTGAGGCATTGTCAGCCCACTGCCCGGCACAGCCGGGATGCATGAAATTATCGGTAACCGGCCCGATCCAGCAGTTTCTGCGCCGCCGATAGCTGTTGGGCAAGCTTGCCAATCGGCAAGTTATCCGCCTTGAACTTACCCATTTCTGCCAGTTCTTCGTTGTTGACCGCAACATTTGGCACAGCAGGCCATTCGTTATTGCCATTGGCCAAATAACGCTGCGCTTCATCGCTGGCCAGATATTCGAGGAAGCGAACGGCGGCATCCCGGTTCTTGCTGCTCTTGACCATGCCGCCACCGGAAACGTTGATGTGCGTCCCGTAGCTCTCCTGGTTCGGCCAGACAATGCCCAGACGCTTGACCAGATTGCGCTCCTCGACCCGCTCGGAACCCATCAGGCGCGCCAGGTAATAGCTGTTCGAGACAGCCACCGCACATTCGCCGCTGGCCACCGACTTGATTTGATCGGTATCGCCGCCTTTCGGCGCCCGTGCCAGATTGGCCACCAGCCCGCGCGCCCAGGCTTCGGTTTCGGCTTCGCCGCGATGCGCGATTTGTGCTGCCACCCAGGTCAGGTTGTAGATGTGTCCGCCGGGAATGCTGCAGTACAAGCCCTTGAGTTTCGGGTCGGCCAGCGCCTCGTAAGTCGGCACATCCTCGGCCTTCAGTTTGCGCTTGTTGTAGATGATCATCCGCGCCCGGGTGGAAAAGGCGAACCATTGTTCCGAGCGCAAGTGGGCTGGAATACGCGTTTCCAGCACCGTCGACCGGACCGGGGCAAAAATACCCCGGGCGGCAGCCACGGCAAGACTGGCGGCATCTGCCGTGATGAACACATCGGCCGGGCTGTTGGCCCCTTCGTTGCTGATCCGCTCGATCAATTCCTGCGCCTTGCCTTCGATGCGATTGACCTTGATCCCGGTCTGCTTGGTGAAGTTGGCGTACAAGGCTTCGTCGGACTGATAGTGGCGGGCTGAATAGAGATTGAGCACCGCCCCGTCGGCCAGGACGTTCCCTGCGCCGGTCGAAAGCACCAGGGCAAACAAGGCCAGGAATTTACGTTTTACTGTCGGTTGGTTCATCTGCATGCGCCGCTCAAGGTTGCGCCCAGAGGCGCAAGAGGTTGTGATAAACGCCGGTCAGTTTCAGCAAGCGCGGGTCATCCGGCTCGACCAGCGGGGTCAGGCTCTGGATGGACTGGTCCAGATCGAACAGCAAGGTCCGCGAACTGTCGTTCTGGACCATGCTCTGAATCCAGAAGAACGAAGCGATGCGCGCGCCCTCGGTGACCGGCGTGACGCGATGCAGGCTGCTCGAGGGATAAAGCACCATGTCACCCGCCGCCAGTTTGGCCGACTGAATGCCGAATGGCCCTTCGATTTCCAGCTCGCCGCCGATGTATTCATCAGGCTCGGCCAGAAACAGCGTGGCCGACAGATCGCTACGTACCGAAATTGCCGTACCCGGCACCTGCATCACCGCACTATCGACATGCGCGCCGTAATTGCCGCCGCCGGCATAGCGATTGAACTTTGGCGGATAAATGCGGCTGGGCAAGGCGGCCGAAATGAACAAGGGCGTGTTGCCCAGCTTGCGCAAGATGCGCTTGCCAAGCTCCTGCGCCAAGGGCGAACCATCATCAAGTTGCTGATTGCGCTTGACCGAACGGGCCAGCGTGCCGGCTGTCTTCAGTCCATCCTGCCAGTCGGCCTGATCGAGCAAGGCACGAAATTCCTGTACTTCCGCCTTGCTCAACACCCCTTGAATTGGAATCAACATGTTCCTGCCTCGCTATTTTCTGAAAAAAGCATTCCCGGTCCGATCTCGGACAAAGTCGCACAACCGGCCTGCGCCATGCAGACCTCGAATTCTTCGCGTAACAGTTTGAGCATGTGCGCCACGCCAAGCGCGCCGGCCACCGCCAGGGCATAAACCTGCAAGCGACCGATCATCACGGCGTCCGCACCTGACGCCAGGGCCTTGAAAATATCGCTGCCGGAACGAATGCCGCTGTCGAACAGCAAGGGGTAATCCGGCCCGACTGCGGCGCGGATACGCGGCAAGACGCTCAGGCTGGCCGGTGCGCCGTCGAGCGAACGACCGCCATGATTCGACACCACTTGGGCAGCCACACCCATGGCCTGAAACCGTTGCGCGTCGGCTGGATGCATGACGCCTTTGACGATCACCGGCAAATTGGTTTGTTTCAGCAGCCAGGCCAGATCGTCCCAGCTTGGCGCTTCACGCATCATGCCCTGGAAAATCCGGCTTTCGCCGCGCTCGAGGATTTTTGCGCCAGGCACCGGGTAAGCCGACAAATTCACCGCCGTAACATCCGGCGGCATGGTGAAACCTGCCTGGAGGGCGCCCAAACTGGGGGCCTTGATTGCCGTATCCAGCGTCACCATGATGGCCCGGTAGCCCGCACTTTTTGCCCGTTGCAGCAAGTCGACCGTCGCATTTCGGGTCGGCTGGAAATACAACTGGAACCAGCGATCCACGCCGGCATGCTGGGCCACTTCTTCCAGCGTCCGGCTGGACAGGGTACTCAAGACCATGCAGGTATCGGTTGCTGCTGCCGCACGCGCCGTTTCGATTTCGGCCAGCGGATGTACCAGTTGCTGATAAGCCACCGGAGCCAGCATGATGGGATGCGGCAAACGATGGCCAAGCAAGTCGAGCCGGGTATGCCCGGCCGACAGATCGCGCAGCAGACGCGGCAATATTTCCCGATACTGAAAAACCTGACGGTTCGCCGCCAGCGTGCCATCTCGACCGCAGCCACCGGCAATATAGGCATGGCTCGGTGGCGCAATGAAGCGCCGGGCCATGATTTCATAATCCGCCGCACAGAAGACATTCGGTGGAATGCGCCCGAGCGGCGGCAAAGCATTGGAGGATTCAGTCATGATCAGTGCGGGGTGAGTCATCCGGAGAAGCCTGCTCACCCCGCCAAGGCCGGGTTAGAAGTCGTAATTCAGGGTCAGGCGCGCATTGCGTGCATCACCCTTGTAGAGGAATGAACCCGAACGATAACCAGCCAGGTAATACGTTTTGTCGAATACGTTGCCGACATTCATGCGCAGCTTGGCATTCTTGGTCAGGCGGTAATCGGCAAACATGTCCCACACCGTGTAGGCCGGTACAGGCTGTGAATAACGGCCCGCTGCATCAAACCCGGCAGCGGTATCCGGCTGGCCTGCGTACTTCTTGCTCTCGTACTTGACCGCCGTACCGAAAGCAAATTTCGGCGTCGCCTGATAGCGCAACTGGGCGGACGCCGTGGTGTCGGCAAAGTTGCTCAGGGTCTTGCCTTCATTGGCCGGGGTAAAAGAGTCGCGCACTTTCGCATCCATGAACGCCACACCAGCTTGCGCACTCAGCTTGTCCGTGATGTTGCCGGCCAGACCGAACTCGATCCCCTGCACCTGATTCTTGCCGGTATTGAAGGTGCCGGCACTGGCGTAGTCGGCACCTTCCATCACGTCGGACTTGACGATGTGGAAGATGGCGGCGGTGGCCAGCAGCTTGCCGCCCATCAGGTTCCACTTGGTGCCGATTTCGTAGTTCTGCGTCCGCTCCGGCTTGGCGCCGCCAGCATCGCCGTTGAACGTGACCAGGCCGCCGTAACCGCCGCTGGTACCGACGTCGGACTCGCCGCCGTTGATATCGGCAGCGGTCGAATAGGTGAAGTAAACATTGGCATCTGGACGGAACTTGTACGTCAGCCCCAGGTGACCATTCACCATGCTGTCGGTGTAGGCGTAGCCCGTCTTGACGAGGGTAGCACTTTGCAGATCGAGCGAGATTTTCGTCCGGTCATAGCGCATACCGCCAAATGCCGTCCATTTTTCCGTCAGATCGACCGTATCCATGGCCGACAGCGAGATGGTTTCAGCCCGCCAATCCTGGTCCCAGCGTCCCTTGCTGATCTGGCGATTCATCAGCTTGTCGAGACCGGCGACCACGGCACCATTGGGACCGGTTGCACACCAGGCGTTGTTGGCCGCGCTTGCCGCCACCGTGCCGGTCTTGCAGTTGGCACCGGAATTGGCGATGTCGTAAATGCCGTTGCGCACCTTGTGATCGGTGTATTCGACGCCGAAAATGAATTCGTGCTTCATCCCGCCCAGCGTCTTGTCGACAAACAAGTTGGTCTGGTTGGCGAAATATTCGACTTCCTGCCAGCCGTTGTGGGTGCTGAGGGTAATTGCATCGTATACCCCACCGACGTTATTCACCCCCGTTGCCCCGGAGCGGGCACCGGTCACGACGTAGCCGTTATCCGACTGACCGAGACGCGTCAGGTTGGTGATGCGGACATCGGGATTGATCTTGAACTTGACGCGGGCAGTCAGCGTATCGACATCGGAGGTCAAAAAGTCCTGTTTCTGGGCGTAGACCGGAACATTCTTCGCCGGCTTGCGATTCGGCACCGCACCGACGAGGAAGCCGCCCATGTCGGGATTGTCTTCGGCGCGCAGGCCGTAGTAATCGACCACGACATCCAGACGATCGGAAATCTTGAACAGGCCGGACAAGGCCAGACCCTTGCGCTCGCGGTCGGCCGGATCGCGGTCCGGCACTTGTTCGTAGCCGTACAGCACGTTGGCCCGCAACGCGACGTTGTCATTGAGCACGTGGTTGGCATCGAGCGTCAGACGGGTATGGCGATCCGTACCTGCGGCGGCAGAGACCTTGGTGAAATCGTATTCGGTCGTTGCCTGCTTGGTCACAGAGTTGATCGCACCGCCGGCCGTACCGCGACCGGCAAAGCTGGAGTTCGGCCCCTTGGAAATTTCGATCTGCTCAACAGCAAAGCTTTCTCGGATGCTCATGCCGGGATCGCGCAGACCATCGACGAAAACGTCACTACGCGCTTCCTGGCCACGAATGATGTAGCGATCACCGAAGGCATTGCCGTTTTCGCCGGTGCCCAGCGTAATCCCCGGCTGGGCATCGAGAATTTCCCGCAGATCGGTATAACCGGAGTCTTCGATCTGCGTCTTGGTCAATACCGAGATATTGGCCGGCGTTTCGGCCAGTGTGCGCTTGTGCCGCTCATCGCCGGAAACCCGGGCTTTGTAAGGCGCATCCGGTTCGGCATAGGGATTGTGATCAATCACCCGCTCGACCACCGTCATCGCCTTCATTTCGAACTCTTCGCCCGTCGCAGCAGTTTGCGCCAAGGCAGCAGCCGGCATCAGCATGGCGGTCGAAACCCCCAAGGCCAGCGTGCTTTTTTTCATGCCGGGGACGGAAAAGCAGGTGTTGCGAAACTCGCTGCGAAAGCTTGCTGGAAATTTGGCTTTATTACGGTCGACGCGGCTATCACCGCAAAAACCGGGAGTAGGGTTTTTTTTCATCACGCACAGTCCTCAAGTCAAGGGAAATGGCTGGCTGGCGTGTGGCTGGCTTGCCGAATTGGTTAATGCGAATTTATATCATTCGCAAAACAATGGCAAGAAATTGTGCAATTGCAGCAAAACCCGACAGGCTTCAAACCGCGTCGAATCCGGCATCCTCAATCGCTGACAGCAGCGCATCGCGCGCGATCAATGCAGGATCGAAGGCAATCTTTGCTTCGCCAGGTTCAAGCAAAACCTCAACAGCACTGACGCCCGGCATGGCCTGCAGAACCTCGGTAATATTTTTTACACAGCCTTGGCAACTCATGCCGCCCACTTTGATCACGGTATTGTTCATCAGTACGCTCCTTTGAAAATCCATCGACAAATCATTGACCGGCCCGATATCAGCGAACGGGTTTCCAGCGCTTCAGCAACAGCGAATTGGAAACGACCGACACCGAGCTCATCGCCATCGCCGCACCGGCGACCACAGGATTGAGCATCCCCAGCGCCGCCAGCGGAATGCCGAGAATGTTGTAAATAAAGGCAAAAAACAGGTTTTGCCGGATCTTGCCCAAGGTTACCCCGGACAAGGAGATGGCATCCACTACGCCGAGCAGATCACTGCGGATCAGCGTCAGATCGGCCGCCTCGATCGCCGCATCCGAACCGGCGCCGATGGCAAAACTGACATCGGCCGCGGCCAGTGCCGGCGCGTCGTTAATCCCGTCACCGACCATCGCGACCAGCGTTTTATCTGATTTCAGCGCGTTGACCGCAGCCGCCTTGTCGCCCGGCAGAATGCCGGCGCGAAACTCTTCTATCCCGGCCTGTGCAGCAATCGCCGCCGCCGTTGCGGCATTGTCGCCAGTCAGCATGACCACGCGGATACCGCGTGCGCGCAGGCGGGCAACGGCTTCCCGCGAAGTCGGCCGCAAGGCGTCGGCAATGGCGATCAGCGCCAGCACCTTGGGTGCTTCGTTCAAAGCATCCATTTCAACCAGCACCACCACCGTCTTGCCCTCGCTCTGCAAGGCCAGAATTTCGCCGTCGCTTTCCAAACCGAACCAGGCCGGCGCGCCCAAGCGGAATTGCCGGGATTCCTGCGCGAATTCGATTTCGCCCTCAACCCCATGGCCGGGCAGTGCCCGGAAATTGCTCACTTTCGGCAGGTCGACCGCAACATTCGCCGCAAGGTTTTCCCCAAGGCTTGTTCCAGCGTTTTTTCCAGCGCTTTTCCCGACACTCGACGCAAGATGCGCCGCAATGACCGCCCGCGCCAGCGGATGTTCGGAATTCTGCTCCAGCGCCGCCGCCAGACGCAGCGCCTCGTCACGGTCAACGCCACGGGCCAGCAGATCGGTGACCTGTGGCTGGCCGCAAGTCAGCGTGCCGGTCTTGTCGAGCGCCAGAATGCCGATTTTCTCCGCCCGTTCCAGCGCTTCCGCATTGCGCACCAGTATCCCGGCGCGGGCGCCCTGCCCGGTGCCGACCATGATCGCCGTCGGCGTCGCCAGACCCAGCGCACACGGGCAAGCAATGACCAGCACCGCCACAGCGTTAACCAGGGCGGTCGCAAAATCGCCGCCCAGCCACCACCAGGCCAGGAAAGTCGCCAACGCAATCGTGCACACGACTGGCACAAAGATGCCGGAAATCCGGTCGGCCAGTCGCTGCACCGGCGCTTTCGAACCCTGCGCCTCGCCGACCAGACGAATGATGCCGGCCAGCAAGGTTTGTTCGCCGACGCCGGTCGCCCGACAACGAAGCGCGCCCTGACCGTTAGCCGTCGCGGCAAAAACCCGGTCACCCGTCCGCTTGGCCACCGGCATGCTTTCACCGGTCAGCATCGCCTCGTCTAGGCTGGATTCGCCATCGATCACCTCGCCATCGACCGGCACACTTTCGCCCGGACGAACCAGGAAAACATCACCCGGCATCAGGGCATCGACCGGCAATTCGACCCATTGCCCGTCGCGCTCGACGCGTGCCGTCTTCGGGCGCAGGCGAATCAGCGACTCAATCGCATCCGAAGTGCGCGCCTTGGCCCGCGCCTCCAGCAACTTACCGAGCAGGACCAGCGTGATCACCGCGGCGCCGGCTTCGAAATAAACGTGTTGGTCCAGCCCCAGCACCGTCACCACCGCCGAAAATCCCCAGGCCATCGTGGTGCCCAGCGCGACCAGCACATCCATATTGGCCCCGCCGCCACGCAGGGTTTTCCAGGCGCCATCGTAGAAGCGCCAGCCGATCCAGAACTGCACCGGCGTCGCCAGCAACATCTGCAGCCAGCGCGGCAATTCACGCATCGGTTCATTTTCATGGCCGTGCCCGCCGAACATGAAAGCCATCTGCGCCACCAAGGGCAGCGTCAAGGCTACGGAAATCCAGAAACGACGGATTTCCTTGCGGTACACCAGCAATTTTTCGGCTTTTTCCTTGTCCCGCGTTTGTCCATCGACGACAGCCGCCGAAAACCCGGCCTTGGCTACCGCAGCAATCACCGCTTCCGGCGCCACGCCATTCAGGCGCACGCGTGCCCGCTCGGCCGCCAGATTGACATTGGCCTGCATGCCCGGCTGGCGATTGAGCACCTTTTCCAGGCGGGTAGAACAGGCGGCGCAAGTCATGCCACCGATGGCAAACTCAACCACACTCGGCGAATCCAGGGTTTTTTCCGCGTCGCTCATGTCATTTTTCCTACAGCAGGTGTCGCAATCCAATCAGCCCATAAATCCCAAAGCCCAGGATCAGTAGGCCGGACAATGAGCGGACAACGGGATGTCGGACAAATTCATTAATCCGCGCAAGAACAATGCCCGCCAACAGCAAATTCGGCAGCGTCCCCAGGCCGAACGCCAGCATCAAGGCTGCACCACGTTCGGCCGAACCGGCCGACAGTGAAGAAGCCAGCGCACTGTACACCAGCCCGCAAGGCAGCCAGCCCCACAACATGCCAAGCGGAAATGCCTGCCCTATCGTCCTGGCCGGCAGGAAACGCCGGGTCAGCGGTTGCACCCGACGCCACAAGCTTTGCCCGGCCCGTTCCGTGAACGCCAGCGCCTTGGTCACGCCAAGCAAGTAGAACCCGAGGGCGATCAGCATCAGATTGGCCAGCAGGTAAAGCATCAATCGAATCGGCACCTGGCCTTCAAGTCCCAAGCTGGCGGCACCCAAGGCGCCGGCAATGGCGCCGGCCACAGCGTAGGAAAGAATGCGCCCGCCGTTGTAGGCCAGATGCATCGACCAGCGCGGCGCACCGCCCATGGCCAGCGCACCGACGATGCCGCCACACATGCCGACACAGTGGGTGCCACCGAGCAGGCCGACAAGAAATAGTGCAAAAAATCCGGAATCGGGCATATTTCATTCCACGCCCTTGACCGGGCGAAACAGCTTGGCAGGGCTTCAAAACAAACGGGCGAGCAGTTTAACCTGCTCGCCCGTGCGCTGATAGCTGAGTCGGTTGTTGAACCGGCATTTGAAATGCCGCCGGCTCAGATGACCTTCGAATAGCGTGTGCGCTGGCGGTCAGCCCGCAAATAGCGGTCGAAAGCCATGGAAATCACGCGCACCAGGACGCGCCCCGGCGGCAAGACGGTGATCCAGTCGCGCTCGATCTTGAGCAGGCCACCACGCTCCATCTCCCGCAAGTCTTCGATTTCCGCAGAAAAATACTGATGAAAATCAATCAAATGGGCGCTTTCAATACTCTCGATGGAGAGTTCGAAATGACACATCAGCGCCTGGATGATCGAACGCCGCAGGATATCGTCGGCGTTCAGTTCAATGCCACGGACAATCGGCAGCATCGGCGCATCAAGCCGGTCGTAATACTCGTCCAGCGTCTTGACGTTCTGGTAATAGGTCGGCCCAACCTTGCTGATCGACGAAATACCGAAGGACAGCATGTCGCAGTCGGCATAGGTTGAATAGCCCTGGAAATTCCGGTGCAGACGCCCCTGGCGCTGGGCGACTGCCAACTCGTCATCCGGCTTGGCAAAATGGTCCATGCCGATGAACACGTAGCCCGCCTCGGTCAGCTTTTTGATAGCCAGCGCAACAATCTGCAGCTTGGTATCGGCCGACGGCATATCGGCCTCGGCAATCCGCCGTTGCGGCTTGAACAGTCCCGGCAGGTGCGCGTAATTGTAGATCGACAGACGCTCCGGATTCATCGCCAGCACGCGTTCCAGCGTCCGGTTGAAACCCATCACGCTCTGGTGCGGCAGACCATAGATCAGGTCGATGGAGACCGACTTGAAACCATTGGCCCGCGCCGCGTTGATCACGTTGGCGGTTTCTTCTTCGGTCTGAATGCGGTTGACCGCAACCTGCACCTTCTCGTCGAAATCCTGAACGCCGACACTCATCCGGTTGAAACCCAGTTCGCCCAGCAAGGCGACGGTTGCGGCATCCACCTTGCGCGGATCGACTTCGATCGAATACTCGCCACCGTCCAGCAACTTGAAATGCTTGCGGGTTTCTGCCATCAACTGGCGCATCTCGTCGTGCGACAGGAAAGTCGGCGTACCGCCACCCCAATGCAGCTGGATGACCTCGTGTTCGCCATCCTTGCCTTCCAGGGCTGCACTCTGCAAAGCCAGTTCCTTACCCAGATATTTCAGGTACTTGGCGCTGCGCCCATGATCCTTGGTAATGATCTTGTTACAGGCACAGTAATAACAGATGGTGTTGCAGAAGGGGATGTGGAAGTATAATGACAGCGGCCGGCTAATACCGCCGATGTTGCGCTTGCTAAGCCAGAGCGCAGCGGCCTCCGAATCGAACGCTTCAACAAAGCGGTCCGCTGTCGGATAGGACGTGTAACGGGGACCGTTAACGTCAAACCGGCGAATGATCTGTGGATCGAAAACGAGGTTATCAGTTGCGAAATTCATTTAACATGCCGTCAAGTTTAGGATGGATTATGTGGGGATGGGTCGCTTTTCCGGTTGACATGGATCAATCCGACGCAGGTTGCCAATGCCCAATACTATCCCGTTGAACCAGGAAATTTCTCTGACCGTCATCAAGACGGCGTGTTCCAACTGCAACCTGCGCGAGCTATGTCTGCCGTTCGGCCTCAGCCTGGAAGAACTGGAACGTCTGGACGACCTGATTTCGACCCGGCGCCGCATCAAGCGGGGCGATCATCTCTATCGAGCCGGCGATGCTTTCGATTCGATTTACGCCATCCGTAGCGGTTTTTTCAAAACCGACGTGCTGCTTGAAGATGGACGCGACCAGGTGACCGGCTTCCAGATGGCCGGCGAACTGCTCGGTCTCGATGGCATCAGCACGGAACACCATACCTGCAACGCCATCGCGCTCGAAGATAGCGAAATCTGCGCCATTCCCTTCTCGCGACTGGAAAGCCTGTCGCGCGAGATTCACAACCTGCAACGCCATTTCCACAAGGTCATGAGCCGGGAAATCGTGCGCGACCATGGGGTCATGATGCTGCTGGGCACCATGCGGGCCGAAGAGCGGCTGGCCGCCTTCCTGCTCAACCTGTCGCAGCGCTTCACGGCACGCGGTTTCTCGCATGCCGAGTTCTACCTGCGCATGACGCGCGAAGAAATCGGCAGCTATCTCGGGTTAAAACTGGAAACCGTTTCCCGCGCCTTCTCGAAATTTCAGGAAGAAGGCTACATCGCCGTGCAGCAAAAACATATCCGCATATTGAACGTCAAGAGCCTGAAGGCGTTGATGAGCCATCGCAGCTGATCAGGCCACTCAACGCAGGCGAGCCAGCTCACTGCTGCGGTCAACCAGCCGGCGGAGCAGTTTTTCCGCCTGACGTCTTCCGGGTGTCGCATCGCCGGGCGAGCGATAGGCCAGCACCACGATTTCCGGCTCGCTGCGCCGGACAAAAACCGTCACTGACAACGGGCACAAGACAATGTGTTCCGGGGCTTCGGCTAACAGTTGCCAAGCCAGTACGCTGCTGCAGAACTGGACAATCTCGGCTTGAATGAAGGGCGATGGCGCACCGTCGCTCAGCGTGCTGGCGGTACGTTCGAGCATTTTGTTGAACGGAATCTGCGCACTGACCACCATGCCTGCCGATTCAATGGTTTCGATCAGGGCTTCGCGGGTGGCCGCAAAATCGCTGCCGGATATCCGCTGGCTGACTATTTCGTCGCTCGCCAAGGTGCCGGAAACACACAGGCACAACCCGGAAAGCAGCAACATTCGACGAAAAAACGGCGCCCCGGGGAGCGCCAAAAACAACAGCAAGGGAAGTAGCTGTCGCACTAGGGAGATGGCAAAACAACCGATCGGGCGAAAAATGGCCCGCGCGGGAAAAAATTTGCCGGCATGCCAGGCAGCCAGCACAGGAACAGCCGTCCGGACGTGGCTGGAAACAGCCCCTATTGGGGCCGTTTCAGCACTTGGCCGATGCTTAGAAGGAATGCTTGATACCGAAGTCAATACCGCTCACCCCGACACTCGTTCCGGCGTTGTTACCCATCGGATTGATCCGGTAGGCAGCGTTCTTTTCGTTGCTGATGCGTGCGTAGTCAGCATACAAGGTGGTGCGCTTGGAGAGCGGATAGCGCGCACCGATAGCCCACTTGCTGGCATCTGCGTTATTCAAGGTCTTGTCGCTGACCTTGCCATAGCTGGCCAGCAGGGACGTCTTGCCCATCGGCACCGTGACGCCAAGCGCCCAGTTGCGACGGTCGTATTCGTTACCAGCACCGACACCGCCCAGATCAAGCGTTGTCGAACCGCCGATGAAGGAATTCGGATCGCCCTTGATGACATCGTACAGACCCGACACCTTGACGACGCCGAAGTCATACGAAACACCACCGGTTGCCACATACAGACGGCTGTTGTTCACGCCGACGGCCTTGGTCGTCTCGTAATCCAGATCGACGCTCAGCGGGCCGTTTGCATAGATTGCGTTAATGGAGAACAGGCGGTCGTCGCCGTCATTACCCTTGGCAGCCAGACCTGGGTGGATACCGTTCAGCTTGCCTTCCGCGCCCTGGGTGTTGGTGGCGTGAGCCAGAATCACCGTAAAGCCGCCGAAGGAAGGCGAAACATAAGCCACGGCATTCGCGGCACGATCATACTGGGTGGTCATCGATGCGAAGTTACCGACCGAGTAGTTGCCAAACGGGCTGTACTTGCCATAAATGCCATAACGCAGGCCGTCCAGATAGCCGGCCAGCACGGTACCGAAACCGCCCGTCAAACCGACATACTGATGCCCGGCTGCGCCAGCACCGCTGCTGGAATTACCGACACCCGAATTGGCATCCGGCGTCAGACGGTACTGCAGATCGAAAATCGCTTTCAGGCCATTGCCGAGGTCTTCGACCCCTTTGAAACCGATATTGCTTTCGGCGGAATTGCTCTGGATATCCTTCTGGGCCTTCGTACCGGAAACTGCGCCGCTATTACCGCTACGGTGCAGGAAGCCCATGTCGACCGTACCGTAGATGGTGACGTTGGACTGGGCAAAAGCTGCGCCGGAAGTAACGGCAGCGATGGCCAATGCAATCAGTTTTTTCTGCATCAATTTTCTCCTCAAACCTCTTTGATGAACAAATCGTGACGACCGGACAGCGCCCGGACGAACTCCCCCTCCGTCATCACACACGATGACATCGAGACCGATAGATTGCGAAGTGCGTGCCAGGCTGGCACAAGGCGCGGAAAATCTGCTGCAAAGCCCGTGGCGACAAGGATTTAGCAAGATTCGTCCGATTTTTTGCCCGCCGCCGGCAGGCCGACGAATCGCTCATTTTCTGGACACTTGCTGTCCCTCTGAGCCAAAACGGAACACCTCCGGGCAAACCCGGAAAACAAAAAAGCCCGGCGAACCGGGCTTGATGTAGCAAATCTCCGAATACTCAGAAGGCGTAGCGGGCAGTCACCCCGGCCAGCCAGTTGCGACCCGGCGCAGATTCGTAATACCGCCCATTGCCATCGCCGACGATCACCGAGCCAACGTACTGGCGGTCGAAGATATTGTTCAGACGGAAGAAGCTGCCCAGTTTGAACTGACCAACATCGCGCTCAACGCCGAAGCGCAGATTGGCAATCGCGTAGCCCGGGGCTGCCGTTTCGCTATTCATATCCTCGACATAGACCTTGCTGCGGGCAATCCCCTCGACCGCGGCATGGAAACCGCTGGCCGGGTGTTTCCAGGCCAGTTCGCCATACAAGGTATGGGCAGCAATGCCGGGCAAACGATTACCTGCCTTGACCGTCTTGGTCACAACAGGTGGCGCCGTCGCGAAACTGAAACTTTCATCGTATTTCGCATCCAGCAGGGTATACGCCAGTCGGCTGGTGAAATTATTCACCCAGCGGCTATCCAGCGCGATTTCCACACCCCGGCGTGTCGTCGGCCCGGCATTTTGATAAGCAGTGCGGCCGCCCAGGCTGGACAACACGACCATCTCGTTATCGGTCTTGATCTGGAAAACTGCCACATCCAGCCGGTTATGCTCGCCCAGCATGGCCTTCAAACCCGTTTCGTAATGCGTGCTGTTGGATGGCTTGAGAGAGAAATTGAATGAACCGCCACCGCTGGAATAGAACATTTCATTGAAGGTCGGCGCCTCGAAACCGCGCGCTGCACTGGCGTAGAGATTGACGCTGTCGGTCAGGCGATACAAGGCCCCCACCGTCGGCGTCGTCTTGTTGTAGCTCACCTTGCCGCTATCGTTGCCGTTGCTCAGGTATTGATCCTGCACCTTGAAGCTGAGCTGGCTGTGGCGCAGACCGCCGCTGAACGTCCAGCGCTCACCTTGCCACTCGGCCTGTGCATACTGGTCAAAACTGACCACCCTGTCCTTCTCCTCACGACGCAGACGACCCTTGACGCCCAGCGTGCTGCCGATGAAATTCTCATAACCGCGCCGATCATCCACCGACTTCTCGTAATCCACCCCGAGCGTGGTCGTCAGCCGTCCGCCAGCCAGTTGATAACGCCCGGTCCAGCGTCCGGACATGCCGGAAAAATCGCGATCAAAATCGATCACGCCCCCCGAATGCCGAGGATTCCCTTGCGGCCCCACCGGAATCGACTGGTACTGGATGGTCGAACGCTGCCCGGCATAGGCCGAAAACTGCACCGTCTGATCACCAAAGCGGTGTTCGTAATTCAACCCACCCTGCGTATGTTCGATGGTCTTGCGCGTATTGAATGCCAGTGCGGGCGACGTAGCACTCGCCCCATCCCTGGCCACCGCTTCCGGATCGGCCTTGAACTCGTTCCAGGTCAGCCCCTGCGGATCATCGGCCTGCTGCTTGAAACTGTTGGCCAGCAAGGTCAGCTTGCCGTCCTGGCTCGGACGAAAAGTCAGTTTGGCCATGCTTTGATCACGCTTGGCTTCGCTGTGATCACGATAACCATCGGTGACAAAGCGCGACGTATCGATCAGGTAGCCGACACCGCCGGCTTCGCCCTGGGCGCTGACATCGGCTTTCCAGCTACCATAACTGCCGGCGGAAAAACTGCCCTCGACACTGGGCCGCCCTTTGCCATCCGGCGTAAACATCTGGATCACGCCCCCGGCATGGTTGCCATAAATCGACGACAAAGGACCGCGCATGACCTCGATCCGTTCGGCACGATCCAGATTGAAAGTCGCTGCCTGCCCCTGACCATCCGGCATCGAAGCCGGAATCCCGTCGGCCACCAGGCGAATCCCGCGCACGCCAAAGGCCGAACGGGCGCCGAAACCGCGCGAGGAAATCTGCAGATCCTGCGCGTAATTCTGGCGGTTCTGCACGTTGATCCCAGGCACCCCGGCCAGCGCCTCGGAAACGTTAACCCTGGCCTGGCCAGCGGCGATTTTTGCTGCATCAACCACGTCGACCGCAGCAGGCAGATCGAAACTGCTGTGTTCGGTGCGACTTCCGGTCACCACAATGGAATCAAGCGTCACCGCGGCATCGGCGACAGCTAAACAAGGAAACGCTGCAGCAAGGAGAACAACAAGGCGTTTGGGTGTGGGTTTCATGATATTCCAGAGGTTGAATGCAGGATCAGGCCGGAAAAGCCAAGCTCAAGATCGGTGACGAGACTTTACTGGCCTCAATTATTGACAAACCACCCCATCCGCACGCCCCGTCTTTTGCCAAATAGGCCTCATGAAAATCATGAGGCCACGATGCCCCATTTCCCTTGGCTGGCGTTTGTCATGAAAAAATAACGAGGTTCCGTATCCATTACGGATATTGCATTCCGATTCGAATGCTGTAATGCTCCACGCGATGTTGATCTCGGGGCTGATCAGGCAGTTTTTGCGGCAGTGGTGCAAAGCTCGGATCGCCAGTCGTTTTGAATCAGAACAAAACCTTAAAAATCATGATATTGAATGCACACTCCCTGTTGTATACACCGCACCAGCAGGAAGTAGACACCTGCACGGGTGTCTACTAATGAAATGGACTCCCCCTCCCATCTAGCGGGACACTGAGGGTATTGCAGCCAAGGGGCTGTGAGCCAGCCAAGGAGGTGTGCCATGAAAGTTGTCCGTATCGGTCTTGATA
>NZ_JAVBXX010000026.1 GCF_030824335.1 Azonexus sp.
GCGTTGCTCGGCAGTTTGACGCCGTCGATGGCGAACATCTCGCGGCCGATCAGGCCTTGCCGGTCGCAGAGGTAAAGCACCTGAGCGAAGAGCTGGGCGACTTCCTCGTCGAGGCTGGAGACGAAGGCAGCCAGCGTGGTGAAGTGCGGCGCACTGTCGCCGCTGAGGGCAATGAAGGTGACGTGTTCGCGGCACAGCCGCTCGATGCCCCGACTACTGACGACGCCCTAGGCGTAGGCGCAGAGAATGGCTTACTGGTCGAGATACTTCACCGTGTCAACCACAGTCTAGAAGAGACCCACTAACACAGTTTCCATCAACTTAAAATTGACTCACATGGGTCACTTTCCTAGCTGGAGCAGCTAGGTTACCAGCTATTGTTTGGCATGAATTTTGCTTATTCTCTTTGGCGTACTAAAGGAGATAGAGAAAATGATCATCCAGGGCCTTGGAAATATTACTTCCGCATACGAAGCAACCTACAAAGCGGCAACTGAACGGCAAACAGCCTCAGCGCCCACGGCAAATTATGCCAAAAAGGTAACCATATCGAATGCTGCAAAAAATCTTGCGGCAATCGAAGGCAACACTGTTTTTACACAGCAGAGAACACCAGCACAAGAGAATTTGTTGAGGGCAGCAAGTTCAGACAAAGCCAGTGCTGAAAAAATTGCCTACGACATGGCTAACGCATCGAGCACTATTTTTTATGACATCAGAGGGCAACGTGGGGTTGGTGATGGTACGGGTGACTTTGTCAGAAAACTCTCTAGCACTGGGGAAATTGTGAACAAAGCATATGAAGACAATTTCTTCAAGCAGGCATCTCTGATAGATACCCAGCGTAGATCTCTGTACGAATCAGAAAAAGCCAGGGGAACCGATCCATTAAGTATTTTGGGCAAGATGATCGATTTCACAAACTCTCAGTCAGAGGATTACCTAGAAGCTTCTGGCTGGACGTATAAAGGGGTTAAAGCCTGACCGGTCTTCTCGGGCGTGCGCAGGCATTTGGCGCGTTGTTCTCAGAGCGGGCAATCTCGCGTGGCGCCGGGCTGCTGTCGATTGCTTTGTAGCGTGCCATCGCCGTTTCCCAAGCTCATCTTGAGATTTGAGCCTTGTTATTCCATATGCTTCAAGGCACGATGCAGGCATGAACACTATTTTTCTGCAGCTCCGTTATGCAGCGCGGACCCAATTGCCGTCAGCCAGACCGAAGGCGTGCAAATTCAAACTTGATTGTATTCACCATCTTCTTGAGGAGCTTATATATGGCTAGACCACGGGTTTCGATACTTATATGTTCCGCCTTCCTCAGCCTCCTTTGTGGCCAAGCAATCGCCCAAGAGAAGAACTGTGCGGTGGTAGTAATGCATGGCAAATGGGGTAACCCACAATATATAAGCTCATTTGGTAGCAGGCTTGAACCTACGTGTGACTACAAATCTATTGAAATGCCTTGGGCACAGCGTCGCAATTATGACGAGCCATATTCAGTCGCACTGACTGAGATCAAAGCGCAGGTTGGTGCGTTTCGTGCGCAAGGTTACAAGCGCGTATTACTCGCAGGTCATAGCTTTGGGGCGAATGCGGCTCTGGCATATATGGCGGAGATCGGAGATGTGGATGGCGTCATTGCCCTTGCGCCAGGCCATGTTCCAGAATTCATGTACGAAAGAGGGATTGGTAGGGATGCAGTTGACCGTGCGCGAGAACTGATTGCAACAGGCAAAGGGGATGAAACCCTTAGCATGGATGATCTGAATCAGGGAAAACGGCAAAGTGTACGAATGAGCGCGAAGGTGTTGCTGAGTTACTTCGATCCCACAAGCCTTGGAAACATGCCCGCGACGACTGCACGCTTCAAGAAGGCGGTTCCGCTATTGTGGGTAGTCGGCACTAGAGATCCCCTGTACCCGCGCGGCGCAGATTTCGCGTTTAATTCTGCCCCACCCCATCCGGCAAGCAAGTACTTGGTCATAGAAGCAGACCATTCTGGAACGCCCGACGTGGCTGTCAACGACGTCCGTGAGTGGATTAAGGGACTGCCTTAGTCGTCTATGCAACACACGAGGCATAAACCAGCGGTCCACCGGACGCTGTAGAAAAACCCTTTTCCAGCCCGATTTTCGACAAAGAAATGGCGCAGTTTTGATCTGCGCCATTTTGCTTTTTCATGCTTCTGAACTGATCAACCGCTGCATTCTGCTTTCCGGGATGCTGGTAACCGCCTGACGAGGGGATTCCCTCTCTTTTGCCTATCCTCAATGACTTGGTACGAGCACGGTTCGGCTGCCGTTGGATTCCATCGGGCTGACAATGCCCGCGATTTCCATCCGTTCGACCAAGCGGGCTGCACGGTTGTAGCCAATCCGCAACTGTCGCTGGACAAGCGAGATCGAGGCACGGCGTGACTCGATGACGATGGCGACAGCCTGATCGTAAAGCGGATCGTTTTCCTCGGCATTACTGTTGCTGGCAGTCTCCGCTTCGCTACCCTCCGGGGTGCCGAGTACCGCATCGAGATAATCCGGGCTGCCATACTGTTTCAGATGTTCGGCCAGCGCATGCACCTCGTCATCCGTAACGAAGGCACCGTGTACGCGTTGTGGATAGCCAGTCCCCGGTGGCAGATAGAGCATGTCGCCTTGGCCAAGCAGGCTCTCGGCGCCCATCTGGTCGAGGATGGTCCGGCTGTCGACCTTGGAGGAGACCTGGAAGGCGATTCGTGTCGGGATATTGGCTTTGATCAGACCGGTGATGACATCCACGGAGGGGCGCTGCGTGGCGAGAATCAAGTGGATGCCGGCCGCGCGTGCTTTTTGCGCCAGGCGGGCGATCAACTCCTCGATTTTCTTGCCGGCGACCATCATGAGGTCAGCAAATTCATCGACTACGACCACAATGAAGGGCAAGGTCGACAGAGGCGGCGGACTTTCCAGGAGCAAGGGGTCGGGATCATAGATCGTCCGGCCGGCATCTTCCGCGTCACGGATTTTCTGGTTGAAGCCCGCCAAGTTGCGCACGCCGAGCAGGCTCATCAGCCGGTAGCGGCGCTCCATTTCGGTTACGCACCAGTGCAAGGCATTGGCTGCGAGTTTCATGTCGGTGACGACCGGCGCCAGCAAGTGCGGGATACCGTTGTAAACGGAAAGCTCCAGCATCTTCGGGTCGATCATGACGAAACGCACTTCTTCAGGTGTCGCACGGTAGAGCAGTGAAGCGATCATCGCATTGACCCCAACCGACTTGCCGGAGCCGGTGGTCCCAGCAACCAGCAGATGCGGCGCCTTGGCCAGATCGGCGACTACCGGTTCGCCCGTGATGTCTTTGCCCAGTGCCATCGCCAGCTTGGAGGGGTGCCGCTGGAAGAGATCGGTGCTGAGCACTTCCGAGAGTCGAATCGTCTGGCGCTGCACATTGGGCAGCTCCAGGCCCATATAGGTTTTCCCGGGAATGGTCTCAACCACACGAATCGACGTGACACTCAGGGCGCGCGCCAGATCCTTCATCAGATTGACCACCTGCGCGCCGCGCACGCCGACGGCGGGTTCTACCTCATAGCGCGTGATGACCGGCCCGGCAAAGGCATCACGGACCACCACCTTGACGCGAAAATCGGCCAGTCTTTCTTCGATCAGTCGACCATTTCGGTTCAGTGCATCGAGGTCGGCCGGGGTGTGCAATTCCGGCGACGCTTGCAGCAGATTCAGTGGTGGCGCATAGCTTTCCCATTTGCGCGACCCAAAGGCCGTGGATTTGGGAGATGTATGGGCCACCAGATCGACGGGCTCTTGCGGCGCAACATCAGTCGGTGTTTCGCGCTCGGCGACATCGGCAGGCGCAGCGACTGAGATCGTTGGCCGTATGACAATTCGCGGTTTGGCGGATGGGGCCATTGCCGGCGCGGGTTGCAGCGGTTCGTCGAAAATATCGAATCGCTGTTCGGCCTGCGATACCGTGCTGCCGGGTTTCGCTTCAACCTGAATGCTTGCCGGGATTGACGACGTGGGTGAAAAGGATATTGCCTGGGTCGAGGAAGCCGTTTCGACTTCCTGTGGTGTCGTAATTCCTGGCATCGGCGACTTGGGCGGACGAGTGGCGCTGAGGCTGGCTGAGATCGGCTTCCTTGGCGCCATCACGCTGCGTTGGATTCTGGCAGTCGGGATGTCATTGCGTGGCGGAGTGGAAGTTATCTCCCGTAACGCTTGGTCCTCTGGTGGGACGAGTGCCGCGCTGTTAGGCGCCGCAGCGACAGCACGTGGCGCTGGCGAAACCTTTAGCGGAAGGGATGGAGACACAATCACTTCGACGGTCGCGGCAGAGGGAGAGGAAACGCACGAGGAGGAAGCAATGGTTATCTCTGCTTCGGAAAACGTTTTGGCTCTCACCTCTGCTGTGTCTGGCACCGTTACGTTAGGAGACGTGGGTTTGCGCAAATTAGCAGGAACAGGTTTTACAACGCTCGCACGAGGCTTCGAGGACGTGACCGGTGGAAGTCGTGTGAGGGTTGTGGCTGAGCGCACAGCGTCGGACTCGGGTAAAGACTTCGGAATCACGCTGGCTGGGCCAGCGATTGCTGATCGTATTGGCCGAGGGGCCTGAGTTGGAATGGCTGGCCCTGACACCATGTCTTGCCCGAGGCGCGTAACATCCTGAGCATTCCGACCCGCCCTGCCGGGGAGGCGACCGCCATGAATCTTGAGCAGGCGAGCCCGAATCTCTCCCTCGTCTATCTGTTCAGCTTCTGGGGGTGAGGCAGGTGGCGGCGATAGCAGGCGTCCGCGATAGTGCTGCTCCAGATTCTGACGAATCCAGACGTGATCTGCCGCAAGGTGTTCGCGTAACTTGGCCGCTGTCAGTGGCGTGTTTTGCTTGGATGGTCCTGCCGGTGCAGAAGACGTTGTGCTGGGCGATGTCGCATCGGCTGTCGCTTTTGCATTCTCACAGGCGGCCATGCGATCCTTTTGTGCAGGCAGGAACTCATTGGTCGGGCATCCGGACTTGAAAAATTGTTTAAAGCTCGCCCCAACCTGAGTCAGGACGTTGCTCAGATTGCTTGCCAAATCGTCGGTAGACTTGTTGCTATCTTCGCTTGCTTCCGGGGGGGGCGTTACCTTGTCCTTAGGATTCACTGCTCTCTCTATGGCGATGAAAGTTAACCTTTACCAGAAAGGCTGACGACCAATACACCGCAAAAAATTGGCGATTTTATCCTATAGCGCGTACCGAGGAAGGTGATGAATTTGACGCAGAGCTGCAGCAATCACAACGGGCCATGAGCCTCTCCTGAACTCAACTTCAGCTTGGCGTGGGCTGATACGGAAAATCCAGCGGTCGACACCCGATTGGGGGTAATTTCAGGCCGGGCACCGGCAATAAAAAGTCAGCACGCGTGCGCTCTTTGCTTTGAACACCGGTATCCAGCCAGACGGCTCAAAGGCGGAGGTTGCCGCCAAAGATACCGATCAGACCAATGACGATCAGATAGATCGCCACAATAAAATTCAACAGGCGCGGCACGGCCAGAATGAGAATGCCGGCAACCAACGAAACGAGGGGAGCAAGGCTGAGGGTGATATTCATTGCGATACCTTTTCTGTTCAATTGTTGTTCGCGCATGCGGTAAGCGCCACGATACGCAACTCGTCGACAATACCGCTTGAATAACGCCGGCTCCGTGCGCCTGCGAACAGAAGCCCCCGAGGCAAGAGACGAGAATTGCAGCAACGCTGAGTTGTTGCTGGGCGCCAGAACAGCCAGGTGGACACGACAAGCCAACAGTTCGTGACCTCAACAGAGCTGAATACTGAATTGCCAAGGGCGCCTGCGCCGGATTGATGACTTCCATGACATTGCCTCGCCAGTTCAAATGGATCGCAGGCGTGCTGCTGGCGTCAATATTACTGGCAGTGCTTTTTATTGCAGTCTTTGGCTGGAACTGGCTGCGCGGGCCAATCGAGCACATGACCCAGGAAAAAACGGGGCGCGAACTACTTATTGGCGGCAATCTGACGGTCGATTTCAGCTGGCCGCAACCACGCCTGCACGCCGGCATGGTCAGCTTCGCCAATCCGGCCTGGGCTGGCGAAAAGTACATGGTTACTGCCGAGGCGCTTGAAGTCGCGCTGGATCTGCCGGCACTGCTGCGGCAGAACATCGTTTTCCCCGAATTACGGCTCCGGCGTCCGGTCATATTTCTTGAGCAAGGCTCTGGCGGGCGCAAGAACTGGCTGCTCGATCAAGAGCAGAAAGATGAAGACGCCCGGATCACGATTGGCCGACTGATGCTCGACCAGGGCACCCTGGGCTATGACGATGCTGAACGGAAGACCAGCATCCGTGCCGAACTCTCCACCACGGATGGCGGCCCGACTGGCTCAGGGCTGAACATTGCCGCTGAGGGCAAATACAAAGGGCAGCCGATCAAGTTGCACGGCAAAGGCGGGCCGGTTCTGGCCTTGCGCGACGAAAGCACGCCCTACCCGCTGCAAGGCGAACTCAGCATCGGCCATACTTTCGTCAAGGCCAATGGCAGCATCACCAGCCTGCTCAAGCTTTCTGCACTTGACCTCAATCTCGCGGTGCGCGGCGCGAGCCTGGCGCAACTCTTCCCGCTGCTCGGCATCGCCTTTCCTGAAACCGGCGCCTATGCGACGCAAGGACGTATGGTGCACAGTGGCCAAACCTGGCGTTACGAGAAATTCTCCGGCCACATCGGCAAGAGCGATATTGCCGGCACAGCAGAAGTCACCACCGGGGGGAAACGACCAGCACTGAAAGCCAACCTCAACGCGCGGCGGCTCGATTTGGCCGACCTTGGCCCCCTGATCGGCGCCCGACCCGGACGCCTGGAAGTGGCCAAACAGGCAGCGCTACCCGCCGACAAGGACGCCCCAACCCCGACGCGGGCGCGCGCCCTGCCCGACTTGCCATTCAAAACGGATCGCTGGGACAGCGTCGACGCTGAAGTGGGCTTGAAAGCCGCACACATGCGTGTCGACACCCTGCCGCTGGAAAATTTCGAAGGCCATCTCAGCCTGAAAGACTCGGTGCTAACCCTTGATCCACTTGATTTCGGCATTGCCGGTGGCAAGCTGGGGGCAGTGATCTCGCTGGATGGACGCAAAAACCCGATTGAAGCCCACGCCAAGCTACGGGCGAGAAAAATCCTCATCGCCAGGCTGTTTCCGAACGCCGATTTAAGCGACAGCAGCATCGGCCAGATCAATGGTGAGTTCGACCTGAGCGGCAAAGGCAACTCGGTCGGCCGGATGCTGGCCACGTCGAACGGCAAGCTAGGTTTGATCATCGCCCGTGGCGAAATCAGCCGCTTGATGATGGAAAAGGCCGGCCTGCACCTTTGGGAAATACTCGAACTCAATGTCACCGGTGACCGACTGATCAAACTGCGTTGTGCCGTCGCCGATTTCGACGTCAAGAATGGCACCATGGATACCCAGGCACTGGTCTTTGACACGGAGGTCACGACCATACTCGGCACCGGCACCGTCGATCTGGCGCAGGAAAAGCTCGATCTGACGCTCAATCAAAAAACCAAGAAAACCAGCCTGCTAGCCGTGCGTAGCCCGATTCGCGTGCGCGGAACGTTTGCTCAACCCGATGTCAGTGTCGACCGGGGTGTCGTCGCCGCACGCACCATCGGCGCGGTAGCCCTCGGCATGGTCAATCCGCTACTGGCACTGATTCCGCTGATCGATCTCGGCCCTGGCGGCGACAGCGATTGCCAGCAACTGGTCCGCGACGCCCGGGCTTTGCCGCATACGGGAAAGAAGAAAGGCAGCGCCGGCAAGTAAAAGCGGGTCGCTGAGCATCGCTGACCAGTCCAGATAAAACTTGGGCCAATTTTGCGGTCAACGCAAAATTGGCCCAAAAATGCAATTGCCTTGGTGAGGCTTACTGCAGTTCTTCCAGACGAATCCGCTTGACCTTGCCCTTCTGTGCCGACAGGCCTTCGATCTTGGCGATGGCGGCGTCGGCAAAGCTTTCCTTGCAGACGTGCGTCAGGATGATGATGTCGGTCTCGCCTTCGCCCTCTTCCGGCTCGCGTTGCAGCATGGCATCGATGGAGATGCCCTGGTCGGCCAGGATGCGGGTGATGTCGGCCAGCACGCCCGGCTTGTCTTCAACGCGCAGACGCAGGTAGTAGCCGGTTTCGATCTCGCTCATCGGCAGGATCGGCAGGTTGGACATGGCATCCGGCTGGAAGGCCAGGTGCGGCACGCGGTGTGCGGCATCGGCAGTGGCCAGGCGGGTCACGTCGACCAGATCGGCGATCACGGCGGAAGCAGTCGGTTCTGCACCGGCGCCCTTGCCGTAATACAGCGTGATACCGACGGCATCGCCCTTGACCATGACGGCGTTCATCGCACCTTCGACGTTGGCCAGCAGACGCTTGGCCGGGATCAGCGTCGGGTGCACGCGCAGTTCGATACCGTTGTCGCGGCGCTTGGCGATGCCGAGCAGCTTGATGCGGTAGCCGAGTTGTTCGGCGTACGTAATATCGGATGCTTCGAGCTTGGTGATGCCCTCAACATAGGCTTTGTCGAACTGGACCGGGATGCCGTAGGCGATGGAGGCGATCAGCGTGGCCTTGTGCGCGGCATCAACGCCTTCGATGTCGAAGGTCGGATCGGCTTCGGCATAACCCAGGCGCTGGGCTTCCTTCAGCACATCGTCAAAGGACAGACCCTTGTCGCGCATTTCGGACAGGATGAAATTGGTCGTGCCGTTGATGATGCCGGCGGCCCATTCGATACGGTTGGCGGTCAGGCCTTCGCGCAGCGACTTGATGATCGGAATGCCACCGGCGACAGCGGCTTCGAAAGCGACCATGACGCCCTTGTCCTGGGCGGCGGTGAAAATTTCGGTGCCATGCACGGCGAGCAGCGCCTTGTTGGCCGTCACGACATGCTTGCCGTTGGCGATGGACTGCATCACCACTTCCTTGGCCACGCCGTAACCACCGATCAGTTCGATGATGATGTCGATTTCCGGGTCATTGACCAGCGAGAAGGCATCGTCAGTCACGCGGGCTTCGCCACCGGTAACCTGCCTGGCCAGTTCGACGTTCTTGTCGGCCACCGCAGTAATGCGAATCGGACGACCGGCGCGGCGGGTAATTTCTTCCGCGTTGCGCTTGAGAACGGTCCAGGTGCCACCGCCGACGGTGCCGATGCCGATAAGGCCAACATTGATAGGTTTCATGTTCAGTCTTTATTGATGAGATGGTTGGTGTTGTGACGTTTGCGATAGTTTTCGAGGAAGCGGGCCAGACGACCGACGGCTTCCTTGAGGTCGTCTTCGTGCGGCAGGAAAACCAGCCGGAAGTGATCCGGATGCGGCCAGTTGAAGCCGGAGCCCTGGACCAGCAATACTTTTTCTTCCTGCAGCAACTCGGCGATGAAGGCCTGGTCGTTCTTGATCGGGTAAATCACCGGGTCAAGCTTCGGGAACATGTACAGCGCAGCCTTGGGCTTGACACAGGTGACTCCGGGAATGGCATTGATCAGCTCATGGGCGATATCGCGCTGGCGGCGCAGGCGACCGCCTTCGGCGACCAGATCGTCGATGCTCTGATAGCCACCCAGTGCCGTCTGGATGCCATGCTGGCCCGGCGCGTTGGCGCACAGGCGCATCGAGGCCAGCATGTCGAGACCTTCGATGTAATCCTTGGCATGGCGCTTGTCGCCGGAGACCACCATCCAGCCGGCGCGATAGCCGCAGGAACGGTAGTTCTTCGACAGGCCGTTGAAACTGATGGTCAGCACGTCTTCCGACAGCGAGGCAATCGAGGTATGCGTTGCCCCTTCGTACAACACCTTGTCGTACACCTCGTCGGCGTAAATGATCAGGTGATGCTGGCGGGCGATGTCGATGATCTCGTGCAGCAGGTCGTCCGGATACAGCGCGCCGGTCGGATTGTTCGGGTTGATGATGACGATGGCGCGAGTGTTCTTGTTGATCTTGCTGCGGATATCGTTCAGATCCGGCAACCAGCCTTTTTCCTCGTCACACAGGTAATGCACCGGCTTGCCGCCGGACAGGCTGATCGCGGCAGTCCACAGCGGATAATCCGGCGCCGGCACCAGCACTTCATCGCCGGCGTCGAGCAGCGCATTCATCGCCATGACGATCAGCTCGGAAACACCGTTGCCGACGTAGATGTCCTCCAGCGTGACACCCTTGATGTGCTTCTGCTGGGTGTAATGCATGATCGCCTTGCGCGCCGCGAAGATGCCTTTCGAATCCGTGTAGCCCGCCGCGTTCGGCAGGTTGCGGATGATGTCCTGCTGGATTTCTTCCGGCGAGTCGAAGCCGAACGCGGCAAGATTGCCTATGTTCAGCTTGATGATCTTGTGGCCCTCTTCTTCCATCTGCTTGGCCATCTGCAGTACGGGTCCGCGGATGTCGTAGCAAACGTTGGCAAGCTTGGCTGACTTCTTTACATGCTTCATCGCAATTATCCAGTGTGGCGCGTTTTGGTCCGGACGCTTTGGCCCAGAATTCGGCCAAAGGTATAATCCTACTTTATCGTTTGGTGCACCGCAAAGTGAAACTCCATACTTCCAACACCGCCGGTCTCAATCTGTTCACCGCTTATGGCGATGACTATGTTGCGGTCAACCAGCTAAAACACGAAAAAAACCTCATCGTGTTGCCGGAAAACCTGATTCCAGAGTGGTCGACCGAAAATATCGAAACCTTGACCGAATCCGACATGCAGAAACTGCTCGGGCTGGGTGTCGAAGTCATTCTGCTCGGCACCGGCAAACGCCTGCGCTTTCCGGCCGGTGCGCTGATGCGCCCATTCGCGCCGGCCGGTATCGGTCTGGAAATCATGGACCTGCAGGCCGCCTGCCGAACCTACAACATCCTGGCCTCGGAAGGCCGCAAGGTTGCTGCGGCGCTCCTTTTCGACTGATTTTTTCGCCTGATCTTTCGACCGGACGCTTCAGTTCAAACCGTCCGGATTGGCTTCCTGCCAGCGCCAGGTGTCCACACACATGTCGTCGATACCCAGTTTTGCCCGCCAGTCCAGCAAGGCTTCAGCCTGCGCCGGATTGGCGTAACAGGCAGCGATATCACCCGGCCGGCGCCCGACGATCCGATATGGGACTTTTTTGCCGCTGGCCCGCTCGAAGGCACGCACCATGTCGAGCACGCTATAACCCTGGCCTGTGCCCAGATTAACGGTCAAAACACCGGTCGACCGCGCCAGCGCATCAAGCGCTGCCAGATGCCCCTGGGCCAGATCGACCACATGAATGTAATCGCGCACCCCGGTCCCATCGGGCGTCGGGTAGTCGTTACCAAAGACCGAGAGTTCAGCCCGCTGGCCCACGGCTACCTGGGAAACGAAAGGCATCAGGTTGTTGGGCACGCCATTCGGACTCTCGCCGATCAGCCCACTTGCGTGTGCACCTACCGGGTTGAAATAACGCAGGATGGCAATCCGCCAATCGGGGGCCGACCGGCCCAGGTCACGCAGGATGTCTTCAACCATCAGCTTGGAACGCCCATAAGGATTGGTCGCACTAAGCGGAAAATCCTCCGCAATCGGCACGGTATGCGGATCGCCGTAAACCGTGGCTGACGAACTGAAAACCAGCCGCTTGACGGCGAACTCGGCCATCACCTGGAACAGGTTGATACTGCCCGTGACATTGTTGTCGTAATAAGCCAGCGGCTGTTCGACTGACTCACCAACCGCTTTCAAGCCGGCAAAATGGATGACCGAATCAATCGGGTGATCGCGAAATACCGAACGCAATGCTGCCTTGTCCCGGATATCCGCCTGAACGAAAAGCGGCCGTTGACCGGAAATTGTCTCGATCCGGTCCAGCACCTTAAGGCTGCTGTTGCACAAATTGTCGAGAACCAACAGTGACTCACCCCTGCCCAACAATTCAACAATGGTATGCGAACCGATATAACCTGCACCACCTGTTACCAGAATCATTACTTATCCCTGAAAACTGTTATCCAATGGCATTTTACTTGGCTTATCCCCGAGATCTGTGGATAAACTTGTGAATCCACCCTGAGTCTGCAATGTAAGCACATGATACGACTATGATTTTCGTCAACCGCCCAAAAAACAGGCAGAAAATCCAAGCATTTGTCCAGCTTTGCCAAACAGCAAGCCACCTTCTCTTGTTCCTGCTGGCCCTGCTACCCGCACTCGCAATCTCATCGGATTGTGCGGAACTTCCCCCATCCAGCGTCAGCATCAAGCGCCAAGAAGCACCGGTAACGGAGAACTTGCAATACAGCTACAAGGTGCTCAAGGGACTTGGAGCAAGCTACACCCGCCAGGATATTGAAGTACTGGGACTGGCGCGCGGCATGGCCATTACCCGGTTCGACATGAAAAGCACAATTCTGACATCCCCGGACAAACAATGGGAGTGCGCCAGCATTAGCCTCAGCGTGACATATGGATTTAGTCCGATGACCGTCTATGTCGGCAAGGAATTCCCGAAAGGCAGCTGTGCCCACAACGAAATCATGCAGCACGAAATGCTGCATGTCAGGGCTTATACCGAGCATGCGAAAAAAATCGAGCCGGAAATCACCGAAAGCCTGCGCCAGCGCTTTGAGAGATCGACTCCTTGGCGCGGCGCGGCCGGCACGTCTACCCAAAAACTGCAGGCCGAAATCGATGAACGATGGATTCCCTACCTGAAGCGAATGCTGGACAGGGTCAATATTGAACAGCGCCTGATCGACAGCCCGGAAGAATACGCACGCGTTGCATCAAGTTGTGACGGGGCGATCAAACAAAGGATATCGGCCAGCCGACGCTAAACAATACATAGTCACAACGAAGGAAATCGTTGCGAAAATCATGGATTTTATAGACTGGATGGCGTGCCCGGAGGGACTCGAACCCCCGACCTATTGCTTAGAAGGCAATTGCTCTATCCAGTTGAGCTACGGGCACGAGATTTGGCACAAGACGTGACACGAGAGGGAAATGGTCGGGGCGGTGGGATTCGAACTCACGACCCTCTGCTCCCAAAGCAGATGCGCTACCAGACTGCGCTACGCCCCGACGAAGACGCGCACTATAGCAGGACCTTCGGCAAAATACCAGCACCATTGCAGAATTCTTCCATGTAAAAGCGATTTTTTACATTGCGCTGCAACATGCCTATTCCTTGCCTGCGCTCCCGCTTTCTGATATTTAATCGACTTTTGGTTACAGGACGCGCTCACAAAATGGCAGAAGCACTGCTCCACAAACAACATTTCACACCTTACGAGCCGAAGGCTGGTGAGGAGTACATGAGCAACAAACAGCTCGCCCATTTCCGAAAAATCCTGGAAACGGTCAAGAAGGATCTGAGTGAAGATATCGACCGCACAGTTCACACCATGCAGGATGAAGCCACTGTCTTCGCCGACCCGAATGATCGAGCCAGCCAGGAAACCGATATCGCCATTGAATTGCGCAACCGTGACCGGGAACGCAAGCTGATCAAAAAAATAGAAGAAACGCTGACGCGGATCGACGAAGGTGACTACGGCTTCTGTGACAAGTGCGGGGTTGAAATCGGCATCAAGCGTCTGGAAGCCCGCCCAACCGCCACGCTGTGTATCGACTGCAAGACACTTGATGAACTGAAAGAAAAGCAGATGGCCAAATAAGGCAAGCCTTGGCAAATATTGCGGTCAACAACGCGTTGAGCGCAAAAACAAAGGGCACCTCACGGTGCCCTTTGCGCTTACAGGATCAGGCCGATGAATTACTCGGCTTGTGCCGCAGCTTCTGCCGGGGCTGCGCCCTCTTCTGCAGCAACGGCCTTCATCGACAGCTTGACGCGGCCGCGGTCGTCGGTTTCGAGAACCTTGACGCGCACAACCTGGCCTTCCTTGACGTAGTCCTCGACCTTGTTGACACGTTCCTGGGCGATCTGCGAGATGTGCAGCAGACCATCCTTGCCCGGCAACACGGAAACGATAGCGCCGAAATCAAGAATCTTCAGCACGGTGCCTTCGTAGATCTTGCCGATCTCGACTTCCGCCGTGATCGCGTCGATGCGCGAACGGGCGGCAGCAGCAGCTTCGCCGCTGGTGGCGGCGATGGTGATCGTGCCGTCGTCCTGGATGTCGATCGTGGTGCCGGTTTCTTCGGTCAGCGCACGGATGACGGCACCGCCCTTGCCGATCACGTCACGGATCTTTTCCGGATTGATCTTGAAGGTGTACAGACGCGGGGCGTAGGCCGACATTTCTTCACGCGGGCCGGCAGCGGCTTCCTGCATCAGGTTCAGGATGTGCAGACGGGCTTCCTGGGCTTGCGCCAGTGCCACCTGCATGATTTCCTTGGTGATGCCCTGGATCTTGATATCCATCTGCAGTGCAGTGATACCAGCGGTGGTGCCCGCTACCTTGAAGTCCATGTCACCGAGGTGATCTTCGTCGCCGAGGATATCGGTGAGCACGGCGAAGCGGTTGCCGTCCTTGATCAGGCCCATGGCGATGCCGGCAACGTGCGCCTTCAGCGGCACGCCGGCGTCGAGCAGCGCCAGACAGCCGCCGCAAACGGAAGCCATCGACGAGGAACCGTTGGATTCGGTGATTTCCGAAACCAGGCGCATCGAGTACGAGAAGTCTTCCGGCTTCGGCAGCACCGCCAGCAGCGCGCGCTTGGCCAGACGACCGTGACCGACTTCGCGACGCTTCGGCGTACCGACGCGACCGCATTCGCCGGTGGCGTACGGGGGCATGTTGTAGTGCAGCATGAAGCGGTCACGGTATTCACCGGCCAGTGCATCGATGATCTGCTCGTCGCGGTTGGTACCGAGCGTGGCAACAGCCAGCGCCTGGGTTTCGCCACGGGTGAACAGGGCCGAACCGTGGGTGCGCGGCAGGACGCCGGAACGCATGGTGATCGGACGTACGGTACGGGTATTGCGTCCGTCGATACGCGGTGCACCGCTCAGGATGCGACCACGCACAATACTGGCTTCGAGTTCGTGGAACAAGTTGCCGACGGTATTCTCATCCGGCGCACCTTCGCCGGCACACAGCGCGGCAACGACTTCGGCGCGGATTTCCTTGACGGCCTGGCTGCGCGTCTGCTTGACGGTGATGTTGTAGGCTTCTTCCAGCTTGGCGCCGGCAACTTCCTTGATGCGGGCAACCAGAGCTTCGTCCTGGGCTGGCGCCTGCCAGTCCCATTCCGGCTTGCCGGCTTCTTCAACTAGTTCGTTGATGGCGTTGATCGCCTTCTGCATTTCGGTGTGACCGAACACGACGGCGCCGAGCATGACGTCTTCCGGCAACTGGTCGGCTTCGGATTCAACCATCAGCACGGCAGCTTCGGTACCGGCAACGACGAGGTCGAGCTGGCTGGTCTTGAGCTGGCTCAGGGTCGGGCACAGGACATACTGGCCGTCGATGTAGCCGACACGGGCCGCGCCGATCGGGCCGTTGAACGGCACGCCGGAGATGGCCAGGGCGGCCGAAGCGCCAATCAGGGCCGGAATGTCGGAATCGACTTCCGGATTCAGCGACATCACCGTGGCGATGACCTGGACTTCATTGTAGAAACCATCCGGGAACAGCGGGCGGATCGGGCGATCGATCAGGCGGCAGGTCAGCGTTTCCTTTTCGGAAGGACGGCCTTCGCGCTTGAAGAAACCACCGGGGATACGGCCGGCAGCGTAAACTTTTTCCTGGTAATCGACGGTCAGCGGAAAGAAATCCTGACCGGGCTTGGCATTCTTGGCGGCCACAACGGTGACCAGAACCACGGTTTCTTCCATGGAGACGAGGACGGCACCGCCGGCCTGGCGAGCGATTTCGCCGGTTTCGATAGTGACCTGATGGGCACCGTAGGCGAAGGTTTTTTTCACGAAATTAAACATTGACTTCCTTTCACTCTCATCACATTAATCAACAATAACAACAACTTAACAACATCAACAGCAAAGAACAAAACAACAGTACGACAAAAACAAAAAAGCGGCCGGGAGTTTTCCGGGCCGCTCTTTCGTGGCTTCAGCTGCGCTTACTTACGCAGACCAAGCTTGGTAATCAGGGTGCGGTAACGCTCAACATTCTTACCCTTCAGGTAGTCCAGCAGCTTGCGACGCTGCGAAACGAGGTGCAGCAGACCACGACGGGAGTGGTGATCCTTGCTGTGTTCCTTGAAGTGGGGCATCAGATCGACAATGCGTGCGGTCAGCAGTGCAACCTGGACTTCCGGAGAACCGGTATCGCCCTTGGATTGTGCGTATTCGGCAACAAGCGCTGCCTTTTGTTCGGTAGTAACGGCCATTTCAAAACCCTCTTTCATTAAAACGACGCAGCC
The DNA here is from genome assembly GCF_030824335.1 of Azonexus sp. Lineage (GTDB taxonomy): Bacteria > Pseudomonadota > Gammaproteobacteria > Burkholderiales > Rhodocyclaceae > Azonexus. The sequence goes on from NZ_JAVBXX010000026.1 coordinate 16,346, forward strand.
CCGGTTTGATAGAGCGAACGCCTGTTGATTGAATATTTTCCGTCAAAAACGGAAGCGGCGGATTATAACAGTTCAGACTGCCAACTGCACCAGTCTTTTCGGCCATAAACGCCCGCCCTGCCCCGGCTCGCCAACACCGATCAGCAAATCACCCGCATACACGCGAATCTTGCCGGACAAACCGGCCGGCAATTCAACGGGATTACCATGCCGGAAACGTTGTTCTGCCTCGCCGGATACCGTGAAACGCGGCAAACTCTGCAGCAAGGCATCGACCGGCTGCAGACAAGAAATGCGGGCGCTTTCTTCAACGGCGTCGATTTGCGCCAGCGTCATGGCACCGTCCAGGGTCAAATCCCCGACCCGCGTACGCCGCAAGGCAGTCAGATGCGCGCCACAACCGAGCATTGCGCCGATATCCTCGGCCAGCACGCGAATATAGGTGCCCTTGCTGCAACTGACCGAAAGACGAATTTTTTCGCCGGAAAACTCGAGCAGACGAATTTCATGGATGGTTACGGCACGCGCTTCCCGCTCGACCACGATGCCTTGACGTGCCAGTTCGTAAAGCGGACGACCATCGCGCTTCAAGGCCGAATGCATCGGTGGAACCTGCATGATCGGCCCAGTGAAATGCGGCAGCACACGCAAAATGTCGCTTTCCACGACGTTGACCGCAGCAGTGGCGGTCACCACGCCATCAGCATCGCCGGAGTCGGTCGTTACCCCGAGCAGCAGTTCGGCTTCGTAGGTTTTATCGGCATCGAGCAGATCGGCGGAAAACTTGGTCGCTTCACCAAAACAAAGTGGCAGCAAGCCGGTTGCCATGGGATCGAGCGTCCCGGTATGGCCGCCCTTGGCCGCTGAAAAGAGCCGCCGCGCCTTCTGCAGCGCATCGTTCGACGTCATGCCGAAGGACTTGTCCAGCAGCAGAACACCATCGACCTGTTTCCAGGTCTTCTTGACGCGAGGCTCCATGGAAAAGCTTAGTCTTCCGGCGTCAGATCGCTGACCGCATTGGCCTGATCGATCAGCAGGGACATGTTGGCGCCATGCTCCAGGGAATTGTCATAGATGAAATGCAATTCCGGCAGCGTATGGATATGGATACGCCGGCCCAACTCGCGCCGCAGAAATCCTGAGGCGCGTTTCAGACCTTGTTCTATTTCGGGCAAATGCTCCGAGTTCAACGTCGTGAAAAACACCTTGGCATGGGCATAATCCGGCGTCAATTCGACCGCCGTCAAACTGATCATGCCCACCCGCGGATCTTTCAATTCAGTGCGGATCAAGTCGGCGAGGTCGCGGCGCACCTGCTCCGCAACCCGATCACCGCGCTGAAAACCTCGTACTTGCTTTTTTTTCATTACAGCGAGCGTGCCACTTCCTGGATTTCGTACACTTCGAGCTGATCGCCCACCTGAATGTCATTCGTACCACGCAACGACAGACCGCACTCGAAGTTGGAACGGACTTCCTTGACGTCGTCCTTGAAGCGCTTCAGCGAATCGAGCTCACCATCCCACTGTACAACGTGGTTACGCAGCAGACGGACACGCGAATTGCGCTTGATGAAGCCTTCCAAGACGTAACAGCCGGCAATATTGCCCACCTTGGAAACAGTGATGACCTGGCGAATCTCGACCATGCCGGTAATCTGCTCGCGCTTCTCCGGCGCCAGCATGCCGGTCAGGGCGGCCTTGACCTCGTCTACCGCATCGTAAATCACGTTGTAGTAACGGATATCGACCCCGAAGTTCTCGGCCAGCTTGCGCGAGCCGGCATCGGCACGAATGTTGAAGCCGATAATGACGGCGCCGGAAGCCTGCGCCAGATTGACGTCGGATTCGCTGATCGCACCGACCGCGCCGTGAATGATCTGCACGCGGACTTCTTCGTTCGACAGCTTGGACAGGGTCTGCACCAGTGCTTCCTGCGAACCTTGCACGTCGGCCTTGACGATCAGCGGCAGGGTCTTGACGGCGCCTTCTTCCATCTGCTGGAACATGTTTTCCAGCTTGGCGGCCTGCTGCTTGGCCAGCTTGACGTCGCGGAACTTGCCCTGACGGAACAAGGCGATTTCGCGGGCTTTCTTTTCGTCAGCCAACACAATCGCTTCTTCACCGGCAGCCGGCACATCCGACAGACCGAGAATTTCCACCGGAATCGATGGCCCTGCTTCGTTGATCGGCTTGCCGTTTTCGTCGAGCATGGCACGTACCCGGCCAAATACCTGACCAGCCAGCACAATGTCGCCACGCTTCAAGGTGCCGGACTGAACCAGCATGGTTGCCACGGCACCGCGTCCCTTGTCGAGACGGGCTTCGATGATCAGACCCTTGGCCGGCGCATCCTTCTGTGCCGTCAGTTCCAGCACTTCAGCCTGCAACAGCACCTGCTCAAGCAACTCGTCGATACCGGTACCCTTCTTGGCCGAAACACCAACGAACGGGGAATCGCCGCCGTACTCTTCCGGAATGACGCCTTCGGCAACCAGTTCCTGCTTGACGCGGTCCAGGTTGGCATCCGGCTTGTCGATCTTGTTGACCGCAACCACCAGCGGCACACCGGCCGCCTTGGCGTGGTGGATCGCTTCCTTGGTCTGCGGCATCACGCCGTCGTCGGCTGCAACAACCAGAATGACGATGTCGGTAGCCTTGGCACCGCGCGCCCGCATTGCCGTAAAGGCTTCGTGACCCGGGGTGTCGAGGAAGGTGATCATGCCGCGTTCGGTTTCGACGTGGTAGGCACCAATATGCTGGGTAATGCCGCCGGCTTCGCCTGATGCCACCTTGGCACGACGGATGTAATCGAGCAGCGAGGTCTTGCCGTGGTCGACGTGACCCATGACGGTCACCACCGGCGCACGATGCTCAAGCGGCACATCCTTGTGCTCCGTGTGCTCTTCGAGGAAGGCATCCGGGTCATCCAGCTTGGCAGCCAGCGCCTTGTGGCCCATTTCCTCGACGACAATCATTGCGGTTTCCTGGTCGAGCACCTGATTGATGGTGACCATGGAACCCATTTTCATCATGACCTTGATGATCTCGATGGCCTTGACGGCCATCTTGTGCGCCAGATCGGAAACGGAAATGGTTTCCGGAATGTGCACTTCACGACTGATCGGCTCGGTCGGCGCCTGGAAGCTGCCTTGACCGTCGTCAGACTTGTTATGCGATTTTTTGTGACCGTGGCGATTATCCTTCCAGCCACTGCCGCTGTCGGCACCACGGGTCTTGATGCCGGCTTTCTTCTTGCCATCATCGGCAGCACGGCCACCCTTATCGCCCTTCTTGGCGGCACCCGGTGCATCGGGTTTCTTATGCAAAGTACCCTTTTCACCTTCGCTGGCACGCGTCTGCACTGCAGCTTGCTGTTTCGCCTCTTCCGCCAACTTGGCGGCGACTGCAGCAGCCTCGGCTTGCTGACGCATTTCCGATGCCCTGGCTTCACGCGCCTGCTTTTCCTTGAGCTCGCGCTCCTGAATTTCGCGTAAGCGATTGGAACGACGCGCCTCTTCCTCGCGGGATTTCAGTTCCTTTTCGCCAATAATGGCGGCGCGATCCAAGGGGCGCAAAGTAACCGTCGGCGCGGGTGGGACAACCGCTTCAACCACCTCAACAACAGGCTCAGGTACCACGACTTCAACGACTGGCTCAGGCTCAGGCTCGGGTTCCGGCTCTGGTTCCGGCTCGAGCACCGGCTCAGGAATCACTTCCACCACCGGCTCGATTACCGGTTCGGCGGCAAACGCCTCAATCGGCCCGGACGTATCAATTGGCTGATCGAGCACTTCGGACTCAGCATCTTCATCCGTCCCGGCCTCCGGCAGGTGCTCTGCGACATCGCGCTTGACCAGCACACGCTTTTTGCGCACTTCAACCTGAACAGTACGGGCTCGGCCATGCGAATCGGTCGCCTTGATTTCAGAAGTCTGCTTGCGCGTCAGCGTAATCTTGTTCTGGGGATTATCTTCGCCATGCGAACGGCGCAAATAATCCAGCAGACTGGTTTTGTCCTGATCATTCAGGGTATCTTGCCCCCCGTTTTTTCCCACACCAGCACGGCCCAATTGCTCAAGCAGTGCCTCAACGGGCATTTTCAGTTCAACGGCAAATTGTGAAACAGTTGTTGCGGACATAGTTACTACCTCCTGCTCACTCGAACCAGTGAGCTCGTGCCTTGAGAATGATTTCCTTGGCACGCTCATCGTCAATGCCGGTCATTTCCGTCAGTTCATCAACCGCCAGTTCGGCGAGATCGTCGCGCGTCTTGACATCATGTTCGGCCAGTTTGGCGGCCAATTCCTTGGTCATGCCTTCGAGACCAATCAGGTCGTCGGCAACATTTTCAAGTTTTTCTTCGGTCGCAATCGCCTCGGTGAGCAGCGCATTGCGCGAGCGATTACGCAACTCGTTGACGATATCTTCGTCCAGACCATCAATTTCCAACATTTCAGCCAGCGGAACGTAGGCCACCTCTTCCAGTGTCGAGAAACCTTCCTCGATCAGCAGATCAGCCAGTTCTTCATCAATATCCAGCTTTTCAATGAACATGGTGCGGGTTACGGCGTATTCTGCCTCGGTCCGCTTGGCCGACTCGTCCTGAGTCATCAGGTTGATCGTCCAGCCAGTCAATTCAGATGCGAGGCGAACATTCTGACCGCTGCGACCAATCGCAATGGCCAGATTATCTTCGTCAACCACAACATCCATCGCGTGCTTTTCTTCATCGACCACAATCGACGACACTTCGGCCGGCGACAACGCGCCGATCACGAACTGGGCCGGATCAGCCGACCACAGCACGATGTCGATATTCTCGCCACCGATTTCATTACGTACTGCCGTGACGCGGGAACCGCGCAAACCGACACAGGTACCGATCGGATCGATACGCGGATCGTTCGACTTGACGGCAATCTTGGCACGCATCCCCGGATCACGGGCACAGGCCTTCAACTCCATCAAACCATCTTCAATTTCCGGCACTTCCAGATTGAACAGTTTGATAACGAATTCCGGCGCCGTACGCGACAGGATGATTTGCGGACCACGTGCACCGCGATCGATACGCAGCAGATAGGCACGGACTCGGTCGCCAACACGCAGATTTTCCTTGGGAATCATCTGGTCACGCGGCAGCAGGGCTTCGATCTTGCCCGCTTCGATGATGGCGTTGCCGCGCTCCATACGCTTGATCGTGCCGAAAACGATATGTTCCTTGCGCTCAAGGAAGTCGGCCAGAATTTGCTCACGCTCGGCATCGCGAATTTTTTGCAGAATGACCTGCTTGGCAGCCTGGGCGCCAATACGCCCAAAATCAATCGGCTCCAGCGGCTCTTCCAGATAATCACCAGCCTCGATCTCGGGATCATCCTTTTGCGCTTCGGGCAACGGACGCTCCAGGTATTCGTTAACGTATTCGTTTTCCGGAACGATCAGCCAGCGGCGGAAGGACTCGAAATTACCGGTCGCGCGATCAATCGACACACGCACTTCGGCTTCGTCGTGGATACGCTTCTTGGTCGCAGATGCGAGCGCCAGCTCAAGCGCGCCAAAAACGATTTCCTTGGCGACATTCTTTTCGCGGGCCAGTGCATCGACCAACAGCAACAGTTCACGGCTCATGGGCTAAAACCTCCAGGTACTTCAGTCGAATTTCGGCACCAGACGTGCCTTTTCGATATTGTTGAATTCGAGTTCCGTGTCTTCCTTTTCAAGGCGAAGACCAACCTTGCCGTCCTTGCAGCCGAGCAGTTGCCCCTGGAAGTTCCGGCGATTATTGTGCGGGATGCGCAGCTTGATCTGGATTTCCTGACCAGCAAAACGTTCGAAGTCAGCTTCCTTTTTCACCACGCGATCCAAGCCGGGCGAAGAAATTTCCAGCCGGTCAAAATCGAAGTTTTCCACCTCGAAAACACGGGTCAATTGATTGGAAACCTTGGCGCAGTCTTCCACATCGATGCCGGTTTCTCTGCCGGGCGCATCGATGAATACGCGGATAGTCCGTCCACGCGGCGACATTTCGACATCGACCAGTTCATAGCCCAAGCCAGTGACCGTCGTTTCAAGCAGCGAATTTAAATCCATAGCCACAAATAAAAAATGGGCGAAACGCCCACCTCAGAAAAATAAGATGCCCGCAAAAACCACGGGAGAAACAAACCCGTGAATTATAACGAGTTTATTCCTCCCTAACAATCGCTACCGGTGCTACAGCGTGCTTTTTGCTGCCCTGAATCAAGCTTCCTGCAGCTTCTCCGCCCTGGCCATCTCACGCATCAACAACTTCATTTCGGTTTCGTCCAGTTCCCGGCAACGACCCCGCTTCAACTGCGGCGGCAAACTGAACGGACCGTAACGCACACGAATCAGTCGACTGACTGTGCAGCCAACGGCCTCGAACATCCGACGCACTTCCCGATTGCGCCCTTCGAACAGGCTGACGCGATACCAGCGATTAGCCCCCTCGCCGCCCGCATCGACCAGACTGGAAAAACTCGCCGGGCCATCCTCCAGCTGCACACCGCTGAGCAGTTGCTGGTGCGCCTCAAGCGTCAGTTCGCCAAGCACCCGTACGGCGTACTCGCGAACCATTTCGGAACTTGGGTGCATCAGCTTGTTGGCCAGCTCACCGGAAGTCGTAAACAGCAGCAATCCCGAGGTATTGAAATCCAGACGCCCGACATTGATCCAGCGCCCACCACGAATGCGCGGCAACGCAGCAAAAACCGAGGGACGACCATCCGGGTCGTCGCGCGACACGATTTCGCCTTCCGGCTTGTGATACATCAGCACGCGCGGCGGACGCGAACTACTGCCGGTGAAACGGATGTTGATCAAGCGACCGCCGATCTTGACCTTGTCGGTCGGCACGACCGATTGGCCGATCGTCGCAACCACCCCATTGACGCTGACCTTGCCGGCCGCAATCCACTCTTCCATCTCGCGGCGCGAACCCACACCAGCCTGCGCCAGCGCTTTCTGCAGACGTTCCGGTTTGGCTTCGATCAGCGGCTTGCCGTTGCGCCCGATATTGCCGCGATTGGCCCGGCCGGTCTGCGGCACGCCCTGACGCCGACGCGGTGCCGGCTTGGCGTCAACTTCATCCAGCGGTGCTTCATCGGGCGACCCTGCGGGGCCACGGGCCTGTTGCGGCGAAATATTGCGGTCAACACCGCGCCGAGACCGTTTTTCAACGGGGGAATCCTTGGCAAAATCGCTAGCAAAACCGCCTGGCTTTCCCGCTGCGCGGGAAGTCCCGGGTTTATCCGCTGCGCGGAAAGGTGTTCTTTTATTGGTTTTCATCATTCAGCTCCAGTGTCTGGCTGATTTGTTCAAGCGGCGGCAGTTCGCTGACGCTGCGCAGGCCCAGATCATCAAGAAATTTTTTCGTCGTGGCAAACAATGCCGGGCGTCCCGGCGTATCGCGGTGACCGACGACATCGATCCAACCGCGCTCTTCCAAAGTTTTAATTACATTGGTGTTGACCGCAACACCACGGATTTCCTCAATACCGCCACGCGTTATCGGCTGACGATAGGCGATGATGGCCAGTGTTTCAAGTACGGCCCGCGAATATTTCGGCGGTCGTTCCGGATTCAGCCGGTCAAGATACGGCAAATACTCGGCCCGCGTCCGAAAACGCCAGCCGGAAGCCAGCTGGATCAACTCCACCGGCCGCTCAACCCAGTCTTCGCGCAACTGATCGAGCAACTTGCGCAAGGTATCCGACGAAAAATCTTCGTCAAACATCTTTTTCAGCTCATGCGTCGTCATCGGCTCGCGCGCCGCGAGCAAGGCAGCTTCAAGAATTTTCTTGACCTGAGTCGGTTCCATCGCTCCCGTCCATGACCGCTTCCTGTTCTACGCCCGACACCGCTTCCAACTCAAGGTCATCCACCCCGCGCAGATTTACATAAATCGGCGCAAAGGCCTCGGTCTGCGTAATGCGGATCAACTTCTCGCGCCCCAGTTCAAGCATGGCGAGAAAATGCACGACCAGCCCAGGCACGCCCATCGCGCCATCAAACAACGTTTCAAAGTGCACAAAACCGCCCCGCTCCTGCAGGATGCGCAGAATGATGCCCATGTGTTCGCGCACCGACAACTCTTCACGGCTGATCTTGTGATTGCGCTTCAACACCGCCTGGCGCACCACCGCCATCCAGGCGTCCTTCAGATCCTCCACCGAAACTTCCGGCAAACGCACGAACAACGACTTCTCAACCAGCGTCTCGACCCAGAAAAACTCCCGCTCGGCCTGCGGCAACGCGTTCAGATTCTGGCCGGCAATCTTCATCTGCTCATATTCCATCAGCCGGCGCACCAACTCGGCCCGCGGATCTTCCGCCTCGTCGCTATCACCCAGCTTCGGCCGCGGCAGCAGCATGCGCGACTTGATCTCGATCAGCATCGCTGCCATGACGAGGTATTCGGCAGCCAGTTCAAGATTGCTGACTTCCATCTTGTCGATGTAATCAAGGTACTGGCGGGTCAACGGCGCCATCGGGATATCCAGGATATCGACGTTGGCCTTGCGGATCAGGTAGAGCAACAGATCGAGCGGCCCTTCGAAGGCATCGAGCATGATCGCCAGCGCATCCGGCGGGATATACAAATCCTGCGGCAAAGCCGCCATCGGCTCGCCATAGATGCGGGCCACCGGCGCGAAAAGTGTGGCCTGCGCCACGTCGCCCGTGCGGCCAGGCTCTGCTTCCATGGACGCAATATTCATGCGCCGACCGCCAGACAGCGGAAACGGAACGGCGCCAGCGACATCAGTTGTATTCCAGCCCCATCGATTCGCGCACGTCGCGCATTGTTTCGCGGGCCAGTTCGCGCGCCTTCTCGCAGCCATCGGCCACGATGCTCTTGACCAGCGATGGGTCATCCAGATACATCTGTGCCCGCTCACGCATCGGCGCCTGCTCTTTCAGAATGCTCTCGATCACCGGTTGCTTGCATTCGATACAGCCGATACCGGCCGTGCGACAGCCCTCCTGCACCCAGGCCTTGACCTCGTCACCCGAGTAAACCTCGTGCAACTGCCAGACCGGGCAACGCGCCGGATCGCCCGGATCGGTGCGGCGTACCCGATTGGTATCGGTCGGCATGCTCTTCACCTTCTTGGCCACCGATTCCTCGGACTCTCGCATGGTGATCGTATTGTTGTACGACTTGGACATCTTCTGCCCGTCCAGCCCCGGCATTTTCGACGCTTCGGTCAGCAGATAACCCGGCTCGACCAGGATCATCTTGCCGGTGCCTTCGAGGAAACCAAACAGTCTTTCGCGGTCAACGGCCGACATATGCTGAATATCGTTGAGCATGGCTTTCGCCTGCTCTACCGCTTCCTTGTCGCCCTCCTGCTGGAAACGGGTGCGCAACTCGTCGTACAGGCGTGCCTTCTTGCTGCCCAGTTTCTTGACGGCTTCGCGCGCCTTGTCCTCGAAACCCGGCTCGCGACCGTACATGTGGTTGAAGCGACGGGCCAGTTCGCGGGTGAATTCGACGTGCGGGATCTGGTCCTCGCCGACCGGCACCTTGTCGGCGCGATAAATCAGAATGTCGGCGCTCATCAGCAAGGGATAACCGAGGAACCCGTAAGTCGCCAGATCCTTGCCGGCCAGCTTTTCCTGCTGATCCTTGTAGGTCGGCACGCGCTCCAGCCAGCTCAGCGGCGTCATCATCGACATCAAGAGATGCAACTCGGCATGCTCCGGCACCTTGGACTGGATGAACAGCGTCGCCTGATTCGGGTCGACCCCGGCCGCCAGCCAGTCGATGACCATGTCCATCGCCGACTGTTCGATCCCTTGCGGACTGTCGTACTGCGTGGTCAGGGCGTGCCAGTCGGCCACGAAAAACAGGCAGGGATATTCATGCTGAAGCTTGACCCAGTTTTTCAGCACACCATGGTAATGACCAAGATGCAGCGACCCGGTTGGGCGCATGCCGGAAAGGACACGTTCTGCGTACATAGGAATTTAATAAAGACCAAAAAGGGTTTCGATGGCTCGCGCCGCGAAGGCGACCAGCGGATTCATGATTTCGCCGAGGATACCGGTGAACAGGAGGACCAGCAAAATGGGAAAGCCCCAGCGCTCAAGCTGGGCAAACTTCCAGGCCAGCCGATGCGGCAGCAGGCTGACCGCAATACGTCCGCCATCGAGCGGCGGCAAAGGCAGCAAATTCAGCACCATCAACACACAATTGATGATGATGCCGAACTCTGCCATGCGCGCCAGCGGCACGCTGAAAAACGGCGGGGCCAGCCACGACAGCTTGAACATCAGCGCCCAGAAACAGGCCATCGCGAGGTTGGCTGCGGGTCCGGCAGCAGCGACCCAGAGCATGTCTTTCTTTGGATTGCGCATGCGGCTGAAATCCACCGGCACCGGTTTGGCGTAGCCGAACAGGAAATTGCCGGCCGAAAACAACAGAATGGCCAGCGGAATCAGGATGGTGCCGACCAGATCGACGTGACGCAGCGGATTGATGCTGATACGTCCGAGTTGCCAGGCCGTCGGATCACCGAAATGGCGCGCCGCGTAACCGTGAGCAGCCTCGTGCAGCGTGATCGCAAAAATCACCGGCAAGGCGGCAATTGCGATGGTCTGGATCAGGGCGTTGATATCGAGCATGGTCAATCGAGGCCAAACAAGGCGAGCGGCCCACGTCCGGCGCGAATCAGCTCGGGCGCGGAACCGGTCAGATCGATCACCGTCGTCGGCTCTATACCGCAGGTGCCGGCGTCGAGGATCAATTCGATCTGCTCATCGAGGCGATCCTGGATTTCCCAGCCTTCGGTCAGCGGTGTTTCATCGCCCGGCAATTGCAACGTAGTCGTCAGCAAAGGCTCGTTGAGTTCTTCCAGCAAGGCCAACGCTACCGGATGATCGGGCACCCGCACACCAATGGTCTTGCGCTTCGGATGCATGACCCGGCGCGGCAATTCCTTGCTGCCTTCGAGAATGAAGGTGTAACTACCCGGCGTCGCCGCTTTGAGCAAGCGATATTGCGCATTGTCGACCCGGGCGTAATTGGCGATCTCGGAGAGGTCGCGCACCATCAGCGTCAGGTGATGCCGCTCATCCATCTGACGAATCAGGCGGATGCGATCCAGCGCCTCCCTATCGCCAAGATGACACGCCAGGGCGTAGCAGGAATCGGTTGGCAAGGCGACGATGGCACCGTCACGAATGAATTCGGCAGCCTGCACAAGCAGCCGTTGCTGCGGGGAATCAGGATGGATATTAACGACGCGGGTCATAGGTCAATTCGGGTCAATTCGGTTTCAATCAATCAAACGCCAGACCGGCTTGAGGTCTTCTGGCAGTTGCGGCACACGACCGAGGTCGACATAGCTTTCGGCCGGCCCGTGAAAGTCCGAGCCGCGCGACGCATGAAATCCGTAATGCCGCGCCAATCGGGCAAAGTGCAGGATGTGATCGGGTGAATGGCTGCCGCTCGTCACTTCGATGGCTTGACCACCGAGATCCTTGAAATCGTCGAGAAAGCGGCGCATCTCGCCACCGGAAAACTTGTAACGTCCGGGATGCGCAACGACCGCAACGCCACCGGCTGCGGTAATCCACGAAATCGCTTCCTGCAGACCGGCCCAGCGATGATCGACGTAACCCGGCTTGCCCGGCGTCAAGTAGTACTGAAAAACCCCGGACATTTCCTTGGCGATCCCGATGGACACCAGGTAGCGGGCAAAATGAGCCCGCGAAATGAGTTGGGGATTGGTCACGTAGCGCAAAGCGCCTTCGAATACACCGGGAATGCCGATGGCTGCCAACGCATCACCCATCTTGCGCGCCCGCTCCAGTCGTCCGCTGCGCAAAGCATGCAAACCACCGGTGAGATCGGGATGCGCAGCATCAAACCCCAAACCAACAATGTGAATCGGCACTTCGTGCCATTCGATGGAGATTTCCACGCCATTGACGAAACGCATGCCGGCTTCTTCCGCCGCCGTCCGGGCTTCGTCCAGCCCGCCCAGATGGTCGTGATCGGTCAAGGCCCAGAGATCCACGCCATTCGCCGCCGCACGCCGAGCCACCTCCGCAGGCGGCAACAAGCCGTCGGACACGGAAGAGTGACAATGAAAATCGAAATTGGCTGGGTTCACGGAAATCCGGGGAAAAAATAGACCGCGATATTATCACGAAGGCGCAAGCCCACCGGCCCACCTTGTGCAGCGCAGCATGTTGCTTGGACTGATGCATCCCGTTATAGTGCCACCCGTTCTGTGGGAGAGTGCAGATGCAAGTCTGCCGCCGAAGGCGCAAACCCACCCGAAAACGCTCAGGCAAAAGGACCACGGAACATGGCAAACGCTGCGGCGTGAGCCAAAAAACTCTGGAGAGCGATGGCGACTGTTGCGGTCGACATCCACCGATGGGGCAAATCTCTCAGGTATCGAGGACAGAGGGGTGAAACACAAAGCGTGTGCTTTTTGTTTCACCCCTTTTCCGTTTCTAGAACTGACGTTAATAAACGCCTGTAAAGGATTGATATGCTGAAGAAAACGGTTTTGAACGACGCCCATCGTGCGCTGAACGCCCGGATGGTCGACTTTGGCGGCTGGGACATGCCGGTCAACTACGGCTCGCAGATTGAAGAGCACCATGCTGTGCGTAAGGACTGCGGCATGTTCGACGTGTCGCACATGTGCCCGGTCGACCTCACCGGCACCGATTGCCGCCCTTTCCTGTCCCGCCTGGTGGCCAACGACGTCGCCAAGCTGACCGTTGCCGGCAAGGCGCTCTACGCCGCCATGTTGAACGACGCTGGCGGCGTCATTGACGATCTGATCATCTATTTCCTGACCGACACGAAATTCCGCATCGTGGTCAATGCCGGCACCGCCGAAAAGGATCTGGCGTGGATGCAGGCCAAGGCGGCCGAATGGAAGATGGACGTGACCATCACCCAGCGCCGCGATGGCGCCAACAACCTCGGCATCATCGCCGTGCAAGGCCCGAATGCCCGCGCCAAGGTCTGGCAGGTGCTGCCACAGGCCAAGGCGGCCATCGCCGAGCTGAAACCCTTCTTCGCCGCCGAAGTCGACCAGTACTTCATTGCCAGCACCGGTTACACCGGCGAAGACGGCTACGAAATCATGCTGCCGGCCAATGAAGCCGAAGCCATGTGGAATGCCCTGAAGGATGCCGGCGTCGCCCCCTGTGGCCTCGGCGCCCGCGACACGCTGCGTCTGGAAGCCGGCATGAATCTCTACGGTCAGGACATGGACGAAACCGTCTCGCCGCTCGACGCCGGGCTGGCCTGGACGGTCGCCATGAAAGACGCACGCGATTTCGTCGGCAAAGCCGCGTTGACCGCAAACGGCCAGCAAAAACAGTTTCTCGGCCTGATCCTGCTCGACAAGGGCGTACTGCGCGGCCATCAGCAAGTCGTCACCAAGCAGGGCAACGGCGAAATCACGTCCGGCTCGTTTTCGCCGACGCTGCAGCAATCCATCGCGCTGGCCCGCCTGCCGCTCGGCGTTGCCATCGGTGACGAAGTCGAGGTCGACATTCGCGGCAAGCTGCTCAAGGCCAAGGTCACCAAACCCGTATTCGCCCGCAACGGCAAAGCAGTTCAGTAAACATTTTTCAATAAATTCGCCCATTCAGGAGAAAACCATGTCCAACGTCCCGTCCAACCTCAAATACGCTGCCTCCCACGAGTGGGTTCTGAAGAACGCTGATGGCAGCGTCACCGTCGGCATTTCCGACCACGCGCAGGAAGCGCTGGGCGACCTCGTTTTCGTCGAACTGCCGGAAGTGGGCGCGCATTACGCTGCGGAAAAGGAAATCGCCGTCGTCGAATCGGTCAAGGCCGCTGCCGATGTCTATGCCCCGATTGCCGGCACCGTGACCGAAGTGAACCAGGCCGCCGCTGACGCCCCGGAATCGGTCAATGCCGACGCCTACGCTGCCTGGCTGTTCAAGATGACGCCGGACAACATGGCCGACGTTGACGCCCTGCTCGACGCCGCCGCCTATCAAGCCGTCGCTGACGCCGCCTGATTTACTGCGTCATACGAGACGACCCCCACATGAGCCATATCCCTCTTTCTGCCCTTGAACAGCACGACGAGTTCATCGGCCGCCACATTGGCCCCTGCGCCACCGAAATGTCCGCCATGCTGGCCGCCATCGGCGCCGCCAGCCTTGATCAGCTGATCGACCAGACCGTTCCCGCCGCCATCCGCCTGCCGGCCGATTTGCCGCTGCCGGCCCCGCGTCGCGAACACGAAGCGCTCGCCAACCTGAAAGCCATTGCCAGCAAGAACGTGATCCAGAAGTCGTGCATCGGCATGGGTTATTACGACACGCTGACGCCCAAGGTGATCCTGCGCAATGTCATGGAAAACCCCGGCTGGTACACCGCCTATACGCCCTACCAGGCCGAAATCGCCCAAGGCCGCCTGGAAGCGCTGATGAATTTCCAGCAGATGGTCGTTGACCTGACCGGCCTGGAAATCGCCAACGCTTCGCTGCTCGACGAAGCCACCGCCGCCGCCGAGGCGATGACGATGGCCCGCCGCGTCTCCAAGTCGAAGTCGAACCGCTTCCTGGTCGACGCCGCCTGCTTTCCGCAGACCATCGACGTGGTCCGGACGCGCGCCGGCTACTTCGGCTTCGAACTGGTGATTGCTGCGGTCGACACGGTAAAAGACGAAGAATTCTTCGGCGCCCTGCTCCAGTACCCGAACGACAACGGTGAAGTCCGCGATCTGAGCGCCATCATCGCCGGCCTCAAGGCCAAGGGCGCCACGGTGGCCGTCGCCAGCGACCTGATGGCACTGGTGCTGCTCAACTCGCCGGGCGCCATGGGTGCCGACATCGCCCTCGGCTCCAGCCAGCGCTTCGGCATTCCGATGGGCTTCGGCGGTCCGCACGCCGCCTTCTTCGCCACCCGCGAAGCCTTCGTCCGCTCGATGCCGGGCCGCATCATCGGCGTGTCGAAAGATGCGCGCGGCAACACCGCCTACCGCATGACGCTGCAGACGCGCGAGCAGCACATCCGTCGCGAGAAAGCCAATTCCAACATCTGCACCTCGCAGGTGCTGCTCGCCAACATGGCCGGCATGTACGCCGTCTATCACGGCCCGCAAGGCTTGAAGACCATCGCCCAGCGCATCCACCGGCTGACCGGCATGCTGGTCGAAGGCCTGAAAAAAGCCGGAATTCCGATGTCGACCGCAACATTCTTCGATACCGTGCAGATCAAGACCGACAAGACCGTTGCCGGCTACAACCTGCGCCCGGTCGACGCGCAAACCCGGGGCATTTCCTTCGACGAAACGAGCACCGCCGCCGATGTAGCAACGTTGCTGCAAGCGCTCACCGGTCAGTCCTTTGACCTCGCCGCACTCGACGCTGCTGCTGCCGAGAATAGCCCGCTCAAGGACTTGCTGCGCGCCGACGCCGTGCTGACGCACCCGGTGTTCAACACGCATCACACCGAACACGAGATGCTGCGCTACCTGAAGTCGCTGCAGAACAAGGATTTGGCGCTCGACCATTCGATGATCTCGCTCGGCTCCTGCACCATGAAGCTGAATGCGACCAGCGAAATGATCCCGGTCACCTGGCCGGAACTCGGCGGCATCCATCCCTTTGCACCGCAGGATCAGACGACCGGCTATCTGGAAATGATTGCCAGCCTGACCGAATGGCTGAAAACCGTCACCGGTTTCGACGCCATCTGCATGCAGCCGAACTCCGGTGCCCAGGGCGAATACGCCGGTCTGGTCGCCATCGACCGTTACCACGCCAGCCGTGGCGAGGAACACCGTAACGTTTGCCTGATCCCCAAATCGGCCCACGGCACCAACCCGGCCACCGCCCAGATGGCCAACATGAAGGTCGTCGTCGTCGATTGTGACGCCAACGGCAATGTGGACGTCGCCGACCTCAAGGCCAAGGCCGAGGAACACAAGGACGACCTCGCCTGCCTGATGATCACCTACCCGTCCACGCACGGCGTGTTCGAAGAAGCGGTCAAGGACATCTGCGCCATCGTGCATGCCAACGGCGGCCAGGTGTATATGGACGGTGCCAACCTCAACGCCCAGGTTGGCCTGACCTCGCCAGGTTTCATCGGTGCCGACGTCAGCCACATGAACCTGCACAAGACCTTCGCCATCCCGCACGGCGGCGGCGGGCCGGGCATGGGCCCGATCGGTCTGAAAGCCCATCTGGCACCGTTCATGGCCGACCACGCGGTCACCGCCACCGGCGCGCCGGATCGGGTAAACAAGGGCCAGGGCGCCGTCTCTGCCGCGCCCTTCGGTTCGGCATCGATCCTCAGCATTTCCTGGATGTACCTCGCCATGCTCGGCGGCGAAGGCGTCAAGAAGGCCACCCAAGTCGCCATCCTGAACGCCAACTACGTCGCCACCCAGTTGCAGGCGCACTACCCGGTGCTTTACGTCGGCAAGAACGGCCGCGTGGCACACGAGTGCATCCTCGACATCCGCCCGATCAAGGCGGCGACAGGGATTGCGGAAATCGACATCGCCAAGCGTCTGATGGACTACGGCTTCCACGCGCCGACGGTGTCCTTCCCGGTCGCCGGCACGATCATGGTCGAACCGACGGAATCCGAATCGAAGGCCGAACTGGACCGCTTCATCGGCGCGATGATCGCCATCCGCGAAGAAATCCGCCAGATCGAAAACGGCGTATGGAGCGCGGACAATAACCCGCTGAAGAACGCCCCGCACTCGCAGGCGGACGTCATGGACGACGAATGGAAGCATCCGTACAGCCGCCAGCAAGCCGTCTTCCCGCTGCCCTGGGTAGCTGCCAACAAGTTCTGGCCGAGCGTCAATCGCATCGACGATGTGTACGGCGACCGTAACCTGAACTGCGCCTGCCCGCCGATGGAAGCCTACGAAGACTGAGCGAACCACTGCGCCCAACAAAAACGGCCTCGATGAGGCCGTTTTTTATTGAAATCCTGCGGTCGACCGCAGGATTTTTGGATTTTTCTGACCAGTCAGTCGCAACACGCCATATACCTTAGACATTGACATTCTCTTGGCGTATGTTGCTGTGCTTTAGTGGTGGATACAAAATGCGCCTGGAAACTGTTAGCGTCAACAGCCGGCTTCGCCACTTGTTTCCGCACCCCTCAAGCTGAACTATCCCCACACCTCAAATCAAAATATGCGCTACCAAGGTCGAATCACCACCTGGAAGGATGACAAAGGCTTTGGCTTCATCACGCCCAACGGCGGTGGAGAGCAAGTCTTCGTACATTTCAATGCCTTTTCCAGCCGGCGTCGGCGGCCCGCAGGAAACGAACTCGTCACGTACGAACTCTCGGTCGATGGCAAGGGGCGCGCGCAGGCAAATGCGGTTGCGTTTGTTGGCGAACGGCCCGTTCCGGCCAAGGCGCCGGGTAGCAGCAAATTGCCGCCGCTGTTTGCGGTTTGTTTTCTGCTTCTGGTGCTTGCTGCGGTTGTCCTTGGCCGTCTGCCCATTGCCGTTCTCGTGCTTTATGTCGTTGCCAGCCTCGTTGCCTTTTTCGCCTACGTGGTCGACAAATCTGCCGCTTTACGTAATCAATGGCGAATTTCGGAAAAAACTTTGCACTTGTTCGCCCTGGTCGGCGGCTGGCCCGGTGCGCTGGCGGCACAACGGCTGATTCGGCACAAGTCGGCCAAGGCTTCGTTCCTGATGATGTTTTGGCTCACTGTCGCAGTCAACTGCGGCGCGCTCGGCTGGTTGTTATCTCCCTCCGGGGCCAGAACCCTTGAGACTTTGCTGAGAGCCGTATGAAAAGCAGGCAAGTCAGCAAGCCGAATTGTAAATTTTTCACCCACATCGAATGAGCAACAGTACGCCACGTACTACTCGCAACGCTGCTTACCGCCGATTTTGCAGTCGCCCCAAGGGCCAGCTTCTGTTTTGATGGGCGCAAAAAACCATGATCGCCCCCATCTGCTTGCCTGATTACTGCCCGACACCTCTGGAGAATTCGATTGACCAGCCCCCCTGACTCGCCTGTATTGACCCCGGCCCAACGCAAATGGCCCGATGTACCCGCCTGTTACGGCTGGTTGAGCCTCGACCGGCGAGGCCACTGGCGTTTGCAGGGGGAACGGGTATCGCATCCTGGGCTGATTGCTTTTCTCAGCCAACACTACAGCGCCGATAGTCAGGGACGCTGGTTTGTCCAGAACGGGCCGCAGCAGGTTTTCGTCGAACTCGACTATACGCCCTGGATATTCCGGATGGAGACAACGGGGTTGCTGACGCATACCGGACTGCCCGTGAGCGACTTGCGGGCGGTTCATGTCGACGAGTACGGCAATGTGCTGCTTGATAGCGCACAGGGGATCGGCTTGCTCGACGACCGCGACCTGCCGGCTTTTCTCGCGGCGTGCACCGACGCCAAGGGCGCCGCGCCCGATGAGGCAAGGCTGCTTGCGCTACTGGCTGGCGAGCCAGTAGCGGTGTTCTGGCAGAAACTGCCATTGCAGCCAATTGCTGCGCTCGACGTCCCGGCGCGTTACAAATTCATTGCACAGCCAGGCGCTTGAAGCACTTACTCCTCCTTGCCATCCTCGTCGTTGGCCTGTAGCCACCACAGCAAATCCTCGCCTTGCAGCGGGGTTGGGATCATCTGGTTACGTTTCCAGCGAAATACCGGGCCGAATGGGACATAGCGGGCCATCACCTGGCCCTGGCTGGTGACACCGAAGAAGGGCCAGCCGGAACGGATTGCCGTGCGTATCTGTTGATTGGTCATGATCATATCGCTCGTCAGGAAAACGCGCCCAGTATCCCGCGCAAAGCCTTGCAGGACAATGACAGACATCAGATATCCCAATTTTTTGGAAAAAATGCTGATTTCTGCGGTCGACCGCAATATTCAGGCAGTTTTCACCCTAGCCTGGCGTTCTTGTTGCTTGAAAGCAGGAATCTCCCGAATTCCTGTCGGAAAGTGCACCACGCCATGAATCAATCCGCCATCGCCCAATGGGCCGCAAGCCACCTCGTCGATCCCGTCCATATCGACTGCACAACCACCGTCATGCTGAAGATCCTCGACGGCAAGTGCAAGATGAACGAGCACGACAAGCTTGTCATCGGCACACTTTACGCTGTCGCCAAAAACCGTCCCGGCAAGCAGATGGGCGACGAATACCATCGCCTGATCGCTGAAGCGCGGAAAGCCATGGACGAGGCCATGACGATGTTCATCTACGAGAAACGCCTGCTCGCCGAGACCATGATTTCACGCCCGGTGATGAAAGCCTACAAGGCCTGGCTACGCAGCGAAAGGGTCCTCGGAACGACCGACCCGGCCGAGCCAGACGACGCATAGCAGACGTCCTACAGTGCCTGAGATGGATTGTGAAGTGCCGGAAAAAATGACATATTCCGCCAAGGTTCTGGCCTTGGCGTTTCCTCGCCAGAACTTCTTGAGGATATGAAAATGTCAATCGACCCAATCAAGCGCAATAACGTTTCCGTCTCCGGTAACCTGGCCGCTGGTCAATCGATTGTTTTCGTCCATGGCTTTGGTACAGACCAGCATGCCTGGGAAGCGGTAGCAAAAGCATTCTCCTGTGATTTTCGCATTGTCCTGCTGGATAACGTCGGCGCAGGGGCATCGGCGCCGGAAGCCTTTGTCCAGCATCGGTACCTGAATCTGCAACAATATGCCAAGGATCTCATCGAGGTTTGCCAGGCTTTGGAGATCGAGCAGGCAATTGTGGTCGGTCATTCGGTCGGCGGCATGATTGCTTTGCTGGCTGCGCTGGAAGCACCGGTGCTGTTTGCCAAACTCGTCCTTCTCGGCTCATCTCCCCGTTATCTCGACGAAGCGGGTTACCAAGGAGGATTCAGCAAAGCGGACATTGCCAACGTCTACGACAGCGTCGTGGCCGACTATTCTGCCTGGGTCGATAGCATTGCTCCGCTAGCGATGATGAACGCCGACAGACCGCAACTGACCCGGCACTTTTCTGACAGTCTCAAGGCAATACCGAAAGATCGGGCCTTGACCATCCTTTGCGCCATCCTTCAATCCGACCACCGGCAATCGCTGCATCAGTTGGAAATTCCGACACTGATCGTCCAGACAGCAAGCGACTACGCCGTTCCCTTGGCGATTGGCGAATACCTGCAACAACACATTCCGAACAGCCATCTGGCGGTAATCGACGCCGAGGGGCACTTGCCCCACGTCAGTGTCCCGGAGAAGGTGCTTGCGGCGATGATGCCCTTCATCTACCCGGAACCATCAGCCCCGTGAACGGGGCGGCAAGATCAGTCCGGCCCGTTCAAGCGCCACCAATCCTCGATTGCCGGCAGGCTGTCCGCACGCTGATCGAGCATGTCAGTGTGCGCCTGGAGCAGCAGTTTGCGCTGGCGCGAAGTCAGGCTGGCCGGAAAGACTGCGTCCAGCACGACCACCAGATCGCCAGCCGGCTTGTTGCCACGACCGGGATAGCCTTTACCGGGAATGCGGATTTCACGGGACTCCGTGCTACCGACAGCCAGGGTATGGCCGATGGTGCCGGCCAGGGTTGGCAGTTCGACGTCGCCGCCGGCCAGCAAGGCCAGCGCGCCGACCGGCATGCGATAGTGGATATCACGCCCGTCCAGGCGGTATAGGCGATGGCTCGCCAGCACCACGGTCAGATACAGATCGCCGGCAAGCAGCTGTTCGTGGCCGGGTTCGCCCTGCCCGACCAGGCGCAGTTCATCACCTGACAGCATGCCGGGCGGAACGACGATTTCGAGGTTAACATCGGCCGTTTCTCGGCCGCTTCCCTGACAATCCGGGCAGATGCGCTCGGTGAAGAAACCACGCCCGCCGCAGGCACCACATGCCACCAGCTTGCGCTGCGCGTCATGCGTCCGGCCGCTACCGTGACAAGCATCGCAGAAACGCGTCCGTGACATGCCGGCTTCGCCGCTACCATCGCAGGTCGGGCAAGCCTTGCCGCGCGCGTAGGTAATTGTCTGGCGACAACCGGCGGCCGCCTCTTCAAGGCTGATGACAAGATTGAGGCGGATATCGGGGGCACGGACAAGTGCTTCTTCCGATGTGTCTTCCGGCGCTTCTGCGGTTTTTTCGCTTTCCGGGGCGTCGACCGCAAGCAGGGTTTCGTAAGCGGCACCAATTTCCTTGAAACGCTCGGTGGCTTCCGGGTGATCGTTGCGATCAGGATGCCAGCGCATGGCCAGCCGCCGGTAAGCGCGTTTCCACTCGGTCGGACCGGCGTCGGGCGAAACGCCAAGAACGGTACAGGCCTTGAGAATCATGAGGCGTGTTTTCCGGACGGCAGGATTTCCCCGATCAGGTCGGAAAGCAAGGCGGCCGTACTGCCGTGTCGGTCACGATCCGGGTTGTATTCGACGATTTCGACAGCTTTCAGGCCAGGCATGCCGGCGATCCAGTGCAAGGCGGTCAATACATCGGCGGCGCGCAGCCCGTCGGGCTCCGGGCTGCCTACACCGGGCGCCATGCGTGGATCGATGGCATCGAGATCCAGGGTAACGCCGAAACCGGCGGGTGCTGCGGCAACAACGGCCATCGCTTCATCGAGACAGGCGGCAAAACCGCGCCGGGCAATTTCCTCGCTGTCGATAATACGCACACTCATCTGCCGCAGGAACTCGAGTTCCTCCGGCTCATGACTGCGGGCGCCAAGCACGACGGTATGCGCGGCACTGACCTGCCCCCCCGGCAAGCCGATGTTGAGCAGGCGCTTGTCACCGCGACCGAGCAGACAAGCCAGCGGCATGCCATGAATGGCGCCTGAATAGCTTGTTGCCGGGGTATGGCTGTCGAGATGCGCATCGATCCAGAGCAGCCCCGGCGGTGCGGCGAGGTAACGTGCCACCCCGCTCCAGGTACCAATGGCGACCGAGTGATCGCCGCCGATGACGACAGGAAACTGCTGGTTAGCCAGCGTCAGTGCCACTTCGTCAGCCAGATGCCGACAGAACCCGGCGATCCGTTGTACCGGTGCTTCGCCGCTACGCTCTGGCGGCGCGTACAACGTGCGCCCCCAATCGAGTTGCGGATGTTTGGCCAGTTCATGCCAGGCTTGCGAATGATGAAAGGCAACAGGCCCGTCTTCACAGGCCTGGTCTTGTGCGCCCAAACCGCTGGCCGCGCCGATGATGCGCATGCCGGCGCAGGCTTTTTGGTGATATCCGCTCATCCGGCAATTGTCGCCGAAGAATGGCGTCGGCGACCACCAAAAAACCGTCTTACCAGAGTTTTTCCAGCGCTTTCAGCGCGTCGCGCCGTGATAGCTGACCAACCAGCCTGCCTTCGGAGAGCACCGGATAGCAGTGAAAATGATTGGCAACGAACAATTCGATGGCATCGGCCATCGACGACGAGGCGTCGAGCGTCTTCAGCTCGCGCGTCATGTACTGGCCAACCGGGCCGCCCGGCTGTTCGTAGTACGACGCATTGAGGGCAACGCGCAAACCGTCCTTTTCCGAGAAAAACCCGACCAGATGACCGGCCGCATCGACCACCGGCGCACCGGTCAGATGATGTTCGAGCAACTGGTGAACAGCGGTCAGCACGTCCATCTCGGGATTGAAGGCCAGATGATCGGCCGTCATGTAATCCTTGACGAGCAGTGATTTCAGCATGCCTATTCCTTTTTTTCTTCAGCTTCTGCCTGCGCCTTCATGCGCGCCAGACGCTTTTCACAGGGGTCCTTGCAGCCGGCGGCGCACTCGACGTCGATTGCCTTGTAGCCGCCGCAACTGCCGGCGATCGGCTTGCGTCCGAAGAGCACGCCAACCGCCATCAGCAGGACCAGCAGGACGATGGCCCCGAAGGTGACCAGAAACATTTCCATGGTGGTCCCTTTCTACCTTTCCTGTCTTAACCGCCGAAGTCGTCGAGCATGATGTTCTCGCGCTCGACACCCAGATCCAGCAACATCTTGATCACGGCCGAGTTCATCATCGGTGGTCCGCACATGTAGAACTCGCAATCCTCGGGCGCCGGGTGGTCCTTCAGATAGTTGTCGTACAGCACGTTGTGGATGAAGCCCTTGTAGCCGGTCCAGTTGTCTTCCGGCAACGGATCGGACAACGCCAGGTGCCACTTGAAGTTCGGGTTCTCGGCGGCCAACTTGTCGAATTCCTCGACATAGAAGGCCTCGCGCATCGAGCGCGCGCCGTACCAGAAAGTGATCTTGCGTTGCGACTTCAGACGCTTGAGCAGGTCGAAGATGTGCGAACGCATCGGCGCCATGCCGGCACCGCCACCGACGAAGACCATCTCGTTATCCGTATCGCGGGCGAAAAACTCGCCAAACGGACCGTAGACCGTAACTTTATCGCCCGGTTTCAGGTTGAACACGAAGGATGACATCTTGCCCGGCGGGATGTCGTCACGATTGGGCGGTGGCGAAGCGACACGGATGTTGAACTTGACGACGCCCTTTTCATCCGGGTAGTTGGCCATCGAGTAGGCGCGGATCACCGGCTCGTCGACCTTGGAGACGAAGCGCCACATGTTGAACTTGTCCCAGTCGCCGCGGTATTCCTCCTGGATGTCGAAATCCGAATACTTGGCAACGTGCGGCGGACATTCAAGCTGGACATAACCGCCTGCACGGAAGTCGACGCTTTCGCCCTCCGGCAGACGCAGGGTCAGTTCCTTGATGAAGGTGGCAACGTTCGGATTGGACTCGACCGTGCATTCCCACCTCTTGACACCGAACACCTCTTCCGGGACTTCGATCTTCATGCTCTGCTTGACCGGGGTCTGGCAGGACAGGCGCCAGCCTTCCTTTGCTTCGCGCTTGGTGAAGTGCGATTCTTCGGTCGGCAGCATTTCGCCGCCACCTTCATGCACCTGACACTTGCACTGGGCGCAAGTACCGCCGCCGCCGCAGGCCGACGACAGGAAGATGTTGTTGGAAGCCAGCGTCTGCAGCAGTTTGCCGCCAGCCGGTACGGTGATGGTGCGCTCGCCGTTGATTTCGATATCGACATCGCCGCTGGATACCAGCTTGGCGCGGGCGGCAATGATGAAGACCGCCAACGCCAGCACGATGCCGGTGAACATGCCGATAGCGAGCAGGATTTCCTGAATGTTCATCCCCGCCCCCTTAGAGTTGAATGCCCGAGAAGGACATGAAGCCCAGCGACATCAAGCCGATGGTGATGAAGGTGATGCCCAGGCCCTGCAGGCCATCCGGCACATCGCTGTACTTCAGTTTTTCGCGGATACCTGCCAACAGCGCAATCGCCAGCGCCCAGGAGGCACCGGAACCGAAGCCGTAGACCACGCTTTCGGAGAAGTTGTAGTCACGCTCGACCATGAACAGCGAACCGGCCATGATCACGCAGTTGACCGTAATCAGCGGCAGGAAGATACCGAGCGCGTTGTACAAACTGGGCACGTACTTGTCGAGCAGCATTTCCAGAATCTGCACGATTGCTGCAATGACGCCGATGTAGGTGAGCAGGCCGAGGAAGGACAGATCGACATCCGGCATGCCAGCCCAGGCCAGCGCACCTTCGCGCAACAAATAGGTATAGGCCAGATTGTTGGCTGGTACCGTGATGACCTGGACGACAACTACAGCGATACCGAGACCGATGGCGGTTTCAACCTTTTTCGAGATGGCGATGAAGGAACACATCCCGAGAAAGAAGGAGAGCGCCATGTTCTCGATGAACACGGTGCGGACTAATAGACTCAGTAGATGTTCCATATCAGTAGGCCTCCTTGTTGCTGACCTGAGGCGCCATGCGGAAAGTTGCTGGCTCGACCTGCGTCTTCTTCCAGGTACGCAAGCCCCAGATGAACAGGCCGATCAGGAAGAAAGCAGACGGCGGCAGGAGCAACAGGCCATTCGGCAAATACCAGCCACCATCCTTGATCAACGGCAGGATTTCGATACCCAGCAGTTTGCCGGCACCGAACAGTTCGCGAACGATACCCAGCGCCACCAGCATCGCGCTGTAGCCCAGACCGTTGCCGATCCCGTCCCAGAACGACAGCATCGGCGGGTTCTGCATGGCGAAGGCTTCCGCCCGGCCCATGACGATACAGTTGGTGATGATCAAACCGACGAACACCGACAACTGCTTGGCCAGGCTGAAGGCGAAGGCACGCAGCAACTGGTCAACCACGATGACCAGCGAGGCGATGATGACCATCTGCACGATCATCCGGATGGAACCCGGAATCTGCGCCCGGATCAGCGAGATGAACAGGTTGGAGAAGGCCGTCACCAGCGTCAGCGCGATAGCCATGACCAGTGCCGTCTTCAGGTTCGAGGTGACCGCCAGCGCCGAGCAGATACCGAGGATCTGCAGCGCAATCGGGTTGTTGTTGAAGACCGGATTGAACAGGACTTCTTTAACAGTAGGTTGTTGTGCCATGCTCAAGCCCCCTGCTGACGCAGCTTGGCAAGGAAGGGACCGAAGCCCTGCTCGCCGAGCCAGAATTGCAACAAACGATCGACGCCGTTACTGGTCAGCGTGGCGCCGGCCAGTGCATCGACCTGGTGACCAGCATCCGGGCTGGCCGGATCGACCCCGCCCTTGACGATCTTGACGATCGGCTTGCCGGCATCGTCGAACAGCGTCTTGCCCGGCCACAGGCTCTTCCATTTCGGATTGTCGACCTCGCCGCCAAGCCCCGGGGTTTCAGCATGCTGATAGAAACCGAGACCAACGACGGTATTGAAATCCGGCTTGATGGCAAGGAAGCCGTGCAGCGTGGACCACAGGCCGTAGCCGCGGATCGGCAGGATCAGCGATTCCATCTTGCCGTCCTGCTCGACCATGTAGACCGTCGTGAATTGCTCACGCCGCTTGATCAGCGCCAGATCCTCAGCCCCCGCCAGGGCGGCGGACTGCTTCGGGTCCTTTGACGCCTTCAGCGGGTCGAAAGTCACCGGATCGAGACTGGTGTTGTACTCCCCGGTCTTCAGATCGATCACATGCGCCTTGATGCGGCTGTTGAACAGTTCCTTGACCTGGGCCGACGAAAGGTCGTCGCCGAGGCCGGCGATGGCGAGGATGCTGCGCTGCTTGTCGAGCAGGCGGTTTTCAACCTGCACCGGCTTCAATGCAACCGCCGAGCCGGCAACGAAAACCGATGCCACCAGGCTGACGGTCAGCGCCACCAGCAGCGTGCGTGCCGTGGATTCTTTCTTACTGGACATGGCGTGCTGCCCTCCGCTTGATATTGGCCGTAACCACAAAGTGGTCGATCAAGGGGGCACAGAGGTTGGCGAACAGAATCGCCAGCATCATGCCCTCGGGGAATGCCGGATTGACGACACGGATCAGCACGACCATCAGGCCGATCAGCGCACCGAAAATCCATTTGCCGGTATTGGTCATCGCCGCCGAGACAGGGTCGGTCGCCATGAACATCATGCCGAAGGCAAAGCCGCCGACCACCAGGTGCCAATACCACGGCATCGCAAACATCGGGTTGGTCGTCGAACCAATGCTGTTGAGCAGCAGGCTGGTGGCTATCATGCCGAGCATGACACCGCTGACAATGCGCCATGAAGCGATCTTCATCAGCAGCAGAACGGCACCGCCGATCAGGATGGCCAGCGTGCTGGTTTCACCGATCGACCCGGGCAGTTGTCCCAGGAAAGCATTCCACCAAGTCAGACCGCCCGCCACCACCGCCGGAATACCGCCGGCGGCAGCTGTCGCCAGCGGCGTTGCACCAGTGAAGCCATCTACTGCGGTCCACACCGCATCACCCGAAATTTGCGCCGGATAAGCGAAAAACAGGAAGGCTCGGCCAGCCAGCGCCGGATTGAGGAAGTTCTTGCCAGTGCCGCCGAAGACTTCCTTGGCGATGACGACACCGAAGCTGATACCGAGCGCCACCTGCCACAAGGGAATGGAGGGCGGCAGCGTCAGCGCAAACAGCACCGAAGTGACGAAGAAACCTTCGTTGACCTCATGCTTGCGGATCGAAGCGAACAGCACTTCACAGAAACCGCCGACGATGAAAGTCACCGCGTAGATCGGCAGGAAGTAGGCCGCGCCATGCACCAGGTTGTCCCAGTGACAGGTCGGATCGAAGCCGGCAAACAGCGCGATCAAGGCCAGCCGCCAGTTGTCCTGGGCAGCCAGCAAATCCGGGTTGCCGGCAAATACCGTATTGGCCTGGAAACCGACGTTCCACATGCCGGCAAACATCACCGGGAAGGTGCACAGCCAGACGGTGATCATCATCCGTTTCAGATCGAGGCCGTCACGCACGTGGGCGGTCGTCTTGGTCACGCTGGCCGGCTTGTACAGGCCGGTATCGACAGCTTCGTACAGAGCGTAGAACTTCTCGTACTTGCCACCTTTATGAAAATGATGCTCGATGCTATCGAGCCAGGAGCGCAGACCCATGCTCAACCCTCCTTCTCGATGCGCGTGAGGTTGTCACGCAGAATGGGACCGTATTCGTACTTGCCGGCACAGACGTAGCTGCACAGCGCCAGATCCTCTTCGTCAAGTTCGAGACACCCCAGCTTCTGGGCCATGTCGGTATCGCCGACGATCAGGTAGCGCAGCAACTGCGTCGGCAGGATGTCGAGCGGCATGATTTCTTCGTAATTGCCGATCGGCACCATCGCCCGCGGGCTGCCGTTGGTGCTGGTGGTGAAGTTGAACAACTTGCCGGGGTTCAACTTGGAGATGTAGAGATTCATCACCGAATGCTTTTCCGCGCCAGCGCGCAGGTAATGCAGCATCTCGCGCTCGGTGCCCTCTTCCAGGCAGGACACCTGCTGGTGGTAACGCCCCAGCCAGGCGCAGGCGCCACGGGCCGAGCGGCCGCCGAAGAGCGAACCGGAAATGACGCGAACCGGCTTGCCGACCTTGAGTTGGCCAGCCGTCAGTTCGTCGAGGTTGGCGCCCAGACGCGTACGCACAAGGCGCGGCTTGTCGACCATAGGGCCCGCCAGCGCGACGACGCGCTCGACCGACAAACGGCCGGTGACGAACAGCTTGCCGATGGCGATGACGTCCTGGTAACCGACCTGCCACACCGTCTTGTGCGCATTGACCGGATCGAGGAAATGAATGTGGGTACCCGGGAGACCGGCCGGATGCGGGCCGGCAAACTGCTCGACCTGCACATTGTTCAGACCGCTGCCCGGTACCTTGGCGTTTTCACCAACGCAGACAAAAACCTTGGCCAGACGGGCCAGCACACGCAGGCCGCGGGTGAAATCCTCGGCAGCTTCGGCGATGACCACGGCCGGATCGGCAGCCAGCGGATGCGTATCGATGGCAGTCACGAAAATCGACGCTGGCGTCGCGTCGACCGCAGGAACCTTGCTGAACGGACGCGTGCGCAATGCCGTCCACAAACCCGATTGCTGCAGATTCCCGCGCACCTGTTCGCCAGTCAGCGCATCAAGCTGGCCATCGGAATAGGCAGCGAACTCGACGGCATCATCGCCATCCAGATCGATCACCACCGATTGCAGCACCCGCTGCTCGCCGCGATGGATGGCGCTGACAACGCCAGCGCCCGGCGCCGTGAAATGTACGCCAGGCGTTTTCTTGTCGGAAAACAGCACCTGACCCAACTTGACCCGATCACCCGCCTGAACGGCCATCGTCGGCTTCATACCATGGTAGTCGAAGCCGATGACAGCCACGCTGCGTACCGGCCTGGCGGCCTCGATACGCTGCTCAGGCGCCCCGGTGATGGGCAAGTCCAGACCGCGTTTAATTCTGATCATTCGCTTAACCCGAAGAGAGTTTCAACAATACAGGGTGAGCCTGGTCGGCAAAAAAGCTCCGCAAACTGCACACCGCCCCGCCCTTGCCGCCAAATCTTTGCAGAATTGTACAAAGCCATGGATTTTAGCCGACTGAAAACTTAATGAAAACTGACAACCCGAAAAAATGGGACTTCCCTGCCCGAAAACCAATAAAACAATTCGGATAAGCCTGTAAGCAATAAAAGCGCCAGAAAAAACAATCGTTAAAAATCAGTAAAATAAATCAATCCCAAGATGTCACCTTCCTGCTAAACAGGAGGATTCCCCACATGACTGCAAGGAAAGCAGCAGATTTTTGAAAATCGAGCGAGCAATCTGGAGAAGCGGCATTTTTAACCCAAAAATACAGGCGAAAAAAAACCCTGATTTCTCAGGGCTTCTCTTCCGTTGCAAGCAGTCTGCCAGTAGTCTGGCGGAGACGGAGGGATTCGAACCCTCGATCCAGGTTTTGCCCGGATGCTCCCTTAGCAGGGGAGTGCCTTCGACCTCTCGGCCACGTCTCCTGTCCTGCAACGAGGCGCGGATGATATCGACTCCGCGCCGTTTGGTCAAATATTACTGATCAAGATCGAAAGTGCGATGCAAAACACGAACGGCAAGTTCCAGATATTTCTCGTCAAGAACGACGGAAATCTTGATTTCAGACGTCGAAATCATCTGGATATTGATCCCTTCATCAGCCAACGCCTTGAACATCTTGGAGGCAACGCCCGGATGCGAACGCATGCCAACACCGACGGCGGAAACCTTGCAGATCTTGTTGTCACCCGTGATTTCACGCGCGCCCAGCTTCTGCTTGACGCCTTCGAGAATTTCCTTGGCCTTGGCAAATTCACCACGGTTGACGGTGAAGGAGAAGTCGGTGGTGCCGTCGTGGCCGACGTTCTGGATGATCATATCGACGTCGATGTTGGCGTCGGCAATGGCACCGAGAATCTGGTAGGCGATGCCCGGAGTATCCGGAACGCCGAGCATGGTCAGCTTGGCTTCGTCGCGATTGAAGGCGATACCGGAAATGATCGGTTGTTCCATATTCTTGTCTTCCTCAACAGTGATCAGCGTGCCTTCCCCTTCGTCCTGGAAGCTGGAAAGAACGCGCAGTTTGACCTTGTACTTGCCGGCGAATTCGACCGAGCGGATCTGCAGCACCTTGGAGCCGAGGCTGGCCATTTCCAGCATCTC
>NZ_JAVBXX010000035.1 GCF_030824335.1 Azonexus sp.
ACCGTGAAACAGATGAGCGCCAATGATAGTGAGCTTCCGCTCGCGAAAGTAGGTCACCGCCAGGCTCCCACACCAAAAACCCCCCGCAGCATACCGCTACGGGGGGTTTTTACGTCTACCAAATCAATCAATGAAAATTCAATATTAATTTTTCCTTCAAGCCATCCAATGACTTGAAATACATCTGCCTAGACCTCATCTCCTGATTTACGTTTTTCCTTATTTTGATCAGGAGTTTCAAGCATGTCCGAGTCTGCTACCGCGAACAACACGCAAAACCGCGAGACCCTCGGCTTCCAGACGGAAGTCAAGCAACTGCTGCATTTGATGATTCACTCCTTGTACAGCAACAAGGAAATTTTCCTGCGCGAGTTGGTATCGAATGCCTCCGACGCCTGCGATAAATTGCGCTTTGAAGCGCTCAATAACGCTTCTCTCTACGGCGATGATTCGGAACTCAAGATCCGCATCTCTTTTGACAAGGCGGCACGGACGATCACCATTTCTGATAATGGTATTGGTCTTTCGCGTGATGAGGCCGTCGCGCATCTCGGTACGATTGCCAAATCCGGGACCAAGGAGTTTTTCTCCGCCCTGACCGGCGATCAAGCCAAGGATGCTCACCTGATTGGCCAGTTTGGCGTTGGTTTCTATTCGTCCTTCATCGTTGCCGACAAGGTGACTGTCGTTTCTCGCCGGGCCGGTGTTGAAGCTGCCCAGGCCGTCTGCTGGGAGTCCGCCGGGGAAGGCGAATACAGCATCGAGATGGTCGAGAAGGCCTCGCGAGGCACGGATGTCACGTTGCATTTGCGTGAAGGTGAGGATGATTTCCTTAACGCCTGGAAATTGAAATCGATCATCCGCAAGTATTCCGACCACATCACTCTGCCGATCGTGATGAAGAAGGAAGAGTGGAAGGATGGTGAGCAGGTCCTGACCGATGAGGACGAAACGGTCAATCAGGCCAGCGCGCTGTGGGTACGCAGCAAGTCCGAGATCAGCGATGAGCAGTACACCGAGTTCTACAAGCACGTTGCGCATGACTTCGAAGATCCGCTGTGCTGGACGCACGCGCGTGTCGAAGGCAAGCAGGAATATACCCAACTGCTTTACATCCCGGCCCGCGCGCCGTTTGATTTGTGGGATCGCAATGCCCGCCACGGTATCAAGCTCTATGTGCGTCGCGTTTTCATCATGGACGATGCCGAACAACTGATGCCGCTTTACCTGCGTTTCGTGCGCGGGGTGGTCGATTCGGCCAATCTGCCGCTCAACGTGTCACGGGAAATCCTGCAACAGAGCAAGGATATCGACAATATCCGTAGCGGTTGCACGCGCAAGGTGCTGTCCATGCTCGAAGGTCTGGCCAACAGCGATGATGCGGTCGACCGTGAAAAATACGCAAAATTCTGGGAAGCTTTCGGTGCCGTCCTCAAGGAAGGCGTCGGTGAAGACCACGCCAACAAGGACAAGATCGCCGGACTGATCCGTTTTGCTTCGACCTATGGCGAAGGCGACAAGCAAGTCGTTTCGCTGGCTGATTACATTGGCCGCATGAAAGAAGGTCAGGAGAAAATTTACTACGTGACTGCCGATACATTCAACGCCGCGAAGAACAGTCCGCATCTGGAAATCTTCAAGAAGAAGGGTATTGAGGTCCTGTTGCTCTCAGACCGGGTGGATGAGTGGGTGGTGGGGCACCTGACCGAGTTCGAAGGCAAGTCGTTGCAATCTGTTGCTAAGGGCGGTCTGGATCTTGGCAAGCTGGAAGACGAGGAAGAAAAGAAGGAAGCAGAAAAGGCTGCGGATGAGTACAAGGATTTGCTGGAAAAGGTGAAGACTTCGCTGGGCGAGAAGGTCAAGGATGTTCGTGTCACGTATCGTCTGACCGATTCGCCATCCTGCCTGGTTTCCGATGAGCACGATCCTTCCGGTAATCTGGCGCGGATGCTGAAGGCGGCCGGTCAGGCTGCACCTAATGCCAAGCCGATTCTCGAAATCAACCCGAATCATCCGGCAGTGATGCGCCTGAAATATGAAGAAAATCGCTTCGATGACTGGGCTGCCCTGCTGTTTGAGCAGGCTACCCTTGCCGAAGGTGGCCAACTTGATGATCCGGCGGGTTTTGTCAGACGGATCAACGATTTGATGATGGCCCTGACGGGTAAGTAACAGAACAGAAAGTTAATAGGACGGGGCTACGGCCCCGTTTTTCATATGCAACCAGAAGATATTCAATTGCTGCTGATACGCAGCATGCCCTATGGCAAATATAAGGGGCGGCTGATTGCCGATCTTCCTGCGCATTATCTGGGCTGGTTTGCCCGCGAAGGTTTTCCTTCTGGAGAGTTGGGCCGGCTACTCGCGCTGATGTATGAACTGGACCATAATGGACTGCTCGGTTTGCTTGATCCGCTGCGGGCGGGCATCAAGAACCGGAGCACGAACTGAGCAAAAAATAGCGAAAGATTAAATTGCCATGACGAAGGATGGAATCAACGATCATCGCCTGACGCTGCCGGAAGTTCTCGACATGATGCTGGCGGACGGCCTCGTGGAGGCCGATGTGGCGAATGCCCTGAAAATCGAGCGGCGGGTGCATGGCAACAAGACGCATCCGCTGGTGGTCATTGCCGATCAAAAATGGCGTACCACCCAGTTGCCAGTCAAGATGATGACGCTTGAATGGTTGACCGAATGGCTGGCGGGGCATTGTGGGCTCGACTATCTGCATATCGATCCCCTGAAAATTGATTTCACTGGGGTGGCCGATGTCATGTCCAGCGCCTATGCCGCCCGGTTTGGCATTCTGCCTGTCCAGGTGACGACGCGCGAGATCGTCATTGCAACGGCTGAGCCTTTCATGCGCGAATGGGCGGAAGAGTTACGGCAGATTTTGCGTAAGGATATTCGGCGGGTGATGGCTAATCCGGAGGATGTCAGCCGCTATCTGGTCGAGTTCTTTAATCTGGCAAAATCGGTCAAGAAGGCTGCCGCCAAAGGTGATGTTACTGCTGGTTTGTCGAGCTTCGAGCAATTGGTCGAGTTGGGCAAAGGTAATCGTCAGTTCGATGCCAACGATCAGCACATCGTCCATATTGTGGATTGGCTGTGGCAGTACGCTTTCGATCAGCGGGCATCGGACATCCACGTGGAGCCGCGGCGCGATCTGGGTATCGTACGTTTTCGTATTGATGGCGTGCTGCATCAGGTGTACCAGATTCCGATGGCGGTGATGAACGCGATGAC
Source organism: Azonexus sp. (assembly GCF_030824335.1). Taxonomy (GTDB): domain Bacteria; phylum Pseudomonadota; class Gammaproteobacteria; order Burkholderiales; family Rhodocyclaceae; genus Azonexus. Next base: position 3,250 of record NZ_JAVBXX010000035.1, read on the forward strand.
CAGTCGCATCAAGTTGCTGGGCCGGATGGATGTGATCGAAAAGCGGCGCCCGCAGGACGGCCGGATCAAGACGCGTACCCCGGCTGGTCAGGAAGTCGAACTGCGTCTGTCGACCTTGCCGACGGCCTTCGGTGAGAAGCTGGTGATGCGTATTTTCGACCCGGAAGTCCTGGTCCGTGATTTCCGCTCGCTCGGTTTTTCCCAGGAAGACCAGGCGCGCTGGCAACAGATGACGGAAGCGCCAAACGGCATTGTGCTGGTTACCGGCCCGACTGGTTCAGGCAAGACGACGACGCTGTATACGACGCTCAAGCAATTGGCGACGCCGGAAGTCAATGTGTGCACCATCGAAGATCCGATTGAAATGGTTGAATCGGCGTTCAATCAGATGCAGGTGAATCACGGCATCGAACTGGGGTTTGCCGATGGGGTGCGGGCCTTGATGCGACAGGATCCGGATATCGTCATGATTGGCGAAATTCGTGATCTCGAAACTGCAGAAATGGCCATTCAGGCGGCGTTGACCGGCCATTTGGTACTGTCGACCCTGCACACCAACGATGCACCGTCGGCGATAACGCGTTTGCTTGATCTCGGCGTACCCGCTTATTTGATCAGTTCGACCTTGTTGGGCATCATGGCGCAACGCTTGGTGCGCACCTTGTGTCCGCATTGCAAGAAGAGTGCGCCGATCACCGATGAAGAGCGCGTTGCCTGGCGTTCGTTGGTGCATCCGTGGAAAGCCGCCGAACCGGCTCAGGTTTTCCACGCAGTCGGTTGCCTGGAGTGCCGGATGACCGGCTACAGCGGGCGTATCGGGGTTTATGAGATTTTGCTCAATACACCTGAGACGCGCCGGATGATCAAGCCGGGAGCCGAGATTCCAAAAATTCGCGAGCAGGCATTCCGTGAAGGCATGCGCCCGCTGCGTGTTTCCGGTGCATTGAAGGTGGCGCAAGGCGTCACGACCCTGGAAGAACTGATCAAGCTGGTCCCACCGGCGGATGACGATAACTAGCGCCGCACCTCAGTGACTGGATCTTAATAATTCCCGTTGTAGCCGGGAATGCCAACAAACGGGGGCAAACGGCCGACCAGGCTTTCCAGCATGATCAATTCATGATCGGTATGGTTGAGCATTGGGGCGGGGAGTATGAGCTGTTGGCCGCCTGCCGTTAGATAGACCGGCATGTCGTGGTGGCGCGTTTCGATGGTTTTCTGATGCTTTTCATCGGCGATTGACGCGATATCGGCCGTGCCATAGCACAGGCAAAAATAAACCTCGTCTGCCGTCGATTCGATATAGCAACCTGTGCCGCGAATGCCGATTGTTGCGGTCGACGTCTCGATTCGCTTGTTTCCCTTGCCAAATACGGTCAGTAGTTTGCCACTCAGAATGCGCAGGCCATTTTTCAGGATGTCGCCAGCCACGGCAACGACCGAGTTATCGCGCTGCAGGTAGGCATCCTGGCCGATCACGTAAATCGCTTCGCTGTCCGGTCCCGTGGTTACGGTATCTCCTGCCTTGACCAGCATGCCTTCGCGCGCAGGCTGGCCATTCAGCTTGACTTCGCCCTTGATTTTGTAAAAGCCGGGGGGCGCCAGTTTCGCTCCCGCAGCCCAAGCCGATTGCAGGCTTGTCAGGCGCTCGGCAATGATCACGGCAGCCATGCTTTTCAACAGATTTCGACGTTGCATTTTCACTCCTGATTGAGGGTCGACCGCAATATTCGTGCGATCAAAGCAAGCTGGCCTTGCGGCGTATCGTATCGACGTAGGCCAGCGCATCCATCGGCTGGCCTTCACGCTGGGCACGCCAGATGGTTTCGCCTAGACATTCGAGCAATACATGCTCCGCGTCATGCGCTTCCATGCGGCTGCGCAATAGTTCGAAAGCTGCCCGTATGCCGGGGGGCTGATCGATGCTGGTCTGTTCATGGATCGCCAGATGCAGGGACAGGTGCAGGAAAGGATTCATCTGGCCACCTTCCGGCGCCCAGTCCTGCTCGACGGCAAGTTCGGGATTATTCAACAGCGCATGGTATTCCGGGTGACGGGCGGCAATATCGGCTGCAGTGACTTCGGCGCCGACCAGCGGTAGACGGTCGACATGTTTTTTCCAGGCCGTACAGAAAAATTGACGGACTTGATCACGGGTGGGATTGAACATCGCTTCTTTCGTAAAGCAGGGTAAAAATGGCATTCTGGAACTGTTGTTTGCCTTTGGCCGCAGGCACGATCCGGCTCAAGTAGTGGAGTATCGGGAAAAAGTTCGGGGAAGGCCAGCAAAGCTGATGCAGTGCTGGGCGAGCAGGCCATTCGCCGGGTAGGGCTCCCGCTTTCACGCACTTTTACCCCGAAAACCGCAGAGGTCGAAAACGACGCAACGCGAACATTCCGGCTTGCGTGCCTTGCAGATATAGCGGCCGTGGAGGATCAGCCAGTGATGGGCATCCTTCATGAACTCAGGGGGAGTAACACGCAGCAGCTTTTTCTCCACGTCGAGCACGGTTTTTCCAGGAGCCAGACCGGTGCGGTTACCGAGCCGGAAGATATGCGTATCCACCGCGATGGTGGGATGGCCGAAGGCTGTATTCAGCACCACATTGGCGGTTTTCCGGCCAACGCCCGGCAGGGCTTCGAGCGCTTCCCGATCATCCGGTACCTCACCACCATGTTGCTCGATCAGCATGCGACAGGTGGCAATGACGTTCTTTGCCTTGGTCCGGAACAGGCCGATGGTCTTGATGTATTCGGTCAGGCCAGCCTCGCCCAGAGCCAGCAGGCTGGCGGCATCGGGGGCAACCGGGAAAAGCCGTGCCGTTGCCTTGTTGACCCCGACATCGGTGGCTTGGGCCGACAGGATGACCGCGATCAATAACTGGAAGGGCGTTGCGTAATGCAGTTCGGTCGTCGGGGCGGGGTTGGCGTCGCGCAGGCGCAAATAGAACTGCTCAATGGTGGCTTTTTTCACGGCAATGTGGATTAGTCGATTGTCAGAATTTAAGGAATCGGCGATATTCGAAGAATAAATATTCTAACTGTAAGACAACCTGTGACTCAGGGATATCTCGGCTAACGGGATATGCTCTGATAAAACAGCGTTGCATACGGGATGCAGCTGTATTGCCGCCGCTTGGTGAAATCTCGTTCTTTGTCAGGTGTACGGATTTCGGGGAAGCAATGAAGAGATTTTTGCTGTTTGCACTGGTGTTTGTCGTGCTGCTTTTTTCTGTATGGATATCCCGTCCGGTTCGCGAAGAGCTGAGCACCACCCAGTCCGTATTCTCAACAGCGTTTGACGATGGCCTGCAGCCGCTGTTGCCCCTGCCGGTGCCGTCCGAACAGCCATTACTGCGTGTTTCGCTGGGGGCGCGGCTTTTTTCGGATACCCGATTGTCGGCCGATTACTCGATTGCCTGCGTTAGCTGCCATCGCTTCGATCTCGGTGGGACCGACGGGCGTCGGGTTTCCATCGGTATTCAAGGAGGGCGGGGTGGAATCAATGCGCCCAGTGTGTTCAATAGTGGCCTTTCGTTTGTCCAGTTCTGGGATGGTCGTGCCGTCAGTTTGCAGGCGCAGGTTGCCGGCCCCATTCATAACCCGCTGGAAATGGGTTCGTCATGGCGCATCGTGCTGGAGCGTCTGGCTGCCGATGAGGCTGTTCACCGGGATTTCGTTGCCGCCTATCCGGATGGCCTTACAGCGGAAAACGTGGCCGATGCGATCGCCAGCTTCGAGCGTTCGCTGCTGACGGTCGACGCACGTTTTGATCGTTATTTGCGCGGGGAGACTAATGCCCTGAACGCACTCGAGATCGAAGGTTATCGACACTTCCGAGAATTTGGCTGCATCAGTTGTCATCAAGGTGTTTTGCTGGGAGGCAACATGTTCCAGAAGTTCGGCGTGCTGGGGGATTACTTTGCCGGACGCAGCATTACCCAGGCCGATCTTGGCCGATATAACGTCACCGGCCGTGACGAAGATCGACATGTCTTCAAGGTGCCCAGCTTGCGCAATGTCGCGCTGACGGCGCCCTATTTTCACGATGGTTCGGCCAATTCGTTGGGGAAGGCCGTGGCGGAGATGGGGCGCTACCAATTGGGGCGGAAGCTTTCGGATGATGCGATCAAGGCAATCGTTGCCTTCCTCGATACGCTGACCGGACAACAGCCGATCCAGAGTGCCGTGCAATGACCGAGCGGATGAAGGCTTACCATCCCTGGCAGATTCTCGTGATCCTGCTCTTGACTGCACTGGTGACCGGCTTGTTTTTCAAGGCTGGCGTGGTGTCGCCGGAGGCGCATTATCGCTATGCCAGAACACTGCGTCAGTTTCAGCAACTGGACGAGCAGCTGAACTCGACCGTTGTCGCAAGTTATGCCGGTCTGGTGCAGAACTACGACGGGATGGCGCGTTATCTCGGGAAGTTGCGCGAAACCGGGGAGAGCATGCGGGATATGCCGGACTGGCTTGAGGAAAGCGAGCGAATAAAAATCGCCCAGCAGATTGATTCGTTGATGGCGGTTTACGAAGAAAAATCCATTGAGGTGGATCGTTTTCAGCGCGCCAATTCGGTGCTGCGCAATTCCATCCTGTACTTGCCGCAAGCCGCCGAAGCCGTACTGGCGCAACAAAGCGTGGCTCAAAAAGATGAATTCGAAGATTTCATCCGGCGCCTGATCGGCTCCAGTCTCGCCCGTAATCTGGACGAAACGGACGCGCAGCGCCTGCACGCCGACCTGGCACGCTTGCGTAAGCTCATTCGGCCGACGGATTATGAATTAAGCATGAATCAGGTGCTCATCCACGCTGAACTCATCATGGAGCGCAGTCCGGAAGTCGAAGGTCTGGTCAACAAGATTGTCCGTATCCCCATAACGCCGTTGCACGAGCAGGTCATGCGGGCTTACCTGGAGGCCTACCAGGCCGCAACCGACCGGGCCGCGCGTTACCGGGTGCTGCTTTACGCCGTTTCATTATTGCTCGTGGGTTATGCGTTGTATGCGCTGTTCCGCATTGACCGCGATCGTCGGGCATTGCGCCGGGCGCATGCAGATCTGGCGGAGCGCTATGAAGCCCAGCGGCGGGCAGAAGATGAATTGCGTCTTTATGGCACGGTGTTCACCCACGCGGCAGAAGGCATGACGATTACCGATGCGCAATCGCGAATTGTTGCGGTCAACCCGGCTTTTTGCGCAATAACCGGTTATTCGCCGGATGAGGTTATCGGGCGTACGCCGGCATTGCTGAATTCCGGGCGGCAGGGGGAAGATTTCTACCGGCACATGTGGGCTGCCTTGCAGGAAACTGGCTTGTGGCAGGGTGAAATATGGAATCGCCGCAAGGATGGCGGAATCTTCCCGGAGTGGCTGTCGATTGCGGCCGTGCGTGATCGGGCTGGTGAATCGAAACATTATATTGGCGTGTTTACGGATATCTCGGAGCGCAAGGAAAGTGAGGCTCAGATCCACCATCTGGCTCACCATGATGCTCTGACCGGTCTGCCCAACCGTTTGCTGCTTGAAGACCGGATCGAGCAGGGCATGCTGATGTCGCGGCGTGCCGGTCGCCAGATGGCAATCATCTTTATCGATCTCGACCGTTTCAAGAACATCAACGATACCCTCGGTCATGAAGTGGGTGACAACCTGCTGATCCAGGCTGCGGAGCGAGGCCGTGCCGTGTTGCGCGACACCGATACGCTGTGCCGCCTTGGCGGTGACGAGTTTGTCGCGGTGTTGCCGCAACTGGAGAATTGCCAGGATGCCGCACACATCTGCCGGAAAATGCTGGCTGCTTTGTGTCAGCCCTACCTGCTTGCCGGTCACGAATTGACGGTCAGCGGCAGTGCCGGCATTGCGCTCTATCCGGATGACGGGGAAAGCGTTTCCGAACTCCTGCGCAAGGCCGATGCGGCGATGTACCGCGCCAAGGAAGACGGTCGAAACACCTTCTGGTATTTCTCGGCGGAAATCAATACGGCGACGCTGGGCGAACTGTTGCTCGAAAATGACTTGTTCGGTGCGCTGGAACGCGATGAATTACTCATGTATTACCAGCCCAAGGTGGATGCTCAGCACGGCAAGATTGTCGCTGCCGAGGCCTTGATGCGTTGGCGTCACCGCGAACGCGGCTTGATCTCACCCACCCAGTTCATTCCGATGGCCGAAGAAAATGGCTTGATCAATGCCTTCGGCGAGTGGGCGATCCGCAAGGTTTGCGCCCAGCAACGGGCCTGGCTGGATGCCGGCTTGCTGGTCGTGCCGGTGGCGGTCAATATTTCTGCACATCAGTTTGCCCAACAGGATCTGCCCAACATGCTGGCCCATGTGCTGGCCGAATATGGTTTGCCGCCCCAACTGATCGAGCTTGAGCTGACTGAATCCTTGCTCATGCGCAATTCGACGCTGGCGGCCAGCGTGCTGCAAACCTTGCACAAGATGCACATTCAAGTCGCGATTGACGACTTCGGCACAGGCTACTCGTCGCTCAGTTACCTGCACCAGTTCCCGGTCCAGCAACTGAAAATTGATCGCAGTTTTGTCAGCCTGATTGACGAACAGGGTGAGAGTGTCCGGCTGGCTTCGGCCATCATCGCCATGGCCCACGAACTCGGTTTGACGGTGATCGCCGAAGGGGTGGAAAACGAAGCGCAGCGTCGTTATCTGGCTGAGCATGGCTGCGATGAGTTTCAGGGGTATCTTTTCGGTCGACCGCAAGTGCCGGATGCTTTCGGCAAACTGCTGGCGCAGCGGGTACTCGGCAACGCCGCCTGAGCCAGCCGGCGGCTATTTCTGCCGGTGAACCTTTATCGGCGAGCCATCCAGGCTGCGCGCCCGTAACTGGCCGCAGCCGCCATCGACATCCTGCCCGGCCGAATTGCGTACCGTGGTGCGGATGCCCTTGCCGTGCAGGTATTTGGTCAGCGCAGTGATTTTTTCGAAGCTGGGACGTTGGTAGGCGAGCGCTGCCGTCACGTTGTACGGAATCAGGTTCATGATCGCGTACTTGCCGGTGAGCAGGCGGACGATGCCATCCATTTCCTGCTGGCTGTCGTTGACCCCGTCGATCAGGGTCCATTGGTACTGGATTGGATAGCCAGTTTGCCGGGCGAAGGTTTCGGCCAGTTCCACCAGGTCGACCGGAGAAATACGCGGTGCCTTGGGCAGCAATTGGGCACGCAGCCCGGCATCGGTGCTGTGCAGTGAAATCGCCAGTGCCGGCACGACGCGCTCCTGCGGCAGCCGCTCGAAAACCCGCAAGTCGCCCACCGTGGAAAACACCAGATTCTTGTGTCCGATGGCGCCAGCCGTTCCCAGCAGGTCGATGGCTTCCAGCACGTTATCGAGATTGTGCGACGGCTCGCCCATGCCCATGAAAACCACCCGTTTGACCGCTCGGCGACTGCGTGCCAGCACGACCTGGGCCACCATCTCGGCGCTGCTGACCTGGCGCAGCAGGCCATCGCGGCCGGTCATGCAGAAGGTACAGCCCACGGCACAGCCGACCTGGGTCGAAATGCACAAGCCATCGCGTGGCAGCAGGACGCTTTCCACCGTCTGCCCATCGGCCAGTTCGACCAGCAGGCGGGCACCGTCATCGCCCGGATGTTCGGAAATCACGCGGGCGAGATCAGCCAGCGTCCGGGTCAGCTCGGGCAAGCCATTGCGCACCGAGAGTGGTAAATAATTTTCCGCGGCCTGGCGTTTTGCCCCGGCGTCGAGCGGTTTCGCCTGCAACCAGGCGCGCAGCACGCGTTCGGCGTGGGCCGGATTGGCGCCGAGCTGAGCCAGTTGTTGACGAAGATCGGCGATTTGCATGCCGGCTTGGGGCTGACTGTCGGCTGAGCGTCGGCTCAACCGAGCGCTTCGGCCGGTGCCGCCGGTGGTGCGACAGGTGGTGCCTGACGCTTGGCGCGTTCGGCAGCGCGGGCATCCATCCAGTTTTTCCAGGCAATCATGCAGCCGAGCAGAATGAAGGCGCCGGGCGGCAGCAGGCCGAGCAGGAAACCCGGATAGCTTTCCGGCAGCACCTGGATCGGGCTGAGTGCCGGGAACACCATGTCGATGCCGCCCAGCAGCGTGCCGCTGCTGATGAATTCCCGCATCGCACCGAGTACGGCCAAGGTCCACAGCATGCCCAGGCCCATGAAAACACCGTCCATCGTCGAGTTGAGCGGCGGATTTTTTGCAGCAAAGGCTTCAACCCGGGCCAGCACGATGCAGTTGGTGACGATCAGCGGAATGAAAATGCCCAGCACCACGTACAACTCGTGCAAATTGGCATTGAACAGCAGGTCGACCACAGTAACCAGCGCGGCAACGATCAGGATGAAGACCGGAATGCGGATTTCGTGCGGAATCAGGTTGCGCAGCGAGGCCACGGCGACGTTGGCCAGTGCCATGACGATGATGGTGGCCAGCGAGAGCATGACCCCGTTGACCATGTTGGTCGTCACGGCGAGCAGCGGGCACAGGCCGAGCACCTGGCCGAGCGAGGTATTTTGTTTCCACAGGCCGTTGCGGGCGATGGTGGCGAGTTCGTCGCGGGTCATTATTCCTTGCCTCCCGAGAACAGGTGGTCACGTTCGCGATCGGCCCAATGCACTGCCTTGAGAACGGCTTTGGCAATGGCGCGCGGGCTGACGGTCGCACCGGCGTAATAATCGATCTGGCCGCCATCTTTCTTGACGCGCCATGCCTTGTCCGGCGTGCTGGCTAGCGCCAGGCCGGTGAATTGGGTAATCCAGGGGCGTTCCTTGTTCTTGTCTTTCTTCGGCTCGATGTAATCGCCCAGCCCCGGTGTTTCCTTGTGCTGCGTCACGCGCACGCCAGCCACCGTGCCATCGTGGCGCACGGCGATCAGGAGTTTGATGCGCCCGGCGTAACCATCGTTGGCAGCGGCTTCGAAGATCATGGCGCTGGGCTGGCCATTTTTGGTTGCCAGGTAAACCGTGCTTGGTTCCTTCAAGCCAAGTTCGGCTGTCGGCGGCAGCATGAGGCTGCTCCCGAGCAATGCGTTGTCGTAGTCGCCAGCGGGTAGAACTTCGTTGAGCAGCTTCATCTTTTCGTCGAGCGCCGAAGCTTCGATAGCCGGCCGGGTCCACAGGTAGGCGCCGGAGAGCAGGGCGGTGAAGACGATGACGAAAATGAACAGGATGGCCGCCGTGCGCGCAGCCATGGCGGGAGCCGTGAATTCGCGGGGCGTGCTGGTCATGGCTGATTACCCTTCATGCCGAAAATGCGCGGCTGGGTCAGCTGATCGATCAGCGGTGCCGACAGGTTCATCAGCAAGACGGCGAAAGCCACACCGTCCGGATAGCCGCCAAAGACACGGATGACGTAAGCCAGCAGACCGGCGCCGAAGCCGAAGATCAACTTGCCGCGCGGTGTCGTACAGCCGGAAACCGGGTCGGTGATGATGAAGAAGGCGCCCAGCATGGTGCCGCCGGAGAACAGGTGGAACAGCGGGTTGGCAAAACTGGCCGGCTGGTACAGCCAGAGCGCACCGGAAAGCAGAACGATGGCGCCCAGGAAGGCGACCGGCGAGTGCCAGGTAATCAATTTACGCTGCCACAGCCATAGTCCGCCGAACAGATAACCCGCGGCGACCCATTCCCAGCCGCGCCCGGCGAAATTGCCATAAATGTCCTGATTGGCTAGCAGGTGGGCAACATCGATCTGGCTGTCGCCCAGTTTCAGTGCCGTCTTCAGCGAGTCGAGCGGGGTTGCGCCGGACAGGGCATCGATGCGCGGCAACTGGCCGAGAATGACGCTCAACTGGTCGGTCAAGGGCATCTGCAGGCCAATGCTGGGCCATTGCGACATCAATGCCGGGAAGGAGACGATGCAGGCAGCAAACGCGACCATTGCCGGGTTGAACGGATTCTGGCCGAGCCCGCCGTAAAGATGCTTGGCGATCAGAATGGCGAACAGGGTGCCGGTTACCACCAGCCACCAAGGCGCAAGCGGCGGGAAAGTCAGGGCAATCAGCCAGGCAGTGACGATGGCCGAACCATCGGACAGGAACATCGCCAGTGGCTTGCCGCGCAGTTTCAGCATGAAGGCTTCGGCGGCGATGGCGGCCAGCGAGGCAATGGCCAGCTGGAACACAATGGCCGGGCCGACCAACCAGATATAGGCGGCAATGCCCGGGATCAGTGCCAGGCAGACTTGGGTCATCACCTGGCTGACACTGGTGTCCTTGAGCAGGAAGGGCGCGGGGGCGAACATCATTCAGTTTTCGCTTCGGTGGGTGTTGCCGGGCTTGCCGCTGCGTCGGCAATGCCGGCCTGTTGGCGACGCGCCTCGATTTCGGCCAGATCGTGCGCTTGTTGCGCGCTCAGTTCGTCGGTATTTTTCGGTTGCGCTGCTTCGCGCTGGGCTTTGGCGCGGGCCATGGCGGCGGCGATAGCGGCCTTTTTGGCCTCTGCGGCAGCGTCGATCGTACGGTCAGCTGTTGCTTCTGTGGTCCTAGGGCCAGCCGTTGTTTCTATGGTCCTGGGGCCAGCCGTTGCCTTTGTGGATGAAACATCTGAGGCTGCGCCGGGTGCATCGCCAGCGGCTGCCGCCGCAGCTTCTGCTGCCTTCTTGGCGGCCTGGGCCGCCGCAGCCTTGGCCAGCTTTTCGGCCTTCTCGGCCTTTTCCCGTTCTTCACGGAACTGCTTGAATTCGAAGCGCGTCTTGGCTTCGTCGGCCGCCTTCTTCTCGCGTTCGCGCGCCCAGATTTCGCTCTTGGCAAAACGGAAATACTGGACCAGCGGAATGCGCGACGGACAGACGTAGGAGCAGCAACCGCATTCGATACAGTCGAAAATCTTGTATTGCTGGGTCTTGCCGAAATCCTTGGCGCGGGCATGCCAGTACAGCTCGAACGGTTGTAGTTCGTGCGGGCAGGCGCGGGCGCAGGCACCGCAGCGGATGCACGGCATTTCCGGCGCCTTGGGCGGGAACAGGCGTTCCGAGCGGGCAATCAGGCAGTTGGTCGCCTTGACGACCGGCGCGTCTGCTTGCGGAATCAGGAAGCCCATCATCGGTCCGCCCATGATGATGCCGTCGGTATCCGGATGTGGTTGTGCCAGTTTGAGCAGTTCGCTCATCGGCGTGCCGATCAGCACCTCGTAATTGCGCGGCGTGTGAACATTGCCGGTGAGGGTGACCAGACGCGACACCACCGGTTCGCCGTGCGCAATGGCCCGCCAAGCCGTGTAAGCAGTGGCGACGTTGAAACACTGCACGCCGAGATCGGTTGAGCGCTTCGCGGCGGGGACTTCCTTGCCGGTCAGGACGCGGATCAATTGTTTGGCACCGCCAGCCGGGTACAACGTCGGTATCTGGATAACCAAAAACGGCTCGCCCAGCGCGTCGACCGCAGCACGCATGGCGGCGGCAGCTTCCGGTTTGTTGTCTTCGATGCCGATCAGGACTTTTTTCGGTTGCAGCAGATCGCGGAAAACGCCGATGCCGCGCACGACTTCCTCGGCGCGCTCGCGCATCAGCAAATCATCGCAGGTGATGAAGGGTTCGCATTCGGCTCCGTTGATCACCAGTTCGTCCATCGGCACGGTCTTTGATGCGGTCAACTTGCCGTGGGTCGGAAAAACGGCGCCGCCCAGGCCAACCACGCCGGCCTGTTGCAGATGTTCCCGCACTGCTTCCGGCGTCAGCGCGGCGTAATCCAGTGGCGTGCGGGCAATCCATTCATCCTTGCCATCCGGTTCGATGACGACGCACAACGAATCAAGGCCCGACGGATGCGGCTGGATATGCATTGCGACTTCGACGACGGTACCCGAGGTCGGTGCATGCACGGCGGCTGACAGCCAGCCGTCGGCCTGGCCGATCAACTGGCCCTTCAATACCTTGTCGCCTGCTTCGACCACCGGGCGCGGCGTGCCACCGATACTCTGGTGCAGCGGAACGACCAGACGCGACGGCAGCGGAGCCGGCGCAATCGGCAGCGTGACTGATTGCGTCTTGTTGGATGGCGGCTTGACGCCACCGTAGAACTTGAACAGCTTGTTCAGCATCACGCGGCTTCCTCCGCGGCTACCGCTTTGAGCGGGGCGGGCTTGATCTCGACGACCGGATATTTCCATTTCCAGTTATCCAGCGTTTCCGGGATGATTTCCATGTGGATGCATTCGACCGGGCAGGGCGGCAGACACAGTTCGCAACCCGTACATTGTTTGGCGATGATCGTGTGCATCTGCTTGGCCGCGCCGACGATGGCGTCGACCGGGCAGGCCTGGATGCACAGCGTGCAGCCGATGCAGGTGTTTTCGTCGATGATGGCGATCTGCTTCGGCTTTTCCTCGGCTTCCAGCGGCTTGACCTCGCGGCCAAGCAGGTCGGCCAGACGTTGCACGCCTTCCATGCCGCCCGGCGGGCACAGGTTGATGTCGCATTCATCCTTGGCGATGGCTTCGGCGTAGGGCTTGCAGCCTGGGTAGCCACATTGGCCACACTGGGTCTGTGGCAGGATGGCTTCGATTTTTTCGACCAGCGGGTCACCTTCGACCTTGAACTTGACCGAGGCAAAACCCAGCGTGGCGCCCAGGACGACGGCGCCGAGGGCCATGATGGCGATGGCGAGCAGGATATCCATTACTGATACTTGTCCAGGCCGGCAAAGCCCATGAAAGCCAGTGCCATCAAGCCGGCGGTCACCATGGCAATGGCTGCGCCGCGGAAATGCACTGGGACGTCGGCGCCCTCGATGCGTTCGCGTATGCCGGCGAAAAGGATCAGCACCAGCGAGAAACCGACCGCACTACCGGCGCCGAACAGCAGCGATTCGACGAAGTTGTAACCGTAGGCGATGTTGATCAGTGGCACACCGAGCACGGCGCAATTGGTGGTGATCAGCGGCAGGTAGATGCCAAGCGTTTGTTGCAAGGTTGGCGAGGTCTTGGCAATGACCATTTCGGTCAATTGGACGATGGCCGCGATGGTGACGATGAAGGACAGCGTGCGGAGGTATTCCAGCCCGAAGGGAATGAGCAGGAAATGGTCGATGATGTAGCTTGAGCCAGTCGCCAGGGTCAGCACGAAGGTCGTCGCGGCGCCCATGCCGTAAGCGGTTTCCAGCTTTTTGGAAACGCCCATGAAGGGGCAAAGACCGAGAATCTTCACCAGCACGACATTGTTGACCAGTACCGCGCCGACGAGGATGAATAGGTAGTGGCTCATGATGGGCTAGGGAGCTAGGGCCGCCATTATCCGGCTTTGCTGCAGCGCGAACAACCGGTCATTTTTTATGGCTTTATGCACTTTTCCGCCGGATTGCGGCAGCGGCAGCATCGGCCATTTCGCCGATCAGTGCCGGGCCGCCGTAAATGAAGCCGCTGTACACCTGGACCAGGCTGGCGCCGGCCTCGATTTTGGTTGCCGCCTGCTCGCCGCGGGTAATCCCGCCGACGCCGATGATCGGTACTTCGCCGGCCAGCGCGCCGGATAATTTGCGCAAAACATCGGTTGACCGCAGAAATACCGGTGCGCCGGACAAACCGCCGGTTTCGTTGCCGTTCGGCAGGTTTTCGACACCATCGCGCGACAGCGTGGTGTTGGTGGCGATGACGCCGTCGAAACGATGCCGGCGCAAGGCATCGGCAATCGCCGTAATCTGCGTGTCGTCGAGATCGGGGGCAATCTTCAGGGTCATCGGCACGTACTTGCCGTGCTGGTCGGCCAGCTTTTGCTGGCGCTGTTTCAGTTGTGCCAGTAGGTCGTCGAGCGCCTCGTCCTTTTGCAGTTCGCGCAGGTTCTTGGTATTCGGCGATGAAATATTGACGGTGATGTAGCTGGCGTCGTTGTACACCTTGTCGAGGCAGATCAGGTAATCGTCGGCCGCTTTTTCCATCGGTGTCGTTGCGTTCTTGCCGATGTTGATACCGAGAATGCCGCCGCGTTTCGGGAATTGCGCCGCGCGCACATTGAACAGCAACTGGTCGACGCCGGCATTGTTGAAACCCATCCGGTTGATGATGCCCTGCGCTTCCGGGATGCGGAACAGGCGCGGTTTCGGATTGCCTTCCTGCGGGCGCGGCGTGATCGTGCCGATCTCGATGAAGCCGAAACCCAGTCCGGCCAGCGCGTCGATGTGCTCGCCGTTCTTGTCCAGACCGGCGGCCAGACCGACCGGATTGGGGAAGGTCAGGCCCATCACCTCGACCGGGCAGGCCGTGACCGGTTTGGCCAGCAGGCCGAGCATACCGGCCGATTCGAGGAAGGACATGCCGGTGAGGCCGATGCCGTGCGCCTTTTCGGCGTCCAGCGCGAAGAAGAATTTGCGGATGAGCGGATAGAGCATAGTGGGCGGCATTTTAGCGCATTGGCGCTGGCTGCGCCCGGCCAAAACGTCGTGTTTATGCGCTAGCCGCCAAGCTGGCGCAGGCCGAGCAAAACCGCCATGCCGGCGATGAACGGCAGCCAGGGATTGCGCGACCACAGGGCTGTGGCGACGGCGGCAATGCCGCCACCCAGCTTGGCATTGAGCACATCGATGGTGTCGTTCACCACCAGCATGTCGGGGGCGACAATCGCCGCCAGCGCGGCAGCCGGTGCGTAGCGCAAGGCGCGCTGCAGTGTCGCCGGCAGCGCAACGCGATTGCCCAGGACGATGAAGCTGGCGCGGGGCAGGGTGGTGGCCAGACCGATCAGCAAAAAGATCAGCCATAAGGACGTATCGTTCATGCCTCGTCTATCCCTGTTTCCTGCGGTGTTCGAGATGTTCGGCGGCAAAACCGGCGGCGATGCCCAGCACAATGGCGACGACCACACCCAAGCGCAAGGGCATGTTGCGCAGCAGCGTGGCGCTGGCGCCGCCGACCAGCGCGGCTATCAGCATCGGCCGGATGCGCGCCATCGGCACCAGCAGGACGATCAGCGCGATGGTCGCCATGAATTCCAGTGACCAGCTTTTCGGCACGATGGCCGCCGTGTAAATGCCGATCAGTGTGAAGCATTGCCAAAGCAGCCAGGACCACAGCGCGGGGGCGAGATAGTAGCCCAGCCGCCAGCGCGGTTCATCGACGTGCAGCATTTTGTCCAGGCAGGTGGCAAACACGCCATCGGTCAGCAGGTGGCCGGACAGCCAGCGGGCCGGCAGGCCGATGCCCCGAAAACCGGCGGCGATGGCGGCACTGAAAATGACGAAACGCAGGTTGAGCGCCAGCGCCGTGACGACGATCAGCCACAGCGGCGCTTCCGCAGCGATCAACGGCAGGGTGCCGAGCTGGGCGGTGCCGGCAAAGACAATGACGTTCATGCCCATCGCTTCCAGCGGTGAAAACCCCGTGCTGCTCATCGCCATGCCCATGACCAGCGCCCAGGGCACAAGGCCGACCGAGAACGGCAGGAAGGTGGCAAAGCCTTCGCGCGCGCCCTTAACGAACGGAGATGAAGTGTTGGTCCCGGTCGACATCGTCAGAAAGATAGATTTGGGTTGGATCCAGCCATGACACGTAAGCCTACCCGGATATACCCGCTACCTTGGCCCGCGCCGTGTGCAATTTTTTGTAACTGTCGATCAGGCGTTGGTGCCGGTCGAGTCCTTCCAGTTTCAGGCTCGTTGGCGTCAAGCCGAAGAAGCGAACGCTGCCGTCCGCCGACCCGAGCACTGCATCCATGCGCGGACCGCCGAACATGCGGCGGAAATTGACCAGGTAATCGTCCAGTTCCAGCTCGTCGTCGAGCAGCACTTCCAGCACCACCTGCAAGGCCTGATAGAACAAGCCGCGCTCGACGGTGTTCTCGTTGTACTGCAGGAAGGTGCCGACCAGTTCGTGCGCCGCTTCGAATTGCTGCAAGGCGAGATTGATCAGCAGCTTCAACTCGAGAATCGTTAGCTGGCCCCAGACCGTGTTCTCGTCAAACTCGACCCCGATCAGGGTGATGATCTCGGTGTAATCGTCGAGTTCGCTGTCTTCCAGACGCTCCAGGAGTGCTTCGAGGCCAGCGTCGTCGAGACTGTGCAGGTTCAGGATGTCGGCGCGGAAGGCCAACGCCTTGTTGGTGTTGTCCCAGATCAGGTCGTCGACCGGGTAGATTTCCGAATAACCCGGCACCAGGATGCGGCAAGCGGTGGCGCCGAGCTGGTCGTAGACCGCCATGTACACTTCCTTGCCCATGTCTTCGAGGATGCCGAACAGCGTGGCGGCCTCATCGGCATTGGAGTTTTCACCCTCGCCCGAGAAATCCCACTCGACGAATTCGTAATCCGCCTTGGCGCTGAAGAAGCGCCACGACACGACGCCGCTGGAGTCGATAAAGTGTTCAACAAAGTTGTTCGGCTCGGTGACGGCGTTGCTCTCGAAAGTGGGTCGCGGCAGATCGTTCAGGCCTTCAAAACTGCGTCCCTGCAGCAGCTCGGTCAGACTGCGTTCCAGCGCCACTTCCAGGCTCGGATGCGCGCCAAACGAAGCGAACACACCGCCGGTACGTGGGTTCATCAGGGTCACGCACATCACCGGGAACTCGCCGCCCAGCGACGCATCCTTGACCAGCACCGGGAAGCCCTGATTTTCCAGTTCGGCAATGCCGGCCAGAATGCCGGGGTACTTCGCCAGCACGTCCTGCGGCACATCGGGCAGCGCGATTTCACCTTCCAGAATTTCGCGTTTGACCGCCCGTTCGAAAATTTCCGACAGGCACTGCACCTGCGCTTCAGCCAGCGTATTGCCGGCGCTCATGCCGTTGCTCAGGAACAGGTTGTCGATCAGGTTGGTCGGGAAATAGACCGTCTCGCCGTCCGACTGGCGCACGTAGGGCAGCGCGCAGATGCCGCGTTCGGTATTGCCGGAGTTGGTGTCGTAGAGATGCGAGGCGCGCAGGTCGCCGTCCGGGTTATAGATTTCCAGGCAGTAGTCGTCGAGCAGGCCCTTGGGCAGCGCATCCTTCTTGCCCGGCTTGAACCAGCGCTCTTCGGGGTAATGCACGAAGGCCGCGTTGGCGATCTCCGGGCCCCAGTAATTGTCGTTGTAGAAGTGATTGCAATTGGCCCGCTCGATGAACTCGCCCAGCGCCGAGGCCAGCGCGCTTTCCTTGGTCGCGCCCTTGCCGTTGGTGAAGCACATCGGCGAATGCGCATCGCGGATATGCAGCGACCAGACGTTGGGCACCAGGTTGCGCCAGGACGCGATCTCGATCTTCATGCCCAGCCCGGCCAGAATGCCGGACATATTGGCGATGGTCTGTTCCAGCGGCAGATCCTTGCCGGCGATATAGGTGCTGGTTTCCGAATCGGGACTTGTACCCCGACCCATCGTCAGCAAGGCCTGCGCATCGGCGTCGAGGTTTTCCACCTCTTCGATGACGAAGTCGGGCCCGGTTTGCACCGCCTTTTTCACGGTGCACCGGTCGATGGAACGCAAAATGCCCTGTCTATCCTTGGCCGAAATATCCGCCGGCAACTCGACCTGAATCTTGAAAGTCTGTTTGTAGCGGTTTTCCGGATCGACGATGTTGTTCTGCGACAGGCGGATGTTCTCGGTCGGAATATTGCGCGTGTCGCAGTACAGCTTCACGAAATAAGCCGCACACAAGGCCGACGAAGCCAGGAAGTAATCGAACGGCCCCGGCGCCGAGCCGTCGCCCTTGTAGCGGATGGGCTGATCGGCGATGACCGTGAAGTCGTCGAACTTGGCCTCGAGACGAAGCTTGTCGAGAAAATTGACCTTGATTTCCATGCGGGAATTCCAGAAAAGGCGTGAAAAAACGAATTGGCCGCCATTATCCGGGTTTCCCGGCGGAGGGGGGCTGGGGGGTGGTGCCGACGCGCCTGCTGTTTTTGCAGGTGCTATGGTGGAATGCATTGCATTATCAGGTTGTAATCGGAGCGGTCGTTCTGGCCGGAAGATGTGGGCAGAATCGCGCTGATCAGGCTACCTAAATCCAAGGCGGAAAATGACGCTCCGAAAAGCGTCCGTTTTTATCGGTCAACCGCAAAAAAACGTTAATTTCCCTATGGTTCGAGGTAAGCCGCCAGCACCTACTCATTATTGATCAGTGTCTGGTTCGTGCCGGTAACGATGGTATGGCCGGTTTCGAGGGCTTAGCCGTAGTCGGCAATGGCTAGGGCAGGGAAGGCGTTCCGTTCGTTGAATTGGAGGGTCATGCTTTGTGCTTTAAGGGGCTTGACGGTGTTGAAGCTATCTTTGACAAGGAGTGGCGCCAGGCTGAACCTTAATTCCTGGTGCGATTGACTTACGCATTTTTTATGTTTTAACGGACCAGAATGCCTGGTTTCTGTGTGTTAGAATTCGAATCGGCGGGTCTCCCCGCATTGTAGTGTGGTGAATCTGGTCAGGTCCGGAAGGAAGCAGCCACAGCCACTAACTACAAGTGCCGGGGGTTAGGCTCGCCACTTCCATTTTTGCTTTGGTGTGGGGCGAATGAGTTATCAGGTTCTCGCGCGAAAGTGGCGCCCGCGCAATTTTTCTACCCTTGTCGGACAAGAGCATGTGGTTCGTGCGTTGACTCACGCGCTTTCCGAGCAGCGCTTGCATCATGCCTATTTATTTACTGGCACGCGCGGCGTGGGTAAAACGACGATCGCGCGAATTCTGGCAAAGTCCCTGAACTGTGAAGCAGGAATTACCGCTGCGCCCTGCGGACAATGTTCTGCGTGTCTTGAAATTGACGCCGGAAGATTTGTTGATTTGCTTGAAGTGGATGCTGCGACAAATACGCGCGTCGATGAAATGCGGCAATTGCTTGAGAACGCTGTTTATGCGCCGACAAGGGGGCGGTTCAAGGTTTACGTCATTGATGAAGTCCATATGCTTTCGACTTCCGCATTCAATGCAATGTTGAAAACCTTGGAAGAGCCACCGGAGCATGTGAAATTTATTCTCGCAACGACCGACCCACAGAAAATTCCAGTCACTGTGTTGTCACGATGTCTCCAGTTCAATCTAAAGCAGATGCCAGCGGGCTTGATCTCTTCGCATCTTGCTCAGATTTTGCAAGCGGAAGATGTTCCTTTTGATCATCCTTCACTTGCTTTGATTGCTCGCTCTGCCAATGGCAGCATGCGTGATTCTCTCTCTCTGCTGGACCAGGCTATCGCGCATGGTGCAGGCAGGGTTGACGAAGTCCAGGTTCGCACAATGCTTGGCAATGTCGATCAGGATCATTTGTTTTCGATTCTTGAGGCGTTGCACGAAGGAAATGCTTCGGCGTTATTGCAAATTGCATCACTATTGGCCGTAAGAAGTCTCTCGTTTTCTTCTGCATTGCAAGAACTTGGCACATTGTTAACCCGGCTGCAAATTGCGCAATGTGTACCGTCTTCCGTAGAGGATGATGATCCAGATTACTCTAGGGTCTTCTTTCTTGCAGGGGCTTTGTCGCCAGAGTTTATTCAGTTGGCTTATCAAATCGTTAATGTTGGGCGTGCAGAGTTGGCAAGTGCCCCCGATGAGTACGCTGGTTTTGTTATGACTTTGCTGCGTCTGCACACGTTTCGGCCGCGCAAGGTTAACGAATTAATTGATTCAACACGCTTGTCGATTCCAAGGCCACCGGCCATTCCGGCAAAAACAGACAGCGTGGAGCTCAAGGCGGGCGAATCATTGGCGTCAAAATCGCCATCGCCATCGCCATCGCCATCGCCATCGCCATCGCCATCGCCATCGCCATCGCCATCGCCATCGCCATCGCCATCGCTTGCCAGGCCATTACTGGACGTTTCAAGTGACTGGCCCGGGATTGTGGCCGGGTTGTCCTTGAGTGGCTTTGCCAAGGAGTTGGCGGCTAACTGTGAGTTGCGGGAATTGACTGAGTCGCTTTGCTTGTTGCGTTTGCCGGCAACGCTTTCCCATTTGCAGATGAAGCCCGCCCCTGACAGGTTGCAGCAGGCCTTGGTGGATTATTTTGGGCGGCAGCTAATTCTGAAAATCGAAGTTGGTAATCCCTCGGCAGAAACACCGGCGGCAACACTTGGACGTCAGCGTCAGGAGCGTCAAGTGTCGGCTGTGGAGGCTATCGAACAGGACTCTTTTGTGCAAAGTGCGATAGAGACACTTGGTGCCTCTATCGTTGAGTCTTCCATTAAACCTATTGCTTAACGGAGCAACTAGATGATTAAAGCTGGTTTGGGTGGCTTGATGAAACAGGCCCAGATGATGCAAGAGAACATGAAGAAGGCGCAGGAGCAGCTGGCTCAGATCGAGGTTGAGGGGCAAGCAGGGGCTGGTATGGTCAAGGTATTGATGACCTGCGCGCATGATGTGCGCCGAGTCAGTATTGACCCTTCCGTTATGGATGACAAAGAAATGCTGGAAGATCTCGTTGCTGCAGCATTGAACGATGCTATTCGGCGGGGTGAGGCTCTTAGTCAGGAGAAAATGGCCGGTTTTACGTCAGGGCTCAATTTGCCTCCCGGTTTCAAGCTGCCGTTCTAAGTGAATCCAAGTGGCCTTGATTCGCTGATCGAAGCCTTGCGTTGCTTGCCAGGCGTTGGGCCAAAATCGGCCCAACGCCTGGCGTATCATCTGATGCAGCATGATCGCTCTGGTGCTGCTCGTTTGGGCGAGTCGATACAGCACGCACTAAAAGCGGTTCGCCACTGTCAGCGCTGCAACACCTTCACCGAGTTGGAGGTGTGTGAACGTTGCCTCTCCTCCCGGCGCGATGCCAGTCTTCTATGTGTTGTTGAAACACCGGTTGATATGAACATGATGGAGCAGACCTTGGCTTATCAAGGGCTCTATTACGTACTGATGGGGAAAATCTCACCGCTCGATGGCGTCGGGCCACGGAAACTTGATCTGGATAAGCTCTTGTCTCGCGCTACCGACGGTGTTGTGCGGGAGGTGATATTGGCAACCAATTACACCAACGAAGGTGAAGCGACCGCGCACTACATAACGGCCATGCTAAAAACGAGTGGGGTCGGAATTACTCGAATCGCCCGAGGGGTGCCTGTGGGAGGGGAGCTAGAATATGTCGATAGTGGCACGCTCGCCCAAGCATTGAGAGAGCGCAAAAGCCTCGGAATGACCTAACTAGTCGACAGCGGCTTTTAACGGGGGTTCCGTTGGCGTATAATTTCGTGTTTGTTTTTAAACCCAACCAATTCCTTTAGGGGTCAGCGTTATGAGCAATCAAGGAAAAATGGACTGTGGTCGGCGACGCCTTATCGTCGCGACCGCAGCCGTGGGCGGAGTAGGCGCAGTAGCTGCGCTTGTGCCGTTCGTATCCAGTTTGCTTCCGTCCGAACGTGCCAAGGCAGCAGGCGCTCCGGTCGAAGTCGATATCGGCAAACTGGAGAGCGGTCAGATGATGACCGTTGAATGGCGCGGCAAGCCTGTGTGGATTATTAATCGCACCCAGGCCATGCTTGATACGTTGCCGAAGTTAAATGATCAGGTCGCTGACCCGAAGTCGGAAAAAAATCAGCAGCCTGCTTATGCCCAGAACGAAACCCGCTCGGTCAAGCCGGAATTGCTCGTAGTTGTTGGTATCTGTACCCATCTCGGTTGTTCCCCATCTTCAAAATTCAAGCAGGGAGCCGAAGAGGGAATGACGGCTGACTGGGTAGGCGGCTTCCTTTGCCCTTGCCATGGTTCTACATTTGACTTTGCCGGCCGTGTTTACAAGGCAAAGCCCGCACCGACCAATCTCGAAGTTCCGCCGCACGTGTATCTGACTGATACCCGCATCCTGATCGGCGAAGACAAGAAGGGGGCATAAAATGGCTGGTGGAAATTTCGAAAAGTACAAGTCCGACGGTTCGATAGGCGGCAATGTTCTTGAGTGGGTAGATGCGCGTTTTCCCGCGACCTCAATGTGGAAGGGGCACCTTTCCGAGTACTACGCACCGAAGAATTTCAATTTCTGGTATTTCTTTGGTTCCCTCGCACTGCTGGTTCTGGTGATCCAGATTGTGACCGGTATTTTCCTGGTGATGCACTACAAGCCGGATGCTGCACTTAATGCTGCAGGTGTGCCGGTAGCTTTTGCTTCCGTCGAGTACATCATGCGTGACGTACCTGGGGGCTGGCTGATTCGCTACATGCACTCGACTGGTGCTTCGGCCTTCTTCATCGTGGTGTACATGCACATGTTCCGTGGCCTGATTTACGGTTCCTATCGCAAGCCACGTGAGCTTACCTGGTTGTTCGGTGTCGGTATTTTCCTGGTGCTGATGGGCGAAGCCTTCTTCGGCTATCTGTTGCCTTGGGGCCAGATGTCTTTCTGGGGCGCACAGGTTATTGTTAATCTGTTCGGTGCGATTCCGGTCATCGGCAACGATCTCTCCATCATCATTCGTGGCGATTTCGTGGTCGGTGATGCAACCCTGAACCGTTTCTTCTCCTTCCACGTAATTGCCTTTCCGCTGGTCCTGATCGGTCTGGTGGCGGCGCACGTGCTGGCCTTGCACGAGACCGGTTCGAACAATCCGGATGGTGTCGAGATCAAGGAAAACAAGGACGAAAACGGCATTCCGCGCGACGGCATCCCGTTCCATCCGTATTACACGGTTAAAGATATCGTCGGTGTTGTCGTCTTCCTGATGGTTTTCTCTGCCGTGATGTTCTTCGCGCCGGAAGGTGCCGGTTATTTCCTGGAAACGCCGAATTTTTATCCGGCTGACCCGCTGAAAACGCCAGCACATATTGCTCCTGTCTGGTACTTCACGCCTTACTACTCCATCCTGCGTGCCATGGTCTGGAATTTCTTCGGGCTTGATGCAAAGTTCTGGGGTGTCGTTGCGATGGGGGCTTCGGTGGTGATTTTTGCTGCATTGCCGTGGCTGGATCGTAGCCCGGTGAAATCGATCCGCTATCGCGGTCCGATCACCAAGGCCATGATTACTCTTTTCGTGATCTGTTTCTTCATTCTGGGTTACTTGGGTACTTTGTCTCCTTCGCCGATGGGTGAGTTGGTTTCCCAGGTCTGCACGGTGTTCTATTTCGGCTTCTTCCTCGCCATGCCTTGGTGGTCGCGTATGGACAAGTTCAAGCCGGTTCCTGAACGTGTGACGATGAAGTGAGGATGCACAAAATGAAAAAATTCCTTATCGCATTGCTCTTCGCGCCGGTTCTTGCTTTTGCTGCTGGGGCTGGTATCCATCTTGACAAGTGGCCGGGTTCCGTCAGTGACAAGGCAGCTTTGCAGAATGGCGCCAAGTTGTTTGTCAATTACTGCATGAACTGCCATGGCGCATCGTACATGCGTTATAAAAACCTCATGGATCTGGGGTTGACCGAGCAGCAGGTCAAGGAAAACCTGATGTTCGCTTCGGACAAAATTGGTGATCTGATGTCTGTTGCTGCCCGTCATGATGAGCAGAAAAAGTGGTTTGGTGCGACGCCGCCCGATCTGACCATCGTTGCCCGTGCCCGTGGTGAAGCAGGTAATGCCGGTGCAGGTGCGGACTGGTTGTACACCTATCTGCGTACCTTCTACAAAGACGACAAGCGTCCGACCGGCTGGAATAATCTTGCTTTTGAAGCAGTCGGTATGCCGCACGTCCTGTGGGAGTTGCAAGGTACCCAGGTCATGAATCCGGAAACCCACAAGCTTGAATTGGCGATTCCAGGCAAGATGGGTCAGGCCGAGTACGATAAGTCGATTTCCGATCTGGTCGGCTTCATGGTCTGGATGGGCGAGCCGCAGCAGGAGTTCCGTCGCAAGCTGGGCTTCATCGTTCTGGCTTTCCTGGCATTGCTCTTCGTAGTGGCTTACGCCCTGAAGAAGGAATACTGGAAAGATATTCACTGATCCTTCCCGGATCGGCTGACGGCATCGTGGGTTTGGCTTCGGCCAGCCCCCGGTGCCGAATCTCATTTTGAGGGCTGTTAAACATGATGAACCTCTACTCGGGCACTACCTGCCCATTTAGTCACCGTTGCCGCATTGTCCTGTTCGAAAAAGGCATGGACTTTCAGGTTATCGACGTCGATTTGTTCTCCAAGGCCGACGAAATGGCGGCGATCAATCCGCATGGTCGAGTTCCGGTGCTGGCTGAACGCGACCTCGTCCTGTTCGAGCCGAACATCATCAACGAATACATCGATGAGCGTTTCCCGCATCCGCAATTGATGCCGGCCGATCCGATCATGCGTGCACGGGCGCGTCAGTTGCTGATCGGCATGGAGCGTGAAATTTTTTCGCACATGGAAGTCATCGAAAAGAATAGCAAGGCCGCCGACAAGGCGCGCCAGGAAATCAAGGCGCGCCTGACCGAGATCGTGCCGATTTTCAGCAAGCAGAAATTCATGCTGGGCGATGAGTTCTCCATGCTGGATGTCGCTATCGCTCCGTTGCTCTGGCGTCTCGATCATTACGGTATCGATTTGGGGAAAGCTGCAGCCCCTCTGATGAAATATGCCGAACGCATTTTCAGCCGCCAGGGTTTCATTGATGCGCTGACGCCGTCTGAAAAGGCGATGCGCAAGTAACGATGGAACTTCCGTCCACCAAACCTTATCTCGTGCGGGCCATCTGGGAGTGGTGCTGCGATAACGGCTTCACGCCTTACATCGCAGTACAGGTTGATGCTCGCACCATCGTTCCGCGTGAATTTGTTCGGGATGGTCAGATCGTCCTTAATCTCGGACCTGATGCAACCAACAAGTTGCAGATGGGTAATGATTTTGTAGAGTTTCAGGCCAGATTCGGTGGCGTGGCACGTGAACTATCAGTGCCGATCGCTCAGGTTTCAGCGATCTACGCCCGCGAAAATGGAGCCGGGATGGCCTTCGATATTGATGCTCCTGGCGCACTGTTGAACGATACCGCTAGCCCGGATGCTCCGGCTGGCGTTGATCAGGATGAGCCGCCGCCAACGCGCCCATCCGGCGGGCGGCCGAACCTGCAACGCGTCAAATAGGGACGTCTGCTGCGGTCGACGCACCAAAAAGGGGAGATTCTGTCAAGGAATCTCCCCTTTTTTTATCCAAGTCATTGATTTTCATGGGTGGCATATCTGTTGCTCACCTGCCATTCGGAAGGAAAATCATGAACCAGGAAGTCAAATCCACCTGTTGTTACTGCGGCGTTGGCTGCGGCGTATTGATCCGTACGGACGGCATCACCGTCCAGGGCGTGCGCGGCGATCCGGAACACCCGGCCAACTACGGACGTTTGTGCACCAAGGGCGCATCCCTGCATCTCACGGCGCAGGGCGAGGGGCGCCTGCGCCACCCGGCCTTGCGCCCGGCACGCGATCGCCAGCCCGAACGGCTGGCCTGGGCGCAGGCGCTCGATACTGCCGCTGAGCGTTTTGCCGGCATCATCCGCGAGCATGGGCCGGATTCCGTGGCTTTCTACATCTCCGGCCAGTTGATGACCGAGGACTACTATGTCTTCAACAAGCTGGCCAAGGGTCTGATCGGCACCAATAACGTCGATACCAATTCGCGGCTGTGCATGTCGTCGGCCGTCGCCGGCTACAAGCAGACCCTGGGGGCCGATGCGCCGCCGTGCTGCTACGAGGATATCGGCCAGGCCGGGGTGATCCTGATCGCCGGCGCCAATCCGGCGCTGGCCCATCCGATCGTTTTCCGCTACATCGAGGATGCGCGCGCCGCCAATCCGGCATTGAAGATCATCGTCGTCGATCCGCGCCGTAGCGAAACCGCCGAGATTGCCGATCTGCACCTGCCCATCCTGCCCGGCAGCGACATCGCGCTGTTCAACGGCATGCTCCATGTGATGCTGGCCGAAGGGCTGGTGGATGGCGATTACATCGCTCGCCATACCAGCGGCTTCGATGAGCTGGCTGGTAACCTGGCGGAATACACGCCGCAGCGGGTCGCCGGATTGTGTGGCATCCCCGCTTCCAGCATCGTTCGCGCCGCCCGCTGGTTTGCCACGCAGGGGCCGGCATTGTCGCTGTATTGCCAGGGCCTGAATCAGTCGGCGCACGGCACGCACAACAATGCCGCGTTGATCCATTTGCACCTGGCCACCGGCCAGATCGGCAAGCCTGGCGCCGGGCCGTTTTCGCTGACCGGCCAGCCGAACGCCATGGGCGGTCGGGAAGTGGGCGGTCTGGCCAACCTGCTGTCGGCGCACCGTGATCTCGCCAATCCCGAGCACCGGGCCGAAGTCGCCGCCTTGTGGGGCATCCCCGACGTGCCGGCAAAACCGGGAAAAGCTGCGGTCGACCTGTTCAAGGCACTGGAAAGTGGCGAAATCAAGGCGGTGTGGATCGCCTGCACCAATCCGGCGCAGTCGCTGCCGAACCAGGCCAGCGTCCGCGCCGGGCTGGCGCGGGCCGAATTCGTCGTGCTCCAGGAAACCTTCGCCGACACCGACACCGCCGCTTACGCCGACCTCTTGTTGCCGGCCACCGGCTGGGGCGAGAAGCACGGCACGGTGACCAATTCCGAACGGCGCATCACGCGCGTGCAGCCGGCTGTTGTGCCGCTGGGCGAAGCCCGTCACGACTGGCAGATCGTCGTCGATTTCGCCCGCCGGCTGGGCAGGAAACTGGAGAATCCTGTCCCCCAGGGGGACTTCCTGCGGGGCGCGGTCGACAGGCTGTTTCCGTACGAAACCGTCGAATCCATTTTTGCCGAGCACTGTGTCACGACGCGCGGCCGCGATCTCGATATCAGCGGTCTGTCCTACGCCGTGCTCGAACAGCAAGGGCCGCAGCAATGGCCTTTCCCGGAAGGTGCCAGCCAGGGGCGGCAACGCCTGTACGCCGATGGCCGCTTCCCGACCGCCGATGGTCGGGCGCGCTTCATTGCCGTGACGCATCAGGCAACGGCCGAGGTGCCGGGCAAGGAACATCCGCTCAGCCTGCTGTCGGGGCGCCTGCGCGACCAATGGCACGGCATGAGCCGGACCGGCATCGTGCCGCGCCTGTTCAATCTCGACGACGAGCCGCTGCTGGCCATGCATCCCTGCGACATGCGCCATCGCCAGCTTGACGACGGCGACCTGGTCCGCCTGTTCAACGGTCGCGGCGAGATCGTCGTGCGCGTGGCTTCGCGCCCCGGGCTGGCCCGTGGTCGGGTGTGGATGCCGATGCACTGGGGCAGCCGCTTCATGAACAGCGCCGGCGTCAATGCGCTGGTCGGCGATGCGGTCGATCCGTACTCGCAGCAGCCGGAACTGAAGCACACGGCGGTCGAGGTGGCGAAGAGCGAACTGAACTACCCGCTGGCCGTGATCCGCCGCTGCAGCGACGTTGCCGAAGCGCTGCGCGTGCTCGATGCGGCGCGTAGCCTGCTGCCCGATTTTGCCTACGCCAGCGTTGGACTTTACGGCCGGGCCAGTCCACTGGTCGTCTTCCGCGCGGCCACCGCCGAGCCGGCGACGGCCCCCGCACTGGCGGCGATCGATCGCTGTTTCGGCCTCGATGGCGAGACCGGCGCCATTGTCTATACCGACGCAAAACGCCATATCGCCAAGAAAGCCATCGCCATCGATGGCCAATTGTTCGGCGTTCGCCTGGCCGGCGAAACCGTTGCCCAGGCCTGGCTCAAGCAGGCCATGGCCGAGGGCGAGCTGGACGCCAGCCTGTTGCGCTTCGCCCTGGCGCCGAGTGCTGCAGCACCGACCAGCACTGCGCCGCGCCAGATCGTTTGCAAATGCGCCGATGTCAGCGACAAGCAAATTACCACTGCAATTGATGCCGGTGCCGATCTCACGGCACTACAGGAAAACTTAAAATGTGGCACTTTTTGCGGCGGTTGCATCCCGGACATCAAGCGCCTGCTGCTTCGGCAAGTGCAACAACAACCCGAGGCGGCTTGACGCCCGGACGGAGGTGATTGTGAATTACGCTCAATACATCAAGGAAATCGGTCGCGGCGCCCAAGGGTCGCGCGATTTGTCGATCGAGGAGGCACACCAGCTTTACGCCGCGATGCTTGACGGTGGCGTGCCGGATCTGGAGCAGGGCGCCATCATCATTGCTTTGCGGGTCAAGGGTGAGTCGACCGGTGAAATGCTCGGTTTCCTGTCGGCAGCCGATGATCGCCTGAACCGGCTCGATATGCCGCACGGCCGGGTTCGTCCGGTGGTTTTGCCCAGCTATAACGGAGCGCGCAAGGAAGCCAACCTGACGCCCTTGCTGGCTTTGTTGTTGCAGCGTTTTGGTGTGCCGGTGCTGGTGCATGGGCTGCTCGAAGGCTATGGGCGCGTCAGCAGCGCACAGATTCTGCGTGAATTGGGCGTCATGCCGATGATCTCGGCGCAACAGGCGCAACAAACGCTGGATGAAAAGGGAATTGCCTTCCTGCCGCTAAGCGCGCTTTGTCCTGGCATGCACCATTTGCTCTCCTTGCGCAGTCGGATGGGGGTGCGCAACAGCGCCCACAGCCTGGTCAAACTGCTAAACCCGTTTCATGGCGATGCGGTGCTGGTTGCGCCAGCGACCCACCCCGACTTTATCGATCTGATGCGCAATATCCTGGTTGAACGGGGGCAGCGTGGCTTGCTGTTGCGCGGTACCGAAGGCGAGCCTTACGCCAATCCAAAGCGTCGTCCGCGTCTGGAATATGTACGCAATGCTGCGGTCGACGTCCTTTTTGAAGCAGAACACGACAGTTTGCGCGGTTTGCCGAATTTGCCCGAAACCCTGGATGCGATCACTACCGCCCAATGGACACGGCGGGTCCTGGACAAGCAATTACCCTTGCCCAAACCCATTGCCAACCAGTTGGCCTGTTTGCTTTATGCCAGTGGTTATGTGGACGATCTGAATCAGGCCAAGGCGATTGTTGCTGTCGAAGCCACTGGTCTGGCAGTGGGCGGGAACTGAGTTCGTTGCACCGCGCTGGATACCGATGCCCTTGCTTGGTGCGTCAATATTGCGGTCTACACATGAAAATTCATAAAAATCAATGGTCTGTGCATCTGGCACAGCGATTGCACTAGATCAAACCGAAGCAGCGAATCAACCGCCAACGGGGGCGGTCCGATGGCAACGACGTCATGCGCTGAAAAAGATTGCACCGATTGGTGCGCGCAACGTTGGAGCCTCGAAAATGAGCAATCCCCCCGTCAAGCCTCGTCTCGTTCTGATCGGCAACGGCATGGCCGGTGTCCGGACCATCGAAGAACTGCTGAAAATCGCCCCGGATCACTACGAGATCACGATTTTCGGTGCTGAACCGCATCCCAACTACAATCGCATCCTGCTGTCGCCGGTCCTCGCCGGCGAAATGACGGTGCCGGAAATCGTCCTCAACGAGCTTGAGTGGTATGCCCGCAACGGCATCACGCTGCACACCGGCAAGCAGGTCGTCGCCATCGACCGCGTCCGCCGCAAGGTGATCGCCGACGACGGCAGCGAAGCGCCGTACGACCGCCTGCTCATCGCCACCGGCTCGACGCCCTTCATGCTGCCGGTGCCCGGCAACGACCTGCCCGGCGTCATCGGCTACCGCGACATCAAGGACACCGACGAGATGATCGCCACCGCCAAAGTGCACAAGCACGCGGTTGTCATCGGCGGCGGCCTGCTCGGGCTGGAAGCGGCCAACGGCCTGAAGCTGCGCGGCATGGATGTGACCGTCGTGCACATCGGCCCGTGGCTGCTCGAACGCCAGCTCGACGAGACGGCCGGACGGATGTTGCAGCAGTCGCTGGAAGACAAGGGCCTGAAATTCCTGCTGCAGAAGCACACCGAGATGCTGGTCCAGGGCGAGAGCGGGCGCGTCGCTGCGGTGCGCTTCAAGGATGGCATGCAGATTCCGGCCGACCTCGTCGTCATGGCTGCCGGCATCCGCCCGAACTACGCGCTGGCCGAGAAGTCAGGCATCTATTGCAACCGCGGCATCGTCGTCAACGACACGATGCAGACCTACGACCCGAAGATTTACGCCGTCGGCGAATGCGTCAGCCATCGTGGCATCGCCTACGGACTGGTGGCGCCGCTGTTCGAGCAGGCCAAGGTCGCCGCCAATCATCTGGCCGGTTACGGCATCGGCCGCTATACCGGCTCGGTGACCTCGACCAAATTGAAAGTTACCGGCATCGACCTGTTCTCGGCCGGCGAATTCATGGGTGGCAAGGACACCGAGGAAATTGTCCTCAACGACCCGCACGGCGGCGTCTATAAAAAGCTGGTGATCAAGGACAACAAGCTGGTCGGCGGCGTCATGTATGGCGACACCGCCGATGGCCCGTGGTATTTCCAGTTGCTCAAGGACGCCCGCGACATCCACGACATCCGCGACTCGCTGATCTTCGGCCAGAGCCTGGTCGGCGACGTCGGCCACGCCGGCAACAGCAAGGCTGCCTCGATGGCCGACAGCGCCGAGGTCTGCGGCTGCAACGGCGTGACCAAGGGAACGATCGTCAAGGCGATCAAGGAGCAGGGTTTGTTCACGCTCGACGAGGTCAAGAAGCACACCAAGGCGGCCTCGTCCTGCGGGTCCTGCGCCGGGTTGGTCGAGCAGATCCTGGCTTCGACCATCGGCGGCGCCTACTCGCCGGCGGCGTCCGACAAGAAGCCGATCTGCGGCTGTACCGAACATTCGCACCAGAAAGTGCGCGAGGCGATCCGTGCGGAACACCTGACCAGCAAGGAAGCGGTTTTTGCCGAATTGGGCTGGTTGACCGCAAATGGCTGCGAGAAGTGCCGGCCGGCGATCAACTACTACCTGATCTCGACCTGGCCGCACGAAGCCAAGGACGATCCGCAGTCGCGGCTGATCAACGAGCGCTCGCACGCCAACATCCAGAAGGACGGCACCTATTCGGTGGTGCCGCGGATGTGGGGCGGCCTGACGACGCCCAACGAGTTGCGCGCGATTGCCGATGTCGCCGAGAAGTTCAAGGTGCCGACGGTGAAGGTTACCGGCGGCCAGCGCATCGACCTGCTCGGCATCAAGAAGGAGGATTTGCCCGCCGTCTGGGCCGACCTCAACGCTGCCGGCATGGTTTCCGGCCACGCCTACGGCAAGTCGATCCGCACCGTGAAGACCTGCGTCGGCGCCGAACATTGCCGCTTCGGCACGCAACTGGCGATGGACATGGGCGTCAAGCTGGAGAAGGTGCTGTTCGACATGTACGCCCCGCACAAGGTCAAGCTGGCCGTCTCCGGCTGCCCGCGCAACTGTGCCGAAGCCGGCATCAAGGACGTCGGCGTGATCGGCGTCGATTCGGGTTACGAGCTTTACGTCGGCGGCAACGGCGGGATCAAGACCGAGGTCGCGCAGTTTTTGTGCAAGGTGAAGTCGGATGAGGACGTCATGGAGTATTCCGGCGCCTTCCTCGAACTCTACCGTCAGGAAGGCTGGTACCTGGAGCGCACCTGCCACTGGCTGGAACGCGTCGGCCTCGACTACGTCAAGGGCCGCATTGTCGAGGACGAGGATGGCCGGCGCACGCTGTACGCCGCGCTGGTTGCCGCGCTGAAGGACGCCAAGGACCCGTGGTCGACCTCGCGCGAAGCGCAGCCGATCAAGCAGTTCATCCCGATTGCGGTCGACGCCTGAAAACAAGAGAAAACGAGGATAAGCCAATGAACCACTGGAAACTGATCTGCAAGCTGGAAGACATCCCGCCGCTCGGCTCGCGCATCGTCCGGCCGCAGAAGGGCGGCGATATCGCCATTTTCCGCACCAGCGACGACAAGGTCTTCGCGCTGCACGACAAATGCCCGCACAAGGGCGGGCCACTGTCGCAGGGGCTGGTGCACGGCGAACGCGTGACCTGCCCGCTGCACGGCTGGAACATCGGCCTCGCCGACGGCCAGGCAGTGGCGCCGGACGTCGGTGGCTGCGACCGCTTCGATGTCAAGGTCGAGGCCGGCGAGGTTTTTCTCGCCATTTGATCGCACGAATCACTATCGGGGATGTCAATACCCACTTTGGCGGGCAGTCTTTGCCCGCCCTTTACGCTAGAGTGCATCCCCATGAAAACAGCCATCCTCCTATTTGCCCACGGTGCCCGCGATCCTGAATGGGCCAGCCCGATGCGGCGTGTTCAGGCAGCCATTCAGGCACGAGCGCCCGGCGAGAAGGTCGAACTGGCGTTTCTCGAATTCATGGCTCCCGATCTGCCCGAGTGCGCCGCCCGCCTGATTGCCGAAGGGGCAGAGAAAATCGTCATCCTGCCAATGTTTATCGCGCAGGGTGGGCATTTGAAACGCGAAGTGCCGGAAATGCTGGAAAAATTGCGGTCGACCTGGCCGCAGGTCGAATTTTCGTTGGGGCGGGCAATCGGCGAAGAAGAAGCGGTTGTTCAGGTGATGGCGGAAACCGCATTGCGCAAGGCTGGCTTGGTGCTTGCTTGAAATAACGCATGCTACGCATACTTGTGATCGATGAATCTCGCAGCCGGGCCGGAGAAATCTGCGCCGGGCTGGCGTTGGCCGGCTACCAGGTCGCTGCCATTCTGGCCGACTCGGCCAACCTGACGGCCGAGGTGGAAAAACTGCAGCCGGATGTCATCCTGATCGATACCGAAAGTCCCAGTCGTGACACGCTGGAAAACCTTGCCGTGGTGCACAAGAACATGCCGCGGCCGGTTGTCATCTTTACCCAGGAAGACGGGCAGGGTGCCATCCGCGATGCGGTGAAGGCCGGTGTCTCGGCGTATATCGTCGATGGCCTCGACCCGAAGCGCATCAAGCCCATCGTCGATGTGGCGCGCGTGCGCTTCGAGGATACGCAGGCCATGCGCCGGGAACTGGAAGAGGTTTCCAAGAAGCTTTCGGACCGCAAACTGGTCGACAAGGCCAAGGGCGTGCTGATGAAAGCGCGTGGCCTGGACGAGGAAGCGGCGTATCACGCGATGCGCAAGCTGGCCATGGAACGCGGCCAGAACATGGCCAAAGTGGCGCGCGACGTGATCGACATGGCCCGCGTGCTACTCTGAATCGGCCTCTCGCCTGATTCATTTTCACCCAAGTCTGTGCGAAAAAACTTGCTGCTGCACTGCAACAGTGCGCCGGATTTTGCGGTCGACTGGCCATTTCGCGATGTTTCTATAAAAACCCCATATTTTTCATTGTCTTGAGTCATCTTGTGCAAGCTGGCACGGGGGTTGCATTAAGGAAGGCATAGCACGGTCAAAGGCGGCCGGGCACGAACCGGGTGTTCCGGTTTCAGGACAATGGCGTCCATCCTTGCTGCCCCCGTGCGGCTCGGATGCGACGCCTTTTTTTATTTCTAGCCATCTGGAGTCAATGCAATGGAAGACAAAAAGCCGGCGACCGTAGCCCCTGTGTCCAACAAGCGTCGCGAATTCGTGACCGCAGCCCTCGGAGCATCCCTCATGTCCATGGTTCCCCCCGGAGTTCGTAGCGCAGCCTGGGCTGCCGGCTCGGACGCCCCGGAAAAGAAGGAAGTCCGTATCGGCTTCATTCCCCTGACCGATTGCGCCTCGGTAGTCATGGCCGCGGTCAACAAGTTCGACGAGAAGTACGGCATCAAGATCATTCCGACCAAGGAAGCTTCCTGGGCTGGCGTCCGCGACAAGCTGGTCAATGGCGAGCTGGACATGGCGCACGTGCTGTACGGCTTGATCTACGGTGTGCATATGGGGATCGGCGGGCCGAAGAAGGATATGGCCAACCTGATGACGCTGAACAACAATGGCCAGGCCATCACGCTGTCCAAGGCATTGGCCACCAAGGGCGCGACTGATGTGGGCAGCCTGGCCGCATTGATGAAGAAGGAACCACGCGAATACACCTTCGCCCAGACCTTCCCGACCGGTACGCACGCCATGTGGCTGTACTACTGGCTGGCTTCCGGCGGCGTCAACCCGTTCAAGGATGTCAAGTCCATCGTCGTGCCGCCGCCGCAGATGGTTGCCAACATGCGTGTCGGCAACATGGATGGTTTTTGCGTCGGTGAGCCGTGGAACCACCGTGCCATCATGGACGGCATCGGCATCACTGCCGCGACGACGCAGGACGTCTGGAAGGATCATCCGGAAAAGATTCTCGGCACCACGTCGGAGTTCGTCCAGAAAAACCCGAACACCTGCCGTGCGGTCATCATGGCCGTGCTCGAAGCCAGCCGCTGGATCGACGCCAACATCAGCAACAAGATGAAGATGGCCGAAGTCATCGCGCAGAAGGCTTACGTGAATACCAGCGTCGATGCAATCAACCAGCGCATTCTCGGCCGTTATCAGAACGGCCTGGGCAAGACTTGGGACGATCCGAACCACATGAAGTTCTTCAATGATGGTGCGGTGAATTACCCCTACCTGTCTGACGGCATGTGGTTCCTGACCCAGCACAAGCGTTGGGGCTTGCTCAAGGACCACCCGGATTACCTGGCGGTGGCCAAGAAGATCAACCAGACCGAGTTGTACGCCCAGGCGGCATCCAAGCTGGGGATCAGCGTGCCGAAGAGCCCGTTGCGCTCGTCGAAACTGATCGACGGTGTGGTCTGGGACGGTTCGAACCCGGCCAAGTACGCCGACGGTTTCAAGGTCAAGGTCTGAGCCAGCACGCTGCCGCTTCGGCGGCAGCCATCACC
The DNA here is from genome assembly GCF_030824335.1 of Azonexus sp. Classification (GTDB taxonomy): domain Bacteria; phylum Pseudomonadota; class Gammaproteobacteria; order Burkholderiales; family Rhodocyclaceae; genus Azonexus. The sequence continues at coordinate 37,664 of NZ_JAVBXX010000035.1, forward strand.
AAGGAGATTGCCATGAGCACCCTGACGATCAGCGGTGATTTGGCCGGCGCTTTGCCGGTCGACCGCAGTACCCAGAATGCCCCCTCGGGGGACTGCACGAGTAACCCGCCTGCCCAAGCGGTGAAGGAAACAATGATGGAAAAAAGTGCCACCCCGTCGGCTGTCGAATCCGGTACGCCGCTAGCCGAACACCTGAATGCCCTCGGTCGCTTGGTCATGCCGCCAGTGCTTGGCCTGCTGCTGCTGATCGGCATCTGGTATGTGGCGACATTGAGCGGCGGTGCCATCCCCGGCCCCGTCAAGGTCTGGGATGCGGCCAGCGTGCTGTTCGCCGACCCGTTCTATAACAACGGGCCGAACGACCTGGGGATCGGCTGGAATGTGCTGGCTTCGCTTGAACGTGTCGGCATCGGCTTTGGTCTGGCGGCTCTGGTTGGTATTCCGCTCGGCTTCATGCTCGGTCGTTTCACCTTCCTGGCGAACATGATCAACCCGATCATCAGCTTGCTGCGCCCGGTATCACCGCTGGCCTGGCTGCCGATTGGTTTGTTGGTCTTCCAGAAGGCCGACCCGGCGGCGACCTGGACGATTTTCATCTGCTCGATCTGGCCGATGATCATGAATACGGCCCAGGGCGTCCAGCGCGTGCCGCAGGACTACCTGAATGTGGCCCGCGTGCTTGATCTGTCGGAGTGGAAGGTCGTTACCAAGATTCTGTTCCCGGCTGTGTTGCCCTATATGTTGACCGGCATCCGCCTGTCCATCGGCACTGCCTGGCTGGTTATCGTCGCCGCAGAAATGCTCACCGGCGGTGTCGGCATCGGCTTCTGGGTGTGGGACGAGTGGAACAACCTGAAGGTCGAACACATCATCATCGCCATCTTCATCATCGGCATCGTCGGTCTGCTGCTCGAACAGGCGCTGATCCTGCTGGCCAAGAAGCTGACCAAAGAATCGTCCTGAGCGGAGTACACATCATGGAAAAATTCGTACAAATTGAAAAAGTCGGTCAGACCTTCGAAACCAAGAAAGGCAAGTTTGTCGCGCTGCGCGATATCGACCTGACTTTGCGTCAGGGCGAGTTCGTCGCCTTGATCGGCCATTCCGGCTGCGGCAAATCGACCTTGCTCAACTTGATCGCCGGCCTGACCACGCCGACCACCGGCGTGCTGCTGTGCGACGGCCGCGAGATTGCCGGCCCCGGTCCGGAGCGGGCAGTGGTCTTCCAGAATCACAGCCTGTTGCCGTGGCTGACTTGTTTCGAGAACGTCTACCTGGCGGTCGAGCGTGTCTTCGGCCAGAAGGAAGGCAAGGCCAAACTGAAGGAACGCACGGCCGCAGCGATCAGTCTGGTCGGTCTCGACCACGCCAGCAGCAAGTACCCGCATGAAATTTCGGGCGGCATGAAGCAGCGCGTCGGTATCGCCCGGGCGCTATCGATGGAACCGAAGGTCTTGCTGATGGACGAACCGTTCGGTGCACTGGATGCACTGACCCGCGCCAAGCTGCAGGATGAGCTGATGAAAATCTGCGAAAAAACGCAGGCCACCGTCGTCATGGTGACGCACGATGTCGACGAGGCTGTGCTGCTCTCCGACCGCATCGTGATGATGACCAACGGCCCGGCGGCAACCATCGGCGAAATTCTCGAAGTCAATCTGCCGCGTCCGCGTGCCCGCCTTGAGTTGGCACACGATGCGGCCTATATCGACTGTCGGGCAGCGGTGCTCAAGTTCCTTTATGAGAAACAGGCACACGTCGAGAAAATAGCCGCCTGATTGCTTCACAGTGCCCTGAAAACAAAGGCCCGCGTTCCTGAAAAGGAGCGCGGGCCTTTTGTTCGGCAGTCAGTGCCTGGTTGGTAGTGGGTGGGTACGTTGCAGATGCTCGTAGGTTTGCATCAATGTCTGCACATGCTCGTTGTGTCCCGTATCGAGTGCATGTTGCATGTTTTCCAGAATCATCCGGTGCAAATGGCATACCCCGTCCGGCGTTGCCAGCAGCATTTCGCTCATTTCTGCAGCGATGGTCATCGGAATGTGTTCATGTTCGGCGATGGCTTCAATTTCGCCCCGCTCGAGGTCGCAATAATCCAGAACATCTTGCATGGACAACATGGGTGGCTCCTCCAATTTTTTTGGCAGAAAAGATCACGGAATTTCGCTATCGTTGTTCTGTCCGCCTTGTCGTTGTTTTTGGTGGAGGATTATTTCAGTTATAAGTCCGAATGGTCGTTAAGTCAAAGTTGCATCTCAGAAAGACAGCCGGCCTTCCGGTGTCGGATGGGCCATTTGCAAGCGGGTGATGGTGGGTAGCAAATCGAGGCGCGTCTGTTTTTTCAGTTCACTTGCTCTTTCGCGCAGCGTCTCCAGCGTTATTTCGACGGGTTGGTTAGCACGGCCGAAAACGATGGTATTGCCGCTGTCGCAAGACGGGAAAACGCTGATTTGCCCGGAAAATGCTTCTTTAATGCGGTCGACGCTCTGTTTGAAGCCTTTTTCACGCAGCAGATTGACGCAGAACAGGCCGCCATCGCTCAGGCGGGCAGCGCAGTTCTGGTAGAACGCCAAGGTATCGAGCATGCCCGGCCGGCCATCGGCGCTAAAGCCGTCTGACAGGATCAGGTCGAACTGGCGGCTGCAGGTTTGCAGGTAATCGGCACCACAAGCGATCTGGACGCTCAGTCGCTGTACATCGTCCGGTAGCTTGAAATACTGCCGGGCGATGAACTCGACCTGCGGGTTGATCTCGACCACGGTGATTCGGCAGTCCGGGAAGTTGCGGTAGATGAACTTGGCCAGCGAACCGGCGCCCAGGCCGATCAGTAGCGCACTGCGCGGCCATTTGTGCGGATCGCGCAGCAGCAATCCGGCCATCATTTCCCGCGTATAGGCCAGCTCCAGCGACCATGGCCGGGCAATGCGCATGGCACCTTGCACCCAGTCGGAGCCGAAATGCAGGTAGCGGACGCCGTCTTCCTCGCTGATGTCGATGGCGTGGCGCGGTGGGGTTTTCGTATTGCGCATCTTGTTTTATGGGTGAATGGTCAGCAATGCTGTGCCGCGCGGCAGAACTTCGCCAATTTCCGTTGCCGCAGCAAAGCCATGGCGCCGAAACAGGGCGAGTACCTCGTCGACGCTTTCGGCGCTGCAGGAAACCAGCAAACCGCCACTGGTCTGCGGATCGGTCAGTAGCGCCTTGTCGGCGTCGGCAAAGTCGGCAGGCAAGGCGATATTTTCGCCATAGCCGGCAAAGTTGCGCCCGGAGGCACCGGTAATGAAGCCTTTTTCGGCCAGCGCCCGCACGCCATCGAGCAGCGGTACTTTTGCCCAGTCGATGGCCAGCGTGCAGTTCGAGCCGCGCGCCAGTTCGAGTCCATGTCCGGCCAGCCCGAACCCGGTGACATCGGTCAGCGCATGCACGCCCGGCAGGTCGGCGAGTTCCGGTCCGGGGGTGTTGAGCTGGGTCGTCGTGGCAATCATTTGGGCGTAACCAGCCGCGTCGACCGCATCTTTTTTCAGTGCTGCCGACAGAATGCCAACCCCCAGCGGTTTGCCGAGGATCAGGCGGTCGCCGGGGCGGGCATCAGCGTTGCGCCGGACCTTGTCCGGATGGACCAGGCCGAGTGCAACCAGGCCGTAGATTGGTTCCACCGAATCGATGGTGTGACCGCCGGCAATCGGTATGCCGGCTGCCCGACAGACCGACTCGCCGCCTTCGAGGATGCGCCGGATGGTTTCCGGCGGCAGCACATTGATCGGCATGCCGACCAGCGCCAGCGCCATGATCGGCTTGCCGCCCATGGCATAGACATCGGAAATGGCATTGGTCGCGGCAATCCGGCCAAAGTCGTAGGGGTCGTCGACGATGGGCATGAAAAAGTCGGTCGTGGCAATCAAGGCCTGTTCGTCGTTGAGCTTGTAGACCGCAGCATCGTCCGAGGTCTCGATGCCGACCAGCAGTTCCGGCGGAATCGGCAGGCGGTTCGTTCCCTTGAGAATGTCGGCGAGGATGCCGGGCGCAATCTTGCAGCCGCAGCCGCCGCCATGGGAGAGTGAGGTCAGGCGCGGAGGTGTCGTGGTCATGGCTGTTTTCCTGAGTTTTTCTTGAATGTCTGCCGTGTTCATTCCCATGATTCCAATGGAATTTTGGCAATAAAAGTTTGCAAATAGTACAAGCTGCGCTGCAAGTCAGCGAGTTTGTTAACTGGTAGCATGGCCATTTTCCACATTGATTTCAGGGTTTATGACAAATTCGATCCGCCTGGGACTGCTGCCTCCTTTGACAGGTCTGGTCGAAATGTACGGTCCTGAAATCGTTCGGGCCGCACGTATCGCCTGTGACGAAATCAATGAACACGGGGGCGTGCTCGGGCGGCCGCTGGAACTGGTCATTGCCGATGATGGCAGTCTGCCGGATAGCGCCGTGCCGGCGGCACAAGGCTTGATCGACGAACATGCTTGCGTGGCGATCATCGGCAATCTGCTGTCCAATTCGCGGATCGCCGTGGTGGCGCAGGTTGCCGAGCCAAGACGGATTCCGCTGCTCAATTTCTCGTTTTACGAAGGCAGTATCAGCAGCCGCTATTTTTTCCATTTTGCTGCGCTGCCCAACCAGCAGATCGACAAGATGATCCCGTTCATGGCGCGGCGCTATGGACTCAAAATGTTCTTTGCCGGCAACAATTACGAGTGGCCGCGTGGCTCGATCGACGCAGCCAAGCGCGCACTGCGCAAGCTCGGTGGCGACATTGTGGGTGAGGAATATTTGCCGATTGGTGCGTCGACCGCAGAAATCGACGCATTGCTCGACCAAGTGGCGCGTTCCGGCGCCGACGTGTTCGTGCCGTATTTTGCCGGTGCCGACCAGATGACCCTGCTCACCCGTTTTGCCGAAAAGGGCTTGAAGCGGCGCATGGCAGTGGTCATGGGGCATTACGACGAAATGATGGTCAGCTTGTTGCCGGCCTCGGTGCGCGAGGGTTTGTATTCGAGCAATACCTATTTCATGTCGCTGGATACGCCGGGGAATCGCCATTACCGGCAGCGCTTGCTGCGTCAACCGGGTGTTGATGGTATCTGGCCGAACGGAAATGGCGTGTTGACCAACTTCGGCGAGGGCGCTTACCTGTGCGTGCATGCCTTTGCCAACGCCGTAGAGGCCGCCGGCACGACCGAGGCCGAGGCGCTGGTCGGCGCGCTGGAAAGGGTGCGAGTGGCCGGCCCGCAAGGCATCGTCCAGATGGATGCGCTGACGCATCATGCCAGCGTCAATACCTACCTGGCGCGCTGTAATGCCGATGGTGCGTTCAGCATCATGGAAAGTTTCGGGCGTATTCCGCCGATCATTCCCGAGCGCTATCTTGAGCCTTTGCCTTCCGGCCGTTTGCACGAGTCGCCGGCATCGCCCGAAGTTGCAGCACGACTGGCGGCAGAGTTTGGCGCGGCACGGCGCAAGCTCGGCGCGGCGTATCAAATACTTTCGATTGCCGACATGGCGATTGTGGCGACCGATAGTCGGGGCATCATTACCGAATCCAACCGCTGTGCCTGCCAGATATTTGGCTATGGCGAGAGTGAATTGCTTGGTTTGTCGGTGCATCTGCTGTTGCCGCCGCATTTCCGCCAGCGCCACGCAGAGTTGCTGGAAGGTTTTGTTCAGGGTGAGGAGACCGAGCGCCGGATGTCGGGGCGGACCGAGGTGATGGGGTATCGCAAGGACGGCAGTTTTTTCCCGCTCGAAGCCTCCATCGCCAAATTCAAGGATGGTGACGAATGGCTGCTTGTGGTCACCATGCGCGACATCAGCGAGCGCAAGAAAGCCGAAGATGAACTGACCCGGCGGGCGACCCACGATACGCTGACTGGCTTGCCCAATCGTGCCCTGATCCGTGAGCGTTTGGCCAATGCCTTGCAGCGTTCGAAACGTACCGGCTTGAGTGTGGCTTTGCTGTTCATTGATCTGGATGGTTTCAAGCTGATCAATGACACGCACGGTCACGAAGCGGGTGATCTGCTGTTGAAAACGGTGGCGGCGCGACTGATTGAACAGGTGCGACCGGGAGATACCGTAGCTCGCCTGGCGGGAGACGAGTTTGTCGTCCTGTGCGAACAGGTCGAGCAGCCAACGACGATGTCGGTGCTGGCCGAGCGGATCAATGACTCCTTGCGTCATCCGGTCGAGTTTTGCGCCTTGCCCTTGTTCGTCACCGCCAGCATCGGGGTGGCGATCGGCAGTGGCAGTACGCATACCGCTGACGATCTGCTGCGCTATGCCGATACGGCAATGTATGCGGTCAAGGAAAAAGGCCGCGACGGCTGGCAGTTTTTCAGCGAAACCCTGCAGGAGCAGGCCCGGCAGCGCTTGAATATTACCAACGGCTTGCGCACTGCAATCGAGCGCAACGAGCTTTCCCCGCGCTTTCAGCCGATTGTGGCAGCCGAGAGCGGTCGTATCGTTGGCGCTGAGTTGTTGCTGCGCTGGAAACCACCTGAAGGGGAGCTTTCCCCGGCTGTTTTTATTCCAATTGCCGAGATGACGGGGACCATCGTGCCGATTGGCGCCTGGGTTTTTCGTCAGGCTTGTCTGGCTGAAGCGGATTGGCGAGCCCGTTGGGGTGAAACTGCGCCCTATGTTTCAGTCAATGTGTCGGCACGACAATTGAATGAAGAGGCGCTGGCCGAAGATTTTGCCGCCATTCTGGCGGAGACTGCAGCCGACCCGACCCGTCTGTTACTGGAAATTACCGAGTCCGCGCTGATGGCCGACGTGGAAACCAACCTGCGGGTTTTGCGTCGGCTGGCCGATCTTGGCTTGCGCGTGGCGGTGGATGATTTTGGTACCGGTTATTCTTCACTCTCCCAATTGACCCGCTTGCCGGTCAATGTCCTGAAAATTGACCGTGCCTTTGTCGACGGTATCGACAAGAGCGAGGAGAGCCGCACCATCATCCGTGCCGTGATCGGTCTCGGTCGAGCCCTTGGCTTGAAGCTGGTTGCTGAAGGTGTCGAGAACGGCGCCCAGCGGCGTGAGCTTTGTGCTTATGGTTGTGATTTGATCCAGGGCTACTATTTCCATCGGCCGCTGGAAGCGGCGGTGTTTGTCGAAACCTTCGCCCGTGAATTGCAGGAAGAGGTGCCGGGAAACGCTTCACCGCTGCATTTCCTGATCTATGTCAGCAAGGCGACACAGGAGATGTCCCGGGAGGCGCTGGAAGAATTGTTGAAAAAGGCGCGCCGCTTCAATCGTTCGGCCGGGATTTCAGGTTGTCTGGTGTATCAGGATGGCTATTTCATGCAGATGCTGGAAGGCAAGCGCGATGTCCTGTTTTCACTGATCGACGGGATCAAGGCTGATTCCCGGCACGACAATCTACGCGTTGTGATCGAAGGTCCGGCCAGGGGCCGGGTGTTCGCTGATTGGGGAATGGTGCTGCGGGATTTGTCGACGCTGCAGGATCAAGCTTTCGTGGAAGCTTTCACGCCATGGCAGCGGCACACACTCAGTTTCTTTGATTTGGCTGAAGATGCCCGCCTCTGCTATGCGTATATCACCGCGTACGCAGGAGAGGCGGGGGGAAGTGTTTAAGCCAGGGTTTGTTTTCTTCGGGTATCAACCCACCGTCCAGTCCGCCACGCCGACCAACGCCAGTTGCGCACTGATCACCGGATCAATGAAATCCGCCACATTGAACCACTGCCCCTGAGTCAGCGCGGGGGCACCGGGTTTGGCCTGACCATAGACCGTATCGCCAAACTGGGCGAGTTCGATTTCCCGCAGCACATGCTGCACTCCGGTATGCCGCTGGAGCAGTACGATCTCCTGAGCCGCATTCAGGCTGACCTGCCAGTCATCGATGCTGCCGAAGAACACCGCGAGGTCGGTCCCCGTCCCGCCATCGATGACATTGTTCCCGCTGCCGGCCACCAGCACATCGTTGCCGGCGCCGCCCAAGAGTTGGTCGTTACCGCCATCGCCCGACCAGCCGGTTTCCTTCAGCGTC